>NZ_SUHQ01000009.1 GCF_004962245.1 Mesorhizobium sp. | reverse complement strand
AAACGCCGGCCGATAGGCTACAGAAGGTGTTGCAATGACCTATTGAACCCACCGGTTGTTTCGGGACATTCCCAAAACCAGCGCCAAGAATCAGCGCCAAGAATCAGCGAATGACGGGCTCGCCGTGGAACCGCCGGCGCGAGGGCGGCGAAACGCCGAAGCCGACTTCCATCATCAGTCGCGGTGTGCGCGTCGGCACGGTGCCCATGTGGAAGCCGAAGGGATCCTCGACAAAGCCCAACCCCGCCTCGCCGGTCAACGTGATCGGGCTCTGCTCGCCATAGACGTCCAGTACTTCTTCCGCCGGATGGCCGACAAGAAGCGTCAGCTGATGTTTGAGGCTGCGGCGGTTGTGGCTGCCCCTGACATAGACATGCGGCCCGGTGTCGGCATCGACCGGATTGAGATAGAAGAAGAATTTCAGCATCCGCCAATCGTCGAGGTCGAAGTGGTATTTGCCAAGCGACGCAAGGTTCTTCTCGGCATCGGAGACGGAGCCCGTCGGAAAGCTCCACCAGACGCGCGTTGTGATCAGCTTCGCCTGGCTGCCGAGGTAGTGGGCGGCGATGTCGAGAAGCAACGGGTCGCGCTGCACGGTAAGCGCGGCATTGCAGTCGAGGATGCGCTCGAAAAAGTGCCCGCTGAGCAATGGGCGGTCGAAGTGTTTCTCGGCCTCCGCATGCTCCGTCGGCAGGAACTCCAGCCGACGGTCGAAATTACCGAAGCAAGGTGTGCGCTGCGCAAAGCTGGCGATCTCCTCGTGGATCGACGACGGCAGGACAAGCCCGGAAAACAGGCCTTCCGAGCGGAGCGCATCGACCACCGCATCACGATCGACGCCGGTGAACATCGTTTCCTGGGTTTTTTGTGCCGGTCGGACGGGTTTTGCGCCGCGCCAATGCAACCGCCGCGCCGGCATGGTGCGCGCCAGCATGAACATCGGCAGCCATGCCGGATTCTCGCGAAGGTCCGTCAGATAGGTCGGAATCCGCACGGCAATGCGGCGCAGCAGGCTGCCGTTTCGGGCGATCGATTCGAGGCTTGCAGCACCGGATTTGTCAGGGCTTGAAGGGGGCATCAGGATCCTCAACTATCAATGCAGCATAGCCAAAGCGCCGGTCGCTCACTGCTCTGGTGCTACCCAAACCCATCCGCCCGCATCAAAGTAACCCGAGGTCAGCTTTTGTGCAATGCACAATGGGCGACTACCTCAGCAAAACTCGCCTCCCCGAAGGACGCGACCTTCCTCGCCACTTACGGGGAAAAGGACCCTCACCTCGTCGGCGCCACCCAGATCTCGGCGTCGAGCCTCCTGGTCGCAAGGCCGCGCGCGATGGCTTCGGCGCTGCGGGCGTTTTTCGCCAAGGCCGCGGCCTGACGCTTGCTGATCAGCAGCCCTTCGGCCAGTGCCCGGTTCCCCGAAAAGACCCGCGACAGGAACGGCACGCGACTGCCGCGCGCCCGCGAGAACCGCGCCGGCATGGTTTGCCTGCCCGCATGGGCGGCCACCTCGTCGATCCAGCCTTCCGCCAGCCGCGCACCCGGCTCCAGCAGCAGCAGCCAGTCTCCCTTGGCCTGCCTGATGCCGGCGGCAATGCCGCCGCTCGCCACGTAAACGCAGCCGGCATGTTCGGCAACGCGGTGCGTCTGGTCGGTCGAACCACTGTCGCAGACGACGACATCGCGCACCACGCCCTCGACCGCGCCACCGATCAGCGAGGCGAGCGTGCGGGCAAGTCTCTCTTCGTCATTCAGGGTCTGGATGAGAACGCTGAGCATCGTTAGCCGAATAGCGGAAAGCTGGCCGGAGCGCCAGTTTTGCATTGCACCATAAAAAGTTCTTGCTTTGTTCCCATCAGCAAAATAGGATTATTTTCATGAGCAGAGCGATTCGACGGCCAACCGGCAATCCGTGGGAGAGGGCGAAAATGGAACAGATCGTACGTGCCGACATTGCCGCCTTCGGAGCTGGAAGAGCCGAGATGGCCAACGCGATGATCGAGCAGAGCGGCGTCCGTATCCGTCCGGACCGCAATCGCGGCCGGTCCGCCGGCATCAACCCGTCCGGCCGGTTCGAACCGGTCAGCCGGCACGTATTCGACGATGGCTGGAATTCGCTGGAGGAACTGCCGCCCTTCAAGACCGAGGTGCAGGTCGAGAAGCCGCGCACCATCATCACCCGGAACGAATCCCCGGACATTTCCTTCGACCGCTCGATCAACCCCTATCGCGGCTGCGAGCATGGCTGCGTCTATTGCTTCGCCCGGCCGACGCACAGCTTCATGGGCCTGTCGCCGGGGCTGGATTTCGAATCGAAGCTGTTCGCCAAGCCGGATGCGGCGCGGCTGCTCGACAAGGAGCTGTCGAAGGACGGCTATCAGCCGCGCACCATCGCCATCGGCACCAACACCGATCCCTACCAGCCGATCGAGAAACAGTACCGGATCATGCGCGAGATCCTCGAAGTGCTGGAGGCGCGCGGCCACCCGGTCGGCATCGTCACCAAATCCGCGCTGGTGACGCGCGATATCGACATCCTGTCGCGCATGGCCGAACGCGGGCTGGCCAAGGTGGCGCTGTCGGTGACGACGCTCGACCGGATGCTGGCGCGCACGATGGAGCCACGCGCATCGACGCCAACCAAGCGGCTGGAGGCGGTCAGGCAGCTTTCGGATGCCGGCATTCCGGCCTCGGTCATGGTTGCGCCGATCATCCCCGGCCTGACCGATCAGGAGATGGAGCGCATCCTCGATTCGGCACGTGCGGCAGGAGCGCGCGAGGCCGGCTATGTCGTGCTGCGCCTGCCGCTGGAGGTCGCGCCGATCTTCAAGGATTGGCTGCTGCGCCATTATCCGGACCGCTACCGCCATGTGATGTCGCTGATCCGTTCGATGCGCGACGGCAAGGATTACGATTCGGAATGGGGCAAGCGCATGAAAGGGTCCGGTCCCTATGCCTGGCAAATCGGCCGGCGTTTCGAGATCTCCGCCAAAAGGCTTGGCCTCAACGCTGAGCGGCGATCGCTCAGGACCGATCAGTTCGTCGCCGCGGCCAAGGCGACCGAGCAACTGATGTTGCTGTGAAGACATCACGTGTGTCGCCGTTGCCGGCGGCACATGAAGAGATCCCGTCCGGCCTGTCTTGTCCCCGGGCTTGCAGACGGTGCTCTCCGGGTCCGATGCCCCATCCGACCCGGAGGGGCTTGCGGAGAATCGGAGCCGATGCGAACCTCGCCGCAACATGGCTCGCGCGCGTTCTGATTCTCCGCTTCTCTTTGAAATCGTCGAGAGGCCCGATTTCTCCTTCGAGACGAAGGCGATGGCCGAAGGACTGTGGCCGGTGGCGGGAATGGACGAGGCCGGCCGCGGCCCGCTCGCCGGGCCGGTCGTCGCGGCAGCGGTGGTGCTCGATCCCGCCAACATTCCCGACGGCCTCGACGATTCCAAGCGCCTCAACCATCTGCAGCGTGAGGCGCTGTTTCTGAAAATCCTCGGATCCGCTCTTGGCGTGTCGATGGCTTCGGTCAGCGCGGAAGGCATCGATGGCAGCAATATCCTCAAGGCCAGCCTCGAGGCGATGCGTCGCGCGCTGGTCGGCTTGCCGGTACAGCCGAAACTCGCGCTCGCCGATGGCCGCGACGTGCCGCCGGGCCTGCCTTGCCCGGGCCGCGCGCTGATCAAGGGCGACCAGCGCTCGCAGTCGATCGCCGCCGCCTCGATCGTGGCCAAGGTGATGCGCGACCGCATGATGTGCGGCTGCGGCAGCCATCACGCGCAGTACGGTTTCGAGGTCCACATGGGCTACGCCACGGTCCGCCACCGCACGGCGATCGAGGTGCATGGACCGGTGGCGCGGCTGCACCGCGCCACCTTCGCACCGTTCCGGCTTGGCGGCACCGAAGTGGCTGATGAAGAGAGCCTTGCGGGCCTGGATTGAGCGGGCTCGGCGGTATTTCTCGACGATTTAGCGACGGCGGCTAGGCGCGTAGTCTCCCACCTTGACGGGGAGATGGCCGGCAGGCCAGAGGGGGTCGCCGCGCGCGAAGCGCCGGCCTTCTCTTTCATCCCACGTGTTATCCGATATGGCGTCGCGCCAGAACGTACCGACCCCCTCTGTCGCCTTCGGCGACATCTCCCCGTCAAGGTGGGAGATTATCCGCACCACAACAAAAAGCCGCCAGGTTTCCCGGGCGGCTTCAATTGTACGACCACTATGGCCGCTTAATTCAGCTTGGACTTCACGTCATGAAGCGAGGCCTTGAACAGGTCGGCGCCGGCCTTCGCGTCGATCTTGCCGGCGAGCAGTGTGCGGGCGGCTTCGACGGCGATATCGACGGCACTGGCGCGCACCTCACCGATCGCCTCGCGCTCGGCCTGACCGATCTTCAGTTCGGCAAGTGCAGTGCGCCGGGCGACGTAGTCCTCGGTCTTCTTGTGCGCCTCGGCGGCCAGCATGTCGGCCTCGCGCTTGGCGGCGGCGACGATGTCGGCGGCCTCCTGCTCAGCTTCCTTGCGCTTGCGCTGATATTGACCGAGCAGTTGCTGGGCCTCCTCGCGCAACCGGCGCGCGTCCTCAAGCTCGTTGCTGATCTTGTCGGCACGAGCATCGAGCGCCTTGGCGATCAGCCCCGGCACCTTGATGTAGACGGCAATGCCAAGAAAAATGACGAGGGCAACCGTGGCCCAAAGCGTTGCGAGTGATGTGGCGTCCATGATGCGCTCCTCACCGGGCCACGGATTTGACGGCTG
Organism: Mesorhizobium sp.; assembly: GCF_004962245.1. Lineage (GTDB taxonomy): Bacteria > Pseudomonadota > Alphaproteobacteria > Rhizobiales > Rhizobiaceae > Mesorhizobium. Next base: position 212,479 of record NZ_SUHQ01000009.1, on the reverse strand, counting down.
CCGCGATCTCGGCCTTGCTGGCCTTGCCGCCGACAAGCGCCTCGACGATGGCCGAAGTGGTGTCCTCGGCGATCGTGCCGACTTCCTTCATGGCACTCGCCTTGATCGACGAAATGCGCGCCTCGGCTTCGCCAAGCTTCTGGTCGAGGGCAGCCTCGACCTTCTTGCGGGCGGCCTCGGCTTCCGCCTTGGCGGCATCGCTGGCCTGCTGGCCGATTGCATTGGCCTTGGTCTTGGCCTCCGCCAGTTCCTGCTCATAGGCGGCAACGGCGGCATCGGCCTCGCCCTTCAGCCTGGCGGCATGGTCGAGGTCCTGCGTGATGCGGTCATTGCGAACGTCGATGATGCCGCTGACACGCGGCATCACCACCTTCTTCAGGAACAGGTAGAACAGCCCGAAGGTGATCGCCAGCCAAAGAAGCTGCGACGGGAACGTCGCCGGATCGAATGGCGGGAACACGCCGTGCGCCTCGGCAGGCACGCCGGTTTCGGAATGCGTATCGCCTTCCGTGCCGGTATGGCCGCCTTCGACGGCGGGCGCGGACTCTTGCGCAAAGGCAGATGTCACGAACATGGACTATCCCCGATAATCGGGCCTGCCGCTGAATTGCAGCCGGCCCGTCCAATTCCCAGTGTTAGCTGAACAGGGGCTCAGCCGAACAGGGCCAGAAGCGCGATGAGAAGGGAGAAGATGCCCAGCGCTTCGGTCACGGCGAAGCCGAAGATCAGGCGGCCGAACTGGCCATCCGCGGCCGACGGGTTGCGCAGCGCGCCCGCCAGATAGCTGCCGAAGATGTTACCGAGGCCAATACCGGCGCCACCCATGCCGAGGCATGCGATGCCGGCGCCAATGTACTTTGCTGCTTCTGCTTCCATGTGTTCAACTCCTTTGGATCTAAAATTCCGTTGCGATTCCATCCGGCAGCAATGCCGGAAACTCTTGGTCAGCCCGTGTCAGTGCCCGGGATGCAGGGCGTCGTTCAGGTACATGCAGGTCAGCACGGCAAAGACGTAGGCCTGCAGGAAGGCGACCAGCAATTCCAGCGCGGTCAGTGCCACGGCCATCGCCAGCGGCAGGACCGATCCGGCAATGCCAAGCGTACCAAGCGCACTCAGGCTCACCACGAAGCCCGAGAACACCTTTAGCGTGATATGGCCGGCCAGCATGTTGGCGAACAGACGAACCGAGAGGCTGACCGGGCGCGAGACGAAGGAAATCACCTCGATCAGCACCACCAGCGGCAGCAGGTAAACCGGCACGCCATGCGGGACGAACAGCTTCAGGAAGCCAAGGCCGTGCTTCATGAAGCCGTAGACGATAACGGTTCCGATCACCAGCGCGGCGAGGCCGAAGGTGACGATGATGTGGCTGGTGACGGTGAAGAAATACGGGAAAAGACCGAGCAGATTGGCGACGAGCACGAACATGAACAGCGAAAACACGAAGGGGAAGAACTTCATGCCTTGCGTCCCGGCTGCGTCCCTCAGCATGTTGCCGACGAATTCGTAGGCCATTTCCGAGACCGACTGAAGACGGGTGGGAACGAGGCTGCGGCTCGATGTGCTGAGATAGAGGAATGCCGAGGCAACGGCGACGGTCGCGACCATGAAAAGGGCCGAATTGGTGAAGGACAGGTCGTAGCCGCCGATCTCGATCGGAATCAGCTTGTTGATATGGAACTGGTGGATCGGATCGACCTTGTCAGCAGCAGCCACTTTAATTCCCCATCAAAGCCGCACGCGGCTTTAGTGTCCTGTTCATTGCGCCGGCAAGCGGCCTTAAGTTCATTCTTTCGGATCGCGCGTTTTATCGCCCTGTCCGAACTCCGCCATAAGCCCTGCGGAACGCAAGACGTTGAGCACGCCGGCGCCAAAACCCAGCAGCAAGAAAACGATCAGACCCCATGGCGATGTCCCCGCCAGACGGTCGATGATCCAGCCGATGCCGGCACCAACCACTATCCCGGCGATGAACTCGCTGGACAGCTTGAGCGCCTGGCCATATCCGGCCGCACTGCCCGCTTTCGCGTCGTCTTTCCCCTCGAGCCGGTCCGGCCGCCTTGTCGCAAGCGATGCTTCAAGGTCTCGCCGGCGGCGCTCAAGATCGTCGTCGCGGATGTCGGCTTGACGCTGTTTGCCGCGGCCGGTTTCTCCGGTTCCGTCTGGCCCATTCATGTCGGCCATCGCAACCCCCTTGCCCGGTCAGATCGTTGCCGTCCGTCCGCTCTTAAGTCGCCGGCAACATAGTTAGAGGGTCCGCGCCCGTCAAGCCACGGGGGGAACTTCAGCCTTAAGTATTTTTCTAATTAAAATCAATAACTTGCCAAGGTGCGACATCGTGCCCGATACGGTCATTGGCGTGCCGCGGCCGAATCCCTCCGGCGACGGGTCTTCGATCGACCGTGCCTGGGGCCTTGCCGGAGCGCTCAGCTCCAGCCGCCGCCATAGGTGCGGTAGAAGATATGCAGGCCGATCTTGGTCATTTTTTTCATCGTTCGCGCCCAGCCCGGATTGACGTAGTTGGCGTAGTAATGGGTCGACGATCCCACTTCCGGGATGAAGACCTTGCCGGCGGTGACCGCCATGGCGACATCCTGCGCAATTCTGTAGTTGGCGGGGCTCTGGATGCGCTTCTTCCTGCCGTCGCAAGCGAAGGAAAACTGGCAGCGGTTGAACCACTTGTCGTTCTGGTAGACGACGCCGCAGATCGAGTTCGGATAGGCCGGATTGCGGACGCGGTTGAGGATGACTTGGGCGACAGCAGCCTGGCCGCGCACGGATTCACCGCGCGCCTCGAAGTAGATGCCATTGGCGAGGCAAGTCTGTTCCTTCTTGGAGAAGACGCTCGCCGGCAGCGGAGTCTGCATCCACGAATGATCGCCCTTGGCCATCGGCGGAATGAAGCGGCCATCGTTCGGCTTCTCGTCCTGAAGCAAGGCCTCGAAGGGCGAAGCCTGCGCATAGTCGGGCGCGGCCGGGGCGTAGGCGGTCGCCAGGACGTCGGGGCGGTCGTTGTTGACAAGTGCGGCAAGCATGGCCGGCACGCCGGGATCCGGCTTCTTGTCGACGCGCGCGTGGAACGCGGCGGCGATCTGGATCTCCTTGCCTTTGATCTCGGGCTTGGAGAAAGCCATCTTCAGGCCACCGTCCATGCTCGGGCGAAGCAGCGAGGAGGTGCGCTCGAAGATCGAGCCGGCATTGAAGTTCTTCGGTGGCGCGACCGGCGAGACCATGATGATGCGGCCTTTCTTGTCGGCACGCATGATACGGTCCTCGTCGGGCGTCGCGCTGGCCACGCTGCCCTTGCCGCGAAACGAGACGGCGCCGATGCCAGGCAACCGGACGCCGGAACCCGAGATCGAACCGGTGGTGTCGGAATCGAGGAAAGGCATTTCGGCGGCATGGACAGAGCCGGCGACGGATTTCTCGACATAGGCGTTCCAGCGGGCATTCGGCGCTTTGAGGCCCGAGACCAGGCTTCCCATGTCCTGGTAGGCGATGACGGTCGGAAAGCCGACCCAGATGCCAAGCCCAATGACCAGAGGAGACACGAGTGAACGTCTTTTCTCACCGGCGGCGGCGAGCTGCGTCAAAATACGTCGATGCGCGGATCTTTCGGGAAAGCCGACCCGAGTGCACAGACCAACAATGAACGGAGACAGGAGTGAACATCTCTCACCGGCGGCGGCGATCAGCCGCTTCACAACACGTCGATGCACGGAACTCTCCAGAAACGCAACGGACCCACTGGAGAGGCACGATGATGCATTAACCTTGATGGGGCGTTAACAGGTTCGATCGTGTTTTCCCTGTCGATCTTCCTGTCGATCTGAAGTCCGGCGCTTTTGCGGCCATGTTCGGGCCGAAGAAAGATCGGCCAGGCGATCAGCGCGCAAAAAGGCCGCACCCATCCGCACGCCCATCCACGACCAGAGGGCGCCGGCGCTCAGCGGCGTTTTTTCGCCCTGCCGGCGAACGGATTTTCCGAGGTGCGCAAGGCGATGCGGATCGGCACACCTGGCATGTCGAAGGCTTCGCGAAGACTGTTGGAGAGATAGCGGACGTAGGACTGCGGCATCGCGTCCGGTCGTGAGCAGGACACGACGAAGCCCGGCGGCCGGGTCTTGGCCTGCGTGACATATTTGATCTTCAGCCGGCGCCCCGCCACGGCGGGCGGCGGATGATGCGCAAGGATGCCTTCCAGCCAGCGATTGAGCTTGCCTGTCGAGACACGGCTGTTCCACACTTTGTGCGTCCTGATGACGGCGTCCATCAGCTTGTCGAGACCGCGCCCGGTTTCGGCCGAGACCGGCACCGCCTGCAAGCCACGCGCCTGCGGCAACAGCCGCTCAGTCTTCTCGCGCAGTTCCGCCAGGAGTTCCTGTGGGTGGTCGATCAGATCCCATTTGTTGAAGGCGATCACCGGCGCGCGGCCCTCGCGGATGATCAGGTCGGCGATCTGCAGATCCTGCTTCTCGAAGGGAATTGTCGCGTCAAGCACGATGATGACGATCTCGGCAAAGCGGATGGCGCGCAAGCCGTCCTGCACCGACATGACTTCCAGCTTTTCGTGAATCCTGGCCTTGCGGCGCATGCCGGCGGTGTCGAACAGTTTCAGGCGGCGGCCATGCCAGTCCCAGTCGACGGAGATGGAATCGCGAGTGATGCCGGCTTCCGGCCCGGTCAGGAGCCGCTCCTCGCCGATCAGCGCGTTGATCAGCGTCGACTTGCCGGCGTTCGGACGGCCGACGACAGCGATGCGCATCGGCTTGGTGTCGTCATAGCTCGGTTCGGCGTCCGGATCGGTGATGTCCTCGCCGATCAGCACCTCGCTGGCGGCAATTTCCTCGTCCGTATCCTCTTCTTCCTCGCCGAAGGCGCGTGCCTCGCCAAGTGCTGCGATCACCGCATCGCGCAAATCGGGCAGGCCCTGGCCGTGTTCGGCCGAGACCGGGATTGGCTCGCCAAGGCCGAGTTCCCAGGCCTCCAGCATGCCGCCCTGGGCGCCGCGCGCCTCGGCCTTGTTGGCGACGACGACAACCGGCTTGCCGGACTTGCGAACGATCTCGGCAAAGGTCTTGTCGTCGGGCATCAGCCCGGACTTGGCATCGATGGTGAAAAAGATCAGGTCGGCTTCGCGGATGGCGATCTCGGTCTGGGCGCGCATGCGGCCGGGCAGCGTCGAAGCGGCAGCATCCTCGAAACCGGCGGTGTCGATGACGTCGAAATGCAGATCGTAGAGCTTGGCGGCATGGACGCGACGGTCGCGGGTCACGCCCGGCGTGTCGTCGACAAGCGCCAGCTTCCTTCCCACCAGACGATTGAAAAGGGTCGATTTGCCGACGTTAGGCCGGCCGATGATGGCGACTTTGAATGTCATGCATCACGACGCGCTGCCCGACCCACGGATCAGCTCGGACATCAACGTCGCCCGCTCGCGCGCGTTGCGCGGGGCGCCGTCATCCGAGGCGATCTGGTCGAACAGTTTCAGCGCGTCCGTCGCCTTGCCTTCCTTCCAGGCGGCAAGGCCGAGCGCCTCGCGCGCCGTATGGCGCAGCGTGTTGGTGTCGGCGGTGAGCGCCTCGACGCGGCTGGAGACATCGGCGAAGGAACCGTGATCGACGAGCAGCAGTGCCGCCCGGAGGCGCGCCATGTCGCGAAGACCGGCAGGAATGTCCGTGTCGGCGGCGACTTCGTCGAAGTCCTTGACGGCAGCGTCGACGTCGCCCTTGTCCGCCTTGACGGTTGCCGCGCGCATGCGGGCGAGCAGCGGATAGGCGCCGTAGCCATCCTTCTCCAGTTCAGCGAGGGCTGTCAGCGCTTCGTCGCTCTTGCCGTCATTGGCAAGCTTCAGGGCCTGCGAGAAGGCATCGCCCGAGCGATTGGCGCGGGTCTCGTCCCAATAGCGATAACCGACGAAAGCGGCGGTTCCGACCACCACCAGCACTGCGAGCCCAAGCAAGACAGGGCCAAAACGGTCCCACAGCGCATGCGCCTGATCGCGACGCATCTCTTCGTTGACTTCGCGGATAAAACTATCGTCCGACATGGATCAAAACCATTCCTGCCCCGGCCGGGGCGGTTCATGAGCCCGCGTTTTAGCGAAATTTTGTCGGCATGGAAGGGGTTCGGCAGGAAAATCGGCTAATCGCCGGATACGTGGCCACCAGAGGTGACCGTACCCACGCCACATTTCGCCGATAGCCGGTGCCGACCATTGCTAAATCCAGACCGGATGCTGATGCCTCGTTTGTCCCGCTTTGTTGCGTTTTCTCTTGCCTCGCTTGCGATGGCAGGCACTGCCCTCGCCGATCCGCCCGCGGCGCCAGCACCGGCAAAGCCTAAGCAGGCCGTCATCATCTCGTTCGACAGCGCCCGCGATATCTCGCAGTGGAAGCGCAGCCGGGCGCTGGCCGCCCGCACCGGCGCGCATTTCACTTATTTCGTGTCCTGCGTCTTCCTGCTCTCGCCGGAGACGCGCAAGGAGTACACGGCGCCCGGCAAGACATCAGGCAAGTCCAATATCGGCTTTGCCGCCTCGAAACAGGAGGTCACCGAGCGGCTTGAACAGATTCGGTTCGCCGTCTCGGAAGGCCACGACATCGGCAGCCATGGCTGCGGCCATTTCGATGGCAAGGACTGGAGCAAGGCCGACTGGCTGAGCGAGTTTGGCTCCTTCTCGCATATTCTCGAGAACGCCTATTCGATCAACGCCATTGCCCCCGAACCCGCGGGCTGGCGCGACATCGCACGCAAGGTGGTGGGCTTTCGCGCGCCCTATCTGTCGGCAAACGAGGCGCTTTACAGGGTGCTGCCAAAAGCAGGCTTCCTGTTCGACGCAAGCGGTGTATCGCGTGGCCCTGCCCTGCCACCGACCGGCAATGGCATCACGCGCTTTTCGCTGCCGCAGATTCCGGAAGGTCCAAGGCCACGACCGGTGATCGCCATGGACTACAATCTCTATGTCAGGCACTCGGGCGGCTTCGAGCGGCCGAGCAAGGCGGCCGAGTTCGCCAACCGGACTTATGACGCCTTTCGCGCCGCCTTCGACACCCAATACCAGGGCAAACGCATTCCGCTGGAGCTCGGCTTCCATTTCACGCTGATGAATGACGGCGCCTACTGGAATGCGCTGGAGCGCTTTGCCGGCGAGGTCTGCACCAAGCCCGATGTCGAGTGCATTAGCTACCGCGACTATGTTTCGCGCCAACGTACCAGCGAAAAGCAGGCGTCGGTGGGCGGCTGAGCCGGAAGCGCTCGCCGCCAACCACTCTTAGCTTACCGGCTGATCCTCAGGACGCAAGCCGGCTTGCTCACTCTCCAAATAACGCTGGTCGATTTCGGGCAGCGGCTCCCCTTCGAGCGTCGCCTCGAAGGCGCGCAGGCGTTTCTGGATCGAGATCAACTCGACGATCGTCGGCCATGCATTGACCAAGTACTGAAATGAAGAACTGACCTGGCCGAAAGCGGTGGAAACCTGCTGCCATATGCCCAAGGTAATTGTTCCAGCAGCGATCGTGGGAATGAGGATCAAACTGGAGAAGATGGCATCTGCCTGCAAATAGCCGGATCGGACGATGTTGAAGTAGGCGTAGTGGAAGTAGAGGGTGAAGTAGTTGCGTCGGACATGCGAAAACAGTTCTGCCACTGTCGGCGGCTCTGCGCGCGCGGCATCGTCTTCGCCGTATACGAGTTCTTTGCGGTAAGCCGCCTCGACTCGCTGATTCTTGAACTCCAGCCCCGGCAGTTTGACGCCAGCAATCATAAGAAGAGCCGTACCGAAGATCGACCAGGTGACTGCGGCTACAACCAGAGAATAGGGAATTTCGCCAACGAGGGGCAAGACTTTCACATGGCTGGAGAGTTGTGCGAGCAATGGCAAGAACGCAATCAATGTCATGACGGAGTCAACGAGCGATACACCAAGGCCCTCCATCGTAGTGGAGAACCGCATCGTGTCCTCCTGCACGCGCTGAGACGCGCCTTCGATGTGTCGCAACCTCTGCCAGTGCGTCATGTAGTAGTCATTCATGGCCGTGCGCCAGCGGAAGATATAGTGGCTGACGAAGAACCGGGTGACGACGAACAAGGCCATGCCCGAAGCGCCAATCCAGGCGTAGATCCAGAACATCGAATAGAGTTCGCCGGCGGTCACCGAGCCGGGTGTCGTAATCGCTTTCTGGAAGAGATCAAAGAAGGGTCCGCGCCAAGTATTCAGCGCCACATAAATCTGCACATTGAGATATGTAGAAAACAGGATGAGCGCCGAACCGAGGATCGACCAATCCTGCCACGGGTGAGGAGAATAAAGGCGCCAGAAGGCGTAGAAAGCACCAACCAGAAACCCAAAATAGATATAGAACCAGATAAACGGCTTGGTCGAGAAAATCGTCATTCCGAGGACCGGAGGGACATCGGCCGGTGCCGGCGGCAGACCGACCAGGGCGCCGAGTTGTTCCCCACCAAAGAACCAGAACAGAATTCCGGCAAGGCTCCAGACGGCGGCCGAAGTGAAAAACAACTTCGGCTGCGGGAAGAAGGATACGAACACTGTGGCGATTTCCTCAGTCGATGCGCAAATCAGCGGCGTTGCTGTCAGCGGGCATAAGGTCACACATCGGCTGGAAAGAGAATGGTGGCCTATGCCCGGTGTCGAGCAAGACCATAATCATGGCGATTTTGGCGCAGCCGACCAGGTGATCACGCCGGAGACAAGCAGAACGGCGGCGGCCACGATCGACGCGAGGAAGAAATCGCCCGAGGCTTGCGCAAGCAGACCGGCAACGATCGGACCGATGATCTGACCGAGGCCGAAGGAGGCTGTCATCAACGCCAGGACCCGGCGTGGCGCTCGCGGGACAAGCTGCCTTCCGGTCTGCAGGCCGAGCGCGGTGATGGCGATGAAGGTTCCGCCAAGCAGAAACCCGCCGAGCAGCGGCCCAATGTGTCCGCCCATGGCGACGCTCGCGGTGACGCCGACCACCTCGACGAGGCACCCTAAGGCATAAGCCGCATACAGGCCGATCCTTGCGGCGATCTTCTGCCAGAGCCAGATCGAAGGAATCCCGGCAAGGCCGGTGACCATCCAGACCACTGCTTCGAAGACGCGTCCGCCGCCACCCTGCCGGACAATGGCGATCAGAAACGTCGCCGTCACGATGTAGCCGAAGCCGAACAGGCCATAGGCAACGATGATCTTCATCAGCGAGCGGTCCTTCGGCAGTGCCGGTTCGCGACCGTCGGCGCCGTTGGCGGTCGCAGTGCTGCCGACCAGCAGCGCCACGACGACCAAGGCGCATGCCGAGATCGCGGCGGACCAGAACCAGCCCGCCGCCCAGCCGGCATGTCCCGTCACGAGGATCGCCATCAGCGCCGAGGACGCCGCTATACCGAGGCCGACGCCGCCGAAATGCAGCGCCTGCAGGTCGTTTCGTCCGGCCGCGGCCAGATGGCCGAAAACGATGCTGGACATGAAGACCAAGACGAAGGCGCTGGCCAGACCGGCAAGAAACCGGATGACGAGAAAGGTCGCCATAGTACCGGCCAGGCCCATCGCCCCGGTGAGGACTGCGGTGGCGGCAAGACCGACCAGCATCAGCAGGCGCTCGCGGCCGTGCGCCCAGCCGCCAACCGCTGCAAGCGCGCCGACGAGATAACCCAGATAGTTGGCGGATGCGATCCAACCGGCGTCCGCCGCCGACAGGCCGAGCTCTTCCATCATGCCGGGCAGGATCGGCGTATAGACGAAGCGGCCGATGCCCATGGCGACAGCCAAGGCGACCATGCCGGCGAAGGCGAGACGCAAAGGGGATGGCGGAACAGCTTTCATTGCGGTGCACAATAGGTGCACGAGCCTGTCAAACAATCCGCTTGTGTTGGGCCAGAGCGGCTCGCAGCGGTTGTCGGCAACCAGTCTCAGCCCGCCCCTACCAGCGGCAGAGGGCGACGGTCCGCCGGCGTTTCAGCAGCTTCAACCGCACCCCGCTTGCACCGTTGTCATTTCGTAGGCAGTGCGCCGGGCGGTCAGCCTGAACGGCATGTCGCCGAGTTCGCGCTCCGACATGGTGCCGAGCACAGGATGCGACAGCGGATCGATCGCCCATCGGGCGGTCTCGCTCTCATGCGACCGGCTCTGCCGCGTGCCGGCAACGGAAAAGACCCTGAGCAACGATAAAATCTTCATCGGATTTTCCTCCAGAGGTCTGCTTGCCCGTTAGAATCTGCCATTGTGCCTTGTGTTTCAATTGAGATTTCAACCGTTCAGGTTTAGAAAAACTATATGGTCTTGCTGAACCGCGTCCACCTCAACGGCCTGCGCGCCGTGGAAACCGTCGCCCGCCTGGGATCGCTTTCGGCTGCGGCGAGCGAACTCAACGTGTCCCCCAGCGCCGTCAGCCAGCAGGTCAAGCGGACAGAAGAGCAACTCGGCCAGGCGCTGTTCGAACGAACGGCAAGCGGTCTCGTGCCGACCGAATTCGGCACCGTCTTCACAGCGCGGCTCGGGGCAGGTTTCCGCGAGCTTGCGCAAGCCGTGGCGCTCGCCGACGAGGCTTCCGAATGCACTCTGGTGGTTTCGGCCGCGCCGGCTTTCGCGTCGAAGTGGCTGCTGCCGAGACTGTCACGCCACTTTGCCCGGCATCCGAATGTGCTTTTGCGCATCGACGCCTCGGTACGGATTGCCGATCTCGACCGCTCGGACATCGACATCGCGATCCGGCTTGGCGACGGCAAATGGCCGAGCGGGCGTGCTGAACTGCTGCTGGCGCAGGAGGTCTTCCCGGTCTGTGCCCCGGTGATCGCCAACAAGCTGAAATCGATCGAAGACCTAGCCTTGACCTGCGCGATCACCGACGAAAGGGCGATGATCAGTTGGGAAAGCTGGTTCGAGGCCGCCGGGGCAGAGCCGGTCACCTTCCTCAAGGGCGCGCGCTTCACCGACCCGATGCTGTGCCTGGAATCGGCGATCGCCGGCCACGGCGTCATGCTCGGCTGGCAATTGCTGACCGCCGATGCGCTGGCCGACGGCCGCCTTGTCGCGCCTTTCGGCGTGCGTGCCCAGAGCGGGCTCGGCTATTGGCTGGTGACCTCCGCCACCAAGAGCGAAAGCCGCAAGGTCAGGGACTTCAAGATCTGGATCCGCGAGGAAATAGCGGCGACCATGGCGCAATTCGGGTCGCTCGCCCGCGCGGACTGAGCCTGCCCAGTGCAATCGCGGTGGAAAGTAGAGCGGTGCCGGTCTATGTAGGAACCAGACTCCCACATCACGGCAGGCAGGATCATGACCACACATTCGCGCGGCGTTTCCGCAACGATCGACCCGGTGAAGCTCGACAGGCTGGCCGAGGTCGCCATCAAGGTCGGGCTGCAGTTGCAACCGGGGCAGGATCTGGTGCTGACATCGTCGATCGCGGCGCTGCCACTGACGCGACGGATCGTCGAGCACGCCTACAGAGCGGGCGCCGGCTTGGTGACGCCGATCTTCAACGACGACGAAATCACGCTGGCGCGCTTCCGCTATGGGGCGGACGCCGGCTTCGACCACGCCGCCGGCTGGCTCTATGAGGGCATGGCGAAGGCCTTCGCCAACAATGCGGCACGGCTTGCGGTGCGCGGCGAGGACCCGTCGCTGCTGTCGGCGCAGGATCCGGCGAAGGTGGCGCGCGCCAACAAGGCGAATTCGATCGCCTACCAGCCGGCGCTGGAAAAGATCACGGGCTTCGACATCAACTGGAACATCGTCGCCTATCCCGATCAGGCCTGGGCCAAGCAGGTATTTCCGGACGATACCGACGACGTCGCCGTGGCGAAACTCGCCGACGCGATCTTTGCCGCCTCACGGGTGGATGTGGACGACCCGATCGGCAACTGGACAGCGCATAACGCAGCGTTGCGCAGCCGTACCGAATGGCTGAACGGCCATGATTTCCACGCGCTGCATTTCACCGGACCCGGCACCGACCTCACCGTCGGCCTGGCCGATGGCCATGAGTGGATGGGCGGCGCCTCGACCGCCAGGAACGGCGTCACCTGCAACCCCAACATCCCGACCGAGGAGGTCTTCACCACGCCGCATGCAAGGCGCGTCGAAGGCCATGTCTCAAGCACCAAGCCGCTGTCCTATCAGGGCACGCTGATCGACGGCATTGCCGTGCGTTTCGAGGCAGGCCGCATCGTCGAAGCCAAGGCCAGCCGCGGCGAGGAGGTGCTGAAGAAAGTGCTCGACACCGACGAGGGCTCGCGCCGTCTCGGCGAGGTCGCACTGGTGCCGCATTCCTCGCCGATCTCGAAGAGCGGCCTCTTGTTCTTCAACACGCTGTTCGACGAGAATGCCGCCAGCCACATCGCGCTCGGCCAGTACTATTCGAAGTGTTTTGTCGATCGCGCGTCGCTCAGCCAGGACGAGATCGCGGCGCGCGGCGGCAACAAGAGCTTCATCCATATCGACTGGATGATCGGTTCGGACAAGATCGACATCGACGGCGTCGGCAAGGACGGTAGCCGCCTGCCCGTGATGCGCAAGGGCGAATGGGCCTGACAGGAGCGCGTCGCGAGGTTCCATGGCCTTCGATATCGCGGTCAAGCGCATCTATGAGCCGGCATCGCCCGCTGACGGGCAGCGGGTGCTGGTAGACCGGATATGGCCGCGCGGGCTCCGCAAGGCAGATGCCGCGCTAACGCTTTGGCTGAAGGACATCGCGCCAAGCGACGAACTGCGCAAATGGTTCGGCCATGAGCCGGCGCGCTGGGCGGGATTCCAGCAGCGATACCGTGACGAGCTCGACGGGAATGGCGAGGCCGTCGGGCAATTGCGCGCGCTGCTGGGCAAAGGCCGGGTGACGCTGCTCTACGGCGCCCATGACGAGATGCACAACAACGCAGTGGCGCTGGCTGACTATCTGCGCGAAACGGGCTGAGGCAGCGCGCCCCCTCGAGGTGTCGCCGCCGCCACGCAGCACAAGTTCAGGATCGCCTCCAGGCAGTTGCGTTGGGTGTGACCGCCTCGTGGTCGGACCATTTTTGATTTCATGATCGTCCGATCGCGAATCTCTCCTCAGGCGACACGCAGTTCCGTGGCCGCATCGAAGAGGTGCACCTTGCCCGGCAGTACCGAGAGATTGATCGCGGCGCCGGCGTTGCGGCGCTCGTCACGCGGCACCACGGCGACGGCGTCGTACCCCGCCACGCGCAAATGAATCTGGACATCCGCGCCGGTTGTTTCGGACAGCACGACCTCGCCCTTGATCTCACCCGCATCCGAAATGCCGAGATCGTTGGGCCGGACGCCCATGATGACCTTTTGGCCTGGCTCCGCCTTGATCTCCGGTGAAAGGCCGATCGACACGCCTTCGGCGACGAAGCGAGGACTGCCGCCCACGGTCTCGACAGCACCGGCGATGAAATTCATCGAAGGCGAGCCGATGAAATCAGCGACATATTTCGAGTTCGGGCGCTCGTAGACCTCGTCCGGCGTGCCGATCTGCATGATCCTGCCGGCGTGCATCAGCACGATCTTGTCAGCCATCGTCATCGCCTCGATCTGGTCATGGGTGACGTAGATCGTGGTCGTGCCGAGACGATTGTGGAGTTGCCGGATTTCCACGCGCATATGAGTGCGCAGCTTCGCATCGAGATTGGAAAGCGGCTCATCGAAAAGGAAGACGGCGGCATCGCGCACCATGGCGCGGCCCATGGCGACGCGCTGGCGCTGGCCGCCCGACAGTTCCTTGGGATAGCGCCCAAGATAGGGCGTGAGATTGAGGATATCCGCTGCCCATTCGACCTTCTTCCTGATCTCCGCCTTTGGCAATTTCGCCACTTCGAGACTGAAGCCGATATTGTCGAACACCGTCATTGTCGGATAGAGTGCGTAGTTCTGGAACACCATCGCGATGTCACGATCGCGCGGGTGAACGTCGTTGACCCGCCTGTCGCCGATCAACAGATCGCCGTTGGTCACGCTCTCGAGCCCTGCTGTCATGCGCAGCAGCGTCGTCTTTCCGCAACCGGACGGCCCAAGAAGCACGACGAATTCGTGGTCGGCAATGCCGAAGGAGATGTCCTTCATCACCTCGACATGCCCGAAACTCTTGGCGATGTTTCTATATTCTACGGTGGCCATTCTCTCTCTCCAGAAGCCCTGATTCGGGTCGTCAGTATTTCTGCCTGGTCGGCGTGATGACGATTTCCTGCACGAGAGCGTTCTGTGGCATCTGGTAGGTGTGCAGCATGAGGTCAGCGACGTGCTCCGGCCCGATCCCGCCGCCGATCTTGAGCTTGTTGGCCTTGTAGTTGGCTAGCGTCTGTGGATCGAGCACGCCGCTCAGAACTTCGGTTTCGATCACCCCGGGCGAAAGCACGACCACGCGGACGTCATAGTCGGAAAGATAGTCGCGCAGCGATTCCGACACGGCGTGAACGAAGAATTTCGTCCCGCAGTAAACGGTATGATCCGGATAGACCTTCCGGCCAGCGATCGAGCTCATCATGAACAGCGTCCCGTGACGACGCTCCATCATGCCCGACATCACCGCGTGGACCGAATTCAGCACGCCCTTCGTGTTGATGTCGATCATCTCGTCCCATTCCTCGGGCGGCTGGCGGCCTATATCGGCAAGACGCGCGATGCCGGCATTGGCGAAGAGCATGTCAACCGGTCCGTATTCGGCTTCCGCCTCCTTCACGGCGGCTGCGATTGCGGCGCGGTCCCGGACATCGACCTGCCGGGCCATGCTGTCGGGCAGGTTCAGCGCCTCCATGCGCTCCAGACGGCGGGCCATCATCAAAACGGGGTGGCCAGCGCGCGAAAACGCCTTGGCGACGGCCTCGCCGATACCGGAACTCGCTCCTGTCACCGCTACGAGCTGTTTTCCAGCCATTGCTTTTCCTCTTGGGAGTTGTCGATACACGGGGTGGCGGCCTCAGGCCGCCACCCCGGAACACTCAGCTCTTGGCGACGAGATCGTCGACCTGGGTTTTCAGAGCGTCGAGCGACTCCTTGGCCGTCCCCGACTGGCCGGCGAAGTACTTGCCCAGCGCAACCGGAATCATGTCGCTCGAAAGTTCCGCCCATGCCGGGAGGTCGGGCTCGGAGCCCATGTAGTTGGCGATGGTGTCGCGCACGACCGGCAGATGGCGGGTCGTGCCGGCGCCGACACGGGCATTGGCCAGCACGCGCGGATCGTCATAGACGCTGGTCCGCGTTGGGCCTGTACCGCCGCCCAGAACGGTTATCAGCGCCTGGGTGTCGGCTGAAGTCGCCCACTGCATGAAAATCCAGGCGGCGTCCGGGTTCTTCGAATATTTCGACACCGCGAGCGAAGAACCGCCCTGGTGACCAACGCCCGGAATTTCGCCGAATCCGGTCTGTTCGACCGTGCGTAGCGTGGCGGCCGGCTTCGGCGGAACCATCGCTTCCATCAGACCGGAGACCTTGGAGGCGTTGGGATCATCGAAGAACGGGAAGAATTCGCCCCAGGACAGCATCGAGGCGGCGACGCCCTGGCCGACCGACTGGCCCTCGCCATCCCATGTCCAGCCATCGACGCCGGGCGGCATCGTCGCCTTGAGCTTGTCCCAGTAGGCCATCGCGGCCAACCCAGCTTCATCGTTGCCGGTGAATTTGCCGTCGGCGCCGAAAATCGAACCGCCATGGCCCCAAAGCCACGCCGTCCAATCGCATTCGAGGCTGTAATGGCCCGATTTCATCTGGCCGCTGGTGCCATACATGTTCGGGCCCTTGGCGTCGGTGATCGCCGCGGACGCCTGCAGCAAATCGTCCAGCGTGGCCGGAGGCGGCAGCTTGAGCTCGTCCCAGATGTCCTTGCGGTACTGCATGATGAAGATCGGGATGTCATAGGGCACGCCGACCATGCGGTCCTCGTACATGGCGATACCGTCGACGAGCGGCTTCAGGAAGTCGTCGATATTGTAGTTCGGCATCGCCAGCTCGGCGTTCTTGAGCTGCTCGCGCGGATCGAAGACGTCCTGGCTGAAGCTCGCCGCCCAGCTCTGGTCGATGTAGTAGAGGTCGTAAGTGCCGAGGCTCGACGCCACGTCGAGCGTCAGCTTCTGCAGCACCTGCTCGAGCGGCAGCACTTCGATCTCGACCTTGATGCCGGTAGCCTCCTCGAAATACTGCTTGAGCTGCGTGGCGATGGCATTCGACGGCGGCGTCGATTCGGTGGCGAGACGCAGGGTCGTTCCGGCAAAGGGCTTGCCGACATCCGAGAGCCACTTGGTGATTTCGGCGCTGGGCTTCAGTTCCTGTTCCTGGGCCGATGCCTGGCTGATGCCGTAGAACGGACGTCGTCCCAGGCCCATGCCGAGAGCGCCGGCGCCGAGGCCGAGAATGCTTGCTGCGCGAAGAAACGAGCGCCGGTCCATCTGTCCGCGAACGAAGCGATCGGTGACAGAGGCAAGATGCGCCTTTCTGATGCTGTCTTTCATTGTCTACTCCTCCGGTTTAATTCGCGATTTTCACAAGGCTGCGAATTCGAGCCTCCCATCTATTGTTTCAACGATCCCATCGTGAGACCGCGCACGAGATGCTTTTGAACCAACAGAATGAAGATGAAAGCAGGAATGATGGATGCGGCGCCAAGCGCGGCCATGTTGCCCCAGGCGGTGCCGATCGAGGTAACGAAGGTCGACGAGACGACAGGCACGGTCTTGAGCGACGTGGTGGTCAGGGTCAGCGCAAAGAGGAATTCGGTCCAGCTGAAGATGAAGCAGAGGACTGCCGTGGCGGCGATGCCGCCCTTGGCCATCGGTAGCACAATCCGCCGGAAGATCATAAAGCGGCTGGCGCCATCGACGATCGCGCTCTCGTCGATCTCGGAAGGAATGTCGTCGAAGAAGCTCTTCATCAGGAGAACGGCGAGCGGCAGGTTCATCAGCGCATGGATCAGCACCATGCCGGTATAGGTGTCGATGAGCCCGAAATTCTTGTAGATGAAGAACATCGGAACCGCGACCGCCACAGGCGGCATCATGCGCGTGGACAAGACCCATCCGACGAAACTGTGCCGGCCGCGGAAGTTCATGCGCGACAGGGCATAGGCGGCAACCGTGGCGATGGCGACGGCGAGCACGGTCGACAGCGTCGCGATCACGATCGAATCCCAGACGCGGGGCGCCATGTAGAAATTGCCGCCGCCCGGCGTAACGGTGATACCGCCGCTGCCCAGCGAAATTCCGAACACCTTCTGGAAATTGTCGAAGGTCGGCGTGAAGGCGAACAGTTTCGGCGGCCGGTTGAAGATGTCATTGCCGTGTTTGAACGCCACCGACGTCCAGTAGTAGATCGGAAAGAAGAAGACTGCGACCACAACCCAAGCGGCGATGGTGCGAAGCATGCGCGTCGAGAAGGAGCCGTTCATTCTACCATTTCACCTTCGCGATACGGATGAAGAGGTTGGCAATGACGAGGATAATCACGAGGGTGACGAGGCTGAGCGTGGCGCCATAGCCCCATTTTACGAAGCTGAACGTCTGCTGCCACGCATAGAGGGAAAGCGAATAGGTCGACGCTCCCGGCCCGCCGGACGTCATGACGAAGACGTAGTCGAAGACGCGGAAGAGATCGATGCCGCGGACCAGGACGGCGATCGCGATCACCTTGGACATCATCGGCAGCGTGATGCGCCGGAAAATCTGGAACGATGACGCACCGTCGATCATCGCGGCCTCGTAAGGCTCCGGCGGCAGCGCCCTCAGACCAGCAAGGAAGATGAGGACCATGAACGGCGTCCACTGCCAGATTTCCGCGACGAGAACGCCGGCAAGCGCGGTCGACGCCGTGGCGAGGATGGGATTGTTCGGATTGAGCAGGCCGATGGACTGCAGGAGATAGCTGATCACCCCGAACTGCGGATCCTCCATCAGCAGATACATCATGCCGACAATGGCCGGCGGGATGACGAGCGTCATCGTCAGCACGCCGCGCAGAAAGCCGAAACCGAAGCCGTCGCTGTCCAGGAGCAGCGCGATCGCCATGCCGAGCACCAGTTCAAAGACCAGCGCGATGGCGAAATAGGTGAAGGTGATGACGAGCGACTGCCAGAACCGCGTATCGTTCCAGAGCTGCACCCAGTTTTCCATTCCGACGAATTCAAGCGCCCGCCTGCGCGGGACGAATTCGTGGAAGCTCAGCCAGATGTTGTAGATCAGGGGATAGACAGTGAAGACAAGCAGGATTGCCACCAGCGGCAGCAGCCAGGGCAGCGGATGATCCGAAATGACGAAACGTCTGGCTTGGGCAACCCGCACGCGTTCCTCCCGAACCGCTTCGTTTTGCGATGCACAAATGTTCATATCTTGTGCATTTGTTCAAATGCTATATCGTCACCATGTCCGTGGCAAGCACTTGTTGGCCGGCGACAGCGGCGTTCGGACGGGTGCGCCACCAGCATCGGAGAACCCTCATGACGTCGATCGGCCTTCTGGCACGGGTTGCCCATCAATATTTCGTGCTGGGCGAAACGCAGCAGGCCATCGCCGAGCGGCTGCAGATCAATCGCACCAAGATCCACAGGCTGCTGGCCGAGGCGAAGGAGCGCGGCATCGTCTCGATCCGCATCAACGCCGGGACGTCCCAAGCCCTCGAAATGGAAGAACAGCTCAGGCGGAAGTACCGGCTCGACATATGCAGCATCACGCCTGATGACACCGGCTCGGAGCTCGGCCTCTCCGAAGTGATCGGCATCTATGCCGCGCAGACCGTCGAGACGCTGCTCAGGGACGACATGACAGTCGCCATGGCGTGGGGCCGAACCATGAGATGGCTCGCGTCCAACATCGAACCGGTGACGCTCAGGAACGTTACCGTCGTACCGCTTCTCGGCTCTCTGTCGCGCCGGTCGTCGATCGACAAATACGACGCCGCCGCCGTCTTTGCCCAGCGCACTCAGGCCGAATCCTATTATCTCCCCGGACCCATCATCTGCGACAGCCGCGAAAGCCGCGAGACGATCCTGCAGCAGCCGAGCGCGCGTGAGGTTATCCAGAAGGCGCTGAATGCCGACCTTGCGCTCATGAGCGTCGGCGGCACAACCAGCTCGACGCTTCGGAGCGTCGGTTACATGACGGACGAGGAATTCGACGACATCCTGAGAATGAAGCCGATCGGGAACTTTCTCGGCTATTTCTTCGACCGGAACGCCGAACTCGTCGACCATCCCGTCAACGAACGCATCGTCGGGGTTTATCCTCTCGACACACTGAACATTCCCAAACGCATCCTCGTTTCCGGCGGAAAGAACAAGATCGGCATCATGGCCAAGCTCCTGGAAAAGGGATTCTTCACCGGCCTCATCACCGACCAGGAGACGGGCAGTTCGCTCTGACATCCGCGGGCCGGGATCGCTGCAGCAAGCGAAGGTGCTGCGCGGTGTTGTCCGGAACATCGCATTCGCTTTCATCTGAAAGCAAATTGCCACCGAGTCCTCCCTAAGCCGTCCCTGGTTCTGTTCCATCGCCTGCAGAACATCCTTTGCGTCTTTTCCGAGCGGTCCACTTCGCGCCGGCCAATCAGGCTACCCCGACCTCCGGTTTGCCAGAATGATGTCGGCAATCTCGACGAAGCCGCGGCCACCCCGCGAGGTGGCGACGAAAGCGGGTTCGGCGTCGATCTGTCCCTGGAAATCCATCACATTCGCGACCCCGAACGAGTTCGGAAAGAACCCGAACATCGGCGCATCGTTCGGGCTGTCTCCGACGAATGCATAGGCCTGTCTTTCAACATCGAGATCGGTCCCGAGTCTCTCGCTCGCAAAGCGACGCGTCATCGACAGCTTGTCGTACCGGCCAAACCAGCCGTTCACATGGATCGACGAAATCTTGGCGACAGCGCCGGCTTCCTCGAACATCTGCTTGATGCGCCTGGCATCGGACATCGGCAGCGCCGGAACATCTTCGCAAAAGTCGATGGCCAGATCGGCTTCGCGATATTGCTGGTCGGCGGACACGGCCGAACCCGGCACTTCCCGGACAATGCGTTGTTCCAGTTCGGCGAGCCTGCGCCTGTTTTCCCGGCGTTCCTCAGCGCTCGCCGCGAAAACCCGGACCATCTTTCGCGCTGGCTGATCATAGGCGAAGTAAAAAGCGCCATTTTCGCCGACAACGCCCGTCACCGGCCAGAACCGGGCAATCATGTCGCACCAGCCCGCGGGTCTCCCGGTAATGGGAGCAACGACGAGGCCTGCCTCGTGCAGTCGTTCGAGCGCACGGTAGGCATCGGCCGGAAGACGACCCTCGGTCGTCAACGTATCGTCGATATCGCAGAAGACGCCGCGAATGCGCGACGCAGCTTCAGGGCCGAATTCGACGAGGTCGCGCATCCGGTCAGGCTTCCCCGCGAGCAAAATCCTCCAGCATTCCTGCATCCGCAGCAATGTCGAGGAACGAGAAGCGATTGCGCATCTCCCGGCAATGAATGACGGCTTCGCGATAGAAATTGGCTGGCGTGCCCAATTCGGCCGCTGAGACCGGGCCGCCGGTAGATTTCAGCAGGCGCTGCATCTCGTCGACCGGCACCATGAATTGCTTGAGCTCCTGCCTGAGCGTCGGCCAGAGCTCCTGCAGGCGCTCGTTGAATGCGGCGGCGGCATTCCCGTCGAAGGCCTTCTTCTTCAGTTCGTCGAGACATTGGGCGGCGACAGCCGGCCCCATGCGGCGGACCATGTCGTCGGGATCGATCTTCGTCGCCTTCAACACCGGCGGCTTGTCGCTTGCAAGCATTGCTTGCTGCAATCGCGCCATGGTGAGTGAAGCGACGCCAACCTGGGTGCCGTGGAGCGTACCGGGGTGGCGCCCGCCGGCGAAGCAGTCGATGTAGTGCGATATCTGATGCTCGCCCATCGAACCGTGGTTGGAGACGCCGGTGAAGGAAATGCCGAGGCCGCAGAGCGTCAGCACGCGGTAGAGATAACCATTCGCCTCGATGTCGTGTTCGGCAAGCTTTGCCGCACGCTCGTTGAGCGCCGCCTCATCCTTTTCCTGGATGAGAAACGGTACCTGATGGTAGGCGGTGCCAAGCAGACGGTGCGACATCCACCAGTCGATCTGGGCGACCGAGCGGCAAAGGCAGTCACCAAACCCCGCCGCCGACAGATAGGTCGGGGCGGCAGCAGAGACGCCGAGATCGACGAAAAAGCCTGACGGCGCATGGGAGGGGAGCGATACTTTCAGGCCGCTTTCAAGCGTGATGGACGCGGTCGTCGATGTGTAGCCGTTCATCGAACCGGCCGTCCCGAACACGCAATAGCGCCGTTCATTCCTTCCGGTGACGAACTTGCAGAGATCGTTGATCGTGCCGGAACCGACCGCGACCACGGCATCCGCATCCGCGAGTTTGACGGCTAGGCTTTCGACATTGGCCATGTCGGCGTGTGGGTGATCCAATATCAGGACATCGACAGGGCCGAGCGTCTTCAATTCGCGCGCGACGCGTTCGCCAAGCGCATCATAGGTCGCGGCATCGGCAACGACCGTGAACCTCTCGCCTAGATCGAGCTCCGAAACGAGATCGGCCGCCCGCCCTTCGAGGCTTTCTTCGATGACAATCCGGTCATACGGCACCACGGCCTTTTTACCGGTCTCCGGGCTGGTCCAGTTCCCGTCCAAAATGTCGTCGATCAATGTCGTCCAGGATCCGGCTGCCGGATTCGTCATGGCGTCCTCTTCTGGGGCAACTCTCTAATCGAGACGCAGGCGCGCTGCGCGATCAAACAATAGTCACTTGCCCATGTCTTTTGTCAAGTATGTACCCGCAACGCTTGACTTCATTCTGCAAACCTGCGGAAAAAGGGACATGAATGCCGATGCCGACATCGACCTGGTCCGCCCCTCCGGGCTCTCGGCACTGCCGTCCGAATTCGACAGCGCGGTGGCGTGGGCTGCCTGGCTCTACTATGTCGACCAGCTTAACCAGAGCGATGTGGCCAAGGTTATGAACCTCTCCAGGGCGAGCGTGGTAAACTATCTGCAGGAGGCGCGCGAAAGCGGACTGGTCGCCGTGCAGGTCGACCACGACGCTTTTGCCCGCACCTCGACCTCGCGGCGTCTCATGGAAAAATACGGGCTCCGCGGCGCGGCGGTTATCCCCGACCTCGATCCCAGCGATGCCGACCGCCGCATCGGCGAGGCGGCAGGACGGTTGCTCGCGTCCATGGTCGATCCGGGCGACACGATCGGCGTTGCCTGGGGAAAAACCGTGCTCGCTGCCGCCCGCTCGATCCCACGGCTACGGCATAACAGGAACCTCACCGTCGTCCAGCTCTCGGGAAGCTCGATCGGCACCAGCGATTTCTCGCCGGAATTCTGCACCTCGCTGATGGCCAATCGGCTCGGTGCCCGCTGCATCAACCTGCTTGCCCCGGCGATCGTCTCCACCGACAAGCTGCACGACGAACTCATGCAGGAGCCGATGCTCGTCAACCAGTTCCGCATGATACATGCCGCCGGCAAGGTCATCTTCGGGATCGGCGATATCGGGCCGGAGAGCACCTATGCCCGAGCCGGGATATCGGATGCCGCCGCGCTTGCCGGCATGATCGAACAGGGAGCGCTCGGGGTGATCATCGGGCGGTTCATCGACGCTCAAGGGGCTGCTTTCGCAACTCCGCTCGATGGACGCACCGTCGGCATCACGCTCGACGAACTGAAAGCGGTGCCTGTCCGCATCTGTGCAGCCGGTGGCGCCCGCAAGATCGGGGCGATCAGGGCTGGGCTCGGCGGCGGATACGCGACACATTTTGTCACCGACCTGGCCACCGCGAACATTCTCTTGGAATAGCCAGACTCGGCGGAACTCATCGTCTCGGGAGGACAATCATGGGCAGCAGCGACGGACCTCTTGTCGTCGGCCTCGACAGTTCCACGCAATCCTGCAAGGCGATTGCCTGGAGCCGGGACGGACGAGCCGTCGCGGAAGGCCGCGCACCGCTCGATCTGATGAAGCCGAGGCCGGACTATGTCGAGCAGGAGGTCACCGACTGGTGGCGGGCCGCAACGGCAGCGCTGCGACAGCTTGTCGGCGCAGTCGATGCAAAACGCATCGCCGGTATCGCGATCTCCAACCAGCGCGAGACCGTTGCCCTCATCGACGGCGCCGGCGAGCCGATCGGACCCGCGAGCCTGTGGCTCGACGAACGTGCCGCCGGGCTGGTCGACCGTTTCGCGGCTGAGATCGGCCGTGAGCGGCTGCACGCGATCACCGGCAAGCCGATCGACGTGACGCCGGTCGTCTACCGCCTGAAATGGCTGCGCGAGAACGAGCCGAAACGGTTGGATCACGCTGACAAAATCCTCGACGTGCATGGCTATCTGACGCTGAAACTGACGGGAACGCCGAGTGCGAGCTGGACGAGCGCCGATCCGTTCGGTCTCTTCGACATCTCGCGCAAGGCATGGTCGCAGCCGATCCTCGATCATCTCGGCATCAAGCCGTCGCAACTTCCCAATGCGGTACGGTCCGGCACGCGGGTCGGGACCGTTCATGCCGCGGCCGCCGCGGCAACGGGCCTTGCCGAGGGAACGCCGGTGATTGCCGCCGGCGGTGACGGGCAATGCGCCGGGCTCGGCGTCAATGCCATGCGCGACGGCGTCGTCTATCTCAATCTCGGAACTGCGATCATCGCGGGAATCTGGTCGCGGGAACCGGTGGTCGGCGCCTTCTGGCGTACCATGACCTCGCCGACAGGCGATGGCTATTTCCTCGAGGCAGTGCAGCGGGCGGGTGTCTATTTCGTCAACTGGTTCGTCGACACGTTTGCCGGCGGACGCTCCGATCCGGCGATCTTCGACCGCCTGGAACGGGAAGCGGCGGCTGTCCCGATCGGCTCGGACGGACTTCTCGCCGGCACCACCCTGGTCGGCTGCATGGACCCGCATTGGGATCCGAGCGCACGCGCGAGCTTCATCGGCATGCACCCCTCGCACACGCTCGGTCACTTTTATCGCGCGGGGCTCGAGGCGATGACGCTGCAAACCGCCCGGGCTCTCGAAGAGATGCGCAGCCATGGTCTTTCGCCGGCGCAAATGGTGGCGATCGGCGGCGGCGCCAACAGCAAACTTTGGACAAAGATGATCGCGGACGCAACCGGGATCTCGATCCATAAGGGTCACAATGCTGAAGCTTCCTCCCTCGGCGCAGCCATCAGCGCCGCGGTCGGAGTCGGATGGTTCGAGAGTTTTGCCGGGGCCGCGAACGCCATGACGAGCATCGTCGAGACGATCGAACCGGACCGACGCGACCGCGAAGCGTGGGACGCGCTGTCGGCCAGGCAGGCCAAGGTCTTCCCCGCGACCCAATTCGCCTGGCGGAATTGAGGCCCGCGCGGCGCTACACCTACTTCAACCCACCCACTACCTGCTGATAGACATCAGGCTTAAAGCCGACGAGGATGCGATCGCCAAGATCGAGAACCGGCCGCTTGATCATGGTCGGTTTGGCCAGCATCAGTGCCTTGGCCTTCTTCTCATCGAGGCTCATCTTGTCCTTGTCCGCCAGTTCGCGAAACGTCGTGCTCGCCTTGTTGAGCAGGACTTCCCAGCCGACCTTGCCGGACCAGCCGTCGAGCCGTTGCGCGTCGAGCCCTTCGACCCTGTAGTCGTGAAAGCGGTAGGCGACGTCATGGCTCTCCAGCCAGACCCGCGCCTTCTTGATCGTGTCGCAGTTAGTGATGCCGTACATCGTGATCGTCAAAACCGTGGTCCCTCGGACTGATCGCTGGTCGAATCTGGCGGCACCCTAAAACCACGCTTCCCGCTTTGCCAGCGGTCCCGCCGGGCATTCCCGATTTTTGGCCTTGCCAACACTAAGGAATTTTCCTAAGTATTGCGAACCGTCTTTGCCCGATGCAGTGACGCAAGGAAGACATGACCGTGGCAACAAACCAGCAGACCGCAAGTCCGAACGTCCCGCCGATTGACGGCATTTTCCGCGCGCTCGCCGATCCGACGCGCCGCCGCGTGGTGGAGCGGCTGAACAGAAGCCCTGCCTCGGTCGGCGAGCTTGCCCAGCCATTCGGCATGGCCCTGCCCTCCTTCATCGAACATCTCAAGGTGCTGGAAAGTTGCGGCCTGGTGCGCTCGCAGAAGACCGGCCGCGTCAGGACCTACCGGCTCGCGCCTGAGCCGCTGAAGCTTGCGGAAAACTGGCTGACCGAGCAGCGCGCGCTGTGGGAGCGTCGCCTCGACCAGTTCGACGCCTACGTCATGACACTCAAGGAGAAAGACATATGAGCCCGGCGCCGCTGTTCAAACCCGATCCGAAACTCGACCTCGTCCTCGAACGCGTTGTCGATGCGCCACGAGAACTGCTCTGGACCGCCTACACCAAGCCCGAGCATGTCCGGCAATGGTTCACGCCGAAGCCGTGGATCATCACCGATTGCGAGATCGACCTGAGGCCCGGTGGGCTATTCAGGACCCGCATGCAATCGCCTGATGGCAGGCAAGTCAACGACCGGCGTTGCTGCTATCTCGACATCGTGCCGAACGAGCGGCTGGTGTGGACCGATGCACTGCTGCCTGGCTATCGCCCGTCGGGGGATCCATTCATCACCGCGGTCATATCCTTCCAGCCGGAAGGCAAGGCGACGCGCTACACCGCGACCGCCATCCACCGCGACGAAGCCACGCGCAATAACCACGAGGAGATGGGATTTTACGACGGCTGGGGCACCGTGCTCGACCAGCTTGCGGAGTACGTCAAGACGATCTGATACGGTGTCTTCTCACATGGCGGCCACGGCGTCGTCCTGGCCGCCCAACTGCCAGCGGCCAGGGAACTCGTATCGACCTTCATAACTGTGGATCAATGCAAAATTCTGCACAGTCCACCTGACTGGTTCAACGCCCGTTCCCGAACTTTGGGCACGCGTTGCCGGTCACGAAGCAACGTCACATGAGGCTCTATCGATTTGCTTACGAAAGGCTTCAGCGGGCTGTCGTCGATCACGGCTGAGAGGTTGCACCAGAAGGCTTGCAGCACTGGCGAGCTGTCACTGCTGCGAAGCACCAGCGCTCCGCCGCCGAAGGCCGACAGGCGATCGAGAGAAACCTCAAATGGCCTCGCCTGTATCAACGAGCCGATATGACGGGCGACGCCGATCAAACCGGCTGGCCGGCGTTGATGATAGCCGAGACCGACGAGCGTTATGTGAATGTGACTTTCAGGGATTAGCGTGCCGCGCAATCCCAGCTCACGACGAAAGCTGACGCGTTTTTTTGCCAGTAATGCGTTGATCGGCTTTTCGACCAAGACCGCGAAAAACACATGGTGTCTCCGATTCTGGTCTGGCTCGTCCCAGCGGAAAAAAGTCTGACCGTTCTGGCCTATCCCGAACGAAGGCAGCTCGTTCATGGCTGATCCCTCCCGGATGTTGCATCCAAAAGATCAGACTAGAACAAAAGAAGAACAAACTACAAGGAAGAATAACAGCCGCGCTCGATGGCAAGCCGCCGCACCAGAGCCAGCACGTTGTCGATGGTGGGTGTCGACTGGCCGGTCAGCCGGCCGAGTTCCTGGACCGCCGTCACCAGCGCGTCGATCTCCATTGGCCGGCCGCGCTCCAGATCCTGCAGCATCGAGGTCTTGTGCTCGCCGACGTCGCCGGCGCCCTTGATGCGGCGGTCGACCGATATCGGGAAACGAACGCCGAGGCTTTCGCCGATCGCCTGCGCCTCCAGCATCATGGTGCGGGCAAGTGTGCGGGTTGCTTCGTCGGCAGCGATTGCCGCAAGCGTGCTGCCGGTCAGCGCGGAAATCGGGTTGAAGGAGAGATTGCCCCAGAGCTTCACCCAGATTTCACTACGAATGTCGTCGCGAACCGGCACCTGCAGCCCCGCCGCAACCATCTCCTCGGCAAGCCGCGTGACGCGTTCGCTTTTCTCGCCCGAAGGCTCGCCAAGCGAAAAGCGTTTTCCCTCGATATGGCGGACCAGGCCGGGCGCATCCACCTCGGCCGCCGGATAGACGACCGAGCCGATGACGCGATCCGGTCCAAGCCGGTCCCAGATCACCCCACCAGGATCCACCGCTTGCAACCGCGTGCCTTCGAGCGACCCGCCGATCTTGTGGAAGTACCACCACGGCACGCCATTCTGCATGGTGACGACGGCCGTCCCCTCGCCCAGCAGCGGCGCGATCTGGTCGAGCGCTGGTGCAAGCGAATGAGCCTTGAGCGCCAACACGACATAGTCCTGGACGCCCAGCTCCTGCGCCTGCGCGGCGGCCCTGACAGAGGCGACGGATTCATGACCGTCTTCGATCAGGCGAAGCCCACCCGTCTTAATCGCATCGAGATGCGCGCCGCGCGCCACGATCGACAGATCGACCCGGCCGGCCATCGCAAGTTTGGCCGCGAGATAGCCGCCGATCGCGCCGGCGCCAAAAATGGTGATCCGCATCATTATCCAAGCCCGGGTTTGGCAAGACCGAGTTTGGTCGCGAGACCGATACGCTGCAGCTTGCCCGTCGCGCCCTTCGGGATTTCGTCCAGGATCAGGACAATGCGCGGCACCTTGAAATCGGCAAGCCGCAGCGCGGCAAAGCTGCGGATGTCGCCTTCGGTGGCAGCCATGCCCTCGCGCAGCACGATCGCGGCCGCGACCTCCTCACCAAGCTTGTCGTGCGGCGTGGCGAAGGTGACGACCTGCGCCACCGCCGGATGGTCCATCAGCACGTCATCGACCTCGAGCGGGGAGATCTTCTCGCCGCCGCGGTTGATGATCTCCTTGAGCCGGCCGGTGACACGCAGATAGCCGTCTTCGTCGAGCACGCCCTGGTCGCCGGTATGAAACCAGCCATGCGCGAAGGCCGTGGCATTGGCGTCCGGATTCTTCTCGTAGCCTGCGGTCACATTGGGTCCGCGAATGACGATCTCGCCAGTCTCACCCGGCTTCAGCAATTGCCCGTCGGGCGCCATCACCGCCACCTCCGGTCCGGCGGCCGCGCCGACGCTGCCCGGCTTGCGCAGGCCCGGCGG
The DNA here is from genome assembly GCF_004962245.1 of Mesorhizobium sp. Taxonomy (GTDB): domain Bacteria; phylum Pseudomonadota; class Alphaproteobacteria; order Rhizobiales; family Rhizobiaceae; genus Mesorhizobium. The sequence goes on along the minus strand of NZ_SUHQ01000009.1, from coordinate 184,490 downwards.
CAGCCGGTTCGAGGCCATCTGGTGCGCGGCTTCTGTCATGCCGTAGGATTCGATCACCGGGCAGCCGAAGGTCGCCTCGAGCTCGGCCATCACCTGCGGCGGCAGCGACGCCGAGGACGATCGGATGAAGCGCAAAGGCGCCGCGGCCAGCGCATCGGCATTGCGCGCCGCGCGCGGCAGGATGGCCTGATGCATGGTCGGAACGGCCGTGTACCAGCTCGGCCGGACCTCATTTAGCCAGTGGAAGAAACGCAGCGCATTGAAGCCCGGCGTGCAGAAGACGCTGCCGCCGGCGGCGAGCGAGGACAGCACCGCCGCGATCAGCCCATGGATGTGGAACAGCGGCATGATGTTGAGGCAGCGATCGCCGGCCGTCAGGCCGAGCGTGGCGCCGATATGGGCGGCCGAGGCGGCAAGGTTGGCATGGCTGAGCGGCACCAGCTTTGGCCGCGACGTGGTGCCGGACGTGTGCAGCAACAATGCAATGTCACCATCCGCTGCCAAGCCGGACAAAACAGACGGGCCAACCGGTTTGCCCTCGATGCTGAAGCCGCCGGCCGGCGCGCCATCCTGCGCAACGAGCCTCAGCACTGCTATGCCCAGGCGCTCGGCGACGGCCACTGCAGGGCCAGTTTCGCCTTCTGCAACGAGGATCGCCTTTGCGCCGATATCGCTGAGATAAAAATCGAGTTCATCGGCCCGGTAGGCGGGATTGAGGGGCGCCGTCGAAGCGGCGGCCGCTACGGCGACAAAAGCCGTCGCCATCTCCGGGCCGTTCGGCAGCACGATGGCCACACGGTCGCCACGGCCGAGGCCGAGCGCATTGAGCCGCGCAGCCGTTTCGGAGATCAGGCGGCGCAGTCCGCCGTGGGTGAGCGTGATCCGGTCGGGTGCCGAAATCGCCGGAGCATCGTCCGCTCCGGCAGCAAGCCGTTCAACGATCGAGGCTTCAGACAACGCGAACCTCTATGTCGCCGACGCCATCGATATGACCGCGAAGAACATCACCGCGAGTGACCGCCCCAACGCCGGACGGCGTGCCGGAAAGAATAATATCCCCCGGCATCAGCGTGAAAAGCCCTGACAGATAACTGATCATTTCCGAAACTTTCCAAATCATCTGGTTGAGATCGCCGGTCTGTTTTCGCTCGCCATTGACGTCCAGCCAAATCGCTCCCTGGCCGGGATGGCCGATCGAGCTTGCCGGAACCAGTGGCGTGCATGGCGCCGATGCCTCGAAAGCCTTGCCGACCTCCCATGGACGGCCCATGTCCTTCGCCTTCCCTTGCAGGTCGCGCCGCGTCATGTCGAGACCTACGCCATAACCGAACACGCAGTCCAGAGCCTTTTCGACCGGGATGTCCGTACCGCCGCTTTTCAGCGCCACGACCATTTCGATCTCGTGATGGACATCGTTGGAGGCCGGAGGATACGGAAATTCTCCTGTCGTATCGAGGTTGTCGGGGTTCTTCTGGAAGAAGAACGGCGGCTCCTTGTTGGGGTCGTGTCCCATCTCGACCGCATGCGCGGCATAGTTCCGTCCGACGCAATAGACCCGGTGCACCGGGAACAACTTGTCGGTTCCCGCCACCGGGATACTCGGGATCGCGGTCGGTTCGATGACGTAGCTTGAGGTCGTGCCGTGCATGTTCACTGTCTTGCTCCTGCATAGTATTCGACTTTGGCTTCGGCCCGTTCGATCAGTTCGGCAACCAGCAGGGCGAAGGCAAAAAGGATGATGGTAAGGGCCCAGAATTCGGCCATGCGGAAATTTCGCGAAAAGGTCTCGAACAGCGCACCGTAACCGACGATGGCGACGAGCAACTGGCCGATGACGACGCCCTTGACGCCGCGGATGAGGCCGAGGCGGATGCCGGCAAGGATCTCCGGAAGCGCCGCCCAAACGAGGATCTTGGTGTAAAGCGCCGGGCGCGAGGCACCATAGGAACGCGCCATTTCGATCAGCGACGGCGAGATATGGCGGACCCCGGCGCGGGTGTCGAGAACGATGATCCAGATGGCAAACAGGAAGACCGCCGCAACGATCGTCTTCTCGCCGAAGCCGAACAGGATCATCAGCACCGGGACGATCGCCGAGAGCGGTGCGCTTGAAAAGATGTTGACCCACATGCCGAGCAGGTCGTCGGCGATCTTGACGCGTCCCATCAGGATGCCCAGTGGCACGCCGATCACGATCGACAGGACCATGCCCATGGCGAAGGCGCGAAGGGTCGTGACCGTAGCGCTCTGCCATGACGGGGTCTGCACGAGATCGACGGCTGCAGCCAGCACCTCGCTGAACGGCGGCAGCATGAAGACAAGGTCCAGCCGGCCGACGATTTCCCATACGACGCACCAGACGAGCAGGGACGCCATCATTGGTACACGGTAACCAAACAAGGTCATGGCCGATCATTCCACATACTGCTTCAGCCCCTGCCATATCTCCTCGACGGTATCGAGATAGTGCCTGTCGCGGTGAATGCGCTCCGGATCGCCGGAGCGGTCGATTTCCGGTTCGATGATCTGCGAAACCCGACCGGGTCTCGGCGACAGCAGCACGATGCGGTCGGAGATGTAGACAGCCTCCTCGATCGAGTGCGTCACGAAGATGAAGGTCTTGTTCTGGTTGGTGCGCAGCCGGATCAGGTCTTCCTGGAACTTCCGCCGGTTCTGCTCGTCGACCGCCGAAAACGGTTCATCGAGGAGCAGGACGTCGGCATCGACCGACAATGCCCGCGCCAGGCCGACGCGCTGGCGCATGCCGCCCGACAGTTCGTGGGGATATTTGTCCTCGAAGCCGGCTAGTCCCACCTCGGCGATGTAGCGGTGGGCAGTCTCCTCGCGTTCGGCCTTGTTGGTGCCGCGCAGTTCGAGACCGAAGGCCACGTTGCGTGTCACGGTCGCCCAAGGCATCAGCGCAAAGTCCTGAAACACGAAAGCGCGTTCGGGACCTGGTGCGCTGACGCGCTTGCCGTTGATCGCGACGGTTCCGCCATCGGCTCGTGTCAGCCCCGCTATGATCTTCAACAGCGTCGTCTTTCCGCAACCGCTGGGTCCGAGAAGGCTGGTCAGCTTGCCCCTGGGAAAGTCGAGATCGATGCCGCGCAGCGCCTCGACATTGCCATAGGTCTTGGAAATTCCTCTCACCTCCACGATTGAATCGATCGGTGCGGGAACCGGGGACGGTCCGTTTCGCAATGCGGTCGCGCCCATGTTAAGCACCTCTACTCTCGGGCCTGAAAACACGGACTTCCACCCACTGCAGAAAGACGAGCGTCAGGGTGGAAAGCGCAATGATCGAGGCAATTGTTGCGTACATCTCGGCATAGTCTGCGCGCGAGCGGTGAAACGTGATGAGGTCGCCGATCCCGGTTGGGGTGATCAGCAGTTCGGCGAGCACCACGCCGACGAACCCGGCAGCGACGCCGAGGCGCAAACCGGCAAAGATCACCGGGCTGGCGTCGGGAAGAATAATCTTGGCGACGGTCTGCCAACGTGTGCCCAGGAATGATCGGCACATGACGAGCAGCGACTCGTTGACGTTGCGCACCGCCTTGTAGGTGTTGAGCACGATGACCGGCAGCGCAAGGATCATGACGGCGAGCGTCTTGGCGGTCATGCCGATGCCGTAGACGAAGGTGACCATCGGAATGAAGGCGGCGACGGGCGCTGCCTGAAGCACGATGAACACCGGGATCATCAGCCACTCACCGGTGCGCCATAGGCCACATATCGTGCCAAGGCCGACACCCAGGAACGCCGACAGGACAACGCCGAGCACCAGCGGCTGCAGTGTCGACAGGTAGGCGGTTGCCAAACTCCCGTCGGCGAGCAATCCGAAAAACGCGACGATCGTGTCGGAAAAGGTCGGGAAGGCGAAGCTGACGGGAATGCGACCGGCCACCTCCCAAATTCCCGCGAACAGGACGATCGACACAAGCCTGAGGATGATCGGCTGGTCCCATGATGCGCCCGAGGTGCTGCGATTGGAAAGGGGAGCGAGGCCGGCAGCCTCGCCCTCGGTTCTGATGCTTACGGCCATCCGGCAGGCCGCCTATTTCTTGCCGAGCTTGGCGACAGCGCGGTCGAGTGCCGAGACATCCCAGAAGTCCTCGACCTTGAGGCTCGCGGGATCGCCTTCGATCTGGCCGGCAACGCTGAAGAAGGCGAAATCGTCGGCGGCCGCATCCGCTCCGCCGCCATTCAACGCAAGACTGCCGGCTTCCGCGGTTTCCTTGTAGTATTCGGTGATTTCGCTATCCGCTTCCGCGCCGAGATCCGGCAGCAATTTGTACTTGTTGCGGAATTCGACCGCAACGGCCGGGTTCTCGGTTATTTCCCGCGCGGTCTTCATCAATTCCTCGACCAGGATGTCGACGTCGGCGGCGTTGTTCTTCAGATAGTCTGCGGTCGCGAAAAGCGCTTCGTCCGAGGCGCCGAGATCCTCGACCGGCAGGACGATGAACTTGCCGGGGGCCTCGGCCTCAAGTGCCCGCCTGTTGGCGGCATCGACGATCGACGCCTTCAGCGTCCCCTGGAGCAGCGCATTGCGGCGAACCTCGGAACCCGGGACATAGCTGATGTTACCGAGCTTGATGCCGTGATTTTTGGCCATCAGGAGCATGACCGCCTCGGTACCGGAGCCGCGCGCCTGAACGGCGACCTCCTGCCCATCGAGATCCTTCCATTCCTTGTAGAATTCGCTGTTGACGACAGGAAAGAAGCGCAGCGTCGATATCTGCGCAAAAATGCGGATCGGCACGCCTACCTTCTGGATCAGCGTATAGGGCGCGCCGATGCCGACATCGGCCTGGCCGCCGACAATCGCCTGCGCAGCCAGGTCCTCGTCATTGAGAACGATGAGTTCGACATTCACGCCGCGCTCCTTGGCGCGCTCTATCGCGGCGAGCGTCTGGATGGATTCGATCCCGGGAAGGTCGCCGAATGCGATGCGCATGTCGCCGGCACTTGCGGCCGCAAAAGGCGCCGCACTTGCCAGAACCGCAGCGAAAGCGGCGGCAAGGATGGTACGTCTGGATACGCTGGCCATTTGTCATTCCTCCCGTTTCTTGTAACCATTGTCTTAATTGGTTAAGCCTGAAGAGCAGATTGGTCAAGGAGAAACTGTGCCATTCCGGCCGTAGGGCCCAGAAAACTTGGCAGTTGACGGTTTGTGCCAATCGTTTTAACACCAACACAAGGAATCAATATGCGAATTGGTTAAATTGATGGACGATCCCGGCAATGGCGGTCACGCCGCCCTGGTTCAGCTTCAGGCCTATCTTGCCCAGATGGACCATTCCGGGGAAACCCGGCTGCCTGCCGAGCGGGAACTGTCCGAGAGTCTCGGCGTATCGCGCGGCGATCTGCGCAAGGCGCTGGCCGTGCTCGAGAAGGACGGCCGCATCTGGCGTCACGTCGGCAGGGGCACCTTCGTCGGCAGCGGACCGGTCGAGGAGACGATCGGCATTTCCGAAATCGCCGGGCGCACCAATCCGGCCGACGTGATGCGCGCGCGCCTCATCATCGAGCCCGAAATTGCGCGCGAAGCGGCGCTGCACGCGACGCTTTCCGATATCGCAGCGATGCGGCAATCGCTGGTGCAGACGCGGGAAGCCAGTACATGGCGGCAATACGAGAACATCGACAATCTGCTTCACCGGCAGATTGCGCAGGCGAGCCGCAACAATGTGCTGCTCGGCCTGTTCGATGTCCTGAACGCCGTGCGCCGGACCGTGGTCTGGGGACGTCTTCGTTCAGAGGGCGCCCGTCCTCCGGCAGACCATCACAGCTTCGCCGACCATGAGCGGATCGTGGAAGCAATAGCCGAGCGCGACCTCGGCGGCGCGGCGGCGGCGATGCGCCTGCATCTCCAACAGGTCGAGCGGCGCTTGATCCCTGTCCGCGAAGCCGCCGAATAGCCAAGCCCGCACCACGGCGCCGCGCGTCCTTTTGGACGCGCAAAGGACGCATGGACCTGCGGTTCGTGTTTTGCGCTAGGCGCCGTAGCCGATGATGCCCTTGATCTCCAGAAAATCATGGATCGCCCAGTCGGCATATTCGCGGCCGTTGCCCGATTGCTTGTAGCCGCCGAATGGCGCGAACGTGTCCCACTCCGGATAGTTGATCGAGACCTGTCCGGCGCGCAGACGCCCAGCGACTTTTCGCGCGTGGTCGATATCCTTCGACTGCACATAGGCGGCGAGACCATAGACGGTGTCGTTGGCGATCTTCACGGCATCGTCGTCATCGCTATAGGAAATGACCGAAAGCACCGGCCCGAAGATCTCCTCCTTTTCAATGGTCATGCCGGGCGTGACGTGACCGAAGACGGTCGGCCTGACATAGTAGCCGCGATTGAGATGTTCCGGCCGGCCGGGTCCACCGGTGACCAGCGTCGCGCCTTCGGCGAGGCCCGCCTCGATCAGCCGCTGGATCTTGTCGAACTGGATGTTGCTGACCACCGGCCCGAGCTTGGTCTCCTCCGAGCGCGGATCGCCGACCTTGTGCGCCTCGGCCGCCCTCTTGGCGATCGTCAGCGCCTCGTCATGGCGGGCGGCCGGCACCAGCATCCGCGTCGGCGCGTCGCAGGACTGGCCGCTGTTGCCGAAACAGGCGTTGACGCCCTGGCGCACGGCTTCCTCGAAGTCGGCGTCGGGCAGCACGATGTTGGCCGACTTGCCGCCGAGTTCCTGCGCCACGCGTTTGACCGTGTCGGCCGCCGTCTTGGCGACGATGATGCCGGCCCGGGTCGAACCAGTGAACGAGACCATGTCGACATCGGGATGGCCGGCCATGACCTGTCCGACATCCGGGCCGGTGCCGTTGACCATGTTGTAGACCCCCTTCGGCGTGCCGGCCGCTTCCATCACTTCCGAAAAGACGATGCCGCTGATCGGCGCGATCTCGGAGGGCTTCAGCACGACCGTGCAGCCGGCGGCGATCGCCGGCGCCACCTTGCAGACGATCTGGTTGAGCGGCCAATTCCACGGCGTGATCAGCGCGCAGACGCCGATCGGCTCCTTGACCACCATGGTGGTGCCGCGCTTCTCGCTGAATTCGTAATCCTCCAGCGCCTTGATGGTGGACTCCATATGCGCCCTGCCCGCCCAGGCCTGCGCCTCACGCGCCCAGGTGATCGGCGCGCCCATTTCCTGGCTGACGGCCTGGGCGATGTCCTCGTAGCGCTCGTTGTAGACCTCGAGGATGCGCTTCAGCAGCTTCAGGCGTTCGGCCTTACTGGTTTGCGAAAAGGCCGGAAAGGCCGCCTTGGCCGCCGCCACGGCGCGATCCACATCGGCCTTCGAGCCGACGGAGATCTTCGTGTAGGCCTCCTCGGTGGATGGGTCGATCACGTCCAGCGTTGCCGGCACCACGGGCGCGACCCATTTTCCGTCGATGAAGAAATTCAGATGATTGCTCACGGGGTGGCGCTCCGGTTTCTGGGAAGATGAGGGGCAGATCAGCTGGGCAGCATAGGGCAGTTAGCGCCACGACGCAGGCTGATATGCGCCACGTCGCCGACGCTGAATTGAAACCTTCAGCCCGGCGCGGCGCATCGATCACCATCCCCTGCCCCAATTCGGCGTGCAGGCGCAAGGTGCGGCCGTGAAAGACGACGCTGCTCACCCGCACCGGCGCGCCGCCGGCCACTGCTTCGGTCGTCGCCAAAAGATGGGCGTTCGACGATGCGAAATGCAGCGGAGGGGCCTGACCGCGAGGAACGGGATAGACCTTTGACGGGAATTTGTTGAAAGTGCCGCCGCCGCCGGCCAGGCTTTTTGATGAACCATTGGTCCGGCACAGACGAACCGTCGCAGCAGAACAAGACAGCAGAGGATCGCAAGCCATGACGAACACCACTCTCCTGCCTGACGAGGGCCTCTTCATCGGCCGCGCCAGGACAAGCGACGCGCTCTATCCGCAGGTGGTCACGGTGCGCGACGGAACGGTGTTCGACATCACGTCGAGCATGGCACCAACGGTGCGCGACGTCTGCGAGATGCCGGACCCGGCAGGCTACGTCCAGGCGGCGGGGGGCGAACCGATCGGATCGCTTGACGCGATCGCCGCCAACAGTTTCCAGGCCGCGCGCGATCCGCAAAAACCATACCTGCTTTCTCCGGTCGACCTGCAGGCGGTCAAGGCGTCGGGCGTCACCTTCGTCGTCAGCCTGCTCGAACGGGTCATCGAGGAGCAGGCGCGCGGCTCGGCGGAGAAGGCGGACGCCATTCGCGCCGACATTGCCGGGCTGATCGGCCATGATCTGTCCAAGCTCAGGCCCGGCTCGCCGGAGGCGATGGAGATCAAGGCGAAGCTCATCCAGCGCGGCGCCTGGTCGCAATATCTGGAGGTGGGCATCGGCCCCGACGCCGAGATCTTCACCAAATGCCAACCGCTGGCATCGGTCGGCTTCGGCGCCGATGTCGGCTTGCATCCGGTTTCCACCTGGAACAACCCGGAGCCGGAGATCGCCATGATCGCCGCAAGCAGCGGCAGGATCGTCGGCGCGACGCTCGGCAACGACGTCAATCTGCGCGACGTCGAAGGACGCTCGGCGCTGTTGCTCGGCAAGGCCAAGGACAACAACGCCTCGGCAGCGCTCGGCCCGTTCATCCGACTGTTCGATGCAACATTTTCCATCGATGACGTGAAGCAGGCCACCGTGCGCCTGAAGGTCGAGGGCGAGGACGGTTTCTCGCTGGAGGGCGCCAGCTCGATGGCCGAGATCAGCCGCTCGCCGGAAGAGCTGGTCGCCGCCGCCATGGGGCCGCATCACCAGTACCCGGACGGGCTGGTGCTCTATCTCGGCACCATGTTCGTGCCGTCGAAGGATCGCGGAGAAAAGGGCAAGGGCTTCACGCACAAGGTCGGCGACATCGTCACCATCTCATCGGAGAAATTCGGCGCTCTGGTCAACCGGGTGCGGCTGTCGCCCGACTGCCCCCACTGGACCTACGGCGCCAGCCATCTGATGCGCGACCTCGCCAGGGCCGACCTCATCTAGTCCCCCAGCCTAACATCCGATAGATTTCTAGAATTCTCTGATTGGAAATTACTGCTCGTCGGCATTCGGGAGAGTCCATTGATCGTCGCTCTTGAGGGCAAGACCCTTGTTGTTACCGGCGGAACGCAAGGGCTTGGCGAGACCATCGCCCGGCTGGCCTCAGCCGGCGGCAGCGAAGGGATCGCCATTGTCGGCCGCAATGCCGAGCGTGGCGGACGCATCGCCGACGAGCTTTCACGACCAGGCCGGCCCGTCGTCTTCATCCGGGCCGACCTTGCAGATCCGGCCGCGCCTGCAGCCGTCATGGCGGAAGCGATCAAAAGACTCGGCTGCATCGATTGTCTGGTGAACGCCGCCGCCCTCACCGACCGGGCCTCGCTGGAAACCGGCACAATCGACGACTGGGACAGGTTGTTTTCCGTCAATGCGCGCGCGCCGTTCTTCCTCATGCAGGCGGCCGTAGCCGACATGAAGACGCGGCGGGCGGCGGGCGCCATCGTCAACATCCTGTCGGTGAATGCGCATTGCGGTGCGCCGGACCTTGCCATCTATTCCGCCACCAAGGGCGCGCTTTCGACCCTGACCAGAAACATCGCCAACGCGCATCTTTCCGATCGCATCCGCGCCAACGGCATCAACATGGGCTGGGTAGCGACGCCGGCCGAACAAGAGATGCAGGCGCGCACGCTGGGCAAGGGCGAAAACTGGGCAAAGATCGCCGCCGCCGGCCTGCCGCTTGGTCGATTGCTGACCATGGACGAAGTCGCCCAGCTAACGCTGTTCCTGCTCAGCGACGCCTCCGGGCTGATGACCGGAACGCTGATCGACCTAGAGCAATCCGTGCTTGGCGCGCCGCCGCGCGGCATTGCATGACGGTCGCAAGGCCGATCGTCAGCCTGCCCGGAAAATATCACCCGAACTGATGCAATCTGATGGGATCGCTGATGGCGCCTCGGGTTGCGCCAACTACCACTGGCAAATGGAGGCTTGCCATATGCCGGAAAAGCGGATGCTGTGATGCATCCAGATCGGCGCTGGCAAGAAATACGATCGGGGTTTGCCGTGATCGTCGTCGGAGGTGGAGGAGTTTTTTCAAATGGGAGGAAATCAAATGCTGACAAGGCTACGACTATTTGTATTCGGCCTGATCGTGGCGCTGGCCATTCCGGCGGCGGCACAGGCCAAGACCTTCTACTGGATTTCGCATGGCGGCCCAGCCGATCCGGTCTGGACCTATTTCCTCGCCGGCGCCAAGCAATGGGCGACGGACACCGGCAACACCGTCAACACGTCGTTCCACAATGGCGACGTGGCGTCCCAGCAGGAGGCTGTCCGCGCGGCCATCGCCGCAAAGGCCGACGGCATCACCACCACCAGCCCTGACCCGGGCAGCCTTATCGAGATCGTCAAGGAGGCACGGGCGGCAAACATCCCGATCATCAACTTCAACACGCCCGACCCGAAGGCGGACTTCAACGCCTATGTCGGCGGCGACAACGTCACCTTCGGCAAGAACTGGGCGCAGTATCTGGTCGACAAGGGCCTGGTGAAGAAGGGCGATTTCGTCTGGATGCCGGTCGAAATCCCCGGCGCCACCTATGGCGTCCAGGAAGAAGAGGGCATCAAGAGCGTGTTCGAGCCGCTCGGCATCACCTATGAGATCACCGAAGCCACGCTCGACCAGGCAGAAGCGATCAACCGCATGGTCGACTACCTCACAGCCAACAGGGCCAAGGTCAAGGCGATCATCGGCCTCGGCGATCTGGTGACCGGCTCGATCAAGCGGGTGTTCGACCAGGCTGGCATCCAGCCGGGCGAAATCCCGGTCGTCGGCTGGGGCAACTCGCTCGACACCACCCAGGAGGTGCTGACCGGCTACGTCAATGCCGGGCAATGGCAGGATCCGCAGGCGACCAGCTATATAGCGCTCTCCCTCGCCAACATGGCCGCCAGCGGCATTCCGCCCGGCTTCGACGTGATCACCGGCGCGCTCTATGAAAAGGACACCGCGCAGGTCTACGACGACATCTTGTCCGGCAAATAAAACCGCGATCGGGATGATTGCGGCGGCGCTGCCGCAGCGATCATCCCCATCATCCCGCCGAGCCTCGAAACCCGCTTGATGCGGCGCTGGGTTCTGGCCAGTTCCATCCTATCGCGGGGTCAACGTGGAAAATAGCTCCATCATCCAACGCTCGATCGCGAGGCCGGAATTCGGGCCCTTCGTGTTGCTTGTCGCCGAGCTCGCCGTGTTCTGGGGACTGAACCACGACTTCCTGTCGCCGCAGAACATCAGCAACATACTGGCCTTCACGGTCGAGCTCGGCCTGATTGCGCTGGCGATGACGCTGTTGATGACATCGGGCGAATTCGACCTCTCGGTCGGATCGCTGTTCGGCTTCTCGCCGGTCTTGATGTGGACGCTCTTCAACAGCGGCCTCACCTCGCTGGAGGTCGGCTTTGTCGTGGCCTTGCTGGTTGCCGCCTTCATCGGGCTGGTCAACGGCTGGTTCGTGACGCAGCTCAAGATCCCGTCCTTCCTGGTGACGCTCGGCATGCTGCTGGTGGTGCGCGGCACCGCTCTGTTCGTCACCAACGGATTTCCGCAACGGACCTGGAGCGCCGAAGGCAGCTGGCTCGCCGAGGCGCTGGTCGGCGATTTCTTCATCGGACCGTTCCGCATCTACATGTCGTTGTTCTGGTTCATCGCAGCCGCAATCGCACTCGGCTACGTGCTGACGCAAAGCCGGACCGGCAACTGGATCCAGGCGGCCGGCGGCAACCCCAGCGCGGCAAGAGCGCGCGGCGTCAACGTCAGCGGCGTCAAGATCGGCCTGTTCATCCTGTCGTCGATCATGGCTTCGCTGGCCGGCATCATCAGCTCGCTGCGCACCTCGGCGGCCAACCCCAACAGCGGCACCGGCTACGAGCTCGAAGTCATCGCCATGGTAGTGATCGGCGGCACGGCGCTGACCGGCGGACGCGGCACCATCATCGGGACCGTACTCGGCATCCTGATCCTGCGCGTGATGCGCAACGGCATCGTGCTGATCGGCGTACCCGGCCTTGCCTACAACATCTTCATCGGCGCGATCATCCTTGGCATGATGGCGCTCCACTCCTGGCTGGAACGCCGGCATCAGGCGGGAACTTGAACCATGGCTGAACCGCTTGTCCGCTTGAAGAACATCCGCAAGTCCTACGGGCGCGTCCAAGCCCTCGTGGACACCAATTTCCATGTCAATGAAAGGGAGATCGTCGGTCTTCTCGGCGACAATGGCGCCGGCAAATCGACGTTAATCAAGGTGTTGTCGGGTGCGGTTCCGCTGACCAGCGGCGACATCTTCATCCGCGGCAAGAAGGTGGACTTCCGCAGCACCAGCGATGCCATCGCCCACGGCATCGAGACGATCTACCAGGACTCGGCTCTGGTCACGCAATTGTCGATCGCGCGCAACCTGTTCCTCGGGCGCGAGCCGATCAAGCCGCCGCGTTTCCTCAACCGGATGGACCAGGAGGCGATGAACGTCGTCGCCCGCGATCTGCTCAAGCAGGTCGGCATCTCGAAGAACATTCCGCCGACCACGCCGATCGGTTCACTCTCGGGCGGCGAGCGGCAGGCCGTGGCGATCGCGCGCGCCATGCATTTCGACAGTGACCTCATCATCCTCGACGAGCCGACCAACAATCTCGGCGTCGCCGAGACGCAAGGCGTGCTGAGCTTCGTGCGCGGCGCCCGCGATTCGGGCCATTCCTGCATCTTCATCGCCCACAACATTCACCACGTCTTCCAGGTGGTCGACCGTATCGTCGTCATGCGCCGCGGCAAGGTGGTGGCCGACGACATCGACCCGAAGAACACCAGCGTCGCCGAGGTCGAACGGATCATCACCGGCATGTCCGACGAGGAGATCCACGAGGCCATCGTCCAGGGCAAGCAATCGCAGGGCTGAGCGGGCGGGCGCAAGCCGGTTGGCCGCATGTCCAGAGGCTGTTCCATCCCGATGGAATCGGGATGGGGCTCTAACTTATTGTTTGACCATGATCTCCAGCGAAAACCGGTTTCCACTTTCGCTAACGTGGACCTTCGGTTCGGGATCATGGTCTGGCACAGGATCGCATCCGCTCCTATGACTGTGACAATGAAAGCCACCGTTGCGGACATCGCCAGAAGCTGCGGGCTGTCGACCGCAACGGTCGACCGGGTGCTGAACAACCGGCCGGGCGCAAGTGCTGCCAACCGGCAGCGCGTGATGGAGGCGGCCAAGCAGCTCGGCTACTTACCGGTCGTGGATCAGGTCACGCTGCCATCGCGCCCGGCGCATCTCGAATTCTTCCTGCCGATCGGCTCCAACGCCTTCATGATGGATCTGGCAAATCATATCGAGGATTATGCGGCGCGCCTGCCGCTCGTCGCCTCCTGCCGGATCCACAAGCTCGCCGGCATCGCGCCGGGCGCGTTGCAGGCGGCCGTCGAAAACCTCTCGCTCAAGGCAAACGGCGTCGGCGTCATCGCGGTCGATCACCCGAGAACGCGCAACATCCTGCGCGAGATCGTCGAAGCCGGCATCCGCCTGGTCACGCTGGTGTCGGACGTTCCGGGCGCACCACGATCGGCCTATGTCGGCATCGACAATCGCGTGGCCGGACGCACCGCGGCCCTTTTGATGGGGCGTTTCCTGGGCGGACGCCCAGGCCATCTGGCAATGGTCGTCGGCTCACGCTCCTATCGCGGACACGAGGAACGCGAAATGGGCTTTCGCTCCGTGCTCAGCGAGGAGTTCCCCAACCTGACCGTCACCAGCGCCGTCGAGATCAACGACGAGCCTGATATCAGCTACACGGCAACGATGAAGGCGCTGCACAACGAGCCGGAGCTGCTCGGCATCTATTGCGTCGGCGCCGGACGCTCCGGCGTGGCGAAAGCGCTGCTGGAAGCCAAGCCGCAAAGGAAGCCGGTGTTCATCTGCCATGACCTGACAAGGGCGACACGCGGCTATCTCGTCGACGACCTGCTCGACGTCGTCATCGACCAGAATGCGCGGCTGATCGCCAAGCAGTCGGTCATTCGCCTGCTCGGTTCGATCGCATCCTCGGCGCCCTATTTGACGCGGAAATTCATCGAACCGCGCCTGATCTTCAGGGAAAACGTCCCGGTACACTGAATCAGCTCCCAAGGGAGAGCTTCCTGCAAAGGCCGAGACCACAACTTTCACGGGCGATGCGGCAAATCTGCACATCAGCTATGCATCTTTCGCAGTTGCCGAATCATTGGGCAACCCGTAGTTTCGCGGGTGTCGGCCATCTACTCCTCCCAGATGCGATGCCGACGCTGAATGCGGTGCACCTCCTCCCGCGCCGCGTTCGAAAATCAAGCCCGCTGCCACCTCCTCCCGGCAGCGGGCTTTTTGTTCCAGCGGCTGGCCAATGGAAAATGCCGTGGCGGCGGGTGAGCGGGCGCGGTCTGCGCCATGTCACCAACAGGCATAAACGGCGAGATCTATCTGGCCGCAGCGCCCCTGAAGGACGTGATCAGGCCTTCCGCCATGCGGACGAATTGCGCGCTGGGGCCCTCGGCTCCGACGCTTTGCAGGCTGACACGGGCGCCTTCAAGCAGGAGCGACAATGTATCGGCGAGAAGTTCTGCCTGTCCGATGCCGGCATCCCGGCACAGAGCCACCAGACGGTCGCGCTGGGCTTCCTTGAGCTCCTTGATCACCCGACGGGCCGGATGGTCGGCTTCGCTCAACTCGACAGCGGCATTGGCCATGTCACAGCCGCGGCAGTCGGCCCTGAGCATATCGGCGGCCTTGCGAACCCAAGCGTTTAGTTGCGCGAGTTTGTCGCCGGGGTGCTCAGTCTCAAATGCGTCCCACATCGCGCCGGCCTTGGATGCGGTGGCGCGCAGGCATTCGATGATCAGATCGTCCTTGGACTCGAAATGACGGTAGAGCGTCATCTTGTTGGTGCCGGCGGCTTCGGTGATGGCGTCGACGCCGACGGCCTTGATGCCATGTTTGTGAAACATGTCCTGCGCCGTCTCCAGAATCCTATCCCGGGGTCGAACGCGTTCCGAAGTGCCGTCTGTCATCGAAGTCTCCTTGTCTCCCTAAAAATTCGGTACACCTCTTGACTAGGGTGTTACCGGTCTGTAACTTCCAGAATGTTACTTACTAGTAACACCTATATCGCCTCCCGTCAACGATTGGCATCGCCGTCAGGCCCTGCCGGAGCGGAATGGGCGGGAAAATTGCATGTCATGCGGCTTCGGCCGGTGAGAACGACAAAAACGGTTCGCGATCATTCCGATGCGAATCGCAAGCCAGGAGCCGCTCCGATGTCGCAGCGCAAGGATTTGACGATCGACGAAGTTGTGAAGGATCCGATGATCCGGATGCTGATGAAGGCGGACCGCGTCGACCCGCGTTCCTTCGAGACGATGCTGCGTAGCCTGGCGGATGCGCAAGGTCGCGGCCGCAAGGCGCAGCCTGGTTTCCTGGAAGACCCGGGTAAATTGCGCAGCCGGCGGCTATCCAGAGTGGCCAAGGCCTTTGGCGCGGCGAGAGCGTCGGGCGAGGGGTACGTGTCATGGTGAACTTCTTCATCCACCGACCGATCTTCGCATCGTCGATCGCCATCATCATGGTGCTCGCCGGGGCGATCTGCTATTTCCTGCTGCCTGTCTCGCAGTTTCCCGACATCACGCCGCCTCAGGTCGTGGTCAGCGCCCATTACCCGGGCGCCAGCGCGCAAGTCGTGGCCGACACCGTCACGACGCCGCTAGAACAGCAGATCAACGGCGTTGAGGGCATGACCTATATGTCGTCGTCGAGTTCCAATGACGGCTCGTCGACGATCACCATCACCTTCGAGGTCGGCTACTCCCTGAGCACGGCCGCCGTCGACGTCCAGAACCGCGTGTCGCAGGCGGCGTCCTCGCTGCCGGCCATCGTCAACCAGGGCGGTGTGACGATCAAGAAGCAGAATCCGAATTTCGTCCTGATCGTCAACCTCACCTCGCCCGACGGCTCCGTCGATCCGGTCGCGCTCAGCAACCTCGCCTACCTGCAAGTGGTCGACCCGCTGAAGCGCCTGCCCGGCGTCGGCGACGTGCAGATCTTCGGCGAGCGGCGCTATTCGATGCGCGTATGGCTCGATCCCGACAAGCTCGCCAATCTCGGCATCACCGCGGTCGACGTCCAGAACGCCATCGCCGAGCAGAATGTCCAGGTCGCGGCCGGCAAGATCGGACAGTCGCCGGCGCCGGCCGGGACCGCTTTCGAGATGCAGGTCAATGCGGTCGGCCGACTGAGCGACCCCAAGGAATTCGGCGACATCGTCGTGCGCGCCGATGCCGCGAACGGCTCGCTGGTGCGGTTGCGCGACGTTGCGCGTATCGAACTCGGCGCCCTGCAATATTCGTCGTCGGCCTTCTTCGGCGAAGACCCGACCGTGGTGCTGGCGGTCTACCAGATGCCGGGTTCCAACGCGCTCGATCTGCAGCAGCGCGTCAAGGACAAGATGCAGGAACTGTCGGCCCGCTTCCCGAAGGGCGTCAGCTACGCCATGCACTACGACACGACGCGCTTCGTCTCGGCATCGATGCACGACGTGCTGGTCACGCTCGGCGAAGCGCTGGTCCTGGTCGTCGCGGTGGTGTTCATCTTCCTGCAGAGCTGGCGCACCACGATCATCCCGACCATCGCGATCCCCGTGTCGCTGGTGGCCACGCTCGTCGTCATGTACATGTTCGGCTTCTCGCTGAATATGCTCAGCCTGCTCGGCATGGTGCTGGCGATCGGCCTCGTCGTCGACGATGCGATCGTCGTCGTCGAGAATGTCGAGCGCCAGTTGGAAGCCGGCCTCAAGCCGCTGCCCGCCACGCGCGCGGCGATGGCCGAGGTCACAGGCCCGATCATCGCCACGACCGCCGTGCTGATGGCCGTGTTTGTGCCGGTCGCCTTCATACCCGGCGTTTCCGGCAGGCTCTACAACCAGTTTGCCCTGACGGTCGCGATCTCCTTCGGCATCTCCGCCTTCGTCTCGCTGACGCTCACCCCGGCGCTCAGCGCCGCCTTCCTACGCCACCGCCCGGCAACGCAGTTCGTGTTGTTCCGCTGGTTCAACACGGGCTTCGAACGGCTGTCGCATGCCTATGCCAATGGTGTGCGCATCCTCATCCGCCTGCGCTGGATCATGCTCGGGCTGTTCGCTGCCGGACTTGTCGCGACCTATTTCGTCTGGCAGCGCCTGCCCTCGACCTTCCTTCCGGTCGAGGATCAGGGCTATTTCTTCGTGGTCATCCAGTTGCCGGATGGAGCGTCGCTGGAACGCACCGATGCGGTGGCCCGGAAGGCACGCGACATCCTGCAGAACACGCCCGGCGTCGATATCGTCGGCTCGATCAGCGGCTTGAATTTCCTCACCAGTGCCGCCCAGTCGAACTCGGCGGTGGAATTCGCCATCCTGAAGCCTTGGGACGAACGCGGCCCTGACCAGAGCGCCTCGAAACTCGTCGCCGACGTGCGCTCGAAGCTCATGGAACTTCCCGAGGCCTTCGCGCTGAGCTTCGACCCGCCTTCGATCCCGGGCATCGGCACGACCGGCGGGTTCGAATTCCAGGTTGAGGATCTGACCGGTCGCGGCAGCGTTGCGCTCAACGACGCAACGCAGGCCGTGCTCGCCGAAGCGCGCAAGCAGCCCGAGCTCAACCCGCAGCAATTGTTCTCGTCGTTCTCGACCTCGACGCCGCAGTTCAACTACGACCTGGACCGCAACAAGGCGAAGCTGCTCGGCCTCAGCCTGCCTGACGTGTTCAACACGCTGCAGATCTATCTCGGCTCGCTCTATGTGAACGACTTCAACCTGTTCGGCCGCACTTTCCGGGTGACGATCCAGGCCGACAAGGATGCGCGTGCGGGTGCTGCCGACATTTCGCGACTCTATGTGCGCAATGCCTCCGGCGGCATGGTGCCGTTGAGCACGCTCGGCAAGCTGGTGCCTATCGTCGGCCCGGAAACCGTCCCGCATTACAACAACAATGCGTCGGCCCTGATCAATGGCGGTGCCGCACCCGGCTTCTCCTCGGGTCAGGCGGTTGCGGCGATGGAACGTGCCGCAGCCATCGCACTGCCGAAGGATTTCGGCTACGAATGGACCGGGATCACCTATCAGGAGCTCAAGGCTGGATCGATCGCCTCGATTGTCTTCGGCCTCGCCATGGTCTTCGTCTTCCTGATCCTCGCTGCCCAATATGAGAGCTGGGCCATGCCCTTCATGGTCCTGCTCGCGGTGCCGCTTGCCCTGTTCGGTGCCTTTGTCGCCTTGTTGATACGCGGCATGCAGATCGACGTCTATTCGCAGATCGGCTTCGTCATGCTGATCGGGCTGGCGGCGAAGAACGCCATTCTGATCGTGGAGTTTGCCCGGCGCCGGCGCGAGGAAGGCCTCAGCATCGTCGACGCTGCAATGGAAGCGGCGCGCCTGCGGCTGCGGCCCATCCTGATGACCGCCTTCGCGTTCATCCTCGGCGTGGTGCCGCTGATGTTGTCCACAGGTGCTGGTGCAGCGAGCCGCCAGTCGATCGGCACCACCGTCTTTGGCGGCATGGTCGCGGCGACGATCCTGTCGCTGGTGTTCGTGCCGATCTTCTATGCGGTCATCGAACAACTGCGCGAACGCGGCAGCAAGAGCGAGCCCGTTTCCGAACCAACTGAACCCGTTGCCGAACCCGCTTTCGAGCGATTGGCCGAAGCGGCCGAATAGGACTGGAGAATTGATCATGCGTAAATGGAAAATCGCGTTGGGAGCGGCTGTTGCCGTCGGGGCGATCTCGGTGGCCAGCGTTCACTTGCTCGACATGGGCAATTTCGGCCTCAATGCCGGCACGGCAGGGGCGGCGACGCCCGAACCCGCGGCGTTTGTCATGCCGGTGCCGGTGGTGAGCGTCGTCAAGAAAACGATCCCGATCTATCTCGATTATGCCGCCCGCACCGAGCCGATCCGCAGCATCACGCTGCAGGCGCGCGTACCGGGTTATCTGCAGGAGCAGGTCGCGCCCGACGGCAGCGATGTCCAAAAAGGCGACCTTCTCTATAAGATCGCTCCGGAGGATTTCCACGCCGCCCTCGATCAGGCGAAGGCTCAGGTCCAGCGCGACGAAGCAACGCTCGACTATGCACGTTCCAGCCTCGGCCGCGGCACCGAGCTCGCCAAGAGCGGATACATCGCCAAGGATGCGTTCGACCAGCGCACCAGCACCTTGCGCGAGGCCCAGGCCTCGCTCGCCGTGAACCAGGCGGCTGTACGGACCGCCGAGCTCAATCTGAGTTATTCGGAAATCAAGGCGCCGTTCGCCGGGCGCGTCGGCCGCAACCAGGCCTCGGTCGGAACGCTGGTCAGCGTCGCCGGCACGGTGCTCAACACGCTGGTGCAGCTCGACCCGATCTATGTCACCTTCAATCCGAGCGAAACGGATCTGGTGCAGATCGAGGAAGCCCGCGCGGCGGGACCGATCGATGTCGACGTCCTGCTTCCCGGCGATACGGAACCGCGCCAGAGAGGCCAGCTCACCTTCATCGACAACACGGTCGATCATTCGACCGGCACCATCACGGCACGGGCGACGATCGGCAACGCCAAGTTCACGCTGCTGCCAGGCCAATATGTTCGCGTGAGGCTGCACATCAAGCAGCAGCCCGATGCACTGATGGTGCCGCAGACGGCGTTGGGATCGAGCCAGCTCGGCAAGTACGTCTACGTCGTCGGCAAGGGCAATACCGTCGACCAGCGCATCGTTTCGCTCGGGCCGACCAATGGTGACCTGGTGGCCATCTCGAGCGGCGTGTCGGAGGGCGACAAGGTGATCACCGGCAACCTGCAGAAGATCGGCCCGGGAATGCCGGTCTCGCCGCTGCCACAACAGAAACCGGCAAGCTGATAACCCCCATCAGACCCGGTCCTGCGGCGCCCTCGGCTCCCACGCCAAGGGCGCCGTTTTGCTGAGCAGCGCGATGAGCCCGGCAATGTCGGCACGCTCCGCCTTAACTGGCAGCATGAAGGCGCAATAGGGCTGGTCAGGACGTTCGAGGGCGCTACAGGGTTATAAGATTCCTATTTCTTACGGCTCACGCACGAATGGAATTTTTATGCGTGTTGACCCACATTTGCGCTATGCGGCGGCCCGCACAGCTTGCGCCAGCGAGTCGTTGCGTAGGACGGCATGGAACAGGTTGGGAGTTTGCACCAATGGCCGATGTTAAATCGAAGCTGCAATGGGACACCACACTGTTGCGGGATGCTGATCCGCTTTTGGGCTTGGCACCATTGGAGGCTCCAGCTGCAGTACGCTATCTCGCTGCGTTTGCAATGACCGCCTTCGCGGCTGTCGTGGCTGTCGGTGTCGAGAGCCAAGTGGCGATCCCGAACATCTCCCTCATATTTGTGGTGCCGGTGACCATAGCGGCCGTCGGCTTGGGCTTGGGGCCCTCCCTCTTTTCGGCGATACTTGGCGCTCTCGCCTACAATTTCTTTCTCACCGAGCCCCGCTATACGCTGATCGTCGACGACGCGGCAAACGTCTGGGCCATCGGACTGCTTTTTGTCATCGGACTTATCGTGAGTGCCGTTGCCTTTACCTCCCAGCGCAGGGCAACTGATGCGGCGCTCCTAAGAAGGCAGGTGACGGTGCTGCAAGGCTACAGCCGCGATGTCG
Organism: Mesorhizobium sp.; assembly: GCF_004962245.1. GTDB lineage: Bacteria > Pseudomonadota > Alphaproteobacteria > Rhizobiales > Rhizobiaceae > Mesorhizobium. Next base: position 163,767 of record NZ_SUHQ01000009.1, on the reverse strand, counting down.
TGGCGGCCGACGGTACGAAAGCGATCGTCTCGATCACTGCCCAAGCTCTTGCAGCACTCTTCCGAGTTCCTGTCGTCGTCATTCTCGTTATGGAGGGCAAGGTGGTCTCCGTCGAGAGAGTCGGCGGCATAGAGCCCCAGGAGGCCGAAATCGAGGCGGCGCGATCCTCATTGGCGACGGGTCTTGTCTCGCCGGCCGGAGCCTACCCGGCGTTGGCCTCCCGCTTTGACTTTTGGCCTGTGACGACGGCAGTGGGCCTGGGTGCCGCCATTGGAGTCGCATTCGACCCCGATGAACGTCCGTCGGCGCCGGCCACGTTGGTCGACATCGTGGGGCGTTTTTTAGCCTTGGCTCTTGAACGAACGTCTCATTCCCGGGTTGACCGCCATACCTAGGGCGCCGTCCTGCCGAGGAGTTCGACAAGACCGGCCACGTCGGCACGCTCGGCCTTTGCCGAAGGCATGAAGGCGCAATAGGGTTGCCCGAGCCGGACCGAGACCGACGACAGCGCGATCAGCCGACCCGCCTCCAGATCGGCGCGGGCCATGACTCTCTGGCCAAGGGCTATCCCGAGACCCAGGCGCGCCGAGGCGATCGCCAGGCTGGACAGTCCGACGCGCCGCCCGTGCGACGGGTCGGGGGAGCGATTGCCGCCCGACGCCGCGAACCAGTCCGCCCATGTCGGATGCGAGGCATAGTTCGGACCCCAGTTGGTGTGGATGAACAGGCTCTCGTGCACATCCGCCAGGCTGGACGCGCCGTTGCCGTATCTTTGCCAGAAGTCCGGCGCGCAGACCGGCAGGACGTCGTCATGGACGAGACGGACCATCCTGAGCGCCGGATAGTGATAGTCGCCATAGGAGATGCGCAAGTCGATATTCTGGCGCACGACATCGACCGGATCGTCCTCGACCCGGACGTCGATCGCCATTTGCGGAAAGGCATCGAGAAGAACGGCCAGCCTGGGCGCCAGCCACAATTCGGCCAGCGAAAACGGCACGCTGACGACGAGACGCGTTCTCAAGCCGCCTTCCAGCATGCGCCGCCCGATCGCGGCGATGTCGCCCAGGGCACGCGCCGTCTGCGGATAGATCGCGTGGCCGGCATCGGTCAGCGCGATACGGTTGCCGCTGCGCACGAACAGTTGCTTGCCGAACCAGGTTTCGAGATTGCGGACCTGCTGGCTGACCGCCGCTGACGAAACACCGAGCTCCGTGGCCGCCAAAGTGAAGCTGCCGGCGCGCGCCGCGACCTCGAAGGCCTTGATCGCGTTCAGCGGAGGGAGCCGTTCCATGCGCGCCTTCCATAAGTTTTTCCTACGGAAGACTAACAATTTTCGGCGTTGAGAGAAAGATTTTTTTGCCGTCTTCTATGCTCGAACCTGGGAGCATAAGACGATGAAAGACATTCTCGATCTGGACCGATACCCGCTCGACCGTGAAGGCAGCGCCGAATGGAAGCGCCTCGTGGAGACCTCGATTGCGGCGCTGAAAGCCGACGGCATGTTCAATCTCGAGGGTTTTCTGCGGCCCGGCGTGGCTGAACGGGCGGTGCAGGAAATCCAGCCCGTCATGGCGACGCGCTCGCACATGCACAAGCGGATGCACAACATCTACTTCAAGCCCGATATCCCGGAACTCGCCCCCGACCACCCTGCCCTGCGCGAGGTCGAGACCATCAGCCATACGGTCTGCGCCGACCAGATTCCTGGCAGCCTCGTGCTTGCCATCTATGAGTACGAACCGCTGCTGCGCTTCCTGACGGCAGCGATGGGAAAGACGCGGCTGCACATCATGCAGGACCCGCTGGCGCGCACCAATGTGATGGCCTATCGCACCGGCGAGGCGCTGAACTGGCATTTCGATCGTTCGGAATTCACCACGACCCTTTTGCTGCAGGCAGCGCAACGCGGCGGCGACCTCGAATACCGCACCGATCTTCGCTCGGACGACAATCCCAATTACGACGGCGTCGCCAGACTGCTCGAAGGGCGCGATCCCGAGGCAAGGATCCTGCGCATGAAGCCGGGCACGCTCAACGTCTTCCGCGGCAAGAACACCGCACATCGCGTCACCACCGTCGAAGGCGAGCGCGAACGCATGATCGCGGTGTTTTCCTACTACGAGAAGCCAGGCGTGATGTTCAGCGACGAGGAGCGGGTCGGCTTCTACGGCCGGGCTGCCTAAGGCTGATGGCGCGCCCATTTCCACTTGGAATCGGGAACCCCGAAAATGCCTCTTGCTAGATTGTCGACAATCTGCTTGTCTTGATTTCGGTTCTTCTGGAGTGACCGAGTGGGGAAGGCGGATTTCAGTCCGATCGCGGATACGACAAGGCGCGCCGAGATCGTGGCGCTGCTCAGGCGCGCGATCCTGACCGGCCAGTTGGAGCCGGGGCAGAAGCTCAACGAACTCAGGATCGCCGAGCAGATGCGGGTGAGCCGCGCACCGCTGCGCGAAGCGATGCGCGAGTTGGTGCAGGAAGGCATCCTGACCAGCATCCCCTATGCCGGGACCTTCGTCATCGACGTGACGGCCAAGGACATCGATGACGCCTATTCGCTCAACAAAGTGCTGGACGAGTTTGCCATCGAGCGGACATGGCCGCTTCGCGACCAGCGCTTCTTCAACGAGCTCGACCGGCGCCACGAGGCCGTGAAGCAGGCGACGCGGAACCTCGACACCACCCGGCAGATCGAAACGGCGCTTCAGCTGCACGGCCTGATCCACGAGTGGGCCGACAATTCGGTGCTGCTGGAGACCTGGCAGCGGCTGACCAGCCGGCTGCAGATGTATTTCGCGCTGCACCAGCGGGCGCGCGACGAACCGGTGCCAGCCGAGGACGCCCACGAGATCTATGTCCAGCTGCTGAAGGGCGCCGACATGCGCGCCGCCCAGCGCCACGCCCGCGAGCATATCGAACTCGATTTCGAGGAACTGCTTGGCTATGCACGCAGCCTCGAACAGCGCGCTTCCAAAGGGGCCAAGGCCGACCGTGCCGGCCTGACGCAAAACCGGCCGGAGGGCGGCTGAACCACGAAGCCGCCAATTGGCGGCCGAGCCGACAGAAGCCGCCAATGGGCGGCTTCGTCGGGACATCACAGACAACGGACAGAGAACGTGAAGATCAAAACCATCAAGGCCTATCATGTCGTGCAGCCCTTCGTGGACGGGCCTTACCGCATGTCCAAGGGGCGTGTCGCCGACGCCTTCGACGCGGTGATTGTCGCCATCACCTCCGACAGCGGGCTGACCGGCTGGGGCGAGATGGCGCCGCTCGGCAATTTCTATTCCCCCGCCTTCGCCGCTGGCGTTCGTGCCGGTGTCGTGGAAATCGCGCCGCATCTTATCGGCCACGAGCCGCGCGGGCTGGCCAGTATCGGCCGGCTGATGGACACGGTGTTCAAGGGCCATCCCTACATCAAGTCGGCACTCGACATGGCATGCTGGGATCTCGCGGCACGCGCCGCCGATGTGCCGCTGGTGACGCTGCTTGGCGGGCGCGAGAGTGAGACGGCGGAGCTCTACAAGGTCGTGACCCATGGCACGGTCGACGCCATGGCCGCGCTTGCCAAGCGCATCGTCAAGGACGGGTTCCACCGGCTGCAGGTCAAGGTCGGCGGCAATGTCCGTGACGACATCGAGCGTGTCAGCGCGGTCGCCGCTTCGGTGCCGAAGGGCACCGTCATCTTCTGCGACGCCAATGCCGGCTGGACGCCCTATCAGGCGCGCCAGTTCGCGGATGCCACGCGCGCCATCGACTACACGTTCGAGCAGCCCTGCACCACGATCGACGAATGCCTGTCGGTGCGCCGCTCACTCGACAAGCCGATGGTGCTCGACGAATCCGTCGCCTCGCTGGACGACATGCTGGACATCCACCGCAAGGGCGCGGCCGACGGGCTGACGCTGAAGATCTCGCGGCTCGGCGGCGTCACCAAGACACGCCAGATCCGTGACCTTGCCGTCGATCTGGGCTTCATGATCACCGTCGAGGACACTGGCGGCGCCGAGATAGATACATCGGCCATGGCGCATCTGTCGCTGTCGACGCCGGAGGAGCGCCGGCTGCACGCCATCGCCTTCCACGAATGGGTGACGGTGCGCACCGCATCGAACATGCCGCCGGTCGCGGGCAGCCGCATGGGGATTCCAGACGGGCCCGGCCTCGGCATCGATGTCGTTCCCGACCTGCTCGGCACGCCCTTCTTCGAAGTCGGCGATTAAAACACCGGCATGCCGGCTGGCGCTATCTGTTGCGCGGCTTGTCGTTAGCGATAGGCGCATCGGCAACTGAGCGGCCGCCGCCTGCATCCTAGACTAAACATCACCGCCTTCTCCTACGCTCCCTGGCTGGCTGTGCAGCGAAGCCGCATGAGGGGGGCGCACAAAATCGAGAACACACAGTTTTGGGAAGACGGCTGCCGAATGCCGGGTTGAAATATTTTTCATTTGGAAATAGGAATGTTCAAAGTGATGGCTTCGACGCTGCGGCGCGTCAGGAACTGGAGGAAGCGACATGGCCCATCCGCAATTTGCAGCGGAACTTTTGCAACGCGCTGAAAAGCAGGGGCCGATCACCATCGGGCTTGCCGGCGCCGGGCAGATGGGCACCGACATCGTCGTCCAGGTCGCGCTGATGCCGGGCATGCGGATCGGCGCCATTTCCGAAGTCAGGCCGCAGGCCGCGATCGACGCGGCGCTGCTCGCCGGCCACGACCGCTCGGACATCGTGCAGGCCGGCAATGCAGCGGCGATCGACCGCGCCATCGAGGCCGGCAAGATCGCGGTGACCGAAGACCTGCATGCGCTGGCGGCGGCCGGCCGCATCGACGTCATCATCGACGCGACAGGCAATCCCAATATCGGCACGCTGTTCGCGCTCGAAGTGATGAAGAACGGCAAGCATATCGTCATGCTCAACGTCGAGGCCGACATCACGATCGGCCGCTTCCTCAAGGAGGAAGCGCGCAAGGCCGGCGTCGTCTATACGGGTGCCGCCGGCGACGAGCCTGCCTGCACGCTGGAGATCATCGGTTTTGCCAGGAGCCTCGGCTTCAACATCATCGCCGCCGGCAAAGGCAAGAACAATCCGCTGAAGATCGACGCCATGCCGGCCGACTACGAGAAGGAGGCGGCCGAGCGCAACATGAATGCGCGTATGCTGGTCGAGTTCGTCGACGGTTCGAAGACGGCAATCGAGATGGTGGCGATCGCCAACGCCACCGGCCTGGTGCCGGACGTGCCGGGCATGCACGGCCCGACCGCGACGCTGGAGGAACTCGCCAGTGTGCTCTGCCCGCGCGAGGATGGCGGCGTGCTGCACCGCAAGGGCGTGGTCGATTATTCGATCGGCAAGGGCGTCGCGCCCGGCGTGTTCTGCATCATCGAGACGCGGCATCCGCGCGTGCTGGAGCGCATGATCGACCTCAAGGTCGGCAAAGGTCCCTATTTCACGATCTTCCGCCCCTATCATTTGACCAGCCTGGAGGTGCCGCTGTCGGCGGCGCGCGCCGTGGTCTACAAGCGCGCCGACATGGAGCCGCTCGACCATCCGGTCGCCGAAGCGGTGGCGGTTGCCAAGAGCGACCTTGGCCTGGGCCAGTCGCTCGGCATGATCGGCGAGAACGACTATCGCGGCTTCGCCATGACCTGGGAGGACGCGCGCTCCCGCGGCGCCCTGCCGCTCGGCCTCGCCGAACGCGCCAAGGTGGTCAAGCCGGTCAAGACGGGCGACTTCCTCACCTATGAAAACTGTGTACCCGACGATTCGATGGTGATAACCCAGATCCGCCGTCGTCTCGACCAGTCGGATGGACGGTTCGTTACGAACGCCGCCTAATCCGCTGGATTTCCGCCTGATGGACGATGTCGTAATCGGGATCGACGCCTCGACGACGGCCGTGAAGGCAATAGCCTTCACGCGTGATGGCGAGGAGCTGTTCCAGGCGCGCGAGGCCTATCCGCTTTCAAATCCCAGGCCCGGCCATTTCGAGCAGGATGCCGAACATTGGTGGACGGCACTGCTCGGTGCCCTGAAGCAAGTCACTGAGGCGGTTGGCGCTTCGCGGGTGGCGGCGATCTCCATCGCCCACCAGCGCGAGACATTCACGCTGATCGATCATGCCGGCAAGCCGCTGATTCCGGCGATCCTGTGGCTGGACGAGCGCGCCCGTCCGCAAGTCATCAGGCTGTCGGCCGAACTCGGCCGCGCGGCGATCCGCGACTGGAGCGGCAAGCCGCCGGACCCGACGCCGGCACTCTATGCCGTCGCCTGGCTTGCCGAACACCAGCCGCAAGCGCTCGATGACGCGGCCGCACTCGTCGACGTACATGGCTTCTTCGTTCACAGGCTGACCGGACGTCTGGTTACCAGCACGGCAAGTGCGGATCCGCTCGGGCTGCTCGACGTCAAGACCAGCACCTGGCACCCTCGGCTCGTTGCGGCCACGAGGCTGCGGCCGGAGCAATTGCCTGAATTGGTCGCGCCGGGCGCGATCTGCGGCGGACTTGTCGAAAGTGCGGCACGGCTGACCGGTCTGAAGGCCGGCACGCCCATTGTCGCCGGCGCCGGCGACGGCCAGGCTATGGGCCTCGGCATGGGCGTCTGCGGTGAGGGCAAAAGCTATCTTTCGCTCGGCTCGGGCGTCGTCAGCGGCTGCTACTCTGGCAAAGTCAAAACGTCGGACGCGTTTCGAACACTGGTCTCGCCCACCGGCTCCGGGTTCATGCTGGAGACCGTGCTGCGCTCGGGCATGCAACTGGTTGACTGGATCGTTCGCACCACCGGCTCGCCGTCGGCCGCAGCGCTGGAGAAAGCGGCGATGGACATTGCCGACGGCAGCGAAGGCCTGCTCGTCATGCCCTATTGGGCCGGCGTCATGAGCCCCTATTGGGATGGTGCTGCGCGCGGTGCCATTGTCGGCCTGTCCCTCGACCATCGACCGGAGCATCTCTTCCGCGCGGTACTGGAAGGCATCGCCTTCGAGCAAGCCATCGCCAGCGAGGCAATGGAAACCCAAGTCGGCGGCACTCCGGCGGCGATGATCGCAGCTGGCGGCGGCACCAATTCAGCTTTGCTGATGCAGATCATGGCAAGCGTGCTCGAGCGGCCGCTCTCCGTCTCGCCGGTCAACGAAGCCGCGGCACTCGGCGCCGCCATGCTGGCGGCTTCGGCGATAGGATGGTTTGCCTCGCCCGAGACGGCGGCCGAGGCGATGACCGCGCGGCCCACCAGGCATGTCGACCCGGTCGACGGGCTGGTCTCCGGTTATCGCGCGCGCAAGGCGATCTACCGCGACCTCTATCAGGCGACGCGCGACATCCATGCCCGCCTTGAAGCGCTAAGCAACGTTTAGCGGTTGAGCAGGCCCTTGGCCGCATCCTCGTCGGTGATCAGAACCGATACCTTGGTGTTGGCGAGCGCCGCCCGCATGATGGCAACTTTCTCCTGCCCTCCCGAGACCAGGATGATGGCCGGGATGTCCGACAGGTCCTGCAGCGGATAGGCGCAGACCCGGCGATTGACCTCATGGTCGACGAGCCGGCCCTCGGCGTCGATGAAATGACATAGAATATCGCCAACAGCGCCGGCCGTCTGCAGTTCCTCGAGTTCGCTGGGCTTGATGAAGCCGTAATTGGCGATTGGGCTGTCGTTTGAAAACGAGCCGACGCTGAGCACGGCGATGTTTGCCCGGCGCGCGCGGAAGACGACGTCCTGAACGCTGCGCTGGCTCATGAAGGCGTCGCGCTGCTCCGGCCTGTCGGCATAGACCGGTACCGGCAGCAGAAAGCACTCCGCACCGATCTTTTCGGCAAACTCCCAGGCGCTTTCGGTCGGGTTGAGCGGCTGGGCGTGGGTGAGACCGCCCAGCATGGAGACCACCGTCGTCCTGGCGATCAGCCGCCGCGGCAATTCGTTGATGGCGAATTTCAGCGTCCGCCCCCAGCCCAGCGCGATGACGTCGCCGGCATTCACATTGTCGGCCAGATAGGCGCCCGCGGCATGGCCGATCATCAGTGGCGCGTTGCTGCGGTCGGCGGCCGACGGCACCACGACGGCCTGACTGAGCCCGAAGCGCTGCTTCAGGGCCTCTTCCAGCACCATGCATTCGACGACGCTGTCGCGAATGCGGAACTGGACGACGCCCTCCTCGCGCGCGGCGGAAAGGATGCGATGCACCTTGATGCGACCGATGCCGAGGATTTCGGAAATCCTCTCCTGCGTCAGCCCCTCGACATAATAGTGCCAGGCGGCACGGGCCTTCAGCTCGGCATCCGGGAAGCGCGAGGCCTTGTCATTCTCCGTCATCGCCATTTTTTTGCCCTCCCGCGGTCGTCCGGATCCTTCAAGGCCATTCAGATGGCGCATCCGGCGGAGCGATCCGAAATCGTTCTGCGTGCCCAGGATTCAAGCCCCAGGGACATCGACAAGATATCGTCCACAACGCGAGATGAAAGCCAAAATGGTCAACATTTACTTCGTCTTGGCCGTCTTGCCCTGCTCAAGCAGCCAAAATGAATTCGCAGGACGGGAACCGGACCTGAAGCGCGGCATTTCGTGTCTTCCGTAAGGCAAACCGCCTCGCGGCGCAAACCAGCGTGGAATGATACGGCGGGCCTTGACAATTTTCTGACGAACAGTTTAGCTGAACAAAATTGCATATCAAAGATAAATTGTTCACAGGGAGGTGCCTGGTGAGCAAAAGTGAGCCGGCGACGCATAGCCGGACTGCTGGTGGAGGAGCAAAGTGGCTGTGAGCAACGGTGCAAGCGAGTTGAAGGCCGGCCCCGGGGCGCAGGCCGCGGCGGGCGCAAAGCTTTCGACCCTGTTCGCCGGAACCATGGGACCGCTGATCGGGCTGGTGCTTTTGTGCCTTGTCCTGTCGCTGACCACCGACACGTTCCTGACGTTCCGCAACATCCTCAACGTGCTCGACCAGGTCACCGTGCTCGGCATCATGGCGATCGGCATGACGCTGGTCATCCTGATCGGCGGCATCGATCTGTCCGTCGGCTCCGTGCTGGCGCTCGCCGCCATGGTGATGGGCTTCGTCGCTCATCCGGATCATCTCAATCTCGGCATGTCCGCTGGCATCGTCACGGCGCTTGTCGTTGCTGGACTTTGCGGACTGGTTTCAGGCCTGCTCGTAACCGTCACCAAACTGCCGCCCTTCATCGCCACGCTGGCCATGATGTCGGTGGCGCGCGGCCTCGCCAACATGATCACCGACGGCTCGCAGATCATCGGCTTTCCCGACTGGTTCACCAGCCTGTCGATCATTCGTCATTTCGGCTTCCTGTCGGTCACCGTCGGCTTGATGATCGTGCTGGCCATCATCTTCGCGATCTTCCTGAATTATCGCGCGACCGGCCGCAGCCTCTACGCGATTGGCGGCAGCGCCGAGGTCGCCCGGCTGTCCGGCATACCGGTCAAGTCGCTGACCAACTGGGTCTACGCGATCTGCGGCGTGCTGGCCGGGCTTGCCGGCATCGTGCTTGCGGCACGGCTCGATTCCGTCCAGCCGAGCTCCGGCTTCGGCTACGAGCTGGACACGATCGCGGCGGTGGTGATCGGCGGCGCCAGCCTGTCGGGCGGCGTCGGCTCGATCGGCGGCACCGCCGTCGGCGTGCTCATCATCGGCGTGCTGCGCAACGGGCTGAACCTGCTCGGTGTGTCGCCCTTCATCCAGCAGGTGGTGATCGGCGTGGTGATCGCGCTGGCAGTGGCCACTGATACATGGCGGCGCAGAGCACAATGAAGGGCGGGCGCGATGAGATTCGCTTGGGGGTATCCGGGCGAAAACGGATCGGTTGATCCGAAAAACTGGGAGTTGTTCGGCCAAGGGGGCGCCGTGATGCGCCGGCAGGACAGATTGAACATCAACGGAGGAAACACATGCTGACCAAACGCTCATTGCTGCTCGCTGCCGCGGCAATCATCCCGCTGCTCGGGCTGTCCGACATGGCCTCGGCCAAGGAAGCCAAGAAGCTTGGCCTTGCCGTCGCCAATCTGCAGGCCGACTTCTTCAACCAGATCAAGCAGTCGGTCGAAGCCTATGGCAAGGAAAAGGGCATCGAGATCATCACCGTCGACGCCAAGGGCGATTCGGCGACCCAGGTCAGCCAGGTGCAGGACCTGATCACGCAGAACATCGATGCGTTGATCTACATCCCGGCCGGCGCCACCGCCGCCACCGTGCCGACCAAGACGGCCAAGGCTGCCGGCATCCCGGTCATCAATGTCGACCGCAACGCCGACGGCGCCCCCGGCGACACTTTCATCGCCACCAACAGCGTGGCATCGGCCAAGGCGGTTTGCGACTACATCGCCAAGCAGGCGGGCGGCAAGGGCGAGCTGATCATCATCCATGGCCAGAAAGGCACGACGCCCGAGGTCGACCGGTCGAAGGGCTGCGGCGAAGCCCTGAGCGCCTATCCCGACATCAAGGTGGTCGGCGAGCTGTGGAGCGAAGGCTGGCACCAGGATGAAGGCTTCAAGCTGACGCAGGACCTGCTGCAGTCGCATCCCGACGTGTCGATCGTCATCGGCCAGGCCGATGCGCTGGCGCTCGGTGCCGCGCAGGCGGTCAAGGTCGCCAATCCCGGCCACAAGGTCTGGGTTGCCGGCTTCGACGGCGACGTGGCGGCGCTCAAGGCTCTGAAGGGCGGCGTCTTCGACGTGACCGCGACGCAGCAGACGCAAGGCATGGGCCGGCTTGCTGTCGACGCGGCGATCAAGCTGGTGGCCGGCGAAACCATTCCCGCGGAACAGCTGCAGGACGCGACGCTGACCACCAAGGACAATGTCGATCAGTTCATCGCCAAGCACCCCTGACACCAGGCATCCCTGACGATTGACGAGCGGAACGATGTCCTTGAACCCCAGCCATACGCAGACCCCGCATCTGGGGCTCTCCGTCAGCGGCCTCTGCAAGAGCTACGGACCGGTCCAGGTCCTGGCCGATGCGAGTTTCGAGGTGCGGCCGGGCGAGGTCGTGGCGCTGCTTGGAGAAAACGGCGCGGGCAAGTCCACCGTCTCGAACATCATCGCCGGGTCGACCAAGCCCGATGCCGGCACCATCACATGGCGGGGGAGACCCTATTCCCCCGCCTCTCCCGCTGCGGCCATCGACGCCGGCGTCGGCATGATCCACCAGGAACTGAAGCTGCTGCCGGACCTTTCGGTTGCCGAGAACGTCTATGTCGGGCGCCTGCCGATGCGCGGCGGCCGTATCGACCGCGCGGCTATGAATGCGCGGGCATCGGCGCAGTTGAAGCGGCTTGGCCTCGATGTCTCGCCGGAGCGCAAGGTGCGCACGCTGCGCATCGCCGCCCAGCAACAGGTCGAGATCGCCAAGGCGCTGACGCTCAATGCCGAGCTTCTGATCTTCGACGAACCGACAGCCGCCCTTGGCGGCGAGGAAACGGAACTGTTGTTCCAGCAGATCCGCAAGCTCAAGGCGGAAGGCATGTCGTTCATTTATATCAGCCACCGGCTGGACGAGATCGCTCAAATCGCCGACCGCGTGGTGGTGATGCGCGACGGGCGCATCGTCGCTCGGCACGAGCGCGCCGACATTCCGGTGCGCACGGTGGTCGAGCAGATGGTCGGCCGCAGCGTCGAGCGGATGTTTCCGCCGCTGTCGGAGCCGAGCAGCGAGACGTTGCTCGAGGTTGAGAACCTGTCCTCGCCGGAACGCAGTTTCCAGAATATCAGCTTTTCGGTGCGGGCCGGCGAAATCCTTGGCATCGCCGGGCTGATCGGCGCCGGCCGCACGGAGCTGGTGCGGGCGATTGCCGGCGCCGATCCGATTTCATCGGGGTCGGTGCGTGTCGCCGGCAAGCCGGTGCACCTCAATGGCCCGGCGGCCGCGATCAAGGCCGGTGTCGTGCTGGTGCCGGAGGACCGCAAGGCGCAAGGCGTGGTGCTCGACCAGACCATCGGCGAGAACCTGGCGATCGGCAATTTCGACCACGTCGCGCCGAACGGCTGGGTGTTTCCGAAGGCGGTGCAGAAATTCGCCGAGGCCGGCATCAGCCGGCTCGGCGTCAAGGGCCGGCCGAACCAGGCGATCAGCAAGCTGTCCGGCGGCAACCAGCAAAAGGTGATCATCGCCAAGTGGATTTCACGGCCGCCCAAAGTGTTCATCCTGGACGAGCCGACACGCGGCATCGATGTCGGCGCCCGCGCCGCGATCTACGATGTCATCGCCGACCTCGCCCGCTCCGGCATGGCGGTGGTGGTGGTGAGTTCCGATCTCGAGGAAGTGCTCGGCCTGTCGCATCGCGTGCTGGTGCTGAGCCGTGGCCGCCAGCGCGGAATTCTCGACCGCAGCGAAGCCAGCAACGTCGCCGTGATGGAACTTGCCACGAGCTAGGACGGAACAAGCGATCGGGGAATCGGAACAAAGCGCAGCAGGTGATATCCTCCCAGGCACCGGACCGCGCGGGGCGCCAGCCAGGACTGGCGCCCCTTCTTCCCAGGCAGCACCGGCGGCTCAACAGGAAACATTTCGATGAAACTATTCGATCTTCATGGAGACGTTGCTCTCGTCACCGGCGCCGGCAGCGGCATCGGGCAGGCAATCGCCATCGGCCTGGCCGAGGCCGGCGCCGACATCGCCTGTTTCGGCCATGCCTCGAAAGGCGGACTGGACGAGACGGCGCACAAGATCACGGCGCTCGGCCGCAAGGCACTGGTGCTGACCGGCACGGTGACTTCCGAAAGCGACCTGGCGGCGGCGGTCGAGCGCACGGAGAAAGAACTCGGCGCGCTGAGCATCGCCGTCAACAATGCCGGGATTGCCGGGGCTGAGCCAGCCGAGACGCTGTCACTGGAGAAATGGCAGAAGCTCTACGACGTCAATGTCAGCGGCGTGTTCCTGTCCTGCCAGGCCGAAGCACGCACAATGCTGACGCGGCGCAAGGGCTCGATCATCAACATCGCCTCGATGTCTGGCTCGATCGTCAATCGCGGCCTGACCCAGGCGCACTACAATTCGTCGAAGGCCGCCGTCATCCACATGTCGAAGAGCCTCGCCATGGAATGGGCCGATCGCGGCCTGCGCGTCAACGTCGTTAGCCCCGGCTATACGCTGACGCCGATGAACAAGCGGCCGGAGGTCGCCGACCAGGTCAAAATCTTCGAGCGCGATACGCCGATGGGGCGCATGGCGGCGCCGGAGGAAATGGTCGGCCCGACCGTGTTCCTGGCCAGCCGCGCCTCGAGTTTCGTCACCGGCATCGACCTGATCGTCGATGGCGGCTTCGTCTGCTGGTAGGAGAAGAAATGCAGAAGCGATTTGAAGGTAAGACGGCGGTCATCACAGGCGCCAGCGGCGGCATCGGTGCGGCGATGGCCAGGCGCTTCGCGGCGGAGGGTGCGGCCGTCGTCGTCAGCGCCATCGACGCGCGCGTCGATGAGGTGGCCGCCGGCCTGAAGGCGGAAGGCGCCAAGGTCGCCTCGCTGCGGATGGACGTGACGAAAAAGGACGAGGTCGCCGCCCTCTACGATCTGGCCGAACGGCAGTTCGGTCGCGTCGACATCTCCGTACAGAATGCCGGCGTCATCACCATCGCCAGGATCGAGGCGATGACGGAGGCCGAATGGGACAAGGTCATGGCGGTGAACACCAAGGGCGTATTCCTGTGCTGCCAGGAGGCGATCGCGCGCATCCGTAAGCATGGCGACGGTGGCCGGCTGATCAACACCGCATCCGGCCAGGCGCGCCAGGGCTTCATCTACACGCCGCACTATGCGGCCTCGAAATTCGGCGTCGTCGGCATCACCCAGAGCCTCGCCAAGGAAGTGGCGAAGGAGAAGATCACCGTCAACGCGATCTGCCCCGGCATCATCGATACCGACATGTGGGCCTACAACGACGCGGCTTGGGGCAAGCTGATGGGCGACTATAAGCCCGGCGAGCTGATGGCGGAATGGGTGAAGAATATCCCGATGGGCCGCGCCGGCAGCGGCGAGGATGTTTCCGGCCTGGTCAGCTTTCTGGCCAGCAGCGACGCCGCCTACATCACCGGCCAGACGATCAATGTCGATGGCGGCCTGATCATGTCGTGAGGATACTCGGGCGGCGTGCGCCGTTCGAATTTCACAATCCACGCCGCGTTATCCGTTGCGCGACATGAACGTTGGTATATATAATTTCATCCCATGAAAATGGCTTCGGCGAGCCGCTGCTTGCCGGACCGACGGCCGAGATCATGGGACCTTGATGGCTCGCACGTTCCTGAGCGCCGCAAGACCGGCGATCCACACGCGGATCGCCGCTTGCGCAGCGACCCGTCGGCAGCCATGACGCAACCCGTCCCGCACGACATCCTCATCGAATTGGGGACCGTTCCCTCTGCGCCGGCTTCAGCGCCGACAGCAATGTGGTGCCAATGGCCTTGCGCAACGACCAGCTTTTCCAACACAATAAAAAAAACACGCAACACGGGAACGAACGATAACTTCCACGCAGCTTGACAGGAGAACAAGCATGTCACTTCGGAGTATGATTTCGAGTTTATCGATGGGAGCCTTCGCGCTTGCCACGGCAAGCGTGTTGACGCCTTCAGCCTATGCGGCTGCGCCAGAATCCAACGACCCGATAAAGATCGCGCTGTTCGACTGGACCAGCGTCAATCTGAACGCAAAGATCCTCGGCGGGATCCTTGAAAAGCTTGGATACACGGTCGAGTACCCGACTGCCGACTATCTCTCCAGCCTGACCACCGGCCTTACCAATGGCGACCTCGTCGTCGCCATGGAGTTCTGGGACACGACGGCCGGCGAAGCCATGAAGGCCTCGGATGCGACCGGGCAGACCGAACGCCTCGGCGCGCTCGGGCCCAAGGCCAAGGAGGAATGGTGGTATCCCGAATACATGAAGGAGAAATGCCCGGGCCTGCCAAACTGGGAAGCGCTGAAGGACCCGAAATGCGCCGAGGCCTTCTCGACCGCGGAAACGGCGCCGAACGGCCGCTATCTCGGTGGTCCCGTGACATGGGAAGGTTTTGACGACGAGCGTGCCGCGGCACTGAAACTGCCCTTCACCGTCATCCATGCCGGCACCGACGCGGCGATGTTCGCCGAACTGGATTCGGCCTATCAGCGCAAGGCGCCGATCATGCTGTGGGTCTACTCGCCGCATTGGGCGCCGGCCAAGTACAAGGGCGAATGGGTCGAATTCCCCGACTATACGCCGGAGTGCTACAACGACCCGAAATGGGGCGTGAACCCCGATGAGAAGTATGACTGCGGCAAGCCGCATGGCGAGATCTGGAAATACTCCTGGGCCGGCATGAAGGACAAATGGCCGGTCGCCTACAAGGTCGCGAAAAACTACACGATCGATACCGAAGAGCTCAACAAGATGAGCGGCGAGATCGACCTCGACGGCAAGACGCCGGAAGACGTCGCTGCTGCCTGGATCGCCGCCCACGAAGCCGACTGGAAAGCCTGGGCCGAGTGATCGTTCCAACTGGAAACTGCGAGACCCGGCCCTTTGTGGCCGGGTCTCTATCCCATATTCCAGAAGGACGATTGCATGGCCGATACGACTGAACAGGTGCAGCAAGCGGCAGGCCCGCCGAGGGATGCCCGCCCGATAAAGCTCGCCTGCCGCAACGTCTGGAAGCTGTTCGGGGCGAACGCCGTCAATTTCATCCGCCAGCGCGACGGCAAGGCCAGCATGACGGATGTCGCGGCCGCCGGGCTGGTCGGTGCCGTGCGCGCCGTCGACCTCGAAATCCGCCAGGGCGAGATCTTCATCATCATGGGCCTGTCCGGCTCCGGCAAATCGACGCTGGTGCGCTGCATGTCGCGGCTGGTCGAGCCGACGCATGGCAAGGTCGAATTCGAGGGCAAGGATCTCCTCAAGATCTCCGATGCCGCGCTGATCGAGTTGCGGCGCCACCGCATGGGCATGGTGTTCCAGAATTTCGCCCTGCTGCCGCATCTGAACGTGCTGGAGAACATCGCCTTTCCACTGGGCATCCAGGGGCAGGACCGGCCGACGCGCGAAAAGCGGGCACGCGAGGTCATCGAGCTTGTCGGCTTGCGCGGCCGCGAGCATTTCTATCCGCGCGAGCTTTCCGGCGGCCAGCAGCAGCGTGTCGGCATCGCCCGCAGCCTCGCCACCAAGCCGGAGATCTGGTTCCTCGACGAGCCGTTCTCGGCGCTCGATCCGCTGATCCGCCGCGAGATGCAGGACGAGCTGATGCGGCTGCAGACCATGCTGCACAAGACCATCGTCTTCATCACCCATGATTTCGACGAAGCCATCCGGCTGGCCGACCGCATCGCCATCATGAAGGACGGCGAGGTCATCCAGATCGGCACGCCGGAAGAATTGGTGGTCAATCCGGCGACCGACTATGTCGCCGAATTCACCCGCGACGTCGACCGCGCCAAGGTGATCTCGGCGCGAAGCCTGATGCGCGCCTGCGACGGCACTGAGCATGGCGGCGTGGTCGCGCCGGATGCCAAGATCGCCAGTTTTTCGGCTGATATCGTCTCAGTCGGCAAGCCGTTCGCGGTGGTCAACGGCGCCGGCAAGCCGATCGGCGAAGTCACGCCGCAAGCGGTGATCGATCTACTGGCAGGCATCGAGCGCTCCGGAGCCGGCGCATGACGGTGACGGCAAGCACCAACGAAGCGAGATCGCGGCCGGTTCAGATCTGGCTGGTGGTCTGGGCCTGCGCCCTTGCCGCCGTGCTTGTCGTGTTCCTGCTGCAGGACAGGCTGCCTTGGGCGGTCAATTATCCGGCCAGCGCAGTCGTTCCCGTCGCCGACTGGGTCAGCGCACTGATGAACTGGGTGAAGCGGAACCTGGCCTGGCTGACGCGGTCAATCACCACGGTGCTCGGCGTGCCGCTCGATTTCGCGCTCAGTCTGCTGGCCAAGAATTTCAAGATCGGCCATGGCGCGAATATGATCGTCTTGCCGCGCCTGTCCTGGGTTGGCGTCTGCATTGCTGCATTCCTGGCCGGACGCGCCGCCGGCGGCTGGAAGCTCGGCGCGCTGGTTGGCGGCTGTTTCCTCTACATCGCGCTGTTCGGCCAATGGACCAGCGCCATGCTGACGCTCGGGCTGATCGCCATCGCCGTGCCGTTCTGCATCGTCACAGGATTGTTCGTCGGCATATGGGCGTGGCGCAAGCCATGGGCGGAGAGGCTGTTGATCTCCCCTGCCCTCGACCTGATGCAGACCATCCCGACCTTCGCTTATCTGATCCCGATGCTGCTGCTGTTCGGCAACAGTCCGGTTTCGGCGATGATCGCGACGGCCATTTTCGCTACGCCGCCGATGGTGCGCGCGACAATGCTGGGGCTGTCGCGGGTGCCGTCCGAGATCGACGATTTCAGCGAGATGGCCGGCTGCACGGCGCGGCAGAAACTGTGGCGCGTTCTCTTGCCGTCGGCGCGCCCGACGCTGATGGTCGGCGTCAACCAGGTGATCATGCTGGCGCTCAACATGGTCATCATCGCCTCGATGATCGGCGCCGGCGGCCTTGGCTACGACGTGCTTTTGGCGTTGCGCGCGCTGAAGGTCGGCGAGGCGATGGAAGCCGGCCTCGCCATCGTCGCGCTGGCGATCGCGCTCGATCGGCTGAGCCAGGCGCTCGCGCGCAATCACGCCAAGGGCCATGCCTATCAGGAGGTGAGCCCAATCTTCTGGCGGCGCTACCCCAATCTGACGCTGGCCATCGCTATTCTCACCGCCACCACGCTGCTCGGTTTGTTCGTGCCTGCGTTCGCGGCATTGCCGAAGGCGATGACCCTCACCACCGCGCCGCTGTGGAAGGCGGCGGTGAGTTGGATCACGATCAATTTCTTCGACACGATCGAGGCGTTCCGCGTGGCGCTCATCCTCAACGTGCTGAACCCGGTGCGCGCCTTCTGCGAGGGTTTCCCGTGGCTCGGCGCGGTGTTCCTGCTTGGCCTTGCCGGCTACCAGCTTGGCGGCCTGCGCCTGGCCACCCTGGTCGCGGCGCTGACCGCCTTCTGCGCGGTGACCGGGCTCTGGGAAAAGACCATGGCAACGGTCTATCTGTGCGGCATCTCGGCCTTCATCGCTTGCCTGATCGGCATCCCGATCGGGCTGATGGCATCGCGCAGCGACCGTGTCGAGAAGATCGTCACCCCGGTGATCGACACGCTGCAGGTGCTGCCGTCGTTCTGCTTCATCATTCCGGTGGTGATGCTGTTCCGGGTCGGCGACGTGACGGCGATGATCGCGACCGTTGCCTTCGCGGTGGTGCCGGCCATCCGCTACACCAATCACGGCATCCGGCAGGTGCCGCCGGCACTGATCGAGGCGGCAAAGGTGTCGGGCTGCACCAAGCGCCAGACGTTCCTGCGCGTGCAGCTGCCGCTGGCGCTGCCCGAGATCATGCTCGGCGTCAACCAGACGATCCTGATGGCGCTGGCGATGATCATCATCTGCGCCATGGTCGGCACGCGCGATCTCGGCCAGGAGGTCTTCATCGCGCTGTCCAAGGCCGATTCCGGCCGCGGCATCGTCGCCGGACTGGCCATCGCCTTCATCGGCATCATCGCCGACCGGCTGTTCAACGCCTGGACGGCCAAGGCACGAGCAAGGCTGGGGTAGCCGGAAATAAAGGATTGCCGAGGCTGAAGATCCGGTCAGATCATATGCCGGACAGGTCCTTACCCTGCTCGCGAGCTTCTCATTCAATCACGGCGCAGGCCTGACGTTTTCCGGCATCGCCGGCAGGTTGGCTTTTATAGTCGTCCTGTCCGCCGTGGATCATCAATGCCTTGCCTCGTATCGCCGTTTCTCCACCATCCAGCTTGACCATGCTGTTGAAAGCCTGGGCACGCAAAACGCCGTCGGCGCCGACCCGCTGATTTGGCATATCGCCCGCATGCGGGCCCTTTGCTGTGAGATATCCATGTTCGGCATTTGTCGGATTGAAGTGCCCACCTGCCGAGTCATGGCCGGTCTGATGATCGCACTTTCCAGTTTCATGAACATGGAACGCGATCCATTCGCCCGCCGGCAGTCCCGGCACCTCCAACGCTATCAGCACACCCTGCGCCGTCTCGGTCAGCGTGGCCGTTCCGTTCTTCTCGCCAGCCATGTTGACGAATTCGGCTTTCGCAGTCGCGGTGTCCTGGGCCGCTGCAGGCACCGCGACTGCCAGTGCCAAACCTGTTGTTGCAAGCAATTTCTTCATCGACCTGGCCTCCGGTTGTCCAAGGAAGCCAAACAACAAAAGGGTCTCTTCGTTCCATTTGGGAAACGAGTTTACCTCTGCCCGTTCCACGGATTGTAAGCGTCCGGTCCCGTGCACGTTCTTTCCTGTAGTGCAAAATCGAAACATGTCGGGTTCCTTCGTTGCATGGAGAATCCCCGGTGAATTTGAGACATTTCGAGAATATTGATCCTGCTCAATCCGTTCTTCAGCCGAATCGACTACAAGCTGCGCGGGATTTGCCGAAGAAGGACAGGGTCATGATCGATCACATGGGCATCAGTGCACGCGACTTCGAATCCTCTCGCCGTTTTTATGATGCCGCGCTCACGCCGCTCGGCGTCGCGACCATGATGGAAGTGACCCCCGAAGAAAGCGGCGGCTATCACGGCATCGGCTATGGGAAGGATGGCAAGCCTTTCTTCTGGCTGTCCAACGACGTCCATCATGTCGCGACGGACGGCGCTCGCGGGACGGGCATCCACATCGCTTTTGCGGCCGAAAACCGGGCCGCTGTTGACGCCTATTACGCCGCCGCTATGGCGCATGGCGGACGTGACAACGGCCCGCCGGGCATCAGAGCACATTATCATCCAACCTATTACGCGGCGTTCGTGATCGATCCGGATGGCTTTAACGTCGAGGCGGTCTGCCACACGCCAGAATAAGCTGGCGCTTGCGCCAAAGGATTGGTCCCTCTGCCCGGTGAGCAACACGGTCAAACTCTACAGGGTCGAAATCCTAACTCGCCGACAGCTTCCAGCGCAGGCACGACGGTCATACCCTCAATCGCCTCGACGCGCTGCCCTCGGCTTGGAAGGGCCGCGAATCCTGTCAAGGGACGACATCATGTGTGGTCCCCCGAATGCACACCGCGGATTGCCGGGCATGCGAGCTGGAGTTTCACGACGTCGGCTTTTTACACCATTTCCAGCAGTTCCGCGGTTTGCCAGCCTGCCAGCATTATGATGAGAACACCAACCAGCCCGAGAAGCGTCTCTTCCGCGATTGACTTCACTACCAATCCGGCAATCGGCGCTGCGACCACGCCGCCAAGGATCAGGCCGGCAACGGGAACTAGATTTTCTGTCAGCTCTCCTGCCTCCTCCCAATGGCCGGTCAGCAACGCAAACAGGAAGGTTAGAGACACCGAGAGCGTGATGAGGAACTCGCTGGCATTTACCGTGCCGATGACGTAGCGCGGCGTCCCGCCAAAACCGAGAAGGCCTGTCGTCACCATGGGTCCCCATCCGCCACCCCCTGCGGCGTCGAGAAATCCGCCGCCAAGTCCGAGAGGAGCTACCGCGCCTACAGGGATCGGCTTGCTTGGGATTCGCCGGAACGAGCGGAACAGGAGCCAGGCTCCGACGAGCGCAAGGTATGTGGTCACATACGGCCTCATGATGGCCCCTTCAAACGACGTCAGCACAAAAGCGCCGAGAACGCCGCCGAGCACGCCAAACGGCATCAGCCGCCAGAAAAGTTTCCAGTCGATGTTGCGGTGATAGATGTGAGCCGAACCGGAGGCCGCGGTGGTAAACAGTTCAGCCGCGTGAACTGAAGCCGAAGCGTGTGCAGGAGACACGCCAAATCCCAGCAGCGTTGTCGAGCAAACCACGCCGTAGGCCATGCCGAGAGCCCCGTCCACGGCTTGGCCTACAAACCCCACGAGCGCGAAGAGAATGAAGTCTTGCATTCGGCTCTCCAACAAAGTGCGGGCCGTAATTGGCGAAAGGGCAACCCGCTGCCTGCAACGCATGCAATTCTGTCCTTATGCTTCCACAATTCACCAAACGCCTGGCATCAACAATGGTGACGACGAACGGGACCTTCCAAGTCGTATGGTATCGTCAATTGCCGACCTTGCCGCTACGTCTCCAAAGCCGACCTTCTCCCCACGGCTGGGTCGACCCGTTGCGGTGTCTATCGTTGCAGCACTGGGGCGGACAATTCTGCCTGAAAGGCATCATGTCGGTCGAGGATGCCAAGCGTGCGGTCGAGATTGGCTGCACCGGAATGTCCTCTCCAGTCACGGCGGTCGCCAACTCGACGGCTCGCGTACCGCGTTCGACCAGCTTGCCGAGATCGTCGATGCGGTGGGAGACAGAATCGACGTGATGATGGATGGTGGCGTGCGGCGCGGCACCCACGTTCTCAAGGCGCTTTCGCTGGGCACAAAGGCCGTCGGATTGGGCCGCTACTATCTGTTCCCCTTGGCGGCCGCCGGGCAGCGCGGCGTCGAACGCGCGCTGGAATTGATGCACATCGAGATCGAGCGTGGCATGAAGCTGATGGGCTGCACCTCGGTCAGCGAACTCACTCGACGGAACCTGCGCTTCCGTCGGGTTCAGCCGCTGTAGAGATTCTTGTAGCGCTCGCGCAGCACGTTCTTCTGCACCTTACCCATCGTGTTGCGCGGCAAGTCTTCGACGAACAGCACTTTCTTCGGCTGCTTGTAGCGCGCCAGCCGCGACTTCAGCCCATCCAGCACCACCGCTTCATCGATCGCGGCGTCAGGCTGCTTGACGATCACGGCGGTAACGCCCTCGCCGAAATCAGGATGCGGCACGCCGATCACGGCGCTCTCGACCACGCCGGACAACTGGTCGATCTCGGACTCGACCTCCTTGGGATAGATATTGTAGCCGCCGGAGATCACGAGGTCCTTGCCCCGACCGACGATGTGGACATAGCCGCGACCGTCGACCAGACCGAGATCGCCGGTGATGAAAAAGCCGTCGGAGCGGAACTCGGCGGCTGTCTTTTCCGGCATGCGCCAGTAGCCCTTGAACACGTTGGGGCCACGAACCTCGATCATCCCCGTCTCGCCTTGGGCCACGGTCACGCCTGTCTCGGGGTCGACAATCCTCAGGTCGACGCCCGGAAGCGGGAAGCCGACCGTGCCGGCCACGCGCTCACCATCATATGGGTTCGACGTGTTCATGTTCGTTTCGGTCATGCCGTAGCGTTCGAGGATAGCGTGGCCGGTCTTCTCGCTGAAAAGCCGGTGCGTCTCCGCGAGTAGCGGCGCCGAACCGGATACGAAGAGCCGCATCCCGGCGGTCGCCTCCCGCGTCAGGCCGGGATGCTGGACCAGCCGGACATAGAAGGTCGGCACGCCCATCATCGCTGTCGCGGTGGCCATCAGGCGCAACGCTTCGTCGGCGTCGAACTTCGGCAGAAAAAACATCGATGCGCCGGCGAGCAGGATAACGTTCGAGGCGACGAACAGCCCGTGGGTGTGGAAGATCGGCAGCGCGTGGATCAGCCGGTCCCGCGCCGTGAAGCGCCAATGATCCCGCAGCGTCATCGCGTTCGACAGCAGATTGTCGTGCGTCAGCATGGCGCCCTTCGACCGGCCGGTCGTGCCCGACGTGTAGAGGATGGCGGCGAGGTCATCGGGACCGCGCGCCGCGTCGGCGAATCCGGCGGAGAAGCCGTCGATACCGTCGAGCAGCGAACCGCCGCCGCGATTGTCGAGCGTTTCGAGCCTCGCCCCGTGGGCTGCCGCTACCGGCCCCACGCCGGCGGCCGAGGTCGGCGGCACCACGACCAGGGCCGGTTCGGCGTCGCCGATGAAATAATCGAGCTCGGCGAGCGTGTAGGCGGTGTTGAGCGGCAGGTAGACCGCGCCGGCGCGCAGGCAGGCGAGGTAAAGCATCAACGCTTCGGGACTTTTCTCGACCTGCACGGCGACCCGGTCGCCGGGTTTTACGCCCAGCGCCAGGAGTCGGCCGGCAAGGCGGCCCGAAAAGTCGAGCATGTCGCCATAGGTCCACACGCTTCCGTCCGCCGTGATGATAAAGGCCGCATCGCGCGCGGCGGTCGCGCTGCGCACGGCGTCGAACATGTGGTTGTTCATCACGTCAGTTCCCTGGTCCCCTTGCCGGCCGCGGTCTTCGCCCCGACCGGCCGCTCCCGCGGAGGCGCGCGCAGCACCGCAAGCGCCCGCTGCGGCCTGTCCGCGCGCAGCAGGCGGCGAATACCCTGGGCCGCCACGACTTCGCCCCTGCCCGAGAAAGCCTCATGATTGGTCTCGATATCATCGAGCTTGTACAGATAGTTCACCATCAGCCCGTGTGCCTGGCGCATGCCGGAAGCCGATTTGTCAGCGAGAAAGTTGATGCGCTCAAGGCGTGCGCCATTGCCGAGATGGAAGCGCGCCACCGGGTCGACCGGCTTGCCCTGGGCGTTGCGGGCACGCAGGAAGTACCAGGCGGCGGCGGCGGTAAGAGCGGGCTGCACCGCCGTGGTCGCGGCGGGAACCGAAAGCCAGTCCTCATCGTCCAGCGCCGCGAGCACCGCCCGATCGGTGTCATCGATCGCATCCGAGGCTTCCGCCTGCCGCTCGCGTGCCAGCCATTGCGCAAAGCCCGGCGCCGGCGACAAGGTGACGAAAGTGTCGAGATTCGGCAGTTCCCGGCGCAGATCCTCGACCACCTGCTTGATCAGGAAGTTACCGAAGGAAATGCCGCGCAGCCCCTGCTGACAGTTGGAAATAGAATAAAACACAGCCGTGGTGGCCTCGGCCGCGGCGATCGCCGCCCGGTCCTCGCGCAGAACGTCGGCGATCGCGGCCGGAGTGGAACGGGTAAGCGCCACTTCGACGAAGATCAGCGGCTCATCGACCAGTTGCGGATGAAAAAAAGCGAAGCAGCGACGGTCGTCGGGAGCCAGACGCCTGCGCAACTCGTCCCAGCCGTCGATCTGATGCACCGCTTCGTAGCGGATGATCTTCTCCAGGATATCGGCTGGCGTCGACCAGCTGATCGGACGCAGCACCAGAAAGCCGCGGTTGAACCATGACCCGAACAGATGCGCGAAATCGGCATCGACGGCGTCGAGATCCCGCTGGGCGGACTTCATCGCCAGGAGATTTTCGCGCATGCGCACCAGCGTCGCGATGCCGTTCGGAGCAAGATTGAGCCGGCGGATCAATTCCTGCCGCCTGGGCTCGGCGGCGGAATGCAGTTCCAGCAGCGCCTGCGGCGTCCTTAGCTCGCGGTAGCCGTCTATGGCCTTATCGAGCCGCGCGGCGTCGGGCCCGAACCTCTCCAGCAGCATCACCATGAAGTCCCGGCGCTGCTCCTTGTCGAACCGCGACCAGCGGTCGAGAATGGTCTCCGCCAGAGCCATGCCGGACGCCTCGCCGTGGCTCGAAAGCAGCGTCTCGCAAATCGCTTCGACACCGCCGGCGCCCACCTCTTCCTTGCCGCTCAGCGACAGGAAGCGGCGGCCGCGTTCGGCAATGATCTGCAGCATGTCGCCGAGCAGTGAAACGCCGTTCATATCGCTGCCCCCATCATCTGGTTCGGAAGGCATGTGGCGAGGCCGGGGAAGATGCACAAGATCAGGATCGCCAGAAACATTACCAGCACATAGGGCAATGCGCCCCACAGGATCTGGCGCGTCGGAATGTCAGGCGCGATGGCATTGATGACGAAGAGATTGAGGCCAACCGGCGGCGTGATCAGGCCGACCTCCATGTTGATGGTGAGGACGATCGCGAACCAGTACGGATCGAAGCCCGCCTGCGTGACGATCGGGAACAGCATCGGCGCCGTCATGACGATCACCGCCACAGGCGGCAGGAACATTCCGGCGACCAGCAGGAAAATATTGATCACGCCCATCAACACCCAACGATTGACCTCCAGATCAGCGATCGCGGCAGCGATCGACTGGGTGATGAACAGCGACGAAAGCGCAAAGGCGAACAGTTCGGCCGCCGCCATGATCATCATGATCATCACGCTCTCGCGCATCGCCGAGCCGAAGATGCCGGCGACAGGGCGGAAGCGGAACAGCCGATAAGCGACGATCACCACGGCCAAGGTGAGCAGCGCGCCGGCGCCGGCCGCTTCCGACGGCGTCGCGAGGCCGCCGTAGAGCACGTAGAGCGTTCCCGCGATGATGAGCAGGAACGGCAATACGCGCGGCATGCCCGCCAGTTTCTCGCGCAGCGTGAACCGCACCGCGCGCGCGCCGAAGTCATAGCCCTTGCGCTTGCAGTCGATTACCGCCCAGATCATGAACATGATTGTGAGCATCAGCCCGGGAATGACGCCCGCCATGAACAGTCGTCCGATCGAGGTCTCGGTGGCGATGCCGTAGACGATCAGGGTCACGGATGGTGGAATGAGGATGCCAAGTGTGCCGCCGGCGGCGATCGAGCCACTGGCGACGGACGTCGGATAGCCGCGGCGGAGCATCTCGGGAATGCCCATCTTGCCGATGGCGGCGCAGGTCGCCGGCGACGAACCTGTCATGCCGGAGAAGATGGCGCAGGCGCCGATGTTGGACAGGACCAACCCGCCGGGGATGCGGTTCAGCCAGCGATCGAGCGCGGTATAGAGATCCGCGCCGGCCGGCGATGACGCGACCGCCGCGCCCATCAGCACGAACATCGGGATCGAGACATAAGCGAGATTGGCGATGCCCGAGAACATTGTCTCGGATAGGACATAGACGACACCCGGGCCGCTCTGCAGGAACAGGGCAGAAACGGCGGCCAGGCCAAGTGCGAAGGCGATCGGCATGCCCGTCCCCAGCAGCACGAACAAGGCGACGATGATCGTCAGGCCAGCGAAAGTCGGGCTCATGGCGGGGTCTCCGTAGACGGCGAAACGGCGGCCGCGGCTTCGAGCGCCTCCGCAGGCACATGAGTTGGCGCTGGCGCAGCACCTCCTGACAGCAGGATGAGGATCTGCGCCACATATTGCAGGCACAACATGCCGAAACCCAGCGGAAGAGCCGAAACCGGTATCCAAAGGGGCGGCGCCCAGACGCTGGAATGGCGCCAGCCGCCGACCCAGGTCTCCTGGAACTGGAGCCAGCTCGCATACAGCATGATGGCGCAAAACAGCAGCCCGAGCAGGCTGGCGACGATTCGCATCACGTGGCGAGTGCGCTCAGTGACCACCATCTCGACCACGTCGACCCCGACATGTCCGCCCTTGAGCAACACGTAAGGTGCGCCGAGGAACATCGCGCCGGTCGCGGCAAACACCACGAAGTCCGACTGCCAGATCGTCGCGGCCCGGAACAGATAGCGGATGAAGATCATCTGGCAGACGACGAGCATCGCGGCGATCAGCAGCAGCGTCGCGACAACCGCGAATGCCCGTGACAGGCCACCGATCGACCTGATGTAGAGTTGTAACATGCCGATCCTCCCAGCAATGCACGGGGCCTGCCATCCGCCGGAGAGGCGGTAGCAGCCAGCGTGGATCGCGCTATTACTGGACGGCAAGAGCCTTCTCGATCAGCTTGTCTCCGCCGGGCACCTTCTCGGCGAACTCCTTATAGGAAGACTGCTTTGCCAGTTCGAGCCAGGCGTCGTAGTCGGCCTTCGACATTTCGACGACTTCGACGCCCGCCTTCTTGTAGGTGTCGATCATGATCTGGTCGCCCTTGCGAACTTCCTCGTTGAAGAAGGCTTCAGCCTTCTCGCCAGCCGCGCGGATCGCATTCTGCTGATCGGCGTTGAGACTGTCGAATACCTTCTTCGAGATCAGCACCGGCTCGTACATGAACCATAGCGCGTTCTCGCCGGGCGCCGTGAGGCATTTCGCGTGCTCGTAGAGCCGAAAGGATACAAAGCTGGCCGAAGAGGTGTTGGCCGCGTCAAGCACGCCAGTCTGCATGCCGGTGTAGATTTCGGATGAGGGCATGGACGAGATCGACGCGCCGGCAGCGACGAGCATCTGCTCGAAGGCCGGGCCGGCGGCGCGGATGACTTGGCCCTTGACCGTGTCTGGCGTGGTGATGCAGCCCTTCTTGGAAGCGAAAGCGCCGGACAGCCAGGCATCGGAAATCACCAGTGCCCCGGCGTTCTCGATGACCTTCTTGATGTCGGTCATGAATTCGGAATCGTTGAGCCGCTTGGCGCGGTCGAAATTACCGACCAGACCCGGCATCAGCGTCGCCGAGAACTCCGGATGGCGGCCGGACGCGTAGTCGAGCGGGAATGATGTCATATCCAGCAGGCCGCGCGTGACGGCGTTCCACTGGTCATTGGCCTTGTAGAGCGAGGCGCCCGGATATACCTGGACCTCGAGGCCGACATTGGCGGCGGTCACCTCTCGGGCAATGATCTGCACCATCTCGTCGCGGATATCGCCCTTGCCACCTGGAAACTGATGCGACGCCTTCAGGATCGTCTGGGCGCCGGCGACCCCGCCAATGAGGCAGGCGGCCGCGACGAGGCCCGAAATTTTCAGCACCTTCTTGATTTTCTGCACTGCAACCTCCCTTGAATTCCGGACCTCCCGCCCGGTTGCGATGATTGTTTGTCGCTCTTGCGTGCAATGTCAACAGTCTTGTATACATAAGCTGCGAACTGGACCCAATCATCCGCATGACCAGCAACACGTTCCACAAACTGCGCGACCAGATCGAAAATGGAATCATCACCGGCGAGTTCGCGCCCGGTGAACGCCTCGACGAGGTTCAACTCGCCACGCGTTTTGGAGTCTCGCGGACACCAATCCGGGAAGCGCTGATGCAGTTGAGCGCCATCGGCCTGGTCGAGGCCAGGCCACGGCGCGGCGCCGTGGTCGTCGATCCTGGACCGAACCGTATCTACGAAATGTTCGAGGTGATGGCGGAACTCGAAGGCATGGCGGGAGCGATGGCCGCCCGGCGCCATACCGAGGAGGACCGCGCGGCGCTGCTGGCGAGCCATGAGCGGTGCGAACTCTCGGTGGCGAGCGAGGACACCGATTCCTACTACTACGACAACGAAGTCTTCCACCACGCCATCTACACGGCAAGCCACAGCACCTTCCTCGCCGACCAATGCGCCGCGCTGCATCGGCGGCTGCGCCCCTACCGGCGTCTGCAGTTGCGCGTCCGCAACCGCGTCAAGGTGTCGATCGGCGAACACGCGGGCATCGTCCAGGCAATCCTCGACGGCGACGAGGCAGCAGCGCGTGAGCGTCTACGCGACCATATCGCGGTTCAAGGCGACCGGTTCAGCGACCTCGTCTCCAATCTCAGTCGACGGGATGGCAACAAGACAGCCCGGCCGCCTCAGTGACGGCATAGGCCACGTGAAATCGTTTGCGATACGGACAAAGGCGCCGGCGAGTGGTCGGCAGCGCTCCCAAAAATTGAGCTTCGTGCCGGCAAAGTTGCGCCATGAACCGTCGATCGGCAATGCTTCTTTGAGAGTGTGCTTTGGGGACTCGCTGCTCAGGCCGTCTGCGTTCTGAGAGCCTATGGTATGCCGCGTTCAGCCCGGATGCGATGAAACATTGACAATCCTGGCGCGCCGCAGCCACGTTCCGGCCTGCGTTCCCCGACCATGGGAGAGATCAGTGACCAGCCGAACAGCTCGCTGCGCCTGCGGCCAACTGCAAATGCGCTGCAGACAGGAACCCACCAAGGTGTCGCTTTGCCATTGCCTGGAGTGTCAGCGGCGAACCGGAAGCCCGTTCGGCATTGCCGCATTTTTTTTTGAAGCCGGGTCGACGGAGATCGCCGGGTCTTCCCCGCACGTATCAGCGCAGTTCCGACAGCGGATTTCCAGTCACATTCCATTTCTGTGGCACGTGCGGCTCGACAGTCTTCTGGTATCCATCGCGAAAACCCGCAGCCGTAGCCGTCGCCGTGGGCTGTTTCGCCGACCCTTTGTTCCCGCAGCCCACGCAGGCCGTGTATGGCGAAAGCCGCCATGGGTGGTCGTGGCGCCGGCCTGACTGCAACTTCCTCGCCGCAGCATGGGTTGCCGCTACTCCGCCGCCACCCCCTTCACCTCGAGATAGCTCTCCATCGAATCGTCCATCGCCTGCAGCCAGGGCGTGTGGTGCAGCGGCGCCATGGTGCCGGTCATCAGCGAGCGGTAGGCGTTGTCGCGGAAACCCATGATGTCTTCCAATTTGTGGTGCTCCCACTCCATGAAGGTCTGATTGACAGCCTCGACATCGAATCCCGGATAGTCGGTCTGCTCCATCAACTCCTTGGTGTAGTCGCCCTGGAACCAGATCATCTGCTCGGCGTCCTCCAGCGTTTCCTCACGCGCCCGCCATCTCCTGCCGTGTTCCGCCATCGCCTCGGCCGAAGGCAGCTTTATGCGACCCATGATGACGTCGCGCGCGAACCATGCCTGCGCGTCGAACATGTTGAAGGTGTAGAACTGGTCCTGCATGCCGATATAGAACAGTTGCGGGTTCTTCTCCCAGACGACGCCTTCATAGAGCCCGTCCGGCCACATGCGGTTGGCGGTCTTGAGCTTCAGATCGTCGGTGAGGAACGGGAACGAATGCAGGTATCCGGTGCACAGGATGATGGCGTCGACATCCTTGGTGGAGCCGTCCTTGAAATGCGCGGTCTTGCCGACGACCTTCTGCAGCAGCGGCACTTCCTTCCAGTTGTCGGGCCATTTGAAGCCCATCGGCTTCGAGCGGTAGCTGGAGGTGATCGATTTGGCGCCGTATTTGTAGCATTGCGAGCCGATATCCTCGGCCGAATAGGAGCGGCCGATAATCAGGATATCCTTGTCCTTGAATTCCATGGCGTCGCGGAAATCGTGGCTGTGCAGGATGCGCCCGTTGAACGTCGAAAAACCCTCGAAATAAGGGACGTTGGGCACGGAAAAATGCCCTGAGGCAACGACAACGTTGTCGAACTCTTCCGAATAGGTGACGTCGTTGGTGCGGTCATGCGCGGTGACGGTGAACTTTTTCGTCTCGTCGGAGAAGGTCACCATGCGCACCGGGCTATTGAAGCGCACCCATTTGCGCACGCCGGATTTTTCGACGCGACCCTTGATATAATCCCACAGCACGGCGCGCGGCGGATAGGAGCCGATCGGCCGCCCGAAATGCTCCTCGAACGTATAGTCGGCGAATTCGAGGCACTCCTTCGGTCCGTTCGACCAGAGGTAACGGTACATCGAGCCATGCACCGGATCGCCATGCTCGTCGAGGCCGGTGCGCCAGGTGTAATTCCACAGGCCGCCCCAGTCGGACTGCTTTTCGAAGCAGACGACTTCCGGAATGTCCGCGCCCTTGTCGGCAGCCGACTTGAAGGCTCGAAGCTGGGCCAGGCCGGACGGTCCGGCTCCGATGACGGCAACACGACTTTTCATTCCGGGCCTCCCGACTCATTTCTCTAACGAAACAAATTTCACTGAGAGGATAGTAATTCGCCGTTCAATGCTGTCAACAGCCTTGTCGCGAAAGCTCGTTTCATCAAGGTCGATTTTCCAGCGAGATTCACGATAGCAGCCCGTGGAGGATACGAGAAATCAATCGTGGATGGCTTGCTGCGGCGGTTGCGCTCCTGTATCGGCACCGAATATGTTTACCGTGAGTGAAATAAATCCACAGAGTCCGGAGTAGCGACATGGCAAAAACAGCTTCCGACCTCAAGAATGGCGCCGGTGCCGCTCTGGCCAAGGCCAAACCGTCGCCGAAGGCGTCCGACGGACGGACGATCCGGACGCCGCTGACGCAGAACCCGCACGCCATCCGCGACACCCGTGAAAAAGTGCTGGAGGTCGCCATCGGCCGCGAAGTGCGGGCGTTCCGCAAGAAGCTCGGCATCACCGTCGCCGATCTTGCGGTTGCCACCGACATTTCGCTGGGCATGCTTTCGAAGATCGAAAACGGCATCACCTCGCCGTCGCTGACCACGTTGCAGGCCTTGTCGCGAGCGCTCGGCGTTCCCGTCACCGCCTTCTTCCGCCGTTTCGAGGAAGAGCGCAGCGCGGTTTTCGTCAAGGCCGGCGAAGGGCTCGATGTCGAGCGCCGCGGCACGCGCGCCGGCCACCAGTACAATCTGCTCGGCCATATCGGCTCCAACACCAGCGGCGTCGTCGTCGAACCTTATCTGATCACGCTGACCGAGGATTCAGATGTGTTTCCGACCTTCCAGCACGAAGGCATGGAGTTCCTCTACATGCTCGAAGGCGAGGTTACCTACAGGCACGGCAGCAACCTCTACCCGATGAAGCCCGGCGACAGCCTGTTCTTCGACGCCGATGCACCGCACGGGCCGGAAGTGCTGACGGTCCTGCCGATGCGTTATCTCTCGATCATCTGCTATCCGCAGAACAGCGCGAGCTAGGGCGCGTACTCATAAAGCGAGTTGGCTTAGTGCGCCTCGCTCGATGTCTGCTTTTACTCCCGATAGGGAGAGAATAGCAGACGCAGCTTTATACCGGCTTCGTGCCAACAGCGAAGTGCGAATGGAAGGTGCTATTAGAGCGAAGCGGCGGCTGCCGCGGCTTCGGCATCGGCGTCGTAATTCCAGACCCAGGCGCGTTCTTGCGGCTGAGCGTCAAGCTTGCGGTCGCGGGTATGCAAGTCCCCGCTGGATGCGTCATAGCGAGCACCACTCACGCGCGACATGCGCTGGACGCCGGCAGTCCGCTCGCGCCGCAGTTGCTCGTAAATCAGCAACGCCCGTGGGGCTGACTTGCGGTCTGCTTGGCTCAGCACGGTCGCCAAAGCAACGGCGTCTTCGATGGCCTGATTGGCTCCTTGTCCGACGTGCGGCAGCATCGGGTGGGCGGCGTCTCCCAGTAGGGTCAGGCGCCCGCGAGTCCAGGTTGCGAGCGGCTCGCGATCGAACAGGCCCCACCGAAACGTGGTTTTCACTTGGGCAATGATCGTCTCAACCATTGGGTCCCAGCCGGCGAACTCCCGAGCAAGGACGGAGGGATCGCCCCGTGCCGACCATGACTCCTTCATGGGCTCATCAGTCGTCACAAAGCCAACGTAGTTGATGAGCAGACCGGCGCGCACCGGAAAGACGAGAAAATGCCTGCCTGCACCGAGCCAGTTGCGCATCGCTCCTGGCGGCCACGAGACGCTCGCCGCCGAGATCACCCCTCGATAGGCGGCTGATCCCGAATAGAGCGGGGCGGACGGGGCGATTACGAACTGTTGAAGGTTTGAATGGATGCCGTCAGCCGCGATCACGACGTCAGCCGTGGTGCGCACACCATTGGCGAAAGTGATGACAGCCTGCTCATCATCCTGTTCGAAGCCGATACATCTGTGGCCAGCCTTCACAATGTCGGCAGGTAGCCGGTCGACGAACATTGCCAGCAAATCGGCGCGGTGCATGCCGTAGAACTCGATTTGGCTGGCGAGCTCGGGGGGCCACATCGCCGCGGCATAGGATCCATCGGCGCGACGAAACTGTGGGTCGATCCATCTGGCCCCCGAGCGGATCAGCTCGTCACCGAGGCCGAGCCGCCGAAGCATCCGGACA
This sequence comes from Mesorhizobium sp., assembly GCF_004962245.1. GTDB lineage: Bacteria > Pseudomonadota > Alphaproteobacteria > Rhizobiales > Rhizobiaceae > Mesorhizobium. The sequence continues at coordinate 131,324 of NZ_SUHQ01000009.1, read as the reverse complement.
CCGTTCGGCTGGATCGCGACGCCGGCGCCGACCTCGGTCAGGGCTGCCGCCTGCTCGTAGAGACGGACGTCCATGCCGCGTTGAAGCAGGGCGTTAGCAGTGGCGGCGCCGCCGATGCCGCCGCCAACGACCGCCACGCGTAGTGGGCTCGTGCTCATTGCTCCGGCTCCTCGAGCAATTGTCAGCCCCCCTGGGGCGTGCGGGCTCCGGCCCGCCCGTGAGTGTGGCAGCCTAATGCCGGCGCACAGCGCAGGCAACCGGCTACCGCGTTGAAAGGCGTGCGTGTCGCAGACTAGAAAGGCCGATTCTGGTACGAACCTGACCGGCCTTGGGCTGTTCGCGCCTTCATCCAGCTTGCGTCAATCAGGCTGTGGCTGCGTGTTAATGAGTCACGCTCTAGGCTGGCGGTAGGCCGAAGGCCGCAAACAAGCTGGGGCCGAGCGGCCCCACATAGATTGTCAGAGAGGCGATGCCACCCTCGGCGGGCTCGATCACATGCAGGGAATGGGCTCGCCACGCAGGGTCCTGATGGGTGCGCGCGTAGACCCCTACCGCCGGCTGGGCGTTGGCCCCGATGGCCACCGCGCGGAAGCCCGCAAAATTGGTCCAGATGGTCTCGAAGAAACCGCGGATCGCCCCGCGTCCTTGATACCATTCCCACCAAGGCGGCATGCGATAGGTGGCGTCCTCACGCAAGAGCTCGATCAAGCCGTCAAGATTGGCGGCCTGCCAGGCCTGCATGTAACGTTCGAGCAGCAGGCCTTCTTCGGGGTTGGGCTGCGATCGACGCATCGGACGTCCCTGAGGATATCGCGCCGCGAGCGTTACGCGGGCCCGCTGCAATGCGCTGTTGATCGAAGCGGTCGACCCGCCCAGCAATCGCGCCGTCTCGGCAGCCGACCAGCCCAGGACGTCGGACAGCAGCAGGGCGGCGCGCTGCCTGGGCGGCAGATCCTGGATCGCGGCGACGAAGGCGAGTTGCACTGCTTCGCGGGTCTCATACCGCGCTTCCGGACCTGGCTCACTATCAGCGAGGCCTGGAAGCTCCGCGTCCGGGTAAGGCTCCAGCCAGGCGACCTCGGCTGCCGGCCCGCCTGTGGCCGGCCCGTGGGAGGGCGGCCGTCTGGGCTGCTGCAGAATCCGATGCGCCCTGGTCCGCGCCTTGAGGGCGTTGAGGCAAGAGTTGGTCGCGATCGAGTAGAGCCAACCGCGAACCGAACCCCGCCCGTCGAACTCCGACCTTGCACGCCAGGCACGAAGAAGCGTGTCCTGGACGAGATCGTCCGCCTCGTGCAGCGAGCCCATCATGCGATAGCAGTGGAGCTTGAGCTCCCGGCGATGGGCCACCGTGAACTTCTCGAAGGCCAGCCGACCTAGGATCGGCTGGCCTGCTGGCTCGAGAGGTGCCTGAGCATCTGTCATGCGGATTCTGTAGTTCCGGACTAGGTTTGCATTACGCGCGCCTTAGGCGGCCGGCGCAAGCCCGCTCCCGCTCACCGCGAAGGAACTGCCTTGTGATTTCCCGGTGGCGAGTGCAACCACCGCCCTTCCCACATCGGCCGGCGTCTGCATGTCGGTCATGCTCGCGAGGAAGTCCGCGGGCTGAATGTCCAGATAGGCCGCATAGCCGTCGACGCCGCCCTTACCTACGGCGCCCTCCGGCATGATACGCATAGGCGCAAGCGCCATGAAGCGCAGGTCCAGGCCGAGCCGATCCGATTCCTTCTGGCAATGACCGGCCAGGAACATCTGCATGCGCTTTGCGCCGGCATAACCGCCGGCGAACGGTGGCCCCCCGCTCAAGGCTGCGCCACTGGAGATCAGAACGATCCGGGTCCCCGGCTTGAGCGGACCCCGCAGAGCGGCCCTGCAAAACAGGAACGACGCCTTGACGTCCGTTTCCCAGTTTGCGGAGAACGCTTCCCAGGTCAGTTCCTGCACGGGCGCGGCGGGGGCAAGGGCACCTGCGCAGATCACCAGGACATCCGGCTCAAGCGCGGCGAAGACCTCATCGGGGGCTGAGTCCACAGTTGCATCGACCGCGAGTGTCTTCACGCCCGAAGTCTCCCAGGCAAATTCCGCCAGAGCCTGTTCCCCGCGGGCGACGGCGAGAACCGTCGCTCCCTCGCTGAGGGCGGCTTCTGCGATTGAGCGTCCGACACCCCGGCTCGCTCCGACGACGACGACATTCTGACCTTGTAACGATCCCATGGACCCCTCGCTCTCCGGGCGGCTGGACCATCCAGGCGCGCCCATTGATCAGGACAACGCAAGCGGGCCGAAATCATCGGTGCGGGGTCAGAAATCTTCTCAGGTGATCGGAAGCGCCCGCGCGAACTCCAATCAGTCCGGCCCAAAGCCTGGGCTTGTCGGGCTGCCGTCGTCCAGCTTCGACAGCCATTCGACCAGCGTCGGGCGGTAGCGCGTCAGGCCCTTGTAATTAGCGAGTTCCTCGGGGAGATCGCGGATGACGCGGTGCAGGCGCCGTGCCCATTTGGGCTGCGTCACCAACTCATCCATCTTGATCAGATAGCAGCGGATCGGAAAGACGATGCCGTTCGAGCGCGGCAGCCGCCAGAAACTCTGCAATTCGACGCGCAGATGGACTTTTTCGCCGACGTTTTCAGGCGTCACCGTGGTGCGATCCGGACCCCATTTGTGATAGTTTTCCGGGCTGGTGTCGAGGCGTGGATTGATGGTCATGGTCCAGTTCAGGCGCCGCGCCGGCTTGCCTTGCTGGATGTTGGTGAGGAATTTCAGCGCCCGGGTGAAAATCCCCTTCTCATGCGCCAGCGGCACCGGCGCGTGCCACTCGAAGAAATTCATGCCGATGTCGAAATCGAGCGACCAGTCGGCCTGGGTGGTGACCATGCCGGCGTCCATCCACAGATTGCCGTCACGCTGGTCGAGAATGCAGAAATCGCCCTGGCTCTGGCGCGTGATGTATTCCATCGGGCCGTAGGGCAGCGTCGACACGTCACCGAAGGTGAAGGTGTCGTCGATGCCAAGCGGCCGGTTGATCCAGCGCCAGCGGTCGCCGTCGCGCGCCAGCGTGAAATGCTCGGGGTAACCCAGCGCCTGCTGTTCCATCAGAAGTTCGAGCAGATCCCAGCCGGCCAGCGTCATGTGCGGCAGCGACTGGCAGCGCAGCGGGTCTTCGGCAAGCACCAGAGCGCGGTCCTGCATCTCGGCGACATAGTGCTCGTCGACGTCGATCAGGTTTTCCAGAACGCTGCCCTTCGGCCCGACGACATGCGGCTCGATATTGACCGCATACATGTAGCTGTCTTCGTGGAACGGGAATGGAAACCGCCGGATGTGTTCCGGACTATTCCTGAAGGTGAAGTCGTCGCGGAATGTTTCCTTGCGAAAGGTGATGCCCAAGCTCGCCTCCTATCTTTCCAGCACCAGCGACCTGCCTTCGAAGCGCGAAACGCAGGGCATGATCTTCCTGCAGGATCGATGCTCTTCCTCGCTCAGCCAGTGATCGTTGTGGATGAATTTGCCGTCATGTGCGATGACGTTGGTCTCGCACTGGCCGCAGACGCCGCCGCGGCAGAGATAGGGCGGATCGACGCCGGCCGCCTCGATCGCCTCGAGCAGGCTCTGCTGCTCGTCGACGCGGATCGTCTTGCCGCTGACCGCCAGCGTTACGTCGAACGGGGCGCCGGGCTGGGGGGCGGCGAAATGCTCGAAATGGACGGTTTCCGCCGGCCAGCCCAAGGCGGCGGCGCGATCGCGCACCCAGTCGATCATGCCCGACGGACCGCAGACATACAGATGCGTGCCGAGCGGCTGCGACGACAGCAGGCGGTCGAGCTCAATGCGCTCGTCGCGGTCGTCGTGGTAGAGCCTGACCCGACGGTCGTAGCGCTCCCTCAGCACATCGGCATAGGTGCCGAGCGAAGCGGTGCGGCAGGTGTAGTGCAATTCGAAATTGCCGCCCTCCGCCGCCAGCTGCGCGGTCTGCGCCATGAACGGGGTGATGCCGATGCCGCCGGCCAGCATCAGGTGCTTCCTGGCGCGCAGGTCGAGCGAGAACAGATTGACCGGGTAGCTGATCACCATCTCCGCGCCGGGCCTGACATGCCTGTGCATGAACAGCGAGCCGCCACGGCCAGCATCGTCGCGGCGCACCGAGATCGTGTATTCGCGGGTGTCGAGCGGCGAGCCCATCAGCGAATAGGGATTGAGCCTGGTCCGCTCGCCGTCGCGCATTTCGGCGACGACGTGGGCGCCGCCGGAAAATGTCGGCAGCAGCGCGCCGTCGCGCCGGCGGAAGTGGAAGCGCGTGACCAATTCGTTGACCGGGACGACATCGCTCACCACGACGTCGAGCTTGGTGGTACCGGTGCTCATCGAAAAATCTCCTCCGTGGGAGGAATTTCGCTGCGGTCTTCCGCATTGATGCAGACGCCCTGGAATGCCGCGAGGCGCCTGGAATAATGATCGCGTACCAGAAGAAGCAGGCCACAATGCGAACAGGTCGCAGGCTGCGTCGTCACATTTTCGGTGATGCCCTTGCAGTGGACGCATTGGACGCGACGCGCCAGCGAGCCGCGATGCTCGGTCTGGATCGAGGTATGGTCGATGCCGGCTTCGAGCGCCGCCTGCATGGCCTGGCCGATCAGCCCCTCGGTGCCGGCGAGATAGAGGCGCAGGCCCATATGCGCATTGGCCAGGGTCTGCTTCAGCCGCGGCAAGGCGCTGGCGAAGGAAGGACCCTGGTGGAACTGCACCGGGTTCAGCGCTTCGAGCGCGGCGACATGCTTGCCGTCGCGCCCGGGGATGAAGATGATGTGGGCATCGCGGAAAAAGCCCGCGGGCGCCTTGGCGGCCAGGTCTGATATCGCCAGCGCTCCTTCCGCATCCGCCACGAAAAGATGGTGCTTGCCGGGCTGCGGAGACAGGGTTCCGTAGACCGGCCGGCTGATGATGCTCTTCGCTGCCATTCTCTCGGTGTGCCTCAGCCTTTCGCCGTGCGCTTGGTCTTCTTCGGATCGTCGAACGGAAGCGGCTCGGCGGTTGCGCTGATGGCGCCGCTCTTGTTGCGGATCTCGAGCCGGGTGCCCTGGACGGCACAGTCGACGTCGAGCCGGGCGATGCCCATCGATTTCTTCACCAGCGGCGAATACATGGCGCAGGTCACCACGCCGACCTTTTTGCCATCGCGATAGACCGGCGCGCCCTCGTCGGCCGGCTCCTTGCCTTCGAGCAGCACGCCAAAGATCTTGAAGCGCTCCTTGCCCTTGAGGCGGTAGTGCTCCTCGGCGCCGCGAAAGCCCGTCTTGCCGGGGCTGACAGTGAAGTCGAGGCCGAGTTCCCACAGCGTGTCGCCGGGGCCTTCGTTCTCGAACGGATATTTCTGCGAATTGTCGTAGGGGTAGAACAGGAGGTAGCTCTCGACGCGCAGCATGTCGAGCGTGGTGAACCGGCACGGGATGATGCCGGCGCTCTTGCCCTCATCGAGAATGGTGTCCCAGATCGTGCCGGCATCCTGGCCGCGGCAGAAAATCTCGTAACCGCGTTCACCAGTGTAGCCGGTGCGCGAGATCATCACCGGAAAACCGAACAGCTGCGTCTGCATGTGGTGGAAATAGTTGAGGTCGCGAATGCCCGGCACATGCTTTGCCAGATAGTCGACGGCTATCGGACCCTGCAGCGAAAGGTCGTGCAGATTGTCGTCGAAGCGCAGCGAGACATCGCGGCCCATGGCGGCGCGCTGCAACTCCTCATGACCGGTACCCGAACCGTGCACGACCATCCAGGCATTCGGGCCGGTGCGGTAGAGGATGCAGTCGTCGGTGAACTTGCCCGCCTCGTTGAGCATGCAGGCATAGGCCGACTTGCCGGGATAGATCTTCTCGACGTCGCGTGTCGTTGCGAGGTCGATCAGGTGCGAGGCATGCGGCCCGGTGATGTGGACCTTCTTCAGGCCCGACACGTCCATCAGCCCGGCCTTGGTGCGGATGGCGATATACTCCTCGTCGGCGTCCTTGTCGTAAGTCCAGGCGGTGCCCATACCGCTCCAGTCTTCGAGCTTCGAACCGAGCGCACGATGGCGATCCGCCAAGGTCGAAAATCTCCAGGATGCCGTCATGGACTTGCTTCTCCTCAACACGATTGCCGACGTTTCGCCGCTTCAAGGCGTCAGAGCCACGCGGCGGTCCACGCCATATTGACTCAAAACTCCAAAAGCGCGCAATACTAAGATGCAAAAAGTTTTACTGAGAGGCAAGGAACGCAACTGAACGGAGGGGACATGAAATGGAAGGGAATCTCAACGCTCTAACGACCATTTTCACCGAATTCTACTATTGGGTGACCATCGTCATGATGTTCCTCATCCATGTCGGGTTCTGCACCTACGAGGTCGGCGTGTCGCGCCGGCGCAATCACCTGAAGACGCTCATGAAGAACGCGATGGCGATCCCGCTCGTCACGGTCACGTTCTATTTTTTCGGCTGGTGGATCTATTTCGGCTTCCCCAACGGGCCGGGCATCGCGGGCGGGCTTGTCACGGCACCCTTCGCTGAAGCGTGGAATCCGCTGATGGGCACTCACCTGTCCGGCGTCAATCCAGGCGAGACCGGAGTAACGCCAGCCGACGCCGCGCTGTGGCATCGACTCAACGGCGTGTTCTGGGGCGCCTTCCTGCTGTTTTCCATCACGACGGCGTCGATCATCTCGGGCTCGATCATAGAGCGCGCACGCTCGGGTGCGTTCTGGATCGTCGCGGTGCTGATCGGCTCGGTCCTGTGGATCCTCGACGCGTCCTGGGGCTGGCATCCGCAAGGCTGGATGGTGAAGCTTTGGGGTTATCACGACGCTTATGCATCGGGCGTCGTGCACGCCATCGCCGGCGGAGCAGCACTCGCCTTCCTCATCGTGCTCGGTCCGCGCATCGGCAAGTTCAAGGCCGACGGCACGCCGCGAGACATCCCGCCGCACAATGTGTGGCTGGTCACGATCGGCCTGTTCCTGATCTACACCGGCTTCTGGGGCTTCTATGCCGCGTGCAACATTCCGCTGATCAGCCCGGCCACGATTGCCGGCCAGATCACCGGCGAGACCTGGACGGCGACCAACATCTATCTCGCGCCGACGACGCTCTCGGCGATCACCTTCAACTTCCTGATGTCGTTGTCGGGCGGCATGATGGCCGGCTACCTCGTCTCGAAAGGCGACCCGTTCTGGACATTCTCGATGGGGCTTTGCGGCGTCATCTCGGCCTCGGCCGGCAACGACCTCTATCACCCGATCCAGGCGCTGCTGATCGGCGCGATCGTCCCGACCATCTGCTACAAGCTGCACTATTTCGTCGAACGCCGCTTCAAGATCGATGATGCGGTGGGGGCCGTTGCCGTGCACGGCTATGGCGGCTTCCTCGGGGTCGTGGTGGCGGGCTTCATGCTGTGGGGACAGCCGTCCTCGCCCTATGAGGGCTTCGCGCACATCAACCCGCTCGGTAATTTCGCGGGCGCAGTGCTGATGTTCGTGCTCGGTTTCGTTCCCACCTTCGTCGCATGCAAGATCCTCAACAGCATGAACCTCCTGCGCGTGCCGGCGAAGGTGGAACTCGAGGGCGTCGACTTTGCCCTCAACCATGCTTTCGAGGCGTCGGTCCGCGAAGTGGGAACCGCCGAAAAGGCCATGATGAAATAGTCAACGGACAAGGAGAATTCGCAATGTCGACCAATGGAATGGAAAACTGGGCCGTCGATCTCAAGGACGTCGGCGCGATCTACCCGTTTCAGGGCTCCGAGGTCCTGATGGTCATCGTCGGCCTCGCCTTCTGGATCGGGTGGCACATCCTCCAGACGCGCCACGAGAGCGCTGAAATCGAGGCCGATATGGCTGCGGATCGCAGCGGAGAGGAAACGAGAGCGGCAATCGACCGCTATTAGACCGAAACACGTCGCCTGGCGCCTCGATTGCGCCAGGCGACTTGTTTAATATGAAAAAAACTTTCATGTGAGTTGAATTTGATTCATGAAGCTGATAGCACCCAAATCATACCTCACCTCGGGAGCCTGACATGTGCGGAATCGTCGGACTGTTTTTGAAGGACAAGTCGCTCGAGCCTCAGCTCGGCTCGATGCTGTCTCAGATGCTGATCTCGCTCAGCGATCGCGGTCCCGACAGCGCCGGCATCGCCATCTACGGCGCGCCGTCGGGCAACGAGGCCAAGATCACCATCCAGTCGGCGAAGCCGGAGCGCGATTTCCGCGGCCTTGACGCCGAACTCGCCAAGGCGATCGGCGCGCCGGTGACGCTCAGCGTGAAATCGACGCATGCGGTCGTCAGGACCACGCCCGACAAGATCGATGAAGCGCGCGAGACCATACAGGCGCTGCGCCCCGACATCCGCATCATGGGCGCCGGTGACGTTGTCGAAATCTACAAGGAAGTCGGGTTGCCCGAAGCGGTCGTCGATCGTTTCGACGTGCGCAGCATGACCGGCACGCACGGCATCGGCCATACCCGCATGGCGACGGAATCGGCGGTGACGACGATGGGCGCGCATCCGTTCTCGACTGGTGCCGACCAGTGCCTGGTGCACAATGGCTCGCTGTCCAATCACAACAATGTCCGCCGCGAGCTGATCCGCGAAGGCATGAAATTCGAGACCGAGAACGACACCGAGGTCGCGGCCGCCTATCTCTCCTCGCAGATGGCGCATGGCAAGAATCTCGGCGAGGCGCTGGAAGGCACGCTGAGCGACCTCGACGGTTTCTTCACCTTCGTCGTCGGCACCAAGAACGGTTTCGGCGTGGTGCGCGATCCGATCGCCTGCAAGCCCGCCGTCATGGCCGAAACCGACCAGTATGTCGCTTTCGGCTCGGAGTATCGTGCGCTCACCAAACTGCCCGGCATAGACAGTGCGAGGGTCTGGGAACCCGAGCCCGCGACCGTCTATTTCTGGGAGCATTGAGCTGATGCCGGCAATCAACATTTCCAAGGCCCTTGACCAGGGCCATGTCCAAAGTCGAGCGTCACGGGCCTTCGACCTGGCCGAGTTGCCGCTGCGCGAGCTCAACCAGGCGCTTCACAATCTGACCCCCGGTTCGAACGAGACCGCCTGGGAAGTGCTCAACCCGAAAGGCAGCCATTCGGTCGCCGTCGGCGTCGACCAGCCGATCACTATCGATGTCCGCGGCAGCGTCGGCTATTATTGCGGCGGCATGAACGACGGCAGCGCCATCACCGTGCATGGCTCGGCCGGACCCGGCGTCGGCGAGAACATGATGTCGGGCTCGATAACGGTCAAAGGCGATGCGAGCCAATATGCCGGCGCCACCGGCAGGGGCGGGCTGTTGGTCATCGAGGGCAATGCGTCGTCGCGCTGCGGGATTTCCATGAAGGGCATCGACATCGTCGTCTATGGCAATATCGGCCACATGTCGGCCTTCATGGCGCAGTCCGGCAATCTGGTGGTGCTGGGCGATGCGGGTGACGCGCTCGGCGATTCCATCTACGAGGCGCGGCTGTTCGTGCGCGGCAAGGTCGGCAGCCTTGGCGCCGACTGCATCGCCAAGGAGATGCGGCCAGAGCATCTGGAACTGCTGCAGGGCCTGCTCGATCGCGCTGGGGTGACCGGCGTCAAAGCGGCGGAGTTCAAGCGCTACGGCTCGGCGCGCACGCTCTACAATTTCAACATCGACAACGCCGACGCGTATTGAGGCAGCATGACCTATCGCAACCCGCCGACGACGCCGCGCAAATCCGCGACCTTCGACGACTACACGCTTTCCGAGATTCGCCGCGCTGCGGCGACCGGCATCTATGACATCCGCGGCGGCGGCGCCAAGCGCAAGCTGCCGCATTTCGACGACCTGCTGGTCCTCGGCGCCTCGATCTCGCGCTATCCGCTCGAAGGCTACCGCGAGCGTTGCGACACTGGCGTCGTGCTGGGTTCGCGCCACGCCAAGAAGCCGATCGAGCTGAAAATCCCGATCACCATCGCCGGCATGAGTTTTGGCTCGCTGTCCGGTCCGGCGAAAGAGGCTTTAGGCCGCGGCGCGACGCTGTCGGGTACCTCGACGACCACAGGCGACGGCGGCATGACCGAGGAAGAGCGCGGTCATTCCAAGACGCTGGTCTACCAGTATCTGCCGTCGCGCTACGGCATGAACCCGCGCGATTTGCGGCGGGCGGATGCGATCGAGATCGTCATCGGCCAGGGCGCCAAGCCCGGTGGCGGCGGCATGCTGCTCGGCCAGAAGATCTCCGACCGGGTCGCCGAAATGCGCACGCTGCCGAAGGGTATCGACCAGCGCTCGGCCTCGCGCCACCCCGACTGGACCGGGCCCGACGATCTCGAGATCAAGATCCTGGAGCTGCGCGAAATCACCGACTGGGAAAAGCCGATCTACGTCAAGGTCGGCGGCGCGCGGCCCTATTACGACACCGCCCTTGCCGTGAAGGCAGGCGCCGATGTCGTGGTGATCGACGGCATGCAGGGCGGCACCGCCGCAACGCAGGAGGTGTTCATCGAGAATGTCGGCCAGCCGACGCTTGCCTGCATCAGGCCGGCGGTGCAGGCGCTGCAGGATCTCGGCATGCACCGGAAGGTGCAGCTGATCGTCTCCGGCGGCATCCGCAACGGCGCCGATGTCGCCAAGGCGCTGGCGCTCGGCGTCGATGCGGTGTCGATCGGCACGGCGGCGCTGGTTGCGCTCGGCGACAACGATCCGCGCTGGGAGGCGGACTACAACGAGCTCGACACCATGGCCGGTGCTTACGACGACTGGCATGAGGGGCGCGACCCGGCCGGCATCACCACGCAGGATCCCGAACTGATGAAGCGGCTCGACCCGATCGCCGCTGGACGACGATTGGCGAATTACCTGAAAGTGATGACGCTCGAAGCGCAGACAATTGCCCGCGCCTGCGGCAAGAACAGCCTGCACAATCTCGAGCCGGAGGATCTCGTCGCGCTCACGATCGAAGCCGCCGCCATGGCCGGCGTGCCGCTGGCCGGCACCAACTGGATACCGGGGAAGAACGGCTTCTAAGATATCATACCACCAAAAATACCATAAGCGAGGAACTGTAATGGGGAACGATCTCGCCGCATTCGCCAAAGAGAACGGCGTCAAATATTTCATGATTTCCTACACCGACCTGTTCGGTGGGCAGCGTGCCAAGCTGGTGCCGGCACAAGCCATCGCCGACATGCAGAAGGACGGTGCGGGCTTCGCCGGTTTCGCCACCTGGCTCGACCTGACGCCGGCGCATCCTGACATGCTGGCGGTGCCGGATCCGGATTCGGTTATCCAGTTGCCGTGGAAGCCTGATGTCGCCTGGGTCGCCGCCAACTGCATCATGGACGACAAATCCGTCGCCCAGGCGCCGCGCAACACGCTGAAGCGGCTGATCACTGAAGCGGCCGGCGACGGCATGCACATCAAGACCGGCGTCGAAGCCGAGTTCTTCCTGATCTCGCCGGACGGCAAGACGATTTCCGACGAATACGACACTGCGTCGAAGCCCTGCTACGACCAGCAGGCGGTGATGCGCCGCTACGACGTCATCGCCGAGATATGCGACCACATGCTGGCGCTCGGCTGGGGCCCCTATCAGAACGACCATGAGGACGCCAACGGCCAGTTCGAGATGAACTGGGCGTTCGACGATGCGCTGGCGACCGCCGACAAGCACTCCTTCTTCAAGTTCATGGTAAGGTCCGTTGCCGAAAAGCACGGCCTGCGCGCGACCTTCATGCCGAAGCCGTTCCCCGGCCTGACCGGCAACGGCTGCCATGCCCACATCTCGGTGTGGGACAGAGACGGCAAGACCAATGTCTTTGCCGACAATGCCATGGAGCTCGGCCTGTCGGCGAAGGGCAGGAATTTTCTCGGCGGCATCATGAAGCATGCCTCGGCACTGGCCGCGATCACCAACCCGACCGTCAACTCCTACAAGCGCATCAACGCGCCGCGCACTATTTCGGGCGCGACCTGGGCGCCGAACTCGGTGACATGGACCGGCAACAACCGCACCCATATGGTGCGCGTGCCCGGCCCCGGCCGCTTCGAACTGCGCCTGCCCGACGGCGCGGCAAACCCCTATCTGCTGCAGGCCGTCATCATCGCCGCCGGCCTCGACGGCATCCGCTCGCAGGCCGATCCCGGCAAGCGCTACGACATCGACATGTACCAGTTCGGACACACGGTTGAGGGCGCGCCGAAGCTGCCGCTCAACCTGCTCGATGCCTTGCGCGAGTTCGACAACGACAAATCGCTCAAGGCGGCGCTGGGTGAGGAATTCTCGTCGGCTTACCTAAAGCTCAAGCACCAGGAATGGAATTCCTATGCTTCCCACTTCACCCAGTGGGAGCGCGACCACACGCTGGATATCTAGAGCATCGGACCGACAAGTGTGAAGCGGTTTTCGGTTGTATCCGATGCGTCAAGAAAGGTCCTGCGTGGCGCGAGCGACCTCGGAACAGACTTATGAAATACTCGATCTTCTCCCTCGCCCGCGCCGCGCTTTCCGGTCACAAGGCCTGGCAGCGCACATGGCGCGACGCCAGCCCGAAGGATCACTACGACGTGGTGATCGTCGGCGGCGGCGGTCACGGCCTGGCGACGGCATGGTTCCTGGCCAGCGAGTACGGCATCAGGAATGTCGCCGTGCTGGAAAAGGGCTGGATCGGCTCCGGCAATGCCGGCCGCAACACCACCATCATCCGCTCCAATTACGGGCTGCCCGGCAATACCGGCTTCTACGAGCTGTCGATGAAACTGTGGGAGCGGATGGAGCAAGACCTCAACTACAACACGATGGTCAGCCAGCGCGGCGTCATCAACCTCTATCATTCCGACGCGCAGCGCGACGCCTATGCGCGGCGCGGCAACACCATGCGCATCAACGGCATCGATGCCGAACTGCTCGACCTTGCGGCGGTCAGGAAGATGATGCCGTTCCTGAACTTCGACAATGCCCGCTTTCCCGTACAAGGCGGCCTCCTGCAGCGGCGCGGCGGCACCGCGCGCCATGACGCCGTGGTCTGGGGTTACGCGCATGCGGCCAGCGCGCTCGGCGTCGACATCATCCAGAATTGCGAGGTTTCGGGCTTTGTGCGCGACGCCAACGACAAAGTGACCGGCGTGGAGACTTCGCGCGGCAAAATCGGGGCCGACAAGGTCGGCATGGCCGTTGCCGGCAGTTCCTCGCGGGTCGCTGCGATGGCCGGCCTGCGCCTGCCGATCGAAAGCCATGTCCTGCAGGCCTTCGTCTCCGAAGCGATCAAGCCGGTGATCCCCAACGTCATGACCTTCGGTGCCGGCCATTTCTACGTCAGCCAGTCGGACAAGGGCGGCCTGGTCTTCGGCGGCGACATAGACGGCTACAATTCCTATGCCCAACGCGGCAACATGCCGGTCATGGAGGACGTCTGCGAGGGCGGCATGGCGCTGATGCCGATGATCGGCCGCGTGCGGCTCTTGCGCCAGTGGGGCGGCATCATGGACATGTCGATGGACGGTTCGCCGATCATCGACAAGACGCCGGTGGACGGGCTCTATCTCAATGCCGGCTGGTGCTATGGCGGCTTCAAGGCGACGCCGGGTTCGGGCTTTGTCTTTGCCCATCTTCTGGCCCGCGACGAACCGCACAAGGAGGCGGCAAGATTCCGCCTCGACCGGTTCCGGCGTGGTGCTGCGATCGATGAAAAGGGCGTCGGCGCCCAACCGAACCTGCACTGAGGACGGCCGGAAAACATGCGTATTGTCTGTCCCTTCTGCGGCGAACGCGAACTCGGCGAGTTCACCTATCTGGGTGACGCCAAGCCGGTGCGTCCGGCAGCCGGAGCCTCGGAAGACGAGGTGTTCGACTACGTTTATCTGCGCGACAATGTCGCCGGCGAGACGAGCGAGCACTGGTATCATGGCGGCGGCTGCCGGGCCTGGCTGAAGATCGCCCGCAACACGCTGACACACGAGATTTCATCGGTCGAGCCGGCGGCGGGCGTTGGTGCCGCCAAGGTTGGCGCCTGATGGTTAGTCTCGCGCAGACACACCGGCTGGCGAGCGGCGGCCTGATCGACCGTTCGGCGCCGCTGAACTTTAGCTTCGACGGCAAGATCCTTGCCGGCTTCCAGGGCGACACGCTTGCCTCCGCGCTGATCGCCAACGGCGTCAAGCTGGTCGGCCGCTCGTTCAAATACCATCGGCCGCGCGGCATCCTGACCGCTGGTTCGGAAGAGCCCAACGCGCTGGTCGAACTGCGCACGGGTGCGCGGCGTGAGCCGAACACCAAGGCGACGACGGCAGAACTTTATGACGGTCTCGAAGCGGCCAGCCAGAACCGCTGGCCGTCGCTGCGCCACGATCTGATGGCGGTGAACCAGCTGTTCGCGCCGATCTTCGTCGCCGGCTTCTACTACAAGACCTTCATGTGGCCGGCAAAGTTCTGGGAGGCCATCTACGAACCGGCGATCCGCCGCGCCGCCGGCCTCGGACGCGCGGCGGGCGTTGCCGACCCCGACCATTACGACAAGGCCTGGGCGCATTGCGACGTGCTGATCGCCGGCTCCGGCCCGGCCGGGCTGGCGGCAGCCCTTGCCGCCGGTCGCTCTGGCGCCCGCGTCATCCTGTGCGAGGAGGATTTTGCACTCGGCGGCCGGCTGCTTGCCGATGGCGGCACGATCGACCGTGTACCGGCAGCGGAATGGATTGCGCGCACGCTGGCCGAGCTCGCCACGTTGCCCGATGTCCGTATCATGAGCCGCACGACGCTGTTCGGCGTCTATGACGGCGGCACCTATGGCGCGATCGAACGGGTCAACGACCATCTGCCCTCGCCGCCCGAGCACCAGGTGCGCCAGCGGCTGTGGCGGATCGTGGCCAAACGCTCGATCGTTGCAGCCGGCGCCATCGAACGGCCTGTTGTCTTTGCCGGCAACGATACGCCCGGCGTGATGATGGCTTCGGCGATGCGAACCTATGTCGAACGCTACGCAGCAACGCCGGCACGGCGCGTTGCGCTGTTCACCAACAATGAGGATGGCTGGCGCACGGCCGAGACCGCGCTGCGCGCCGGACTGCAGATCGCGGCGGTCGTCGATGCACG
The DNA here is from genome assembly GCF_004962245.1 of Mesorhizobium sp. Classification (GTDB taxonomy): domain Bacteria; phylum Pseudomonadota; class Alphaproteobacteria; order Rhizobiales; family Rhizobiaceae; genus Mesorhizobium. The sequence goes on along the minus strand of NZ_SUHQ01000009.1, from coordinate 116,246 downwards.
CCCGGAGGTGTCCGCCGCGCATCGTGCGCTTGCCGCCAAAGCCGGCTTTCCCGTGCTGAACGGGTCCGTCGTCGGCGTCGACGGCGGCAAGGACGGTGTCAGGAAAATAGCGGTGTCGCTGACCGGCGGGGCGCGCGCCGAAGTCGAAGCCGACGGGCTTGCCGTTTCCGGCGGCTGGAACCCGGCGGTCGGGCTGACCTCCTATCATCGCGGCCGGCCGAAATGGCAGGACGATATATCAGCCTTCGTGCCGGACAGCGCTCCTCCCGGCATGGTGGCCGCCGGCGCCGCCAACGGTGCCTTCGGACTTGGCGCCTGCTTGAGCCAAGGGTTTGCCGCCGGTGCGGCGGCGGCGCAGAGCGCCGGGTGCAGCGGCACGGCCGGCACGCCGCCCGTCGCCGACGACGAAGCGTTTTCCTTGACGCCGCTCTGGCATGTCGCCGGCAAGGGAAAAGCCTTTGTCGACCACCAGCACGATGTCACCGCTTCGGACATCGAACTCGCACAGCGCGAAGGCTTCGAATCGGTCGAGCACCTGAAGCGGTACACGACGCTCGGCATGGCCACAGACCAGGGCAAGACCTCGAACGTCGCCGGCCTCGCCATCATGGCTGCGGTGTCAGGCAGATCCATCCCCGAGACCGGTACGACGATCTACCGTCCGCCCTATGTGCCGGTCGCCATCGGCGCCTTCGCCGGCCATCACCGCGACGAGAATTTCCATGCGACGCGGCTGACGCCGTCGCATCACTGGGCCGCCGAACAGGGCGCGATCTTTGTCGACACCGGCCTGTGGAAGCGCGCCCAATGGTATCCGCGCGCCGGCGAGAAGGACTGGCTGGAATCGGTCACCCGCGAGGTCAAGGCGGTGCGCTCGGGCGTCGGCTTCTGCGACGTCTCGACACTCGGCAAGATCGACGTGCACGGCCCCGATGCCGGTGCCTTCCTTGATCGCGTCTACATCAACACCTTCTCAAATCTCGCCGTGGGCAAGGCGCGCTACGGGCTGATGCTGCGCGAGGACGGCATGGTCTATGACGACGGCACCACGTCGCGGCTGGCCGAGGATCATTATTTCCTGACCACCACCACCGCCAAGGCCGGGCCGGTGATGCAGCACCTCGAATTCTGCCGGCAGGTGCTGTTTCCCGAACTCGACGTTCAACTGACGTCGGTCTCCGACCAGTGGGCGCAATTCTCGGTCGCCGGGCCGAAGACCCGTGACCTGCTTCGAAAAATCGTCGATCCGGCCGAGGATTTGTCGAACGAGGGGTTTCCGTTCATGGGCGCGCGGGAAGTATCCCTTCGCGGCGGCATCAAGGCACGGCTGTTCCGCATCTCGTTTTCGGGCGAGATGGCCTTCGAGATCTCCGTTCCGGCCCGCTACGGCGACGCGCTGGTGCGCAACCTGATGCTGGCCGGCAAACGATTCGGTGTGACGCCCTACGGCACCGAAGCGCTCGGCGTCATGCGCATCGAAAAGGGCCATGTCGCTGGACCGGAGCTGAACGGCACGACGACGGCCGCCGATCTCGGCCTGGCCAAGATGATGTCGACCAAGAAGGATTTCATCGGCCGCGCCATGGCCGGACGCGAGGCGCTTGCGGCAGCTGATCGGCAGGTCGTGGTCGGCATCAAGCCGACCGACAAGATGCGCCGCTTGCGCTCGGGCGCGCATGTCATTCCGAAGGGCGAGATACCGGGTCCCGACAACGACCAGGGCTATGTCGCCTCGGTCTGCTTCTCGCCGACGCTCGACCAGTGGATCGGGCTTGCGCTTGTCGAGCGTGGCCGCGAGCGCATCGGCGAGATCGTCCACGCGCACGATCCGCTGCGCGGCGAAGACTATGACGTTGAACTGTGCAATTCCGTCTTCTACGACCCGGATGGAGGGCGCCAGCGTGGCTGAATTTTCCTGGGTTTCGCGCAGTCCGCTGCAGCACGCGCTTGTTGCGGGCGCCTATGGTGCGCGTGACGTCGAGCCTGGCGTTTCGCTCACTGAAGTTCGCAATTTCGAGTTGATCCAGATTATGGCGCGGCGCGGCAGATGGGCTGATTTGGCTAGCGCGGCTAAGACCCGTTTCGGCGTGGCGGCCCCGGACGTGCCAAAGGCGATCCAGTCGCCCGATGCCGCGCTGATCTGGTCGGGACCGGACCAGTTCCTCGTCCTGTCAAAAGGCGGCAAGCACACGTTTGCACCGTTGAGCCAGGCGTTTTCGCAATCGGCCTCGCTGTCCGACCAGTCGCATGCGCGCGCCCTGATCGGCGTCTCGGGCGCGAAGGCGCGCACCATGCTGGCAAAATTGTCGTCGATCGACCTGCATCCGACGGTGTTCCCGATCGGCGCCGCTGCCGCCACCTCGATTGATCACACCAGCGTCAATCTCTGGCGCGGCAATGACCGGCCGGATGGGCAGGCTGTGTTCAACCTTCTGGTGTTCGCGACCTTCGCGGAAAGCCTGTGGCACACGATACTCGACGCAGCCGCCGAATACGGCGTTTCGATCGCGTATGCAGAGGAGTTGGCGTAGCGTTTGTTCCGCGCCACCCCTCCCTTTTCCCACAAAGGGGAGGAGGGAAAGCCGCGCAGCTTCACCTTGCCAAATCCAGCCTTGCTGCCTATTCTTCCCGCTAAAATAATTTCACGTACAGGCAAACTTGTTTCTTCAGACACAGGGTCGAGATGAGCCAGTCGCCCTACCCCGCCGTCGCCGCCGGACCACCCCGGCCGAGCCTGATCCTGCGGCCCGGCCAGATCGCGCTACCGGCCGCGATGGAGCGCTACCATGTGCAAGGCAATGGCGCGGTACTCATCGATGTCGAGGCCGGCGACACGATCAGCGTGCGCAACGTCGAAGGCGGGCAGGCCTGCGAACTCCTGGCATGGGACAAGAGCGGCACGACCGATCCTGGCATTTTCGGTGAGAAATCGAACAGCAACGCCGCCGGTATCAAGGCACTGCTGGCCGATGGCGACGACAGCCTCGCCGCGCTGCGCCATGGGCTGCAGCGCCGCCAGGTGCAGCTCGCCCAGCCTAAGGCGGTGCGCGTCTTCGGCGGCTCCACCCCGGCCGGCACCGAACAGGGTTTTACCGTCGCCCGCGACGGCTCGATGGTCGTTGCCGCTCCGGGCGGTCCGATGCTGGTCGACGGCCACGACACGGCGACGCCGCTCAGCGTCATCGTCCGCCGCGCCACCATCCGCCCTGCGGCGAAGTCGCGGCTGGCCGACCCGCTTGCCGAGCCGGTGCTCGATCTGCGCGTCCGTTCGGCGACCGCTGAATCTTATTTCGTCAGGGCAGGCGACTATCTGCAGATCATCGATGTCGACGGGCGCCAGTGCACCGATTTCCAGTGTTTTTCGGCACGCAAGCTGGACAAGGGACGCGATCATCCGCTCGACGTGACGACGACCCGCACGCTGATGGGTTCGAGCTATCCGATGCCCGGCCTGCATTCGAAATACTACGACCAGGACATGGAGCCGCTGGTCGAGGTGGTGCAGGATACATGCGGCCGGCACGATGCGTTCGCGCTCGCCTGCGCGGCCAAATATTACGACGACATCGGCTATCCCGGCCACCCCAACTGCTCGGAGAATTTCAACCGCGCGCTTGCGGACAAGGGCGTAAATCCCCGCGCCGGCTGGATGGCGATCAACTTCTTCTTCAACACGGCGATCGACGCGCATGGCGTCATGGTTTCCGACGAGCCATGGTCGCGGCCGGGCGACTATGTCCTGCTGCGGGCGCTCACCGACATCGTCTGCGTCTCGTCCGCCTGCCCCGACGACACGACGCCGGCCAATGGCTGGAACCTGACCGACATCCATGTGCGGACCTATTCCGGCCAGCACAAATTCTCGCGAGCGATCGCCAGACGCACAACGCCCGATTCGGAACCGAAAATGACCCGCGAGACCGCCTTTCATTCGAGCTTTGCCAAGCACACCCGAAATTTCGTCGAGTACAGGGGCTATTGGCTGGCCAATGCCTTCGCCAAGGAAGGCGCGATCGACGAATATTGGGCGTGCCGGCGGGATGCCGTGATCATGGATCTGTCGCCGCTGCGCAAGTTCGAGGTCACCGGCCCGGATTCCGAAGCGCTGCTGCAATACACGCTGACCCGCGACGTCAAGAAGCTCGGCATCGGCCAGGTCGTCTATACCGCCATGTGCTACGAGCATGGCGGTATGATCGACGACGGCACGCTGCTCAGGCTCGGCAAGGACAATTTCCGCTGGGTCGGCGGCGACGACCTGTCCGGCGAATGGCTGCGCGAGACGGCAACAAAACTCGGCCTCAACGTGCTGGTGCGCTCGTCCACCGACCAGATGCACAATGTCGCCGTACAAGGACCGAAGAGCCGGGATATCCTTAAGGAGATCATCTGGACCTCGCCGCTGCAGCCGTCGATCGAGGAGCTCGAATGGTTCCGCTTTGCGGTGGCGCGCATCGGCGGCGGCAATGGCATTCCGGTCGTCGTCTCGCGCACCGGCTATACCGGCGAGCTCGGCTACGAGATCTGGTGCCATCCGCGCGACGCCGAAAAGGTGTTCGACGCCATCTGGGAGGCCGGCCAGCCGCACGGTCTGAAGCCGATGGGACTGCAAGCGCTGGACATGGTGCGCATCGAGGCCGGGCTGATCTTTGCTGGCTATGAATTTTCCGACCAGACCGATCCCTTCGAGGCGGGTATCGGCTTCACCGTGCCGCTGAAGACCAAGACTGACGATTTCATCGGCCGCGAGGCCCTGATAAGGCGCAAGGAAAACCCGCAGAAGAAACTGGTCGGCCTCGACATCGACGCCAATGTCGCCGTCGGGCACGGCGATTGCGTCCATGTCGGCCGCGCACAGATCGGCGAGGTCACTTCCGCCATGCGTTCACCGCTGCTGAACAAGAACATCGCATTGGCAAGGCTCGACGTCACCCATGCCGCCATCGGCACCGAGGTAGAGATCGGCAAGCTTGACGGGCACAGCAAGCGGCTGCCGGCACGCGTCGTGCCCTTCGCCCACTACGACCCGCAAAAGACCAGACCGCGCTCCTGACGGCCGATTTCAAGGATCGCGAACGGCGCAGGCCAAGCCGTAAAAGTCGATCCCCTCGCCCTGGAATCAGCTGCGGCGAGTGCTGTTGGCGCGTGCTCCGCACACCGATGTGCACAGCTTCACAAAAAGCTTGACGTGGAAGCGTGTCGAGTCAATCTTCACTGCTAAGAAAAAAAAACAACTGAGCGGAAACACCGACGTCATTCAACGCATGCGTCGGCGACGACGCCTTGCGAGATCGCGGCTGTCGCCGATGGGGAACATCAAAATGGGGAATGCACGCATATGAGCACGATAACCACTGTCCTGGAGCAGCCTGCCGAAGGGCAGTTGCAGCGGAACATCAACTGGCGCGGCGCCTTCTGGGTGGCAAGCGGCGTTCCCGCCCTTGTCCTGTTTTCGATCGGCGGCATTGCCGGCACGACCGGAACGCTGGCCTTCGTGATCTGGACCGCGTCCATGATCATGGGCTTCCTGCAATCCTTCACCTATGCGGAGATCGCCGGCCTGTTCCCGAACAAGTCCGGCGGCGCCTCGGTCTACGGCGCCACCGCATGGCTGCGTTATTCCAAGTTCATCGCGCCGCTCTCGGTCTGGTGCAACTGGTTCGCCTGGTCACCGGTGCTGTCGCTCGGCTGTTCGATCGCCGCCGCCTACATCCTCAACGCACTGGCGCCGGTGCCGCTGTTTAGCGACACCTCGCCGGAAGTCGCCGCCTATATGACGGCCCATGCCGGAACCAGTGCCGCCGACGCGATCACGGCCGTGACCGCGGCCGCCACGCCGGCGATCCGCAACTGGACGCTCTACGGTCACACGCTGGGTCCGGTCTCCTTCACCTTCAACGCAACCTTCTTCATCGGCGCGGCGCTGATGCTGATCATCTTCTCCATCCAGCATCGCGGCATCCTGGGCACGGCGAATGTGCAGAAGTATATCGGCCTGTTCGTCATCATTCCGATGCTGATCGTCGGCGTCGTGCCGATCGTCACCGGCCAGATCAACTGGGCCAACTTTTCGCCGCTGGTGCCGCTGGCAGCCGCCTACGCGCCCGAGCCCGGCGCGTGGAACATCGCCGGCTGGACGCTCGTGCTTGGCGGCATGTTCATCGCCGCCTGGTCGACCTACGGCTTCGAGACCGCCGTTTGCTACACCTCAGAATTCAAGAATCCCGGCACCGACACATTCAAGGCGATCTTCTATTCCGGCCTGCTTTGCATGCTGCTGTTCATCCTGGTGCCGTTCACCTTCCAGGGCGTGCTCGGCTTGAACGGCATGCTGGCCACCCCGATCGTCGACGGTTCCGGTGTTGCCGATGCCTTGGCCGGCATGGTCGGCGGCGGACAGTTGATCCACAGCCTGCTGGTGATGCTGATGATCCTGGCACTGGTGCTGTGCATCATGACGGCGATGGCGGGTTCCTCGCGCACGCTCTATCAGGGCTCCGTCGATGGCTGGCTGCCGCGCTATCTCAGCCACGTCAACGAGCACGGCGCGCCGACGCGGGCCATGTGGACCGACCTGATCTTCAACGTGATCGTGCTGGCCATCGCCTCGGCCGACGCGACGAGCTTCTTCTTCATCCTCGCCGTGTCGAACTGCGGCTACATCATCTTCAACTTCCTCAATCTCAATGCCGGCTGGATCCACCGCATCGACAACGGCCATATCGCGCGGCCGTGGAAAGCGCCGAGCTGGCTGCTCGGCGTCGGCGCGATCTTTGCCTATGTCAACATGATCTTCATGGGCGCCGGCGCCAAGGTCTGGAACCCGATGGCGCTGTGGGCCGGGCTGATCACCGCTGCCCTGATCATCCCGGTGTTCTGCTTCCGGCATTACATCCAGGACGGCGGCAAGTTTCCCGACCATATGATGGCCGATCTCGGCATGAAGTCGACCGATCTTACGGTCCGCAAGGCGGGCATCCTGCCCTACCTGACGCTGATCGCAGGCGTGGTGGTGATGCTGCTGGCCAACTGGCTGTTCGTCATCTGATATCAGCCTCAAGGGGATCGAGCGCGCGATGCGCGCTCGATCCCTACATATTTGTTCTTGCTTTGTGCCGGCAGTTATGCTAGGCGCCCATGACTCGCCGTCGAGGCGGGTTTTTCGTTTCGGGGGCCTATTCGGCAGGCCGCCCAATCGATCTTGATAAACACGCCCTTGGTCTGAGATACTCGTCGAGGTGCTCGGCACCGCCCTCGCGTCCGTAGCCGCTCATCTTGTAGCCGCCGAAGGGCATGGCCGGATCGATGGCGTGATAGGTGTTCACCCAAACCGAGCCGGCGCGGATTTTCCTGGAAAGCTGATGTGCCGTGGCGACATTGCGGGTGAAGACCCTGGCCGCGAGACCATAAGGCGTGTTGTTGGCCCGCTCGACCGCCTCGTCGAGCGTATCGAAGGGCAATGCCGAAATGACCGGCCCGAAGATCTCCTCGCGTGCGATCTTCATGTCGTCCGAAACGCCGGCAAAAGACGGTCGGCGCGACGAAATTGCCGGCGGCCAACGCACCCTCCATCAGGCGTGTACCACCGGTAACGAGGGTCGCGCCCTCCGCAGTGCCGGCTTCGAGATACGGGGTGACCCGTTGCAGCTGCTTCTCCGAGACGAGCGGGCCAATCTCTGTTGCCGGGTCGATGCCATCGCCGATCTGAGACCCTTGGCATAGGCCGGACGTCACATCTGCCAACAACTCTATTCGGCCGCCAGGGGCAGACGCGGCCTGTCGTCGTTATCTGCCAGCTCCGGCTCGACCGCCTGCTCAGCGTCCCCTGCCTTCTTGCGCTCCCTGCCGAAGAACAGGGAATAGCCTGCCGGAAGGACGAGAATGGTGAGGACCGTGGCGACGAGGATGCCGCCCATCATGGCATAGGCGAGCGGACCCCAGAAGACGCCGCGCGAAATCGGGATCAGCGCCAGGACCGCCGTCAGCGCCGTCAGCATGATCGGCCGGAAACGGCGGACCGCCGAGCCGATGATCGCCTCCGAGCGCTCCATGCCGGTCGCGATATCCTGGTCGATCTGGTCGACCAGGATGATCGAGTTGCGCATGATGATGCCGAGCAGCGCGATGACGCCGAGGATGGCGACGAAGCCGAACGGTGCGCCGCTGATCAAAAGTGCCGCCGCCGCGCCGATGATGCCGAGCGGACCGGTCGCCAGCACCAGCATCGCCTTGCCGAAATGCTGCAGCTGGATCATCAGCAGCACGACGATGACGGCCAGCATGATTGGAGCTTTTGCAGCAATGGAGGCCTGGCTTTCGGCCGAATCCTCGGCACCGCCCTGGATCTCAATGTTGTAGCCGGGCGCCAGACCGTCGCGCAGGCCCTGCATCTCGCTGTACATCTTCATGACGACGTCATTCGACTGCACGCCATCCGGCAGCGTGGCGCGCACGCTGATGGTCGGCAGACGGTCGCGTCGCCATTCGACGCCCTGCTCCATCACAGGTACGACCTTAGCGACCTGCGACAGCGGCACGAAGCCGCCGAAATCCGTCGGGATATAGACGGAGTCGACCGCCGACAGCAGGCGACGGCTCGCCTCCGGTTCGCGGGCGACGATCGAAACGGTCTCCTCGCCGTCGCGGAAATCGTCGAGCGGCGCTCCCGACATGGTTGCCTGCAGAATCTGACGGATGCGCTGCGAGGTGACGCCGAGCGCACGGGCGCGATCCTGGTCGATCACCAGCTTCATCTCCGGCACGGGCTCCAGCCAGTCGTCGTGGACGGCGCCGAGCAGCGGATTTGCCTGGAACTTCGCCTTCACCTCGTCGGCGATGCGGCGCACCTCCTGGCGATCCGGGCCCATGACGCGCATCTGCACCGGCCAGCCCGTGGGCGGCCCAAGGAACAGGCGGTCGACCTTGGCGCGGATCGACGGGAAATCCTCGGCCAGAATGGTGCGCAGCTTGACGATCAGCCGCTCGCGGGCTGGTTCGTCATTGGCCATCACCAGAAGCTGGGCGAAGTTCGGATTGCTAAGCTGCTGGTCGAGCGGCAGGAAGAAGCGCGGCGCGCCCTCGCCGATATAGGTGGCGATGAAGCGCTTGTCCTTGTCGTCCATCATCCTGGTTTCGAGCGCCTTGGCCTGCGTCTCGACTTCCTTGATGCTGGTGCCTTCCGGCAGCCAGAGGTCGACGAGGATTTCGGGACGCGACGACTGCGGGAAGAAGTTCTGCGGGATGAACTGGAACGCCCACAGGCTGGTTGCGAAGGTCACCAGCGTCATCACCAGCACGATGATGCGGTGGCGTACGGACCAGCCGACGGTGGCGCGAAGCCGGTGGTAGAAGCGCGTGTCGAAGACATCGTGATGGCTGCCGGCATGTTTTCGCTGCTTGAGGATCATGTGACCGAGCCATGGGGTGAAATAGACCGCCACGAACCAGGACACGACCAGCGCGATGCCGACGACGTAGAACAGCGTGCGCACATATTCACCGGCCGTCGAGGCCGCGAAGCCGACCGGGATGAAGCCGGCGGTGGTGATCAGCGTGCCGGTCAGCATCGGGAAGGCCGTCGAGGTATAAGCGAAGCTCGCCGCCTCGATCTTGACCAGTCCTTCCTCGAGCTTGCGCTCCATCATTTCGACGACGATCATCGCGTCGTCGACGAGCAGGCCGAGCGCAATGATCAGCGCGCCGAGTGAGATGCGCTGCAGATCGATGCCGATCTCGTACATGATGGCGAAGGTGGCGGCCAGAACGAGCGGGATGGTGATCGCGATCACCAGGCCCGAACGCCAGCCGATCGTCAGGAACGAGACGACAAGCACGATCAGCAGCGCCTCGCCAAGCGCTTCCATGAACTCAGTCACCGCATCCCTGACCACTTCCGGCTGGTCGGAAATCTGATCGACCGAAACGCCGTAGGGCAGCGCCTCTTCGAAACGGTGATAGGTCGCCTCGACGTCCTTGCCGACATCGGCGACGTTGAAGCCCTTGGCCATGACGACACCGACCTGGACGCTGTCGTGGCCGTTGAAGCGATATTTGCGCTGATAGGGGTCTTCGAGGCCGGAGGTCACGGTGGCGATATCGCCGAGGCGCGTCACCTGGCTGCCGGCGCGCAGACGAAGCTCGCGAATGTCGGCCACCTTCGTCACGTCGCCTTCGACCGAGATGCGCACCGAACGCTGGCCAGTATCGACCGAGCCCGCCGGATCGACATTGTTCTGACCCCTGATCGCGTTCTGCAGATCGGTGAGCGTCAGTCCGCGCTGGGCAAGCGCCTTGGACGAAACGTCGATATAGATCTTCTCCGGCTGGTCGCCGATGATCACGGCCTTCTCGACGCCGGGCGTCGTCAGCAGCATGTCGCGCGCCTGGATGGCGAATTTCTTCAGCTCGGGATAGCTGTAGCCGTCGCCGCTGATCGAATGCAAGGTGATGAAGGTGTCGCCGAACTCATCGTTGAAATAGGGCCCGAGCAGCCCCTGAGGCAGCTCGTTCGAGATATCACCGACCTTCTTGCGCACCTGGTAGAAGGCATCCGCGACCTCAGCGGGATTGGTGTCGCCTTTCACCTGCAAGGTGATGATAGCGCTGCCGGCGCGCGTGTAGGAACGGACGAAATCGAGATGGGGCGTTTCCTGCAGCTTGCGCTCGATCTTGTTGACGACCTGGTCCTCCATCTCCTGGATCGAGGCCCCCGGCCAGACCGCCTGGACGACCATGACACGGAAGGTGAAATCCGGGTCTTCCTTCTGGCCCATGCGCATCAGGCCGAGCGCACCGGCTATGAGGATCAGGCCGAACAGGAACCGCGCGATGCTCGGGTGCCCGATCGCCCAGCGCGAAAGATTGAAGGGCCGCTTTTCATTGGTTTCGGTGGTCATAGCGCCAGTCCATTTGTCTGATCGTCAGCGCACGCACGTGGCATGCCCACGGAACTTCTAATGCTGGCTTCCGGGCGGCGAGGCTTTCCGAGCGGAGAAACACTCATCGCGGTGGGACGCGAGGATCGATGTGGGGGGTTACATCGACCTGACGTCTCGACAATCGGGCACCTGCCGCCCGGAAACCATGACCTGCTTGACCTCGCGGCTTGCGCCGATGCGATGAAAAGCCGGTTTTATTCGCTTGACCGTCAACGCACGCGCTTGGCGGCGTCGCCATCATCGTCCGCCGATGCGGACTGCACAGCATCGCCGGTCAGCTTGACCTTCAGGTTCTCGGTCATGAATTGCGTGCCGGCGGCAACGACGACGTCGCCGGATTTCAATCCTTCGGCAACATGCACGCCGTCGGCGGTGAACTCAGCAACCTTGATCGGACGCGCATGGACGGTCTCGCCGTTGCGGTCCACGGTCCAGACGATCTGCTGGCCATCCTTTTGCGCCAGCGCACTCAACGGGATCGATACGCTTTGCGGACTGTTGTTGGCCGCCGAAGCTTCAATGGTCGCGGTCATGCCGAGAAGCACGCGCGGATCGTTGGGCAGGCTGACGCGAACGGCAAAGGTACGCGACTGCTGATCGGCGCTGCCGGCGACTTCACGGACTTTGCCGTCGAGCGTCAGCGCATCATCGGACCAGAAGCCTGCCTTGACGTCCTTGCCCGGCTTGAACTGGGCGATATCCGTTTCCGGAACGGCGATCAGCACTTCCTTTTCGCCATCGACGGCAACGGTCACGACCGGCGTGCCGGAGCCGACCACCTGACCGACGTCGGCGGTGACTGATGTGACGATGCCGTTCCTGTCCGCCTTGAGGTCGGTGTAGAGGACCTGGTTCTTCGCCTGGTCCAGCGATGAGCGGGCGGAATTCCGGGTGGCGACGGCCTGATCGTAACTGAGCGTCGCCTGTTCGAGCTGCGATTTCGACGCGAAGTGCTTGGCAAACAACTGTTCGGCGCGACGGCGGGCAAGGTCAGTGGTCTCGACCTGCCGCTCGGCAGCCTCGAGTGCCGCCTCGGCGCTCTTGACCGAAAGGTCGTAGTCGGCCGGATCGATGCGGGCCAGGACATCGCCGGGCTTCACGCGCTCGCCGATGTCGACCAGGCGCTCGGTGATCTTGCCGTTGATGCGGAACCCGAGATTCATCTCAGTGCGGGCGCGCACCGATCCGGAATAGGAAAGCTGACGGGTATCGTTTGCCTTGGCGATCTCGACGACCTTGACTGGCCGGACGATGTCTTTGACTTCCACTTTTTCCTGCGAGCAGCCGGCGAGCCCGAGCGCCGCGACAACGACCAGAGCCGGACCAACGGCCGGCAGCCTGTTCATGATGGATTTGGACAAAGACACTTGCGTACTCCCGAACTGGAGATGAACTGTCGACCTCGACGCCCGGCGGACGCCGCCGGTTATTACTTCAAGGCCCTGATCGCAAATTCGATAAGCTCGTCCGGCATCGCCCGGTTCTGTTTGGCGAGACACTGGGCGACCATCTGCGGGTGACAGAGGGTGATGATGGCGGCGCCGAAACACCGCGAAGCGACTTCCGGATCCTGGTCGGCAAACTCGCCGGTTGCGATCCCCTCGCTGATCACCTCCGCCACCAGGCTGCGGATCCTGTCGATATGCTTCTCGATGACGTGCCAATCGCGTTCGATGGCGACGACGACCATTTCGTGCACCTTCTCCTGGTCGAGCATGGTGTCGCGGGTCCACTGATGATGCGTCTGCACGTAGCGGCGAAGCTTTTCGGTGGCGGTTCCGGGACCATGGCAGGCGTCGTAGGTCAGTTGGTAGCAGGTGGCGAGCATGCGGCCGCAAACGGCCTGGTGGATCTCGACCTTGGACGCGAAGAAACGGTAGATGTTGGCCGTCGACATGCCGAGGTCGCGCGCTATGTCGGCGACATTGGTCTTGCCGTAGCCGTAATGGCGGAACAGACGCTCCGCGCAATCGAGGATGCGCGCTACATTCTCCTGCCGGGCCGAGTCGGCTACCGTATCGAGGACATCATGCATGGCGTTTCATTAGCTCATTACGATTGACGAATTTTGAATTTCGTCAGTCGTAAGTCGAAATCAGCATCCTGTCAACATGTGATATGTCTTCTCGGGCGACTGGTGACATCTGTTGACACCATTTGGCGTGATCGGCGTACGAAGCCGCCTTGCGGCGGGCAGTGCATAGGGAAGGAGATCATGGGATGACCGTACTGCGCATCGTCACGAATATCGCAACAGACAGCATTCCGGATGTTCGGAAGTTCTATTCCGACCTGTTTGGGCTCGATGCCGTCATGGACCACGGGTGGCTCGTCACGCTGGCGTCCGGCGAAACAACAATCCCCCAGATCGGCATCGCAAGCGAGGGCGGCTCAGGCACGCCCGTGCCCGATCTGTCGATCGAAGTCGACGACGTGGACGAGGTTTATCTTCGCGCAAACGAGATCGGTTGCAGAGTGGTCTACGATTTGACCGACGAACCGTGGGGCGTAAGACGTTTCTTCATCGCCGACCCGACCGGCAAGCTGCTCAACGTGCTCTCGCACCTTCGCTAGAAATTGCCTGCGATGCCAGACATTTGCGACCTTCCAAACTTTCAGGCGAACGACTGAAACGGGCCCAAATTGTGGTCATCGGAGGAAACCATGAGCAGAACAATCCCATTTCATTTCGTCGATGTCTTCGCGGTAGAGCCGCTGACGGGCAATTCACTTGCGGTGGTCGACGGCGGTGCCGAGCTGGCGCTCGAGCTCATGCAAAACATTGCACGTGAGTTCAACCAGTCCGAGACCACCTTTGTGCTACCTGCGACCCGGGCGGACGCCGACTGGAAGTTGCGTTCTTTCACGCCGAAAGGCGCAGAGGTTTTCGGTGCAGGCGGCCACAACACGTTAGGGGCTTGGTGGTGGCTCGCTGCTGCGGGACGGCTCGATCTGGGCGATGGCCCAACATGGTTTCACCAACAGATCGGCGATCTGGTATATCCATTGGCCATCTGGCAAAGCCAAGGGCAACTCGAAAAGATCATTATGCAGCAAGAGGCCCCAGTGGCCGGCCGGCAGCTCTCAAACCTGGGCGCTCTTGCCAAGGCACTCGGCCTTGATACCGAAGAAATAGCGGCGGACGTCGTACCTTGCCAGGTGGTCTCGACTGGTGCTGCCCATCTCTTGGTGCCAATCCGCGATCGCGAAGCAGTCGACCGGATTTCGCCTGATGCCAAACAGCTTTTCGACCTGCTCAACGAGGTCGGCGGGGAAGGCTGCTACGTCTTCTCGCTCGATCCACTACAGCCCGGAACCACAGCGTATGCGCGCTTTTTCAACCCGACCGTTGGCATTTCTGAAGATCCGGCAACCGGTACGGCGGCTGGTCCGCTCGCCGCACATCTCGTTGCACACGGTCTTGCACAGCCCGGCGCAATCAAGGTGGAGCAAGGCACGGCTCTCGGACGTACCAGCATCATTGAGGTAGATGTCGATGGCGGCTCAGTGAGCGTTTCTGGGCGCGGCATTGTGGTGGCGAGCGGGGCATTTTCGATCTAGTCGAAGGTTGCAGATCCGGCGGCCGCGCAGGCAGCGAACCTGTGCTCGTCCCACAAGGTCGCAGTAGGTGGAGCCTCGTTATTTGGCGCGGCTATGCCAATAATGTGGTCTGCCGCTCGCGTTCGACTGGATTCGCTCAGGTAGCCGATTTGTTTAACCTGTTCAGGCTTTCGCCCAGTATGACAAGCGCGATGCCGAGCAGCGCAATGTCCTTGATCAGGAACTGACCGGCCGGACCGAGCGCAGGAAAGCCCAGCGTAGGCTCCCAGATCGGCAGGGCAAACATGATCGAACAGGTGACCAGGAAAATCAGGGCGGCCAACGCCCCGCCGGCCACACCGGCGCGCGCCGACCAGGGAGAGGCAATCAGGAGAAGCGCGGTCGCGATCTCGACGACGCCAAGCACATAAGAAGCACCGGCTTCACCAAATACCGGATACATCCAGGCGAGCCAAGGCGTGCCGCCGATCAGCGGCCTCAACGCCTCGATCTCAACAGCCGTGAACTTCATTCCGCCGATCATGAGAAGCGGCAGTATGACCCCGGTCAGGGCGACGATCCGTCCGGCTTTCCTGACCGCGGCGGCGTTTCGCGCCCATGGCCGAGGAAGGGTCTCGTCTTGACCTTCAGGCTCTGATGTTCTGAGAACCGGCATGAGTTTTCTCCTCCATCCGCCAATTGCACTACCCGCGTCGTAAATTGCGCCGATCTTGTCCTTAGCGGCATGATCTTATCCCTTGAACCCTAGCGGCTGGCCAATCGCCGCCGCTGTCACGGCCGTTCGATCACCCCGATGCGCTGCTCAGTCCGGCTTTGTAAGGGTACGAATGATGCTCGTGAGCGATAGTCCAAAGGTCACCTTCCTTGCGTAGCCCGACGGTAAGCCGGAGGCGGGTTGCCGGGTCCTTTTCAAGCTCTTCCCTGGTGCCGCACCGCAGCAATGCAGTTGCAAAAGCAACCCGGTCGCCCGCAGTGACATCCAGCCGCTCGATCGCGAAAACGCCGCCCTGCTTGAAGTGCTCGAAGAACGGACCCCAGCTATCCCGGTAGGCCTCAATTCCAGTGAGTTCGTTCGGAGGTGGAGCATCGAACATCAGAAAGTCCGTCGCATGATCCGCAAGGATTTTCTCCAGGTCTTGCTGCTGCACGGCGTTCGCCCAACGCTCGATTAGCGCCTGGATGTGTGCCTCGGGGTCGCGCTCCGTGTTCTCCACTAGAGTTCTCCTCCCGCTAGATATTCTTCCGTCGAGTTTGGTTCTGTATCGAGGACGATCGGGAGGCGCTCGATCCGACACTGAGTGGTCTTTTTTGCTCCGTTCAGCCGATCCGGCTGCTGCGAGGGCATGTGCTTGGAGTGTCGGCTGGGTGAAGCGTTCAACTTCACGTAGGTCGCGAGATCAAACGGGCGCACGACGAATTCGGCCCTGACCCGAGCGGCTGATTGCAGACACCGGCTACGGCTCCGCAGAGATGCTGAACTGGCTGGTGCATGAGCACGGAGTCGAGCCGCATATTCCGGTGTTCGACAAGTCCAAACGCAAGGGACGGCACCTTCTCGCGCGAGGATTCCGCCTGGGCTAGGCTTCCTTCGCCGTCTCTCTCAGCCTGAATTTCTGGATCTTGCCGGTCGAGGTCTTCGGTATTTCGGCGAAGATCACCGCTTTCGGTACCTTGAATCGGGCGAGCAGCGCGCGGCAGTGGTCGACGATCTCGGCCTCGGTCGCCGTCTTGCCCGGCTTCAGTTCGACATAGGCGACCGGCACTTCGCCCCATTTGTTGTCGGGCCTGGCGACGACGCCGCAGGAGGCGACGGCCGGATGCTTGTAGAGCGCTTCCTCGACCTCGATCGAGGAGATATTCTCGCCGCCGGAAATGATGATGTCCTTGGAGCGGTCCTTGAGCTGGATGTAGCCGTCGGCATGCATGACGCCGAGGTCGCCCGAATGGAACCAGCCGCCGGCGAAGGCCTCGTCGCTCGCCTTGCGGTTCTTCAGATAGCCTTTCATGACGATGTTGCCGCGGAACATGACCTCGCCGAGCGTCTCGCCGTCGGCCGGTGTCTCCTCCATCCTCTCGGGGTCCATCACCGTCAGATCTTCGAGCGCGGCATAGCGCACGCCTTGCCTGGCCTTCCTCGCTGCCCTGAGACCCTTTTCGAGCCCATCCCACTCGCCACGCCATTCGTTGACCACCGCCGGGCCATAGGTCTCAGTCAGGCCATAGAGGTGGGTGACGGCAAAGCCCGCATCGGCCATGCCCGACAGCACGGCTTCTGGCGGCGGCGCCGCGGCCGTGTTGAAGGTGACCGTCTGTGGAAATTGCCTCTTGTCCTCATCCCTGGCGTTGATCAGCACCGACATCACCACAGGTGCGCCGCACAGATGGGTGACGCCGTGGTCGGCGATGGCGTCGTAGATCGGCTTTGGCCGCACCCAGCGCAGGCAGACATGGGTGCCGGCTTGCACGGCCAGCGTCCAGGGAAAGCACCAGCCATTGCAGTGGAACATCGGCAGCGTCCAAAGATAGACCGCGTGCTTGCCCATGCCGGCATGGATGGTGTTGGCGTAGGCCATCAGCGCCGCACCGCGATGGTGATAGACGACGCCCTTGGGGTTGCCGGTGGTGCCGGACGTATAGTTGAGCGAGATGGCGTCCCATTCGTCGTCGGGCATCGACCAGGCGAAATCCTCATCGCCGCCCGCGACAAAGTCCTCGTAGTCGAGGGTGCCGATCCGCTCGCCTTTCGGATAGGGAGCATCGGTGGCGTATTCGGGATCGTCATAGTCGACGACCAGCGGCTTCACCTTGGCCAGCGCCAGCGCCTCGCTGGCGACATTTGCGAATTCGCGATCGACGACAAGCACCTTGGTTTCGGCATGGTCGAGCTGGAAGGCGATGACTGCGGCATCAAGGCGGGTGTTGAGCGAATGCAGCACCGCCTTGGTCATCGGCACGCCGAAATGCGCTTCGAGCATTGGCGGCGTGTTGGACAGCATGACGGTGACCGTGTCGCCCTTGCCGATGCCGCGCCTGGAGAGCGCCGAGGCAAGCTTCAGCGACCGCCGCCAGAAATCGCGATAGGTCGTGCGCTGGCGGCCATGGATGATGGCGACATGATCGGGAAAGGTCTTTGCCGCCCGCTCCAGATAGGTGAGCGGCGTCAGCGGCTGGTGATTAGCCGGATTCCTGTCGAGGTCCTGTTCGTAGGGATTGCCCATCCCGTCCTCCCTAATGTCGTAATCGAGAACTTCTAATCACAGGGTCTTGAGCGCGCCGTGGGATTCATGCACCAAGGTGCTGGTTCGTTGCCACTGTCTTTCGCGGTCAGTCGCGCGCATTGTGCAGCAAATCCCCGAGCATGCCCTCGACGGCAATGTTGCTGAAGGATCTCATCGAGGCCGCCTCAGCTTCCACTGCCGCCCGTTACGCGAGACGCCCCTCCCCACCCTCACCTTCTGGCCATAAAGCATCGATGTCCCGATGCCCTTCGATGATGTTCGCCACCTCGAAGCAATCTCCATTACAGCGAAAGAAGATGACGTATCCCCTGAAAGCGAAACTTCGGACGTCCGGCCGGAGATCGGGACGAGCACGACCGATCGTCGCCAGCAGGCTCGCCAGATCACGGCATTTCTGGCGCAGAGCATCCACAAAACGCCGGCCAAGCACCAGGCTGCCGCTTTCGCGAGTGATGTATTCAAAGATATTGATCAAATCTGTCTGCACCGACGGCAACATGCGCAGCCGTGGCACGCCTAGAAGCCTTCCTTTGCGAGCTGCTCAGCCTTGGCTTCCATGGCCGCCTCGATATCCTGCTCGGTCGCTTCGCCGTCGTCAGCAAACGACTTGTCCAGCATGGCGCGCAGCGCCCTTAGCTTTTCCTCGCGTTCTTCGACCAGCCGCAGGCCCTCGCGCACGACTTCGCTGGCAGAGCCGTAGCGGCCGCGCTTCACAATGTTGGACACAAATATCTCCCAGCGGTCTCCCAATGATACGTTCATTCTCGAACCTCCTGTTTTGTCACATATAATATGGCAATAACAAGAAATGCGCAATTACTGACATTATCAGTGCTCATCGCTCAAATTCCTGCGTCCTATCAACAGGCGCTCCTCGAAAGGCGATCGGACTCCTCCGCCCAATTTGACTTTTGTCGAGAGCCGTGAATAATGTCAGCGAGGAGATGGCATGGCGATCCGACCGGCAGAACAGCTTATTCACAAGGCCGCCTGGCTCTACTATGCCCACGGCCTGCGCCAGGACCAGGTTGCCAGCCAGCTTAAGATTTCCCGAGCCTCGGTCGCCATGTATCTGCGCAAGGCGCGCGAGACCGGTATCGTCAACATCTCGACCTCGACGCAGCTTTTCACCGACGACGTCATGGCGCGCAAGCTCGAAGACGCGTTGAAGCTCGAAACCGTCTGGATCGCGCCGGAAAACGGCCTTGTCGCCGATCCCTCGACAGACATTGCGGTGCTGGCGGCGAGCGTTTTTCTCGAGCTGGTCAAGAAGGGCGACCGCATCGGCGTCGCCTGGGGGCGGACCGTCTACACGATCGCCGACATCATGTCCTATGCCGACCTGCAGGATGTTACCGTGGTGCAGCTCTGCGGCAATCTCGGAGCCCCCTATTCCTACCGGCCCGACCAATGCACCATGGAAATCGCGCGCCGGCTCAACGCCAAGGGGCTCAACTTCTATGCGCCGCTGGTGCTGACGACGGAAGAACTGGCGCGCAGCCTGCGTGCCGAGCCGGTGATCCGCGAGCAGTTGTCGGGCATCAGTGAATGCGACCTGGCGCTGTATTCGGTCGGCACCGTCGACGCCGACAGCCATGTCGTCAAATGCGGCGCGCTGACGACGAGCGAGATGGATGTTCTGCGCCGTGCCGGCGCTGCCGGCGTCATCGCCGGGCAGATCATCGACGCGCAAGGCAAGGCGCTCGACTGCAGCTACAACCGGCGGATCATTTCGGCGGAGCTGTCATCGCTGCGCAAGATCGAAAAGCGTCTCGTGGTGGTGCAGGAGGACAGCAAGTTCGAACCGCTGGTGGCGGCGATCGCAGGTGGGCTGTGCACGCATCTCGTGGTCGGCGCGCGGATGGCGCGGCGGCTGCTCGACCATGCCGGGCCGGCAGCGGAAAAGCTCGCCTAGAGAACACAATTACCGCTGCGCCCTGTCATCAAGGCGTCGCGGCATTCCTGTTTCACAACAAAAGCAAATCGGACGAAACGAACATGAAGAACCTGTGGAATGACGGCGACGCGGAGAAGCTGGTTGCCGACTATGCAAAGAAGGGTGTGGCCCGCGACCTGGCGCTGCGCGTCTATACGACCAGGCTTCTGGGTGGCGAACCGCGGCTTGTCCTGCATGGCGGCGGCAACACATCCTGCAAGACGAAAGCTGTCGACCTCGTCGGCGACGAATGGGACGTGCTCTGCGTCAAGGGCAGTGGCTGGGACATGGGCGTCATCGAGCCGCAAGGCCTGCCGGCGGTCAAGCTCGGCGCCCTGTTGAAGGCGCGGTCGCTGACGAGACTCTCCGATGAGGACATGGTCGCCCTGCAGCGGGTGAACCTCATCGACCCGTCTTCACCCAATCCTTCGGTCGAGACGCTGCTGCACGCCTTCCTGCCGCATAAATTCGTCGACCATACGCACTCGACCGCCATTCTGGCCATTGTCGACCAGGACGACAGCGAGGCGCTGAGCGAGAAGGTCTTCGGCAGCAAGATGGGGTTCGTGCCCTACATCATGCCGGGCTTCGACCTGGCGAAGGCGGCGGCCGATGTCTTCGAGGCCGACCCCACGGTCGAAGGCCTGATCCTCGACAAGCATGGCATCTTCACCTTTGGCGACGATGCCAAACAGGCCTACGATCGGATGATCCATTATGTGAACGTCGCCGAGGATTTCATCGCCAGCCACGGCAAGCCGCGCACCGAGAAAGCAGCCTTGCCGGCCAGACTGGCCAAGCCTGCGGAGATCGCGCCGATGTTGCGCGGCGCGGTGGCAGTGGCGCGCGGCGAAGGCCGCTTCGACCGCATGATCAGCGATTTCCGAACGTCGGACACGATCGTCGATTTCATCAATTCGGCAAAGATTGCCGACTATGCCGGGCGCGGCGTGTCGACGCCCGACCTGTCGATCCGCATCAAGACCGGACCGATGGCGCTGCCGGCGCCCGACGCGGATGAAATCGGCGGCTACAAATCCGTCATCCGCAGCCACGTCGAACAATTCGCCAAGGACTATCGCGCCTATTTCGAAAGCAATGACGCACTTGACGACGTGAAGCGCACGATGCTCGACCAGATGCCGCGGCTGACGCTGGTGCCGGGCCTCGGCATGTTCGGCCATGGCCGAACGCTGAAGGATGCGAAGATCGCCTCCGATGTCGGTGAAATGTGGATCGAGGCGGTGCGCGGCGCCGAGGCAGTCGGCGATTTCCGCCCGCTGTCCAAAGCCGACCTGTTCCCACTCGAATACTGGTCGCTGGAACAGGCCAAGCTCGCCTCCAACAAGCCGAAGCCGCTGACCGGCCAGGTGGTGCTGGTCACCGGCGGCGCCGGTGCGATCGGTACCGCCACGGCAAAGCTGTTCGTCGACAATGGCGCTCATGCCGTCGTCGTCGATCTTGATGCGTCAAGGGCTGCCGAGGCGGCAAAAAAGGCCGGCAACAGTTCGATCGGCATCGGTGCCGACATCACCGATCCAGCGCAGATGCGCGCTGCGTTCGACAAGGCGGTCGCCGTCTACGGCGGCCTCGACATCCTCGTCTCGAATGCCGGTGCGGCCTGGGAAGGCAGGATCGGCGAGCTCGACGACGCCACCTTGCGCAAGAGCTTCGAGCTCAATTTCTTCGCCCACCAGTCGGCGGCGCAGAACGCGGTGCGCATCATGCTCGAACAGGGCACAGGCGGCGTGCTCCTGTTCAACACCTCCAAGCAGGCGATCAATCCGGGGCCGAAGTTCGGCGCCTATGGCATCCCGAAAGCGGCGACGCTGTTCCTGTCCAGGCAATATGCCCTCGACTACGGCGCCCATGGCATCCGTTCGAACGCCGTCAACGCCGACCGCATCCGTTCCGGGCTGTTGACCGACGCCATGATCGCCAGCCGTTCGGGGGCGCGCGGCGTATCGGAGAAGGAATACATGTCCGGCAACCTGCTCGGGCAGGAAGTGACGGCCGAAGACGTCGCCCAGGCCTTCCTGCATCAGGCGCTGGCCGAGCGGACCACCGCCGATGTGACGACGGTGGACGGCGGCAACATCGCGGCGGCGTTGAGGTAAGTACGGTCCAGACGCGAAAAGAGCGGCCCGAAAGCCGCTCTTCCTTGCGCCTGCGAAGGAACCTTACTTCGCGTTCGGGTTCGGCATCCAGGCCCGCATCGCGACATCGGCATGGGCGAACTGTGGCAGCTTGGCCGACAGATCTTCCATATTCTTGATGTCCTTGTCGATGAGGTCCTTCTGGGTGATCAGCGTCGGCGGCACGATGACGTTGTGGCCGGGGTCTTCGCCGGCCAAGAGCTGCGCCAGCGCGCGCACCGAGACCTGGCCGACGACAGCCGGGTTGGTGGCGGCCGTTGCCGCCCAGGCGCTGTCGGGCTCGCGCATCGCGGCGATGTCGGAGGTCGAGATGTCAGCCGAATAGATCTTGATGTCCTTGTTGAATCCCGCCTCGTCGACGGCGATCTTCACCCCTTTGGCGAATTCGTCATAAGGCGCGAACATCACCTTGATGTCGGGGTTTGCCGACAGCACCGAGCGAGCCTGGTTGGCGACGGAATTGGCGATTGGATTGTCGAGCGTGCCGAACATCGCCGCTTCGTTGATGCCGGCATATTTCTTCTTGAAGTCGACCCAGGTCTCGTTGCGGCGGTCGAGCGGCGCGATGCCGGCGACATAGACGTAGCCGGCCTTCCAGCTCTCGCCATTGTCCTTGACCGCCTGTTCGAGCGCGAGGCGTGCAAGGTCGCGGTCGGACTGTTCGATCTGCGGTATTTTGGGGTTTTCGACGTTGACGTCGAAGGCGACGACCTTGATGCCGGCGTCGACCGCGCGCTGGGCGGCTTCCTTCATTGATTCCGTCAATCCGTGCTGGATGATGATGCCCTGGACACCAAGCGCGATGGCCTGGTCGACCATGTCTGCCTGGAGGGCGGCGTCCTGACGGCTGTCGAGAACACGCAGATCGACACCGAGCGCCTTGGCCTGCGCTTCGACGCCGGACAGATAGGCCTGGAAGAAGTCACCGGTCGAGAGATAGCGCACGAGCGCGATCT
Organism: Mesorhizobium sp.; assembly: GCF_004962245.1. Taxonomy (GTDB): domain Bacteria; phylum Pseudomonadota; class Alphaproteobacteria; order Rhizobiales; family Rhizobiaceae; genus Mesorhizobium. Next base: position 93,461 of record NZ_SUHQ01000009.1, on the reverse strand, counting down.
TGACGGCGCCGGGCTTGTCGAACGGCGCCGGCTTGTCCTGCGCCATCGCCGGGACCTGCATCAGCAGCGCGGCGCCGGCAAGCCCGAGTGCTGCCTTCCCCAAAAGTCTTCTTGTGATCTTCATATTGTTTCCTCCACTTGTTGAACTCAAATTTCAGCCGGTCGAAATCCTATCTGTCGAAATCCTATCTCTGGCCCCTGCCGGAAAGGGCGAAGGTGAAGACAAGGGCAACCACGAGAACCACGCCCTTGATGAAATCCTGCGTGTAGTAGGGCGCGTTCATCATCGTCAGGCCCTGCAGCAGCACGCCGACAAACACCGCGCCGACGGCCGTGCCGAAGGCGTTCGGCTTGGCGGCGCCGAGGACCGCGTAGCCGATGAGCGCCGCAGCCACTGCGTCGAGCAGGAGATTATTACCCGAGGCGATGTCGCCGCGTCCAAGCCGGGCCGCGAGCAAAATGCCGCCGATCGAGGCAAAAACTCCTGAAATAACGTAGGCCCAGATTTTGTATGCCTTGACAGGCGCGCCGGCGAGCTCGGCAGCCCGTTCGTTGCTGCCGACCGCATACATCATGCGTCCGAAACGGGTGTATTCGAGAAAGAACCAGATCAGCACCGCCAGCACGAGCAGGACGACGACCGACACAGGAATGAGATTGGGGACGAAGAAATCGAAGCGGTGACGGCCGAGCGCCAGGAAGGCGGCGCCGAACGTGCCGTTGGCGACCGAGCCGTCGGGCATCGTCATGCCGGTGGCGATCGAGCGGCCTTCGGTCGGAATGCGCTGCAAGCCGACGAGCAGGAACATCATGCCGAGCGTCGCCAGAAGGTCCGGCACGCGCATATAGACGATCAGCCAGCCATTGATGAGGCCGACGACGGCACCGATCAGGAGACAGGCGACGACCGCGACGACGGCGTTCTGCTCCAGCACCACCATGACATAGGCAGCCGCCATCATGGCGCTGGTGGCGACGGAGCCGATCGACAGGTCAAAGCCGCCGACGACCAGGGTGGCGGTGACGCCGAGCGCCAGCACGCCGGTGATGGCAACCGACTGGAAGATGAAAACCGCACTCTGCGGCGAGACGAAGCCGTCGGCGGCGATGGCGAAATAGCCGATCAACCCGAACAGCAGGACGATGAAGCCATAGCGGATGGCATGGTCACGCGGCGCTGCCATCCTTACCCAACCCGAACTCATGCCTGCTCCATTCCACGTCCCATTGTCTGCCCCGCCTTCACGCCGCGCTGTGCAACGGCCCGCCCGCCACCTCGGCCAGCAGGCGCTCGAGATCGATGTCGGCGTTGCGATGTTCGCCGACGATTGTCTGCTCCGACATCACCAGGATGCGGTCGGCCGTCTCCAGCGCCTCGTCCAGTTCGGTGACGAACAGCAGCGTCGCACGGCCGTTCGCGCTCGCCCGCAGCTTGGCCGCGATATCGCGCCTGGCCGAAATGTCGACGCCCTGGAACGGCTCGTCCAGAATGAACAGTTTTGCGGCCTGCGACATCCAGCGGGCGACCATCACCTTCTGCTGATTGCCGCCGGAGAGGGCCGACATTTCGTCCTTCTCCGAGCGGCAGACGATGCCCAGCTCCTGGATCTGCCGGCGGGCGGTGGCGCGCTCGAGGCGACGCTTGAGAACGCCGAGACGCGACATCCGCTTGTGGAACGGCAGGCTGATGTTTTCCTGAATATTGAAGTCGCCGACGATCCCGCTATCAGCCCGGTCCTTGGCGACGAGAAACACGCCGGCGGCGATCGCCTCGCCCGTCGACCCCGGCGCGTAGGGTTTTCCGTTCAGCACCATGGTCCCGGACAGCGGCTTGCGCACACCAAACAGCGTCTCGGCGAGCGCCGTCTTGCCGACGCCGACGAGGCCGGTGACGGCAACGACCTCGCCGTCGCCGAGCATCAGCGAGATCGGCCGGGCGCCTTCTGCAATGCGCAACCCGTCGATCGTCAGGACAGGTTTGGCGGAATTCCTGGCGACGATCCGGTCGAGGTGGATCTTGCGGCCGAGCATGGCGTTGACCGCGCCTTCATAGTCGAGCGGCTTGCGGTCGAAGACGCCTGAGATGACGCCGTCGCGCATCGAGACGATCCGGTCGGCAAGCCTCCTAATGTCGGACATGCGGTGCGAGATGTAGAGGATCGCGACGCCCTGCTCGCGAAGCCTGTCGAGCAGCGCGAAAAGCCGGTCAGCCTCGGCGCTGGACAAAGAGGAGGTCGGCTCGTCGAGGATTAGCACTTTCGGCTGGTGCGCCATGGCGCGGGCTATCGCCACCATCTGGCGGTCGGCCAGCGAGAGATCGCTGATCCGGGCTTTCAGGTCGATGGCCAGCCCCATGCGATCGGCAACCGCCTTTGCCTCGCTGCGGACCCGGCCTGGATTGAACAGCGTCGGCGCGCCCCTGCCGCTCAACCTGTCGAGCGTCAAATTGGTGGCGACGTCGAGGTCGGCCACGACACCGTCATTGATGTTCTGATGGACGGTGACGACGCCGGCGCGGATCGCCTCCGCCGGCGTGTTTGGCGCAAACTCCTGGGGCGCGAAGTCTTGGCCGACAAGCTGCATCGTACCGCCGCCGCGCTCGTAGACGCCGCTGATGATCTTGACGAGGGTGGATTTGCCGGCGCCGTTGGCGCCCATCAGCACGGTTACTTCGCCGGCATGCAAATCGAGCGAGACGCCGCCCAGCACCTCGATATGGCCAAAGGATTTCCTCAGGCCGTCCACGCGGAACACGGCATCATTGCCCATTCGTTCCTCCCTGGCCGTGACGCTATGAGCTACGTCAGCAATTGTCAATACGATTGACAATTGCCAGAGGGCTTCCTAGCTTGGCCCAACCGCCACGGCTCCATTATGATCGGCAGCGTATAAGACGGGAGGGTGAGGATGACTGGGAAATTGCCGTTCGAAGCACTGTCGGTCGAGACGTTGGCGGCACGCCTCGGCGCCAACGAGGCGCTGTGTTCGCGTATCGGCAAGGACACAAGCCGCTGGAAGGTCCGCGAGGTCGGCGACGGCAATCTGAACCTGGTCTTCATCGTCGAGGGCGCCACGGGTACCGCCATCGTCAAGCAGGCCCTGCCCTATGTTCGCCTGGTCGGCGACAGCTGGCCGCTGCCGCTGAAGCGCTCCTTCTTCGAGTATCACGCGCTGATACGTCAGGAGGCACGGGCGCCCGGTTCGGTGCCGGCGATCTATCACTTCGACGAAGGCCAGGCGCTCATCATTATGGAGTATCTGTCGCCGCATATCATCCTGCGGCGCGCGCTGATCGAAGGCCGCCAGCTCCCCAACATCGCCAAAGACATAGGCCTGTTCATGGCTCGCACCCTGTTCCGCGGCTCCGATCTGCATATGGCGACCAAGGACCGCAAGGCCGATCTGGCGCTGTTCGCCGACAATGTCGAGCTTTGCGACATCACCGAGAACCTGGTTTTCTCCGACCCGTATTTCGATGCCAAGATGAACCGGCATACGAGCCCGCAGCTCGATCGCACCGTCGCGGAGTTGCGCGCCGACCGTGACCTCAAGGTCGAGGCGCAGCGGCTGAAGCACATCTTCGCGGCCAATGCGGAGACGCTGCTGCACGGCGACCTGCATTCCGGCTCGATCATGGTCACCGACTCAGAAACGCGGATGATCGATCCCGAATTCGCCTTCTACGGCCCGATCGCCTTCGACGTCGGCATGCTGCTCGCCAATTTCTGGATGGCGTTCTTCTCGCAGCGCGGACATGAGCAGAACGGAATGCGCGACGCCATGCGCGCCTATCTGCTCGATGTGACGGTCGAGACATGGTCGGTGTTCCGCACCGAGTTCTCGCATCTGTGGCGAACCGAGCGCACCGGCATGCTCTACCAGAAGAGCCTGTTCGAGGATCAGGGCGACAGGCTTGGCGCCGAGCAGGCGCTCGACCACATGCTGCATTCGATCTGGACCGACATGTTGGGTTTTGCCGGCGTCGAGGTTCACCGGCGCATTCTGGGCCTCGCCCACAACGCCGATTTCGAGACCATTGCCGACGAGGATTTGCGCGCCACATGTGAGGCAAAGGCGTTGAAATTCGGCCGCCACATCGCCGTCAACCGGCGCCAGATTCACAGCATCGACGAGGTCAACACGCTGGCCGCGCTGATCGAACGGGAGAGCAGCATTTGAACGTCGGCGACCGCCACTATCGCACCATCTGGCTGAGCGACGACGGGCGTTCGGTGGAGATCATCGACCAGCGCTGGCTGCCGCATGATTTCCGCGTGGAAAAGGTCGATACCGTGGCCGGCATCGCAACGGCGATCCGCGACATGTGGGTGCGCGGCGCGCCGCTGATCGGCGTCACCGCCGCTTACGGCGTCGCCATGCAAATGGCCGACGACCCTTCGGATGCAGCGCTCGACGGCGTCTGGGAGATCTTGCACGAAACGCGCCCGACCGCGATCAATCTGCGCTGGGCGCTCGATGAAATGCGAAACGTCCTGCGGCCGCTTCCGCCTGGGCAACGCACTGACGCCGCCTACCGGCGCGCCGGCGAAATCGCCGATGAGGATGTTGGCCTCAACCGCGCCATCGGCGTCAATGGGCTGAAAATCATCAAGGAGATCGCGGCGTGCAAGCAGCCGGGGGAGCCGGTCAACATTCTGACCCACTGCAACGCCGGCTGGCTGGCCACCGTCGACTACGGCACCGCCACCGCGCCGATCTATCTGGCTGTTGAAGCCGGCATTCCCGTTCACGTCTATGTCGACGAAACGCGCCCGCGCAACCAGGGCGCCCAGTTGACCGCATGGGAGATGGCCGGCCACGGCGTGCCGCACACGCTGATCGTCGACAATGCCGGCGGCCATCTGATGCAGCGTGGCCAGATCGACATGGTCATCGTCGGCACCGACCGCACCACCGCCGACGGCGACGTCTGCAACAAGATCGGCACCTATCTGAAGGCTCTGGCCGCCGCCGACAACGACGTGCCGTTCTATGTCGCGCTGCCCTCGCCGACCATCGACTGGACGGTGGGTGACGGTCTGGCCGAAATCCCGATCGAACAGCGCTCCAGCGACGAGGTCTCGCTGGTCTGGGGCAAGACAGCGAATGGCGAGATTGCGCAGGTCCGCATTTCGCCGGAGACGACGCCCGCGGCAAATCCAGCCTTCGACGTAACGCCGGCGCGGCTGGTCACCGGATTGATCACCGAGCGCGGCGTCGCCAAGGCGTCGCGCGACGGCCTGAAAGCGATGTTTCCCGGACGCGGCTGACCCAGCTCCTACGGATACGACTGAAGCGGTGGCAGCAGACAACCGCCTAAACATCAAGACTGCTGTCTCGCCGGTGCCCGGAAAGACCGCTCTCGCGGGCAATGCAGAAGAGCTGCGTCTACAAGACTCGGGCATTCTGACGTCGATCCCCCCTCATGATCCGCCAAGGCCGCTACCAGCTGGTGCGGGCAGCCGCGCGACCGCCAATGGAATTGGCCTTCTTGAACTGGTCCATTCCAATTCGGATTGCCAAGCTATGGTAGTGTGATTATACCAGTTACTAAGGTGACGATCGGCAGAGCCATCGTTCGAGATCAGGAGTGACGACTAGATGACAACGATTGCGCTGTTTGGTGCCGGCGGGAAAATGGGCTACCGGCTGTCAACCAATTTTCGCGGCTCTCCCTACGCGATACGCCATGTCGAGGTCAGCGACGCCGGCCGCGAGCGGCTGAAGACGGGGCTGGGCATCGACGCGGTCAGCGCCGATGAAGCCCTGAATGGCGCCGAAGTGGTGATCCTGGCGGTTCCCGACACGCATATCGGCAAGGTGGCGGCCAGCATAGAGGGCAAGCTTGCTTCCGGCACCATGGTGATCGTGCTCGACGCCGCAGCGCCTTTTGCCGGTCATTTGCCGAAGCGGCCGGACCTGACCTATTTCGTCACGCATCCCTGCCATCCGCCGATCTTCAACGACGAGACCGACATGGCGGCCAAGAAGGATTATTTCGGCGGCGTCAAGGCCAAGCAGCACATGGTCAGCGCGCTGATGCAAGGGCCGGAGGAAGACTTCGCCAAGGGCGAAGCGATCGCCAAGATCATCTGGGCCCCGGTCATGCGGTCGCATCGCGTCACGGTCGAGCAGATGGCGCTGCTCGAGCCGGGCCTTTCGGAGACTGTCTGCGCTTCGCTGCTCGTCGTCATGAAGGAAGCGGTCGACGAAGTCGTCGCGCGCGGGGTTGATCAGCAGGCCGCTCTCGATTTCCTGCTTGGCCACATGAACGTGCTCGGCGCCGTCATCTTCGGTGAAACCAAGGGCGTGTTCTCCGACGCCTGCAACAAGGCCATCGAGTTCGGCAAGCCGGTGCTGATGCGCGACGACTGGAAGCGGGTCTTCGAGCCGGAAGAGATCGCGGCGAGCATCCGGCGTATTACCTGAGGCCGAAGTAACTGAAACTCATGGAGGCATTTTGAGCCGTCCGCCCGGGCGGCTTTTCATTGATTGATTTGCATCCTCGCGCCCTATGTCACCGCGGTGACCCTACCTGCCGCATCGAGGCGACAGCCGACTCGTGCCTGCCGAACCTCGATGCCGCCTTGTCTTGCGTAGTGTATGCGCACCTCGATCCGCGCCATGAGTGCGCCCCGACGTTGCTGGCGCAACGGACCTGCGCTTACCGCGTGAACACGTACGGCGCCAAGGGGCGTCGCAGCCGACGCGATCGCCGTGCGGCAGGCGCGCACCACAGCAGGTGGGGTACCGGGTTTCGCTTTCAGCGGCGCCAGAAACCCCAACGGGTAGCCTTTGGTGATCGGCGCCAACTCCTTGCGACCATTTTCGGAAGGCCAGAGGACGCGTGGCAGGACGGCGGATAGCCTCGCGGCCTTGGCCTTAGCAATGGCTGGTGTGATGCCGGCACTGCCGCTCGCGGCTTGCCCAGAGCCTACGGCCGAATCGCCGAGGTTGCCGCTAACGCCAAGTCCGGCGCCGAGTGATCCGCTGCCCGCGCTGACCGATCCGCCAAGGCTTGCTCCCCCTACTCCGCCGATGCTCGCGCCACCCGCCACAGAGGCGCCTGTCGAGCCGACGCTCGCACCAGCACTGACCCCGACACCGCCAACGTTACCGCCAAGCCCCACGTCAAGAGCCGAGGCAGGGCCAATTGCGATCGCGATCGTCAATGCGGCTGCGACGTATTTGTTCATTACCATACTCCTCCTGCGGCATGTATTTCGGCCCACGGAAATGCCCTCCGCGATCAGCCTTCACTAGCGAGAGCCGTGCTTGGGCGGTCGCGTCGGGAGCAATGCGTCGGGAAGCGCGATGGTCGCCACCAGAACAGGTCGCGATGGCCTTTTGATCTTGACTTTGTGGTTTTCCCGCAACCCCGGTTGGCGGGCTGGCTGTGCCCCCGAGCGTACAGACACATCTGCACGAGAAGTTGCAGTGGCAGGTGCTTTCGGAGCGCGCTTCCTACGCTCAGTGCGACGCTCACCTTGGGCCTTGACAGTGTCAATTGTCTTACGCGCAGCGCTGAGGTCGCGGGCTAGACCGATGGCCTTGTTGCGCTCTTGCTCCAACGCCGCGCTCAGCTCTATCAAGACGCGGCTCACTTCCTGCTTTGCCGCGTCGCGTTCTCGGCGAGCACCGTCGAGATCACGTGCGGCTGAATCTGCCCGTTCGCGTTCTAGTTCGAGGGCGTCGCCAGCTCGCTTTAAAGCCGCCTCGGCCAACTGTCGGCCTTTGATGGCGTTGGTCTGCGCGACCGCAGCCAGATCTGCGCTTGTCTTAAGAGCGTCGATAGTTTGGCGCGCCGCGGTGAGTTCGCGTTCGAAGCGCTCAGCCTTGCGCCGCTCCTCATCAAGCGCTCGCTGCGCCTCAGCCAGAGAGGCCTCCATAGAGTGACGCGCTCCAAGCATGGCGGCCTTCTCGCGATCCGCGAGAATGGCATTGGCCTTTAAGCCTTTGGCTTCGCGTTGCGCCACTTCCAGATCGAGCGCGAGCTCTTCGGCTCTTCGCCGCTGCTGTTTTAGGGCTTGTCCTTGTTCAGCCATCATGCCGGCTACCGCACGTGCCCGCGCGCTGGCGTCGCGTGCGCCGCGCTGCATCGCGCCCAGTTCCGCTCGCGCCGCCGCCAATTCGCGGCCCAAAACCGCCTCATGGTCGCCGCGAGCCGGCTGCACGCTCTTCTTGAGCGCGTCGACTTCCCTCAGCGCCGCAAAGAGTTTCTGTTCCAGTGCGCCGCGGTCAGTCCGCACCGCATCAAGCGCTCGCTGCGCCTCAGCCAGAGAGGCCTCCATAGAGTGACGCGCTTCAAGCATGGCGGCCTTCTCGCGATCCGCGAGAATGGCTTTGGCCTTTAAGCCTTTGGCTTCGCGTTGCGCCACTTCCAGATCGAGCGCGAGCTCTTCGGCTCTTCGCCGCTGCTGTTTTAGGGCTTGTCCTTGTTCTGCCATCATGTCGGCTACCGCACGTGCCTGCGCGCTGGCGTCGCGTGCGCCGCGCTGCATCGCGCCCAATTCCGCTCGCGCCGCCGCCAATTCGCGGCCCAAAACCGCCTCATGGTCGCCGCGAGCCGGCTGCACGCTCTTCTTGAGCGCGTCGACTTCCCTCAGCGCCGCAAAGAGTTTCTGTTCCAGTGCGCCGCGGTCAGTCCGCACCGCATCGAGTTCCTGCACCAAGGCGGCAGTCCGTTGACGCGCCGTCGCAAGGTTCTGATCGTTTCGAACGGCATCGTTGCGAGCAGTCTGGCGAGCCGCAAGTGCTTCCCCGCGAGCCGCCGCAATTTGCATACGAGCGGCCGACAGCTCGCTCTTCAGCCGTTCCCCTTCCAGAGCTTGCTGTTGCTCCGCTGCAGGCTCCCAAGGTGTGTGGGAACCGCGCACGCTCTGTTGCGCCTCGACCTGGCCCGTCTCGACACTGGCGCGTTCCGAAGCCACGGCCGACGAGCTGTCGTCGTCGGCTGCGTCTGCCGGCGGTTCGGGCACTTTTTGTTTGCCTGGGTGTTCCACCGAACCTGTGATGTCCGAGGGCGGATTTGGTATCAGTTTGACGGTTGTATCCGCCCGTTCTTGACGGCCGCTCCTGGCTTGCAAGCGATCGGAAATCAGCGTTGCCAGTTCCTCCTCACGCAGACCTGCGGCGGCAATGGTCCCGATCATTGGAAGGTCAAGCGTGCCAGCCGAGTCGATGGTGAAAGTATGGTTGAGCTGCAACGCTTCCAAAACGCCATCGCGCAAGGCAGTCCATCGCCAAACACGCAGTTCGATCGTGTCTAGTGGGGCAAGTTTTTCGTCAGTCCTCGGCCGACCGTTTGCCGGAGATTCCAGCAGCAAGATGAGACAGAACGAAATGAGGCATAGCATGGCGCTGCACCTCCTACCGCACATGCCACGAAATGAAGTTAAATGCCGTCGGTCAGCAAAGGTTAGCGCGAGGCTGCAGGATGTCGGCTTGGAATTCTGCACATGATTCATAACTGAACCTCACCGGCAACGCGATCCTTCCCGCGAACGGATTCATAAGAAACCCGGGCGCACGCCGGGCCGCGAAAAAAGCCACAACCAAAGCGGAATACTAACAAAGCCTGTGCGTAGCGCTGAGCACCGAATAAAGCTTAGGGGTATCTCCTCTTTACTTACTTATTACGCTCTCACCCGCGTATTATACCCCTTACGGTGGTGGTTATGCGGCTTGGTCTTGGTGGGTGACTCTCTGACGGTCGCTGGCCTTAGAATGATCACGTAGCCATCCGGTCTCGAGGCTGGACAAGGTTTTTACGGAAAATGATGGCCGCCGATGCAGGAGCCGCCGCAACATTTCCCATGTCATCAACAGGTCACCCGGCGCAGGACATCCGCTGCGTATTGCAAGTCGGCCGATGAACTCGCCCCAACCACCAGCGCGTCAACATCCATGACCAGCCACGTGAAGGTGAAGGCAGATATCCGGTGACGCCGAGATTGCTGCTCATCAGATACATATCATCTGAATTTGTGGTTGACTCATTATACCAGTTGGCTTAGCTGTTGGAATGGCTTTGGCCAGCCGAGGCCGGGCTGAAAATTGGGTAGGTGGCAGGTGAAGGGGCTGCCTGAGGACGGAATCGAACAGGATGATCCGCCCAGATGAGCCGGCAAATGACCGATCCGCGACACCGGACGCGATCCGCCTGACGACTGGGATGCATTTCAGCCTGGGCCGCGGAGGCGCAGGCTTCTTTCAAACGGGAGGACTTCATGAAACTCACTCGCAGAATGACGCTTGCGGCTTTTGCCGGCATGCTGGCGCTTGGCACCGCCGTACCTGCCTATGCGGCCGATCTCATTGCCATCATCACGCCCTCGCACGACAATCCGTTCTTCAAGGCGGAAGCCGTCGGCGCGGAAGCCAAGGCCAAGGAACTCGGCTATGAAACGCTGGTGCTGGTCCATGACGACGACGCCAACAAGCAGTCCGAACTGATCGACACAGCGATCGGCCGCGGCGCCAAGGCGATCATCCTCGACAATGCCGGCGCCGATGCCACCGTCGCCGCCGTGCAGAAGGCCAAGGACGCGGGCGTTCCGTCCTTCCTGATCGATCGCGAGATCAACGCCACCGGCGTCGCCGTCGCGCAGATCGTCTCCAACAACTACCAGGGCGCCCAGCTCGGCGCGCAGGAATTCGTCAAGCTGATGGGCGAGAAAGGCAATTTCGTCGAGCTGGTCGGCAAGGAATCCGACACCAATGCCGGCATTCGATCGAAGGGCTATCACGACGTCATCGACGACTATCCGGACCTGAAGATGGTGGCGCAGCAGTCGGCCAACTGGAGCCAGACCGAGGCCTATGCCAAGATGGAATCGATCCTTCAGGCCAATCCCGACATCAAGGGCGTGATCTCCGGCAACGACACGATGGCGATGGGCGCCTATGCGGCGCTTGCTGCCGCCGGCCGCAAGGACGTCATCGTCGTCGGTTTCGACGGATCGAACGACGTGCGCGACTCGATCGCCTCGGGCGGCATCAAGGCGACTGTCCTGCAGCCTGCCTTTGCGCAAGCGCAGATGGCCGTCGAGCAGGCCAACGACCTCATCAAGAACAACAAGTCTCCGGCTGAAGAAAAGCAGCTGATGGACTGCGTCCTGATCGATGGCGACAATGCCGCCAAGCTGGAAACCTTCGCGCTCACCAACTGAGCCGGCGTGACATCAATCGCAAGGGACGAATCTCCGGTTCGTCCCTTGCATCATTTTCTCTGAGTGACTGCTGAGCGCCATGCCGAACAAACCGACATGCTGAACAAGTTGACGTGGCCGATCCCTGCCGTGCCGATCCTTGCCGCGATGGTCGGCATCGGCCTGACCGCCTGCAAGATTCTGCCGACACCGTCAGAGGAAAATGGCGGCAATGCGTCGGCCTTCAATGCGGACAAGATGGTCGGGGATATCTGGACGGCGAAGGTCGTGGCCTATCTCCAGCAGAAGGCCGGGCCATTTCCCGAGGTTCACGCCCTGGCGAAAGCCGATCCTGCCGCCGCCGGCGCCAAATACGGCAATCCGAAGAAGCAGGCGAATTCGCCCTGGACCTTCGCGGTTCGCCTGGAAGGCAAGGTGGTCGCGGCGAATACACAGTCACGCGCGGCGACGATGGACGTCGACGCCGACGGTGACGGCAAGGCGGATGCGCGGGTGCAGATCGGACCCGCGATGCGTGGCACCGCGCTCCGCGACAGCCTCGATTTCATCCAGTTCAACGATTTCACCAATCAGATTGACTTCGCCCAGTTCGGCAAGGCGTTCAACACCTATGCCGACAAGACAGTGCTTTCCAAGCTGCCGCGTGAAGGGCTGGAGGGCCGGAGCGTCAGGGTTGTCGGCGCCTATGCTGTGGGAAGCGGTCAGGACTTGCCGCTGGTGACGCCGGCAGAGGCAGAGATCGGGCCAAAGCCATGACCGCCGCCATCGATCACGACGTCATTCTGAAGCTGGAAGACGTCTCGAAGGTCTATTCTGGCACCGTCGCGGTCAAGCGCGCGAATTTCGAGGTGCGCAAGGGCGCGGTCAACGTGCTGGTCGGCGAAAACGGCGCCGGCAAATCGACGCTGATGAAGATCATCGCCGGCGTCGAACAGCCGACGCTCGGCCGCATTCTCCTGGAAGGCGAGGAGGTTTCCTTCTCGTCGTCCGGCGACGCCGTGAACCGCGGCATCGGCATGGTGTTCCAGGAGCTGAACCTGTTCGGCAACCTGACCGTCGCCGAAAACATTTTCGCCACGCGCGAGATCACCAACCGGTTCCGCAAGATCGACAGCCAAGAACAGGAGCGCCGCGCGGCGGAATTCCTGGAGCGGCTGGAAGCCGGCATCCGGCCCGACATGCTGGTCGAGGACCTGCGTATCGGCCAGCAGCAGCTTGTCGAGATCGCCAAGGCGGTTTCGCTCGATGCGCGCATCCTGATCATGGACGAACCGACCTCGGCGCTGAGTGCGGCGGAAGTCGAGATCCTGTTCAAGGTGATTGCCGACCTCAAGGCGCGCGGCGTGGCAATCGTCTACATTTCGCACCGGCTCGAGGAGCTGATCCGTATCGGCGACTACATCACCGTGCTGCGTGACGGGCGGATCACCGGCCAGGAGGAGATGAAAAACGTCGGCACGCAGTGGATCGTGCGGCAGATGATCGGTTCTGACGCCAAGGACTTCGCCAAGGCCGACGGCCATGTCCCGGGCGAAGAGATATTCCGCGCCGAGGACATCTGCCTACCGCGCGTGACCGGCGGACTTGCGGTCGATCATGTCTCGCTGTCGCTACGCGCCGGCGAGATCCTCGGCATATACGGCCTGATGGGTGCCGGGCGCAGCGAGCTGTTCGACTGCATCATGGGGCGCCACGGCCATGCGACAGGAACGATCTTCATCGGCGGCAAGAAGGTCAGAGAACGCGACACGACGCGGCGAATCCGGCGCGGGCTGGCGCTGATCCCCGAGGACCGCCAGCGCGAGGGCCTGGTGTCGATCCTCTCCGTCGCCAGCAATCTGACGCTGGCAAGCCTGTCGCGGTTTGTCCGCCTTTTCCATATCCGCGGCGCCAAGGAAAATCAGGCGGTGACGCAGATGGTGCGGGAACTGGCGATCAAAGTCGCCGATCCGGCGCAGGAGGTGTCGTCGCTGTCGGGCGGCAACCAGCAGAAGGTGGTGATCGGCAAGGCGCTGCTCACCGGACCCAAGGTGCTGTTGATGGACGAGCCGAGCCGCGGCATCGACGTCGGCGCCAAGGCCGATGTCTTCCGCACGATGCGCAAACTGTCCCGCGACGGACTGGGCATTCTTTTCGCCACCTCCGATCTCGACGAGGTGATGGCGCTGTCCGAAAGGATCGCGGTGATGAGCAATGGAAAACTGACCGGCATGTTCGATCGCGCCGAGGCGACGGAGGCGGCACTCGTCGCCGCATCGGCGCTTGGCCACGGACCGGTCCCGCTCACGGAGAACCCTCGCCCATGACTGACATCCCGGCCAAGGCGGCTGTTGCCTCCGCCTCGAACGGCTCCGTCCTGCTGACGCTGATGAAGGCGAGGACGTTCATCGCGCTGATCGCCGTCCTGATCTTCTTTTCGATCGCGGCGCCCAATTTTCTGTCGGCTGCCAATCTGATACTGATGTCGAAGCACGTGGCGCTGAACGCCTTCCTGGCCATGGGCATGACCTTCGTCATCATCACCGGAGGAATCGATCTTTCGGTCGGTTCGATCGTCGGCCTGTGCGGCATGGTGGCCGGCTACCTCGTGCTCAACGGCATCGACCTGCAGATCGGCTACACGATCTATTTCAACGTCCTCGAGATCGCACTGATCACGCTGGCGGTCGGCATATTGATCGGCGCCGTCAACGGATTGCTGATCACCAGGCTGAATGTCGCGCCGTTCATCGCCACGCTCGGCGTGCTCTATGTCGCGCGCGGCCTGGCGCTCCTGTCGTCCGATGGCCGCACCTTCCCGAACCTCGTCGGCAAACTCGATCTGGGCACGACGGGGTTCGGCTTCCTCGGCGCCGGCCGGCTGCTCGGCCTGCCGGTCTCGATATGGATCTTGCTCGTCGTTGCGCTGGGGGCGGCCTATCTGGCCAAATACACCCCGCTCGGCCGGCACATCTTCGCCGTCGGCGGCAACGAACGGGCGGCTCGGATTTCGGGCGTCAGGGTCAACATGGTGAGGATGTTCGTCTACATGTTCTCCGGCTTCTGCGCGGCGATCGTCGGCCTGATCATCTCGTCCGAACTGATGGCCTCGCATCCGGCGACCGGCGAAAGCTTCGAGCTCAACGCCATTGCGGCGGCGGTGCTCGGCGGCACCTCGATGTCGGGTGGCCGCGGCACGATCGGCGGCACCATTGTCGGCGCCTTCGTCATCGGCATTCTCTCCGACGGGCTGGTGATGATGGGCGTAAGCTCGTTCTGGCAAATGGTGATCAAGGGCCTCGTCATCATCCTCGCCGTCGTCGTCGACCAGGCGCAGCGCCGGCTGCAGAGCCGGGTGACGCTGATGCAGATGGCAAAGGCAGGCTGATGGCGGCGGAACTGCGTGGAGCGCTGATCGGCTGCGGCTTCTTTGCCGTCAACCAGATGCACGCCTGGCGCGACATCGCAGGTGCTACGATCGTCGCCATTTGCGACCGCGATCCGGAACGGCTCAAAATTGTCGGTGACCAGTTCGGCATCGCGCGGCGCTATGCCGATGCGGCAGCACTTTTTGCCGGCGAAAGCCTCGATTTCGTCGATATCGCCACCACCGCGCCGAGCCATCGTCCGCTTGTCGAGATGGCGGCGCGGCATCGCGTTCCGGCAATCTGCCAAAAGCCGTTCGCGCCGACCCTTGCCGACGCCAAGGCCATGGTGAAGGCCTGCACCGACGCCGGCGTACCGTTGATGGTGCATGAAAATTTTCGCTGGCAGTCGCCGATCCGGGCGGTGCGCGCCGTGCTCGACAGCGGCGACATCGGCACACCCTTCTTCGGACGCATCTCGTTCCGTTCGGCCTATGACGTGTTTTCCGGCCAGCCCTATCTGGCGACGGGAAAGCGCTTCATCATCGAGGACCTCGGCATCCATAGTCTCGACATTGCCCGCTTTCTGCTGGGCGACGTTTCGGCTATTACTACACGAACCGCTCGCATCAACCCTGACATCGCCGGCGAGGACGTTGCAACCATGCTGATAGACCACAAGAACGGCACAATTTCTGTGGTCGATTGCAGCTATGCGACCAAGCTTGCCACCGAGCCCTTTCCGGAAACTCTGGTCGAGATCGACGGCAGTGACGGCACGATCCGGCTCGAGCAGGGATATCGCCTTACCGTCACCAGTAAGAGCGGCACGAGGATCAGCGACGTCTCGCCCCCCCTGCTGTCCTGGGCGTCGCGGCCATGGCACAACATCCAGGAAAGCGTCGTCGCCATTCAAATGCATTGGGTCGACTGCCTGGCGAACGGGACCGAGCCTGCAACCTCGGGTGCGGACAATCTCAAGACCTTGGCGCTGGTTGAAGCCGCCTATGCGGGTGCTGCGAGCCGGGAGCCAGTGCAGCTCGAAGCCTTGCTGAGATGACAGCCGACGCCTTCCTCCTCTATGGCACGCCCGCGGTCGAGCCCGAACCGGTCAGGCTGCGCGCCGGCGCACTCACCGCGGAATTCGTCAACGGCAATCTGCGCACCATCCGCCATGGCGGCATCGAAGTGCTGCGCGCCATCTCCTATCTCGTCAGGGATCGCGACTGGGGCACCTACGAGCCGGCCCTCACGGACCTGACTGTCGACCAAGGTGCCGAGACTTTCTCCATCAGCTATTCGGCAAATTGTGTCGGACCAGAGGGAGGCCGGCTCGACTTTCGCGCGACGATCAAGGGTTCCGCCGACGGCCAGCTGGTGTTCGACGTGAGCGCCCTGCCCGAAAGCGATTTCGAGACCAATCGCTGCGGTTTCTGCATCCTGCATCCGATCGCCGGCCTGGCCGGCAGCCCTGTGACGATCGAGCACACCGACGGCAGCGTGGTGGAAACAAGGCTTCCGCATCTGATCGACCCTTGGCAGCCTTTCAAGGATTTGCGGGCGATCACCCATGAGGTCCGGCCCGGCGTCGCCGCCGAATGCCGGATGGAAGGCGACGCGTTCGAGATGGAGGACCAGCGCAATTGGTCGGACGCGTCCTACAAGACCTATGTCCGGCCGCTTGCACTGCCGTGGCCCTATGTGCTGCCTGCCGGCCAAGCCAACCGCCAGACGATCAGCCTGCACATCTCCGGCGAGGTGAAGGCGCCGGCTGCCGCGGCAGCCGCCGAACCTATCCGCGTCGAGCTCGGCGAAGCCGGTGCTAGGTTGCCGGATATCGGCGTGGTCATCTACCCGGATGAGGTCGAGACGGCGCTTGCAAACCTGCCGATGCTGTCCACGCTCGGCCCGCAGCAGCTGATGTTCCACTACGATCCGACGCGCGGCCACGGCCTCGACGCCCTGCGTTCCTATGCCCGGCTTGCCGCAGCCTACCCGGCCGAGACGACCCTCGAATGCGTCGTCTCCGGCACAGGCGATCTCGATGCCGAGCTTTCCGGTGTCGCCGGCATGGTGCGTCAGGCCGGGCTGAAGCTTTCGGCCGTAGCCGTTTCGCCTTCGGTCGACCGGCAATCGACGCCGCCGGGCAGCACATGGCCTGAATGCCCGCCGCTCGAAGACGTCTATGCCGCGGCGCGGCGCGCCTTTCCCGATATCCGCCTCGGCGGCGGCATGTTCAGCTATTTCACCGAACTCAACCGCAAGCGCGTTCCCGCCGACCTGCTCGATTTCGTCACCCACTGCACCTGCCCGATCGTGCACGCCGCCGACGATCTCAGCGTCATGCAATCGCTGGAAGCGCTGCCCTTCATCACCGCCTCGGTACGGGCGATCTTCGGGGCAAAACCCTACCGGATCGGCCCATCGACCATCGCCATGCGGCAGAATCCCTATGGCGGTGCGACCAAGGCCAATCCGCACAATCAGCGCATCGCCATGGCCGATCGGGATCCCCGCCATGCCGGCCTGTTCGCGGCAGCATGGACGATCGGCTATGCCGCGCGCGTCGCGCCGGCAGGGCTGGAGATGCTCACGCTTTCCAGCTTCACCGGACCGTTCGGCGTGCTGGCGTCGTCAGGCGAACCGACCGAAGAAGGTACATCCCGGCCGATTTTCCATGCCGTGAAGGGGCTTTGCGAACTGGCCGGCCACCGGCATGTGGCGGCGAGCACAACCGACGAAGCGCGGTTGGCCGCAGTGGCCGCCCGTTCTCCCTCGGGCAAGACTGTCGTGTGGCTGGCGAACCTGACAGCGAGCGACGTGCCGGTTGATATTTCCGGTTTCGACCGACGCCAGCTGGTGATGACCCCTTACGCGATCACCCGGATCGGGTAATCAGTCGCCGGAATTCATCACATAGAGCGCGCGCGAGCGTTCGAGGTGCTTGATCATCGCCTTTTCGGCACCCTCCGCATCCTTCTGCTCGATGCGCCCGATGATCTCTTCGTGCTCGGTCAATGTGAACTTTTCCTTGCCGGTCCAGATCAGCATTTCGGTGTGGTATTCCTTCAGCCAGCCAAGCATCGCCTCGCTGACCGCAACATAGATCGGGTTGCCGGATATTGCCGCGATCTGGGTATGAAACTTCATGTCGGCGGATATGAAGGCTTCGGAATTTCCGCGAAAGCTCCGTTGTTCGGCAACAGTCGCCCGCAACCGCTGCACGTCCTCCGCGGTGGCTTTTTCAGCGGCTTCCCTGACCATGCCGCGCTCGAAGAAGATGCGCGCGTTCTTGAGGTGCTCCAGCGTGTCCTTCGACGACGACAGGATGATCTTGGCGGCGCCGTCGACCTGTTTGATGATCGACTTGGCGGTCAGCTGCAGCACCTTCGCCCGCTCGCCATGCGAGATCGCGACGAGCCCCATATTGCTCAACGCCTGCATCGCCTCGCGGATCGCCGGCCTGCCGACCTCGAAGCGCTCCATCAGTTCGCGCTCCGACGGCATGTCGTCGCCCGGCAGCAATTCACCGCTGGTGATCAAGCGCTTCAGTCTCAAAAAAACTTCGTCGGAAAGCTTGCGCCGGACGATCGGCTCCGAACGGTTCATCGTCGCGAATCACTCCCTTGACCGGTGTCTATTTAGCATTGTCACCACGATTCCCAGAATGCCTGCTCGAGCAGGATATCGCTTGCAATACTTATGTACTCATTATACCAGACTTCAAAGATCAGGGAACTTTTTTCGAACTATGATCACCCTCACCTATCGCATCGAGACCTCGGCGAGCATCGAGGCGCTGGCGGCCAAGATCGCAAGCGACCAGTCGACAGGAACCTTCGTCGCGCTGGCTGGCGAGACCGAAGAGCTCAAGGTCCGGGTGGCGGCGCGCGTCCTGGCGATACGGCGTCTGCCGGACGCCGATCGCCCGTCCCTTCCCGAAGCCGGCGACGGGCCTTTCAAGCGCGCGGATGTCGACATCGCGTTTCCGCCCGATGCCATCGGCACCGACCTTTCGGCGTTGATGACCATTGCCATCGGCGGCGCCTTTTCGATCAAGGGCCTGTCCGGCATTCGCATCGTCGATATGAAGCTGCCGGAGGAATACAGGGGCGCGCACCCAGGTCCGCAGTTCGGCGTCGCCGGCAGCCGCCGACTGACCGGTGTCGAGGGCCGTCCGATCATCGGAACGATCGTCAAACCGTCGCTGGGGCTTCGCCCGTACGAGACAGCCGCAATGGTGGGTGAGCTGATCGCCGCCGGCGTCGATTTCATCAAGGATGACGAGAAGCTGATGAGCCCGGCCTATTCACCGCTGCCGGAGCGGGTGAAGGCGATCATGCCGCTCGTGCTCGACCATGAGCAGAAGACCGGCAAGAAGGTGATGTATGCCTTCGGCATCTCGCATGCCGACCCTGACGAGATGATGAGCAACCATGATCTGGTAGCGAAGGCCGGTGGCAATTGCGCGGTGGTCAATATCAACTCTGTCGGCTTCGGCGGCATGGCTTTCCTCAGAAAGCGTTCCAGCCTGGTGCTGCACGCCCACCGCAACGGCTGGGACATTCTCACCCGCCACCCCGGCCTCGGCATGGACTTCAAGGTCTGGCAGCAATTCTGGCGTCTGCTCGGCGTCGACCAGTTCCAGATCAACGGCATTGCCTCGAAATATTGGGAGCCGGACTGGTCCTTCGTCGAATCCTTCAAGGCGGTGACCACGCCGATCTTCTCGCCTGACGATTGCGCATTGCCGGTCGCCGGCTCCGGCCAGTGGGGCGGACAGGCGCCCGAAACCTTTGAGCGAACCGGCCGAACGGTCGATCTTCTCTATCTCTGCGGCGGCGGCATCGTCAGCCATCCAGACGGGCCGGGTGCCGGCGTCCGCGCGGTGCAGCAGGCCTGGCAGGCGGCGGTCGATGGCATACCGCTGGCGGAGTTCGCCCTGAGCCACGCCGAATTGGCACGGTCGATCGAAAAGTTCGGCGACGGTAAAGCGGCCTGAGCAAAGCGACACCATGCAAAACCTGCTCCTCAGCTACTATGGCGATGATCTCACCGGCTCGACCGACGTCATGGAAGCGCTCGAGCTTGGCGGCGTGCCGACCGTGCTGTTCATGCACCAGCCGGACGAGGCCCTGCTTTCGCAGTTCAGACATTGCCGGGCCATGGGCCTGGCCGGCACCAGCCGCAGCGAGACGCCGCAGTGGATGGACACGCATCTGCGGGACGCCTTCGCCTGGTTGAAGACACTGGACGCCGAGATCTGCCATTACAAGGTCTGCTCGACCTTCGATTCCAGCCCGACGATCGGCAGCATCGGCCGGGCTATCGAGATCGGCCGCGCGGTTTTCGGCCAAGACAGCGTGCCGCTGGTGGTCGGCGCGCCGCAGCTCAAGCGCTACACCGCCTTCGGCCATCTGTTCGCGGCCTACCGCGAAAAATATTACCGTATCGATCGCCATCCGGTGATGAGCCGTCACCCGACCACGCCGATGGATGAATCCGACCTGCTGATCCATCTGTCGCGCCAGACCGATCTCACCTTAGCGCTGATCGATCTGGCGACGCTGCAGTCGGCATCGCGGTCGGAAGCGTTCGATCGCCTGATCGAAGATGGCAGCGACATCTTGCTTGTCGATGTCGACAGCCGCGAAACTCAGGCACTGGCCGGCAAGGAGATATGGCGCGTCCACAAGCCCGGCGGCACGTTCGTCGTCGGCTCGTCGGGCATCGAATATGCGTTGCTGGCCGAATGGGCCTCGAACCATATCGTCAGTGCCGAGCCCAGCTTCTCGCCGCCGGGCACGGCCGACCGGATCGCGGTGGTGTCAGGGAGTTGCTCGCCGACAACGGAACGACAGATCAGGCATGCTTTGACGGCCGGTTTCGACGGGGTCGAGGTCGATCCTGTCGAACTGGTCTCGGGGGAGTCCGACAAGGCGATCGCGCGCGCCGCGGCGGCCGGTCGCGCCAGTCTGGAAGCCGGGCGCAGCGTCATCCTCTACACCGCGCTTGGCCCGACAGCGGATCGTGGCGCCGAGATCGATCGCCAGGAAGGCGCCCGCCACAAGCTTGGCCGTGGCCTCGGCGAACTTCTTCGCGTGCTGACGATCGAACAGAAACTACCGCGCGTGATCATCGCCGGCGGCGATACGTCCAGTCACGCGCTCGGCCAGATGGAGGTCGATGCGCTGACGGTGCGGATGCCGCTGCCCGCCTCGCCGGGCTCTCCGCTTTGCGTCGCCCACTCGCGCATCAAGGCAATCGACGGACTGGAGGTCGCGCTGAAGGGCGGGCAGGTCGGAACCGATCGCTATTTCTGCGCTATCCGCGATGGGCTCGGTGGTTGACAGCATCGCCCTCCCCTTCCATACAAGCGCTGTCAATGTTCTCAGGGCGGGGTGAAAGTCCCCACCGGCGGTAAGGGTCTCGGCCCAAGCCCGCGAGCGCTTTCCAGTCACCGCATCGGCCCGAAAATCAGAATTGATTTTCGGAAAGCCCGATGCGGAGATTCAAAGTGCTGGAGCGTCCTTTGCGCGTCCAAAAGGACGCGCGGCGCTCTAGTGGAAAGGTCAGCAGATCCGGTGTGATTCCGGAGCCGACGGTCACAGTCCGGATGGAAGAGAACGAACGTAAGACGGTCCGCTTTCGCGGTTCGGATTCCGTATCGTGCGTCCTGATTCTGGTTCGAAACGGAAGGATGGACCCATGAATCAGCATTCCCACAAAGATTATGAAACGATCCGCGTTGCCGTCATTCGCGCACGCTGGCACGCCGACATCGTCGACCAGTGTGTTGAGGCGTTCGAGGCGGAACTGGCGGTGCTCGGGAAGAAACGCTTTGCCGTCGATGTCTTCGACGTGCCGGGTGCCTATGAGATTCCCCTGCATGCAAAGTCGCTTGCAGAGACCGGTCGCTATGCAGCGATCCTCGGAGCGGCGTTCGTCGTCAATGGCGGCATCTACCGGCATGAATTCGTGGCGAGCGCGGTCATCGACGGCATGATGAACGTACAACTGTCCACCGGCGTGCCGGTGCTCTCAGCGGTGCTCACCCCGCACAACTACCATGACAGCGCGGACCATCACCGCTTCTTCTTCGAGCACTTCAAGGTCAAGGGCAAAGAGGCAGCCAATGCCTGCATACAGATCCTGGCCGCGCGGGAACAAATCATGGCATGAATGCCGGGTGGAAATCCCGATAACACGCTGTACTATCTGCGGAAATAGTGAAATCGGGAGGATGCCGGTGCCGACCAAGAAGATCATCAACGATGGCAACAGCACCGTCGACGAGATGCTGGAAGGCATCCTGGCCGCGCATCCCCGCCACCTCAAAAGCGTCGTGGGAAGTCCGCGCTCCATCATCGCCTGCGATAGACCGCGCCAAGGCAAGGTCGGTCTCGTCATCGGCGGCGGCTCGGGCCATGAGCCGACTTTCCTCGGTTTTGTCGGCAAGGGACTGGCCGACGCGGCGGCGATCGGCAACGTCTTCGCCTCGCCGCCGCCGGACCCGATCCTCGAATGCGCCAAGGCGGTCAGCGGCGGCGCCGGCGTGCTGTTCATGTATGGCAACTATGCCGGCGATGTGATGAATTTCGATATGGCCGCAGAGATGGCGGCGATGGATGACATCGAGGTGCGCACCGTGCTGACCACCGACGACGTCGCCTCGGCGCCGCGTGACCAGAGGCAAAAGCGGCGCGGCGTTGCCGGCAATTTCTTCATCTTCAAGGCCGCTGGTGCCGCCTGTGACCGGATGCTCTCATTCGATGAATGCGAGCGCATCGCCAGGAAGGCCAACGATCACACCTTCACGATGGGTGTGGCGCTGTCGCCCTGTTCGCTGCCGCAGACCCGCCGGCCGAATTTCGAGATCGGACCGGACGAGATGGAGATCGGCATGGGTATCCATGGCGAGCCCGGCATCGCACGTGGAAAGCTGAAGACGGCCGACGAGATCACCGATGAGATGCTGGACAAGATCCTCGACGAGATGGCGCCGGCGCGCGGCGACAAGGTCGCCGTGCTCGTCAATTCGCTCGGCTCGACGCCGCTGATGGAACTCTACATCATGAACCGGCGGGTCAAGCGCCGGCTCGATGACATCGGCGTTGCCGTCCACGCAACATGGGTCGGCAACTACTGCACTTCGCTCGAAATGGCCGGCGCCTCCGTGACGCTGATGCATCTCGACGACGAATTGCAGACCATGCTCGACCATCCTTGCGACTGCGCCATGTTCCGCGCCGGCTGAAAGCAGCATTCCATGACATCCATCGACGCAGCCGATCTGAAAAGAATGTTCGACGCGATCGCGATGGCGATCGAAGCCGACAAGGACAGGCTCTGCCAACTTGACGGCGTCATCGGCGATGCCGATCATGGCATCGCCATGGCGCTCGGCTTCGGTGCGGTGCGCGATGCGTTGGCGCCGCTGGACCTTGCTGCGATCGAGCCGACGGCTCTCCTCAACACCGCGGCGAAATCGTTCCTCAACGCTGTCGGTGCCTCGTCAGGTCCGCTTTACGCGACGGCCTTCATGCGCGGTGCGGTCGCCGTCAAGGGCAAGGCGAACTTGGCGGGTGCCGATGTCATCGCCCTGTTCCAGGCGATGGCACAAGGCATCCAGGATCGCGGCAAGGCCGAGATCGGCGAAAAGACGATGGTCGATGCCTGGCTGCCGGCGGCGCAGGCCGCCGCCGCTACGCATGCCGCCGGCAAGACCCTGTCCGAAAGCCTCGCAGCCGCCGTTGAAGCGGCCGAACGGGGCGCCGAGGCGACCAAGGACATGGTCGCCGCCAAAGGCCGCTCGTCGCGGCTTGGCGAGCGGTCGCTCGGGCACATGGACCCTGGCGCCGCGTCGGCGGTCACCGTCATCAGCGCCATACGTAAAAGCTTGGCTTAACCCAGCTTCGCAGTATCGAGCCTGTCGATCGCCTGGACATTGCCGGCCGAAGGTCCGTTTTCGTCGAACTCCGATGCGAGCCAGGCGTCGACGATCGACTTGGCCAGTTCCGGGCCGATGACGCGGGCGCCCATGGTGATGATCTGGGCATTGTTGGATTTGGCCGCGCGCTCGGCGGAGTAAGTGTCGTGGGTGAGTGCCGCGCGAATGCCGGGCACCTTGTTGGCCGAGATGGAAACGCCGATGCCGGTGCCGCAAAACAGGATGCCGCGATCATTCTCGCCGTCGACGATGGTCTGGGCAAGCTTCTGCGACAGGTCGGCATAGTAGCCTGCCTGACTGAGGTCGCTGACAGTGAGGCCGGGCTTGGTGGCCAGGTGGGCGGCGATGACGTCGAGCAGCGGCTTGCCGGCGCTGTCGGCTCCAATGGCTATTTTCATGATCGTGTCCTTTCCCTGTTCGATTGATTCATATCGCCGCCGAAGCGCGTTTGAGGATGTCGATATAGCCTTCCGCCTGCCAGGCCGAACGACCGATGAACAGTCCGTCGACATGGGGCTGGCCAATCAGTTCGGCGGCGTTCTGCGGGTTGACGCTGCCGCCATAGAGCACCGGCGGCACGACCGGCAGGAGGTCGCCGGCGATTTTCTTGATCAGCGCCTGCTGCCGGTCGGCATAGTCCGAGCTTGCCGGAATGCCCTTGTCGCCGATCGCCCAGACCGGTTCGTAAGCAAACAGGATCGTCGCCGACTTCGCTCCACCTTCGAGATATTGCAGCGCGCCGTGCACCTGCAAGGCCAGCACCGCATCGGCCTGGCCACTGTTGCGTTGCGCCAATGTCTCGCCGACGCAGATGAGCGGCACCAGCCCGTGCTTTATCGCCGCAGCAGCCTTGAGGCCGACCGCTTGGTCGGTCTCGCCGAAATGCTCGCGTCGTTCGCTATGGCCGAGTTCGACGAGATCGAGTCCGCAATCCGTCAGCATCACGGGCGAAATCTCCCCGGTCCAGGCTCCAGCGTCGGCCCAATGCATGTTCTGGGCACCGACCTTGACCCGCGTCGATGCCAACGCTTTCTTGACCTCGCGGACCGCCGTGAAAGGCGGGATGACGAAGGGCTGGATGCGGTCGTCGAAACCGGGGACGAACCCTGCCAGGGCCTTGGCGAAGTCGATCGCCTCGGCAAGCGTCTTGTTCATTTTCCAACTTGTGCCGACCCAGTAAACCACGCGTCCTCCTCAATCCTTCTCGACTATTGTTAGCGAAACACCGGCGCCATCGAGCGCCTCGCGCATGGGCGGTTCCAGTTCGCGACCGGTGAAGACGGTATCGAACGCCTCGAGATCGGTCAGGAAATGCAAGGCCGTGCGGCCGAACTTGCCATGATCGACCAGCAGATATTTGCGGGCGGCCGCGGCCATCATCAACCGCTTGGTGTGGACCACTTCCTGGTCTTGGTGGAAAGCGGAAACGCCGTGGATGGCAGACGACGACAGGAAGGCCACATCGGCGCGCAACGATCTCAGCGTGTCCTCGGCAAGCAGGCCGAAGAAGCCGTGGAATTTCTTGCTGTACTGGCCACCGAGCGCGATCAGGGTAATGCCCCCAACGCCGGCCAGATCCTGGATGACGGCCAGATTGTTCGAGATCACCGTCAGCGGGCGCAGGTCGGCGAGGTGCCGTGCAATGCCGCCCGCCGTCGAGCCGTCGTCGATTATTACCGTCTGGCCCGGTTCAATCATCGCCACGGCGGCAGCCGCCAGGCGCTGTTTCTCCTCGCCGGCCTGTTTCTGACGGTAGCGGAAATCGCTCTCGAAAAGGCCGCTCGGCTGGATCGAGGCGCCGCCGCGCACCTTGCGCAGGAAGCCGCTTTGCTCGAGCTCGTCGAGGTCGCGATGGACGGTCATCTTCGACACGCCGAAGCGCGAGGCAAGGTCATCGACACTGGCCGTGCCAGTGTCCATCAGAAAATCCATGATGCCTTGCCGCCGGCCGTCGCTTTTCATGCCTAACCAATTCCGCGAGTTCTGGCCCGCCTCCGATTCCGTCGTGAGCAAGCGGGCGAACTGCTGCCATTATAACAGAGAAAATCGCACGATAATCAAATTCCTTGTGATAATGTTGCATTTGATTGGGATATTATCCGCTTCTGATTGCCGTCCTGTAACAAGAATTGCTCCCGGCGCCATGGCTAAAGGTTGCGGTTCGCTGGAAATCCGGCCAGAAGCGTCAGCGGGCTGAACGATGAGCGGACAGCCCGCAACCACAGGCTTGAAACCAGATACGGGAGACTATTGGGTGGCTCGCATCACATTGAGACAATTGCTCGACCATGCCGCCGAACACGGCTATGGCGTGCCTGCCTTCAACATGAACAATATGGAACAGGGCCTCGCTATCATGGAGGCTGCCGAGGAGACCAAATCGCCTGTCATCCTGCAGGCGAGCCGCGGCGCCCGCGCCTATGCCAACGACGTCGTGCTGGCCAAGCTGATCGACGCGCTGGTTGAAATCCATCCCGATATCCCCGTCTGCATGCATCTCGACCACGGCAACAACGAAGCCACCTGCGTGACCGCGATCCAGTACGGCTTCACCTCGGTGATGATGGACGGGTCGCTGAAGGAGGACGGCAAGTCGCCGGCCGACTACGATTATAATTCCGGAATCACGCGCCGCGTCGTCGACATGGCGCATTGGGGTGGCGTGTCGGTGGAAGGAGAGATCGGCGTTCTTGGATCGCTCGAGATGGGCGGCGGCGAACAGGAGGACGGCCACGGCGTCGAGGGCACCGTCAGCCACGACCAGTTGTTGACCGATCCGGAACAGGCGGTGCAGTTCGTCAAGGACACGCATGTCGATGCGCTGGCCGTCGCGATGGGCACCAGCCACGGCGCCTACAAGTTCTCGCGCAAGCCGGACGGCGCGGTGCTGGCTATGAACGTGATCGAGGAGATCCACCGCCGCCTGCCGAACATGCACCTCGTCATGCACGGCTCGTCCTCGGTACCGGAAGAGTTGCAGGAGATCATCAACAAATATGGCGGCCAGATGAAGCCGACATGGGGCGTGCCGGTCGAGGAGATCCAGCGCGGCATCAAGCACGGCGTGCGCAAGATCAACATCGACACCGACAACCGCATGGCGTTGACCGGCGCGATCCGCAAGGTGCTGACCGAGAACCCGAGCGAATTCGACCCACGCAAATACCTGACACCGGCCATGGCCGCCATGAGGAAGCTGTGCAAGGAACGCTTCGAGCAGTTCGGCACCGCCGGCAACGCTCCGAGGATCAAGCCGCTGCCGGTCTCCGAAATGGCCAAGCGCTACAAATCGGGCAGTCTCGACCCGAAATTCGGCTGACGTATTCTGGTTCCGAGCAGGAGCCGCATCGGCTCCTGCTCATCTATCCGGCTCGTGGCAAGAGTGCCGCCCTACCGGTCTCGATAAACGGCGCCCAGTAGTCGACCGACTCGCGGATCATCGCGACGACCTGGTGGTCGACCGGTTCGCGCTCGCGAAACGACAGTTCGAGGCAGATCTCGTTGTCGATGCCGCCGCCACGGCGAACCGTCTCCAGGAATTTCTCTGGCGTGATGCGGCCGTCCTTGTTGTAGGCGGCGATGAACGGCCAATGGCCGCCCTTGTTCATCGACGATTGCTTGATGTGGATGATCGGTGACACGCCGGGAAAGGCTTCGGCCCAGGCATAGGGGTCGATGTCGTCCGGATTGATCGAGGTTACGTCGCCATGGTCGATGTCGACCATCATCTTCATGGGAATGGCCATGCCGGCCGCGTCGATCTCGTTCTGCAGGACCCGGCAGCTCTCGATCGTGTGGCCGAATTCGCGCCCGACCGACATCGGTTCCCAGAACAGGTAGCTCAAACCGGCCGCCTTGGCGTGCTCGGCGACCTCCCCCCAGCATTCCAGCGCGATATCAAAAAGCCGCGCGCGACGCTCCGGATCGTCAAAATCCCTGTGCGTCAAGATCGCGAACTGGGTGCCCATGCCGCTGGCGCCGAGCTCGGCCGAAATGTCGGCGAAGGTCTTGAACCAGTCGACATAGTAGCGGCGCACGTCGGCGTCCGGATGGCCAAAATGGTTGAGCCGCCCGTAGGGGCCGGTCATTCCGGATGTCACGCGCACGCCGGTGCGGTCGAGTGCCGTGCGGAACAGTCGAATGAATTTCGAGATCGTCGCCGCCGGCCAGCCGGGATTGACGAATTCATGCGTGAGCTGCACGTCCCGGATGCCGATGTCGTAGGCGATCGCATCGATCAGATCGTTCGGTTCGGCGAAACGGTTGACCAGCGGGTTGGTGTTGAGGGAAAGCGTGAAAGTCATCAACCTGCCTTTGCCAGTCGAGCCGAGCACCAGTCCTCGAAACTGGCTCTTTCCGCGGCGGCCAGATGCAGGCCATGCTTGGTGCGCCGTTCGAGAATATCGGCTGATGTCAGCGCCCATTCGTGCTCGAACAAATAATTGGCTTCGCGTTCGAAAAAATCCTTGCCGAAGCACCGCCCCAGATCGGCAAGCGCCGTGGCCGCGCCGACCAGAACGCGCGTCCTTGTGCCGTAGAGACGCCCATAGTGCTTGAGCAGAGGCGTCGGCATCCAGGGATATTCGCGGCCGAGGTCGCCGAGAAACTGTTCGAAGTCAGCGTTGGCGATATCGCCACCCGGCAAATACCCTTTCGATGTCCATGGCTTGCCCATTTTCGGAAAGAACGGGGCGACCTGGTCGAGCGCGTGCTCGGCCAGCTTGCGAAAGGTGGTGATCTTGCCGCCGAAGACGGAGAGCAGCGGCGCCTGCCCGGCCGATGCGTCGAGTTCGAAAATGTAGTCGCGGGTCACCGCGCTCGGATTGTCGGCGTTGTCATCATAGAGCGGCCTGACGCCGGAAAACGAGTAGACGACATCGCTGCGGGCAAGTTCGCGCTTGAAGTAGCGGTTGACGACCTTGATCAGGTAATCGATCTCGCTGGTATCGGCCGCTACGTCTTCCGGCCGCCCGCCATAGGGAATGTCGGTGGTGCCGATGAGGGCCAGATCGTTCTGGTAGGGGTTGATGAAGATCACGCGCTTGTCGCTGTTCTGGATGAGATAGGCCTGCCGCCCTTCCCAGAATTTAGGCACGACGATGTGGCTGCCCTTGACCAGGCGGACGTTCCGCTTGGAATTCTGGCCGGCCACCCGATTGATGATGTCGTTGACCCAGGGACCGGCAGCATTGATCAGCGCTCGCGCCCGAACCGTGGTCCTGACGCCGGTTCGGCCGTCGCGCATCTCCACCGACCACAGGTCGTTTTCGCGGCGGGCGGCAGTGCAGGCGGTCCGGGTGAAGACCTTGGCACCGCGCTCCGCGGCGTCGAGCGCATTGAGGATGACAAGACGGGCATCGTCGACCCAGCAATCGGAATATTCGAAACCGCGCTTGAAGGCGTCCTTGATCGGCGCGCCTTCGGGCGCGGTGCGCAGGTTGAGCGTGCGGGTGGCCGGCAGCCGCTTGCGGCCGCCGAGATGATCGTAGAGGAACAGGCCGAGCCGGACCAGCCAGGCAGGCCGGTCGTCAGGGCTGTGCGGCAGCACGAAGCGCATCGGCCAGATGATATGCGGCGCGGATTCGAGCAGCACTTCACGCTCGATCAGCGCCTCGCGCACCAGCCGGAATTCGTAATATTCGAGATAGCGCAGGCCACCATGGACGAGCTTTCCCGATCGCGAACTGGTGCCTTCGGCCAGATCGTCCTTCTCGCAAAGGATGACGGAAAGACCACGGCCGGCTGCGTCGCGCGCGATGCCGGCGCCGTTGACGCCACCGCCGATGACGAAGAGATCGACGATTTCGGCGGCGCCACTCATCTCGCCGGGTCCTCAGTGCCTGGATTGTGCTTCATGGCTGCCGCGACCTTCAGCATGGATTGACCGGCGGGAGCCCGGCTATGAAGCGGCGCACCTCATCGGCTGCCTGCTCGGCCGCATAGGTCACCGTGCGCACTGACGCGCCTGCGATATGGGGTGTCAGCGTGACGTTCGGAAGCTGCAGCAGCGGCCAATCGGCAGGCACCGGCTCGACCGCGAACGTCTCCAGCATCGCGCTGCCGATATGTCCCGAGACGAGCGCATCGTAAAGCGCGTCGTAGTCGACCAGCGGCCCGCGCGCGGTGTTGACAAGGGTCACTCCCGGTTTCATTTGCGCGATGGTGTCCTTGCCGATCATACCGCGGGTTTCCTCGGTCACCCGGGGATGAAGCGTGATCACGTCGGAGCGGGACAGAAGCTCGTCCAGCGCGACCAGTTCGACGCCGCCATTGCGGTCGTCGGCGCTCAGTTGCACGTAGGGATCGGTGACCAGGATGCGGCAGCCGAAGGCGCGCAACAAGCGGACAACTTTGGTGCCGATGTTGCCATAGCCGATGACGCCGACGGTCATTTCGTTGAGCTCGCGGCCGGTGCGGTCGGCCCGGTAGAGATCACCGCGCCATTCTCCCTTGCGCAGGGCTTCGTGCCCGACCCGGATCAGCCGCGTCTCGGCGAGGATGGCGCCGATGGCGAACTCGGCCACGGCGCTCGCATTGCGGCCCGGCACGTTGACCACGGTGATGCCATGGGTTCTGGCGGCAGCCATGTCGATGTTGATCGGGCCGCCGCGCGACACCGCAACCAGCTTGAGCGCGGGCATGCGCTGCATCATGGTCTCGGAGAGCGGCGCAAGCTGGGTGACGAAGATCTCGGCGTCGCCGATGAAATCGACCACCTCGTCCGGATCGCCAAAATATTCCTTGACCTTATCGAGGCCCAGCGCCGCATTGCCGAATTCCATCGGCTCGTCGGGCCATGCGGTCTCAAGTGTGCGGATGTCGAGATTGTCGCCGCAGGCCATCTCGATTTTCTCGCGAAACACCTCGGGAAGCATGAAGCGGTCGCCAATGATTGCAATCTTCTTATGCATGCTCGACTTCTCAGTTTGCCTTGGATGCGGCCATCGAACGCCAGACCGGCCGCAGCGCCTCATGCGCCAATGTGTAGGACGGAACCGTCCGCTCATAGATCGCGGCAAGTTTTCGGTCGCTCGGTTCCGCCGCGCCAAGCAACGGCGTGACCCATTCGCCGACGCATGCGTCCATCGATTTGTATTGACCGACGCAGACCGCAGCGATCATCGCGGCGCCTGCCGCACCGGCCTCCTCGCGTTCACTGGTGCGAATGTCGGCGCCGACGACGGCACCCAGGATCTTGCGCAGAGCCGGGCTTCTGGCCGCACCGCCGGTCAGCCGGATTTCGCTCGGCAACGGGCCCATGGCGGCATAGCAATCGCGCGCCGCGAAGGCCAGCCCCTCGAAAACAGCGCGGACCATATCAGCATAGCCGTGCCGCGACGAAATGCCGACGAAACCAGCCCTGGCATTGGCATCGACGAACGGCCCCCGCTCGCCGGCCTCCGACACATAGGGTTGATAAAGCAACGAGGCTGGCTCCGATGACGATATCCATTCATCGACCAGCGAAATCATCTCGCCATTCGTACGGGTGATGCCTTGCGAAGCGAGAATGCCGGAGGCCAGGCTAAGGACCCAGTCGATGTTGAGCGTCGCTGCCATGTTCGACTGCATCTGCGCAAAGACGCCGGGCGCCGGCATCGTCATCGTGTAGCCGGTCGCCGCCTCGTTGAGCAGCACCTCGTCCGGCGTCTGTGCAAGCCGCATATGCATGCCGGTGGAGCCGATGATGGAGCAGCCGGGCTTGCGCTCGCGATCGAGCAGGCCGGCGCCGAGCGCGGTGCAGACCACGTCGACATAGGCCAGCACGACCGGGGTGCCGGAAAGCAGCCCGGTCGCTTCGGCAGCCGCTGCCGACAGGCCCGCGCTATGCCTGGTACCGTCGACGATCGGCGGCAGCAAATGCCTGAGGTCAGCAACGCCGAGCACCTCAAGCACATCGTCGCAATAACCACGGGTGCGGAAGTCGCCGAAGGTGAAGGTGCCCTCGGACGGGTCGGTGGCGCGTTCGCCGGTCAGCCTGAAATAGAGCCAGTCCTTGCAATGGAATGCCGTCGCTGCGCCAGCAAGCATGTCAGGCGCGTTACGCTTCATGAAGGCAAGTTGCGATCCCTGCTGGCAGGCGGCGAGCCCACTGCCAGTCTTTTCGAAGCGAAGCCGGTCATCAGGCAGCGCGCGGATCTCCTCAACGATCGCGGCAGCGCGCGCGTCGAGCCACAGCCAGCCTTTGGCGACCGGTTCACCGTCTTTGTCGATCAGCCAAGTGCCGTCACCCTGCCCGGTCACGGCGATCGCGATGGTCCGGCTGGCGAGATCCGGCACCTTGTCGGCAAGTTGGCGCAGTGTGGTCGCGGTATTGACCCAGGTGCGCGCCAGATCCTGCTCGGCGCCGCCGCCAGGCAACGTCTCATACCGGTTCGGCACCGCCGTGGCCGCGAGCTGTCGGCCCGCCGTGTCGAAAGCGACAGACTTGATGACAGACGTGCCGGCGTCGATGCCGATCAGCACATCCCGCATCAGGCGAGCTCCATGCCGTGCGAAATGGCCATGCCGCTGGACTGATCGAAAACGTGCAGGTTTTTTGGATCGATGCTGATATTGATCGGCGCGCCAAGCTCCAGCCGGGTCCGGTCATGTTCGACAAGGACGAGCGAGCCGCCGGCGAAATCCGCTGCTATATGCGTCTGGTCGCCGAGCCACTGGTTGGCCGAAACTGTGGCCGGCACGCCGTCCTTCGAGCGGCGGACCGCATAGGGCCTGATGCCGATGACGACCCGCTCCCGTTTGAGTAGTTCGTCGCGAACCAAGCCGCTGAACGCGTCCTTGTCATAATCGAGTGAAAGTCCGTCGGGCAGCCGCAGATTGATCTTGTCGGCAGCCGTGCCGACATAGGCCTCGAAGACATTCATCGGCGGCTCGCCGACGAAGGTGCCGGTGAACAGGTTGGCCGGCCGCTGCTTGATCATGTCTGATGTATCGAACTGCTGCAGCACACCGCCTTCCATCACCGCAATCCGGTCGGCAAGCGCATTTGCCTCGGTCTGGTCGTGGGTAACCAGGATCGCCGTCAGGCCGCGCTCCTTGATGAAGTGCTTGATGCGACCGCGCAGCACAGCACGAAGCTGCGGCTCGAGCTGGCCCATCGGTTCGTCCAGCAAATGCAGATCGGCCTCGCGGATCAGCGC
Source organism: Mesorhizobium sp. (assembly GCF_004962245.1). Classification (GTDB taxonomy): domain Bacteria; phylum Pseudomonadota; class Alphaproteobacteria; order Rhizobiales; family Rhizobiaceae; genus Mesorhizobium. The sequence goes on along the minus strand of NZ_SUHQ01000009.1, from coordinate 60,853 downwards.
CCGGCCGAGGCTGGCGCGCTGCTGCTGGCCGCCGGAGATGGAGCTCGGATAGCGCTCCAGTATGTCCTCGATCTCAAGCAGCTTGGCGATGCTGGCAACCTTCGCGTCGACCTCGCTCCTCGGGAGCTTGGCCGCCTTCAGCGCGAACGCCATGTTCTCGCGCACGGTCAGTGGCGGATAAAGCGAATAACCCTCGAACGCCATCGCCACATTGCGCTTGACCGGCGGCAGCGTGTGCACCTTGCGGCCCGTAACCGAGATGGTGCCGCGCGAGACCTCCTCGAACCCGGCGATCATACGCAATGTCGAGGTCTTGCCGCAGCCGGAAGACCCAAGAAGAGCGACGATCTCGCCCCTGCCGATTTCCATAGTCAGATTCTGGACGGCGTGCACGCCCCGGTCGATCGGGCCGTAGAACTTGTCGACGCCGGAAATGGTGAGTGCGCTCTGGCTCATGCCGCTTCTCCGCTGCGCAAATTGACGACGTTCTTTGAGCCGATGCGGTCGCCGCTTGCACGATCGAACAGCAGGGCGCTTTTGCCGTCGACGGCGATATAGGCCCTGCCCTCGGTTTGACCCGGTGTTCCGGCCGGCCGGGAGACCAGGATTTCGCGGCCGCGCACAGTGCGCACCAGCGTAACGATCTTTTCGTTGAGCGGCGTTTCCGCCTCGACGGTCACCGGAATGGCGGCCGGCGTGCCTTCATCGACGAAGGCCAGTGCTTCGGGCCGCAGACCGATCACGCAGTCGCGGCCGACCGCCGTCTCGTAGCTGCCCGCCAGATGGACCTGGACATTCGACAGGCCGATATAGATGCCCTTGGCATCGCGCGACGGCTTGACGTCGAGCAGGTTGATGGTCGGGTCGCCGAACAGCCGCGCGATCTCGATGTTCGCCGGCTCGCGGTAGATCTGCTCAGGCGTACCGAGCTGCTTGATGACACCTTGCGACATCACTGCGATGCGGTCGCCAAGTGCCATGGCCTCCTTGTAGTCCTGAGTAACATAGACGACAGTCGCGCCGCGATCGGCCAGAAGCCTCGGCAGTTCGAGGCGCATTTCGAAGCGCAGTTTGGCATCAACGTTGCGCAAGGGATCGTCGAGCAGGAGCACCGGCGGCGAGCCGACCAGAGCGCGGGCGAGCGCGGTGCGCTGTTTCTGGCCATTGGACAAAGCACGTGGCTTGTGGCTGAGCACGTGGCCGATCTTGAGCAACTTGGCGACGCTCTCGACGCCGGCTTTTATCGCACTTTGCGACGAGCGGCTGGCTTCCAGCGGTGTCGCAATGTTGTCGAAGGCGGTCATATGCGGAAACAGCGCGAAATTCTGGAACGCCATGCCGACGCCGCGGAACTCGGCATCGACATCGGTCATGTCCTCGCCGCCGATGAGTATATTTCCCTCATCGGGGTCGATGACGCCGGCGACGAGACGCAGTAGCACCGTCTTGCCGGCGCCGGACGGCCCGAACAGAACGAGGGTTTCGCCATCGGCGACGGTCAGCGACAGATTGTCCAGAACGGTCTGGCTCTTGTAGCGCTTGACGACATTTCGAAGTTCGAGGCTGGCCATGAAAACTATCCCTTTACCGCGCCGAGAGACAGGCCTTCGACGAGATAGCGCTGCGCATACAGGGCGAGCGCCAGCGTCGGTGTGATCGAAAGCACGATCGCTGCCGAGATCTGGCCGTACTGGATACCGGAGGAGGTGATGAAGGCCAGTGCACCGACCGTCACCGGCTGTTTGTCGGCCGAGGCGAGCACGAGCGCGAAGACGAAATTGTTCCAGGCGAAGATGAAGGCGAGTAGGCCGGCAGCCGCAATGCCCGGGCCGGCGAGCGGCAGCGCGATCTTGCGGAAGGTGGCGAACCAGGAATGGCCGGCGATGCGATAGGCGTATTCGATGTCGGCCGGGATGTCCTCGAAATAGCCCCGCACGATCCACAGGATCAGCGGCAGACAGATCAGCTGATAGACCCAGATCAGCCCGATATAGGTGTTGGACAATCCAAGCTTCTGGAAATAGAGGGTCAGCGGCAGGAGCACCAGCAGCGCTGGCGCAAACCTGAACGACAGCAGCGTAAATGCGATGTCCTCCGAGCCGCGAAACTTGTGCCGTGCAAAGGCGTACGCCGCTGGAACACCGAGCAGCAGCGCGACCGCGACCGAGGTGACCGACAGGAACACTGAATTCCAGAGGTTGCGCATGAAGGCGATATCGAGCGTGCCGGCTGCCGTGGTCAGCTTTCCAGTGATGAGCGCGGTGTAGTTGGCCAGCGTCGGCTTGAAGACAAGCTGCGGCGGAATCCGCAGGATGGTCTCGTTGGTCTGGAACGACATCATGAAGATCCAGACGATCGGAAACATAAAGAAGATCACGACCAGCGTCAGTGCAACGCCACGCAGGATGCGTTCGAGAAGGGAGGTGTGTTCCATCTCAGCCTCCTATGCCTGGCCGCGGGCGCGTTCACGCAGGCGCAGCCAGTTCTTGATGAAAATGTTGGAGAGGAAGTATGTGATCGCCCACAGGATGATCATCAGCGCCGCCGAGCGGCCGACATTGGTCGACTGGAAGAAGTTGAGGTAGGCCTCGACCTGGAAGACGGTCAGCGTGTCGCCCGGACCGCCCTGGGTCATGGCATAGATGATGTCGAACTGCTGGATGGAATCAAGCAGGCGGAACAGCGTCGCGGTCAGGATATAGGGGGTCAGCATCGGCAAGGTGATGCGGAAGAACACGAAACTCCTCGGCACGCCGTCAAGGGCTGCCGCCTCGAAGGGCTGCGTCGGCAGGCTGCGCAGGCCGGCAAGCAGCAGGATCATGATGAAGGGCGTGTAGACCCAGATGTCGACAAGGACCACCGTGAAAAGTGCCGTCGACGGAGACGAAGCCCAGCGGAAATCCTGCAGTCCGATCAGGCTGGCGAGATAGCTCAGCACGCCGAAGCCGGGATTGGTCATCAGCTTCCACATCAGCGCTGCCAGCGCCGGCGCCGTCATCAGTGGCATCAACAGCATGATCGATATGAAGTTGTTCAGCGTCGAGCGCTTCTGCAGCAGCATGGCGATGCCGAGACCGAGAAGCAGTTCGAGCAGGACGGTGATGCCCGCATAGAGCAGCGATATTTCGAGCGTGTTCCAGAACTTTGGGTCGGTGAAAAAGGAGATGTAATTGTCGCCCCAGTTGAACTGCCGCGCCCAGGGCTGGCTCAGCCGATAGCGCTGGAACGAGTAGACGACCGATGTGAAGAACGGGATCAGGATGCCGATACAAACGAGCAAGGCCGGCAGGCTGAGTACATAAGGCAGCACCCGCTTGCTGATCCTGAAGCCGGAAGGCCTGTTTCTTTGCATTGTCGCTGCAGTCATCGTGGCTCACCCGTCATCTCAGTTGTTTCGCCCTGCCGGCCGCCCAGGGAGCAAGGCGGCCGGTCGGGCGAGTGGCGGCACCGCCAGTGTTTGAACATCGGATTTTCCCAAAACCGGTTCCCACTTTTGGGTCCCATGCTCCAGGTGCCGCTTCGCACAGGTTGAAGGTCTGGCTGGCCGGCAAAAGCGGCCAGCCAGACCTTAGGGCTTAGCCGAGACCAGCTTCCTTGAGCTGCCCGTCTATGCTCGCGGCGAGCTTGTCGAGGCCTTCGTCGACCGGCACCTCCTTGGCCACCATCTTCTGCAGTGTCGCAGCCCATTCGGTGGTCAGGTCGAAGAACAGCGGCTGCGGGGTGAATTTGATGCTGGCGCCCGGCGCCGAGACATCGAACATCTCGACATAGCCCGGATAGCTCTTGTTGAGCTTCTCGCGGAACATCTCGTCCTTCCAGACCGACTGGCGGACCGGATTGACGAAGTCCATCTTGGTCGCGCCGAACAGCGCATGCTCGGGCCCGGATGCCCACTGCATGAAGTACCAGGTGGCGTCCTTGTCCTTCGAGAAATTGGACATGGACAGCGACCAGATCCAGATGTTGGGCGTCGGCGCCTTGGCCGCCGGATTGGCCTTGAAGGCGGAAAAGGCGAGCTTGCCGGCCATCTTGTTGTCGCCGCCATTCATGAAGTAGCCGAGGATGTCGGCGTCGAAGATCATCGCCGAGGCGCCGGCGCCAAGATCGGTGCCGACCTGATACCAGGTGTAGGTCGACCAGTCCTTGGGGCCGCTCTCCTGGATCATCTGAACCCACTGCTTGTGGAAGGCCTTGGATTCGGCGGTGTTCATCGCGGCCGACAATTTGCCGTCGGCCGAGACGTTGAGGTCCTTCTGATCAAAATTGGCGTAAGCCGAGAGGAAGCCGGGATGGATCGTCGCCCAGGAACGCGAGCCGCGGACGCCGATGCCGTAAACACCGCCACCGACATCCTTGGTGAGCTTGGCCGCCGCGGCGACCATCTCGTCCATATTGCCGGGAACGCTGACGCCAGCCTTGTCGAACATGCCCTTGTTGTAGGTGATGTTGTTCTGTTCGAAACCCCACGGAATGCACCACTGCTTGGCGTCGTCGGAGCCGAGCACTCCGCCAGGCTGGCCGTTCCAGGCGCAGGACTTCCTGACACCGGGCAGGAAGTCGTCCCAGGCATAGTTCGGGTTGGTCTTGGCCGGATCCTGGATCCACTCGTTGAGGTCGGTGATCCAGCCGGCTGGGCCGTATGTCCAGGTCATGTAGGCGCCGGTCATGAAGGCATCATATTCGGGCGAGCTGGCCGATAGCGCAGCGGTGACCTTGTCGAAATAGACGTCTTCTGGAAACACGTCATAGACGACTTCCATACCGGTCAACTTCTTGAAGTTCTCGAGGTTGGCGATCATCGCATCCGCATAAGGGTGCTTGTTGAGCAAGAGCTTGATGGTCTTGCCCTTGTGCGCCTGCCAGTCGAAGTCCGCCGCGAGCGCGCGGGTCTGTCCCAGATTGAGCAGCGTACCGGCCGTGCCGGCGGCAAGGCCCATAGCGCCAAGGCCCTTGATCAGCCCACGGCGATCGACTTGTCCGCGCAGGAACGCATCGATCAGGTCTTTCTCTTTCTCATTCATCTGTCTTCTCCTCCACAGGGTAGTTTCAATCGAATGGTTGCCGGCTACCCGACCAGCGTCTGCTCCACGAGTGATCGCGCCGTCCGCTCGTCGGTGACCAAGCCCTTGAGATAGCGGCCCTCCAACACCGATTTGATGGCACGAACCTTCACCTTGCCGCCGGCAACGGCAACAATCCTGCGATTGCTGATGTCTTCGCGCGCCAGCGCCAGCGCCCGGTTGGAAAGGGTCGTCTCGACCGCGTTTCCAGCGTCGTCGAAGAAATGACCGAGCAGTTCGCCGACGCCGCCCTTGCGGCGGATCTCCTCCATCTCGCCCTTCTCGATCATGCCGGTGGCGACCAGCGACGCCTCGCGCTCGGCGGTGCCGATACCGGCAATGAGCAGGTTGGCGGCCTTGCCGAGATCGAAGACCTCGCTGATGCCTTTCTGCCCGAGCAGCACGGTTCGATCCTCGACCGTGTTGGCGAACATCGGCACCGGCATCACATAAGCTTCCGCGCCTGTCCGTTCGGCCAAGCGATGAATGACGTCGTGGGGATTGGCCGAGAACTTGCGCGTCAGACCACCGAGCAGAGAGACGAAGCGGGTCTTTTCGGCCGATATGCGCGGCAGATATTCCACGCAGGCGGCCAGCGTGCGGCCATGACCGACGCCGATCAGCGTGTCCTCGCCACGTTCGATCTCGCGTTTGAGAAATTGCGCGCCGGCGATGCCGAGCGCCTTGAGCGGCAGGTCTTCCCCGTCAAAATCGGGAACGACCTCGCAGTAATCGAGGCCGTAGCGGCTGGACAACTCGTCTTCGAGCGCCACGCACTCCGACACTTCGCCGTCGATATAGACTTTGACCAGCCCCTCCTGATTGGCCTTGGTGATGAGGCGATGCGCCTTGAGGCTGGTCAGCCCCAGCCGCTTGGCGACCTCCGACTGGGTCAACCCGCCGGCATAATGAAGCCAGGCGGCACGTGTAGCCATGCTGGTTTCATCGTCGCGCAGAAGGCCGTTTCCGAAGCCAACCATTTCCGCCCTTTGATATTTTTATCAGTTGTTGCAAAATTTTTCACAAGGCATCGCCAGAGTCAAGCGTCGCATCGTTCAAATCACGCTAAGGGAGCAAAACAGGCTTTAGTCCGCTCTGGAGCCATCGCTATCTTGCTAACTCGGTTTGAGATTTAAAACGTTTGCAATCCGACAAAAACTCATTACAAACGTTTCAAACACTTCGATCTGGAGGAACAGTGCCGGCTCGCGTCACTACGCTCAAGGAACTTGCAGCGCAGCTCGACCTGTCGATCACCACGGTGTCGCGGGCGCTTGCCGGCCATCAGCAGATCGCCTTGAAGACACGTGAGCGCGTCACTGAAGCCGCGCGCCAGGCCGGCTACGTGCCCAACACGGCGGCCCGCACGCTGGTCTCCGGCCGCAGCGGTTTTGTCGGCATGGTGCTGCCGATCCGCGGCCCCAATCTGGTCGATTCCTTCCTCGGCGAATTCGTCACCGGGCTTGGCGAAGGGCTGGTTTCGCATGGCACCGACTTGATTCTCGCCGCCGTGGCGCAAGGCCAGTCGGAACTTTCCGTGCTTCGTCATGTTGTCGAATCCGGACGCGCTGATGGCGTCGTCGTCACCCGCATCGCCGAGGTCGACGAACGGCTCGCCTATCTGCGCCAACGCAATTTCCCGTTCGTCGCCCATGGCCGGCTGCTCGACATCGACTTTGCCTACAACTGGCTCGACACCGATGGCGCACACGCCTTCGGCGAAGCCTTCGACATGCTCTACGATCTCGGGCACCGCCATTTCGGCCTGGTGACGATTGCCGAGCCGATGACGTTTCGGCATCTGCGACAAGACGGGCTCGCCGCAGCAATCGCCCGCCGAGGCGATCCGTCGGTCAGGCTCGATGTGGCGATGGCACCGCGCTTCGATCGTGGCGCCCGCATCCAGGCCATTAACCGGCTGCTGCATGGTGCCGAGCGGCCGACGGCCATCGTCGCGCTGTTCGACGAACTGGCGCTCAGCGTGATGGAAGAGGCCGCCCGCGCCGGCCTGACCATCCCTCGCGACCTTTCCGTCATCGGCTTCGACAACATCGCCGCCTCGGCCTATGCGCCGCCAGGCCTCACCACATTCGATGCCTCGATCCGCCAATGCGCGCGCGAGATCGGCGAGATGCTGCTGACCGTCATCGGCGACAGGTCCGCCGCGCCGCTGACGCGGCTAATCCGGCCGACATTGGTTTCGCGGGCGAGTCATGGCCCGGCACCCACAGGATAGACACCCACAGGAAAAAACTGACGCCGGGGCGGCGCACAACCAGGGAGGAAGACCACGATGAATGCGTTGAAGACATTGGCCGGCGCCGCACTCGCGCTGTCGATCGCGATCGGCGGCGCGCAGGCCCAGGTGCTGTTCTGGTCGACGCAGGCGCGGCCTGTGGAAGAGACCCAGAAAATGCGCAGCGAGGTGCTGAAGGCGTTTAACGGCCAGGTCGACTACCAAGTCGCCGAGGATGGGCCCTGGCTCACCCGCCTCCAAGCCGAACTGCAGGCCGGCTCCGGCACCATCGGCGTGCTCGGCGGCCTGCACGGAGACTTCTCCACGGTCGGTGCCGACCTTGTCGATCTGTCCGGCGTCGACGTCGGCGGCGTCAAGCTCAACGAAGCCTATAAGAAGCTCGGCACGCTCGGCACGGGCGAACAGAAATACCTGCCGTGGATGCAGGCCACCTTCCTGATGGCGGCCAACAAGCAGGCGCTGCAATATCTTCCGGCAGGCGTCGATCTCAACACCATCACCTATGACCAGCTGATCGAATGGTCGAAGAACATCGCCGAAAACACCGGCTCGCCGAAATTCGGCTTTCCGGCCGGACCGAAGGGGCTGAAGCACCGTTTCTTCGAAGGTTTTCTCTACCCATCCTACACCGGCTCGATGGTGACCAAGTTCCGCTCGGCGGAGGCCGAGACCGCGTGGAACAAGTTCAAGGAATTGTGGCAGTTTACCAACCCGAATTCGACCAACTATGCCTTCATGCAGGAGCCACTGCTGACCGGCGAAGTGTGGGTGGCGTTCGACCACGTGGCGCGACTTGCCGACGCGTTCAACCAGAAGCCCGACGAGTTCGTCGCCTTCCCGGCGCCAGCCGGCCCGGCGGGTCGCGGCTACATGCCGGTGGTCGCCGGCGTCGCCATCCCCAAGACGTCGCCGGACATGGACAAGGCCAAGGCGCTGGTCGCCTACATGCTTAAGCCGGAAACGCAGATCGCGACGCTCAAGGCCACCAACTTCTTCCCCGTGGTCGACGTCAAGCTGCCCGACGACATGCCGGCCTCGGTGAAGGCCTTCGGCCCGACGATCACCACTATGACCGGTGCGCCGGATGCGCTGCCGGCGTTGCTGCCGATGGGTCTTGGCGATCTCGGCGGCAAGTTCAACCAGGTCTATGTCGACAGTTTTGAGCGCATCGTGCTCGGCGGCCAGGATGTGCATGGCGTGCTCGAGGAACAGGCGGCGGCGCTCAAGGCCCTCATCGACAAGGCCAAGGCGTCATGCTGGGCGCCCGACAAGCCGTCAGAAGGCGCCTGCCCGGTCGACTAGAATCCTCCCGAGGGGGCGTCCGGGGTTTGTTGCGCCCCGGGCGCCCGCTGCACCACGCCAAAGGACATGCCATGCATGGCAAGGCCCTGCCCTATCTGCTGCTGATGCCGGCGACGCTGTTCCTCTGCGTCTTCTTCCTCTATCCGTTCGCACTGGTCGCCTTCGAGGCCTTCACCCGCGACGGCGGCTTCACGCTGGATAACTTTCGCACCATGGCCGGCAACTGGAAGTTCCCGGTCGCCTTCTGGAACACCACCCTGCTCGCCGCCATCGTGGTGCCGATCCAACTGGTCACGGCGCTGTTGATGGCCACGGTGGTGTCCAGGCTCGAAACCGGGCGAGGTGCGGCGCTCTACATCTTCGCCATTCCGCTCGGCATCTCCGATCTCGCCGCCGGACTGATCTGGCTCGCCATTTTCGACCAGTCCGGCTTCCTCAACACGCTGCTGTCCAACCTCGGCCTCGTCGACAGGCCTGTCATGTTCCTCGGCTACCAGAGCAAGCTGACCATCTTCATCGCCGTGGTGCTGGCCGAGATCTGGCGCGCGACCGCGATCATGATGGTCATCCTGGTCGCCGGCATGGGGCTCATCCCACGGGAATATCACGAGGCGGCCGAGGTCTTTGGTGCGAGTCCATGGAAGCGCTTCGTCAAGATCACGCTGCCCTTGCTGCGCCCCAGCCTGCAGACGGCGATCATCCTGCGCGTCATTCTCGCCTTCGAGGTTTTCGCCGTGGTGGCGGCGCTCGGTGGCACCAATTTGCCGGTGCTGATGGGCGAGACTTACAACTGGCAGTTCTCGTTGCAAGACCGCAACGTTGCCGCCGCCTTCGCCCTGCTTATCCTCGCCATCTCAGTCGGCCTCACGCTGTTCTTCCTGCGGGCGCTGCGTGTGCCCAAGGAGGCGCGCATATGAGCGCCGTTGCCGAGGCACCGGTCGTCGCAACCGCCGATGCGCGCAAGGCCGGCAGCTGGCTGCTGGTCGCCACCGTCATCCTGCTCTCGGTGTGGGTGCTGCTGCCGATCTATCTCCTGATCGTCAATGCCTTGTCGTCGCCGGAAGAGGTCACTGCCTTTCCCAAACGCTTCTTCCCTTCCTTCGATTTCGGCAGCCTGTCTTTCTTCATCAATTTCGCCGGCGTCGGCAGGGCGCTGTGGAACTCGGTTCTCGTCGCCACGCTGACGATGATCCTCTCGATCGGGTTCGGCGCGCCTGCCGGCTACGCGCTGTCGCGCTTCGATTTTCCGGGCAAGGGCACGTTCCGCTTCCTGGTGTTGATGACGCGCGCCTTTCCGCTGCCGCTGCTGGCGCTGCCACTAGCGGTGATGTTCATCCGCACCGGCCTCGACGACACCGCGATCGGCCTGGCGCTGGTCCACACCACGCTGGCGCTGCCCTTCGCGGTGCTGATCACCTTCTCGCTGTTCTCAGGCATTCCGGTGGAGCTCGAGGAGGCGGCGTGGACGCTCGGCTGCACCCGCCTGCAGGCCTTTCGCAAGGTCATCCTGCCGCTGGCACTGCCCGGCATCGCGGCCTCCGCGATCTTTGCCTTCACCATCTCCTGGAACGAGGTGTTTGCCGCCGCCGTGCTCACCATCGAGAACCGGACGCTGACCGCCTTCCTGCTGCAAAGCCTCGGCGAGTCGCCGCTCTATCTCAAATTTGCCGGCGGGGCGGCACTGGTCATCCCGGCGCTGATCTTCATCTTCGCCGTGCGCAAATACCTGTTCGCCATGTGGGGGATCGCCAACCGATGACGCGCGACAGGGAGAAAGCCCATGGCTGAGATCGCCATAAAACAAGTGGCCAAACGCTTCGGCGGCTTCACCGCGTTGCATTCGATCGACCTCACAATCGCCGACCAGGAATTCATGGTGCTGCTCGGCGCCTCGGGTTGCGGCAAGACGACATTGCTCAGGATCGTCGCCGGATTGGAAACGCCGAGCCAGGGCGAAGTCTGGATCGGCGGCCGTCGCGTCGATCATCTGCCGCCGCGCGACCGCGGCATCGCCATGGTGTTCCAGAACTATGCCGTCTTTCCGCATCTGACCGTGTTCGAGAACATCGCCTTCGGCCTGCGCATGAAGAAATTGCCGCAGCAAGAGGTCGAACGCCGCGTCAACCGCACCGCAGAACTCATGCATATCGAGCAGTTGCTGAAACGCTATTCGGGCCAGCTTTCCGGCGGCCAGCGCCAGCGTGTGGCGGTGGCCCGCGCGCTTGCCATGGAGCCCGACGTCATCCTGATGGACGAGCCGCTGTCCAACCTGGACGCGCTGCTCAGGCTCGAAATGCGCGCCGAACTCAAGGGCGTGCTCGCCGCGTCCAAGACCACTACCATCTACGTCACTCACGACCAGGTCGAGGCGATGAGCCTCGCCGACCGCATCGCCGTCATGCATCAGGGCCACATTGTCCAGGCCGCCTCGCCTGTCGAGGTCTATCGCAACCCGGCCGCACGCTTCGTCGGCTCCTTCATCGGCAATCCGCCGATGAATTTCATCCCCGCGACGAAGACTGCGAACGGAAGCTGGACCGTCGCCGGCCTGACGCTGCCCGGCCCAAAATCGGACAAGCACAAAATTGACTTCGCCATTCGCCCCGAAGATGTCGACGCAGGTAACGAGGGGCTGCATGCCACCGTGCGCGTCATCGAGCCGCTCGGTCCGCACACGCTGGTCACCTGCGATGTCGAGGGCGGGCTGTTTCGCGCCATCCTCGAATCGAACGCCACGATCGCCGTCGGCGACCGCCTGCGACTAGCACCCAAAGCCGATCGCATCCGCTGGTTCGATCCTGAAACCACCAACGCCCTTTGATCCCGCCCTTCGATCCCGCCAACGCCCTTCAATCCCGAAAGGTCGAACGCTTCAATGATCTCTCTTGCCGTCGACGAAACCATCGCCCGTGCCGTCGAGGTACTCAGGGAAAACGACCACGGCGACTACACCATCCCAACCAAGGGCCTCTATCCGTTCCAGTGGAATTGGGACTCCTGCCTGACCGCGCTCGGTCTTGCCCACTACGACGAGGCGCGCGCCTGGACCGAGATCGATACGCTGTTCGCCCATCAGTGGCCTGACGGCATGGTGCCGCATATCGTCTTCCATGTCCTGAACGACAGCTACTTCCCCGGGCCGGAGGTGTGGCGAACCAACCGCCCGACTGCCACCTCTGGCATCACCCAGCCGGCGGTGGCAGGCTTTGCCGTGCGCCGCCTGTTCGACCGGGCCAAGGACAAGACGCTGGCGGCCGAGCGCGCCCGCGCGCTGCTGCCGAAGATCGACGCCTGGCACCGCTGGTTCTACGAAAACCGCGATCCAAGGGGCGAAGGATTGGTCGCGGTCATTCATCCGTGGGAGTCCGGCCGCGACAACTCGATCGACTGGGACGAGGCCTTCGAGCGCGTGCCGACCGAAGGCGTCGAGCCCTACATGCGCCGCGACATCCTGCATGCCGACCCGGCGCATCGGCCGACCAAGGCGCAATACGACCGCTACCTCTGGCTGGTGCAGCATTTTCGCGCACTGGGGTGGAACAATGCGAAGCTGCACGATGCCTCACCCTTCCAGATCGTCGATCCCGGCTTCAACGCCATCCTGATCCGCTCTGCGGCCGACCTTGCCGATCTCGCCGAGACGCTTGGCGAAACAGGGATCGCAAAAGCCAATCGCGCCCGCGCCGAAAAGGGGCTTTCGGCAATGGAGCGGCTGTGGAGCGATGCGCACGGCCAATATCTCTGCCTCGACCGCGTCATCGGCAAGCTGGTCGATAGCGCTTCGGTGGGCGGCATCCTGCCCGTTTTCTCGGCCATCCCGAAACCCCGTGCCGCGGCAATCGCCGCCACCATCGAGGGCATCGCCGGCAAGGCACGCTACATCGTCCCCTCGCACGATCTCGACGATTCCCGCTTCGACGCCAAACGCTACTGGCGCGGTCCGGTCTGGCTTGTGGTCAACTACATGATCGCCGACGGCCTTGCCGCCGCCGGCCATGGCAAAGTTGCCCAACGGATCACGAAATCCAGCCTTGACCTGATCGCCGAGAGCGGTTTTGCCGAATATTACGACCCGCTCAACGGCGAACCGCTCGGCGGCGACCGTTTCACCTGGACCGCAGCAATGGTGATCGAGTTCCTGAAGGGCAAAGGCTGAAGCCCCTTTTGCTTCAGGCGACCCAACTGCATGGGCCATCAGAGCCTGCTCCCGTCCACTGAGCGCGTAACTGGGCTGCCGACGCCAAACGCCGCGTTTGCTGGAGTGCTGTGGCTACCTAATGGTGAGATCGCTTGCGGATCAGGCGGATTCGCGCACATAAAGACAGGGGCCGAGAAGTATCGATCTCACTTTGCCAGAGCCACAATATTTCTTCACAAACGGCTGTCTATCCTGGCGACAGGCATGGTTCGAGTCACGAGAGGCGCGGCTTGGAATTCGATTTGAAAACCATCGAGGCGCTTGCTCCCGATCAGGCGTCGCTGAGCGCCGCCTCCAAACTGACCAAGCGATCGAACTGGCCGCGGCTCGAAAAGAATGAGCAGCGGGCGCTCATCTGGGGTGAATGCCAGGGCTCCGGCTCCAATCCCTATCGGGTGGTGGTCGACACTGGCGATCACGGCTACAAATGCACCTGCCCGTCGCGAAAATTCCCGTGCAAGCACACGCTGGCCCTGATGTGGATTGCCGCCACCGCGCCAGCCAGTTTTGCCGCGGCCGAGTCCACTCCGGATTGGGTGAATGACTGGCTGGGCAGGCGGCGAAAGGCGACGCCACAGCCGGCGGCGCCGGCACCCGGTGCGGCAGCCAAGAGCATTGACGAAGCCTCCCGACCGGACGAGAGCGCCGCCGTTGAAGACGTTGCGGCGATGGAGCGTCGCGAGGCGGCGCAGCGCAAACGGGCGCAAGACACACGCACCGCGGTGTCGGCAGCGCTCGATGAACTCGACCAATGGATTGCCGATCAGTTGCGGCTTGGTCTTTCCGGATTTGTCGACGCCAGCAGCGAGCGTTGCCGCCGGATTGCCGCGCGGCTGGTCGACATGAAGGCAACCGCGCTTGCCGGTCGCATCGACGAGATCCCATCGCGGCTGATGGCGCTGCGCAGCGAAGAAAGACCGGATGCGGCGATCCGGGAACTCGGCAAGCTTGTGCTGCTGGCCAAAGCCTGGCGGTCAGCGCCAGACGACCCCGAGTTGAAGCGCCTCATATCGACGTCTGAAACCCGCGAACAGGTTTTGGCCAATCCCGATGCAAGACAAGTCGAAAGCCTCTGGGAAGTCCTGGGCGAGAAGATCGAAAGCCGCCGCGACGGTCTCGTCAGTCATTCGACCTGGCTGCTCGATCTGAAGAACACTACCCCGCAATTTGCTGTGCTGCTCGATTATTTTCCGGCTTCTGCTGGACGCCGGTCCAACGCTTTTGCTCCGGGCGATCGTTTCGGTGCCCGGCTGGTCTTCTATCCATCGCGCAAGCCGCTGCGCGCCCTGGTGGCGGAACGCATGGGTGAAGTGATGTCCAGCGCGTGGCCTGATTTCACCTTTGGCGCTGCAAGGGACCCACTCGCCGCACATGCTTCTTATCAGGACGCCGCGCCCTGGACTACCGATTGTCCTCTCATGCTGCCGCCTGGCGCGATCCTGGTCGACGACCGGGACACGGCCTGGTGGCAGGCCGCGGATGATCCGCAAGGGATCGCCTTGCCGATCGCCGGCGCTGTCAATGAAACATTGCTCGGCCTCGACCTTGCGGCCACGGCAGCGCTCTGGGATGGCGCCCGGCTTGACCTTCTGGCGGCGCAAAGCGGGTTCGGGAGGCTTGACCTGTCGTGAACGAGGGCGAGCAAACAGGCCTGGCGACAATACGCGATTGCTGGATCACCGGCGGAGCCACTTTCGATCTGGCTCCGTCCGCCTGGAAGGCAATGGCCAGCGGTGCAAGTCCCGACGAGCAGGAGCGCCGGCTCCTGGCAATCGCAGCACAGGCGCTCGACGTCGCTCTGCGGCCTGCGGCGCCGAAGACACTCAGGCGTCGGCCGCCGCTGCCCAGGCTTGCGCTCCCAATGCTGCCGGAGCGGTTGCGGCCGCTTTTGCGGGCCGCCCTAAAACAAGCTGCCGACGCAAGGCGCAAAACGCGCGTGGTGACACTTGTCGCCAGCCGCGGCTTCGTGCTCCACCCCATGGACTGGATGCCCTCGGATCAGAACAGCCCGGACGTCTACGCTCCCTGGATTGATTGGCAAGCTAGTGTGGATGGGGAACGACATGCCCCGCAAGACCGACCGACGGCTGAAAATTGGGATGAGTTCTATCCCGCCGCGCGACGCATCGCGCTGGCCGATATGCGCCGCCACGAACCGGCTGCAGCCCGAATGCTGATGGAGACCAAGGCGCCGGGCGAACCAGCAGAGGTCCGGCTTGCGCTAATAGAACTCATGCGCTTCGGCTTGAGTTCTGAGGATGCGCCGTTCCTGAAGAGCCTTTCCACCGATCGCTCCGGCAAGGTGCGCGAATTGGCAGGCCGGCTGCTGGCAAGGCTAGGGGAGCACGGCCGCCCGAGCGATGGCGGACCGGATGATCCCGTGGCCGAACTCGCCGCCTTCATCAGCGAAGGTAAATCCGGCTTCATCCGCCGCCGCAGCGTCTACACGCCGGCGAAATTGAAATCGCCGGCGCAGGAAAACCGTCGCGCCGAATTGTTCGAGACCGACAACAATGCCGATGTCCTCGTCGCCCGCATGGTTGCTGCTTCAGGCAGTGATGCTGCGGTGACGCATATGGCGGACACACTGGTCGCAGCTGGTGGAAAACCGGCACTGTTCGTACTGCATCTGATGTCGCGCCTGGACAGCCGCAGGAAACGGGCTCTCGTCCGGCTGATCCTCAAGCAGGCAAATTACCTTGGCGCGCTCAATCTGGCGGAAGGCATCGATGCCGGCTGGGTGGAGTGGGACGACCTTTCGAGTGGATCGGCTCTTCCGGCGTTGCGTTCCGCCGTTGCAGGAAACGACGACGCCATGCGCCGGGGCGCCGACGATATACTGGAAACGATCGGCTTCCTTGCCACAGCGACCACTGCAACAAAATTGATCGACGAGGTCGTCGCAGCCGGCATGCCGCCCGCGGCCCAATCACTCAGTGTCCTGCGTCTCAACGCAGCGCTGGCCGAACATCAGTCAAGAACCGACACATGATCAATCCGGAGAATTCATATGAACGCTGCCATCCGTCTCCCGGTCGAGCGGGCCTATGCCTCTGAATTGCAGGCGCTGGCGCGCGGTGACGACAGGCAAAAGCCTGCCGGCTGGAGCCTCTCACCACAGGCTGTGCTGACCTATCTTCTGGGCGGGAAGGCCGGTGACGGCACGCCGATAACGCCAAAATATGTCGGTCGCCGCCGACTGATGGAGACCGCGGTGGCAACGCTCGCCACCGACCGCGCGCTGTTGCTGCTCGGTGTTCCCGGAACGGCCAAGTCCTGGGTGTCTGAACATCTCGCCGCCGCCATCATGGGTGACTCGACGCTGATCGTGCAGTGCACGGCCGGCACCGACGAGAATCAGATCCGCTATGGCTGGAACTATGCGCAACTTCTGGCAAAGGGCCCGAGCCAGGAAGCATTGGTGCCGACACCGCTGTATCGCGCCATGCAGACCGGCAAGCTCTGCCGGCTCGAGGAACTGACGCGCATGGGCTCGGACGTGCAGGACACGCTGATCACCGTGCTTTCCGAAAAGATGATGCCGATCCCGGAATTGAACACATCGATTTATGCCCAACGCGGCTTCAACATTATCGCCACGGCTAACAACCGGGACAAAGGTGTGAATGAGCTCTCCTCGGCGCTCAAGCGTCGCTTCAACGTTGTGGTGCTGCCATTGCCGGAAGACATGGCGGAAGAGGTGGCGATCGTCTCCAAACGGGTCGATGAGATGGCCGGTGGGCTCGATTTGCCGGTGCCGAAAAATGTCGGAGAGGAGATCGCCCGCGTGCTGACCATCTTCCGCGAGCTGCGCTCCGGCGCCACCGCCGACGGCAAGGTGACGTTGAAGACGCCTTCGGGCTCGCTGTCGACCGCCGAGGCGATCGCGACGATGGTCGGCGGCCTCAGCCAGGCGACATGGTTCGACAGCGGCAAGCTCGGCGCTGAAGGTCTCGCCGCCAGCCTTGTCGGCGCGATCGTGAAAGATCCGGTCCAGGATAAGGTGGTGCTGGAGGAGTATCTGGAAACGGTGCTCAAAAAGCGGCCCGACTATGCCGGCTATTATGCGGCGCTGAACGCAGCGATCTGAGGCCATGGGCGACGTCGCCTATTTCGGCATCCGCCATCACGGGCCGGGCTCCGCCGACAGCCTCGTGCAGGCGCTGCAAGACTTGCAGCCGGTCGCCGTGCTGATCGAGGGGCCGACCGATGCCTCCGCGCTGCTACCGATGCTGGCACGCCCGGAAATGCAGCCGCCGGTGGCGTTGCTTTGCTATCCGGAGGAGGATCCGGCTTCGACGAGCTTCTGGCCCTTCGCCGAGTTCTCGCCCGAATACCAGGCAGTCCTTTGGGCCGTGGACAACAAGGCGGCGTTGCGCTTCATCGACCTGCCATCGTCGGCGCGGTTCGCCGCACCGGTGACGGACGGCGCCGACATGACCGAGCCCAAGGACGAAACCAGCGAGGATGACGAGAAGGCACCGCATCGGCGTGATCCGATAGGCACGCTGGCGCGCGCCGCCGGCTATGAGGATGGCGAAAGCTGGTGGTCGGACATGATCGAGCAGAATCCGCAACCAGGCCCGATATTCGCGGCCATCTCTGATGCGATGACGACGCTGAGGGATGGTGAAGTCTCGATCGCGCAGTTCGAGGCGCAGCGCGAAGCACATATGCGGCTCGAGATCGCCGCGGCGCGGAAGGAATTCGACGGGCCGATCGCTGTCGTCTGCGGCGCATGGCATGTGCCGGCGTTGCAAGCGGCGCACACACAGAAAAGCGATCAGACCCTGATCAAGGGAATTGCCCGGCGCAAGAACACGACGACATGGGCGCCGTGGACGGGGCCGCGTCTGGCGTTGGGCTACGGATATGGCGCGGGGGTCGTCGCGCCCGGCTGGTGCAAGCATCTTTGGCGCACCCGCGGCCGGCGTGACGCAGCAACCTTGTGGCTTGCCATGATCGCGGCGGTGCTGCGGGAGAAGGGGCACTTGATCTCGACCGCTTCGCTGATCGAAGCGGAGCGGCTCGCCCGGACGCTCGCCGCGATCCGCGAGCGGCCGAAACCAGGGTTCGAGGAATTGCGCGACGCCGCGATTGCGGCCCTGTTCAATGGCGAAGCGTTGCTGTGGGCTCTGGTCGAGGCCGAGCTGCTTCTGGGTGCGGACGTCGGCGAAATTCCCCCCGACACGCCGTTGGCGCCATTGATCGAGGATCTGCAACGCAACCAGAAGACGGCGCGGCTGAAGCCTGAGGCGCTGGAGCGGGAACTGTCCGTCGATTTGCGAAGCGATAGCGGGCTGTTTCGCTCGACATTGTTGCATCGGCTGAGCGTGCTTGGCGTGCATTGGGGCAAGTTGACGGACAGCGGTCGCAGCCGTGGCACCTTCCGCGAGCGGTGGACCCTGGCCTGGGAGCCGGAATATTCCGTTCGTCTGGTCGAGAACCTGATTTACGGACCGACCATCGAAAAGGCAGCCAATGGCCGCCTGATTCAGATGATCGAAGCGGCGGGCGGCCTCGACACGCTTGCGGCATTGGTCCAGAGCGCCATCACGGCAAGCTTGTCGGAAGCATCGACTGCCGGCCTTGCGGCGTTGGAGGCGCGAGCGGCGCGCAGCAGCGAATGCCTGGAGATTCTGGCGTCGGTGCCGCCGCTCGCCGACATCATCCGCTACGGCGAGGCCCGCAAAACGGAGACGAACCGGCTGTCCGGTCTCATGGAGCGGCTTATCGTCGAAGGTGCGATCGCGCTCCCCTATGCTGCACGCGATCTGGATGAGCAGGCCGCCGCGACGCTGGTTGGCGCGATGCGCAAGGCCGATGAGGCGATCAGGCTGGTCGAGCCCGGGGACGACGTGCTGGACGGATGGCGCAATGGGCTGGCTGCCATGCTGGAGGGGTCGCGGTCGACGGCACTACTGGCCGGATGCGCCGCACAGCTGCTCTACGAGGCCGGCCGGCTTTCGGCCGAGGACGCTGCCGGACTGCTCGAGCGACGCCTGTCACCAGGGACCCCTGTCTCTGAAGCGGCAGGGTTTTTCGAGGGCTTCTTCAGCACCGCCGGTCAGCGGCTCATCTATGACGAAGGTCTGCGCGGCGCGGTTGATGCGTGGCTGAAGTCCCTCGACGAGGACGCCTTCATCGCGCATCTGCCGCTGCTGCGCCGCGTCTTCTCCAATCTGGACAGCATGGAGCGCCGCCGGCTGATCGAAGCGGTCCTCGGCCGCGCCGCGCGGCTGCCGGCCGGCCTGATGCCGGCGCCCGATGGCGGCGAGGCCTGGCGCCGGCACCTGGAGCGGCTTGGACCCTTGCTCAAGAGCGAGACATGACGATGGACGACGAGGCACAGGCGACCGAAACCGGCGCACCATCGCCCGATGGCGGAAGCGAGCGCCGCTGGCGGCTGGCGATCGGCGCCGATGACGAGACCTCTGCCGCACTTTCCAGCGACGACAAACGGCTTTCGGCGGCTCTCGATGCACTCTACGGCGACGGCGCCAACGCCGCTGCCGATCCGCGCAAGCGGCGCGGCGGACTCGGCCGATCGGCGCCGCGCGTTGCACAATGGATGGGCGACATTCGCTCCTTCTTTCCCGCGCAAGTCGTCCAGATCGTCCAGAAGGACGCTTTCGAGCGGCTCGACCTGAAGCAGATGCTGATGGAGCCGGAGTTCCTGAAGGCGATCGAGGCGGACGTCAATCTGGTCGCCGATCTGGTTTCGCTGCGCTCGGTGATGCCTGCCAAGACCAAGGACATCGCCCGCACGATCATTGCCGATATCGTCGCCAAGCTGATGCAGAGGCTGGAGCAGAAGACCGCCGAGGCGATACGCGGCGCGCTCGACCGATCGAGGCGCACCAACCGCCCGCGTTCGCGCGATATCGACTGGCAACGCACCATCTCGGCGAATCTTCGCCACTACCAACCCGAACACAAGGCGATCGTGCCGGAGAAGCTGGTTGGTTTCATGCACAAGCAGCGCCGGCTTGTCGATCTTGATGAAGTCGTTCTCTGCGTCGACCAGTCCGGCTCGATGGCGAGCTCGGTGATCTACGCCTCGATCTTCGCGGCGGTCATGGCCTCGCTGCCGGTTGTGCGCACCAAGCTCGTCTGTTTCGATACCGCCATCGTCGACCTTACCGAGGAACTCAGCGATCCCGTCGAAGTGTTGTTCGGCGTGCAGCTTGGCGGCGGCACCGACATCAACCAGGCCGTCGCCTACTGCGCCGAGCGTATCGAGCGGCCAACCAAGTCGCATCTGGTGCTGATCACCGACCTCTACGAGGGCGGCAACGGCCAGGAACTGCTGCGGCGGCTGGCAGCGCTGGTTCGATCCGGCGTCAATGTCGTGGTGCTTCTGGCGCTAACCGATCAGGGACGGCCCGGCTACGATCCAGCGATGGCAGGTTCGGTCGCAGCACTTGGCATTCCGGTCTTCGCCTGCACGCCGGATCTGTTTCCGGACATGATGGCGGCGGCACTGCGCCGGGAAGATATCGGCGCCTGGGCGGCGGGGGCCGACGTCAAGCTGATTCGCGCCGACGCCGAGGCGCCGAGTCACTCAATGCCAACTCCCATATAGGTTTGACAAATAACAGCCCGTGCCTATGGTCGGCCTGTTACAGGAGCTGCACATGGCGAAGACAACCGACTGCATTTTTGGCGGGTTTTCGGCACGCTTGCTTGGCAGCGAAAATCGGCTCCGACCGCAGCCTTCGCCGAGCGTTCTTCCGGCCGCATCGACGCGCCCGGCCCATTCACGCCTTTGAGCCACATGTCCCAGAAATTTGCCGAGCTTATGTCGCGGCTGGAAAAGCGGCTGGACAGGTCCGCGATCGTTACGGCCGACGAGGCCGGACCACGCTATCGGGAAGACCCCGACGGCAAAGCCGGCGCGCCGCCGGAGTTCGTGTTGCGTCCGCGCGCGGCCGGCGAAGTGTCGGACATATTGCGCCTGTGCAACGAGGTTGGGCAGAGGCTTGTCGTTCAGGGCGGCCGGACAGGTCTTGCCGGTGCGGCTCGCATCCAGCCCGGCGAGGCAGTGCTGTCGCTGGAACGCATGACGGCGGTCGCGGAGCCCGATCGGGAGGCGGCGACGATCATCGCCGAGGCCGGCGCGCCTTTGCAGAGGGTGCAGGACGCGGCGGACGCTGCCGGCTTGCTGTTCGGCGTCGACATCGGCGCGCGCGGCACATCCACCGTCGGCGGCAATATCGCCACCAATGCCGGCGGCATCCGTGTGCTGCGCTACGGCATGTACCGCGCGCAGGTGCTCGGCCTGGAAGCGGTGCTTGCTGACGGCAGCATCCTGACGTCGCTCAAGGGCTTGCCCAAGGACAATTCCGGCTATGACCTCAACCAGCTTTTCATCGGCAGCGAAGGCACACTCGGCGTCGTCACGCGCGCCTGCCTGCGGCTGCACCCGAAGCCGGCCACAGAGGTCAATGCCTTCTGTGCGCTTGCATCGCTCGACCTGGCCATCGCGCTGCTCGGGCTACTCAAACAGAAGCTCGGGCCTCTGCTCTCGGCCTATGAGGTGAATTTTGCGCCGCTCTACGGCGCCATGATCGCCGGCATGGACGCGCCGGCGCCGCTGCCCGCCGGCTCGCCCGTCTATGTGCTCGCCGAGATACAGGGCAACGAGCCCGACCGCGACGGCGACCGTTTTGCCGCAGTGCTGATGCAGGCGGTCGAGGACGGCGTGATCGACGATGTGGTCGTCTCGCAGTCGCCGCGCGAATTCCGCGCGCTCTGGGCGGTGCGGGAGGATGCCAACCGTTTCCTGTTTTCGATGAAAGGCCTGATCGGCGTCGATATTAGCATCCCGCTGGCGAAGATGGGAGCTTTCCTGCAGGAGGCGGAAGCCGCGATCAAGGCCGTCGACCCCGGCGCGAACATCTATGTCTTCGGCCATCTCGGCGACGGCAATCTGCACTATCAGGTTGGCACTGTGCATCCAGCCGCAGCCTATGACATCGTCTATCGCAGCGTGGCCGCGGCCGGCGGCGGCGTCTCGGCCGAGCATGGCATCGGCCTCGACAAGAAGGAATGGTTGCAGCTGGTGCGCAGCGATGCCGAGATCGTCGCCATGCGGCGCTTGAAAGCTGCGTTCGACCCCAACAACATCCTCAATGCCGGGCGGGTCTTCGACCTCGCGCCAGCGGATAGCGCATCGGCCCGAAAATCGGAATCGATTTTCGGAAAGCACGATGCGTAGATACAGAATATTGCGCGACGGAGTGCTCCTATGACGGCTGCCGCTCTCCCGAAAGCCGGACAGGCGAATGCGGTTCCGGCCAGCCTCGACGATCGCTATGTTCTGGAACGTGGCCGCATCCTGGTCTCGGGCACGCAGGCGCTGGTGCGGCTGCCGCTTGTACAGCGCCAGCGCGACCTTGCCGCCGGCCTCAACACGGCCGGCTACGTCTCCGGCTATCGCGGCTCGCCGCTGGCCGGCTTCGACCGCGAGATGCAGCGGGCCGGCAAATATCTGAGAGCCAACCACGTCGTCTTCCATCCCGGCCTAAACGAAGACATGGCCGCGACCGCGGTGTGGGGTACGCAGCAGACCGGCATGTTTGTCGGCTCGCGCTACGACGGCGTGTTTTCCATGTGGTACGGCAAGGGTCCCGGCGTCGACCGGACGATGGACGTCATCCGCCACGCCAATGCCGTGGGCACCAATCGCCATGGCGGCGTGCTGCTTCTGGTCGGCGACGATCACGGCGCTGTCTCCTCGACGCTGCCGCACCAGAGCGAGCACAATCTGATCTCGGCCATGGTGCCGCTGCTATCGCCAGGGGGCGTCGGCGAATATATCGACTATGGCCTGCTCGGCTGGGCGATGAGCCGCTATTCCGGTGCCTGGATCGGCTTCAAATGCCAGACCGAGATCGTCGAATGCACGGCGACCGTCGATGTCGACCCAACGCGGCTCAGCATCGTCATGCCGGAGCTGGCGCTGCCCGCCGACGGCCTGTCGCTGCGCTGGCCTGATGGTCCGCATGCGATGGAGCGCCGTATCGAGCACAAGATGACGGCCGTGCATGCCTTCGCCCGTGCCAACGGCATCGACCGCATCATGCATGGCGGCGGCAAGGCGCGGCTCGGTATCGTCTCGACCGGCAAGTCATGGCTGGACCTGCTTGGCGCGCTGTCGGCACTCGGCATCGACGAGCGGCGCGCAGCCGAGCTCGGCATCCGGCTGTACAAAGTCGGCATGGTCTGGCCGCTCGAGCCGCAAGGCCTCAAAGCTTTCGCCGAAGGGTTGGAGGAAATCTTCGTCGTCGAGGAGAAGCGACCGGTGATCGAGGACCAGATCAAGGCGCTGCTGTTCAACGCGCCCAATCGTCCGCGCGTCTTCGGCAAGACAGACGAGCGCGGCGCGCCGCTGCTGCCTTCGATCGGCGAGATTAGCGCCGCCTCGGTCGCCCGCGCCATCGTCTCGCGGCTCCGCGCGCCGGACGCAGAGCTTGGCCGGCGCATCAAGACGATCGAGGCCGTCGCGGCGTCGGCACCCGGCGAGGTGATCGCGCTGAAGCGTGATCCTTATTTCTGTTCCGGCTGCCCGCACTCGATCTCCACCGTGGTGCCCCACGGCAGCCGCGCCTCGACCGGCATCGGGTGCCACATGATGGTCATCGGCATGGAGCGCGAGACCTCCACCTTTACCCAGATGGGCGGCGAAGGTGCCTCGTGGATCGGCCTGTCGCCGTTCACCGACGAGAAGCATATTTTCGTCAATATGGGCGACGGCACCTATTTCCATTCCGGACTGCTGGCCATCCGCGCGGCCATCGCCGCCAAGGTCAGTGCCACCTACAAGATCCTCTATAACGATGCCGTTGCGATGACCGGCGGCCAGCGCCATGACGGCGAGGTTTCCGTGCCGTCCATCGTCGAGCAGACATTGGCGGAAGGGACCAAACGTGTCGTCGTCGTGTCCGAAAAGCCGGAGGCCTGGGCGGGCGTCCTGCCGCGGTCCGTGACCATCCACCATCGCGACGAGCTCGACGCCGTGCAGCGCGAACTCAGAGAGATCGAGGGCGTGACTGTGCTGGTGTTCGACCAGGTCTGCGCCGCCGAAAAACGCCGCCGGCGCAAGCGCGGCGCCTATCCGGTCTCGCCAAGACGCGCCTTCATCAACGAACTGGTCTGCGAAGGCTGCGGCGATTGCTCCGCCGTCTCCAACTGCATTTCGATCGAGCCTGTGGAAACCGAATTCGGCCGCAAGCGCAGGATCAACCAGTCGAGCTGCAACACCGACCTGTCCTGCATCAAGGGCTTTTGCCCAAGCTTCGTGACAGTGGAAGGCGGCACGATCCGCAAGCCGAAGGCGCGTACGATAGTGGCTGGCTCCGACGAGCTGCCGGTGCCGAAGCTGCCAGCGCTCGAGCGCCCCTACAACGTGCTGCTGGCCGGCATTGGCGGCACCGGCGTCATCACGGTCAGCGCTATCCTGTCGCAGGCTGCGCATCTCGACGGGCTTGGCCTGCTGACGCTCGACCAGACCGGGTTGGCGCAAAAGAACGGCGCCGTGGTCTCGCATATCAGGCTGGCGCGCAATCCAGAATTGCTCAACACGGTCAGGATCGGCCCCGGCGAAGCCGACCTTGTGCTTGGCTTCGACATCGTCGTGTCGGCGGCGGCGACATCGCTTGCGACCTTCGCGCATGGCCGCACAAGAGCCGTGCTCGACGATCATTTCGCGCCGACCGCGTCCTTCGTGCAGAACACCGCGATCGACTTCCGCCAGGAAGCGACGCTGAAGCAATTGCACCGGGCGGCCGGCGAAGAGCCAATCACCTTGATCCCGGCGACCAGGCTCGGCCTCGCGCTGATGGGCGACGCGATTGCCGCCAACATGTTCCTGCTCGGCAATGCCTGGCAGCGCGGACTGGTGCCGATCAGCCTTCAGTCGATCGACAGGGCGATCGAAATGAACGGCGCCGGCATCGCCATGAACCGCGCCGCCTTCGGCTGGGGCCGCCGCGCGGCGATCGACCTTGCGGCGGTGCTGGACGCTGCGCAGACAGGCGGCGCCGAGACGCCGAAACCGGAGACGCTCGACGCCATGGTTGCGCGCCGGATGGCATTCCTGAGCGACTACCAGAACGCCGCTTATGCGAACCGCTACCGCAAGCTGGTCGACACCGCGCGCGCGGCCGAAGCCAGGGTCTCGGCCGGCGCCGGGGACTTTACCAAGGCCGTGGCTGTCGGTGCCTTCAAGCTGATGGCCTACAAGGACGAATATGAAGTGGCGCGACTGCATCGCGACCAATCATTCAGGAAAAAACTGGCCGAACAGTTCGAGGGCGATTTCAGGATCAGGCACCATCTCGCACCACCGATGATCTCGCGCATCGACCCGCGCACCGGCCATCCCGGCAAGATCGCCTTCGGCGCCTGGATCAATCCCGTCTTCGCGATGTTGGCGCGATTGAAGGGCCTGCGTGGAACACGTTTCGATCCATTCGGGCACACCGGAGAGCGGCGGATGGAACGGCGCCTGGTTGCCGATTATGAAAGGCTGATCTCAGATCTTTCGGCGCGGCTGACGCAGGGCAATCATGCCGTCGCGACCGAGCTTGCCCGATTGCCGGAAGAGGTGCGCGGCTTCGGCCACGTCAAGATGGCGGCGGTCGAACGCTTCGAGAAGAAGAAGGCGACGCTGCTGGAGAGACTGGGCAAGGAAAGTCGCCTGGAAACAGCGGCTTAGCGGTTGCATCTCAGAAGCAGATTCAAGGCGCCGCGGCACCCTTTGGGCGTCCAGCGGTGGCGTTGGCCGCAATCACCAGCGCATCGAGAACGCAGGCGCCGTTTTCGAACACGACGACCGGATTGAGGTCGACGGCCTCGATCAGATAGCCGTAGCGGCCGGCGAAATTCGACAGCGCGACAATCGTCTCGACGAGCGCTTGCCGGTCGGCTGGTGGCGCGCCGCGATAACCTTTGAGCAGAGCGGCCAATCGCGTCCGGTCGATCAGCGCCTCGGCGGCGTCGCGGTCGACCGGCAAGAGGTCGAAAGCGGCGTCCTTGACCAGTTCGACCAGAACGCCGCCGACACCGACGACGATCCCCAGGCCAAACGGCTCATGCCGGACCAGGCCGACCAGTGCTTCGACGCCGCGCCCAGCCATCTCCTGCACCACCACGCCGCGCAGTTCGGCATCCGGCGCGTAAGCGCGAGCACTTTGCATGATCGCCGTGAAGGCTTCGGCCGCTTGGGCGGCATTGGCTATGCCGAGCCGCACGCCGCCGGCTTCGGTCTTGTGAGGGATGTCGGGCGATTCGATCTTGAGCACGACCGGAAAACCGATCGCCTCGGCCGCCTCGACTGCCTCTTGCGCGGCAACGGCCAGACGCTCGCGCGTCACTCTCAGACCGTTCTCGCCAAGCCATTGCTTGGCCTCCCGTTCGGTCAATTTCCCACCGGTGGCGAGGCGCTTTGCCCACGGATCATTTTCGCTGGCCGGTTCGATTGCCGGGACGTTCGGTATCGTGGCGCCGGTGGCATCCAGCAGCCGCCGTACGGCACAGAGCCCAGCGCGCGTGCCGTTGAGCACCGGCACGCCGGCAAGCCTGTCCCGTACCGAGGGATAGTGTCCGGAGGAGAGGTTGCTGATGAAAACGACCGGAACGGTCGCTTCCTTCGCGTAGGCGGTAACGGCGTCGGCAATACCGGCATATTCGGCGGCACCCGCGGTATCGAGGCCAACAGGCGCATCCTGTGCGGCGACGATCAGGCCGACGGCAGGATCCTCCGCCACGATTTCGAGCACGCCGCGATAGATCGCGCCATCGCCGAAAACGACGCCCGTGGTGTCGACCGGATTCTGCGGCGTCGCGAAAGGCGGCAGCAAGGCCTTCAGCCGCCCGATGGTGTTTTGAGAAAACTCCGGCAGGTCGACACCGACTTGCTCGGCGATGTCGGAGACATGGGCGACACCGCCGCCACTGACGCCGACAACAGCGACACCCTTGCGAATGGGCCTGGTCTTCAGCGACAGGCAAAGCGTGGCGGTCTCGACGAACTCGTCCATGTCGGCGACCTCGATCACGCCGGTGCGCCGGAAGAAGGCTTCATAGGCTTCGTTGGCCGCAGCGAGCGAACCGGTATGCGCGGCGGCGGCTTCGGCGCCCTTGCTCGACTTGCCAGCGCGCAAGGCAATCACCTTTTTGCCAGCGGCATGCGCCGCCTGCATCGCGGAGGTGAATGCGGCGGGATCACGGATCGCTTCCACGACCAGTCCAATGACGCGTGTCGCCTCGTCACCGGCGAGACAGGCGAGATAATCGGGAAAATCGGTCGCCGCGCTGTTGCCGCAGGAGACGATATGACTCAAGCCGAAGCGCCCGGAATTGGCGAGCGCGATGGCGCTGGCGCCGGAATGCGAGAGAATGGCCAGCGCGCCCTTCCTAAGGTTGGGCGATAGCGTCGAGGAATAGAGCGCCGCGCCGCTTTGCAAATTGAACAGGCCAAGACAATTCGGCCCGCAGATTGCCATGCCGTATTTTCGTGCGATCCCGACCAGCGCCTGCTGGCGCGCCTTGCCTTCCCCGTCCGTCTCGGCGAAGCCGCTGGCCAGCACGACAGCCGCCTTGATGCCAGCCTTCCCGGCGTCTTCGAGCGCGGCCAGCACGTGAGCCGCGCCGATGCCGATCACCGCCACGTCGACCGGCGCATCGAGTTGCCCGAGCGAGGGAATGGCGGGAATCCCGAACACCGTCTCGGCCTTCGGATGCACGGGGATGATGGCGCCGGAAAATCCGAACGCCTTGAGATTGCGCATGACGTAGCTCGACGACGCATCGGCGCGTTCGGTTGCGCCGATGACAGCGACCGAACGCGGCGCCATCAGCGCCCGCATCGCCTCACGCGAAGCGGCAAAGCCGGTCACGGCTCAGTCGAGGCCCTTGAAGGGGCCGTCGCGGAAAGCGAGATATTCCTTGAGGCTCATCTTGGCGAGGTTGGCCATCCATTCGCGGCCCTGTTTGGTGACATGAAGTGCCGCGATCGCCTCGATATTGTACTGGAAGGACGGCAGCAGCCCAGCCACCATCTGCTGGTTGTTGATCGAGGCCTTGGTGAATTTCAACGCCGGCACCGGCATGCGCGCCAGCTTGCGGGCAAGGTTTTCCGTCTTTTCCTTCAACTGGTCGGCCGGCACGATCCTGTTGATCAGATGCATGCGCAGCGCCTCCTCGGCGTCGACGAGATCGCCCGTATACATCAGCCAGCGCACGTCGCGGGTGGCAAGCAGCCAGGGCATCATCAGCGTCGGCGGGCCGGAATTGTGGCGCACCTCGGGCTCGCCGAATTTCGCATTGTCGGCGGCGATCGCCAGGTCGCAGCACATCATCAGCTCGAGCGCGCCGGCCAGCGCGTAACCGTTGACGGACGCGATGACCGGGATCGGCGCGCGCCAAATGTTGAGCAGCGCTTCGGCATTCTCGCCCATGTCCTCGCGCCAGAAATCGATGTCGACGTCGAAGTCGCCGCCCTGCAGATCGTAGCCGGAGGAGAAGGCGCGGCCGGCGCCGGTGATCACCAGCGCGTTGACGTCCGGATCGGCGACAGCGGCGGCGAGCGCCTTGTCGATCTCGCGGATCACCGTCTTGTCCATCGCATTGAGCTTGTCGGGACGATTGATGGTGATCGTCGCGAACTTGTCGATCGCATCCTTGTCGTAAAGGATCGTCTCGTAGCCGGACTGCGCGCTCATGCGGTTCTCCTGGGGTGCCTTCGAAAATCAGAGGGACGTGCCAGCCAAGCAAGATGCTGACTGGTTCCTCGCCCTTACGCTGCCTCGCGCTTCGATCCCGCATGCGCCACGGCGACGCGGGCGGCGAGTGCGGCGTTGTTGCGGACCAGCGCGATGTTGGCCTTCAGGCTGCGGCCTTGCGAAAGCTCGTTGATGCGGGCGAGCAGGAACGGCGTCAGATCCTTGCGTCCAATGCCACGTTTGTCGGCCTCCGCCACCGCCGCCGCGATCGTGCCGTCGATGAAGGCCGGGTCGAGCGCATCAGCCTCGGGAATTGGATTGGCGACGAGGATGCCGGTGCCCGAGCCCATCTGCTCGTGCAACAGCATAGCCTGCGCGATCTCCTGT
Source organism: Mesorhizobium sp. (assembly GCF_004962245.1). Taxonomy (GTDB): domain Bacteria; phylum Pseudomonadota; class Alphaproteobacteria; order Rhizobiales; family Rhizobiaceae; genus Mesorhizobium. Next base: position 31,921 of record NZ_SUHQ01000009.1, on the reverse strand, counting down.
GGCGTGTCGAGGCGATGATCGGCCTTAAGCCCGCTGGAGCGGGTGTAGAAGGCCGGGAAATCGTCGCTCTGGTACGCGATCACCGGCACGCGCTGGGTCTCCAGATATTCCAGAGTCTTGGCGATATCGAGGATCGATTTCACGCCGGCGCACACGACGGTGGTGCCGGTCTGGCCGAGTTCGGTCAGGTCGGCCGAGATATCGAAGGTGGCTTCGGCGCCGCGATGCACGCCACCGACGCCGCCGGTGGCGAAAATGCCGATGCCGGCAAGGGCGGCGATCCGCATCGTCGCCGAGACAGTGGTTCCGGCCGAGCCGCCGCGCACCATGATGGCGGCGAGGTCACGCCCGGATGCCTTGACCACGTCCTTTGCCGCCGCCAGCTTTTCCAGCTCAGTGTCGTCGAGCCCAACCTTGATCCTGCCCGCGACCACGGCGATCGGGGCCGGCACGGCGCCATTCTCGCGCACCACGGCTTCGACGCCGCGGGCGGTCTCCAGATTGGCCGGATAGGGCATGCCGTGGGTGATGATCGTCGATTCCAGCGCCACCACCGCGCTGCCCTCTCGGAGCGCTGCCGCAACCTCGTCATTCAGGTGAACAAGGGAAGAAGGTTTCATGGTCTCGCTTTCAGGGTCGTCCCGCTTTCAGGCGGGGATGCGATACATGCCGGCGGTGAGGAAGCGCGGCGACAGATCGGGATGGACGCTGGATTCGCTCTCGGTGGTCAGCGCAGCAAGCAGCGCGCCGGTGCGCGCCGCATACGGCACGGGGTCTCCGGAAAGCACCTTGTACATGGTGCCGGCGATCATCGCGTCACCGGCGCCGGTAATGTCGACGGCCCTGGCCGGAACGGAGCGCATCGTCGCCACGCCGCTCTCTGTCGCCACCGCAAATCCGTGCGCGCCCATGGTGACGATCACTTCGGCTGCGCCTGCCGCGCGCAGCGCCGCCGCTGCCTCCTTCGGCTTCAGCCGCCTGTCGGCATCAGTGATGCCGAGCATCGAATTGGCCTCGTCGTGATTGGTGAACAGAAGGTCGATGCCGGTCAAGTCCTTCGGCAGGCGCGCCGATTTCGGCGACGATACGGTGTCGACGGCGAGCTTGAAGCGCGCGCCCTGCTTGCGAGACATCAGTGCTTCGATAGTCGCTGCCGGCAGGTTGCAGTCGATGAACACCCAGGTCGCCGATGCCAGATGCGGCCAGAAGCGGTCGAGATAGGATGGCGAGAACAGGTCGAATATCTCCATATCGGCAATGCCGAGCACGAGATCGTTGTTGAGATCGAGGATGGCGGCGTACTCTGCCGTCGGCCGCTCCGTGGTGATGACGACCTGGCTGACATCGGCGCCGAGGTCGCGCAGATGCCGCACCAGCGAGCGGCCGGTTTCGTCGTCGCCGACGATCGAGACGAAGCTGACGTCGACGCCGAGGCGGACAAGGTTCTCGGCAACGTTGCGGGCGACGCCGCCGAAGCTGCGATAGCCGTCCACCGGGTTCGACGTCTTGAAGATCAGATCCTTCTTGGCGTGGTATTTGCGGTCGAGGACCGCGCCGCCGATGCAGATCATGCGCTTGGAGGCCGGCAACACATAGCCACGACCGAGAATGTAGCCCTTGTTGACCAGTTGTACGATGTGGGCCGCGACGGTCGAGCGGGCGATGCCGAGCGCTGTGGCTATGTCCTGCTGGCCGGCGAACGGATTCGCCGCGATGAGATCCAGAACCGCCTGTTCCTGTGCTCCAAGGTCGTCCATCGTCCCACCCGGCCCGTCCAAATTCGTGGCTCAATATTTTCGATATGGACAACAACAGATGATCTTGTCAACATTCGTTTGTAACGATAACGTTTCGTTCAACCGGCGTTTCCACCGTCTCTTTCGAGGCGGGGACAAGGCTCGGAGGAAGGCACAGCGATGCGCATGCAAAGTCGTCTGCCCTGCCCGCCCCTGCCGCTTCAGTATCATGAGGCGGCCATGCCTGGTTTTCGCCTTCTGTGTATAACAGCTCCAGCAGGAAGGTGATCGCGATCATGCAGCCCGCGCCTCAAGCCGAAGCATCCGATCAGGGAATCCCCGTCATCAATGTCGGACCCTTCATCCGCGGCGAGGCCGGCGCCGGCGCTGTCGTCAGGGCTATCGAGATCGCCTGCCGGGATACCGGTTTCTTCCTGGTAACCGGCCATGGCGTGTCGCCGGAAAGGACGATGCGGCTATACAATCTGGCGCGCGCCTTCTTCGATCTGCCCGAGGATTACAAGCGCAGCCATGGCCGCGGAACCGCCTTGTCCGGCGGGATGGCCTTTTCGCCGATCGCCGACGAGGCGCTGGCCGCCACCAAGGGCATCAAGACGCCCGGCGACTACAAGGAAAGCCTGAATTTCGGCCTGCGCCTCAAGGGCGACATATGGCCTGACCAGCCCGAAGGTATCGAGAGCGCCTTTCGCGACTATTTCTCCGAGATGGAGACGCTGGCGAGGCATTTGCGCCGTATCTTCTGCCAGGCGATCGGCCTCGAACCCGACTATTTCGAGCCGGCCTTCGAGAACCATCTGTCGGCGCTGCGGGTCATCAACTATCCCGAGCAAGACGTGGATCCCCTGCCCGGCCAGCTTCGCGCCGGCGTTCACACCGACTATGGCTTCATGACCATCCTGCGGTCGGAGGCCTCGTCCGGCGGCTTGCAGGTGCAGACCCGCGACGGCCGCTGGCTCGATGCGCCGTCGATCGACGGGGCCTACGTCGTCAACATCGCCGACGCCTTCATGCGCTGGAGCAATGACGAATGGGTCTCGACGCCGCATCGCGTCGCCAATCCGCCCCGCAACAAGAAAGGCAGCTCGCGCCGCCAGTCGATCCCGTTCTTCGTCAACCCCAGCAAGGAGACGCTGATCTCCTGCCTGGAGCCGTTCTGCGCGGACGGTAAGCAGGCGAAATACGAGCCGATCACTTATGGAGACTATATCGAGCTGAAGACCAGGCAGGCTTTCGGCCGCTGACCTAGGCCAGGGCGGGCAGAGACTTGCCCTCGCCAAATCCAGATGGAGGGCTTGGGCCGTCCCAAAGAACGAATTGATTCAAAATCAACAAGGGGAATTGTGATGACGAAACTGACCAGAAGACAGACGCTTGCCGGAATGGGCGCGCTCGGTGCGGCCGGGCTGATCGGAATGCCTGCCATCGCCCAGGAAAAGACGCTGATCGTGCCGACGCTCGGCGGGGTGTGGGAACAGTTCTGGCGCTCGACCATCGCACCCGCCTTCGAAAAGGCCTCCGGCGCCAAGGTGACGCTCGATGTCGGCAATGGCCGCGTTTTCGGCGCCAATCTGCGCGCCGCCGGCGTCGACAAGCCGCCCTATTCGATCATCATGACCAACGAGGTTTTCGCCTCTGGTCTGCGCAAGGAGGGCTTCTTCGAAAAGCTCGACCTGGCAAAGCTGCCGAACTACAATGACCTCTATCCGCTGGCCAAGATCGCCGATGGTTTCGGCGCGACAGGCGCCATCTCGCCGATCGGCATCGGCTACCGCACCGATCTGGTGAAGACGCCGCCCAAGGCCTGGAAGGACCTTTGGAACAACGAGGAATTCAAGGGCAGGATCGGCCTCTACAATTTCGCCAACAGCGCCGGCAAGATGGAGCTGCTGCTGGCGTCGAAGATCTTCGGCAAGGACCAGTACGATGTCGATGCCGGCTTTGACGCGCTCGCCAAGCTGGGCCAGGTGATCCAGGTCGACTTCAACCTTTCCACGGCTCTGTCCTCGGGCGAAATCGTGGTCGCGCCGTTCGATTTCGGCGAGATCGCGCGGCTGCGCAAGCAGGGCCTGCCGGTCGATTGCGTCGTTCCCGAGGAAGGCATGTTCATGTTCGACCAGACGGTCTCGATCCTGGCCAATGGGCCAGAAAAGGAGCTGGCCTATCAATATGCTGACTTCCTGCTGTCGCCGGAAACCCAGATGCTGATGGCGAAGGAATTCTTCGTGTCACCAACCAACTCGAAGGTTATCATCCCTGACGACCTCAAGGCCGATGTACCGGTCTCCGGCGAGGCGATGACCAAGATCCTCACCTGGGATTGGGATTTCGTCAACGAGAAGCAGGGCGAACTGGCCGAGCGCTGGGCCAAGACGATCCTCTAGAGATCGAGATGGCGCGTCCAACTTTCGGGCGCGCCTCCCGCCAGCCGCGCCGCACCTCCGGTGGCGGTCGATCGCCTGTGAAGTGGAGCATTCATGACCGAGGTTAGCATCGAGCGGCTGACCAAGACCTTCGGCAGCGCGCGTGCGGTCGACGGCATTTCGATCCGCATCGCCGATGGCGAGTTCATTTCGCTGCTTGGTCCGTCGGGCTGCGGCAAGACGACGACGCTGAAGATGATCGCCGGCTTCGAGGAAGCGAGCGAAGGCGCGATCCGCTTCGACGGCAAGGATGTCGTCAACGTGCCGGCCGAAAAGCGCGATATTGGCATGGTGTTCCAGAACTACGCGCTGTTTCCGCATATGACGGTGGACCAGAATCTCGCCTTCGGGCTGGAGATGCGCAAGATCGCCAAGCCCGAAATACTGAACCGCATCGCCAAGGTGCTCGACATGGTGCAGCTCGGTGGCTATTCCGACCGCTATCCGAACCAGCTTTCCGGCGGCCAGCAGCAGCGCGTGGCGCTTGCCCGCGCGCTGGTCATCGAACCGAAAATCCTGTTGCTCGACGAGCCGCTCGCCAATCTTGACGCCAAGCTGCGCGAGGAGATGCGCGTCTTCATCCGCGACCTACAACGGCGCGTCGGCATCACCACCGTCTATGTCACGCATGACCAGGCCGAGGCGATGACCATGTCCGACCGGGTCGTGGTCATGTTCGGCGGCCGCATCGCCCAGATTGGTGCGCCGTCCGACATCTATGAACGTCCGGAAAACCTCGAGGTGGCGCAATTCGTCGGCCAGGTGAACCTGGTCAAGGGCACGGTGACCGGGGCAGCCGGACCCGGCAAGAGCCGTGTCGCGTCGGTCTTTGGTGAAGTCGCCGTCGACAGCCGCACGGACCACGCGCCGGGCATTGCAGTCACGCTGTCGCTTCGCCCGGAGGCGATCGAACTCAAGCCCGCTGGCCGGGGCAGAGCGCAGGGCAAGGTTACAGCGCGCTACTATTCCGGCAGCATCATCGACTACCGCATCGCCCTCGATTCGGGCGAGACGCTGCACGTCCAGACCTTTCCGAACACAAGGATTGCCGAAGGCGACCGTGTCAGCGTGCATGCGCCGGCTGATGGGTTCTGGCTGCTCGGGGCGGCAAAATGATGCCGGCACGCCGCAAGGGCCTTGGATCGATGGTCCTGATCGCGCCAGCGGCGGTGCTGCTCGGCGTATTCCTGGTCCTGCCCTATCTCAACATCGTGGTGATGAGCTTCCGCATGCCGGGGCAAGGCACGCCCTACGGTCAGGGTTTCACCATCGGCAACTACACAAAATTCTTCGCCGACAGTTTCTACCTGCTCCAGGTCGCCAACACGCTATGGATCGGCCTGCTGACCACCGCCATCTGCCTCGCTGTCGGTTTCCCAGTCGCCTGGCAACTGGCGCGCGGCGCCATGCGCTTTCGCGCCCTGGCCTATGGGCTGGTGCTGTCGCCGCTGCTCGTCGGCATCGTCATCCGCTCCTATGGCTGGACGATTCTCCTGGGCAATGCCGGCCTCATCAACCGCTCGCTGACCGGCATGGGCCTGCTCGATCGCCCGCTGCCGCTGATGTACAATGCGCTTGGCATCGTCATCGCGCTGGTCCACGTCTTCCTGCCGTTCATGATATTGCCGATCATGGCAGCGATCCAGGGCGTCGATCCGTCGCTGGAATCGGCCGCGCGCTCGCTCGGCGCGTCGCGCTTCACGGCCTTTCGCCGCATTGTCCTGCCGCTGTGCCTGCCCGGCATCCAGGCCGGCTGCATCCTTGTCTTCGTCTTGTCGCTCAGCGCCTATGTGACGCCGTCACTGATCGGTGGTCTCAGGGTCAAGACCATGGCCGTCACCGTCGTCGACGCGCTGATCGACACATTCCAATGGCCATGGGGCTCGGCGCTGGCGCTGATGCTGTCAGTCACCGGGGCGCTCTGCGTCGTCATTTTCGCGCGGCTGACGCGCATGAAATGGAAAGCGATGGAACCATGAAGCGGCCGGTCCTCACGCTCTATTGCTTGCTTGTCTATGCTTTTCTGCTGGCGCCCATTCTCGTCGTGGTCGGCGCTTCGTTCAATGCAGGCAATTTTCTGACGTTCCCGCCGCAGGGCCTGTCGCTGCGCTGGTATGTGACCTTCTTCCATAACGACGTGTTCATGCGTGCGATCCGCACCTCGCTCTGGGTGGCCGCGGTTGCGACCGTCATTTCCGGGACCATCGGCACCATGGCAGCACTCTACTACGTCCAGCACGCCGGCCGCTGGAAGGAAGCGGTGCGCATCGCCATGCTGGCGCCACTGTTGCTGCCGGAAGTGCTGACGGCGATCGCGCTGCTGTTCTTCGTCTATGCGATCGGCATCGGCACCACGACCATGATCGGCATGATCGCCGGCCATGTGCTGATCACCCTGCCCTTCGTCTTCATCAACGTATCGGCCTCGCTGGAAAGCTTCGATCCGTCCTGGGACATGGCGGCGCGCTCGCTGGGCGCCGGCCGCCTGGCCCGCTTTCGCCGCATCATGCTGCCGCTGATCAAGCCCGGCGTCATCGGCGGCGCACTGTTTGCCTTCATCATCTCCTTCGACACCTTCACCATCTCGTTCATGCTGAAGGGGATCGGGACATCGACGCTGCCGATCCAGCTCTTCGACTATCTGCGCACCAATTTCACGCCCGAAGCGGCAGCCGTGTCGACCGTATCAATCCTGCTGACGCTGGTGGGGGTGATCGTCTCGGAGAAGGTTCTGGGGTTGCGCATCCACCGCTTCTGACGGGTTACGGCACCAGCACCAATGCGCCCGTTGTCCGCCTGGATTCGAGGTCGCGGTGAGCATCGCCGGCATTGGACAGGCTGTAGCGCGTGGGCGGTTCGATCTTGAGGACACCTTGTCGCAGCGCCGCGAAGAAACGCTCGACATGCGGCGAGAGCTTCGCCGGCGTGTCGGTGTAATGCGCGTAATTGGGACGCGATATGGTGATCGACTTGGATGCAAAGCGGCCGATGTCCCAGTTTCCGACCGGCCCGGAGGCCTGGCCGAAACTGACGAGATGGCCGCGAATGCCAAGTGCCGCCAGTGATCCGCCGAACGTGTCGTTGCCGACCGCGTCATAGACGACATCAGCTCCGGCCCCAGCGGTCAGGCGCATGACGGCCTCGGCGAAATTCTCGCGCGAATAGACGATGACATGGTGCGCGCCGAGACGTTCGACGATACGCGCCTTGTCGTCGCTCGACACCGTTGCGATGACCATCGCACCCAAATGGCCGGCCCATTGCACCAGAAGCTGACCGACGCCGCCGGCGCCGGCGTGGATGAGGACGACAGAGCCTGCCTGCACCGCATGGACGTCGTGCAGCAAAAAACTCGCACTGACGCCTTTGAGCAGACTGGCAGCCGCGGTCTCGTCGGAAATGTCGTCAGACAGGCGAACCAGCAGGTCGGGTGCCATGTTGCGCCGCTCGCAATAGGCGCCGACCGGCGGGCAGGCATAGGCAACGCGGTCGCCGGCTGAAAGGCCCGAAACCTCCGAACCAATGGCTTCGATGACGCCGGCGGCCTCCATGCCAGGCACGCCCGGCGGCCGCAAAAGGTCGAAATAGCCGGTGCGGCAATAGACGTCGATGAAATTGACGCCGATCACCGTATGACGAATTTGCACCTCGTTTGGCGCGGGCGGCGGCAGAGCGATATCCTTCAGTTGCAGCACCTCCGGCCCGCCATAGCGCTCGACCAGGATCGCCCGGGTTCTCGCTGTCTGACCCGAAGACATGGTCGAAACGACCGTCGGCAAGGCTGCCGACGGTGTAGGAGCGACGACCGGCGATCTGGCCTGGAGAGGCGAGGCTGCTGGCCTTTCACGCAGAAGGTCGCGGATGGCTTCAAAGCCAGCCTGATAAATGCCCTCGGTGACAAGCCTGACCAATTCTTCGCGGCGATGCGCGGGCGGGTTGAATTCGGAACGCCATTCCCAGAAGGTGGCGTTGCCGTCGGTCACCGGCTTCAACCGAATCGATGCGACATAGTTCATCAGCGGCAGCGGTGCTTCGAGCAGGCAATAGCTCAGCCGAAAGTCCTTGTCGGACAGCGCCAGAAGCTGTTCGCGCAGCTCGCTGCCGTCGGCCAGCCGGAAATGACGCACCGAACCGACCGCGTCGACCGGTTCGTCGCCATCGATTTCGCTGAACGCGATGGCCGGGTGCCAGCGGTCGTGGCTGTTGAAATCGCGCAGGATCGACCAGACCTGCTCGATCGGTGCGTCGATGACCGTGCTCTGGCGGACATGGACCATCGCGCAGGCGTCAGCGCCCGAAGCGCTGCTTGAGCGCGCTGAGCGCCGCCTGGAATACGCCGGTGCCGATCTGATGCATAAGCGCTGCTTCGCGTTCGGGGGCGCAGTCGAACTCCGCCTGCCACTCGGCCAGGGTCAAATTGCCGTCGGTGATCGGCGTCAGCGACAGAGTGGCGATGTAATTCTCCACCGCCATCGGGCTTTCCAGGATCGTGTAGCTGCAGGACAGGTCGTAGTCGGACAGCGCCAGCAGTCTTTCGCGAATGCGACCGCCATCCCTGAGCACGAAATTGCGGATGCAGCCGATCTGGTCGGCTTGCGCATTTTGCTCGATGCGACTCTCAGCGACGAACGGCGCCCAGCCGGGCAGTGCGTTGAAATCGCGGACCACTTTCCAGACTTCCGCCGCCGGCGCGGGAATGATCGAGGAAACATAGACCTTGGTCATTTCAGGGGCCGTCGGCATGACACATGCGGCCAAAATATCTCGATTCACCCGCGCGCCGCATGGACCGCACGATCAAGTCAGCGATCGCGATCGTCATCGTCGTCCTTGCCGATCTTGCCCTTGCCTTTCTTGTCGCGGGTCAGGCTCGAAATGTCCTTGGCGTCGCGTAGCACGTCGGTCATCCGTCCGAGCGAGCCGCCCTCTATGCCGATCTCCTTCATGAGGTTGTCGATCATCGGCGCCTGCACCCGGTAGCGCAGGGCCGAATCGATCACCTCGTCTGTGACGTTGCGGTTGCCGCCAGCTCCCCCATTGATGCCGTCGACATGCAGGATCTTGATGCCCTCGATCTTCTCCATCGGCTTGACGCTTTCGCGGATGATGCCCTCCATATGGTCCAGCAATTTGCCGCGCAGGCGCCCGGAGCGGGCCTCGTTGGAGAGCAGGTTGTCGGCCTCGTTGAGCTGGCGATGGCCGACAGCGTCGACTTCGTAGCGCTGGGCCGCGGCAAGGGCGTGGATCTTTTCGGACTCGGCCGAGGCGACGGCGGCGATCTTCTGGGCCTCGGCAAGGCTCTTGGCCGCCTTCATCTCGGCATCGGCCGCCGCGGTAATGCGCAAGGCCTCGCGCTCGGCCTCACGCGCGGCTCCGATCAGGTCGGTCAGCTTGCGGCGCTCGGCGATCTCGCGCTCGCGGGCTGTGAACGCCTGTTCCTCGGCCTGGATGGCCTTGGCGCGAACCGCTTCCGACGCCGCGATCGCCGAGGACCGCTCCTGCGTCTTCTTGGCGATGTCGATGGCCTTCTGGATTTCGGCGATCTCGATCTTCTGGTCGCGGTCGACGCCAAGCTGACGTAGGTCGCGGTCCTTGATCAGCCGGGCCTCCTCGATGCCGCGCTCGGTGGTGATGCGGGCGCGCTCGACCTCTTCGCTGGCCGATATCTCGGCCTCCTCGAAAGCCTGGCGCTTGGCGATCTGCAGCGCTTCGAGGTGGCGCTCCCTTGCGATCCTCACTTCGTCGATGGCGCGCTCCTGCCCGATGCGGGCCGTCTCGGTGGTCTGGTTCTCGACAATTTCGGCTCGGCGCCTTTCCGCCTCGGCCCTGGTGACCTCGAGCGCTTTCTCCGCCAAGGCGATCTGACGCTCGAGCTCGGCGATTTCGAGCGCCTTCTTGCGCTCGATCTCCAGTTGGCTCTGTGTGCCTTCGCGCTCGATGCGGGCCTTCTCCAAGGCAAGCTCGAGCGCGATCTGCTCGCGCTCGGTCAGTTCGCGCATTTTCATTTCCGTCTCGTCGAGCGCACGGCGCCGGGCAATCTCGCGGCGCTGCGTGTCTTCTTCGTTCTTGATGCGCTCCTCGGTGATGTTGCGCTCCTGGTTGAGGCGCGATTTCTCGACCGCCTCGCGAGAAGACAGCTGCGCCTGCTCCGATTCCTGATCGCGCAGCGCGCGCTCGATGGCGAGTTCGGAGCGCTGCGAGGCGCGGCGTATTTCGACTTCGCGTTCCTGTTCGAGGCGGGCATATTCGGTGTCGCGGTCGATCTCCAGCACCTTGCGCTGGGTGTCGAGGTTCTGGTTGCGGATATCGACCAGCGTGCGCTGCTCGATCTCGTTGCGCATCCTGCGCCGCGTCTCGATCGACTCGGTGAGCTGGGTCAGGCCTTCGGCATCGAAGGCGTTGGACGGGTCGAAGTATTCGAGGCTGGTCTGGTCGAGGTCGACGATGGCGACGCTCTCCAGTTCGAGCCCGTTGGCGGCGAGTGATTCCGAGGCGAGCTGGCGAACCTTGGCGGCGTAGTCGCCGCGCAGTTCGTGCATTTCCTCGAGCGTCATCTGGGCCGCGACCGTGCGCATGGCGCCGGCGAACTTGCCTTCCAAGAGTTCGCGCAGACTGTCGGGCTGAAGCGTGCGGCGGCCTAGCGTTTGGGCGGCGGCCGCGACCAGTTCGCGGCTCGCCCCGACACGGACGAAGAACTCAGCGATCAGGTCGACGCGCATCCGGTTCTTGGTGATCAGCGCAAAACCGTCTTCGCGGCGCACCTCGATGCGCAAGACATTCATGTTGACCGGCGTGATCTCGTGCAGGACCGGAATGACGAAGGCGCCGCCATTCACCACCACCTTCTCGCCCATGAAGCCGGTGCGCACGAAGGCCGTCTCCTTGGTCGACCGGCGATAAAGCCATCTGAGAATATAGACGGCGATCACCACGACGATCGCGGCAATAATCAGCCACAAAAGGAAAGCGCCAAAGGTCTGCGCGGCCATTCTTTCTACCCTCCCAAACAGGATGCGGTCAGCCAAAGGCGACCGGCATCAAATCCATAAACCCGCCTCGAAGCCATCACGCCCGCCTTTGCAGTTTCGGCGTGATCGCGTGAAACGCATTGACCGCGGCGTCGACGAAAGACGTGTCGTTGATGTTCGATTGAACGCGCTCGACATGGCGCAGCGCGGTCTGGCGAACAGCCTTCTCGATCGCCTCGAACAGCGCATTGTCGGCCTCCGGATCATGAAACGGCTGGCCTGGTGCGTCCAGCATCGACACGCCGCCCTCCGGCAGCAGGAACCGCACCGGACCGTTCATGGCGTTGAGCCGCGCGCCGATCCATTCACCGAAGGCGCGGTTTTCGTCGCGCGTGGTCCGCATCAGCGTGACATTGGGATTGTGGATGACGAATCTGCGGCTTTTGAATTTCTCCGGCACGCTGTCACGTGGGCCGAAATTGACCATGTCCAGCGCGCCGGTCGAGCCGACGTAGGGCAAGCCGGTGCGGATCGCCGCGCCAAAGCGGTCTTCGGTCGCCGGAAACACGCCGCCGACAATCATGTCGGCCACTTCCGTCGTGGTCAGGTCGAGGAAGGCCGAGAGCTGCCGGGAATCGCCCAGGTTTTCCATGGCGCGCCCGCCGATGCCGGTGGCATGAAAGACAAGGCAATCATAGTCCGCTTCAAGGCGCTTGCTCACCGCCTGCACAGCCGGCGTGGTGACGCCGAACATGGTGATGCCGACGGCCGGACGCGCCAACTTGCGCTTGGCTTCCCACGCCTCGGCATTGGGAAGCTGTGCGACCATACCGGCCATCGCATGCGCGGCGTTCGAAAGCACTTGTTCGGTGATCGAGTTCAACCCCTGAACGTCTGCCACCGAATGGAACATCATGATGTCGGCACCGCCGACATATTTGGCGACGTCGCCGGCGGCAACCGTCGAGACCATCAGTTTGGGGATACCGACGGGCAGCACGCGCATGCCTGATGTCGCCAGGGTGGTGCCGCCGGAACCGCCGGCCGAAATGACGCCGCCGATGCGCGGTTCGCGCTCGATCCAGCGCGCAAAGGCTTCGGCCATGGCGCTCACCGAGCCGCCGCGATCATTGGTAAAAACGGCCGACGACCCTCGCGGGTGCAGGCCGGCAATCTGCATGGCGGGAACGTCGGCGCTCGACGGCTTTCCGGACGTCGACAGGTCGACGGTGCGGACCGGCACGCCCAGCGACTTCAGGCGTTCGGCGACGAAGCGCAATTCCTTGGCCTTGGTGTCGAAAGTGCCGACGACCAGAACGGTCCTTCCGATGCGTTCGGCGAAGGGAATGGCGAAGACCTTCTTCAGGTCGTCCTGCGGCGCGGCCTTCTCGATCGCCGCTTGCCGCATGGCTGTCACCGGCACATTCCAGCGGTTCGGCAATTCGGTCACCGGACGGTAGACGCCGTCCTGCGGCATGGTGTTCTGCGAAGCACCTCGGTCGATGCGATAGACCTCGGCCAGTTGTTCTTGCGCCTGTGCCGCTGCCGCGGGCGTGACCGTGGATTCGTCGGAATGGCGGCCGACGCCGAGCAGCCGCTGCTGCAGATCGCGGTCGGCGGCAAGCGCCGTGGCATCCATGACCCGGTTGATGCGCCCGTTGACCATGATGGCGACGCGATCGGACACAGCGGTGGCGACGCCGATATTCTGTTCGATGACCAGGATCGCCATCTCGCCTTCCTCGGCCAGCGTCACCAGCATACGCTCGACTTGCTCGACGATGACGGGAGCGAGCCCCTCCGTCGGCTCGTCCATGACCAGCAGTTTGGGATCGCTTAACAGCGCGCGCGAGATCGCCAGCATCTGTTGCTCGCCGCCCGACAGCTGCGAACCGCCATTGGCCCGGCGCTCGGCGAGACGCGGAAAAATCTGGTAGACGCGCTCGACCGTCCAATTCGCATCACGGCGGTTGCCGGCCGCGAGGCGGAGATGCTCGTCGACCGTCAGGCTTGGCCAGACGCGGCGGCCCTGCGGCACATAGCCGACGCCGAGGCGATGGATCTCGTGCGGTTCGAGTGCGGAAATCTCGCGGCCGCCGACCCGGATCGACCCGGAGCGCGCGCGCTTCAGCCCGGCGATGGTGTTGCAAAGCGTCGTCTTGCCCATGCCGTTGCGGCCGACGACCGACAGCACGCCGCTGTCCAGCGTCAGCGACACGCCCTGCAGTGCATGGCTTTCGCCGTAATAGACTTGCAGATCCTCTATTCTGAGGATCGCCTTGCCGGACGAAGATGTTGGGCCGGGAGGAGCTGGGCGGTCAGCCATGCTTGCCTCCGAGATAGATTTCCTGGACCTCCGGGTCGGCTTCGATCTCCTGCGGCGTACCTTCCTTGAACAGGTGGCCATTGTGCATCATCGAAACATACTCCGAGACACGCAGCGCAACGTCGAGATCATGCTCGATGATAACATAGCCGATGTGCTTGGGCAGCCCGTTAAGGATCGCCACCAGATCGCGCCGCTCGGCCGGCGACAGCCCCGCCGCCGGTTCGTCGAACAGGATGAAGCGCGGCGCGCCGGCCAGCGCCAGTGCAATCTCCAACTGCCGCTGCTGGCCATGGCTGAGCGTCGCCACCAGAGCGTCGCGCCGGGCTTCCAGATGCACGGCGTTCAGGATCGATTCCGCCTGCACCCTGTTGACGTCGGTGGCTTTTGGCCGAAGCAACGAGAACCGCCGGCGCGATACACCCCGGCATGCCAGGAAGATGGAATCGAGGACCGACAGGCCCTTGAACAGTTGCGAAATCTGGTAGGTCCGCCTCAGGCCGCGCCGGATGCGTTCATGCGGCGGCAGGTCGGTGATGTCCTCGCCGAAAAAGCGGATGCGGCCGGCGGTCGGCAGAAAATCGCCGGTCACGGCATTGAACAGCGTGGTCTTGCCGGCTCCGTTGGAGCCGAGGACCGCGCGCCGTTCGCCGGCCGCGATCCTCATATTGATACCCGATAGCGCCACCAGCGCACCGAAATGATGCGCAACGCCGTCGAGCTCCAGCGCATAGGCGCCGGAACTCTGTAGACGGTCTGCTGCGAAGCTTTCGGTCACTGCGGGATACACTCGCAAGTCAGGCGTTACGGGCAGCTCGGGTTGTCGCGATTGACGGCGCCAAGCTTCATGAACTCGTCTTCCGGAATGCCGAGCGTCTGGTTGACCTGTGACACGACCTTGACCAGCTTGTTCAGGAGATTGCCGTCTGCCCCCTCGGTGACTTCGGTCAGGAACATGTCGGCGATCGCGTTGCGGTTCTTGTCGAGCGACACCTTGCCGGTCGGCGTGTCGAAGGACAGTTTCGAGAGTGCGTCGCGCAGCTTGGCGCCGCCGTCGGAGACGTCGCCACCGGCCTGTTCGAGGCCGAGCAGCGCCGCCTTCATGTTGACATAGTAGCCATGGGCGAAGAGCGAGGGCGATGGGAAGGCACCCGGCTGTTTCTTGTATTGCTCGACGAACTTCGTCCAGGACGGAGAGCCGTTGGTATCGGCTGTCGGGCCTGCGGCCGGCGTGCCGATCAGAACGTCGCGCAATTTACCCTTCGAGGTCAGCACGGTCTGGTCGACGGTGATGGAGCCGCCAATCAAGGGTGCCGTGCCGCCGGACTGCTGGTATTGCGTCAGGAAATTCACTGCATCGGCGCCGCCGAGCGCGACATAAATGGCGTCGACGTCGTCGGGAATGGCGGCGATGACGGAGGAATAGTCCTTGTTGCCGATCGGCACCCAGGATTTCGACGGCACCTTGCCGCCGGCCTTGCAGAATTCGGCCATGAAGCCGAAGACCTGCGTGTAGGGGAAGGAGTAGTCCTCGGCGACGGTGGCGACCTTCTTGTAGCCCTTGTCGTTGAACGCATAGGTGCCGAGGCCGGCCATCCACTGCGCGCCGTCGGTCGAGAAGCGGAAGAAGTTTTCCGCCGGATTGCGCAGCGTCGTATCCTGCGCAGCCGACGTTCCGTTGATGAAGGTCACGGTCGGCTGGGTCTTGGCATAGTCCTTGACGGCCAGACCCTCGTCACCCGAAAGCGGGCCGACCAGCACCTTGACGCCATCCTGCTCGACCAGCTTGCGTGCTGCGCGCACCGCGCTGTCGGGCGACGCGTCGGACGAACCCTTGACGATCTCGATTGTCTTGCCGGCGACCTTGCCGCCGATTTCCTCTACCGCTGTCATCGCGCCGCGCTCGCCGTCTTCGCCGAGCACCGTGAACGGTCCCTCGAAGGTCGCGAGCAGGCCGATCTTGATCGTGTCGTCGGCAGCGAGCGCTAGCGACGGCGCGGTCAGCCCGGTCGCAAGTGCCAGCGCAAGCAGTGTGCGTCGATGTATCCTCATGTTTTCCTCCCTTTGATTGACGTTTTCGCAGTGGTTCATTCCATTCCGGCCGCTAGGGGCCGGAACGCAAGGACTCCTGGGCAAGATGCGGTTTGATCCTCCCCCACAACCCAAGAATTCCATCCGGCGAGACGAAGACGATCACCAGAAACACCAGACCGATCAGCGTATTGAAACGCTCGGCTCCGACGATATCGATGGCGAAGGTCTGCATCAGGACAACGACGAGCGCGCCGAAGAAAGGGCCGATCGGATGCCGCAAACCGCCGATCACGGCGATGATCAGCACATCGATCGCCGCGTCCACGCCGATGGTGCCGGGCGAAACGCGGCCATTGAACCAGACCAGAAGCACGCCAGCCAGGCCAGCGATGATGCCGGCGAGAAACCAGGCAAAGACCTTGTGCGCGGTGACGTCATAGCCGAGCGCGCGCATCCGCCGCGGGTTGTCGCGGATCGCCTGCAAGGTCAAGCCGAAGGTGGAGCGGGCGCCGTAGAGTATGGCCGCATAGGACAGGACCGCAAAACCGAGACAGAGGTAATAGAAGGCCTTCGGATCGCGCCAGTTGACGCCCCAGAACGAGGGAGCGTGGATGCCGGCATATCCGGAATGGCCGTTGAAGATCGCGTAGTTCTGCTGGGCGAAATAGTAGGTGGCGGTGGCGATCGCCAGCGTGATCATGA
Organism: Mesorhizobium sp.; assembly: GCF_004962245.1. GTDB lineage: Bacteria > Pseudomonadota > Alphaproteobacteria > Rhizobiales > Rhizobiaceae > Mesorhizobium. The sequence continues at coordinate 15,714 of NZ_SUHQ01000009.1, read as the reverse complement.
TGGTGTAGATGCCTTCGGTGCGCACCGAGATCCAGCCGATCAGCGCCGATGCCACAGCGGCCGCCAGCACGGCGAAGGGGGCCGCGAGCCACCATGGCCAACCAAAGCCGAGCACGTTCGAATTGTTGTTGCCGAGGATGGCGATGGCATAGGCGGCGATGCCGGCGACGGTGATCTGCGCCAGGCTGACCATGCCGCCATAACCTGCCAGCATCATGAGCGACAAAGCCAGCATGCCGAAGATCAACGAATAGCCGCCGATCTGCGTCAGGAAGAAATCCGATGCCACCAGCGGATAGAGGACCAGGGCCACGGCGAGGACGATGTGGCCCGGGCCAAGCTTTTCCAGCCATGTCTGTTGGGGCGCAGCATCTTGCGCTGCGATGGTCAGGCTCATCGCGCTTTCCCCATGATGCCTTGCGGCCGGATCGCCAGCGCCACCACCATGATGACGAAGGTGAGAACGATGCCGTAGGTCGGGAAATAGATGAGGCCGATCTGCTCGGCGAGGCCGATCAGCAGCGCGCCGATGGCAGCGCCTGATATCGAGCCCATGCCGCCGACGATGACGACGACGAGCGAGGCAAGCAGATAGCGGATGTCTTCGCCGGGCGCGACCGAAAGCGCCGACCCACCGACGACGCCGGCAAAGCCGGCAAGCCCGGCGCCGACGGCAAAGACGATGGCAAAGACCGCATGCACATTGACGCCGGAGGCCGAGAGCATGGCGCGGTCGTCGACGCCGGCGCGGATCATCATGCCGACGCGCGTCTTGTTCAGCATCAGCCAGAGGCCGACGCCGATGACGATCGCCGCCGCCAGCACGACAAGGCGGTAGAGTGGATAGGTGAGGAAAACCGATGCGCCGTTCGACCGCACCGCGGTGATCACCGGGAGCGTCAGTGCGCCATCCAGCCATTCCGGCACCGCGATCTGATAGGTGCCGCCTGCCCAGACCGCCAGCATCACGTCGGCCGCGACGATCGAGATGCCGATGCTGACCAGAGTTTGGCGCAGGTCGTCGCCCTCCAGACGGCGGAAGACGAAGACCTGCATAACGACGCCGACCGCCGCCAGAACGATGAAGCCGGCGGCGACACCCAGCAGCCAATAACCGGTGCGGTTCGCCACTTCGTAGCCGATATAGGCGCCGAGCAAATAGAGCGAGCCATGCGCAAGATTAACGTTGCGCATCAGCCCGAAGATCAGCGTAAAGCCGCTGGCGACCAGGAAATAGAGGCCGGCCAGGGTGACCCCGTTGAGGATCGCGCTGACGAACGCCTTCTTCGAGATCAGGATGGCGTTCAGCCACTCCGGCCAAACGGCGAAGACCAGCCATGCGACGAGCGCGGCGGCAAGCAGCCAGAAAAGGCCCCATGCCTGCCGGCGCGTCATGCCGCCACCCGAGAGGTCGGACGAAGATGGCCGGTCGAGGATGCTCATGCGGTCAGCCGGCGGCGCTGCTCGTTCATGCGTGGCGCCTTGTGGAACTTGCCGTCCTTCATGATGGCGAGGATGCGGTTCTTGTCCTGCAGGATGCGCACATCCGAAATCGGGTCGCCGTCGATCAAAAGGATGTCGGCGAGGTAGCCTTCCTTGATCAACCCGAGCTCGTCGCCCATGCCCATGATCTGGCCGCCATATTTGGTTGCGGCCTGGATTGCCTCCATCGGCGAGAAGCCGAGCATCTCGACGAAAGTCTGGATGTCCTTGGCGTTGGTGCCCTGCGGCGTCCAGGCAAAACCGTAGTCGCCGCCGATGCAGACGCGGATGCCGCGCCGGTGCATCTTCTTCATCGTGTCGATGCACATTTCGAGCTCGCGCTCATATTCCAGCGACAGCGGCGATCCAGGCTTGATGCCCCATTGCTCGGCATGGCGCGCGGTGTTGATCAGCCAGGCTATGCCGGGTGCCACGAAATGCTTGTCCTTGGCCGCCTCGAGCATGTCGAGCGACTCTTCGTCGGCAAACGAGGCGTGGTAGATGTTCTGGATGCCATGGCGGATGCACTGCTTGACCGAACCGGACGAGCGGGCATGGGCCGACAGCACCTTGTTGCGGCAGCGCGCCTCGGAGGCGGCCATGGCGACCTCCTCCTCCGACATCGGTGTCTCTTCGGCGCCCATGCCGGTGATGCTCTCGCCGGACAGGTTGAGCTTGATCGAATCGACGCCGTATTTGATCAGTTGGCGCACCGTGCGGCGGATCTCTTCAGGCCCCGAGACGACGATGCCAAGGTTGAGACCTTCGTGGGGAATGTGCGAGGGCGCGGAGTCGCCCAGCCCACCGACCGTGGTGATCTCCGGCCCGGCGGCGAGGTAACGCGGCCCCGGGAAACGGCCTTGATTGATGAATTTCTTGGCGACCACGTCGAGGCGCGGCTTCGCGGCCGCCGCTCCCCTGCCGGCTGTGAAGCCGGCATCGAGCACCAGTTTGGCCATCTCCATGGTGACCAGCATGTGCTCTTCGATCTCCATCATCTGGATCGGGTCGATGCCGGGCGCATTGTTCCAAGACAAATGCAGATGCGCGTCAATCATGCCCGGCATCAGCGTCGCGCCCATGCCGTCGATCGTCGTGACACCGCCGGGCGCGCCAGCGTAGGACAACGACGCGGACGAGGAGCCAAAGCGCGACGAGCCCTTGGTGATCTGCTTGATGCGATTACCTTGAACCAGCACCTCGCCGGTGTAAGGATATTCCCCGGTCGCGTCGAGCACACGCACATTGGTGAAAAGCGTGTTGCCCGAACCGTTTCCGTTCCAGCCGTCGTCTGCCATCAGAAAACCTCCCAAACTGTCGAGCGTACTGTTTTTACGCCCGAATTCCGACCCTCACCTATCAACGCGTCTCAAAAAATCGGCGAGCTTCTGGCTGCTTTCGCGGGGGCACTCCACCGTCGCCCAATGTCCGCACCGATCGAGAGACGAGAATATGGCCCCCTTGATCCTGTCGGCAAGCGCCTGGCCGACACTCATCGGGTTGACCGTGTCGGCGTCACCGGTGACCAGCAAGGTCGGCGCCGAAATCCGTCTGCTGTCGACGGCGGTCGCCTTGGCCAAGGCTTCGCAGGTGCGGGCGTAGGATTCCGGATCCTGTCTGGTGATAGATTCACGCACGAAGGCGACGGCTGCGGGCGACGTTTCCCTGGTATGCGCCGACAGCGCATTGGCGACAATCTGGTCGGCGATGTCGGCGATACCGCCGGAGCGCGCAAGCCGCGCCCGGCTGGCAAGGCCTTGCCGCGTCGCCTCCGCCGGCTCTGCCAGTGCGCCGAACAGCGCCAGCGAACTCACCAGCGGCGGTTGCGTTGCCGCAATCTGCTGGCAAACGATCGTGCCCATGGAATGGCCAACGAAATGAGCCCGCATCACGCCCATGCCAGCCATAGCGCGAATGACAGCCTCGCTCATGATCTCGATCGTCAGCGGTTCGAACGGCTTTGCCGAGCGACCGGAACCCGGCAGATCGAGCCGGATGACACGGTAGGCCGAGAGCGCCTCCATCTGCGGCTGAAACATGTTCGACGTTCCGCCGAGGCCGTGGATCATGACGACCGGGTGGCCTTCGCCGGTGACTTCCGCCACAATCTGGCCGACGGTGACAGTCGTCATTGGACCCGCTCCACGATCCGGTTCTCCAGCGTGCCGATGCCGTCGATCTCGACCCGGACAAGGTCGCCGGCCTTGAGATATTTCGGCGGATCGAAGCCGATGCCGACGCCAACCGGCGTGCCGGTGGCGATGATGTCGCCCGGCTTCAAGGTGATGCCTTGCGACAGTGTCGAGATGATCGTTGGAATATCGAAGATGAGCAGCGATATTTTGGAGTTCTGGCGAAGGTCGTCATTGACGAAACAGCGCACCGAAGCGTTTTCCAGATCGAACTCGTCCTTGGTAATCGCCCACGGCCCCATCGGGCAAAACGTATCCTGCGATTTGCCGATCAGCCATTGGCTGTATTTGCCCTGCAGGTCGCGCGCGGTGACATCGTTGACGATCGTGTAGCCCCAGACATGATCGTAAGCGTCCGCTTTCGAAATGCCGCGTCCACCTTTGCCGATGATGACGGCCAGCTCCGCCTCATAGTCGATCGCCGTCGACACGGAAGGGTCGATCAGCACGCTTGAATGCGTTGCAATGACCGATTCCGGAACTTTTGAGAAAATGATCGGGTGCTGTGGAATGGCGCCGGAACCGGCACTTGAATCGAAGCCGCTGCGCGCAAATTCATGCGCATGCTCGTAATAGTTCTTGCCGACGCAGAAAATATTGCGGGCAGGCAGCGGGATTGGCGCCTCAAGCTCGACTTGCGCGAGCGGCAGCGGCGAAAGCGTCCGCGGCATGCCGGCCCCGTTTCGCCGCAACAGCGCCAACACTCCCGACAGCGCCTGCTCGACGGGAATATCGAAAGGAGCAACCGACTGACTGTCGAGGTCGACAATTCCCACGCGACGTTCGCCTGCGATCGAAAACGTCGCGACCCTCATCCGTCTCTCCCTGAACCTTTTATGAGCCAATAACCGCTCTTTCGTTACACGCTACCGCCGATTGGTTTAGGCTGCAAGAGGTTTTGGTGAGATAATCCGATGAAAGACGATAGTTTAACGCTTGGATCTGTTCAGACGCTAGACCAACGGTGCAGAGACTGATATTATTGGTTCAATATTGGATCAGATAAAGAGCATTACCGAATGCCCAAACTCGTCGCCAACGACATCGCCGCCGTGCTCAAGAAGCGGATTTCCTCTGGGGAATGGCTTGAGGACGGCCGGATGCCGCCTGAGCGCGACCTGGCGGTCGAGTTCGGCGTGGCGCGCAACACGGTGCGTCGTGCCGTCGGTTTCCTGGAGGACGACGGAACGGTTGTGCGGCATGTCGGACGCGGCACCTTCCTGACCGCAACCAATCCGGACTCCATCGCCGCGACAGTCGCGCGGATGGAGGGCACCAGCCCTGCCGACATGATGGAGATCAGGCAGTTGCTGGAACCGGCCGCGGCAGCCTTCGCCGCGACCAACGCCAGCATGGCGGAACTGAACGCGGTCCGTGAAGCCCATCAGACCGCATGCGAAGCCGAGGACATGCCGAACTTCGAGCATTGGGACGCCGAATTCCATCACCGCGTTTTCGCATGCTGCCGCAATGATTTCCTGAAAGAGATTCACAATCTCATGCGCACGATCCGCAACCAGTCGCCCTGGTTCGAAATGAAGAAGCGCTCGTTTTCGGAGGAACGCCGGCAAACCTATTGCAGCGAGCATCAGACCATATTGGACGCATTGCTGCATCGTGACCCGGAAAGCGCCAACCAAGCGATGCTTGCCCACCTCAAAACGGTCGAACGCAACCTTCTGGGCCGGTAATTCTGAAAGCCGCGTTCCACGGCGCGAGTCCGGATTGCTTCACCACCGGCCGAAGTCGACGGGCTGAGAGACGGGGGGGTAGACTCCGGCCGGACCATGCGACAGGCAAGCTCAAGCATTTAACAAAGCAGAACCGGAATAGCCGACACGAACAATGCCAACCGCTGGCACTGGTCGACGCTTGGCGCGACATCACATTATCTACTGCCGACGGCAAGAACTTTGAAAGCAAGTGGATGAGCGAACAAGGATTGATGTTGGAGCTGGAGCGGTTGGTTTCCGAGGACCGGAACCCGAAGACGATGGATATCGACCTGCTGCCGACCATCGATATCCTGCGCAAGATCAATGACGAGGACAGCGGCGTTCCGGCGGCCATCGAGAAGGTCATCCCGGAAATCGCCGCCGCCGTAGATCGGATCGTTGGCGCTTTCCAGAAAGGTGCGCGGCTTGTCTATATGGGTGCCGGCACGAGCGGCCGGCTGGGGGTTCTCGACGCTTCGGAGTGTCCGCCGACCTTTGGCGTGCCTGAGGGAATGGTGGTGGGGCTGATCGCGGGCGGCGCTGACGCGCTGGTGCGGGCAGCGGAAGGCGCCGAGGATGATCCCAAACAGGGCATGAAGGCGCTGCTGGAGATCAAGCTGACTCCGGACGATGTGGTGGTCGGCATCGCGGTCAGCGGGCGCACGCCCTATGTCATCGGCGGCTTGACCTATGCAAGGCAGGTGGGAGCGACGACCGTGGCGCTGTCCTGCAACCCCAGATCGGTCATCGCCGGCATCGCCGACATTGCCATCTCTCCGCTTGTTGGCCCCGAGGTTCTCTCCGGTTCGACCCGGCTGAAGTCGGGAACGGCGCAAAAGCTCGTCCTCAACATGCTGACGACCGCCAGCATGATCCGGATCGGCAAGAGCTATCAGAACCTGATGGTGGACCTTAACCCCAGCAACAGGAAGCTCGTCGCCAGGGCCGTCAGGATCGTGATGCAGACGACCGGTTGCTCAGCACAACAGGCACGACATGCACTGCACCAGACCGGCAATGACGTGAAGCTGGCGATCCTGGTGACGATCACCGGCATGGGCGTGGAAGAGGCGCGCAAGGCGCTTGGCAAGGCGGGAGGGTTCCTGCGAAAGGCGATAGCCGAAAGGACGATGTGAAGCCGCATGGATACCGGGCCAATAAACAGGCCCGATACTCAAGGAGCGTCTCCACACCCATCGCTGGGAGCAGCCCTATGAGGGCTGGCCGGTAACCTGGGGACGATCGGGCATACCGGCACCGGGCTGTGGATCAACTTCGACAAAGGCAAGGCATGGACCTTGCTCACCAGCCGGATTCATCCGACACGTCATTTCAACGGCGGGATCGCAGCGCTTCGGCAATCGGTCGGCGATCTCGTGAATGGAGCCTAGAGCATGATCCCGAACCGAAGGACCGCGCCAGCGAAAAGTGGGAACCGGTTTTTGCTTCGCTGACCTCCAGTTCGGAAAAGATCATGCTCAATAAGGAATCGATCATGGAACCAATCTGGGCCGTCGGCCTGATGACCGGCACCGTCCTCGACGGCAATATCGACGTCGCGCTGATCAAGACCGACGGCGAGCGGATCGAGGATTTCGGGACCTACACGCTGGCGCCTTATCCGCAGTCGATCCGGACCTTGCTGGAGGAGACGCTGCGCCAGGCCAGGGCGTGGAATTTCACCGGACCGGAACCGGCGATCTTTCGCGAGGCCGAAGAGGCCCTGACGCGCGCCCAGTCCACAGCGGTCAAGAACCTCGTCGAAAGCTACGGGCTGACGATGGCCGATATCGGGGTCGTCGGCTTCCATGGCCAGACAGTGCTGCATCGTGCCCCGCAGGTCGGCCGGCTCGGCCAGACCCGCCAGCTTGGCGACGGTGAATTGATGCATGCCATTCTGGGGATCAAGGTTGCCTACGACTTCCGCTCGGCCGACATGCGCGCCGGCGGGCAAGGGGCGCCGCTGTCCGCCGCCTATCACGCAGCACTGCTGCGGGATGCCGATGCCAGCGGCGACACGGCGGTCCTCAATCTCGGCGGTGTCGCCAACATCACCTGGTGGGACGGCAAGGACAATGTCGTCGCTTTCGACACCGGACCGGCCAACGCGCCGCTCAACGATTTCATCAAGGCGAAGGGGCTCGGCGAAATGGACCGCGACGGCGCGCTCGCGCGGACCGGCACGGTGGACGAAGCCCGGCTCGCCAAGCTCTTGCAGCATCCCTATCTGGCCAAGCCCTATCCAAAATCACTGGACCGGTTCGATTTCGGCGCGGCCATGGCGGACGGGATGAACGCCGAGGATGGCGCAGCACTGCTGACGGCCTTCACCACCGCGGCCGTCGGCAAGGCACTCGACCTGCTGCCGCGCCGGCCGAAGCGGTTGGTGGTCAGCGGTGGCGGCCGCCACAACCCGACGATCATGGCCATGCTTGCCAGCCGTGCCGGCGTCGAAGCGGTGCCGGCGGAGGCGCTCGGCTGGAAGGGTGACGCGGTGGAGGCGGAGTGCTTCGCCTTCCTTGCGGTTCGCGTGCTCAGGGGCCTGCCGATCAGCTTCCCGACCACCACCGGTGTGCCCCAACCGATGCGCGGCGGGCGGCTTGCCGGCTAATTAGCTTCGCCAAGCGCGGAGCGGTAGGTTAGGAATCCGTGATGGGCCGGACTGATCTAAGCCCGAATCGAAGATCGCTACTGCGAAGTAGTGGAACCCGGTCTCTGCCGCACCGCCAAGGACTTTTTCTAATGGATAACCGAACTATTCCGAAATCGGATCCTGCAGGCTGAAAGAAGCGTCGCCGAAGATCCTGACGCAGCGGCCGGCCACGAGCAAGAGGCGTAAGCAATCTTGACAAACTGGTCCGATAGTCGAGCCAGGCTACGTCACTGGAAAATGCCTGTGATGCGTCACGTCGATTTGCGGTATCGAACGCAGAGGCGATGCCATAATTTGCTCGGGTCGATGGGATCCTAAATCCTCCCACTCGTCGCCGGTATGGGTGAAGTAAAATTGATGCAACGCCAACGACCTGGAAAGCACTCCGAAAGCGGGTGGTCACGATGGACGACAACGGGCGTGCCGCTGTCAGCCTTGAACACGCGCCCACATTGCGAGATCAATTCCTAAGGGAGATAGTCAATGGCTCGCAATCGGTCGCAGGAAAATCGCACGTCGCAACCTAGTGATGGTGCGATTATCCAAGGTGCCAAGCGTAATGCACAAGACATCATCGGACTTATTGTCGACCAGCAGTCACAGTTTTCCAAAACAAACCGCCGGATTGCTCATGCGATTTTGAGCGAGCCACATAGCTTTGCCGAAAAGCCCATCGAGGAACTCACCGCTTGGCTCGATGTATCGGCGCCAACCATCACCCGGTTTTCCCGGATGCTGGGGTGCGACGGTCTGAAGGATCTCAAGCTCAGGATCATGGGGTCGGTGCGCGTCGGCATCCGTTACCTCGAGCCCCAAACGCCGCCCGGATCCATTGCCGAAGTTGCGGAGCGCGTTAGCAAACGGGCACAAAAAACCATTGCGGACATGCATCATAACGTCGACCTCGAACGCGCCCAGGCGGTCGTCAACAAGATCAGCGTCTGTCACACGCTCTACGCATTCGGAAGTGGTGGTGTCTCGTCATGGCTTATCGAGGAGATCCAGAACCGCTTCTTCCGGCTGGGTATACGTGTCATTCCCTGTAACGATCACCAGATGCAATTCATGCTGGCAACAGCGGTGGAGCGCACGGACGCGGTCATCTGTTGTTCGCTCACGGGCACCAATGCCGAGCTTGAGAAGGCCGTATCCGTTGCTCGCGAGTACGGAGCGACCACGATCGCCCTGACCCCGAGCGGAACACCTCTCGCCGCCGCCGTCGACGAGCTTCTGCCGATCAACTGCCCCCCTGACGAAGACATTCTGAGCCCGGCGTCAATCCGCTACGCCTACATGATCGCGATCGATATCATCTCTTACGGCGTCGCCATCGCGCGCAAGGACGCGGGCCGGGAAAAACTTCGCCGCCTTAAGCAGCAACTGGCGATCGCACGCGATGCGGCCCAAACCCAACCTTTGTGCGACTGACTCGAGAAAATGTCTATTTTTTGTTTTTTCAATCAAAAAATAGCTTAAAAATTGATCACTCGATCAAAAATGGCTCAAAAATGATCTGGAAATGAAAATTTCGTTGGACAGCTAAAATTTTTTTGGCATAGTTCCCTGCAGCACGAGCTTAACCGGCCTTACAGTTCGCCTTCCAGGTCGGAGATACCGAAAGTTATTTGCCGGCATAGCCGGTTGGTCGAAATCAAAAGCTATAACGATTGGGGAACTGGCATGATTTCATCGCTGGAACGACACCTGCTGTCCAGAAGACAGATATTGCAAGGCGCGGCTGGATTGTCGGCCGCTGCGATGATGGGGTCACAGGCTTCCGCAGCACCCTCCGCGCCGATCAACTTCGTCGGCTGGCAATATCAGCCGCAGATTGTTGAAGAGAACGTCAAGACGTTCATGAAACTCTACGACGAGAACGTGAATTACGAACTCGTATCGGGTGACTACCACCCCTTGGCGGAAACGAAGCTCACCGGCGGTCAGCATATCGACATGCTGTATTCCGAGGAGAACTACATCGCCCGCTGGCACGCAGCCAACTGGATTCGCGACATCGAGAGCCTACCCGGCGTTGCCGATATCAAGGCCGGCATGTTTCCGGTCAGCGTGGAGTCGCTTTCGTTGCCGAACGGTGGGCCGCTGTGCGGGCTCCCCTATTACGCTGGCTACAACACCTTCCTGTACAATGAAGAGCATCTCACAAAGGCCGGGGTTCAGGCGCCGGAAACCTGGGATGCCGTTCTTGACGTCTGCCGCAAGCTCAAGAAGGATGGTATATCCGACGCGCCCTTTCATGCGATGTGGCAGCAACAATGGCCGAATATGTCCTGGTACATGTTCGCGGCGTGGTATTCTGAAGGAGCCAAGGTCTTCGACGCCGATGGAAACTTCATCGACGAGCCGGCCTTGCGCAAGATCCTCGAAATCAACCAGACTTTCTACAAGGAAAAGCTGGTTGTCGAAGATATCATGACTTTGCCCGGCGAAGGCGTGCCCAGCTATGCCTCCGGCCGCCACACGTTCATGGTCGTCCATGACTACAATCACAAGGTCGCCAACGATCCCGCCGTTTCCAAGATCGCGGGAAAGGTGCGCAACGCGATCATGCCGGGAGCGACCCGCTCGACCATGGCCTGGACGGCAGCCTATCTCATGGGCTCGCAGCCCGTCGATGAGGAACGCGTGTGGAACCTGCTCCAGTTCTTCGGCGGCAAAGCCAAGGATGGCCAGTATCATGTGATCAAACGCTGGGCACTCGAGTTCGGTCTCGGCTCGGGCTACAAGGAGGTCATGCAGGATCCCGAGATCGTCGCTAGTTTCTCGAAATGGCGCGACCTCGACATTTCGGCCAAACAGCTAGGCATGGCGACATCACGCGCGATCGGCAAGGCGATCTGGTTCCCGGAATGGGATATGTTCATGATGCAGCAGGTCCAGGAATATATCCGTTCGGGCAGCTCGACCGACCAGCTGGTGGCATCGCTTGCGGCCAAGGCTTCCGAGCTGAAGGCCCAGTATCAGTAAGGCATGCGGGGGGCAGCCGGTCACCGGGACCGGCTGCTCCGTCCGTATCAACCTCCAACGACATCGCCAGACGCGGCATCGCCGGCGATCTGGCCCAGATGATGTGCGAGGACGCATGACAACGACGCTGCTGCCGTCGCAAAGAATCGAGCCACTGGCGCACCCGCGCCGCCGCGGGATCAGCCTTCCGGCCTTTGCTTATTTCTCAGTCGCCCCGACACTGATCCTGATGGTCCTGATCGTCGGCCTGCCGCTCCTCTACAGTCTCTATTTGTCCTTCAACATTACCAATCCGATCACCAAGCGGTGGATTTTCGTTGGCTTCGCCAATTATACGAAGATCTTCCAGAATCAGGACTTCTGGTATGCGCTCGTCCGCACGCTTTATTTCTCCGCGATTGCGGTCATCGGAACGACCGTGCTCGGAACACTGATCGCACTCGTTTTAAACCAGCGATTTGCCGGCCGCGGCTTCCTGCGCAGTGTGGTCCTTGTTCCCTGGGCCATGGCGCCTGTGTCTATCGGAGTGCTGTGGTCCTTCATCTATGCCGGCAATTTCGGTCTGTTGAACGGGTTTCTCAACGACGTGGGACTCGGTTCGTGGGGACAGGCATGGTTCGGAGAAGGCTTCCGCGCCCTCAACCTCGTGGCATTGACCCAGGTCTGGAACCAGACGCCGTTGACGACGCTGATGCTCCTTTCCAGCCTGCAATCCATGCCGGGCAACCTGCATCGCGCAGCCATTCTCGACGGCGCGGGACCGGTCAAGCGCTTTTTCTCGATAACGCTGCCCTGGCTCAAGCCGACGCTGCTTTTCTCCACCATCATTTCCACCATCAATGCGTTCCTGGCCTTCGACATCATTTGGATCATGACGCGCGGTGGTCCGGGCGCGGCGACCACCACACTGTCCTGGCTTGGCTATATGCAATCCTTCCAGTTCCTGAAGTTCGGCGAAGGGGCCGCCCTTCTCTATGTGCTGACGTTTCTCAGCCTTGCATTCGCGATCGCCTATTTCGCCTTCCTAAGCCCCAGGAAAGCCAGAACGACAGTGCCGGTGACGGCCGCTCCGGGACTGCAGACAGCCAGCCGCCTGCGCGCCCCCATGGTCGTCCTGCCGGAGTGGAAGCCGAAAAGGCTGATGGGCCCGATTGCCACGCGCAACACGAGCAAGATCCTGTTCGCGCTCGCTGTCGTTGCCATTTTTATCTGGTCGTTCCTGCCTGTTGCCGCGCTGATCCTGATCAGCCTGTCGCCAGCCACCGACCTGATCCGCACGCCTCCCTCCATCGTGCCCTCAACGCTCACTTTCGAGAATTATCGGGCGGTGCTCCTGGCGCAAGGCACGACCAGCGTGCAGGCCGCACGCGTGCCGTTGTCCCTGCTCAACAGTTTCGGCATCGGCATCGTCGTCTCCGTCGCCAATGTCGCGCTCGGCACCTTGGCTGGCTACGGTTTCGCCCGGTACGCCGGGCATCGTTTCTTTGCCGTCAGTCTCTGGGCGCTTCTTCTGACGCGTATGGTTCCTGCGCTGACGCTGGTTCTGCCGTTCTTCGTCATCTTCCGGACGCTCGGGCTCATCGACACCCATCTCGGTCTGGTGATCGCATATTCGACGATCCTGATGCCGCTTGCCGCCTGGATGATGAAGACCAGTTTCGAGACGGTGCCGCTCAGCCTAGAGCGCGCGGCACAGATCGACGGTTGCAGCCGCTGGACGATGTTCCGCAAGGTTCTGGTGCCCGTGGTGCGGCCGGCTATCGTCGCGGCGCTGATCTTCTGCTTCCTGGTGTCCTGGAACGAGTTCCTCTTTGCCATGATCCTGACCTCGACTCCCAAGACGCAGACAATCCCGGTCGTCATCGCAGGCTTTCTCAACCAGGCGCGTTTCTACGAGTATGGGCCGCTTTTTGCGGCCAGCGTGCTTGCCATCCTGCCGCCCGTGGCCGTCGCCTTCTTTTTCCAACGTTACCTCGTCCAGGGTGCGCTTTCCGGCGCGGTCAAGGGCTGAAAGGAGCTTCAAGCATGGCATCGATCGAAATTGCCGGCCTCAACAAGCACTTCGGGACGATGGCTGTTTTGAAAGGGCTCGATCTCTCGATCAACGATGGCGAGTTCATCTCTTTCCTCGGACCGTCGGGATGCGGGAAATCGACTTTGCTGTTTTGCATCGCCGGCCTGGAGGATATCGACGAGGGATCCATCCGCTTCGACAACAAGGAGATTTCGGATCTGGGTCCGCGCGAACGCAACATCGCCCTGGTCTTCCAGGACTATGCGCTTTATCCGCACATGACGGTGCGCGAAAATATCGCCTTTCCATTGCGCCAGCAGAAACTGGACGAGGCGACTGTCGGCAAGCAGGTAGCCTGGGCCGCCGATGTTCTCGGCATCGAGGCGCTTCTCGACCGACCGCCTGCAGCGCTTTCCGGCGGCCAGCGCCAGCGCGTTGCCGTTGGCCGTGCAATCGTTCGAAACCCTTCTGTACTCTTGATGGACGAGCCGCTTTCCAATCTCGACGCCTCGCTGCGCGTGCGCATGCGCACCGAGATCCGGCGCCTCCAGAAGGCGCTCGGCATTACCGTCATCTTCGTCACGCACGATCAGGAGGAGGCCATGGTGCTGTCCGACCGGATCGCCGTGATGAAGGACGGCGTCGTGCAGCAGTTCGCGCCGCCGATGGAGGTCTATTCCGAGCCTGCCAACCAATTCGTTGCCGGGTTCATCGGCAGCCCGCAAATGAACTTCTTGCCCGCCAATCTGTGTGGTGGCAGTTCCGACCAGATTCTCGGCGTGCGTCCACACGACTTGAAGCCGGCGGCTCGCGGCAATGGTGGCCTGACACTATCCGGCGAGCTTATACTCATCGAGCCGGCCGGGCCTTTCCAGTTCCTCGACGTTTCGATCGCCGGCCATGTCGTCCGGGCAACCTGTAGCGACGCGTCCAGACTCTCTGCGGGCGAAAGCATCGTCCTCAACGCGCGCGCGGACACTGTTCGTTATTTCGCCGCCGAGGACGGCACCCGTATCAATCAGCAATTCCTGGAAACCGAAAGCCGACTTCATGCCCTATGACCTCGTTTTGAAAAATGGTCGCGTCATCGATCCTTCCCAGGATATTGACCGCATCACCGATGTCGCCTTTGCCGGGGGAAAGGTCGCCGCTCTTGGGGATGGTCTTTCCGGCACGGAAGAACGAAACGTCTCCGGCCTGATCGTGACACCCGGCCTGATTGATCTGCACACGCATGTTTACTGGGGCGGGACGTCACTTGGGGTCGACCCGGACGCGTTTGCCCTCAAGAGCGCCGTTTCGACCTGTGTTGATACCGGGAGTGCCGGACCAGGAAATTTCCCCGGATTTCGCAAGCATGTGATCGAGCGGAGCACGGCCCGCATTCTCGTTTATCTGCACATTTCCTTCGCCGGCATCTATGGTTTCGCAAAGAACATCATGATCGGCGAAGGCCATGACATCCGGCTTCTTGCCGGCCGTGAAGCCGTCGAGGTCATCAATGCAAACCGCGACGTTATCATCGGCGTGAAGGTTCGCATTGGCCGCCACGCCTCCGGCCCCGCCGGTATCCAACCTCTCGATGTCGCCCTGCAGGTCGCGGATGAGACGGGCCTGCCGCTGATGGCCCATATCGATGAGCCGCCGCCATCCTACGAGGCCGTCGTGTCACGGCTGCGCCGCGGCGATGTGCTGACCCATTGTTTCCGGCCCTTCCCCAATGCGCCAATCGACGGCAAAGGCAAGGTCAGGGCGGAAATCCTTCGGGCCAGGGAGCGAGGTGTTCTTTTCGACATCGGCCACGGAATGGGCTCCTTCTCCTGGAAGACAGCACGCGCAATGATAGGGGAAGGTTTCCTGCCGGATACCATCTCCTCCGATGTTCATGCGCTCTGCATCGAAGGCCCGGCCTACGATCAGGTCACGACGCTCTCGAAACTGCTGGCGCTCGGCATGTCGATGAATGACGTCATCGCAGCGTCGACCGTGAATGCAGCCAAGGCATTGCAGCGGCCCGAACTGGGAACTTTCAAAATCGGCGCCGCAGGCGATGCGAGCATCCTTGAATTGCGCCGCGGCGCGTTTTCCCTTGAGGACACGCGCGGCGAGATCGTCGTAGCGCCTGAACGCATCTTTGCCGCCGGTCTGGTCATTGCTGGCCAGGATATCGGCACCGATGATCAAACGCTCGCGGCGGCAGCCGAATAAGGGAGATCTGAAAATGGATGGTGGTTATACAACAAATGCGCCGGCCAATTTCATAGGCGGCACATGGCAGACGGAGCCGGATACGATGCCGGCGTTCAATCCCGCAACCGGAGAGACTATTGCCCAGTTGCCGCGCTCGAGCCGCGAGACCGTGCAACGGGCAGTGGCCGCCGCAAAGGCGGCAGCGCCGGCATGGGCCGATATGCCGGTTTTCAAGCGCGCCGATATCTGCGTTGCTATGGCCTCGGCAATCGACGCGGCGCGCGAGAAGATCGCGCGCATCCTCTCGGCCGAGCAAGGCAAGGTTCTTGCGGAGGCCATGGGCGAGGTCCGCAAGGCTGCCGATGGCTTCCGCCTGGCCTCGGAACTCGTCAAGCAACTCGGCGGCCAGACCCTGCCCGCCGAGGATCCGACGAAGCTAGTCATGACGATCCGCCAGCCGCGCGGGGTTTATGGGGTCATCAC
>NZ_SUHQ01000096.1 GCF_004962245.1 Mesorhizobium sp. | reverse complement strand
ATTACTCTTTGATGGTGACGACGATGCCGGCACCGACGGTGCGGCCGCCTTCACGGATGGCGAAGCGCAGCTTCTCTTCCATGGCGATCGGCACGATCAGCTCGACATCGACCGTGATGTTGTCGCCCGGCATCACCATCTCGGTGCCTTCCGGCAGCGACACGATGCCGGTCACATCGGTCGTGCGGAAATAGAACTGCGGACGGTAGTTGGTGAAGAACGGCGTGTGACGGCCACCCTCGTCCTTGGTCAGGATGTAGGCTTCGGCCACGAACTTCTTGTGCGGCTTGACCGTGCCAGGCTTGGCCAGAACCTGGCCGCGCTCGACACCTTCGCGGTCGACACCGCGCAGCAGCGCGCCGATGTTGTCGCCGGCCTGGCCCTGGTCGAGCAGCTTGCGGAACATCTCGACGCCCGTGCAGGTCGTCTTGGTCGTCGGACGGATGCCGACGATCTCGAGCTCCTCACCAACCTTGACCACGCCGCGCTCGACGCGACCGGTCACAACCGTGCCGCGGCCAGAAATCGAGAACACGTCCTCGATCGGCATCAGGAACGGCTTGTCCAGCGGACGAACCGGCGTCGGGATGTAGGCGTCGACCTGCGCCATCAGTTCGCGGATCGCGTCCTCGCCGATCTTCTTGTCCGAATCTTCCAAAGCCGCAAGCGCCGAACCCTTGACGATCGGAATGTCGTCGCCGGGGAACTCGTTCTTGGTCAAAAGCTCACGCACCTCAAGCTCGACCAGCTCGAGCAGCTCGGCGTCGTCGACCTGGTCGACCTTGTTCAAAAACACCACGATCGACGGCACGCCGACCTGACGGGCAAGCAGGATGTGCTCGCGCGTCTGCGGCATCGGGCCGTCGGC
>NZ_SUHQ01000095.1 GCF_004962245.1 Mesorhizobium sp. | reverse complement strand
GGTCGTGTCCCACCGCGTGGTGTAGGTCGGCGATAGCGAAGCCGCTCGCGAGCGCGCCCTCAACAGCGCTGTAGCGAGCGAGCGGCGCAGCGGCGGTCATCGATGTTCTTCGGTAGGGTTGGGTTGCTGACACAACCTGATTCGAAGGAACCACCGATGACCAACGACATGATGAACCTGCGCACGCTCGTAGAGAAGACCCCCGATGCCGATATCCTGCGCGAGATGATCGGCTTTGCCGCCGAGCGGCTGATGGAGCTGGAGGTGGGCGCCGCCACCGGCGCGGCCCATGGCGAGAAGAACCCACTGCGGCTTGTCCAGCGCAACGGCTACCGCGACAGAGACTGGGAGACGCGGGCCGGCACCGTCGAGCTGCGCATCCCCAAGCTCAGGAAGGGCTCTTACTTCCCGAGCTTCCTTGAGCCGCGGCGCATGGCCGAGAAGGCGCTGACCGCCGTCATCCAGGAGGCCTACGTCCAGGGTATCTCGACGCGCTCGGTCGACGACCTGGTCAAGGCGATGGGCATGAGCGGCGTCTCCAAGAGCCAGGTCAGCCGGCTGTGCGAGGAGATCGACGGCAAGGTGAAGGCCTTCCTCGACAGGCCCATCGAGGGCGACTGGCCCTATCTGTGGATCGATGCCACCTACCTGAAGGTGCGCCGCGGCGGACGCATCGTCTCGGTCGCCGTCATCATCGCCGTCGGTGTAAACGCAGACGGCCGGCGCGAAGTGCTGGGCATGGAGGTCGGCACGTCTGAGGCCGAGCCGATCTGGACGGAGTTTTTGCGCAAGCTGACCCGCCGCGGCCTGCGCGGCGTCAAGCTCGTCGTTTCCGATGCCCATGAAGGCATCAAGGCGGCCGTCACCAAGGTGCTGTGCGCGACATGGCAG
>NZ_SUHQ01000094.1 GCF_004962245.1 Mesorhizobium sp. | reverse complement strand
CAAAGCCCTGGGCGCCGCCGGCGTCGGCAGGGCAAGCCTTGGCGTGCAGAGTTTCGACCCGGTGGTGCAGAAGGCCGTCAACCGCATCCAAAGCGAGGAGCAGACAGCCGAAGCCGTCGACAATCTGCGGCGCCATGGGGTCGCCCGCATCAATTTCGACCTGATCTACGGCCTCCCGCACCAGACCGCGCAGTCCTGTGTGGATACCGCGACGGCAGCGGTTGCGATGAAACCGGATCGGCTCGCTGTCTTCGGCTATGCCCACGTCCCGACGTTCAAGAAGCATCAGCGAATGATCGACGAGGCCGCTTTGCCAGGCAGCGCAGCGCGCAGCGAGCAGGCATTGGCCATCGCCGAAACGCTGATTGCCGCCGGCTACCGGCAGATCGGCCTCGACCACTTTGCGCTGCCGGACGACGATCTGGTGCGGGCCCAGCAGACCGGAACCCTCAGACGGAACTTTCAGGGATACACGACCGACAACTGCAACACGCTGCTCGGCTTCGGCGCCTCCGCCATCGGCCGCACGCAGGAAGGCTATGTCCAGAACGAGGTGGCGCCGGGCCTATATGCGCGCCATGTCGCCGCCGGCCGCCTTGCGACGTCGAAGGGCTACCGGCTGACGGCGGAGGATCTGGTACGGGCGGCGATCATCGAGCGGCTGATGTGCGACTTCGAGGCCGATGTGCCGGCGATCTGTGCGTCGCACGGCTTTGAGCCCGCCCGGATCCTCGATACTGGTGGCCGGCTGGAAGAGCTGATGCAGGATGACGTCCTCGACATGACGGATGGGCTCATCCGCGTTCGCCAGGATCACCGCTTCGTCATCCGTGCAGTCGCCGCCGCCTTCGATGCCTATCTGGACCAATCGGTCCGCGCCCACAGCAAGGCGGCTTAGG
>NZ_SUHQ01000093.1 GCF_004962245.1 Mesorhizobium sp. | reverse complement strand
CGCCAAGGCCGTCTCGTCCACGCTCACCTTCTGGGCGCGCGCGATCGACGTGCGAATGGATAGGGTGTTCAGAAAGCGCTTTATCAAGCGAGGATTGCCCGCAATCTTCGACGATGTTGTTAGAATCGGCGCGATGCGGTCTGCCAAATCCAGTTGGGCCGACAGGGTTGGCGTGGCCCCGGAAATCTGAGAAGCCACGAAGGCGCGATCGACACGCTTGCCCGTCCATGTTTCGCCGAGGCGTTCGCTAATTGCAGTGCGTATCTTGTCCTTTTCTGTTTGAGGCAGCGTGCTGTTCTCGACGAAGAGCATCATCAGATATGCACGGACATCCTGCGTCCCGAGGGGTGGAACGCGAATGGGCACCTGTATCAGCTTGTCGAAGTAGTTCGTGACCAGATCATCATTCAGGGTCATGCCTTTGAAGTGCGCGCGCACGGCCTCGCGGATGACGGCGTCATCGGCCGCGATGACAAAGGCTGTTTTCTTCAAGAAGAGAAAGAGCCGCATCGCCTCGAGCGTCGCAATCGCGGCCGGCGGAAGACAGCGATCAAGATCGTCGATCAGAACGACGAGCGTCACATCAAGCTCGCGAAGCGTGTCCTCCAAGGCATCGCGAAAATCATGAATGGCCTGCGGAGGTGTCGGACCTTTCGGAGCGGCTGCGGGACTGATCAGACCCTTTCCGCCTTCCGCAGCTTTTGACGCAACATTGGCGGCTTGATCGATGTCCTTTTGATCGACCGAGCCATCGAAAAGGCCTTTGATGGCAGATAACCCGTCTCCCAGCAGCCCTATCGGCGGCAGACCGACCGCGAGAGCTGCCACTGTGGTTGCGCTGACGCTGGCGAGGCGAAACCAACTCACGCGAGCAAGCAAGCCCTTCGCCTTTTCGACCGCTTTGCCAACAGTACCTTTCTGCTCCTCGGCCCGCGCCAGGATCGCGCGGGCGATGATTTCCATTAG
>NZ_SUHQ01000092.1 GCF_004962245.1 Mesorhizobium sp. | reverse complement strand
TGTGAGCCTTCAGGAGGTTGTCCATTCGGCCCCGACCGAGAAAGCTGAGGTTGTCGAAGCTTCAGTGATTCTCGGAGGACCGAATGAACATCCACAAGAATGCCCGTCTGACGCCGCTGCGTCGAGAGGAGATGGCCCGCGACGTTGTTGAAGGCCGTCTTTCCAAAGCCGATGCGGCGCGGACATACGCGGTGACGGCGAAGGTGGTGGCGCGCTGGGTGGAGCGCTTCCGGATCGAGGGAAGCGTCGGCATGCTCGACCGTTCCTCGCGGCCCAAGACAAGCCCGAAGCGAACCGAAGCCGCGGTGGCGGATGCGATCGTGGCGCTGCGCCGGCAGCGCCTGACCGGCAAGCACATCGCCATGCAAACCGGCGTGTCCGAGGCGACGGTGAATCGGGTGCTGGCACGTGCTGGCCTGGCACGGCTGAAAGACCTGGAACCGGCCGAGCCGGTGCGCCGCTATGAGCGCGAGCATCCCGGCGAGCTCATCCATCTCGATATCAAGAAGCTCGGCCGGATCGGCTCTGTGGGACACCGCATCACCGGGCGATATCCTGGCGCGGTCAACCGCCATCTCGGCATCGGCTGGGAGTTCGTCCACGTCTGCATCGACGATGCCTCGCGCGTCGCTTTCGTCCAAGTCATGCCCGACCAGCGCAAGGAGAGCGCTGTCGCCTTCCTCGAAGCTGCCATCGCTTATTACGCCAGCCTCGGCATCAAGGTGCAGCGTGTGATGACCGACAACGGTTCATGCTACCGGTCAAAAGCTTTCCGGGCAGCCTGCAGGCGTCTGGGTCTGCGTCAGATCTTCACCAGGCCGTACACGCCCAAGACCAATGGAAAGGCCGAGCGCTTCATTCAGACGAGCCTGCGCGAATGGGCTTACGCCCGAGCCTACAACACTTCTCATGAACGCAACGCCGAACTGCCACGGTGGCTTCATCGCTACAATTGGCATAGGCCACATGGCAGCTTACAATCAAAACCACCCATCAGCCGCCTCGGCTTCGATCGGGACAACCTGCTGAGGCACCACA
>NZ_SUHQ01000091.1 GCF_004962245.1 Mesorhizobium sp. | reverse complement strand
AAAGTTAAAAAACGGGTCTGGGTATTCTTTGCTGAAGGACAGCGTTCCCTGCCCCATCCCCACTACCGAAAAAGATGCGCACCGCGCCGCTCCTTCGAATTCGACATTACCCATGAGGCGGCGGCGTTCAACCACCATCGTACCGGCAAAAGGTCTGTGCGGGTGCTATCCCCATGCGTTGTTGCACAAATGACACGATTTGGCCTCACTCGGAAAGCTCCCATTAACCATCGAGCCCCTTGTGAGCCCTTGCAATCCGGCCGATTCCGGCAATTGCTCGGCGGAATCGCGACCATGCACCGAGTCGTCAGCCAAGGGATTGCCGCAGAATCGCCGCATGGCGAAAGCGGCGCTTCGGCGGAAGCCGGTTTTTTCAACGATAATGGCGCGGGCTTGTTGATTGTGGCCGCGCTTTTCTTTATCCACCGGCGCAACGGAGAGGTGGCCGAGTGGTCGAAGGCGCTCCCCTGCTAAGGGAGTAGAGGTCAAAAGCTTCTCGTGGGTTCGAATCCCATCCTCTCCGCCACCCTACGCCCTACTGGCTTCGGGTGGCAGGCCATCCTGCTTCGCGCTGCGCGCTTCGCAGGACAAGTCCGGCGAATTCTTCTCGAGAATCCCTTGCAAAGCCTGGTTCCGAAGCCTTTCCCAGCTTCGTCATCCCAGGGCGAAGCGACGTCGCGAAGACCCTGGGATCCATGCCATGACATCAGCCAAAGGATGCAGCGGCTCAGGATGGCCGTTCGACGAGTGCAGTCGCCAAGGGGTGCGCTGAAGCAGAGCTTGCACCGTTGCGACACGTAAACGTCACGGCATGGATCCTGGGGTCTGCGCTGCGTCACTTCGCTCCTTGCTCCGCCCCAGGATGACGAAGGGGAAATGTGTGCGATCGCCACCGACAAAGGTGAGCCAATTTGTCAAAACTTCCTGTGTCAAAGAGCTAATCGGCAGCGCCTTTTTTGGTGCGCTCTTCGCCCAAGAACGTCTGCGGTGATGTTTTCGCGACCAGCGCAAAATCCCACGATTCTCCGAAAAATTCAGCAATAACAATTTACTATCGCAGAAACAGCCGTCGCCGATCCGCTGTTTTGTTCGATTC
>NZ_SUHQ01000090.1 GCF_004962245.1 Mesorhizobium sp. | reverse complement strand
AGATAGACCCCGATCCGATAGCCGTCCCATTTGATTTCGTGCAGCCAATCAGGGCCCTGTGGGACGCGACCGACCAGCGTCGGCAGGAGGGGCGGGATTACGCCGGCGGCAATACTCGGCCGGTCACGAGCGCTGGTGGTACGGCGCGCCCATTTCATGATGCCTTCCGATCCCGTGATCTGAAAAGCGCGAATGTCACGTCGTTGTCATCCCATACCTTCAACCCATCGACCTGAATGGTCAGACGATCGCCCGGCTCGATCTTGGGAGGCAGCATCAGTGTATCGAGCAGATAACACTGGCAAACATCGAGCCGGTGCGGTTGAACAAGCGAATTGCCGCCAATGTCTCGCGATCATCCATGGTGTCGCCCCAGCTGTTGGCGATCGACTGGACTTCCCAGCTGTTGCGCCGGATCTCGCACCGGACGGCCTCGTCGAGGCAAATGACCGCAGTCTCGTTCATGTCGAGAGAATATACAGCGGTCAAGTTTGTTCCAGCACCTTGACCGCAATAGGCAGTGGCCGGAGTCTCCTGACAGAGAGCGTGTCGCCGGCTTTCAGTGATGGGTCCTCGTATTCTCTGACCAGTGCGTCGCCGGGGAACCGGGATCCAGATAGCGCCCGATCGATCGCAGGTAGGCAACGATTTCCTGTTTGAGGAAATCGCGATCGCCGTATTTCTCGTCGATCTTCTTAATCTTCGGCATGACAACTTCCTGTGCTGCCGGCGACAGGTCGACGTCCCCGAGCACATATCCGTGATGGCCGATGGCGCAGATGTCGCAGCCTGCCTTGATGATCGCATCAACAAACGCCGGAACCTCGCTCGCCTTCATGAGCCGCTTGTTACTTGCCGCCATGAATGTCACTCCCGTTTGCAGCATGAACAGCAGAAGTGAATAAGGGCGCGGCTGGCGCCGCGCCGTCATAGCCGTTGCCGCCTTCGTCAGTCTCCTTCGTCTTCAGGTGGTGAAGAAAGCTCAGAATGGCTTGAAGCGTGAGCCCGTCGAAATTCGCCAGCTTTTCAACGATCGCCATACGAGTTTCCGCTTCGGCCTGGTCTTCACCCCAAAGATGCGGCGCGACCGGGTACATCTCCACCGGTGAGATGCTCAGCACTTCGCAGATGTGAAGGAGCCGGCCGACAGTCAGCCGCGAAACCGCGTTTTCGTAGCGATTATAAACCTGGTCGCTGAGCCCGAGCATCGGCGCCAGCTTCGATCGCGGGATTTTCCGCCGGTCGCGAGCGTTGCGAATGTTGGTGCTGATCTTT
>NZ_SUHQ01000089.1 GCF_004962245.1 Mesorhizobium sp. | reverse complement strand
TGATCTTCCGGAATTTCGGCCGGAAAGTCGCCCAGTTGTCGAGGATCTCGCGGCCGCGCACCGAACCCGTGTAATGAACGTGGTTCGAGATCAGCTGATAGAGCCGCTCCTCATCATGGCTGGTCATGTCGCCGGACACGTCGACGCGGCCTTTGTGATCGAGGTCGCCGCCATGATGGAGCAGTTTCTCCATCAGGTCGTCTTCTTCGGGAACGGGTTCCAGTTCGACCATCGCCATGTTGCAGCGCTCGGCGAAATCACCCACCTCGTCGAGCACATAGGCGACGCCGCCCGACATGCCAGCGGCAAAGTTGCGGCCGGTCTGCCCGATGACGACGACAATGCCGCCGGTCATGTACTCGCAGCCATGGTCGCCAACACCTTCGACGACGGCAGCGACGCCCGAATTGCGAACCGCAAAACGCTCGCCGGCGACGCCGCAGAAATAGGCCTCGCCCTCGGTCGCGCCGTAGAGCACCGTGTTGCCGACGATGATCGACTCGGCTGCGACGATCTTCGTGTTCTCAGGCGGGCGGATGACGATGCGTCCGCCCGACAGGCCCTTGCCGACGTAGTCGTTGGCGGCACCGACCAGCTCGAACGAAACCCCACGCGCCAGGAAGGCGCCGAAGGACTGGCCGGCGGTGCCGGTGAGCTTCACCGAGATCGTGTCCTCGCGCAGGCCCTTGTGCCTGAAGCGCTTTGCCACTTCGCCCGACAGCATGGCGCCGGTCGAACGGTCGACATTGCGGATCGGCAGCTCGATGCTGACCGGCTGCCTGGCTTCGAGCGCCGGCTTGGCCAACTCGATCAGCTTGCGGTCGAGCACGTCGTCGATCGGATGCTTCTGCCGCTCGGTCCAGTGCACCGCCTCATGCGGCGCATCCGGCTTGAAGAACATCTTGCTGAAATCGAGCCCGCGCGCCTTCCAGTGCTGGATCAGCGCCCGCTTCTCCAGGAGTTCGGTGTCGCCGATGATCTGGTCGAGATGGGTATAGCCCATCTCGGCGAGCAGCGCCCGGACCTCCTCCGCCACATAGAAGAAGAAGTTGATGACGTGTTCCGGCGTGCCCTTGAAGCGCTTGCGCAACACCGGATCCTGCGTCGCGACGCCGACCGGGCAGGTGTTGAGAT
Source organism: Mesorhizobium sp. (assembly GCF_004962245.1). Lineage (GTDB taxonomy): Bacteria > Pseudomonadota > Alphaproteobacteria > Rhizobiales > Rhizobiaceae > Mesorhizobium. Next base: position 854 of record NZ_SUHQ01000089.1, on the reverse strand, counting down.
GGCACTTGCGCATCATGATGCAGCCGGCCGCGATCAGCGGCGCGGTCGAGAAGCCGAATTCGTCGGCGCCAAGCAGCGCGCCGATGACGACGTCGCGGCCGGTGCGCAGGCCGCCATCGACCTGCAGCGCGACGCGCGACCTGAGGCCGTTGAGCACCAGCGTCTGGTGCGTCTCGGCAAGGCCCATTTCCCACGGGCTGCCGGCGTGCTTGAGCGAGGTCAGCGGCGATGCGCCGGTGCCGCCGTCATAGCCGGAAATGGTGATGTGATCGGCGCGCGCCTTGGCGACGCCGGCCGCAACCGTGCCGACACCGACTTCCGAAACCAGCTTGACCGAGACATCAGCCCCCGGATTGACGTTCTTGAGGTCGTAGATGAGCTGCGCCAGATCCTCGATCGAATAGATGTCGTGGTGCGGCGGCGGCGAGATCAGGCCGACGCCGGGCGTCGAATGCCTGACTTTGGCAATGGTGGCATCGACCTTGTGACCGGGCAGCTGACCGCCCTCGCCAGGCTTCGCGCCTTGCGCCACCTTGATCTGCATCACATCGGAATTCACCAGATATTCCGCCGTCACGCCGAAACGCCCGGAAGCGACCTGCTTGATCGCCGAACGCTCGGGGTTCTTGCCGCCGTCCGGCAGCGGCAGGTAACGGTCGGCCTCTTCGCCGCCCTCGCCGGTGTTCGACTTGCCGCCGATCGTGTTCATGGCGCGGGCCAGCGTGGTGTGCGCTTCCCTGGAAATCGAGCCGAAGGACATCGCTCCGGTCGAGAACCGCTTGACGATATCGGCCGCCGACATGACCTCGTCGAGCGCGACCTTCTTGCGCCCGGTTTCTTCCGCTAGCCTGATC
>NZ_SUHQ01000008.1 GCF_004962245.1 Mesorhizobium sp. | reverse complement strand
GAAACGCCGGCCGATAGGCTACAGAAGGTGTTGCAATGACCTATTGAACCCACCGGACCAAAACTGACATTCGATGATGCGTGTAAGCGAAAATCCAAAATTCTGGAATCTTGCGGATCTTCGCTGGGGTGCCGCCTCAGCTCGTTCCGAACATTCGCGCCACCCCGGGAAATGTCGCCTCAGTCGAGGCTGGCCGGTGACGAGAACGGCCGATCGGCGTCCGCCACGAAGATGGCCAGCTCATCGAGATCGGCTGTGCCGGCGCTGAACACTTCCATCGGCGTGTCAGCCCCGTGTCCGGTCATGGCCGTGCCGGCTTCAGCGTAGGTTACGCCGTGGGGCGTTCTCTGGCCGAGCTTGCCAGCCAGCACATAGAAGGCCTCCGGTCCCGGATGCGTATGGATCGGCGTCTTGGCGCCGGGCGCTCCACCGGCGCGGTTGACGCGCAGCAAATACTGGCTGGCGCTGATCGGCGAAAGGGGTCCGATCTCGACGACCTTGGTTCCGCCAGGCGTGGAGCCATCCTTCGGTCCAAGCGTGAACAGCCAGACCTTGCCCGCGACCTCCGCCGCAAGCGAGGTCGGACCCGCAGCGCTCTGGGCCTGCGCCAACGTTGGGAAATTTTCCAGCCGCCAAAACAATGGTCCGGGCGGCAGTTCCTTCACCTTTTTCTCAACCACAGGCTCGACGAAGAATTTGCCTTCTGCTGGCATAGAGGCTGACATCATCAGCCCGAAAGCACACAGTGAGAACATAAGCGCACCGACACGACGCGCTCTGAGGGATCGCAGGTTCATGGTGGGTCCTCCTATCGATTTCAACAAGTCCCGGAATACGGTTGGGTCGCGACTGCGAGGCATTGGCAATTCGGCTGCACCGTAAATGCCGGCCACAGCCGACCTGACACCGACGTGGTCATGATCCCCGCAGCAGTCACGCTGATCCGGGCGGCGCAAAGAAGCAGAAGACGGTGGCCTGCGTCGGGTAAAGGCAGATGTGATAGTTGCCGTCGCCCGACCTGATCTCACTGCCGTACGGGATACGGAAGTTCTGTTTTCGCGTCACCAGATGATGGTCGCCGGGGAACAGCACTACGGCAAAACCATCTGGCGCTTCCCTCACTGAGTTGGCTGGGATCATTTGGCAGTCGCCGATGGCGCCATCGCCGTTGCAGCAGCTGGGCGGGTAGTACCATCCCGTTCCGGCATCGTGCGCGTAGACGCCCGGCGAACAAAGAGCCCCGCCCACGAAAATGACGGCAACGGTCGGCAAGGGACGGCGTCTCAGCATTGAACCGATTCCAAATCTTCGGAACGACTGAAACACTGGATCGCCGCCGCACCAATGTAACGAACAACTGGTGATAGTTCGGTGAAAATTTGCCGAAAACAAAGATGTTCCATCAGCATTCAAGCTTTTGCAGGCATCTGCTATAATGACTCCCCCGCGGTGGGAGGCGGAGGATGGATTCCCGGGCTGCCCGGACATTCGCCATCAACGGCGTCATCGTCGATGTTGCCGGAGGGTTTGTGCGTGACCCGGAAGGGCGCGAGATCGCCCTCAGACCGCAGGCCTTCGACCTCCTGAAATATCTCCTGGAAAACGCCGGCCGCCTGGTCACCAAAGATGAGCTGATGCAGGCGGTGTGGCCAGGCGTATTCGTCACCGATGACAGCCTGGTTCAATGCGTGCGCGACATCCGCCGCGCGCTTCACGACGAGAGCCAGTCAGTACTTAAGGCGGTGCCGAAACGCGGATACAGGCTGGTGATCGCGGCCGCGGACCCGCCTTCGGCGCCGGCAAGGTGGAAATGGACCGCGGCGGCTGTGGCGCTGGGCCTCTTGTTGGCGGGAGGCGCAGTCTGGCTCTTCATGGGTTCCGCCATCGAGAAGCGTTCTGACACGGTCCTGCCATCCGTCGCGGTGCTGCCGTTTCAAGCGATCGGCGGCGAAGCAAGTGTGCAGCGTCTGGCCGGCGGCCTCACCGAGGATATCATTACCGATCTCGCACGGTTTCCTGAATTCCGGGTGATTGCCCATAACTCGACGGAAGTCTACGAAGGCAAGCCGGCCAACCCGACTGAGGTCGCTGCAGCGCTCGGCGCGGACTTTGTGGTCGAAGGCTCGATTCAACGCCAAGCCGATCGGGTGCGGGTTACGGCTCAGTTCATTGACGCGAAGACCGGTAAGCATCTATGGTCGAACCGGTGGGACCGGCCGGACCGGGACTTGTTTGCGATTCAGACGGAGATTGCTGAGCAGGTCTCCAACCGGCTTGGTGGCGGCGCTGGCCTGATCCAAGAGGCAGGTCGGATAACGGCGCACCGCAAACCTCCCGGCAACCTCAACGCCTACGAACTCTACCTCCTCGGTACCGAGAAGCTGGAACAAATCAATCGCGCCGACGTCGAGGAAGCCATCAGACTTCTCAGCCGCGCTATCGAACTGGACCCTACGCTGGCCCGCGCCTGGGTGGAACTGCACCATTCGCATTCTGTGCTGGCCAGTTTCGATGTCGAACCCGAAAAGAATCGACGTATCGCCGCCGAAGCCGCTAAACGTTCAGTCGCGCTCGATCCGGCCGATGCCGAAGCGCATGCCGTTCTCGCCCGGAGCCTGATCGTAAAGGGTGATCTCGCGCGCGCCAAGGCGGAATTCGACGCGGCCCTGCAAATGGCTCCAAATCAGTTCGAGATCGTGACCTTTTATGTGCCTTGGGCTTCGACTTTTGGCGAGGCCGAGCGGGGCGCCGAAATGGCTGATCGGGCGATCCATCTCAACCCGAACTACCCGTTGTGGAGCACCAGGCTTTTTGCCCACGCCTATTTCATGGTCGGCCGCTACGACGACGCGCTGCTAATGATGGACCGGTTGGCGCCGGAGAATTATGGGATCTGGGGATGGACATATCGCCCCGCCGCGCTGGCGGCAGTTGGGCGTACCGAGGAAGCGAAAACCCTGATCAGCGAGGCCCTCAAACGGTTCCCCGACCTGACCATCGAGGGAAGGGTGAACGAACCTCTTGTCCACACGGATGCGGACCGCAAGCGTCTCATAGAAACCATGCGCATTGTCGGTTTCCCGCCCTGCGCCAGGCCCGAGCTACTGGCGAAGATCGACAAACCGGTGCGTCTTCCCGAGTGCCTTGCAAAATGATGGTCGTGGTTCGGGCGTTGGCGTGTTGGCAACGGCGCTCGTTATGCGCCACGCGGCAACGGCGAATGAACATGACCCCAGCCGCCATGCCAATTCGGCTTCGGTTCGATCCGATAAAACATGCGGGATCCGCGCAAGTGGATAATTTCACTTCATGCGGCCCTTCCCTGTCTCCAGCCTGCCTTCGCTCGTTAAGCCCATCGCAGCTCGGGCGTTATCGCTTGAGCCAGGTTGCCATTTCCGCGCCGTTCTAGGTGCCTTGAATGGGTTTGACCCTACGCCGGCGCGCCGGCGACCGATCCCCTGATCACCAGATCGACCGGCCAGACCTCGCCGCGGGCGCCCTCTTCCAGGCCGGAGATCCGCGCCGCCAGCCGCTCGGCGACGCGCGCGCCGGCCAAACGAATCGACGAACGCGTCGTCGACAACGGCACCGAAAAATTCTCCGGCTTCAGCCAGGGGAAGACATCGTCATGGGCGATCAGCGACAGGTCGCCCGGAATGGTCAGGCCGAGGTCGCGTACCGCGCGCACGACGCCGAGCGCCATGATCAGGCTGGAGCAGGCGATCGCGGTCGGCGCATCGCTGCGCTCGAGCAACCGTCTGGCGGCGCGGTAGCCGTTCTCCTCGGTCATGGCCATGGAACAGACATGGCCTTCGCCAAGCACCAGACCGCTCACCGCCAGTGCCCGGCGCACGCCACGCTCGCGGTGGATAGCGAAGGTCTCGCGGTCGTCGCCGTTGATCAGCGCCAGCCGCCGGTGACCGAGCTGGACGAGCAGCCGTGCCGCCTCGTGGAAGGCGCCCTCATTGTCGATGTCGGTGAAGGGGTAATCGAAATCGAGGCCTTCGCTGCGGCCATGGACGATGAAGGGGATGCCGAGCGTGCTGACCAGCGCCACCCGCCGGTCGGCTGGCCTCGGCGAGGAGATGTAGACGGCGTCGACCTGCCGGTTGGCGACGATACGCCGGTAGGTCGTCTCCTGGTCGTCGGCATCGGCCGGGGACAGCACCAGGTCGAGCTCGTGCGAACGGGCGTAGTCGCCGAGGCCGGACAGGAATTCGACGAAATGCGGGTCGATGTCGACGGCCGTCCCGGTCGGCAAGACATAGCCGATCATCCCGGTCTTACCGGTCGCCAGCCGGCGCGCGCTCGGGTTGGGGCGGTAGCCGTGGCGCTTGGCGGCGTCGATCACCCGCCGACGCGTTTCCTCGTTGACTTCCGGGTAGCCGTTCAGCGCGCGGCTTACCGTTGTCTGCGAAAGCGCCAGCATGTGGGAGAGCTGTTTGAGGTTCACAGGAGGCCTCCAAGCCTCAAAGCGCTTTTAATCATGGAATGCCGGCGGCCTGGGAAAGCGCTGCCGAACATGGAGACCATAAACACCGTTTCTGGCCGGTTTGAAGTAAAATTTACTGCTGCATCGCCAAAAAAGCATGCTGCAGCGCACTTGCATGCTCAACCATCAGAGGACTTAAATCGATTAGTTTCTTCTCCCTCTTGACTCCTGATCGATTCAGTGGCGTGATCGGAAAAGCCAAAGCGCTTTGGAAGACTCTTCGAAAGGTTGTGGTTCCTTTCCGATTGAGTCACAGTCCTGCAGCGTCGGCGGACGGAATGGAGGTTTCGTCCGGGTGTTTGTGACCACTGGGAGGAATTCCGATGAAGAAAATGCTTCTGCTGGGCGCCGCGTTTGTCACGCTCGCCCTGGGCGCGCCGGCGCAAGCCGAACTGAAGTTCAAGCCGGGTGAGGACCCCCGCTTCAACTGGGCGAACTACGAAGAGCTCAAGAAGGTCGATCTCAAAGGTGAGACCCTATCGATCTTCGGGCCATGGCGCGGCGAGGACGAGGGCCTTGTGCGCACCGTTCTCGACTATTTCTCGGAAGCCACCGGCGCCCAGATCAAATACTCCTCGTCGGAAAATTACGAACAGCAGATCGTCATCGACACGCAGGCCGGCAGCCCGCCCAACATCGCCGTGCTGCCGCAGCCGGGCCTGATCCAGGACCTGGCGTCCAAGGGCCTGCTGACGCCGCTCGGCGACGACACCGCCAACTGGGTCAAGGACAATTACGGCGCCGGCCAGTCATGGGTCGATCTCGGCACCTTCAACGACAAGGACGGCAAGCCGGGCTTCTTCGCCTTCCCCTACAAAGCCGACGTGAAATCGCTGGTCTGGTATTCGCCCGACAATTTCGAGGAAGCCGACTACGAGGTGCCGAAGACGCAGGAAGAGCTCGCCGAGCTCGAAAAGAAGATCATCGCCGACGGCGGCACGCCATGGTGCATCGGGCTCGGTTCGGGCGGCGCCACCGGCTGGCCGGCGACCGATTGGGTCGAGGACATCATGCTGCGCACCCAGACGCCCGAGACCTACGACAAGTGGGTGAAGAACGAGATTCCGTTCAACGATCCCGCGGTGGTCAACGCCATCGACATTTTCGGCAAGATCGCAACCGACGACAAGATGGTCGATGGCGGCGCCCAGGCGGTTGCGGCGACCGACTTCCGCGATAGCCCCAAGGGCCTCTTCTCGGTGCCGCCGAAATGCTATCTGCATCACCAGGCGTCGTTCATCCCGACCTTCTTCCCGGAAGGCACTGAGATCGGCCAGGACGCCGACTTCTTCTACTACCCGCCCTACGCCTCCAAGGCCGACCTCGGCACCCCGGTGCTCGGCGCCGGCACACTGGCCATGATCACCAAGGACTCCAAGGCCGCACGCGCCTTCATCGAATTCCTGAAGATGCCGCTGGCCCATGAGATCTGGATGGCCCAGGGCGGCTTCGTGACGCCGCTGAAGTCGGTCAACAACGACGCCTATGCCAGCGAGGCGCTGAAGAAGCAGGGCGCAATCCTCGCCGAGGCCTCGACCTTCCGCTTCGACGGGTCCGACCTGATGCCGGGCAAGATCGGCGCCGGCGCCTTCTGGACCGGCATGATCGATCTGGTCGGCGGCAAGTCCGCCCAGGACGTCGCCACCGACATCCAGAAGAGCTGGGACGCGATCAAGTAGGCGGCCCCGGCTGAACATTCGGACTACCGATCCCAAATGGATTCGGGCTATTGGCCCGGATTCGACCGGCGGCCCGCGCCGCAACGATTTTTATGAGCATATTCCGGCATGACGCGCGACCAGCAAGAGTGGAGCCCTGCCTTGCCTCCGGTCGCGCTCCAAACAACTGAATCGGCGCATGATCCCGTCGCCAAAGCCATTCTCGACTGGCGGATCATGCGCAGAGGGAGGGACCCGTGGCGGCTCAGATTTTCTCGGCCATATTCGTCATCATCGCCGGCGTCGGCGGCTGCGTCGCCTATTTCTGGGGCGCCAACAGACTGGTGGACATCATCTTCCCATCGCGCGGTGTCGCCGGTGCCGCGGCCATCGACAATCTGCGCCGGCAGGGGCTGATCCGGCCGTGGCTGTTCGTCGGCCCGGCGATGATCATCCTCACCATCTACCTGATCTACCCGGTCGTGGAGACGCTCAGGCTGTCGTTCCTCGATCGCGGCGGCGCCAATTTCGTCGGCTTCGCCAATTATGAATGGGCGTTCGGCGACCGCGAGTTCCGCAGTTCCATCCTCAACAACATCATCTGGCTGGCGGTCGTGCCCGCCGCCTGCACCTTCCTCGGTCTGATCATCGCTGTCCTCACCGACAAGATCTGGTGGGGCACCATCGCCAAGAGCCTCATCTTCCTGCCGCTGGCGATCTCGTTCGTCGGCGCCAGCGTCATCTGGAAATTCATCTACGAGTATCGCGGCGCGGGCCAGACGCAGATCGGCCTGCTCAATGCCATCATCCAGTATTTCGGCGGCCAGCCGCAGGTCTGGATATCGCTGCCGTTCTGGAACAATTTCTTCCTGATGATCATTCTGATCTGGATCCAGACCGGCTTTGCCATGGTCATCCTGTCCTCCGCCTTGCGGGGTATTCCCGAAGAGACACTGGAAGCGGCCGTCATCGACGGCGCCAATCCGTTCCAGATATTCTGGAAGATCATGGTGCCGCAGATCTGGGGCACGATCGCCGTCGTGTGGACCACCATCACCATCCTGGTGCTGAAGGTTTTCGACATCGTGCTGACCATGACCAACGGCCAATGGAACAGCCAGGTCCTGGCCAATCTGATGTTCGACTGGATGTTCCGCGGCGGCGGCGATTTTGGCCGCGGCGCCACCATCGCCATCATCATCATGCTCGCGGTCATTCCGATCATGGTCTGGAACATCCGCCAGGCCAACAAAGAGACGGGAGGACATTGAGATGGCCGTGTCGACCGGAAAGTCCTTTGCCAGCCGTTTCGGCGTCCATATCGCGGTCTTCATCTTCGTCGCGATCTGGACCGTGCCGACGCTCGGCATTCTCGTCTCGTCGCTGCGCGACAAGGACCAGATCATCGCCTCGGGCTGGTGGAACTCGTTCGCCAGTTCCACCCAGACGGAAGCGGGCCGGCTGCCACCCGCCTCGGCGCAAGTCGAGAAGGACGGCAAGTTCGTCCTCGAGGGCAACATCTTCGGCGACGATCCGGCCCGCGACATCAGCGCCTTCGGTGTCAAATCGGCGGCGCCGACGCAATATCCCGCCGGCACGACGGCCGATCTCGGCGACGGCGAGACCTTGCAGATCAATGCCGACGGCAGTTTCGTCATGACCTCAACAAAGCCCTTTGAGGGCGAGCGCGGCCAGCGCGTCTACTACGCCTCGTCGGCACCGCCGAAATTCACCACCGACAATTACGATACGGTGCTGTTTTCGGAAGGCATCGGCCGCTCCTTCATGAATTCGCTGACCGTCACCATTCCGGCGACCGTCATCCCGATCCTGATCGCGGCGTTCGCGGCCTATGCACTGGCCTGGATGCGCTTTCCCGGCCGGGCGCTGCTCATCGCGGTCATCATCGGCCTGTTGGTCGTGCCGCTGCAGATGTCGCTGATCCCGCTGCTGAAACTCTACAACGGCGTCGGCAGCTTCTTCGGCGTGCCGTCGAAAACCTATCTCGGCATCTGGCTGGCGCATACCGGCTTCGGCCTGCCTTTCGCCATCTATCTCTTGAGAAGCTACATTGCCGGCCTGCCGCGCGAAATCATGGAATCGGCGCGCATCGACGGCGCCAGCGATTTCGAGATCTTCGTCAAGATCGTGCTGCCGCTGTCGTTCCCGGTGCTGGCCTCCTTCGCCATCTTCCAGTTCCTCTGGGTGTGGAACGATCTGCTGGTCGCGATGGTTTTCCTTGGTACCGAGGGGGACCAGATCGTGCTGACCGCCAAGCTCAACGCGTTGCTCGGCTCGCGCGGCGGCGATTGGGAGATCCTGACGACGTCGGCCTTCATCACCATTGTCGTGCCGCTGATCGTGTTCTTCTCGCTGCAACGCTATTTCGTCCGCGGGCTGCTCGCCGGTTCGGTGAAGGGAGGTTGATGATGCAATCCGCCGTGAAAGCGACCGTGAAACCCGACCTCGCCGTCGACAGCGACTGGTGGCGAGGCGCCGTGATCTACCAGATCTATCCGCGCAGCTATCAGGACTCGAACGGCGACGGCGTCGGCGATCTCAAGGGCATCATCGGCAGGCTGCCCTATGTCGCGGCGCTCGGCGTCGACGCCATCTGGATCTCGCCATTCTTCAAGTCGCCGATGAAGGATTTCGGCTATGACGTATCCGACTTTTGCGACGTCGATCCGATGTTCGGCACACTGGCCGATTTCGATGCCCTGACCGCCGAGGCGCACAGGCTCGGGCTCAAGGTGATGATCGACGAGGTGCTGTCGCATACCGCCGACAGCCATCCGTGGTTCAAGGAAAGCCGCTCGAACCGCAGCAATCCCAAGGCGGACTGGTATGTCTGGGCGGATGCCAAGCCCGACGGCACGCCGCCCAACAACTGGCTGTCGATCTTCGGCGGCTCGGCCTGGCAGTGGGACACCAGCCGCCAGCAATATTACCTGCATAATTTCCTGGCCGAGCAGCCCGATCTCAACTTCCACAGCCGCGCGGTCCAGGACGCGCTGCTCGACGTCACCCGCTTCTGGCTGGAGCGCGGCGTCGACGGCTTTCGCCTCGACACCATCAACTTCTACTTCCACAGCCAGGGCCTGGAGGACAATCCGCCGCTGCCCCCCGAAGAGCGCAACGACCAGACGGCGCCTTCCGTCAATCCTTACAACTACCAGGACCACCTCTACGACAAGAGCCGCCCCGAAAACCTCGGTTTCCTCGAACGCTTCCGCGCCCTGCTCGACGAGTATCCGGCGACGGCCGCGGTCGGCGAAGTCGGCGATTCACAGCGTGGGCTGGAGGTGGTGGCGGCCTATACCGCCGGCAGCAAGCGCGTGCATATGTGCTACTCGTTCGACTTCCTGGCGCCTGAGAAGATCAGCGCGGCAAAGGTGCGTTCGGTGCTGGAGGCCTTCGGCAAGGTCGCCAGCGACGGCTGGTCGTGCTGGGCCTTCTCCAACCATGACGTGATGCGCCCTGCCTCGCGCTGGGCGGCCGGCGAGGCCGACCCGACCGCTTATCTCAAGGTGATCTCGGCGCTGCTGATGTCCCTGCGCGGCTCGGTCTGCATCTATCAGGGCGAGGAACTCGGGCTCGGCGAGGCCTCGCTGCAGTTCGAGGACCTGCAGGACCCCTACGGCATCCGCTTCTGGCCGGAATTCAAGGGCCGCGACGGCTGCCGCACGCCGATGGTCTGGGATGGCGCCGCCATGAATGGCGGCTTCTCCAAGGCAAAGCCATGGCTGCCCGTGCCCGCCAAGCACCTTTCGCAAGCGGTCAATGTGCAGCAGGGCGACGACGGTTCGCTGCTCGAGCACTACCGGCGCTTTCTCGCCTTCCGGCGTTTGCATCCGGCGCTGGCCAAGGGCGATATCGACTTCATCGAAAGCGAGGGCGATACGGTTGCCTTCACGCGCCGCGAGGGCAACGAGCAGATCGTCTGCGTCTTCAACCTCGGCAGCCGACCGGCCGAAATCGATCTCGGCGGACGCTCGCTGCAGCCCTTGCCGGGGCACGGGTTTTCGGGACAGACTGGCGCCGGCTCCATCCGCCTCGGCGGCTACGGCGCCTGGTTCGGGCGTATCGACTGAATCTGCAATTCACTGGAGGGAATCATGGCCGATGTCACGCTAAGGCAAGTGAAGAAATCATACGGCAATCTCAATATTCTCCACGGCATCGACCTCGACATAAAGTCGGGCGAGTTCATCGTCTTCGTCGGCCCTTCGGGCTGCGGCAAGTCGACCTTGCTTCGCTCCATCGCCGGGCTTGAGGAAATCACGTCCGGGGAGCTCAAGATCGCCGGCGAGGTGGTGAACGACGTGCCGCCGTCGAAGCGAGGCATCGCCATGGTGTTTCAGTCCTATGCGCTCTATCCGCATATGACCGTCTACGACAACATGGCGTTCTCGATGAAGATCGGCAAGGAGAGTAAGGCCGAGATCGACAAGCGGGTGCGCCAAGCGGCGGAAATCCTGCAGCTGACCAACTATCTCGACCGCCTGCCCAAGGCGATGTCGGGCGGCCAGCGTCAGCGCGTCGCCATCGGCCGCGCCATCGTGCGCAACCCGAAGGTCTTCCTGTTCGACGAGCCACTGTCGAACCTCGACGCGGCACTGCGCGTCGCCACCCGCATCGAGATCGCCAAGCTCAAGGAGTCGATGCCTGCCACGACGATGATCTACGTCACCCACGACCAGGTCGAGGCGATGACGCTGGCCGACCGTATCGTGGTGCTCAAGGAGGGCCATATCGAGCAGGTTGGCACGCCGATGGAGCTCTACAAGAAACCCGGCAATCTGTTCGTCGCCCAGTTCATCGGCTCGCCAGCCATGAACATCCTGCCGGCGACGATCGACAAATCAGGCAATCCGACCATCGTCAGCCATGTCGGCGGCCGCAAGGCGACGGTGCCGATCGCCACGCCGGCGTCAGCGAAGGGCGCTTCGGTGAGTTTCGGCGTGCGGCCGGAGGATCTGGTGATTGCCACCGGAGCGGATTATCTGTTCGAGGGGACGGTGGACTATGTCGAGCAGCTCGGCGAGGTTCAGCTCGTTTATGTCGACATCGGCCGCGCCGACCTGCCGCTGGTGACCAAGCTGCCCGGCAATGTCGAGGTCAAGCGGGGTGCTGCGCTGCGGTTGAGTGCCGATGCCGGCGACCTGCACATCTTCGATGCCGACGGACATTCCTTCACACTCCACAAGGCGGAAGCAAAGGCGGCCTGAGGGCGGGGTAGTTTGGCGAAGGCAAAAAACAAGAGCGGCGGGCCAAGCCCGCCGCTCTTGTGCGTTCAGGTCGCTGTTAGCGGCCGAACAGGTTCCGGTCGCTGCCCTGCGGGGCGGACTTCTGTACGTCGCCCGACGAATTGAGCAGCTTGTAGACCGGCGAGCCGGTGTTGCGTACCGAAGACGTCTGCGTGTTGTCGACGTTGACGGTCGCCTGCTTGTTGATATCGGTTCCGCCAACGTTGTCGTTGCGGGCATAGGCGCTGCCGGCAGCAATCAAAAGCGCGGCGGCGGTAAGAGCGATCGTCTTCATTTTCAATACTCCTGGATTTTCGCATTCCACCAGCGCGGTGGGCAAATGCCACCGCCGCTGTTTGTTTGACCATGATCTCCAGCGAAAACCGGTTTCCACTTCTTGCTTCGCTGACCTTCGGTTCGGGATCGTGGTCTGGAACCGGCTGTTAGTTGTTGCCGAAGAGGTTACGGTCGCTGCCGTGGACGGGCTTCTCGTCAGCCGGAACCGGATTCTGGGCCGGAGCCGAATTCCGAACCGAAGCCGTGTACGAGCTGTCGACTGCGGCGGCCGGCTGGTTGGCGCCGTTCGATCCATAATTGTCGCTACCGGCAAAAGCGCTGCCGGAGATGGCCAGAATGGCGGCGGTGGCAAGAACGATCTTTTTCATTTTTAGTACTCCTGAATTCCTAGGATCCCGAGCGGCGGACCTTGCCGCCGCTTTGTCTTTCGTTTGACCATGATCTCCAGCGAAAACCGGTTTCCACTTTTTGCTTCGCTGACCTTCGGTTCGGGATCATGATCTGGGATCAGCTGTTAATTGTTGCCGAAAAGGTTGCGGTCAGCGCCCTGGACAACGGGCTTTTCAGCGTGAGCCGGCGTCTGAATGGAAGCCGTGTACGAGCTGTCGACTGCGGCGGCTGGCTGGTTGGCGCCGTTGGACCCATAATGGTCGCTGCCGGCAAAGGCGCTGCCGGTGATGGCCAGAACGGCGACGGCAGTAAGAGCGATCTTTTTCATTTTTAATACTCCAGTATCTTTAGTTTTCCGTCCGTCTAGCGGCGTGTCTTGGGAGGAATTCGCGTCGTTCGGACAGCCCCGATGTGGGAAGGCCATCCTGCGGATTCCAATCACGAAGTTGTTCCGCGTGGACCAAGAATCTGCATCTTGAAATTGCGCCAGAGGTTCCTACAACCACAATTTTCCGCTTTATTATCAGTCTGTTAGCTCAAACGTGCCATCCGGCCATTTGACAGATTGGCGAGCCAGCGTTCACACCGTCCTGCACGCAGTGTCAACAGAAACGAACCGTTCGGTTCGATTTTAGAAATCCCTTAAAAAGCATTTCGAAGCCTGCTAACGAATCGTTAACCAGTTCGGCCCCCGATAATGGGCCAAATCCGGCCATGCTTTCGGGCCGGCAATGCTCGGCGATGGGCGATTTCACCCCGCGTTCTTTCCGGTCCAACAGGATTCGTGGCCGTGTCGCGCCACATGGATACGATGTCGCTTTCATGCCGACAGTCGGCCGGCGGTCATGGTTAGATCACGCCAACTCAGGTGCCGCCTGGTGACGACCAAGCGGAGAATTGGGAAGCCGGTCAGAACCCGGCGCTGCCCCCGCAACGGTGGTGGAGTTCAAGTCGCAACGGGAGACCACTGGGCCACAAGCCTGGGAAGGTGTCGCGATGAGTCCGCAAGGACACTCCAGAGCCCGGAAACCAGCCCGAGATTCTAGACTCGACTGATCGCGGTGGGCGGTCAAGAGGCGGATAGTGCATGCCCGGCCGTATCGCCGGCGTGCAGCCGATCCTTCCTCCATCACCACCAGTTCAGTCCTTGGAGCGACGTGCGTCCACTTGGACGCACAGAGTACGCTCCAAGACTTTGAATCTGCGCATCGTGCTTTCCGAAAATCGATTCCGATTTTCGGGCCGATGCGACGAGTATGAGGACAGGACATGGATGCGCGCAACGACATGCTGAGGCTCCTGCACGGCCGCAGGCAAGGCTATTCGCTGGAACAGCCCTTCTACACCGATGCCGATTTCTTCAAGCTCGACATGGAGCTGATCTGGTATCGCGACTGGCTGTTCATCGGCCACGATTGCGAGTTGCCGAAGCCGGGCAGCTACATCACCGTCCAGATCGGCGACTATCCGGTCGTGCTGGTCCGCGACCACCACGGCAAGATCAACGCTTTCCACAATTCCTGCCGCCATCGCGGCAGCCGGGTCTGCAACGCCGACAAGGGCACGGCGGCGAAGCTCGTGTGCCCTTATCACCAGTGGACCTACGAGTTGGACGGCCGGCTTTTGTTCGCAAGGCAGATGGCGGATGGTTTCGACAAGAGCCAGTTCAACCTGAAGCCGGTCGCCTGCGAAAGCGTCGGCGGTTACATCTTCATCTGCCTGGCCAAGGAGCCCGCGGATTTCGCGCCGATGCGCGCGATGGTCGAGCCTTACCTCCTGCCGCACCGGCTGCGCGAGGCAAAGGTCGCCTTCGAATCGACCATCGTCGAGAAGGGCAACTGGAAGCTCGTCTGGGAGAACAACCGCGAGTGCTACCATTGCGCCGGCAACCATCCGGAACTGTGCAAGACATTCCCGGAAGCACCGACCGTGACCGGCGTGCAAGGCGCCGACAGCGACCCGGAGATGCTCGCGCACTGGGCGAAATGTGAGGCGGCGGGCTTGCCGAGCAAGTTCCGCATCGATCCGGCCGGGCAGTATCGCGCCACCCGCGCGCCGCTGCTGCGCGACGCCGTCAGCTATACGATGACGGGACGGCGCGCGGTGAAGAAGAACCTTTCCGACAGCGTTTCGACAGACCGCATCGGCTCGTTGCTGCTCTACCACTATCCGACGACCTGGAACCATATCCTCGGCGATCATGCCGTCACCTTTCGCGTGCTGCCGATCAGCGCCACCGAAACTGCCGTCACCACCAAATGGCTCGTTCACAAGGATGCGGTGGAAGGCGTCGACTACGACCTCGCCGAACTCACCCATGTCTGGACCGAGACCAACGACCAGGACCGCCGCATCGTCGAGGAAAACGCCTTCGGCATCCTGTCGCCGGCCTATGAGCCCGGCCCCTATTCGGAGCTGCACGAGGGCGGCGTCATCCAGTTCGTCGAATGGTACGCGTCCTTCATCGGGCCGCGCCTGGCCGAGGACGGCCGGCCGGCGTTGCGCAGCGTCGCCTGAGATCCGAGGGATGAATGCGATGACGGACCTCGGGCTCTACCGCCATCTCGACGAGATGGCGCCCTGGAACGACAGGCTCCAGGTGCTGGAAGTGATCGGCGTCAGCGACGAGGCGCCGGAGGTGAAGACCTTCACCTTCCGCTCCGACAACCAGACCTGGTTCCGCTACAAGCCAGGGCAGTTCGTGACGCTGGAACTGCCGACCACCGAGGGCCTGCTGATGCGGACCTATACGCTGTCGTCCTCGCCGTCGCGGCCGTTCTCGATCGCGGTGACGGTGAAGGCGCAGGCCGGCAGCGTCGGCACGCGCTGGATGTTCGACAATCTGAAGCCCGGCGTTCACGTGAAGGCCTATGGGCCGGCAGGCGACTTTTCGCTGCACAGCCACCCCGCGGCCAAGTATCTGTTCATTTCGGCCGGCTCCGGCGTGACGCCGATGATGTCGATGCTGCGCTGGCTGAACGACTGCGCGCCATGGACCGATGTCGGTTTCGTCAATTGCGCACGAAAGCCCGAGGAGATCATCTTCCGCAAGGAGCTCGAACTGCTCGGCAGCCGCATGCCGGGTCTGACGCTCGGCTTCATGATCGAGGAGCGCTCCAGCCGCGAGGGCTGGTTCGGCCATATGGGCCGGATCGACGCGATCCGGCTGCCGCTGCTGGCGCCCGATTTTCGCGAGCGCGAAATCTTCTGCTGCGGTCCCGACCCGTTCATGCGCGCGGTGCGGCAGATGCTGGAGGCCGCCGGCTTCGACATGGCCAACTACCATCAGGAAAGCTTTGCGGCACCGGCGGTGGAGGAAATACCGGCCCCGTTCGCGTCGCCGGCGGAAGGCGGGGTCGAGGTCCCTGCCGAAGCCGCCACGCCGATCCGATTCTCGCTTTCGGATGTCGATGCCGACTGCGTTGCCGGCCAGACCGTGCTGCAGACGGCACGCGCTTCTGGCGTGCGCATCCCAGCGGCATGCGAGTTCGGCCTGTGTGGAACCTGCAAGGTGAAAAAGGTCTCGGGCAAGGTCGAGATGAGCCACAATGGCGGTATCCTCGATCACGAGATCGACGACGGCTTCATCCTCGCCTGCTGTTCGAAGCCGCTGACGGCGATCGAGGTCGAAGCCTGAGGCGACAAGCTGGGCAGCAGCGCTCAGACCCCGTAGCGTTCGGTGCGGATGAAGCCAGCCGGAACGCCGGCATCGATCAGCGCCTGGGCGGCGACCGACACGAAGGCATTCGAGCCACAGACAAAGGCGTGCCTTGGCGGCGCGGGCAGCCGCGCCATCGATTGCACCATCATCGCGGCATCGACCCGCCGCGAGTAGTCCGCCGGGCGCCGGGCGGCCTCGCGCGTCAGCGTCAGCACCAGATCGAAGCCGTCCCGGCGATCGTGGAGGCCGATCAGCTCGTCGCGAAAGATCACCTCGTCCCAGATCCGTGCGGAAAACACCAACGCCGCGGGCACCGCCGATTTGCGCGCGGCACGATGGCGGATCATCGCCATCAGCGGCACCACGCCCGACCCGCCGCCGACCAGCAGAAGCGGGCCGCCGTCGCTGTCGGACCAGACGAAATGGCCGCCGAGCGGGCCGCGCAGTTCGACCTCGTCGCCGACCGCTGCCACCTCGTGAAAGAACGGCGAAACCTCGCCGTCGTCGAGCCTTTCGATCGCCAGTTCGATCGTCTCGCCCGATTCCGGCGCCGAGGCGATGGAGTAGGAGCGGCGCGCCTGATAACCGTCCGGCGCCGTCAGCCTGACATCGACATGCTGCCCGGCACGATAGGCGAAGGGCCGCGACGGCTGGAGGAAAAAGCTGGTGACGCGCGGCGTGCGCTTTTCGATGCCGGTGATGGTGACTGTCTGCCAGGGCGACTGCGCCGCCGGCCCGTCGCTCATGGATCGCCCGTATAGCGCTGCTCGCGCCACGGGTCGCCATAGATATGATAGCCGCGCAGTTCCCAGAAGCCCGGCTCGTCGCGCTCGGTGAACTGCAGCCCGTTCAGCCATTTGGCCGACTTCCAGAAATAGAGATGCGGAACCAGCAGCCGTGCCGGGCCGCCATGGTCGGATGTGATCGGCTTGCCCTCGTAAAGCAGCGCCACCATCGCCTTCCCGGCGGTGATATCCTTCGTCGGCACATTGGTGGTGTAGCCGTCGAAAGACAGCGCCAGCGTGAAGGCGGTCGGCGGCTCGATGCCGGCATCGGCAAGAATGTCGTCGACCAGCACGCCCTGCCACGCCGTGTCGAACTTGGTCCATGCGGTCACGCAATGGATGTCGCGGGTCATCTTGGTCAGAGGCAGCGCGTTGAACTCTGTCCAGTTCCACTTCTTGATCGGCCGCGGTCCGTGCTTGAGCGTGAACGACCAGTCCTCGGTGCGCACCCGCGGCGTCGGCCCAGCCGACAGCACCGGGAACCCTTGCTCGAGATACTGCCCCGGCGGGATGCGCGCATCCGCATCCGTCGGGGGCCTTCGTCCTGAAAAAAAGCCGCGGGTGACCATCGAGACAATCCATTTTGCGCAAGGTCCAATCGACCGTTGCCAGTCTTCTCGAAGACGCCTTCACGGGCAACCAGAATCTTGGCAGAGACCGGCACGGCAAAGCGCCCGCCTCAGCCCTTGGCGAAGGGCACGGCGACGAACATCTGCGCGTCGCCGCGTTCGACGAGCAGGAGCACGGACCTCTTGCCGGACTTCCCGGCCTGCGCGATCGCCTGGTCCGCCTGCCTGGCGTTCCTGACCGGCGCCTGATTGACGGCGACGATGATGTCGCCGGGCTGGATCCCGGAAGCCGAAGCCGCCTTGTCAGGATCGACGCTCTCGACCAGCGCGCCGCGCTGGTTGACCGCCAGGTTCATCGCCTGTCGGGCATCCGGGGTGACGTCCATCAGCCCGAGGCCGATCGCGGGAGCACGAAGGCCCTGCTGTGCGGACGGTGCCTCTCGGTCGCCGCTCCCCGATGCCGTCTGCACATCGTCGCCATTGCGGCCGACAGCGACGGAGACTTCGACATTTTTCCCTTTGCGCCAGACATCGAGCGTTTTCGTGGCGCCGGGCGACACGTCGGCGACGGCACGCGACAGGTCCTTGGGGTCCTTTATCTGCTGACCGGCGAAGCTGGTGACGACGTCGCCGGTCTCGATCCCGGCTTCTGCCGCGGGCGAGCCGTCGGTGACTTCGGAAACCAGCGCACCGCTGGGTTGGTCGAGGCCGACGGCGCTTGCCACATCCGGCGTCACCGGCTGGATCTGGACACCGAGATAGCCGTATTGGATCGAGCCGCCCTTCATCAGCTTGGCGACCACCTTTTGCGCCTGGTCCGACGGGATGGCGAAGCCAACGCCGACACTGCCGCCATTCGGCGAAAAGATCGCCGTGTTGATGCCGACGACATTGCCGCTCACATCCATCAGCGGGCCGCCGGAATTACCGTGGTTGATCGGCGCGTCGATCTGAATGAAATCGTCGAACGGCCCGCTGTGCAGATCGCGGCCGCGCGCCGAGACGATGCCCGATGTAACCGTGGTGCCGAGGCCGAACGGGTTGCCGAAAGCGAGCACCTGGTCGCCCGGCATGAGCTTGTCGGAATCGCCCCATTTGACGGTCGGCAAAGTCTTGTCGGATTTGACCTTGAGGACGGCAAGGTCGTTCTTGGCGTCGCGGCTGACCAGCTTGGCGGGAAGTTCGGCGCCGTCGTCGAGCGTCACCTTGATCGACGTTGCGCCGTCGATGACGTGATTGTTGGTGACGATGGTGCCGTCGGTGGCGACGATGAAGCCGGAACCGAGCGCCTCGGCGCGAGGTGCCTGCTGCTGCGGCGGCGTCCTGGAGCCGGGCAGTCCCTGGTCGCCGAAGAACTGGCGGAAGTAGTCGTCGAAGGGCGAGTTGCCGCTGAACGGAGCAGCGTCGCTCATGGTCTCCGACTGTGCGTTCATGACGGTGGTGATCGTCACCACTGCCGGTTTGTCGGCCGCCACGATCGGGGCGAGCGATCCATTGGGCACCGTCATGCCGGTGACGGGAGGAGTCACCGTTGCCGCCAAAGCGTCATTCAGCCTGGGAGCGAGGGGCACGACGAAAGGGCTGACGATCAGTGCGGCGCCCAGCAAGGCGGCGACGCGATGTCTGCGAAGGATGTGGATGGGTGACATGGTCGTTGTCCCGGCGAGAAATTGGTCCGTCGCCGGGGCGTTCCGTCACCGGAATCACCCATTCGGCGTGTCGAGGGTCGTCTTGCCTGTCTCGCCTGGCACGGCAGCCGACCGGATCGACAGCCCCCGCATCTAGGGCGCCGATTGGGGTTTCCAGTTAATGTTACGAAGATTTAATTTCCGGCCCGGCAACCGCCTGCCGGGATGGCGCCGAAACCCGGAAACAAAAAAACCGCCTCGGCGGCGGGTCGCTGGCGCAGATCAGCACTGTGAATAAATTCCTATCATAACTGCCGTCACAAAGCAAGAACATTATGCTATGCCTTAGGCAATCGCTTCAGGTTGGCGCCGCTCGGCTTCGCCGAGCCACCTCTCCCCCACGTTTCGTGGGTGAGAGAAACCCAAGCTGGAATGAGGCCGCGATCCTTCCCCCTCAGTCCTGCCGAAGCCTCCTATGCGCCGATCCCGTCAGTCCGCCTGAGATAGCCGGTGGCGATTTCGCGCATCCGCCTGGCGTCGAAGCTCGGTCCGTGGCCGCCATGACCGATGCGGATCGGCAGGTCGAGCAGCCGCTGCATCGTCCGCCGATAGGCGGCGCGGTCGGAATCCGGCAGGTCGTCGATCAGCATGGCGTCGTAGATGGCGTCGCCGGCGAAGAACAGGCCGTCGGCCTCATCGAACAGCGCAATCGAATCGGGCGAATGGCCAGGCAGATGCAGCACGCGGAATTGCCGGTCGCCGAGATCGACCAGATCGCCCTCGTCAAGCGTCCGCGTCAGCGGCGCCGGCGGAATTCTGTAATCGGCCGCTTTCCAGCCCGGCGCCGGCAGCTTCGAGACGGCGCCGTCGAGATCGTGGAACATGTAGGCGTAGGTGACCGCTTCATCCATGCTGTCGAATTGCGCGGCGCTGTGCCTCGGCCCCGCCCGCAGCGGGAATTCGTGCAGCGAGCCGACATGGTCGAGATGGATGTGGGTGGCGACGACGAGCAGAGGCTTGCCGGCCGGCGTGTCGATCTCGGACGCCAGCGGGCGGATGCCCATGCCGGTGTCGACAAGCAGATCGACGTCGCGGCCGCGCAGATGCCAGATGTTGGCCCGCACGAAATCATGCACGAACGGCTCGGTCAGCATCGTCGTATCAGCGTCGATGACGGTCTTGCTGAACCAGTCAAGCATCAGAAGAGCGCCGGCATCAGGAGAGAGCCGGCATCAGACGAACGGCTTCCCGACCTTGTATTTTTCGGGGACCAGCCGCTTCAGATAGGCCATTCCCGCATCCGAGAGCTGGTTGACGTCCGGCAGCATGAAATCGTCGGGCATGTGACGGGTCTTGCCGGCGACGTTTTGCAGCGGCACCTTCTTCAGCACGGTTTTCTTGCCGTCATATTGCAGCGCCACCGAGCCGCCGCCTTGTTCGGCGACAGCGACCGCAAAGACGCCGGCATCGAAGGCTTCCTGCGCATCGACGGCGTTGATGGCGCCGACATAGCCGCGCGGCATGTAGCCGAGGGCGTCGACGCGTGCCCGCTTGCCCGGCAACCCTTCGGCCAGCGCGCGCTCGAGGGCGGCCGGCAGGTCGCTGCCCGACAGCTTGACGTTGCCATGTGCATCGCGCTCCAGTTTCTCCGGCGGGACAAGACTTTCGACCAGCGCCTTGCCGTCGGCGGTGCTGACGCCTTCGGACACGGCGACGATGCAGCGCTTGTGACGGTCGAGCGTGTCGCGCACGTCGTCGATGAAGGCCGCGGCCGAGAACGGACGTTCCGGCACATAGACGAGATGCGGCCCGCTGTCGGGGTCAAGCTGCCATGCAGCGGCGGCGGCGGTGAGGAACCCGGCATGCCGCCCCATGACGATGCCGACATAGATGCCGGGCAGAGCGCGGAAATCGAGGTCGACCGAGAGAAAGGCGCCGGCGACGAACTCGGCCGCCGAAATGAAGCCGGGCGTGTGGTCGTTCTCCTCGAGGTCGTTGTCGATGGTTTTCGGCGCATGGACGAAAGCCATCTTGCCGCCTGCGGCGTCGGTCAGGATCTGCTGCGTGCCCGAGGTGTCGTTGCCGCCAATGTAGATGAAGGCGTCGGCGCCGGCCTTCTTCAGCCCGTTGAGGATGACCTCGCAATAGGCGGCATCCGGCTTGTCGCGCGTCGAGCCAAGGGCAGCACTCGGCGTTGCCCCGATCAGCCGCAGCCGATCCTCGGCTATGGCGGAAAGATCGACATAGTTGCCGTCACGAATGCCGCGCACGCCGTGGATGGAGCCCAGGACCTTGGCGCCGGGATACCGCTTGCGGATCTCGAGTGCGGCGCCCACCATCGTCTGGTTGATGACGGCGGTCGGGCCGCCGCCTTGCGCGATCACAAAAGTTCCGGACATGCTTCACGTCTCCCGAGCTGTGGAATTGCAGGCACATTCGCCTGTCTTGCGCCATCGCGCAACGGGAGAGTCGATCGTTGAACGCCCGTAGCGTCAGACGACGACGATCGGGTTTCTCTTCGAGACGCGGCTGTAGAGGTCGATGATGTCCTGGTTGATCAGGCGCACGCAGCCCGACGACATCGCCTGGCCGATGCTCCACCATTCGGGCGAGCCGTGGATGCGGTAGCCGGTGTCCTGACCGTTCTGGTAGATGTAAAGCGCGCGCGCGCCGAGCGGATTTTCGAGGCCGCCGGGTTGCCCGCCTTGCCACTTCACCAGTTCCGGCTTGCGGGCGATCATCTCGGCCGGCGGCGTCCAGGTCGGCCATTCCTTGCCGTACTGGATGTTGGCGCGGCCGGACCAGCGGAAGCCTTCCTTGCCGATGCCGACGCCGTAGCGGATCGCGTCACCGCCGGGTTGTACCAGATAGAGCAGACGCTCCTGCGAATGGACGACGATGGTGCCGGGCTGCTCGCCTGTCGGATCGACGACGATCTGGCGGCGGAACTCCGGCTTGATCTTGAGATAGGGCACTTCCGGCAGGGTGAAGCCGCCGTCGGTGACGGAGGCGTACATGACGCCTGGGCTGGTTATGTTCCTGTCGACGCTGATGCTCGGGCGGACGGGCCTTATCGAGCCGGTGGTGTCGCCGTCGAGCTGCAGCGCCGAAAGGTCGAGCGTCTGGCTGCAGCCGGCGACGCCAAGCAGCGCCAGCGCACCGGCGCCGGACAACACCGCGCGGCGGGAAAGCTGGTTTTCGGAAATTTCGACGTCGATGGCGTCGCCATTGGATGGCGACGTAAGACTTTTCGGCAACTCACGCATCTACCCAAACCCTACGCTGTCGGCGGGAAACACGGTCCGGCCGGATGGATGGCATTTTCACCAATCATGGTTGAAAAAGCGTGAAGAGCTGTCGCGGCGCATGACTCGCGGCGCCGTAGTGTTAACCGCGCGCATTTTCGATATTGCCTCTTTACATCTCCGCGAAGCGAAGGATTTATCCTCTTCTTTGAGCTCAAGGAGACGACCATGTCCTTCGAAAACTGGGCCGCCTTTGCCGCCGCCTCGACGATCCTTCTTGTCATTCCCGGCCCGACCATCCTTCTGGTCGTGTCCTATGCGCTCGGCCAGGGCTGGCGCACCGCGCTGCCGATGGCGGTCGGCGTGGCGCTTGGCGACTTCACGGCGATGACGCTGTCGATGCTGGGCGTCGGCGCGCTGCTGGCGGCGTCGGCCACCGTGTTCACGGTGCTGAAGGTGATCGGCGCCTTCTATCTGATCTATCTCGGCATCAAGCTGTTTCGCGCCGGCGGCGCGCTCAAGGCCGAGCCGCGCCTGGACGCGGTGTCGTCGGCCAAGATGATGGCGCACGCCTGGCTGGTCACCGCGCTCAACCCGAAAAGCATCACCTTCTTCGTCGCCTTCCTGCCGCAGTTCCTCGACCGGCACGCGGATTTCTGGACGCAGATGCTGATCTTCGAAACGACCTTCCTGGCGCTCGCTTTCGCCAATGCCTTCGGCTATGCGCTGATCGCCGCAAGGGCGCGCAACGTCGTGCGCAACCCGAAGGCGATCCGGATCTTCAACCGCACCGGCGGCACGCTGCTGGTCGGCGCCGGCATCGCCACGGTGGCGATGCGTTCGGGCAATTGATGGTATGACATGGCAGTCAGGGACACATTCGGCCTGACGTTTTCGGGTGCGACGGAAGCCGGGTTTTCGCTCTACAGCCAGGCTGTCCGCGAATTGCAGTGCTTCATCGGCGATCCGGTCGGCTCCATCGACCGCGCCATCGCCGAGGATCCAGGCTTCGTCATGGCGCATGTGTTCAAGGGCTATCTGTTCGGCCTCGCCACCGAGCGTGAAGCAACAGTGGTGGCCAGGACATGCCACGAGGCGGCGCTGCCGCTTGCCGCCACGACGCGCGAGCAGGCCCATGTCGCAGCGCTCGGCCATCTCGCCGGAGGGCGCTGGCACGAAGCCGCCCGCCTGCTCGAGGATATCGCCATCGAGTTTCCGCTCGACGCGCTGGCACTGCAGACCGGGCACCAGATCGATTTCTTCACCGGCAATGCCCGCATGCTGCGCGACCGCATCGGCCGCGCGCTGCCGTCCTGGCAAAGCGGCATGCCGGGCTATCACGCCATACTCGGCATGCAGGCGTTCGGGCTGGAGGAAATGGGCGATTATGCGCGCGCCGAGAAGCTTGGCCGCACGGCGGTCGACATCGAGCCGCGCGACGGCTGGGCGCAGCACGCCGTCGCTCACGTCATGGAGATGCAGAGCCGGCAAAAGGACGGCATCGCCTGGATGCGCGCCAATCCCGAAGCGTGGACGCAGGAGAGCTTCCTCAAGGTGCACAATTGGTGGCATCTGGCGCTGTTCCACTACGATCTCGGCGAGATCGACGAGGTGCTGGCGCTCTATGACGGGCCTGTCTACGGCGAACAGTCGACATTGGCGCTGAACATGGTCGATGCCTCGGCGATCCTGTGGCGGCTCTATCTCAGCGGGATCGATGTCCGCGATCGCTGGATGGCACTCGCCGCCAACTGGGCCAAGGCCAGCGCCGGCAACTATGCCTTCAACGATGCCCACGCCATGATGGCCTTCGTCGGCGCCGGCTTCGAGGCGCCGGTCAGCGCCTTGCTCGAAGCACAGCGCGAGGCCATGCGCGGCAAGGAAGACAACGCCGCTTTCACACGGGATGTCGGCCACCCCCTGACGCTCGCCATCAAGGCGTTCGGCGACGGCAACTACGCTGAGGCCGTACGCCTGATCCGGCCCATCCGAACGATCGCCCATCGCTTCGGCGGCAGCCACGCGCAGCGCGACGCTATCGACCTGACGCTGATCGAGGCCGCACTGCGTTCCGGCGACCACGCGCTGGCAAAGGCGCTTGCAGCGGAACGCGCGCTGGCGCGGCCGGATAGCCCATTGTCGGCGCTGTTTTCGCGACGCGCTGCCGATTTGTCGGAGAATTGACCGGAGGCGGATCTTGTTTTAAAAACTGGCCCGGCCAGATTTTTTCGAGATCCGAAAAAATTAATGGCATTGGGAGGAACATATGTATCTCGGCCTCGATCTGGGCACGTCGGGCGTCAAGGCGCTTTTGATCGATGCCGGGCAGACTGTCATCGGTTCCGGCCATGCTTCGCTCGACGTGTCGCGGCCGCATCCCGGCTGGTCCGAGCAGAACCCGGCCGACTGGACCCGCGCCTGCGAAACGGCGATCGCCGAACTGAAGGCCACCCATTCGAAAGAACTTGCCGTGGTCAAAGGCATCGGCTTGTCCGGCCAGATGCATGGCGCCACTTTGCTTGACGCCGCCGACAAGGTGCTGCGCCCCTGTATTCTGTGGAACGACACGCGCAGCCATGCCGAGGCGGCTGCGCTCGACGCCGATCCGCGTTTCCGCAAGCTGACAGGCAACATCGTCTTTCCCGGCTTCACCGCGCCAAAGCTCGTCTGGGTGAAAAACAACGAACCGGATATTTTCGCCAAGGTGGCAAAGGTCTTGCTGCCGAAGGATTTCCTGCGGCTCTGGCTCTCCGGCGAGCATATTTCGGAAATGTCGGACTCGGCCGGTACGTCCTGGCTCGATGTCGGCAAGCGGGGCTGGTCATCCGATCTGCTCACTGCCACGTCGCTCGACGAAAGGCAGATGCCGTCGCTGGTCGAAGGCACCGCAAAGGCCGGCGCCTTGCGCAGCGAACTGGCCTCGAAATGGGGCATTCCCGCCGGCATCCCGATCGCCGGTGGAGCCGGCGACAATGCGGCGTCGGCCTGCGGCATGGGCACGGTGGCAGCGGGCCAGGCCTTCGTCTCGCTCGGCACGTCCGGCGTGCTGTTTGCCGCCAATGCATCCTATCTGCCAAACCCCGAAAGCGCGGTGCATACGTTCTGCCACGCGCTGCCCGACACCTGGCACCAGATGGGCGTCATCCTGTCGGCAACCGATTCGCTCAACTGGCTGTCGGAGATATCAGGGAAAGGCGCCGGCGAGCTGACCGCCGAACTCGGCGAGACACTGAAGGCGCCGACCGGCGTGTCCTTCCTGCCCTATCTCTCCGGCGAGCGCACGCCCTACAATGATTCCGTCATTCGCGGCTCATTCACCGGGCTCGCGCATGAATCCAGCCGCGCTGCGTTGACCCAGGCTGTGCTGGAGGGTGTGGCTTTCGCCTTCCGCGACAGTCTCGAAGCGCTGGCCAAGGCCGGCACGACGCTGACGCGGGTGACGGCGATCGGCGGCGGCTCGCGCTCGCGCTACTGGCTGAAGGCCGTCGCCACCGCGCTCGGCCTGCCCGTCGACATTCCCGCCGACGGCGATTTCGGCGCTGCCTTCGGCGCGGCGAGGCTCGGCCTGATCGCCGCGACGGGTGCCGATCCGCTCAGCGTGTGCACGGCGCCGGCCACCGACGCCACGATCGAACCGGTAGCCGCACTAAGCGATGCCTATGCGGAGGCCTACCAGCGCTACCGGGCGCTCTACCCGGCCATAAGAGGCGCCACGGCGTGAGTGGTTTCCCACCCCCGCCGCGGCCTGCCGAGATGGCCTCACTGTGCCGGAACCTTGTCGAGGAAGCCGGTGACGCTTTTCAGGCGGCCGTTCTCGATGACGCCGATGTCGGTGCCTTCGATGACGGACTCGGTGCCTTCAGGCCCGAGATTCCACGAGAAGCGGATCGTGTCGGCAAACCCGTCCGGCTTGCCCTTCAGCGAAAACCGGAAGCCGGCAAAACGCTGCTGCACGCCATCGATGAGTGCGGCGATGCCGTCATGGCCGTCGCCCTGCATGATCGGATCGCGATAGCTGACGTTCTCGGTGAAGGCCGCCTTGAGCGAGGCCTGCCGGCGCGCGGCATCGCTCTCGTTCCAGGCGGTGATGTAGTTTTCGGCGATCGTGTTGAGGTCGGTCATGATCTGTCTCCTTCGTTGGGTGGCTTTGACACGACCCTTTTCATGCAATGCCAGCGCGAAACCAATTACGCCTGAGGTAATCAGGAAAGAACCATGCGAGAGGACAGACAATCATGACCCGCGGCTTTTTCGGCGACATCCAAAAGATCAAATATGAGGGGCCGGATTCGACCAATCCGCTGGCCTACCGGTTCTACAATCCCGATGAAATTGTCGCCGGCAAGCGGCTGGAGGACCATCTGCGCTTTGCCGTCGCCTACTGGCATTCCTTTGCCTGGCCGGGCGGCGATCCGTTCGGCGGCCAGACCTTTGACCGGCCCTGGTTCGCCAAGGCCGGCGGCGTTGACACGATGGAACTGGCCAAGCTGAAGGCCGATGTCGCCTTCGATATGTTCTCCTTGCTGGGTGCGCCTTACTTCTGCTTCCACGACGCCGATGTGCGGCCGGAAGGAAAAGACTTCTCCGAAAGTGCGGCCCGGCTCGACGAGATCGCTGATTACTTTGCAACGAAGATGAAGCAGACCGGCGTCAAGCTTCTGTGGGGCACGGCCAACCTGTTCTCGCACCGCCGCTTCATGGCGGGTGCTGCCACCAATCCCGATCCGGATGTGTTTGCCTATGCGGCAGCGACGGTCAAACACTGCATCGACGTGACCAAGAGGCTGAAGGGCGAGAACTATGTGCTGTGGGGCGGCCGCGAAGGCTATGAGACGCTGCTCAACACCGACCTTGCCCGCGAGCAGGAACAGGCCGGCCGCTTCCTCAACCTGGTCATCGACTACAAGCACCGCATCGGCTTCAAGGGCACCATCCTGATCGAGCCGAAGCCGCAGGAGCCGACCAAGCATCAGTACGACTATGACGTCGCCACGGTCTACGGTTTCCTGAAACGCTTCGGGCTGGAGAAGGAGGTCAAGGTCAACATCGAGCAGGGCCATGCGATCCTGGCCGGCCATTCTTTCGAGCATGAGTTGGCGCTGGCCAATGCGCTCGGCATCTTCGGTTCGATCGACATGAACCGCAACGACTACCAGTCGGGCTGGGACACCGACCAGTTCCCCAACAATGTGCCGGAGATGGCGCTGGCCTACTACCAGGTCCTGCAGGCCGGCGGCTTCAAGACGGGCGGCACCAATTTCGACGCCAAGCTCAGGCGTCAATCGCTGGATCCGCAGGATCTCTTGATTGCCCATATCGGCGGCATGGATTGCTGCGCACGCGGCCTCAAGGCCGCCGCCCGGATGATCGAGGACAAGGCGCTGTCGGGACCGCTGGCAGAACGCTATGCCGGCTGGACGACGACCGAGGCCAAGGCGATGCTTGCCGGCAAGCGCACGCTGGAGGAGATCGCAGAGCGCGTCGTCAAGAAGAAGATCGAGCCGCAGCCCAGATCCGGCCGTCAGGAACTGCTCGAAAACATCGTCAATCGGTATGTCTGAGGTGTCGCACCGGCGGGCCTCTTGACCAACCCGCCGGCCCGGAACAGCTTTGCGCGAGGGCGGAACCGACGACAAGGTTTTGCCTCGTGCCGCCCCTCAATCGCCTCGCTCTTGCCTTCAAACAGCCGTCACGAATCTCGTATATGTGGTTCGTGGCGGAAACAGAAAGAAGGAGGCGAAACGATATGCAGCATGAACGCGAAATCGACGCCCTGCTCTCATCTGGCGAGGCCGGATCGATCATCGACCGGTTGATGGCGCTGCCGCATCCGAAGCATGGTGCGCGGAGTGCAAACGAATGGGATCGCGCGGTCGCCAGCCGCTTCGAGACCCATCTTGCGAGACAGATGCGCTCGCAGATCGACGGCGCCGGCGATCGCCAGAACGCCGCGTAACTGGAACTACCCTCGTCGCAACCTGACCGGCGCTTCGCCGAAAGCTCTTGAAAACGCTCTGGAAAATGCCGCGGCGGACGAGAACCCCGTTCGCCCGGCAATATCGGCCATGGCCACGCGCGTGTCGACCACCAGCCGGCGCGCGGCACCCAGCCGCAGCCTGAGATAGTAGGCGCCCGGCGTCTCGCCGATCGACTTGCGAAAGATGCTTTCCAGCGTCCGCGCCGTCACCCCGGCCCGCTTGGCCACCGCGGCGATGGTCAAGGGTTGGTCGACATGCGATTCCATCAGCCGGATGGCTTGCGCCAGCCGCGGATCGTAGCCGTCGAGGCGGCCGAGCGAGACCAGCGGCTGCGCGTCGGTCGCCGCTCGCGCCTGGTCGTAGATGAAGACACTTGCCACATCGAGCGCCACCGCCATGCCGAGCCGCGTGCGGATCAGATGCAGCATCAGGTCGAAGGTCGGCGAGGCGCCGCCGGAGGTGAAGACCGGCCCGTCGATGACGTAGCGGTCGGGGCGCACATCGACGCCGGGAAAGGCCGACGAGAAATCCTCCATATCCTCCCAGTGGGTGGTCGCGCTGCGCCCTTCCAGCACGCCGGCGCGGGCGACCAGCCAGGTACCGGCTTCGACGCCGCCGCAGGCGCGCGCCGCGCGCGCCGCGCGGCGCAGGCCGGAAAGCAGGGCCGATGTGGCATAATTCTGCGTGCCGAAACCGGCGACGACGACAAGCATATCGGTGGTTTCAGCCGCATCGAAGCGGCCGCTGACCGCAACCGGCAAACCGCATGTGGTGATTGGCGCTTCGCCGGTCACCGAAACCAGCCTGAAATCGAACAGCGTCTCGCCGGCAATGCGGTTGGCGGCGCGCAGCGGATCGAGCGCCGAGGCCACGCACATGATCGACGATCCGGAAAACACCAGCAGCGTCACCTTGAGCGGCGAGCGCTCGGTGCGAAAGATCGAAGGTTTTTCGCTTTTTATCATGCGATCTTCGTAAAACGCAAAACAGTTTCCGGCAAGTCAGGCATTCTTGCCGTCTGTTCGATTGGGCCCAATGTTTGGTTGGGCGTCTGTTTGATTGGGAGAAAAGTCCATGCCGCTTGCGATGAACCGTGAGGTTTTCATTACCTGTGCCGTGACCGGGTCCGGCAGTTCGCAGGACCGCAGCCCGCATGTGCCGCGTTCGCCCAAGCAGATCGCCGATTCGGCCATCGATGCGGCCAAGGCGGGTGCTGCGATCGTCCACTGCCATGTTCGCGACCCCGAAACCGGCAAGCCTCGCCGTGACGTGGACCTCTACCGCGAAGTAACCGAGCGCATCCGCGCGGCGGATGTCGACGTGGTGCTGAACCTGACCGCCGGCATGGGTGGCGACATGGTGTTCGGTTCGCCCGAGGCGCCGCTCCCCTTAAATGAAAAAGGCACCGACATGGGCGGCGCCACCAACCGTATGGAACATGTGCGCCAGTGCCTGCCGGAGATCTGCACGCTCGACTGCGGCACCATGAACTTCGCCGAGGCCGACTATGTCATGACCAACACGCCCGGCATGCTGCGCGCGATGGGCGGCATGATGACGGCGCTCGGCGTCAAGCCGGAGATCGAGGCCTTCGATACCGGGCATCTTTGGTTCGCCAAGCAATTGGTCGAGGAACAGGTGCTGAAGCCCGATGCGCTCGTGCAATTGTGCATGGGCGTGCCATGGGGTGCCCCGGACGATCTCAACACCTTCATGGCCATGGTCAACAACGTGCCGTCGAGCTGGACCTGGTCGGCCTTCTCCATCGGCCGCAACCAGATGGCCTATGCCGCCGCCGCGGTGCTGGCCGGCGGCAATGTCCGCGTCGGGCTCGAGGACAATCTCTGGCTCGACAGGGGCGTGCTGGCGACCAATGCCCAGCTGGTCGAGCGGGCGGTCAGCATCGTGTCGAACATGGGCGCAAGGGTCATCGGCCCGGACGAGGTGCGCAAGAAGCTCAACCTTACGAAGCGCGCGCCGCTTTGAACAAGGAATCGGCAGGGAGGAGCCGCCGATGATGACCGTAAAATTCATCGCCACGAAGGGCAGCGACCGCGCGGATTGCGCCTTCGTGCTTCTCATCGACCCAGCAACAGCCAGGACAAGAACCGGAGCCTCCGCATGAGCATCATCAACAAGGCAGCCGCCATCGGCGGCGGCGTCATCGGCGCGGGCTGGGTGGCGCGCCTGCTCTTGAACGGCATCGACGTGTCGATCTTCGATCCCGACCCGGAAGCCGCGCGCAAGGTCGGCGAGGTGATGAAGGGCGCGCGCCGCGCCTACAAGCAGATGCTGCCCGGCGGCCTGCCCAAAGAAGGCAAATTGACCTTTGCCAAGACCATCGCCGATGCCGTCGCCGATGCCGATTTCATCCAGGAAAGCGTGCCGGAACGGCTCGACCTCAAACATCGCGTGCTGGCCGAGATTGACCTTTATGCGCCGGCCAATGCCATTGTCGGTTCCTCGACCTCGGGCATCAAGCCGACCGACATGCAGGTGGCGATGAAGAAGCATCCGGAGCGGCTGGTCGTTGGCCATCCGTTCAACCCGGTCTACCTCTTGCCGCTGGTCGAGATCGTCGGCGGCGAACAGACCTTTCCCGAGGCGATCGAGGTCGCCAAGGAGATGTACGCCTCGATCGGCATGAAGCCGGTGGTGATCCGCAAGGAGATCGAGGCCTTTGTCGGCGACCGTCTACTGGAGGCGGCATGGCGCGAGGCGCTGTGGCTGATCAAGGACGGCATCTGCACGGTCGAGGAACTCGACGACATCATGCGCTATGGCTTCGGCCTGCGCTGGGCGCAGATGGGCATGTTCCAGGTCTATCGCGTCGCCGGCGGCGAGGCCGGCATGCGCCATTTCATGGCGCAGTTCGGCCCGTGCCTGAAATGGCCATGGACCAAGCTGATGGACGTGCCGGAGTTCAACGACGATCTGGTCGACCTGATCGCCACCCAGTCGGACGACCAGGCGCATGGCCTGTCGATCCGCGAACTCGAAAAGATACGCGACGACAATCTGGTCGCCATCATGGAGGCGCTGTCGAAGCAGAACAAGGGCAAGGGTTGGGGCGCCGGCGCCTTGCATAAGGACTATACCAGGCAGCTCGCCAAGCTTGCGGCGAAAAAGCCCGCCACTTCCAAGGCGGCCGAGAAGGCCAAGGCTGAAAAGCCGAAGAAAAAGAAGAAAGGCTGAGACCATGGATTTTGGCCTCTCCGAGGAACAGAAACTCATCGTCGAGACGACGCGCGCCTTCGTCGAGAACGAGCTTTACCCGCATGAGCGCGAGGTCGAGCGCACCGGCGTGCTGCGCCGCGAACTGATCGACGAGATCCAGGCCAAGGCGATCGAAGCCGGGCTTTATGCCGCCAACATGCCAACGGAAGTCGGTGGCGCCGGCCTCGATACGGTGACCTGGCTGCTTTACGAAAAGGAACTCGGCCGCGCCAATTACGCGCTGCACTGGACCTGCGTGGCGCGGCCTTCCAACATCCTTTTGGCTGGCACGCCCGAGCAGCGCGAAAAATATCTTTATCCCTGCATTCGTGGCGAGAAATGGGATTGCCTGGCGATGACCGAGCCGGGCGCCGGCTCCGATCTGCGCGGCATGCGGGCGACCGCCGTGCAGGACGGCGACGACTGGGTGCTGAACGGCACCAAGCATTTCATCAGCCATGCCGATCTTGCCGATTTCGCTATTTGTTTCATGGCCTCGGGCGAAGAGGATACGCCGCGCGGCAAGCGCAAGAAGATCACCGCCTTTTTCGTCGACAAGGGCACCAAGGGTTTTACGGTGCGTGACGGCTACCGCAACGTCTCGCACCGCGGCTATACCAACGCCATCCTCGAATTCGACGATTGCCGCCTGCCGGCGAGCCAGATTCTGGGCGAGGTCCACAAGGGCTTCGACGTCGCCAATTCATGGCTTGGCGCGACCCGCCTGCAGGTCGGCGCGACCTGCCTCGGCCGGGCCGAGCGGGCGCTTGGCCACGCCATCGAGTACGCCGCGCAGCGCCAGCAATTCGGCCAGCAGATCGGCAAGTTCCAGGGCGTGTCTTTCAAGCTCGCCGACATGGCGACGGAACTGAAAGCCGCCGACCTGATGGTGTTCGAAGCCGGCTGGAAGTACGATCAGGGTACCGTCACCGACCAGGACATGGCCATGGCCAAGCTGAAGGCCACCGAAATGCTTGCCTTCGTCGCCGACGAGGCGATCCAGATCCATGGCGGCATGGGGCTGATGGACGATTTGCCGCTGGAGCGCATCTGGCGCGACGCCCGCGTCGAGCGCATCTGGGAAGGCACGTCCGAGATTCAGCGTCACATCATCTCGCGGGCATTGCTGCGGGCGGTTGGGGGCTGATCGATGCATAGACTTGAACGTCTTTTGCGGCCCAAATCAATCGCCGTGTTCGGCGGCGCGCAGGCCGCCGCCGTCGTTGCGCAATCGATCAAGATGGGCTTTGCCGGCGATATCTGGCCGGTGCACCCGACCAAGGAGGACGTCGCCGGCCGCAAGGCCTACCGCTCCGTGGCGGAATTGCCGGGCGCGCCGGACGCCGCCTTTGTCGGCGTCAACCGGCATTTGACCATCGAGGTGGTCAAGGCGCTGGCCGAGCGCGGCGCCGGCGGCGCCGTCTGTTTTGCCGCTGGCTTCCTCGAAACCGAGGCCTATGACGAGCATGGCGAGCGGCTGCAGGCCGAGCTGGTCGCAGCGGCAGGCCGGATGCCGATCATCGGGCCGAACTGCTACGGCCTGATAAACTATGCCGACGGCGCGCTTTTATGGCCCGACCAGCATGG
The DNA here is from genome assembly GCF_004962245.1 of Mesorhizobium sp. Classification (GTDB taxonomy): domain Bacteria; phylum Pseudomonadota; class Alphaproteobacteria; order Rhizobiales; family Rhizobiaceae; genus Mesorhizobium. The sequence goes on along the minus strand of NZ_SUHQ01000008.1, from coordinate 185,534 downwards.
CGGCATCAGGCTGGCCGAGAGCGGACGCGGCGTCGCCATCATCACCCAGTCGTCCAACATCGCCATCAACATGACGATGCAGAAGCGCGGCCTGCCGATCGCCTTTCTGATGACCGCCGGCAACCAGGCGCAGACCGGCCTTTCCGAAATAGCGCTCGGCCTGATCGAGGACGACCGCGTCACGTCGCTCGGCCTGCATATCGAGGCTTTCGATTCGGTAGCCGGCTTCGAAAGACTGGCCGCGCGGGCGCGGGAACTGAAGAAACCGATCATCGCCATGAAAGTCGGCCGTTCCGAACAGGCGCGGCAGGCGACCGTGTCGCACACGGCATCGCTGGCCGGCTCCGACGCCGCCTCCGGCGCCTTCCTGAAGCGGCTCGGCATCGCCCGCGTCGATTCGATTCCCGCCTTCATCGAAGCGCTCAAGCTGCTGCACGTCACCGGGCCGTTGCCCGGCTACCGGCTGTCATCGATGAGCTGTTCGGGCGGCGAAGCGTCTGTCATGGCCGACAGCGCCGAAGGCCGCTGGGTGAACTTCCCTGATCTGACCGACACGCACCGTGCCCACGTCAAATCGACTCTCGGGCCGCTGGTTGCGGTGGCCAACCCGCTCGACTACCACACCTTCATCTGGAACAACGAGCCGGCGATGACCGCCACCTTCACCGCCATGGTGTCGGGCGGCTTCGACCTCAACATGCTGGTGCTCGACTTCCCGCGCCCGGACCGCTGCTCCGACACCGACTGGTGGACGACGCTGCGCGCCTTCGAATCGGCGCTGAAGACCAACAGGGCGCAGGGCGCGATCGTGTCGTCGCTGCCGGAGAACCTGCCCGAGGAATACACCGCCGGGCTGATGGCGCGCGGCATGGTGCCGTTGTTCGGCATTTCCGAGGCCATGGACGCCGCCCAGGCAGCGGCCTTCATCGGCTGGGCCTGGCGCGAGCCGCAGGCGCAGCCTATCGACACCTCCGCTTCCGGCGCACCGGCCGGCGACCATGTCACGCCTGATGAGGCCGAGGCGAAAGCGCGGCTGATCGAGGCCGGGCTTCCCGTGCCCAAGGGCGAACGCGCCGGCAATGCGGTCGAGGCGGTGATCTCCTCGATGGCGCTCGGTTTTCCGGTGGCACTGAAGGCTTTGGGCGTGACCCACAAATCCGAGCTCGGCGCGGTGCGGCTCAACCTCAGGGATGCCGAATCCGTCAGCACCGCCGCCCATGATCTCGATCCGCTCGGCACCGGCCTCTATGTCGAGCGCATGGTGGGCGACGGCGTCGCCGAGCTCATCGTCGGCTTCACCCGCGACCCGATGTTCGGCGCGGTGATGACGCTCGGCACCGGTGGCGTGCTGGTCGAGCTGCTGCGCGACAGCGTCACGCTGATGCTGCCGGCAACCCGCGACGACATCGAGGCGGCGCTGCACGGGCTCAAACTGTTTCCGCTGCTCGAAGGCTATCGCGGCCGGCCGAAGGCCGATGTCGCGGCGGCCATCGATGCCATCGCCAGGATTGCCGCCTTCGTGCAGGACAATGCCGGCGAGATCGAGGAGCTCGACATCAATCCGCTGATCGTCTGCACCGAGGGCAAGGGCGCCTGGATCGCCGACGCGCTGCTGGTGCTGGGAGAGAACAAGAATGTCTGACGTCATTTCGACCCGCCGCGAGGGCACGATCCTCGAGGTCACGCTCGATCGGCCCAAGGCCAATGCCATCGACCTGAAAACGTCGCGGCTGATGGGCGAGACGTTCAAGGCGTTCCGCGACGATCCGGGCTTGCGCGTCGCCATCGTCAAGACCGCCGGCGACAAGTTCTTCTGCGCCGGCTGGGATCTGAAGGCCGCGGCCGGCGGCGACGCGGTCGACGGCGACTATGGCGTCGGCGGCTTCGGCGGACTGCAGGAACTGCGTGATCTCAACAAACCGGTCATCGCCTGCGTCAACGGCATGGCGGTCGGCGGCGGCTTCGAGCTGGCGCTGTCCTGCGACCTCATCTACGCATCGGACCACTCCTCCTTCGCGTTGCCCGAAATCCGCGCCGGCACGCTGGCCGACGCGGCGACGATCAAGCTGCCGAAGCGCATCCCCTATCACGTCGCCATGGACCTTTTGCTCACCGGCCGCTGGATGGATGTCGCCGAGGCGCATCGCTGGGGCCTGGTCAACGAGGTGCTGCCCAAGGACAAGCTCGAGGACCGCGTCTGGGAGATCGCCCGGCTGCTGGCCGGCGGCCCGCCGCTGGTCTTCGCCGCGATCAAGGAAACGGCGCGGGTCGCCGAAGCGCTCACCTTCCAGGACGCCATGAACCGGGTGACGCGCCGCCAGCTGCCGACGGTTGACGCACTGTACGGCTCGGAGGACAATCTCGAAGGCTTTCGCGCCTTTGCCGAAAAGCGCGACCCTGTGTGGAAGGGGAAGTGATACTGCGGAGATGACGGCGTTCCGTCCCACCCCCCTCTGTCCTGCCGGCCATCTCCCCCGCAAGGGGGGAGATCGACCGTCGCCATTGCTTTCGCAAATTGTCAACGCTGGAGGAAGGGCGGCTTCGCCGAAGCTGCCAAGCTCCCCCCTTGCGGGGGAGATGGCCGGCAGGCCAGAGGGGGGTGTCCAGGCTCGACCTTGGAAGCCAGCCCAGCTCCCATGACCGACTACAAAACCCTCCTCGACGCCGAAACATGGGCCTTCATCGAGCGGACCAATTCCTACTATCCGCCGGACACGATCGACTACACGATCGATCAGCAGCGCGACATCTACGACCGGCTGTGCCGCGAGTTCTTTGCCGGCTATCCGGACAACGTCACGGCGGAAACCACCGCCATTGCCACGCCGTCTCATCCCATTCCGATCCGCATCTATCGCACGCCGGCGCCGGAAGCAGCGGCGATGGTGCTTTATTTCCATGGCGGCGGTTTTATCCTCGGTGGGCTCGATAGCCATGACGACGTCTGTGCCGAGTTTTGCAGCCGCACCGGCTATGAGGTGGTTTCGGTCGACTACCGGCTGGCGCCGGAACATCTTCATCCGGCTGCATTCGACGATGCCATCAGCGCCTTCGAATGGGCGGCGACGACTTACAAGCGCCCGATCCTGCTCTGCGGCGACAGTGCCGGCGGCAATCTTGCCGCTGCCGTCAGCCATGCGACACGCGGCCATGCGCGAAGGCCGTTCGGCCAGGTTCTGATCTATCCCGGCCTTGGCGGCGACCGCTCGCAAGGGTCTTACGTGACCCATGCCGAGGCGCCGATGCTGACGGTGCGCGACCTCGATTTCTACGGCAGTATCAGGACAGGCGGCGAGGACCGCACCGGCGATCTTACCCTATCGCCGCTGGCCGACGCCGATTTTGCCAATCTGCCACCGACCGTGCTGATCACCGCCCAATGCGACCCGCTGTCGTCTGACGGCGAGGCCTATCGCGACCGCGTCGTCGCGGCGGGTGGCCACGCCTTCTGGTTCGAAGAGCCGGGGCTGGTGCATGGCTATCTCAGGGCCAGGCACACAGTCGGCCGCGCTCGATCGAGCTTCACCCGGATCGTCGACGCGGTGTCGGTTCTGGGACGAGGCGAATGGATCTGGTGAAGCCCTACCCCACCCCACGTGCGGCCGCGCGGCCGGCGCTGCGGCCGGAGAAGATGCAGCCGCCGAGGAACGTGCCTTCCAGTGCCGCGTAACCGTGCATGCCGCCGCCGCCGAAACCGGCGGCTTCGCCGACGGCGTACAGCCCTTCGATCGGCTGGCCCTCGGCGTCCAGCACACGGCTTTCGAGATCAGTCTGCAAGCCGCCCAGCGTCTTGCGGGTCAGGATGTTTAGCCTGACCGCGATCAGCGGGCCATTGGCGGGGTCGAGCATCTTGTGCGGCTTAGCCGTGCGGATCAGCCGGTCGCCGAGATAAGCCCGCGCCCCGCGCAAGGCAGTGATCTGCATGTCCTTGGAGAACGGATTGTCGAGCTGCCGGTCGCGGGCACGGATTTCGCGCTCGACCTGCGCCAGCTCAAGCAGCGGCTCGCCGCCGACCAGCGCGTTCATGCGGGCGACCAGCGCCGGCAGCTCAGCCTCGACGATGAAATCCTCGCCCTTCTCCATGAACGCCTTCACCGGACCGGGAACGCCTGATGTGGCGCGGCCGAGCACCTGGCGCCAGCTTTTTCCGGTGAGGTCGGGGTTCTGTTCGGAGCCCGACAGCGCGAACTCCTTCTGGATGATTTTTTGGGTCAGGATGAACCAGGAATAGTCGAAGCCGGTGCGCATGATGTGGCTGAGCGTGCCCAGCGTGTCGAAGCCGGGATAGAGCGGCACCGGCAGGCGCTTGCCGCGCGCGTCGAGCCACAGCGACGACGGGCCGGGCAGGATGCGGATGGCATGGTCGGTCCAGATCGGCGCCCAGTTCCTGATGCCCTCGACATAGTGCCACATGCGGTCGCGATTGATGATGCTGCCGCCGGCCTGTTCGGTGATCGCCAGCATGCGGCCGTCGACATGATCGGGAACGCCGGTGATCATGCGCCTGGGCGGCGCTCCCAGCCGCTGCGGCCAGTTCTTGCGGACAAGCTCGGGATTGGCGCCGATGCCGCCGGAGGCGACGACGACCGCCTGCGCTTTGAGCTCGAAATCGCCGGCCACGTCGCGCGAACTCTTGCGGCCGCGCTCGACATCGCTCGGCTGGAGCATGTCGCCGCGCACGCCGTTTACGACAGTGCCCGTCCGGGTCAGTTCGTTGACGCGGTGGCGGAACTTGAAGCGGATCAATCCGCGCTTCTCGGCCTCGCGCACGCGCTGGACGAACGGGTCGAGGACGCCGGGGCCGGTGCCCCAGGTGACGTGGAAGCGCGGCACCGAATTGCCGTGACCGATGGCGTTGCCGCCGCCGCGCTCGGCCCAGCCGACCACCGGAAAGAACTTCATGCCACGCTGCATGAGCCAAGAGCGCTTCTCGCCGGCGGCGAAGCCGACATAGGCTTCGGCCCAGCGGCGCGGCCAGAGATCCTCCGGTCGGTCGAAGGCGGCGGTGCCCAGCCAGTCCTCGAGCGCCAGATCATGCGAATCGCGGATGCGCATGCGCCGCTGTTCGGGCGAATCGACGAGGAAGATGCCGCCGAGCGACCAGAACGCCTGGCCGCCGAGCGACTGTTCCGGCTCCTGATCGACGATGATGGTCTTCTTGCCGGCCTCTGCCAGTTCCGCCGCGGCGACGAGGCCGGCAAGGCCGGCGCCGACAATGATCACATCCGCATCGTCAGCCATTTCTCCCCCGGCTCTCCTCCCCGGCTTGACGAACTGTCAGACTATCTCCCAGCCTTCCTTCTCGCCGGCGCGGAAGATGGCGTCGATGACCTTCTGGTTGAGCACCGATTCCTCCAGCGTGAAGACGCGGTCCTTGCCGCCCTGTGCCGCCCGCGCGAAGGCCTCGACCTCCAGCCGGTATTGCTGCAGGCCGGGGAAGCGGAACACTTGCGCCTCGCTGTGGTTCTGGTTGTGCAGCTCGATGCGATGATGATCGTAGATCCCGGCATTGAACGGCGAAAGCACCTCGATGAAGCCCTTCTCGCCGTGGAACACCATCACCTGCCGCGCCGCCATCTGCGTCGACAGGTAGAACGACAGTTCGAAGTCGCCGAAATCGGCGCGGATCGAGGAGTAGATGTCGGTGCCGAATGTCTTGTCGCGCTCGATCGTCGCCTGGACGCGCAGCGGCTCCTTGCCCGTCGAAAAGCGCGTCGACACGGTCGGGTAGACGCCGATGTCGGGCAGCGCGCCGCCACCGAGGTCGAGCTGGTTGCGCATGTTGGTGGGATCGACATTGTAGTAGGAAAACGCGCCCTGCACATGGCGCAGCCGGCCGATGGCGCCATTGGCGATCAGCTCGCGCACCTTGATCCATTGCGGGTGGTAGACGACCATGAAGGCTTCGCAGACCAGCACTTTCTTGGCGTCGCGCAGCTCGATCAGCGGCGGAATGTCCTTGGCATCGAGCGCCAAGGGCTTTTCGACCAGAACATGCTTGCCGGCTTGAATCGCCTTCGCGGTCCATTCGACATGCTGCGCGGTCGGCAGCGGGATGTAGACGCCGTCGACGTCCTTGGAGGCGAGCAGCTCGTCATAGGAGCCGAAGGCATGGGGGGCGCCGAAACGGTCGGCCAAAGCACGGGCTTTCGACATGTCGCGGCTGGCGATCGCCGACAGAACGCCGTTCTCCGCCTCGACCATTGCGGGCAAAAGATGCTCGCGGCCGATCTTGGCCGTCGACAAAACACCCCATCGGAACATCAGGCTTCTCCCTTTCGGTTTGCAGGCGATGAGGTTTGCCTGAAATCGGCGGAAAAGCCAATGCGGAAGCATGGCGGTGAATAGTACGGCTCTCCCCTCCGCAGCTTGGTTTCCCCGCCTGCAACCACTCAGCGGCGCTTGCCTGTCAGCGTCATGTCGAAGTTGACGACGTTCGAATAGATCGGCGTGCCGACGTCCATGCCGTAGCGCGACCGCAGCACCTTGCCGGTGACATGGAATCTTATCGTGCCAGACTTGAGGCCGCCGAGCTCGGCCGTGAATTTCTCCGGGAAGGTCTTGCCACGCGCCGTCAGCCGGCCGGTGACGAGGGCTGTGGTGTCGCCGGTGCGTTTGACGCTGGTCGAGCGGAACTGGATTTCCGGGCTATTGGCGGCGTCGAATACCGCGTCGGAGCGAAGGAAGGCGTCGACGCGGCCCTGGCCGGTGCCAACGCTTTCGGGAAAGATGGTGAAATTGACCTGTGAGCGCCCGACATCGCTGTTGTCGATGCGGATGCTGCCCTTGAAGCGGGCGAAGGCGCCATTGAGCCCGCCGCCGCCGGCCTTGCCGATGGAGAAGCGGATGCTCGAACTGGCCGGGCTGATCGTGTAGCTGCCGGCGGCATCACCGAGGGCGACTGCCGCGAAAACAGGCACGGCAAGGCAAGCGGCCACCGCCGCAATTCCGAAGATGCGCGCGTACATGGGAGTATTCCTTTTTTGGAGGCAACGCATTTTTTGCGTCCTCGCCCCATCAACGAATGAACCGTCCGCTCTATTCCGCGTCTTGATCTGACAAAGGCGTGATCATGCGCGTCAGCACCGCGTCCTTCAGCCAGAAATGATGGCGCAGCGCCGCGGCGAAATGCAAGGCGACAAGCCCGATGCCGGCATAGGCAAGATACCAGTGCGCTGCTGCCCAGAAGCTCTCCGCCGCGTCCGATTCAGCCAGCGGCAGGTCCGGCATGACGAACAGGTTGAAGGGCACGCTCGGGATCTCCAGCATCGAAACCGAGACCAGCGCCCAGCCGGACAGCGGCAAAGCGAGCTGAAGCGCATAAAGCGCAAAATGCACAAGCGGCGCCGCGCGGCGCTCTAGAGGCCCGACCGAACGCGGCAGGGACGGCGCCGCGCTGCCGAGACGCCAGGCAATGCGCAGGATCACCAGACCAAGCAGCAGAAAGCCGAAGGATTTGTGCAGCTGGATCAGCTCAAAGGCGGTGCGCTGGCTGGACACCCGCATCATGACGAAGCCGAGCACGAACTGGCCGACGAAGATCGCGGCGATCAGCCAGTGAAGAACGATCGCCGCCCAGCCGTAGCGGGTCGTGCTGTTTGTGATCGATGCCGGCATTGTCGGTGAACGCTGGTGAGCCCGGCTTTCATCCGCGTACCTTGAAAAAATCGACAAAGGCCCTGAGCGCCGGCCGCATCTGGCGGCGGCTCGGATAATAGACGAAGAAACCGTCGAAGGGCGGGCACCAGTCCTCCAGCACGCGAATGAGCTTGCCGGCGGCCAGCGCCTCGCGAACATAGTCCTCGAACAGGAAGGCAAGACCGGCGCCGTCGACCGCCGCATTGGCTATCAGATGGTCCTCGTCGAGGATCAGCGGCCCTTGCACCGGCAGTTCGATCTCCTCGCCGTCCTTCTCGAATTCCCAGCTGTAGAGAATGCCGCTGGAGAAACGGAAGCGCAGGCAACGGTGATCGACGAGATCGTGCGGATGGCGCGGTCTGGGCATGGTCGCGAAATAGGATGGCGCGCCGACGACGGCGCCGCGAAGGTCCGGCCCGATGCGCACGGCGATCATGTCGCGCTGCAGGCTCTCGCCGAGCCGCACGCCAGCGTCGAAGCCGCCTTCGACCACATCGGTGAAGCGGTCTTCGATGACGATCTCCAGCACGATGTCCGGATAGGCCGATGCAAAGGCACCGAGCCGCGGCGTCAGCGCCAGGTGGGCTGCGGTGCGCGGCACGGTCAGCCTGAGATTGCCGGCCGGCCGGTCGCGTGCCTCGACCGCCGATTCCAGGGCGAGGTCGATCTCCGACAGCGCCGGCCTCAGCCGCTCGAGCAACTGTGCGCCCTCCTCGGTCGGAGCGACGCTGCGGGTGCTGCGCGCCAGGAGACGAACGCCGAGATGCGCCTCCAGGCTGGAAACCGCGTGGCTGACCGCCGAGGGCGCGATGGCGAGTTCCCTGGCCGCGCCGCGAAAGCTGCCGCATTGGGCGACGGTTGCCAGCACCGCGAGCTGGGAAAGATGGGTTCGCTTCATTGATCTATCTTTTAGAACAGCCCGTGCGAATGAGAGCCGATTATCGAACTCGGGACAAGACGCTATTTCCGTCGCATCACAACAAGGAGACGCGTGATGCAAACCCGCAAGCTTGGAAATGAACTTGACGTCTATCCGGTCGGCCTCGGCTGCATGGGGATGAGCTTCGTCTATGGCGGTCAGGCGGAGGCCGACGCGATCGCCACGCTGCGCCGCGCCGTCGAGATCGGCGTCAATTTCTTCGACACCGCCGAGGTCTATGGCCCCTACGAGAACGAGATCCTGCTCGGCAAGGCGTTGAAGCCGGTGCGCGATCATGTGACGATCGCGACAAAATTCGGCTTCAAGATTCTAGAGGAAGGCAACGGCGTCGAGCGGATGGCCGGCGTCGACAGCCGCCCCGAACACGTCAAGGCGGTCGCCGAAGCGTCATTGAAGCGGCTGGGCGTCGAGGTGATCGATCTCTACTACCAGCACCGCGTTGATCCCAACGTGCCGATCGAAGACACGGTCGGCGCCATGGCCGAGCTGGTGCGCGAGGGCAAGGTGCGCACGCTCGGCCTGTCGGAGGCGAGCGCGGCGACCATCCGCCGGGCGCATGCCGTGCATCCGATATCAGCCGTGCAGAGCGAATATTCGCTGTGGAGCCGCGACCCGGAAGAAGAGGTGTTCGCCGTCTGCCGCGAACTCGGCATCGGCTTCGTCCCCTACAGCCCGCTCGGCCGCGGCCTGCTCACCGGCACGATCAACAAGCCGGAAGCTCTCGGCGCGGGCGACTGGCGCCACACCCTGCCGCGCTTCCAGGCCGACGCCATGGCCGCCAATGCGGCTGTTGTCGCCACGCTGGAAACAATGGCGGCGCAGAAGGGCGTGACGCCGGCGCAACTGGCGCTCGCCTGGGTGCTGCATCAGGGCGATTTCATCGTACCGATCCCCGGCGCCCGCAAGATCCGCCATCTGGAGCAGAACGCAGCCGCGGCACAGATCGTGCTGAGCGAGGCGGAGGTAGCGGCCATAGGCGACGCCCTGTCGCCGGAAAAGGTCACCGGCAAGCGCTACACCGAAGCGGCGCTGGCGCTGGTCAACGGGTGAAGATTGCCGAACGGATGGATCGAAAAGGGGCGCTCCGGCGCCCCTTTTCGAACGTCGCGCGGTGCAGAATTGCGAGACGTCGCGGGACAGCGCCCCCTCTGTCCCTGCACCGCTCACGCTCTGAGCACGCCGCCCGTCTGCTTGTGCACATTCTCGACGATGCGCTTGGCCAGCGCCTCGAAATCCTCGTCGGTCAGCGTCTTTTCGACCGGCTGGATCGACACTTCGATGGCGACCGATTTCTTGGCCGCGCCGAGCGATGCCCCTTCGAAAACGTCGAAGACCGAAACGCCGGTGATCAGCTTCTTGTCTGCGGCAAGGGCGGCGCGGGTCAGCGTGCCGGCCTCGACCGCCTTGTCGACGACGAAGGCGAAATCGCGCTTGACCGCCTGGAAGGCGGACAGTTCCAGTCTCGGCTTTGTCCGCGTCGGCTTGGCCTTCGGCTCGGGTACGGCATCGACGAAGACCTCGAAGCCGCAGAGCGGTCCGGAAACATCCAGCTCCTCCAGCGTCTTCGGATGGAATTCACCGAACGTGGCCAACACGACCTTCGGCCCGAGCTTGATCGTGCCGGAGCGGCCTGGATGATACCAGGCCGGGCCGCCGGCCTCGATCTGCAGCCGCTCGACCGGCGCGCCGCAGGCTTCAAGTGCTGCGATCGCGTCGGCCTTGGCGTCGAACACGCCGACAGCACCGGCATTGCCGGCCCAATGACGGCCGGAGCCTTCGAGCTTGGCGGTGCCGCGCCGCACGCCGGCGGCGACGCGCCGCTGCTGGTCGGCCGCATCGCCTTCATAGGTGCCCGACACTTCGAACAGCGCGACATCGCCGATGCCCCTGTCGGCATTGCGCTGGGCGGCGGCGATCAGCCCCGGCAGCAGCGACGGCCGCATGTCGGACATGTCGGCGGCGATCGGATTGGCGAGCTTCAGCGCGGTCTGGCCGCCGCCGAACAGTTCGGCATGTTTTGCCGGAATGAACGACCAGGTGACGGCCTCCATCATGCCACGCACCGCCAGCGCCCGCTTGGTCGCGCGGGTGCGGATCTGCAGCACGGTCAGGATCTTGGCGTTGACCGCGTCATGGGCGCCGAGCGGCTGCGGGGCGATGTTGTCGACGCCATGGATCCGCATGACCTCCTCGACCAGATCGGCCTTGCCGTCGATATCCGGGCGCCAGGACGGGACCGCCACATTGACGACCTCGCCTGAGCCTTCCGACTTGAACCCAAGGCGGGCGAGAATGTCGAGGCTTGTCGAGCTCGGTACCTCGATGCCGGTCAGCCGCTTCACTTCCGACAGCGGGAAGGACACGATCTCAGGCGTGTGGCCGGCATAGCCGACGACCTCGGTTTCCGCCGGCGTCCCACCGCAGAAATCCAGCACCAGTCTGGTCGCCAGCTCCACGCCGGGAACCATGAATTCGGGATCGACGCCGCGCTCGAAGCGGTAGCGCGCATCGCTGATGATGCCGAGGGTGCGGCCGGTACGGGCCGTGGTGATCGGATCCCAAAGTGCCGATTCGATCAGCACGTCGGTGGTGTTCTCGTCGCAGCCAGAATGCTCGCCGCCCATGATGCCGGCGATGGATTCGACGCCGTCCTGGTCTGCTATCACGCACATCTCGGGCGTCAGCGTGTATTCGCGGCCGTCGAGCGCCAGCACCTTTTCACTGTCGCGCGCGCGGCGCACGGTAAGGTTGCCGGCGACCTTCCTGGCGTCGAACACATGCAAAGGCCGGCCGCGGTCGAAAGTGACGTAGTTGGTGATGTCGACCAGCGCGCTGATCGGCCTCAGACCAATGGCGATCAGCCTTTGCTGCAGCCATTTCGGCGACGGGCCGTTCTTGACGCCGCGCACCAGGCGCAGCGCAAAGCCCGGGCAGAGCTCCGGCGCCTCGATCGTCACCTTGACCGGCGTCTCTCCCTTGCCAGGGATTGCCTCGACCGGCGCAGCCTTCAGCGTGCCGAGCCCGCTCGCCGCCAGATCGCGGGCGATGCCGTACACGCTGGTCGCATCCGGCCGGTTCGGCGTCAAATTGATCTCGATCAGCGGGTCGTCGAGATGGGCATAGGCGGCGAAGCTGGTGCCGACCGGCGCATCGGCGGGCAGATCGATGATGCCGCTATGCTCGTCCGAAAGCTCCAGTTCGCGCTCGGAGCACATCATGCCGTGACTTTCGACGCCGCGGATCTTGCCGACCGTCAGCGTCACGTCGATGCCGGGAATATAGGTGCCGGGCGCGGCGAAGGCGCCGACCAGGCCGGCGCGCGCATTGGGCGCACCGCACACGACCTGCACAGGGGCCTTGCCGTCGCCGGTGTCGACGGTCAGCACACGCAGCCGGTCGGCGTCGGGATGCTGGACCGCCGTCAACACCTTGGCGATGACGAAGGGTTTCAGGCTCGATCTGTCGTCGACATGCTCGACTTCGAGGCCGATGGAGGTCAGCCGCTCGACGATCTCCGCCAGCGAGGCATCAGTCTCGAGGTGGTCCTTGAGCCAGGAGAGGGTGAGTTTCATGACTGTGTTCCGTCTGGTCTTTGCTCGTCAGGTCTGGGCACGCTGGTCTTCAAATGGCGCGGCAGGTCGTCCGGCATGTGCAGGAAGGGAAGCTGCTCGCGCACATGGGCGTGGTGGGTCGGCTTGAAATAGGCCGGCATGTCCATGGCGCCGAGCATGAAATAGATGCGATCGTCCAGCCGCTCGTCGACATAGGCGATCGGCGAGCCGCAGATGCCGCAAAACGAACGCGTCACCGGCCCGTTCTCGAACATCTTCAGCGCCTTGCCGGTGAAGGCGACCTGTTCGGTCAGGAAGCCGACAAAGGCCGACACCGGCGCGCCGCTGGCCCGCCGGCAATCGCCGCAATGGCAATAGCTGACATGGTGCGGCTCGGCCGAAGCCTCGAACCGCACGGCGCCGCAGCGGCAGCCGCCGGTGTGGACCGCCGTCACGTGCTCAGCCCCCCGAACAGCGTCGGCATGTCGAGCGGCCTAAAACCGTAATGCGACAGCCAGCGCACATCGGCGTCGAAAAAGGCGCGCAGATCCGGCATGCCGTATTTCAGCATGGCGATGCGATCGATGCCCATGCCCCAGGCAAAGCCCTGATACTCGTCGGGATCGAGCCCGCCATATCTCAGCACATTGGGGTGCACCATGCCGCAGCCGAGGATCTCCATCCAGTCGGAGCCTTCGCCGAAGCGCACCTCGCCCGGCCGCGAACGGTCGCACTGGATGTCGACCTCCATGCTGGGTTCGGTGAACGGGAAGAAGGACGGCCGGAAGCGCATCTTGACCTGTGGCACCTCGAAGAAGGCCTTGCAGAACTCCTCCAGCACCCATTTCATGTTGGCGACATTGGCTGTCCTGTCGATCACCAGCCCCTCGACCTGATGGAACATCGGCGAGTGGGTGGCATCGGAATCCTGCCGGTAGGTCTTGCCGGGAATGACGATCCGGATCGGCGGCTTCTGCGCCTCCATGGTGCGGATCTGCACCGGCGACGTGTGGGTGCGCAAAAGCCTGCGTTCGCCCTTCTCGTCCGGCTGGAAGAAGAAGGTGTCGTGCATCTCGCGCGCCGGATGGCCTTCCGGGAAATTCAGCGCGGTGAAATTGTAGTGGTCGGTCTCGATATCCGGACCTTCGGCGATGGCAAAGCCGAGATCGCCGAAGATCGCGGCGATCTCGTCGCTGACCTGGCTGATCGGATGGATGCGGCCGCGCTCGGCCGGTGATTGCCGCACCGGCAGCGTGACGTCGACCTTTTCCGCCGCGAGGCGCGCGGTGATCGCCACGTCCCTCAGCTCGGCGCGGCGCGCGGAAAGCGCGTCGGTGATGCGGTTCTTGAGGCCGTTGATCGCCGGGCCTTTTACCTGACGCTCCTCGGCCGACATCGAGCCGAGCGTCTTCAGCATTTCGGAGACCGAGCCCTTCTTGCCGAGCGCCGAAACACGCACGGCTTCGATCGCCTGCTCGTCGGCGGCCGACGCAATGTCGGTCATCAGGGAGTTTTCGAGGGTTTCCATGTCACTCATGTTCCAGACTCGATTGGAAGCAAAGAAAAACCCGCGCCAGCCCTGCCAGCGCGGGTTTCCCAAATCAAGTGTCGAAGTTGCTTGGGAAGGCGCTGGTTAGGCTACAGCGCTTTCAAAAGCGTTCGGCGTGGTGTTCTTCAGGTATTCGAGCGCGACCTTGGCCTTGGCCACAAGTGCGGCGAACGCCTGCGGCTCATGGATGGCCATGTCCGACAGGATCTTGCGGTCGATCTCGATGCCGGCCTTGTTGAGACCGTCGATGAAGCGGCCATAGGTCAGGCCATGCTCGTGGGTCGCTGCATTGATGCGCTGAATCCACAGCGCGCGGAACGAGCGCTTGCGGTTCTTGCGGTCGCGATAGGCATACTGCAGCGACTTTTCCACCGCCTGCTTGGCGATGCGGATGGTGTTCTTGCGGCGGCCGTAGAAGCCCTTGGCGGCTTTCAGGACCTTCTTGTGCTTGGCGTGCGAGGTGACGCCTCTCTTTACGCGTGCCATGTCATGATCTCCTTAAACGTGTCCGGACCGAATGCCTTAGAGGCCGTTCGGCAGAAAATTCTTGATGACCTTCTTGCCATCCGGTTCAGCCAGAACCATCGTGCCGCGGGCATTTCGAATGAACTTGTTGGAACGCTTGATCATGCCGTGACGCTTGCCGGCCGCAGCCGACAGGACTTTACCGGTACCTGTGATCTTGAACCGCTTCTTGGCGGCCGACTTGGTCTTCATCTTGGGCATTTTGCTACTCCGTTTCTTTGAGGTCTCCGTCGTGCCTTCGGCACTCCACGCCTCTTGATTTTGTTCGCTTCAGGCCGACCAAAGCCCGAAAAGCAAATGAAACCGCCACGGCATGCCCTGCCGGGCGGTTTTTGGGAACGGCGGTCCTATACGTCAAAGCGAGCCGGCGCGCAACACCCAGTGCACGCAACACCCAGCGCTTATGGGAAACGGAACAGCACCGGCAATATGCCCGATTCCTGCGCGCCGTCGATCAACTCGAAAGCCGGCAAGGCAATGAGGAACACCAGCCCGTCCAGCAGGGTGGTCCGCAGCAGGCGTGGCTTGAAGCTGCCGGTGTCGCCTTCCTGATACAGCGAAAGCTTCGGGAAGAAGCGCGGCACCCGCGCCATATAGGCTTTGTATGGAGCGCCGAGCGCTTCCTTCAGGAATTTCTCTTCGCGCAGGATGACGATATGGAACGCCGCGGCACAAAGCACGGCGAAGCCGACCATCGCGGTGATCGAGCCGATCTGCGCGCCGACGCCGGCGGCGGCCATCGAGGAGAAGACATAGAGCGGATTGCGGGTGATCGAATAGGGTCCGCCGGTCACCACCTCGGAGGATTTGCGCCCGCCGATATAGAGCGTCGACCACAAGCGCCCGACAATGCCGAGAAAGATCAGCAGGACGCCGACCATCTCGATCGTTTCATGCAGCACGGTGTCGGGAGGAAAAGAAGACTGGCCAAACAGCAGCGCCGCGAACAGGACAACCACGAGCGCGGCAAGAACCATCCTGCGCGCGTGCTGGTAGCTGCCCAGCGCATGCCTGGCCCGCCCTTGTTCGGCCTGCGCCGATTTAACTTCATTGAGCATGTCGGGAATCCGATTGTCGAGGAACCTTTGCCGGCGATCGCGGCGTCTGACCCAAGAAAACAGGCGCCCCGCCGATCACCGGGACGCCCTTGCAACAGGATTCAGGCGGATTTAATGCATGTCGCCCAAAAGCTTGGCCTCGGGCTCGACCCGAAAGTGCACAGCAGCAAGCGCAACGCTTTAGCGGGGCGCCAGCACCATCATCATCTGACGGCCTTCGAGCTTCGGTTCGGCTTCGACCTTGGCGATGGGCGCCACTTCCTCGCGAACCTTGTTCAGAAGCTGCATGCCGAGTTCCATATGCGCCATCTCGCGGCCGCGAAAGCGCAATGTCAGCTTGACCTTGTCGCCTTCCTCGAAAAACCGCCGGACCGCTTTCATCTTGGTCTCGTAGTCATGGCTGTCGATGTTCGGGCGCATCTTGATCTCCTTGATCTCGATGACCTTCTGGTTCTTGCGCGCCTCGGCCGCCTTCTTCTGGTTGGCGTATTTCAGCTTGCCGAGATCGAGGATTTTTACGACGGGCGGCACCGCGTTGGGCGATATCTCGACCAGATCGAGCCCAGCCTCTTCGGCGAGCAGCAATGCGTCGTTGATGGAGACATCGCCGTGGTTCTGGCCTTCGGCGTCGATGAGTTGGACCCGGGCAACCCGGATATCACGATTGGAGCGCGGGCCCTCCTTGGTGGGCGCCGTTGCTTTGAAAGGTCTGCGAATGGTCGTGGTCTCCTTGAGCCGTTTCGTTCAGGGATTTCAATTCAGATTGCGAACGCGCCAATGTGGTGAGCGCGCGGCCGGAGTCAATAGCACAGCGTTCACAGGAAATCACCCTGTTCCCTGACTACAGCCTTGTGCCAAACGAAGAAAGTTGCCGACCACTTTTCGTCGAACCGCCAGTTGTGTCACAAGACCTGCGTGAGGAGTAGCCATGACCGAACCGGTTTTTCTCGACGTTGACGGAACCAGCATCGCTGTCAGGCGCGCCGTGGGTGCAGCACCCGGCATTGTCTGGCTCGGCGGCTACAAGTCGGACATGCTTGGCACCAAGGCGGAAACGCTGTCGGACTGGGCGAGCGGGCAAGGCCGCGCCTTCCTGCGCCACGACTATTCCGGCCATGGCGAATCGGGTGGCGCCTTTGCCGATGGCACCATCTCGAAATGGCTTTCGCAAAGCCTCGCGGTCTTCCGCCATTTCACGCAAGGCAGGCAAATCCTGGTCGGTTCGTCGATGGGCGCATGGATCGCGCTGCGCATGGTCCAGGAACTGCGCCAAGAATTGCACAAGGCAGGCGAGAACCGCATCGCCGGCCTGGTGCTTCTGGCGCCGGCGCCGGATTTCACCGCCGAGCTGGTCGAGCCGGCGCTGACCAAAGCGCAGAAGCGCGACCTTGCCGAAAAGGGTTTTTTCGAGGAGCCGTCGGACTATTCGGCCGAGCCTTACCTCTACACCCGCGCGCTGATCGAGGACGGCCGCAACAACCTGACAATGACCGGGCCGATCGACACCCATTGCCCCGTCCACATATTGCAGGGGCTGGCCGATGCCGACGTGCCGCCGAGCCACGCGCTGAAACTGGTCAGCCTGCTGCCGGCCGACGACGTCACGCTGTCGCTGATCCCCGACGGCGACCACCGCCTGTCGCGGCCGCAGGATCTCGACATGCTGGTGCGGGCGGTCGACGCCATGGCGCGGCAGGCGGGGTAGATTCAGCCGTTGCGGAATGTGTAGGCATATCCGTTGAGGGCTGGAGCACCGCCGAGGTGGGCGTAGAGCACCTTCGATCCCTTGGGGAAATAACCCTTCTTCACGAGATCGATCATGCCCTGCATGGATTTTCCCTCATAGACCGGATCCGTGATCATGCCTTCAAGGCGCGCGCAGAGACGGATCGCCTCCTTCGTCTCCTGCGAGGGGACGCCGTAGACCGGGTAGGCATAATCCTCGATCAGAACGACATCGTCCTCATCGAGCTCCTTACCGAGTTCGACCAGCGTCGCGGTGTTCTGCGCGATCTTGAGCACTTGCGCCCTGGTCTGCGCCGGGGTGCCAGATGCGTCGATGCCGATCACCTTGCGCTCGCGGCCGTCCTTGGCGAAGCCGACCAGCATGCCAGCGTGAGTCGAGCCGGTGACGGTACAAACGACGATGTAGTCGAAGGCAAAGCCGAGCTCCTTCTCCTGCGCGCGCACCTCCTCGGCGAAGCCGACATAGCCCAGGCCGCCATACTTATGCACCGAAGCCCCAGCCGGAATCGGATAGGGCTTGCCACCCTTGGCCTTCACATCCGCGATCGCCTGTTCCCAGCTTTCCCTGATACCGATATCGAAGCCCTCATCGACCATCTGGACATCCGCGCCCATGATCCGGCTCAAAAGGATGTTGCCGACGCGATCGTAGACGGCGTCCTCATGGGGTACCCAGCTTTCCTGCACGAGGCGGCATTTCATGCCGATCTTCGCCGCGACGGCCGCCACCATGCGCGTATGGTTGGATTGAACGCCGCCGATCGACACCAGCGTGTCGGCGTTTGAGGCGATCGCGTCCGGGACGATGTATTCGAGCTTGCGCAGTTTGTTGCCGCCGAAGGCGAGGCCGGAATTGCAATCCTCCCGCTTGACATAGAGATCGACCTTCCCGCCGAGATGAGCGCCGAGCCGCTCCAGTTTCTCGATATGGGTCGGTCCGAAGGTGAGCGGATAGCGTTCGAATTTCTCGAGCATGAGAATGCCCTCCCTTGTTCCAATTCACTGCGGTGTGATGCGATAAAGGCTATCACCTTTGCCTTGAAAGGTGCTCTCAAAGATCGAGCCTAAAATATCCAAGATATCGCCCAATGGCGTTGAAATGTTATATTGCTTCGATCTATGCTTCAAATATCGGAAGAATCTTCCATGCACGCACATCTCGACCGGATCGATCTGAAAATGTTGCGCTTGCTTCAGGGCAATGGGCGACTGACCAATGCAGAGCTGGCGCAGTCGGTCGCTGTCAGCCCGGCGACATGCCACCGTCGCACGCAACGCTTGTTCGATGAAGGCTATATCAGCCATGTCAGGGCGGTGGTGACACCGCAGAAGGTCGACAGAGGCGCGCTGGTGATGGTTGGCGTCGTCCTCGACCGCTCGACCCCGGAGAGTTTCGCGGACTTCGAAAAGGCCGTCGCCAAACTGAAATTCATCCTCGACTGCCATCTGGTGGCAGGCGACTTCGATTATTTTCTGAAGATCAGGGTTGGTGACATGGCGGATTTCAACCGAATTCATGGGGACCAGTTGATCGCACTGCCCGGCGTTCGCCAGACGAGAACGTTCTTCGTGATGAAAGAGGTCGTCGATAACGCACCTCTGGATTTTTGAAATGGGCATCCGAAGCATCAGCCATTGCACCGGCGCCGGGTATTCGCTGCAGAACCGTCGGCGGCAACGCCACCTTGCCTGCCGGCCTGGTCGTGCTTTTCCTCGAAACCCTCAAAAAGCGATAATCATTTCAGCCGCTTGTCCGGTTTTGGCCGACATTGTCTTGAATCGCCGTTTTTCCCTTCCCATTTCGATTCCACGCAGCCGAGATTGGCTGTCTCCAACTGAAGGATTGGGAGAAAATGAACACATCTGCATTGATCCGTCCGGCCTGGACGCCGGCGACCATCGCACTGATGGTGATCGGCTTCATGGTGTTCTGGCCGCTCGGCCTCGCCATGCTCGCCTACATCATCTGGGGCGACCGGCTTGACGGCTTCAAGCGCGACGTCAACCGCGCGACCGACGGCATCTTCGCTGGCTGCCGCCGCGGTTCCGACAAGGCGGCTCGCTGGGGCCACGGCTCCGCCCGCACCGGCAATGTCGCTTTCGACGACTGGCGCGAAAAGGAACTCGAGCGGCTCAATGAAGAGCGCCGCAAGCTCGACGAGATGCTGAGCGAGTTCGACGAATATGCCAGGGAGTTGCGCCGCGCCAAGGACCAGGAAGAGTTCGACCGCTTCATGGCGAACCGCAACAAGTCGACCTCGCCCACAACCGGCGGATCGACCGGCTCGACGGCGACCGGCAAACGCAGCGGCAAATCCACGCCAGGCCTGTTGGACGAGTAAAAGCCTTGCCCCGATAAATAATCAAAAACGGCGTCGCGTCAGCGGCGCCGTTTCTTTTTTGTTCTATTCGTTTTCCTCGAATCGCGTATCGTCCCGCCATGTCATTCGGCTTCTTCCGCAACCTGACCAAACCCAGGCCCGCCCCAGTCGTGGAGCGAGAGCATTGTGTCGCCGGTCGCACGCTGCCGCTCAAGATCGTCGAGAGCGACCGGGCGCGCCGCCTGACGCTGCGCATCGATTCCGGCGGCCGCGGCTTGCGCATCACCGTGCCGCCGGGCTTGCGCCGGGGAGAGGTGGAAAAATTCCTGGACCGCCATCAGGACTGGCTGGAGCAGCGACTGGCCAAGGTGCCGAACCGGCCGCAGGTGCGGCCCGGCATCAAGATACCGGTGCGCGGCGTGCCGCATCGCATCGTTCACGAACCTTCCAAACGCGGCACCGTCACGCTGTCGCGCGACGAGCGCGGCCCGCTGATGATCGTGCATGGCGATCGCGTGCATCTGCCGCGCCGCATCGCCGATTTCCTCAAGCGCGAAGCCAAGCGCGAGATCGAGGCGCTGGTGATCAAGCACGCCGGGGCGGTTGGCAAGCGCGCCAAGGCGATCCGCTTCAAGGACACGTCGAGCCGCTGGGGATCGTGCACCTCCGACGGCAATCTGTCCTTCTCCTGGCGCATCATGATGGCGCCGGCACCTGTCATAAACTACCTCGTCGCGCATGAGGTGGCGCATCTCAAGGAGATGAACCACGGCCCGAAATTCTGGAAATTGTGCGAGCAGCTCTGCCCCGACACCGAGCGCTGCAAGGACTGGCTCAAGCGCAATGGCGGCGCGCTGCAGGCGATCATGTTCGAGTAGGACGGCCGCTCAATCGTCATTGGCAGCGTTGAGCTCCTCCGGCCGCAAGCCTTCATCGGCATGGCGCGGCCATGGTAAGAAGTTCTCCTCGAAGGCGTCGCTGTCGAAATAGTCGAGCGCGCGCTGCGCCTCGGCGCCGTTGAAGGCGGCCTTGTCCATCAGATGAACGATGACCTCGCGGGCCTGCGCGATCTTTTGCCTGAGTTGGGCGACGGTTTCGTCTGCCATGCTTGTTTGCTCCCGCCTGTACTATCTGAAGTAAGGTAGCGCGTTCCGCGTTGGCGGCAAACAGGATGCTTTTTCTCGACTCTTTTGCCGTTTCGTGCCAATCCCCGCGTCATGGCGCTCGACATCAAGATATGCGGATTGAAGACCGACAAGGCATTGGCTGCGGCATTGGCCGGCGGCGCCAGCCATGTCGGCTTCATTTTTTTCGCCAAAAGCCCGCGCTATGTCGAGCCGGCGCAAGCCCGCCGCTTGCGTGAAGCGGCAATTGGCAAGGCCAAGGCGGTCGCCGTGACGGTCGATGCCGGCGATGCCTTCCTGGACGAGATCGTCGAAAAAATGCAGCCCGACATGCTGCAGCTGCATGGTTCGGAAACGCCGGAGCGGGTGGCCGAGGTCAAGGCCCGCCATGGCCTGCCGGTGATGAAGGCGCTGGCCGTCAGCGCGGCTGCCGATCTGGAGCGGATAAAACCCTTCGTCGGCATTGCCGACCGTTTCCTGTTCGACGCCAAGCCGCCGAAGGGTTCGGAACTGCCGGGCGGCAACGGCATTGCCTTCGACTGGCGCGTTCTGGCCGGCCTTGACGCAGGCGTCGATTACATGCTTTCCGGTGGGCTCAACGCCGCCAACATCGGCGATGCCCTTCGGCTTGCCAACCCGCCCGGAATAGACATCTCCTCGGGCGTGGAAAGCGCGCCGGGCGTCAAGGACCCGGCGCTGATCGAACAGTTTTTCCGGGCCGTCAGGGCAGCACGCGACAACCGCGCCGCCTGACCGCTCCAACTACAAGCCAGGAGATCGGCGATGGACAAGCCGGCGATACCCAATTCCTTCCGCACCGGACCCGACGAACAGGGCATGTTCGGCATCTTTGGCGGCCGCTTCGTCGCCGAGACGCTGATGCCGCTGATCCTCGACCTCGAACGGCACTGGAACGAGGTCAAGGACGACCCGGATTTCAAGGCCGAGCTGACGGACCTCTCGACCCACTATGCCGGCCGGCCGTCGAAGCTTTACTTTGCCGAAGGCCTGACCAGGCATCTTCGTGAGGTTTCCTCGGCGAAAGGCCTCGGCGGTGGCGCGAAAGTCTATTTCAAGCGCGAGGATCTGAACCACACCGGCTCGCACAAGATCAACAACTGCCTCGGCCAGATCCTGCTGGCCAAGCGCATGGGCAAGAAGCGCATCATCGCCGAGACCGGTGCCGGCCAGCATGGTGTCGCTTCCGCCACGGTGGCCGCGCGTTTCGGCTTTCCCTGTGTCGTCTACATGGGCGCCACCGACGTCGCCCGGCAAAGCCCCAATGTCTTCCGCATGAAGCTGCTCGGCGCCGAGGTGCGGCCGGTGACCGCCGGCCACGGCACGCTGAAGGACGCCATGAACGAGGCGCTGCGCGACTGGGTGACCAATGTCGAGGACACCTATTATTTGATCGGCACCGCCGCCGGCCCGCATCCCTATCCGGAGCTGGTGCGCGACTTCCAGTCGGTGATCGGCACCGAGGCGCGCGCCCAGATTCTCGAACAGGAAGGCCGGCTGCCGGACACCATCATCGCTTGTGTCGGCGGCGGTTCCAACGCCATCGGCCTGTTCCATCCCTTCCTCGACGACAAGGACGTTCGCATCATCGGCATCGAGGCCGGCGGCCGCGGTCTCGACGGCATCGAGCATTGCGCCTCGATGAACGCCGGCGCGCCCGGCGTGCTGCATGGCAACCGCACCTATCTGCTGCAGGATGCCGACGGGCAGATCATGGACGGGCACTCGATCTCAGCCGGCCTCGATTATCCGGGCGTCGGGCCGGAGCACTCCTGGCTGCGCGACTCGGGCCGCGTCGAATACGTGCCTGTTCTCGACGACGAGGCGCTGGAGGCATTCAAGCTGACGACCCGCGTCGAAGGCATCATTCCGGCGCTCGAATCCGCCCATGCCATCGCGCATGCGGTTAAGATCGTGCCCGCCATGGACAAGGACCAGATCGTCATCGTCAACCTGTCCGGCCGCGGCGACAAGGACGTGCATACGGTGGCCAATATGCTGGGCATGGAGATCTGATCATGACCACCCGCATCGACCGCCGCATGGCCAAGCTGAAGGCCGAAGGGCGCCCGGCGCTCGTCACCTATTTCATGGGCGGCGACCCGGACTACGACACCTCCCTGTCGATCATGAAGGCACTGCCCGGCGCCGGCAGCGACATCATCGAGCTTGGCATGCCGTTTTCCGATCCGATGGCCGACGGCCCTGCGATCCAGGCGGCCGGCCTGCGCGCGCTGAAAGGCGGCCAGACGCTGGTCAAGACGCTGAGGATGGCGTCGGAATTCCGCGCCGGCGACAATGAGACGCCAATCGTTTTGATGGGCTACTACAACCCGATCTACATCTACGGTGTCGACCGCTTCCTGAGGGATGCGCTGGCCAGCGGCATCGACGGGCTGATCGTCGTCGATCTGCCGCCGGAAATGGATGAGGAGCTTTGCATCCCGGCGCTGAAGGCCGGCATCAATTTCATCCGGCTGGCGACGCCGACCACCGACGACAAGCGCCTGCCCAAGGTGCTGCAGAACACGTCGGGCTTCGTCTACTACGTGTCGATGACCGGCATCACCGGGTCGGCGCTGGCCGACACCGGCAAGGTGGCGGCGGCGGTCGGGCGCATCAAGAGCCATACCGACCTGCCGGTCTGTGTCGGCTTCGGCGTCAAGACCGCCGAGCAGGCCCGGGTGATCGGCGCCAATGCCGACGGCGTCGTCGTCGGCACTGCGATCGTCAATGCGGTCGCCAATGTTCTGGGGCCGAAGGGCGAAAAGACCGCCGACCCGGCCGAGGCGGTCGCCACATTGGTCAGCGGGCTTTCGCAAGGCGTGCGCGCGGCTCGCCTTGCTGCCGCCGAATAGTCTTCCTACGTCTTTCCTACCTCTTCGTCAGGACAGGAGCCGAAGCGATGAACTGGATCACCAACTACGTTCGCCCGAAGATCAATTCGATGCTCGGCCGGCGCACCGACATGCCTGAGAATCTCTGGATCAAGGATCCCGAGACCGGCGAGATGGTCTTCCACAAGGATCTGGAGCAGAACCAGTTCGTCATCCCGTCTTCGGGCCATCACATGAAGATCTCGGCCAAGGAGCGGCTGAAATTCTTCTTCGACGACGGCAAATACGAGACGCTCGAAAACCCCAGGGTCGTGCAGGATCCACTGAAGTTCCGTGACGAGAAGCGCTACACCGACAGGCTGAAGGACGCCAAGGCCAAGACCGGGCTGGAGGACGCGATCATCAATGCGCTGGGCACCGTCGAAGGCTTACCGGTGGTGGTGACCGTGCAGGACTTCGCCTTCATGGGTGGTTCGCTCGGCATGGCCGCCGGCGACGCCATCGTTCGTGGCTTCGAGGTCGCTCTGCAGCGCAAACGGCCGCTGGTCCTGTTCGCGGCCTCCGGCGGCGCCCGCATGCAGGAAGGCATCCTGTCGCTCATGCAATTGCCGAGAACCACGGTGGGCGTCGATCGGCTGAAGGAGGCCGGCCTCCCCTATATCGTCGTTCTGACCAACCCGACCACCGGCGGCGTCACCGCCTCCTATGCCATGCTGGGCGACGTGCACATCGCTGAACCCGGCGCGCTGATCGGCTTTGCCGGGCCGCGCGTCATCGAGCAGACCATCAGGGAAAAACTGCCCGACGGCTTCCAGCGCTCCGAATATCTGATGGAGCACGGCATGGTCGATATGGTGGTCTCGCGACTGGAGATGCGCCAGACGATCGCGCGGCTCCTGAAAATGCTGCTCAAGCTGCCGGAAGAGCAAAAACCGCTGGAGCCGGAAATCCTGCCTCCGGTGGCGATCCCGGCGGAGGCGCGCCCGCAAGCCTGAAGCGACATCCTTCGCCGCGAACCGCGATTGCGCGTCGTCCGCGACGCGCCTAGGATTCTCCCATGACCACGCTTGCCGCCGACCGCGAAATCGAAAGCCTGATGTCGCTTCATCCGAAGGGCTTCGACCTTTCGCTCGACCGCATTTCGCGGCTGCTGGAGCGGCTGGGCAATCCGCAGGACCATCTGCCACCGGTCATCCACATCGCCGGCACCAACGGCAAGGGTTCCTGCGCCGCCTTCTCGCAGGCGCTGCTCGAAGCGGCCGGCCACCGCGTCCATGTCCACACATCACCACATCTGGTGAACTGGCATGAGCGCTACCGGCTGGCCGCCGACGGCGGCGGCAGGCTGGTTGAGGACAAGGTTTTCGCCGATGCCATCGCCCGCGTCGCCAAGGCCAATGAAGGCGAGACGATCACCGTCTTCGAAATCCTGACCGCCGTCACCTTCCTCTTGTTTTCCGAACATCCGGCGGATGCCGTCATCATCGAGGTCGGCCTCGGCGGCCGCTTCGACGCCACCAATGTCGTCACCGAGCCGGCGGTGTCGGTGATCATGCCGGTCTCGCTCGACCACGAAGCCTATCTCGGCGACCGTGTCGAACTGATCGCCGCTGAAAAGGCCGGCATCATCAAGCGCGGTTGCCCGGTGGTCATCGGCGCGCAGGAAAGTGAAACGGCGCTGCAGGTGCTCATCGAAACCGCCGAGCGGCTCGACTGTCCCGCTTTCGTTTATGGCCAGGATTTCCTCGCCTTCGAGGAAAACGGCCGGATGGTCTATCAGGACGAAGACGGTTTGATGGACCTGCCGCCGCCGCGCCTGCCGGGGCGCCACCAGTTTTCCAACGCGGCAGCGGCAATCGCGGCGGTCAAGGCGGCGGGCTTCGAGATCAACCACCGCGCCGCCGAGAAGGCGATGGCCAATGCCGCCTGGCCGGCGCGGATGCAGAAATTGCCGCAAGGCAGGCTGACGGAACTGGCGCCGAAGGGCGCCGAAATCTGGCTCGACGGCGGCCACAATCCAGGCGCCGGCATGGTCGTCGCCGAGGCGCTGGCCGAGCGGGAGGAAAAGAACCCGCGGCCGCTGTTCCTGATTTCCGGCATGATCAACACCAAGGACCAGACCGGCTATTTCCGCGCCTTCAAGGGTCTGGTCCGGCATGTCTACACGGTGCCGGTGAGCCTCAGCGAAGCCAGCGTGCCGAATGACGAACTGGCGATCCGCGCCATCGAGGCCGGGCTGTCGGCCGAACCAGTGAGCTCCGTCGCCAATGCGCTGATGCTGCTGCGCGACGGCTGGGACGGACCGCCGCCGCGCATCCTGATCAGCGGCTCGTTGTACCTGGCCGGCGCGGTGTTGGCCGAGAACGGTACGCCGCCGACCTGAACATCCGATTTGTCGCGACCAGCGCAAGGAGCCATTCATGATCGAGGTAAAGCAGCTTGCTCATGTCTGCATCTTCGCGCATGATCTGGAGGCGACGCGGAGTTTCTACCGAGACGTGCTCGGCCTGGACACTCAGTTCAATTTCCTGCGCGACGGCAAGATCTTCGGCTTCTACCTCAATTGCGGCGGCCGCAGCCATGTCGAGGTGTTCGAGAAAGACGGCACGAGCCACAGCGAGCTCAACCAGATCAACCACTTCTGCCTTGAAGTGAAAGATATCGACGCGGCGATCGCCCATATCAGGTCGAAGGGCATCGATGTCACGGCCAAGAAGCATGCCTGCGATGACACGTACCAAGCCTGGATCCGCGACCCCAACGGCGTGAAGATCGAGCTGTTCGAGTATACCGCAAAAAGCGCCCAATTCACCGGCGGCGATCGCATCGCCGACTGGTGATCTCGGGCGCCGTCCCTTGGTGAATTACTTCAGTTCGATCTCGATGAAGGCGTATTCACCCTCATTGGCGCTGATGACATCGTGCTCGACGCCTTCCTTGCGGAAATAGGGCGCCCCCTTCTTCATCTCGGCAAAGGATTCGCCGTCCTTGGTCAGCAGCTTGACCTTGCCGTCCATGAGCGGCACGACGACGTAGTCGTGGCCATGACGGTGCCAGCCTGTGTTGTCGCCCGGCGCGAAGCGGTATTCGGTGACGATGACGCGATCATTGTCGATGAAGACGGTGGCTTTGGCGGATCCTGTCATGGAGCTCTCCTGTTTGCCGAGCAGAGGATATGACGCGCATCAGCGCGAGTGCCAGAACGCTCCAGCGATAACGCCAACAAAAAGCCCGGCGCGATAGCTGGGCTTGTCTGCAGGATTTCGTGCCGGATCAGGCGAGGTTGCCGTTGATCCAGTGCGACAGCGCCGTCTTGGGTGCCGCGCCAACCTTCATGTCGGCCATTTCGCCGCCCTTGAAGATCATCAGCGTCGGAATCGAGCGCACGCCGAACTGCGCGGCAAGCTCGGGATTCTCGTCGATGTTGAGCTTGGCGATCTTCACCTTGCCGCCGAGTTCGGTGGCGATGTCTTCCAGCGCCGGCGCGATCATCTTGCACGGGCCGCACCATTCCGCCCAGAAATCGACCACGACCGGCTCCTTGGCGTCGAGCACGTCAGCCTGGAAATTGCTCTTGTCGACCTTAACGGTGGCCATGCTGAAATCCTTTCGAGGGTTGTTTTCGCACCAAATGTGGTGGTTATCGCGTCCTTGTTCAAGCAGGTGTTGTGTCACGCTCCCGTGAGTCGGGCAAGGGCATCGTCCATCGCCCTTGCCGGCAGCTCGATCAGCCGCGGCGCTTCGGTGAACAGCAGCGCCGCCGAGACCTCATGCCCGGGGTAGAGCGGCTGGAGCAGCGCACGATAGAGCGCGAGCTGCAGGACATAGGCCGGCGGAACGTCCGCCAGCGCTGCCGGCGCCGGCCGGTTGGTCTTGTAGTCGACGATCGAAACCTTGCCTGAGGTTACCGCCAGCCGGTCGATCTTGCCGGAGATCGAGCGCAGCTTGCCCTTCACCTCCAGGCTGCCCATGACGGCGACTTCGGCGCGCGACGATGATGCGAATAACGAGGCGAAGCGGCTGTCGGCGAGGATTGCCGCCACCGAGGCCAAGGCCTTGTCGCGCTCGGTTTCAGGCCATTGCGCGCCGGCGCGCTTGAGATAACGCTCCGCGGCACCCCGGCGTTCGGCCTCCGCAATGCCGGGCAGCATCTGCAGCAATTTGTGCAGCGCCAGCCCTCGCATCACGGCAAAACCAGGCTCCGCCTCGGTGTCCAGCACCGGCGAGCCGGTATCGATCACGGCTTCCTTCGCCTCGTCGATCAGCGCCGAGGCGCCGGAGGGCGACAGCGGCCGCGGCAGGTCCTCGAAGGGCGGCAAGGGTTGGAACAGCGTCTCCGGCAACGGCGCAAACTGTTGCGTCTGCGCCGCCTCTTCGGCCGCCGCCTGTGCGACCGGCGGCAATTTTGTCACGTGAAAGCGATGCACGGCCTCGCCGGTGGCGGGGTGCCGCCGCTCCGCGCTTTCGGGGGCGCCGACCAGCGCGCGGCTGACGATCGAATGCCAGGTGCCCGCATTCGGCGCCCGCTTGCCGTGATAGCCGCAGACGATCAGCCGGTCCTCGGCCCGGGTCATGCCGACATAGAGCAGCCGGCGGTATTCGTCGTCGGCGAGTTCGCGCGCGCGGACCGAAGCGGCTCGCGAAAATCCATTGGCGACGTCGCTGGCCGAGCGCCAGAGATAGCCCTTGCCGCCCCAATGTTCGCCCGAGCCATCGAACGGCATCAGTCGCGGCAGATGTTGGTCGCTGAACGGCGCCGAGCCACCATCGACCAGGAACACCACAGGCGCCTCCAGGCCCTTGGCGGCATGCACGGTCATGACGCGAACCTCGTCGCGGGTCTGGTCCATTTCGCGCTTGATCTCGGGGCCGGCGTTTTCCAGCGTCGACAGGAAGGACTCCAGGCCCGGCAGGCCGGTTCGTTCCTCGGCCAGGCAGAAGCTCAGGAACTCGTCGAGAATGTCGCCGGCTTCCGGCCCGAGCCGCGCGATCATCTTCTTGCGCAGGCCGTCACGGGCGAGAGCCCCGGCATAGAATTCGAACACAGGCTTGAATGCGGCTTCATCGGACCATGTGTCGAGTTGGGCAGCGATTGCGGCCAAGGCAGCGCTTTCGCCGGCATGCCGCCTGAGCGAGGCGATCAAGGAGAGGCCGGACGGCCGCTCGCCCGCGAGCGCGAAAAGCACCTCTTCCGAAACATCGAAGATCGGGCTGCGCAGCACGGCGGCAAGCGACAGATCGTCCTGCGGCTGGATGAGAAAGTGGCCGAGCGCGATCAGGTCCTTCACCGCGATATGACCGGGCAGGCTGAGCCGGTCGGCGCCGGCGACCGGGATGTCGCGGCGCTTCAGCGCGCGCGTCAGCGCATGGACGAAACGATCGCGCTTGCGCACCAGCACCAGCACATCGCCGGGCCGAAGTCTTTTGCCGCGGCCCTCGATGATCTCGCCGGCGCCGATCCATCCGGCAATGGTCGCCGCCACGTTTTCGGCGACGCGCACCGCCGGCGCATGGGCGTGGTCGACGGCTTGCGTCCAGTCGTCCGGCTCGTCGACAACGTCGGCGCCGATCGAAGGCCAGACCTCGACATAGCCTGGCGCGTCGGTGCGGATCGCCTTGTGGTTCAGCGGATCGGGATCGTGGCTGATGCCGCGCCGCACGACCGGGTCGGCAAAGACACGGTCCACCGCCGCAAGCACGTCGTCGGTCGAGCGGAAGGACCAGGTCAGCTTGAGATCGGCGAAGGCGGCGTTGGCGTCGCGTACTTTACCGGCAAACAGGAGCCTTGAGTCGGCGAAGGAGTCGGGCGCCGCTCCTTGAAAGGAATAGATCGACTGTTTTTCATCACCGACGGCAAAGACCGTGCGGTGAACGTTGTCGCGCGCGCCGAGCCCGGCAAAGAATTCTTCCGCCAGCCGCTTCACCACCTCCCACTGGTCGGGACTGGTGTCCTGCGCTTCGTCAAGCAGGATATGGTCGATGCCTTGGTCGAGCTTGTACTGCACCCAGGGACCGGCGTCGGGCCGCGCCAGGAGATTGACCGTTCGGGTGATGAGGTCATTGAAGTCGAGGAAGCCGCGGGCGCGCTTCAAGTGCTCGTAGCGGGTGATCAGCCAGTCGGCGATGGTCAGCGCAGCACGTGTGCCCTCCAGCATCCTGAACAGCGCCAATCGGTCGGAGATTTCCAGGATGGCGTCGGCCGCCGCCAGATAGCGCTCGGCAAGATCGGGCAGCCGGTCGAGCAACGCCTTCTTGAACGTCTTTGCCGGCTCATAAGGCTCGCCATCCGCCCGCAGGAAGGCTTTTGCCAGCAATTGCAGCCGGCGAAGCGGATCGTCCTCGGCGAAGGCAAGACGCGCATAGGGCAGCAGATTGTTCAATACGATGCGGGCATCGGCGGCTTCGGCAGCGCGGGCAAAGGTGATGAAATAGTCCGGCAGGAAGCCCGGCAGCGGCCAGACGGACGCCGCCAGGCCTTCGGCGGTCTGGCCGGTGCGAAACCTGAACTCGTCGAACAGCGCCCGGAAGCCATCGCCGCCGGCCGCGCTGATGAAGGCGCGCAGACCATCGCGCTTGCGCACGATCTCGGCCAGCAAGGCGTCGAGCCCGTGTTCGCCGCCGCGTTCCAGAATGGTGGCGAAAGCCTCGGCCAGTCCCGCATCGCCGGCGGTCGTGCCCGAGATCATGTCGCGGCGGGCAGCGGCGAAGAGCGACGCCTCCATCTGCGGATCGAGCATTTCGAAATGGGCCGGTATGTTGGCTTCCAGCGGAAACTGGTGCAGCACCGATTCGCAGAAGGCGTGGATGGTCTGGATCTTCAGCCCGCCCGGTGTCTCCAGCGCCTCGGCGAACAGCCGGCGGGCGCGGCGCATGGTTTCGCGATCGGGCTGGCGACCGTCCAGCGCCTCTATCCTTGTCGCCAGTTCCGCGTCGCCAAGCGCCGTCCATTCCGACAGCGTCGAAAACACCCGGTTCGACATGTTGGCGGCGGCGGCGCGGGTATAGGTCAGGCACAGAATCTTCGACGGATCGGTGCCGCGCAGCAGAAGACGGATGACGCGCTGGGCCAGCACATGGGTCTTGCCCGATCCGGCATTGGCCGACACCCAGGCGGAATTTTGCGGGTCGGAAGCGCTTGCCTGGCTGGCCGCCGTGTCGGTCGGGATGGGATAGGCCTTCTTCATGCCTCCCCTCCCTCGTCGTCGGCGTCGCCGCCGGCAGACCATTCGAGCACACGGGCGAGATGGTCGTAGTCGCCGTCGGTCTCGCCCTCGCGGAACGGCAGCGCGCGCGACAGATAGCCGGTCGCCGGGTCGGCATAGTGGATCAGCAGTTTTTCGAGCCGCGCCCAGGCCTCCTCGGCGAGATCGGCGGCGGTTCGCGGCTTGCGGTTGTATTCGAGGATGGATTCCTCGAACACCTCGCCATTCGGCTTCAGCCTGACGAAGGCCAGCTGCGACGGCTCGCGCGCGCCAAGCCCCTTGAAGGCGCCGCGCCTGAGCAGCGCGCCCTCCAGCGCCAGCTGCGGCGAAAGCAGCGTGTGGGCCTGCGCCTTGGACGGTGAAGAGCCGGTCTTGTAGTCGAGGATGTCGGCCATGCCGCCGGCCAGCAGATCGACACGATCGGCGTAGCCGGACAGCGTCACGCCGGACTGGCCGACGCCGGTTTTCTCGGCGCGCTCCTCTGCATGCCGCATTGTCACGGCGAAGGCGCGGCCGCGCTCCCATTCGATGATGCCCGCGGCGAGCTTTTCGAAGCGCGGCCACCACACCGCCTCGACATCGGGAGGAAGAGCCGCCTCGGCAAAGCATTGGCGGCCGGCGGCGATGAGACCGTCCAGCGCCTCCGGCACAAGCGGATCGGCCACCCTCGCCGAGAAGCGATGCAGGATGGCGTGAAACAGCGTGCCGCGCTCGGCGGCGCCCGGATCGCGGAGGACCGGATCGAGCGGCATCAGGCCGAGAATCCTCCTGGCGTAGATCGCGTAAGGGTCGCGGCGCAGCGTCTCGATCTCGGTGACCGAGAAATGCTGCGGCCGCACGATCAGCGGCGGCTTCGGCTGCGGCCGCGGCGCGAAATCTCTCCTTTCGCCGGCATCGAGCGCACGTGCCCAGGACAGGAATTCATCACCACGCCGGCGAAGCACCGCCGCATGGTCCTTGCCGATGAAGGTCAGCATGCGCTGCAGCCAGCGCGATGGCACCGCCGGCGCGTCGCCGGAGCGGGCGGAGCGCGCCAGCACCACTTTCTTCGCCCCCATCGCCATCTGGAAATCATGGGCGGCAAGGCCGATGCGCCGCTCGGGCGGCTCGAGATCGATGCCGGTTTTCATCAACCGCGACATGAAGCGGTCGCTTTCCGGCTTGCGCGGCCACACGCCTTCGTTGAGCCCGCCGATGACCAGTGTGTCGACGTTCTGCAACCGGGCTTCCAACGCGCCCCAGATGGCGATGTTCCTGTCGGTGCCCTGCGCCGGCTTGACCGTCTCGGGCGCGATCAGCGCCTCCATCACATCGGGCCATTCGTCCGCCGCGAAGGAGAACGATGCCGAGGCAGCAACCAGCCCGCGCAAGAGCTCGGCGAGCTTTTCACCGGCATCGCCCGTATAGAGTTCGCTCAGGCTGCCGTCCGCAGCGCGGCCGAGACCTTCGAGCGCGACGACACTGGCCCGGGTCAATGCGGCAAGATCGGCTTCGGCTTGACTGCGAAAGTCGATCAGCGGCGCCAGCGCGGCGGCAAGGCGAGCGAGCAATTCGCGGGCGCTGCCGATGTTTCGCACAGTCAGGCGGGAGAACCAGAAGGGCGGGCGGGTATCGCCGAGGGCAGTGAGGCGGGTCTCGAAGAGCTCCGCCAGCGATGCGACGTCAGGGCGGCCGGTGCCGCCGCGCAGGGCCACCAGTTCGACGATCTCGGCGGCATGACGGACGATCGCGCGTTCCACGCCAAGGCCAAGCAGCGGGTGCTTGAGCAGCGACAGCAGGGCGACCGGATCGCCGGGCCGGAACGCGGCCTGAAGCGCCAGCCTGAGCAGGCTGGCGGCGGGCGTGTTGGCGAGCGGCGTGCCACCCGAATCGTCGGCGACGACACCGAAGCGCAAGAGCTCGACGGAGACGCGCCGTGCCAAGGCGCGGTCGCCGGTGACGAGTGCCGCGCTCTGACCCGGCTGTTCGACGGCGCGTTTGAGCGCGACGGCGATCGCCACCGCTTCGTCGCGTTCGCCGGCGGCTTCGAGAAGCGTCACATCGACGAACGCCTCCGTGACGTCTCCGGCGGCAAAGCCGGCACGCGTCTCAGCCCACAATTCGGTGGTTTCGGCCGGCCGCAGTGCCTCGCCGACAAGCGCGGCGCGCAGCGTGAGCCGCCTTTCGGCACTGGCAATCTCCTCGACATCGCCACGCGGCACGCCGATCTTGCCGATCAGTTTTGCCAGGCCGTATTGCGGATGACCAAGCAGGGCCGGTCGGGTGCCGGGCGCCGCGATTGCCTGGAAAGACGGCTCATCCAGCATCAGGTCGAGGCCGGGCAGCACGACCGCGCCGCTGGGCAGGCCGGCGATCACAGCAAGCAGTTCGGCCGTGGCGGGAATAGATCCGGTCGAGCCGGCGGCGATCACCGGCCCAGCGGGCGGATTGCGCTTCAATCGCGCCGCTTCCAGCCCGATCAGCGCATTGCGGTGCGCGGCCGGGTTGGAGCGGTTGCGCTCCTCGAGGAGGTTCGGCCAGTTTTCG
The DNA here is from genome assembly GCF_004962245.1 of Mesorhizobium sp. GTDB lineage: Bacteria > Pseudomonadota > Alphaproteobacteria > Rhizobiales > Rhizobiaceae > Mesorhizobium. The sequence continues at coordinate 152,499 of NZ_SUHQ01000008.1, read as the reverse complement.
GTGACGATGCTCAGGAAGTCGAGCGTGACCTGCCACCAGCCGGCGAGGTTTCCGGTCACCAGATCGGCAAGCCTGGTCCAGTCGGTGCCTTCCGTCTCGATCTCGTCCATCAGCCGGGCAAGGTCGCGCGCCAGCCAGATGGCATCGGCGGCGGAGGCCGGCACGACGATCTCCTCATCGAAAAGTGCTGCGACATGCGCCGGCAGGCGGCGCTTCCAGGCCCGCACCAACGGTGCAAGGAGCAAAAGGCGTTCGATCGCGGCGATCGGCGGTGCGAGGCCGATCGCCGCCGATGCATCGGCCTCGAATGCAGCTTCGTCCTCGTCGAACTCGCCGAGCGGGCGGATGACCGGCAGGATCGCGGAGCGGCCACCCAGACGGTCGACGAAGACGCCGCGCAGCGCCCGCGCGGCGCGTCGCGTCGGCACATAGATGGTGGCGTCGGCCAACGCCAACGGGTCACCGTCGAAGCGGAAACCGGGAACGAGACGCCCCGACAGCAAAGCATCGGCCAGCGTCGGCAGAAACGGCGCTCCGGGCGGGATCGAGAAAACGCGGCGGGAGCCGCTCATTTCAACTCATCAAAGGCGCTGGGCGATTCGGCAAGCGCGCCGGCGACCGCCGCTTCCGCAAGCGGAATGGCGTCGGGCGTGCCGACAGTGATCCAACGGCCGTGCATCATCATGCCGAACAGGCGGCCGGCGGCGATGGCGGCATCGAAATAGGCGTTGAGCGAGTGCGGCCCAGCCGGCGCATCGTTGAAAAGACGCGGATGGACGATCGCGGCACCTGCATAGATCAGGCCCGCCGGATCGCCTTTCGAACGCCGCAAGGCGCCGGCCGGCGCCATCAGGAAATCGGTGCCGCCGCTGTGTCCGGTCGCTGACTGGAGATCCGCAAGCATCAGCAGAATATCCATTTTCGCCGCATCCCATGCAAGGGCAAGGCGAACAAGGTTGGGCATGCCGCTGTCGATCCAGAAGGTGTCGGCGTTGACGATGTAGAAGGGAGCCTCGCCCAGTTCCGGCAAAGCATGAACGATGCCGCCGGCGGAATCGAGCAGCCTTTCGCTTTCGTCGGAAATGACGACCCGCGGCGCGAAGCGCGCGGCGACATGGGCGACGATCTGTTCGGGGAAATAATGGACGTTGACCACGGCCTTGTCGACGCCGGCGCGAGCCAGGCCGTCCAGGCTCCAGTCGAGCAATGTCTTGCCTGATATCTTGACCAGCGGTTTTGGCATCGTGTCGGTGATCGGCCGCATGCGCTTTCCCAGCCCGGCGGCAAGCACCATTGCGGTCTTGGGGCGTGACGTCACAGCGGCCGTTCCTCCAGCAAGCCGTTGGCGGTGTAGAAATCCCGCAGGCTGGCCAACGCTGGGTGCGCCAGCGCCCGGCGGAGATAGTCGCGAATGCGCGGCAGGTGCTTGAGATAATAGGGCTTGCCGTCGCGCTTTTCGAGCCGGACGAAAATGCCGAGGATCTTCGAGTTGCGCTGCGCCGCCATGATTGCATAGGTTTCGACGAACTCCTCTTCATCGAAAGCGCCGGCCTTATGGCGCGCGGCGATATAGGCATCGAGCGTCCGCTTCTCGATCTCAGGCGAAAGCGTGACGCGCGCATCCATGGCGAGCGAGGCGAGATCGTAGGCGGAGGGGCCGATCAGCGCGTCCTGGACGTCGATGATGCCGAGGCGATCGTGGCCGGTGCGCTCGCCGCGCCAGATGATGTTGGGCGAATGAAAGTCGCGCAGCACGAGCGTGTATTCGCGCCCCCCCAGCCGGTCGAGGGCCGCATTCCATTCCCTGTTATAGCCGGTGCGCAAGGCCTCGCTTGCCGGACCGCCTGATATCGCCGGCACATACCAGTCGAGCAGCAATTCGGCTTCGATCATCATGGCGTCGCGATCGAAGGGCGGCACGTCGTGAAAGACGCCGGGCGCGGCCTCCATGCGATCGGGCCATGCCTTGCCATGCATCATGGCAAGCAGTCTGGCCGCCGCCGCGTAGCGCTCCGCCACCGGCTCGCCATGCTTGTCGAGAACCCCCTCCGAGCCGAGATGCTCCAGGAGAAGAAAGCCCTGGTCCAGGTCCTGGGCATGGATCTCCGGGGCGCTGACGCCACCGGTCCGCAACGCCCGGTCGATGGCGACGAAGGCCGAGACGGATTGCGCGGTGTGGGCGATCACCGCATAGGGCTTGCCGTCGCGGACCGGCGGCCCGAGCACCAGCCGCGGCGAATTCATCAGCACGCGCGGCGGCAGGCCGGCCAGCGAGACGATCTCATAGGAGCGGGCCGAGGCGTCACCGATGAAGTGCCGCCGCTGCGCTTCGCCCCAGCCAGCTCTTTCCAAAAAATCGCGCATGGCCAGCGATCGCGCCGCGCGCTCAAAGGCAGCGCCTTGTCCTGACAGTCTCGCCAGGCGTCCGTCGTCCTGATGGACCAGTTCGATCAGAACCGAAGTCTTCGGCAAATAGGCCTCTGCCCGTTCCGGCCATTCGACCAGGGCAGCGCCTTGCGCCAGCGCTTCGTCGAAACCCAGTTCGTCCAGTTCGGACGCCGAGGAAAGGCGATAGAGGTCGAAATGGTGGACGGGAACGCGCGCCTCGTAGCTCTGGACGAGCGTGAAGGTCGGGCTCGGCACATCGAGGCTGGCGTCCTCGGTCATGGCCCTGATCAGCGCCCGCGCCAAACTCGACTTGCCGGCGCCGAGATCCCCTTTGAGGGCCAGCACGTCGCCAGGGCGCAACGACATGGCCAGATCCTCGCCCAGCCTTGCGGTCGCAGCCTCGTCGGCGAGAAAACGCTCCAGCACCACGCCTGCCATCGAGCGCGCTACTCGGCCGCCGCGCGGATGCCGGACGGCGTGTCGGGGAAGGCACAAATGACGGTGGTGCCCTTGTCCTTGCCGGTCTCGATGCGGACGCTGCCGCCATGCAGTTCGACAAAACTCTTGACGATCGACAGGCCGAGGCCGGCGCCACGCCGGCGGCCGCCATTGGTGCGCGGCTCGAAACGGCGGAACACCGAATCGAGCACGTCCGGCGGCATGCCGGGGCCGTCGTCGTGAACGGAGAATTCCACACCTTCGGCAAGCGAGCGGCAGGCGAGCGTGACGGTGCTCGCCTCCGGCGCGTAGTTCGCGGCGTTGCTCAGCAGATTGTAAAGGATCTGGCGGATGCGGATTTCGTCGCCGTGGAACGTCTTTGGCGCGGTGGCCGCGTCGACCTTGAGCCTGATCGCATGCTCCTCCAGCCGGTCTGCAACAAGCTCGGCGGCGGCGGCGATGGTCCGGTCGACGTGAACCTCGGAGATATCGAGCTGCATGATGCCGGCATCCACGGTCGCCAGGTCGAGGATGTCGTTGACGATGGTGAGCAGGACCGAGGAAGACGAGCCGACATGATCGACATATTCGCGCTGCTTCTGGCTCAGTGGCCCGGTCGACGGCAGCGAAAGAAGCTCGGTGAAGCCGATGATGTTGGTCAGCGGCGAGCGCAGTTCGTAAGAGACGTGCTGGACGAACTCGTTCTTGAGCTGGTCGGATTTTTCCAGCGCCTCGTTCTTGTCCTTCAGCGCCCGCTCGACATTGACGCTGTCGGTGACGTCGACGAAGGTCATCATCACCTGCCCGTTGGGCAGCGGGATCATCGCGTAACGCAGCACGGTGCCGTTGTTCAGCTCGGTCTGGCCGTGGCGGTCTCGGCGTTCATCGTCGAATCCGGTGATGGCGGCAACGAACCCGCCCCAGGGACTGTCGGCGGCACGCCGGTCGCACAGATCGCGGATCGAGGAGACGTGAACGTTGGGCTTGGCGGCGTCGGCGTCCAGCCCCCACAGCACCGCGAATGCCGGGTTCGACAGTCTGAGCCTTCCGTCCGGGCCGAACACGGCCACGCCTTCGGCAAGATTGTCGAGCGTCTCGCCCTGGACCCGCACCGCGGTCTGGTAGCGGCTTTCGAGGTCCATCTTCTCGGTCAGGTTCTCGAACACCCAGGTCACGCCGCCCTTGGGCTGCGGATTGGCGACGACGCGGATGGTCTTGCCGTCCGGCAAATGCCACCAATGTTCCTGCGATTCGACCGCGCGATACGCCCCAAGCAGGCTTTCCTTCCAGCGCCGCCATTCGGGCTGCTCGGCGATCTTGCCCTCGCTGCGCAGCCGGTCGAGCAACAAGGCGTTGTCCGGAGCGCTGTGCAGGAAGCCGCTGTCGAGACCCCATAGTTTCTGGAACGCCTGGTTGAAGAACCGCAATTTTTCGTCGGTGTCGAAAATCGCCACGGCGGTGTTGAGTTGATCGAGCGTGTCGGCGTGGCTGCGCACGGTCCGCTCATATTCGCTGCGGATGGTTTCGATGGCACTGGTGTCGCAGGCAAGACCCGCCGAGCCGTCCGCGCTGGCGAAGTCGGTCACGGCGAACATGCGCCGGTCGCCTTCGATCACGGTGGAAAGCGCCTGTTCGAAGACGGGATGCGACTTATGCTGCGCAGCGATCGCGTCACGCGCCTGGCCGCCCAGGAATTCCTTCGCGTCGCGAACGGCCGCTTCGGCATTTTCCGCTTCGACCGCCTCGGCATAGGCGCGGTTGACCCATTTCAGCCGCCCGTCCGCCGTGCGCAGCCATGACGGCATGCCGAGCGCGTCGAGAAGGCCGATCAGGGTGTCGTAGTCGGCGGCGAGGCGCTGGTTCTCGATTTTCAGCCTGGCTTCGCTTCGCTGCGTTTCAGAAAGCGAGACGAAGCGCACAAGCACGTGTGCCGCGCTCTTGCGCCCGTGCACTTCGAGCGGCGCACCAACCTGCGATTCGATGACGAGATCGAACGGCTTCGCCTTTTCCCGCAGTGCCGCCACGGCATTCTCGAGCGCCGCCGCCGAGCGCGGCATCAGCCAACGGCCGAAGGCGAGGAAGGCGGCACGGTCTTCCGGGGCGCCGCTCTCGACCGGCAATGTCCCGACGAGCTCAGGTTTCTTGTTTTCCGAGGTCCATACGACGACACGCTGGTCGCGCAGATTGAGCAGCGCCTCGGAGCGCTGCAGCGCAACGTTGACGTCGGCCAAGCGGGCTCTGAGTTCGACATTCTGCGCCGAGGTGCGCGCCCTTTCGCGGATCAGAAAAATGGCCGAGACAAGTGCCGCGCCCATGACGCCGACAAACATGGCGAGTTGCATGACCTCGACAGTGCCGACCGACAGCCCGGCTTTGGGCGCAGCAGCCGCTTCTGCGTGTGCCGAAAGGCCAAGCAGCGAACCGGCGAGCGCGGAAGACGCCAGCAGCGTTCCAACGCGGGTACCGGCGCGCCATAAAAGGCTCCCGCCTCTGGCAGCGGAACCCTTGGTCACCGAATCGTTGCGGCCGCCGGAAACGGCCTGTCCCGCGCGAGGCGGGTTATCCCCCGGCATGTCTTGGTCCTCTTCGCCGCCTGAATGCAAGACCGCCCTGATGCGTGCACCGGTCCTCGTCCCCGGACCCGCGAATCAGCACCATAGCGCTTGCGCGAATCGGCGTGAAGAATCAATCAGCGCAAAAATAAAGCCGGGCGAAAAGTCAATCGCCCGGCATCAATATCTAGTGGTAATTTTAGTTGAGGTTAATAGCGGTAGTGTTCCGGCTTGAACGGTCCCTGCGGGGTCACGCCGATATAGGCGGCCTGTTCGCCGGACAGTTCGGTGAGCCGGGCGCCGAGCTTATCGAGATGCAGCCGCGCGACCTTTTCATCGAGATGCTTTGGCAGGACGTAGACCTGGTTCTGATACTGGCCGGGCTTGGTATACAGCTCGATCTGGGCCAGCACCTGGTTGGTGAAGGACGCCGACATGACGAAGCTCGGATGGCCGGTGGCGTTGCCGAGATTGAGCAGGCGACCTTCCGACAGCAGGACCATCCGCTTGCCGTCCGGAAAGGTGATCATGTCGACCTGCGGCTTGATGTTGGTCCACTTCAGATTGCGCAGCGCCGCTACCTGAATCTCGTTGTCGAAGTGACCGATGTTGCCGACGATCACCATGTCCTTCATCGCTCGCATATGGTCGATGGTGACGACATCCTTGTTGCCGGTGGTGGTGATGACGATGTCGGCGGTCGGGGCGGCATCCTCGAGCGTGACGACTTCGAAGCCGTCCATCGCCGCCTGCAATGCGCAGATCGGATCGACCTCGGTGACCTTGACGCGGGCGCCGGCGCCCTTGAGCGACGCCGAAGAGCCCTTGCCGACGTCGCCATAGCCGCAGACGACCGCGACCTTGCCGGCCATCATCGTGTCGGTGCCGCGGCGAATGCCGTCGACCAGCGATTCCTTGCAGCCATACTTGTTGTCGAATTTCGACTTGGTCACGCTATCGTTGACGTTGATCGCCGGGAAGGGCAGCAGGCCCTTCTTCTGCAACTGGTAGAGCCGGTTGACGCCGGTTGTCGTCTCTTCGGTGACGCCGCGGATCGCTTCCTTCTGCTTGGTGAAGAAGCCGGGCGAGGCCTTCAGGCGCTTTTTGATCTGGGCAAACAGGATTTCTTCCTCCTCGCTGCCCGGATTGGAGAGCACGTCTTCGCCGGCTTCGGCACGCGCACCGATCAGGATGTACATGGTGGCGTCGCCGCCATCGTCGAGGATCATGTTGGACGTGCCGCCGTCCGCCCACTGGAATATCCTGTCGGTGTAGACCCAATAGTCCTCGAGCGTCTCGCCCTTGACGGCGAAGACCGGAATGCCAGCCTCGGCGATTGCCGCGGCCGCATGATCCTGGGTCGAGAAGATGTTGCAGGAGGCCCAGCGGATATCGGCGCCGAGCGCCTTCAGCGTTTCGATCAGCACCGCCGTCTGGATGGTCATGTGCAGCGAGCCGGTGATGCGCGCGCCCTTGAGCGGCTGCGCCTTGCCGAATTCCTCGCGGCAGGCCATCAGACCCGGCATCTCGGTTTCGGCGATCTCGATTTCCTTGCGGCCCCAGCCGGCAAGTGAAATGTCGGCGACCACATAGTCCTTGCTACCCGTCATGGCAGTGCTCCGATGCGAAATTGTTTTTGGGTGCGCCCGGAAGGCGTGTCGATGGACGCGAGTGCCGGCCTGACTAGCAGATCGCCGGCCGGACGACAATGGGATATAAAGAAATCTTTATCCGTGCATGTCTTTAAGAGGCCGTCACGACTCCTCGCCGAAACGGGACGCGACGAGCTGCTCCAGCGCGTCGATGACCTGCTCAGCCTCCGGGCCGCTGGCGGTGACGCGGATCGAATAGCCGGGGCTCGCCGCCAGCATCATGAGCCCCATGATCGAGGTGCCGCCGACCTTGACGCCGTCCTTCTCGACATGGACGGAGGCGTCGAAACCGCTGGCAACCTGAACGAACTTCGCCGAGGCGCGGGCATGCAGGCCACGCTGGTTGACGATTGGAAACTCCCGGACGATGTGATCCTTCTTGGCCGACACCGCCTTCATTTGCTGCTCAAAAGCTGGCTGGCGACGTTGATGTATTTGCGGCCGGCCGCCTGCGCCTCGTCCAGCGCTGCCGTCATGTTGTCGCCCTTGCGAACGCTGGACAGCTTGATCAGCATCGGCAGGTTCATGCCGGCAATGACCTCGGTACGACCGGATTCCATCACCGAAATGGCGAGATTGGAAGGTGTGCCGCCGAACATATCGGTCAAAACGATGACGCCCGCCCCCGTGTCGACGCGGGCAACGGCGTCAACGATGTCGCTGCGGCGTTGCTCCATATCGTCGTCGGCGCCGATCGCGACGGTCGCGAAATTGTCTTGTGGCCCCACGACATGTTCCACGGCATGGCGGAACTCGGCGGCCAGTTGACCGTGCGTTACAAGCACGAGTCCGATCATTCTTTGGTGGCTCCCGTCATTGCCGCTTCACAGCCGCATTTTATGCTCGCCAGCCATCGCAGGCGGCGGGAGCGCTATCTTGTCGACGCAAGACGCGTTGACAAGTCCAAAATTGCGCAAGCCCGGGCCATTTTGACGCATTGCAGCAAAAAACCGGAACCGGATCATAAAAAAGGTGCAATCGACAGCCGCGCCATCACCGCTGGCAGGGCCGTGATGGCGTTGCGCTCGGCAAGGTCGATGCGCGGCACCGGACAGCCTGCCACCGGTTCGCTGATTTCCTCTTGGAAACGGGCCATTTCTGCCTTCGGCACCAGCCGGACATGCAGGTCGATCACTCCACCCGGCTCGAACGGCAGCGGGCGCGGCATGAACCCAGGCACTTCGGCGAGACCGGCGATGGTCGCCGGCACGCGACAGACCAGCCGCCCGGCCCAGGCCGCGGCGAGCAGCCTGTCGTCGCCGATCAGCCGCGAAAACAGCCCGCGCGCGCGGCAATGATCCAGGAGCGTCAGCGCCAGCGTGGTCTTGCCCGAGCCGGACGGCCCGGTGACGAGGACGCCGCGCTCGCCGATCAGGAGCGCCGTGCCGTGAATGTTTTCAGCCTTCACAAATCAGCCTTCGGCAGGCAGCGTGACAACGAAGCGCGCGCCCTTGATCTCGCCGGGTTTGGTCCCCGGGATGTTCTCGGCGGTCAGCGTGCCGCCATGGGCTTCGACGATCTGCCTGGATATCGACAGGCCAAGGCCCGAATTCTGGCCGAACGCCTCGCCGGCCGGTCGGTCGGTGTAGAAGCGTTCGAAGATGCGATCGATATTGTCGGCCCTTATGCCGGGACCATTGTCGTCGACGGTGATGATGTTGACCTTGCCGGCGCGCGCCAGCGAGATAGTGATGTGGCCGCGCTCCTCGGGGACGAAGGAGCGGGCATTCTCGATCAGATTGGTGATGACCTGGCCGATCCTCAGATCATGGCCGGCGACGAAGTAGCCTTTGACGCCCTGCGGCGGTTTGGCGACCTTGAACTCGATCTCGACCGTCTTCTTGTTGCGCGTCGCCGTGCGCGAAACGGCGATCAGATCGGTGATGAATTTCTTCAGATCGACGGTTCCCGCGTCCTCCCGCGCGAGTTCGGCGTCAAGACGGGAGGCATCGGAAATGTCGGTGATGAGACGGTCCAGCCGCCTGACGTCGTGCTGGATGACATCCATCAGGCGGCTGCGCGACGTGTCGTTCTTGGCCAGCGGCAGGGTCTCTACCGCGCTGCGTAGCGAGGTCAGCGGGTTCTTCAACTCGTGCGAAACGTCAGCCGCGAAACTTTCGATCGCCTCGATGCGGGCATAGAGCGCATTGGTCATGTCGCGCACGGCGATCGACAGGTTACCGATCTCGTCCTGCCGGTCGGAAAAGTCCGGGATTTCCTCGCGGTTCTTGACGCCGCGCCGCACCCTGACCGCCGCCGCCGACAGCCGGCGCAGCGGGTTGGCTATGGTCGAGGCGAGCAGCATCGACAGGATGGCGGTGACAAGGGCGGCAATGCCGAAGACACGCAGGATCGCCTTGCGCTCGGCCGCGACGATCTTGTCGATGTCGCCGCCCTCCGTCGACAGCATCAGCACGCCGAGGACGGCGCGGAAGCGCTGGATCGGCACGGCGACCGAAACAATCTGCTCGCCCTGTTCGGAGATCCGCACGATGGTCGACGGGCTGCCGGTAAGCGCCTTGACCACCTCTGGAAATGCAGCGCCATTGCCGCCCGGCTGTTCATGGTAGACCGGCAGCGCGGTGTTGCGGAAGAAATCGAAGACGAATTTCTGGATACGCTCCAGGAGGTCGGGCTCTTCCTCGTCGACCGGCGGCAGGTCGTAGCGAAGGATCTGGCCACGCGAATAGAGGTGGCGGGAATCGAGCAGCAGGTTGGCGTCGCGGTCATAGATGCGGGCGCGCGTCCGCGTCGGCGAAATCAACCGCCGGAGCACCGGCGCGACGCGCTCCGGATTGATCGGGAAATCCAGATTGTCGAGCTGGTCGGAGCCGGGACCCAGGCTTTCGCCGGCCTGCATTTCAAGCAGTTTTTCCGGATCGATCCTGATCGAATCGGTCTCGACCGTCGCCGACGCCGCGATCGCGCCGGCGATGATCTCGCCCTGGGTCATCAGGCTCTCGACGCGGGCATCGATCAACCCGTCGCGAAACGTGTTGAGGTAGAGAATGCCTGTGACCAGGACGGCTAGGCCGGCGAGGTTGAGGAAGAGAATGCGCCGCGTCAGGCTGGAAAAGATATGGTGGCCGAGAAAGCGGCGCATCGGCACCGTGATTCTCGACAGGAATGCGGGCAGAATCCGAGACGGGCGCCGGGCGCCCGTCCGTCTCACTCGCTCTACGTCCACTGCCATCGAATAGCAGCCCCTGCTTAGTAATTAGTGAGTAGTGAGTAGTGAGTAGGGAATAGAGAAAGGTTGGCAGAGATCGCGGCGATGCATGAGTGGCCGTTCGCACCATTCAACTGACTACCGACTATTCCCTACTGCCTACTGCCTACTGCCTACTGCCTACTGCCTACTGCCTATTCACGCTTCGCGGAACCGGTATCCGACTCCGTAAAGGGTTTCGATCATCTCAAAGTCATCATCGACGGCCTTGAACTTCTTACGAAGCCGCTTGATGTGACTGTCGATGGTGCGGTCATCGACATAGACCTGCTCATCATAGGCCGAATCCATCAGCGCATCACGGCTTTTTACCACGCCGGGACGCTGGGCCAGCGAATGCAGGATCAGGAACTCGGTGACGGTAAGCGTCACCGGCTCGCCTTTCCAGGTGCAGGTATGGCGCTCCTGGTCCATGACAAGCTGGCCGCGCTCGAGCGAACGGGCCTGCTGGTTGGGCGTCTTGGCCGACGCCTCGCGGGCGCTGGCACGACGCAGCACGGCGCGAACCCGCTCGACCAGAAGACGCTGCGAGAAGGGTTTGCGGATGAAGTCGTCGGCGCCCATCTTGAGGCCGAAAAGCTCATCGATCTCGTCATCCTTGGACGTCAGGAAGATCACCGGCAGGTCGGATTTCTGACGCATCCGGCGCAGGAGCTCCATGCCGTCCATGCGCGGCATCTTGATGTCGAGGATGGCGAGATTCGGGGGGCGGGCCGTCAGGCCTTCCAGCGCCGACGCCCCATCCGTGTAGGTTTCGACGCGGTACCCCTCCGACTCGAGGGCGATCGACACCGAAGTCAGAATGTTGCGATCGTCATCGACAAGCGCGATTGTTGCCATTTCAAGCGGCTCCCTCATTGATCTGTCCCTTCTTTGGTCGAGAAGGGGCTTTTGCAGGACAAATTAGGTACAAAATGTGGCACAGGCTCCGTCCGCTATCTTGAGCGGCATGCCGGCGGCCACAATCTCACCTCGACATGGATTGGACTGATAAAGACCGCCAATCCTTTGGGCAACCGCCTGACTTTTTGCATATATAAACGATTTAAACAACTTTCAAAATATTTAAATCGATTAATGATTTGATATCATTTGGTTTTTCTGGTTCTGACCCTTATAGTCTCCTTCATGGGGGCTCCGGAAGTTCGCCGGCCAGGATGCTGCAAAACGAAGAAGGAACCCTCATGTCGGAAGCCGGCAAACGCAATCCCACATGGGCGATCGATCGAATCGGCCTGAAGACCACGGGCGCGGTGCGCTATAATTTCGGCGTAGCCCGTCTTTACGAGGAAGCGATCCGCCGCGGCGAGGCCCGGCTCACCGCACATGGCGCGCTCGTTGCCGAGACCGGGCAGCACACCGGCCGCTCGCCCAAGGATAAATTCGTCGTGCGCGACGAGACCACCGGGCCGCATGTGTGGTGGGATAACAACAAGGCGATTTCGCCGGCCCAGTTTGACACGCTGCTCGCCGATTTTCGCGCCCATGCGGCGGACAAGGATCTTTATGTGCAGGATCTCGTCGGCGGCGCCGACGCGGACCTGAAGCTGCCGACCAGGGTCGTCACGGAGCTTGCCTGGCACTCCTTGTTCATCCGCAATCTGCTCATTCGTCCGGAAGCCGCCGAGCTTGAGCATTTCGTGCCCGACATGACGATCATCGACCTGCCGTCGTTCCGCGCCGATCCCGCCCGCCACGGCACCCGCACCGAAACGGTGATCGCCGTCGACCTCTCGCGCATGATCGTGCTGATCGGTGGCACCTCCTATGCCGGCGAAATGAAGAAGTCGGTGTTCACCATGCTCAACTATCTGTTGCCGGCGAGGGGCGTGATGCCGATGCATTGCTCGGCCAATGAAGGCGCTGATGGAGACGCAGCCATCTTCTTCGGCCTCTCGGGAACCGGCAAGACGACGCTGTCGGCCGATCCGTCGCGCACGCTGGTCGGCGACGACGAGCACGGCTGGGGTCCGCACGGCATCTTCAATTTCGAAGGCGGCTGCTATGCCAAGACGATAAAGCTTTCGGCCGAAGCCGAGCCCGAGATCTTCGCCACCACCCGGCGCTTCGGCACGGTGCTGGAGAATGTGGTGCTCAACGCGGCCCAGGTGCCGGATTTCGACGACGGCAGCCTCACCGAAAACACGCGCTGCGCCTATCCGCTTCACTTCATCCCCAACGCCAGCAAGACGGGCCGCGCCGGTCATCCGAAGAACATCATCATGCTGACCGCCGACGCATTCGGCGTGATGCCGCCGATCGCACGGCTGACCCCGGCGCAGGCGATGTATCATTTCCTCTCCGGCTACACCGCCAAGGTGGCAGGGACCGAAAAGGGCGTCACCGACCCCGAAGCGACGTTTTCGACCTGTTTCGGCGCACCGTTCATGCCGCGCCATCCGTCGGAATACGGCAATCTGCTGCGCGAGTTGATCGCCCATCACGGCGTCGATTGCTGGCTGGTCAACACCGGCTGGACCGGCGGCGCCTACGGCACCGGAAAGCGGATGCCGATCAAGGCGACTCGGGCGCTGCTTGCCGCCGCACTCGACGGCTCGCTGAAAGGGGCCGATTTCCGAACCGACGCCAATTTCGGTTTCGATGTGCCGGTGGCGGTTGCGGGCGTCGATCGTGCCATTCTCGATCCGAGATCGACATGGGCCGACACATCAGCCTATGACCTGCAGGCGGCGAGGCTGGTCGGCATGTTCGCCGTCAACTTCGAGAAATTCGAGCCTCATGTCGACGCCATTGTGCTCGGCGCCGCGCCGCGCATGCGCGAAGCAGCGGAATAATCGCCGGCTGGATATGCAGCACCTCAAGGCCCGGACCGGGATCGGGAAGGCCCGACCTGGGGATCGGGCCTTTTCTTTTTTCATCCGCCGCGCCATGACTGCGGCATGAATGCCGACGACAAGATCATCATTGCCGACGATGCGGTGATCCATCCGGATGACCTGCACGAGGACTTCATCCGCTCGTCCGGCCCGGGCGGCCAGAACGTCAACAAGGTGGCGACGGCGGTGCAGCTGCGCTTCGATGCCGCCAATGCAGCGGGCCTGTCGGAGCGCGTCCGCGAGCGAACCATAAAGCTGGCCGGCCAGCGCGCCACCAAGGACGGCGTCATCGTCATAGAGGCCGGACGCTTCCGCACACAAGAGCAGAACCGGGCGGACGCCCGGGCGCGGCTTGCGGAACTGGTCGCCAGGGCCGCCGAACCACCGCCACCGCCGCGCAAGAAGACGAGGCCGTCGAAAGGCGCGGTCGAAAGGCGGCTGAAGACCAAGGCCGGGCGCGGCACCATCAAGAAACTGCGCGGCCGGGTGAACGACGATTAGGTCGTCAACACAACGAAGCGGCTTCCAATTCAGGGTTGCAGGTGGCAAGTTCGGTATTCGCCACAGCAAGGAGACCGCACATGGGCATGTTTGATTTCGTCAAGGGCGTCGGCAAGAAGCTCGGCTTCGGCGACGACGAGCCGGAGCCGACCGCCGATACGCTCAAGAAGGAGCTCGATTCGCACGCGCTCGGCACCGACAATGTGGAAGTCGTGGTCAAGGGCGATACGGCTGTCCTGAAAGGCGTGGTCAAGGATCAATCGATCTTCGAAAAAGCGGTCATCGCCGTCGGCAACACGCTCGGCGTGTCCAAGGTGCAGGCGGACGAATTGCAGGTCGCCGCGCCTGAATCCGGCACGCCCGCAACCGCGGCCAAGGAACCGACCTTTTATACGGTCCAGAAAGGCGACAACCTCTGGAAGATCGCCGAAAAGAGCTATGGCAAGGGCAAGGGCGCGAAGAACTCGATCATCTTCGAAGCCAACAAGCCGATGCTGACCCACCCGGATAAGATCTATCCGGGGCAGGTCCTGCGCATACCGGATCTCGATCAAGCCTGACTAGATCGGGAGGGTCAATCGACAACGGCGGCTTTCGGGTCGCCGTTTTCATTTGATGGTGGCATTCTTGCCAGATGAGGATGAAGCGACCAATCTGATGCTCGTTCTGCCCAAAGGCGTCCGCCACATGCCCGGCTATCTGTCGCGCGCCATGCAGGAAGCGCTGGTCGAAGATGTGAGGCGGGTCGTACGGGAGGCTCCCCTGTTCGTGCCGGCCATGCCGCGCACCGGCAAGGAGATGAGCGTACGCATGACCAATTGCGGCTCGCTCGGCTGGGTCACCGACAAGGAGCACGGCTATCGCTACCAGCCGACGCACCCGGTGACCGGGATGCCATGGCCGCCGATCCCCGACGCGTTGCTGGAGCTGTGGCGGGACGTGTCCGCCTATCAACATCCGCCGGAGGCCTGCCTGGTCAATTTCTATTCGCCGGACGCGAAGATGGGCCTTCATCAAGACCGCGACGAGATCGACTTCTCCGCGCCGGTCGTCTCGGTTTCACTGGGCGACGATTGCCTGTTCAGGGTCGGCCAGAGCACGCGCGAAGGCGGCACCAAATCGTTCAGGCTGAAAAGCGGCGACGTCGTTGTGCTCGGTGGCGAAGGCCGCCTCTGTTTCCACGGTGTCGACCGCATCTATCCGTCGACCTCGGCGTTGCTCAGGAATGGCGGACGGATCAATCTGACGCTGCGGCGGGTGACCTATCCTGGCTAGAGCAGCGGAGTTTCAAGTCGAAACGCCGCTCTATCCTGTTACAGCTTCCTGAGCGCCACTTCCTCGACCAGATGGTTGGCGCCCTTGCGCAGGATGAGATCCGCCCGCGCCCGCGTCGGCAGGATGTTCTCGCGCAAATTCTTCAGGTTGATGTTGGCCCACAGGCCTTCGGCAATGGCGCGGGCCGCATCTTGCGAAAGTTGCGAATAGCGGTGGAAGAAGGAGTCCGGATCGCGGAAGGCGGTTTCGCGCAGCCGCATGAAGCGGGCGATGTACCAATGATGGATCAGCTCCTCTTCAGCATCGATATAGATCGCGAAATCGAAGAAATCCGACAGGAAAGGCACGATCTTGCCGTCCTTCGGCAGCTTGCCCGGCTGTAGGACGTTGATGCCCTCGAAGATCAATATATCCGGCCGGTCGATGGTCTGGAACTCGCCGGGAACGACGTCGTAGGTCAGGTGCGAATAGACCGGCGCGCGGACATTGCGCTGCGCCGACTTGATGCCCGACAGGAACCGCAGCAATGCGCCGACATCGTAGCTGTCGGGAAAGCCCTTGCGCTCCATCAGATTGTTGCGGCGCAGGATCTCGTTGGGAAGCAGGAAGCCGTCGGTGGTGATCAGATCGACCTTGGGGCTCGACGGCCAGCGCGCCAGCAATTCCTTGAGCACGCGCGCCGTGGTCGATTTGCCGACCGCGACAGAGCCGGCAATGCCGATGATGAAGGGCGTTTTGACGATATCCACCGCGTTGAAGAACGCCTGGCGCTGTCTGAACAGAAGCTGGCTCGCCTCGACATGGGCCGACAAAAGCCGCGACAGCGAAAGATAGATGCGCTTGACCTCCTCGAGGTCGACCGGATCGTTGAGCGAACGCAGGCGACGGATCTCGTCCTCGCCGAGCGTCATTGGCGTGTCGGCGCGGAATTGCGACCATTGCTCCGCCGAGAAAAAACGAAAGGGCGAATATTTCTCGGTAGGGGCGAGCTGGTCCATCGAGTTTTCTGCCCTCCGCAGCGGTCAGCCCCGGTCCTGCCGAGACGCCTTTTCGGCGATGCCCGAACGACCGGTGCGGCGTTCGAGTTCGGCCAGGACATCGGCAAGCGGAATGCCGGCGACACCCAGAACGACGAGCCAATGATAGAGGAGATCGGCGCTTTCCGAAACGAGGGCTTGTCTGTCACCCCCAACGGCCGCGATCACCGTTTCGACCGCCTCTTCGCCGAGCTTCTGCGCCGCCTTGTCCATGCCGCGCGCGAACAGCTTTGCCGTCCACGAATCCGGATCGCCGGAATGCGCGCGTTCCCTGATGATTGTCTCCAGATCGGAGAGCGAAAACTCAGCCATGGCGCCGTTTAGAGCCGATCGCCTAGTGAGTCCAGCCGCATCGGCAGGCCGGCGCGGGCCATATGCGCCTTGGCGTCGGCAATGCTGTACGTGCCGAAATGGAAGATCGACGCCGCCAGCACCGCGCCCGCATGGCCGTCGCGAATGCCCTCGACCATGTGATCGAGCGTGCCGACGCCGCCAGAGGCGATGACCGGCGCACGCACGGCGTCGGCGACAGCACGGGTCAGCGCAATGTCGTAGCCGGCCTTGGTGCCGTCGCGATCCATCGACGTCAGCAGGATCTCGCCGGCGCCGCGATCGACCATCCGCCGAGCGAACTCGACAGCGTCGATGCCGGTCTTCTCGCGGCCGCCATGGGTGAAAATCTCCCAGCGGTCGGCCTCGCCTTCGCCCGACACTTTCTTGGCGTCGATGGCGACGACGATGCACTGGTTGCCGAACTTGTCGGCCGCCTCGGCGACGAAATCGGGATTTTTCACCGCCGCCGTGTTGATCGACACCTTGTCGGCGCCGGCCAGAAGCAGCTTTCTTATGTCGGCGACCTGACGCACGCCGCCGCCGACGGTCAGCGGCATGAAGCATTGTTCGGCGGTGCGGGCGACGATGTCGAAGATGGTCTCGCGATTTTCGGACGAAGCGGTGATGTCGAGAAAGCACAGCTCGTCGGCGCCGGCGGCGTCGTAGGCCTTTGCCGCCTCGACCGGATCGCCGGCATCGACCAGGTCGACGAAGTTGACGCCCTTGACGACGCGGCCGTTCTTGACGTCGAGACAGGGGATGACGCGGGCTTTGAGCATCAGGTTCTCTCGATCGCTGCAAGAAGATCGCCAAGCAATTGCCCGACGACAGGCGGAACCTCACCCTTGGCGTCAAATGCCGGATCGTAGGCGGACAGGGTGACGCCGGCAATCGGGATCGACCTGGCCAGCCCGCAAACCAGTTGCCGCAGCTGATCCGGATTTGGACCGCCTGATTTCGTGTAGCGATTCACCTGCAGCACGTCCGGATCGAGAACGTCCAGGTCCAGATGCAGATGGGCACGAACCGCGCCGGCCGCCTTCAGCTTTCCGACAGCGTCCGGCGCATCGGAACATCGGGTGCGAATAATCGGCAATGTGTCCAGCAGGCGCTTTTCGTCGGGGTCGAGATCGCGCGCATCGACCAGCATGCATCGTGACGGGTCTATCGCCTGGAAGCCGGGGATCGCCGACGTCATCGGGCGCCAGCAGAGCCCCAGTGTCGTCGCCAGCGCCATGCCGTCGAGGAAGCCGTAGGCGGACGTCTCGGGCGTGTTGAGATCGCCATGCTGATCGATCCAGATGATCGAATCCGCGGCATCGCCAGCCACCGCACCGGCAGCGGTCAGGCAATTTCCGGTGAGCACAATGGGAAACCGCTCATCGTCGCGGGCCAGATCGACCTTCGCCGCGACCGCCCTGCAAACAGCGAAGCCCGTCGCGATTTCGCGTTTCTGGGCATCGCCGACCTCGCCGATGTCCTCGACGACGACATCGTGGCCACGCAAGGCAAGTTCATCGACAAGGCCGCCGGCAATGATGGCATCGGGACCCTGGCCAAAGCCGGCATGGTAAAGGCCGCTGTCATAGGGTGCGAGGATGATGGAGAGTTTCATCGCGCCCTCGCCTTCTCCGATCCCGCCGCCAATATCGCCAACGCCTCAGCCGGATCGATACGCCCGTCATAAAGCGCGCGGCCGGAGATGGCGCCTTCGAGTTTTCGCGCATCGGGCATGGTCATGCGTACGATGTCGGCGATCGAGGCCAGGCCGCCAGAGGCGATGACCGGGATCGATACGGCCTCGGCGAGACTGATCGTCGCGTCCCAGTTGATGCCGGTCAACACGCCGTCACGGTCTATGTCGGTGTAGATGATGGCGGCGACGCCGGCGCCCTCGAACTTCTTCGCCAGTTCGATGACGCCGAGGCTCGAGGCCTCGGCCCAGCCCTCGACCGCCACCTTGCCGCCCTTGGCGTCGATGCCGACGGCGATCCTGCCCGGGAATGCCGCGCAGGCCTGCCTGACCAGATCGGGATCGCGCACGGCCACCGTACCGAGAATGACGCGGGCCAACCCACGGTCGAGCCAGTCCTCGATCTGCGCCAGCGTGCGGATGCCACCGCCAAGCTGCACCGGGTTCGTCGTCGCCTTGAGGATCGCGCCGACCGCCGCGCTGTTGACGCTCTGGCCCTTGAACGCACCGTTGAGGTCGACGACATGCAGCCACTTGAAGCCCTGTTCTTCGAAGGCTCCGGCTTGCGCGGCGGGATCGTCATTGTAGATCGTCGCGGTCGCCATGTCGCCGTGTTTCAGGCGCACGCACTTGCCGTCCTTGAGGTCGATGGCCGGGAACAGGATCACCGTTCAAGCGCCTTCGACAATGACGAAGTGACCGGTCGAGGCGGCAAGCCTGTACTTCAAGGCCGCTTGATATTCAGGCGATTCGTAGCATTCTATCGCCTTGTCGTAGGTCTCGAACTCCACCAGGACATGGCGATTGCCCGTCGGCCCTTCCGGGTTCGCGTAACGCCCGGCCCGAACGGGAAACTTCGCGCCATATTTCGCAAAGGCCGCAGCGTTCGCCTCGATATATTGCTTGTAGACCTCAGGGTCGGTCACATCGACCATCGCCATCCAGTAGCCTTTCTTGCTCATGATTTTTTCCCCTTTTGAAACCTTAAGGCTTCCAGCGCAGGAAATTGGTGATCAACGCCAGGCCAAGCGCCTGGCTTTTTTCGGGATGGAACTGCGTACCGACGAGATTGTCGCGGGCGACGGCGGCCGTCACCGGACCGCCATAGTCGGCAATCGCCAGCACCTCGTCCGGCTTCTGCGCGTCGAGATGGTAGGAGTGGACGAAATAGGCATGCAACCCCTTGGCACCGGTCGGAATGCCTGAGAACAGCGGATGCTTGCGGATGAGCTCGATCGTGTTCCAGCCTATCTGCGGGATCTTCAGCGCGGGATCGGCCGGGGCGATCTCCTTGACGTCGCCGGCGATCCAGCCAAAGCCTTTTGTGACGGTCTTCTCCAGGCCCCGCTCCGACATCAGCTGCATGCCGACGCAGATTCCGAGGAACGGCCGCCGCTTGACGATCGCGACCTCCTCCACCGCTTCCCACATGCCCGCCACGGCGCGCAGCCCGGCCGCGCAATCGGCATAGGCGCCGACGCCGGGCAGGACGATGCGGTCGGCGGTCCTGACACGCTCGGCATCGGCGGTCAGGTCGATGGCGGCGGCGATGCCGGCTTCATGCGCGGCGCGCTCGAAGGCCTTGGTGGCCGAGCGCAGGTTGCCCGAACCATAGTCGATGATCGCGACCCGCATGTCAGGGCCTCCCCGGCGTATGGGTCAGCCCCAGCGCCATGCCCGTCTGCGACGGCCGGGCAAGGGCTGCGTCCGGAACGATGCGTTGCGCGGGCGCTTGCTCATCCGGGTGCGCTTCGGCTTCAAGCATGTAGCGCGTATCGGCGTCGTCGAGCCTGTCGGCCTCGACGACGCCCCATTCATGCCAGCCACGGCGGCGCAGTGCGGCAATCCGCAAGGCCTGCCCTTCCAGCCCGACATAGAGCGATACCAGCAGCGAC
Source organism: Mesorhizobium sp. (assembly GCF_004962245.1). GTDB lineage: Bacteria > Pseudomonadota > Alphaproteobacteria > Rhizobiales > Rhizobiaceae > Mesorhizobium. Next base: position 132,669 of record NZ_SUHQ01000008.1, on the reverse strand, counting down.
AAAAGCGAGCCGGCCAGCCCAAGGTTCAGTCTTTCGGCAAGCACCGAAAGAACCGCCATGGCGACAAAGGCCAGTGCTGCCTCGACCCACAACCGGTGCCAGAGCAGCCACAGCGGCGGCACCAGGAAGCCGAGCCAGGAAAACCCATCACGGACAAAGGTCGTTGTGTCAGGCTTTTCGCCGTGGCCCGGCGGTTCCATCACGACGTAGATGGCCATCAGGCTATCCCTTCAGAGATCCCTTGGTGGAAGGAACCGCGTCCGGCTGGCGCGGGTCGCTTTCAAGCGCGAAGCGCAGCGCGCGGGCCACAGCCTTGAAGCAGGTCTCGGCGATGTGGTGATTGTTGGCGCCGTAGTGGTTGGTGACATGCAATGTGATGCCGGCATTCTGCGCCAAGGCCTGGAAGAATTCGCGCACCAGTTCGGTGTCGAACGTGCCGATCTTCGGCGACGAGAACCCAACGTTCCAGACGAGGAAGGGGCGGCCGGAGACGTCGATCGCCGCGCGTGTCAGCGTCTCGTCCATGGCGAGGTCGACCGAGGCATAGCGCATGATGCCGCGCCGCTCGCCCAGCGCCTTGGCCAGCGCCTGGCCGAGCGCGATGCCGGTGTCCTCGACGGTGTGGTGGTCGTCTATGTGCAGATCGCCCTTGGCCTTGACCGTCATGTCGATCAGCGAATGGCGCGAAAGCTGGTCCAGCATATGGTCGAAGAAGCCGACGCCCGTCGTAATATCGGATTTTCCCGAGCCGTCGACCTGGACCGATACGGAGATATCGGTTTCCCTGGTCTTGCGGCTTGCTTCGGCGGAACGGGGCGGCATGACCTCATCCTTGTCCAGAGTTCACTCCAAGCGTTCATGTGCTTGAAAACGAGAGCCTTCTAGCAGCATGATCCGGCGATTGCCAGTTGCCATGCCAAGCGGTATCGAGCCCGGCGGATGACCGGTTTGCAATCATCGGACCTATGCATACATATGGCCGATCAAGTCCACTCGTAACGCGCCAATCGCCTTCGGGATCGGTGCTGATCGGAGCACAAAATGTCTGATGAACTGACCATGCACGCCACGACCATCGTGACGGTGCGCAAGGGCAGCAAGGTGGTGATCGCCGGCGACGGCCAGGTCAGTCTCGGCCAGACCATCATGAAAGGCAACGCCAGGAAGGTTCGCCGCATCGGCAAGGGCGGCAGCGTCATCGCCGGTTTCGCCGGCGCCACCGCCGATGCCTTCACCCTTCTGGAGCGGCTGGAAGCCAAGCTCGAACAATATCCGGATCAATTGACGCGGGCCTGCGTCGAGCTCGCCAAGGACTGGCGCACCGACCGCTATCTGCGCCGGCTGGAAGCGATGATGCTGGTTGCCGACAAGTCGGTCTCGCTGGCGCTGACCGGCACCGGCGACGTGCTCGAACCCGAACATGGCGTCATGGCGATCGGTTCGGGCGGCAACTACGCGCTGGCCGCGGCGCGCGCCTTGATGGATTCCGACAAGGATGCCGAGGAGATCGCCCGCAAGGCGATGCAGATCGCCTCCGACATTTGCGTCTACACCAACAACAACTTCGTCATCGAAACGCTCGATGCCGGCTGACCCAGCCGTGCTGTATGATTTTCGGCCGGTGACGGAGGCGGACCTGCCGATGATCGCGGCATGGCTGGCCGAGCCGCATGTCGCGGAGTGGTGGGATGATCCCGAGAGCGAGATCGCGCAAATCCGCGAGCACATCGACAGCATTTCCGTCGAACCGCTGATCGTCGAGCTCGACGGCGAGCCGATCGGCTACATGCAGAGCTACGACCCGCATCTTGAGGACGGTCATCCCTATAGCGACCAGCCGTTCGGCACGCTCGGTATCGATCTGTCGATCGGCAGGCCTGAGCTTGTGGGACGCGGCCACGGATCGGCAATTGTCCGGCAGTTCGTGGAGCAGCTGTTCGAGGAAGGGGCGCCGCGCGTCATCATCGATCCGGATCCGGCAAACGGACGAGCCATCCGCGCCTATGAAAAGGCCGGTTTCCGGGCTATCGGTCGCAGGCAGTCGGAATATGGCGACGCCGTGCTGATGGCAATCGATGCCAAAGAGGGCGATGCCAAAGAGGGCGATGCCAAAGAGGGCGATGCCAGAGAGGGCGATGCCGAAGAGGACGACATCGAAGAGGGGCAGTAACAGCATGAGCACAACCGGCGCCGACAAGACCGTCTCGGCCTATGAAGACAGCTGGCGGATGGGGCTTCTGCTCGTCCTCGGCCTGGTCATCTTACAAGCCGTGGCCCTCTACGCCATGGGACGAACCCCGATCTGCACCTGCGGCTATGTCAAGCTATGGCACGGCATCGTGCAGAGCTCGGAAAATTCCCAGCATATCTCCGACTGGTACACATTCTCGCACATCATCCACGGCTTCCTGTTCTATGCGCTGGCGTGGTTTCTGTTCCCACGCTCGCCGATCGGGCTCAGGCTAGCATTCGCGGTTGTCATAGAGGGTGGCTGGGAGCTTCTCGAGAACAGCCCTTTGATCATCGAGCGCTATCGCGCCGGCACAATTTCCCTGGATTACTACGGCGACAGCATCATCAATTCGGTGGCGGACACGCTGGCGATGGTGCTGGGATTTGTGATGGCGCGCAAGCTTCCTATATGGGTGATCGTGACCCTCGCCCTCATCTTCGAATTCGGTGTCGGCTACATCATCAGGGACAATCTGACGCTCAACGTGATCATGCTGCTGCATCCGTTCGAGTCCATCCGGCAGTGGCAAAGTGGAATTTAGTGATATGAGCACATTCTCGCCCCGCGAAATCGTTTCGGAACTCGATCGCTTCATCATCGGCCAGAAGGATGCCAAGCGCGCCGTGGCCATCGCCTTGCGCAACCGCTGGCGCCGCCAGCAGCTCGAAGGCCAGATGCGCGAGGAGGTGATGCCGAAGAACATCCTGATGATCGGCCCGACCGGCGTCGGCAAGACCGAGATCTCGCGCCGCCTGGCACGCCTTGCCGGTGCGCCGTTCGTCAAGGTCGAGGCGACCAAGTTCACCGAGGTCGGCTATGTCGGCCGCGACGTCGAGCAGATCATCCGCGACCTGGTCGAGATCGCCATCGGGCTGGTGCGCGAAAAGATGCGCGAGGATGTCAAGGCGCGGGCCCATATCAATGCCGAGGAACGTGTGCTGGAAGCGCTCGTCGGCAAGACGGCGAGCCCGGCCACGCGCGACAGTTTCCGCAAGAAGCTGCGCGACGGCGAGCTCGACGACAAGGAAATCGAGATCGAAGTGAGCGACACCGGCACCGGCGGCATGCCCGGCTTCGAGATCCCCGGCATGCCGGGCGCCAACATCGGCGTGCTGAACATCAACGACATGCTGTCGAAAGCGATGGGCGGCCAGAAGACCAAGACGCGCAAGACCACGGTGAAGGAATCCTACGCGCTGCTGGTCGGCGACGAGTCCGACAAGCTGCTCGACCAGGACGAGGTGGTGCGCAGGGCGCTCGAATCGACCGAAAACGACGGCATCGTCTTCCTCGACGAGATCGACAAGATCGCCTCGCGCGAGGGTGGCATGGGCGCCGGCGTTTCCCGCGAAGGCGTGCAGCGCGACCTGCTGCCGCTGGTCGAGGGCACCACGGTCGCGACCAAATACGGACCGGTGAAGACGGACCACATCCTGTTCATCGCATCGGGTGCGTTCCACGTTGCCAAGCCGTCCGACCTGCTGCCCGAACTGCAGGGCCGTCTGCCGATCCGCGTCGAGCTGCGTGCGCTGGAGAAGGACGATTTCGTCCGCATCCTGACCGAGACCGAGGCCAGCCTGATCAAACAGTACATCGCTCTGATGAAGACAGAGGGCGTCGATCTCGTCTTCACCGACGACGCCATCGATTCGCTGGCCGGCATCGCCGTCGATCTCAACGCCAGCGTCGAGAACATCGGCGCCAGGCGGCTGCAGACGGTGATGGAGCGGGTGCTGGACGAGATCTCCTATGACGCGCCGGACCGCCACGGCACGTCGGTGACGGTCGACGCTGCCTATGTGGAGAAGCATGTCGGCGACCTGTCCAGAAACACGGATTTGTCGCGTTTCATCCTGTAAGACGACGGCGCCGGGCAATTTCGGTGCAGGGCGGGCGGAGATCCCGCCCGGAGATTCTGCAACGTGTGGCCAAATGGAAGCATATGGCCACCTTTTGTCTCGGCAGGCGAAGGGGCTCTCGACTCGACCTGGAGCTTTACCTAGTTTGCCCGGCAACTACGGCACCGCGCAGCCTTTGGATGTGCAAAGGACGCCGTGGCAATTGATTCCGCGCATGACCCCCGAAAATTGATTCCGGGGGTCATGCGCTGTTATAGGCGGCGGCGCATGAAAAAACTGATCCTCGTCATTCTCGGGCTGACGCTGGCGACAGCCATGGTCGCCGCGCAAGCGGCGACGATGGTGCCGCCAGGCAACCGCAATGCCGAGCAGCCCAACATACCGGGCGCCTCGAGCCGGCGCACCCAGGCCACCAACACCACCTTCCAGGCGAAATACCGCAAGGTCTATGCGCTGCTGCAGAACGACGCCGATCTTCGCGGCAAGATCGAACAAGCAGCGGCGACCTATGGCATCGACCCGATGCATATCGTCGGCGCCATCGTCGGCGAGCACACCTACAATGTCGATGCCTACGACCGGCTGCAGACCTATTACGTCAAGGCGATCTCCTATCTGTCGAGCAAGCTGTCCTTCGCCTATGACGGCGAGGACATCACCGATTTCGTGCAGCGGCCGCAATTCCAGAAATGCGCCGGCAAATCGGACAGCTACGCGCTCTGGGCGTGCCGCGAGCAGGTGTGGAACCAGTCCTTTCGCGGCAAGAACGTCGACGGGGAGAGCTTTCCCGACGACCGCTTCGGCGCCACCTTCTTCCAGCCCTATTATGCCGGCCAGACCTTCGGCCTCGGCCAGCTCAATCCGCTGACCGCCTTGCAGATGAGCGATCTTGTGAACGAGGTTTCCGGCCTGCCGAAGCTCGACGTCGGCGATCCGAACGCGGTCTACAAGACCATCATGGATCCCGACCTCACTTTGTCCTATGTCGCGGCGGCGCTCCGCAAATCGATCGATGCCTACAAGGACATTGCCGGCTTCGACATATCGGGCAATCCCGGGATCACATCGACGCTCTACAATGTCGGCAATCCGGAACAGCGCGCCCATGCGCTGAAGGCCGAAAACGACAGACGCCGCGCCGCGGGCGAACCGGAGAAGCTGCCGGAGGAAAATTACTATGGCTGGCTGGTCAACGACAAACTGCCGGAGCTGAAGGCGCTGTTCTAGCGGTGAAATCCGACGCTTCGTGCCTGACGATCCCGGCGCAGCGTAGGATTGAATTCATCGTACGACTTGGTCAGCTGTTGGCTATGCACACACTATGTATTCCAGTACGGAAATTGTGCATCGAGCCAGACCCAGAGGGATGAGTGGCAGCGCCGATCAATATCGATTCCTATAGCGATGCGCTTGTCGTACTCGGGACGGCGGGCATAGTTGTTCCGTTGATGCGGCGTTTTGGTTTCAGCACCGTGATCGGATACATGGCGGCTGGGGCCCTCCTTGGGCCACTGGGCTTGGGCTCGCTCATCAACGCATTTCCGTTCTTGTACTGGGTCACCGTCGTCGATGCCAAAAACGTTGCCGGTATCGCCGAACTCGGCGTGGTGTTCTTGCTCTTTGTTGTCGGCATGGAGCTATCCTACGAACGTTTGAAAACCATGCGCCGCCTGGCGTTCGGACTTGGGAGCTTGCAGATAATCCTTTCCGCCGCTGTGATCGGCGGCATCGCAGTTCTGGCCGGCAACTCTCCGACTGTATCGATCATCCTCGGCGCCTGCCTTGCCTTGTCCTCGACCGCCATTGTTATCGAGGTGCTTTCCCACCAGGGCCGGCTTGCCACGGCTGCCGGCCGAGCCAGTTTTGCAGTGCTCCTGGCGCAAGACCTAGCTGTGATTCCGATCCTGCTCTTTGTCTCCATTCTGGGTGGCGACGCGAGCAGCTCCGTCACCGCCAATCTCGCGTTCACCCTCTTGAATGCTACGCTTGCCGTTGCGGCGATCGCTATCGTCGGGCGCCTGTTTCTACGGCCTCTGTTCCGATTGGTCGCCTCCGCCGGAACCATTGAATTGTTTGTGGCCGCGACGTTGTTTGTGATTGTCGGTACCGGGGTCGTGGCCGCGCTGGCCGGGCTGTCCATGGCGCTGGGAGCGTTCATCGCGGGGCTGCTGCTCGCCGAGACCGAATTTCGCAAGGCGATCGAAACAGCCGCCGGTCCTTTCAAGGGGCTGCTGCTTGGTGTGTTCTTTTTTACCGTCGGCATGAATATCGACGTCCGCGAGCTTGCTCGCGAGCCATTCTGGCTTCTTGCCTCTGTCGTCGGCCTCATCGGCCTCAAGGTCCTCCTGCTCACCGGCCTCGCCCGGATCTTTCGCTTGTCCTGGCCTGCAGCGATCGAAACAGGCCTGCTCCTTGGTCCAGGCGGCGAATTCGCATTCGTTGGCATTGGCATGGCGACCACGCTCGGAATTATCAGTTCCAACGTCTCGAGCTTCACCTTGACGGTGACATCGATCACGATGACGCTCATTCCGGCGCTGAGTCTGGTCGCGCGGCGACTGACGCCGAGGTTCCAGGAGCCCAGGGCGCTCGACCCGGAGCTCACCGTCGCACCAAGCGGCGTCGCCGGACATGCAATCGTCATAGGCCATGGCCGGGTTGGGCAGGTCGTCTGCTCGCTGCTGGATCGGCACGGCTATCGCTATATCGCAGTGGACAATGACGCAGCCGCGGTCCCGGCATACCGGCGAAGCAGGCGAGAGGTCTATTATGGCAACGCAACCGAGCCGGAATTCCTGAAGATCTGCGGTCTCATGGACGCCAAAGCCGTCATCGTAACGGTTGCCGGACAGACCGATATCGACGAAATCGTAAGACAGGTACGTGCGCTGAGAACGGACATCGTCATCATCTCGCGCGCCCGCGATGCTGGCCACGCGCGCCACCTCTATGCGATCGGCGTGACCGACGCCGTGCCTGAAACGATCGAGGCCAGCCTGCAGCTGTCGGAAGCGGCGCTGATCGGATTGGGGCAGGCGGCAGGACCGGTCATCGCTTCGATCCATGAGAAACGCGATGAATTTCGGCGCGAGCTGCAGGAGGCAGCGGCACCGAAAGCAAGCGGTTCCACGCACTCGATCCGGCCGAAAACACCTCGATTGCCATGAGATTGGACCAAGGGCGGATAAGCCATGACAACATCCGTTCGGCGTCATGAATTCGGCCGAGGGCGCACGAGCTTCCGCTTAGGGTCGTCTCCGCCAAGCGAGTACCAAGCGTCAGGCTTCCCCCACTAATCTAGAACGACAAGCATTCGGCCAGTTTCTTTCAAATGGTCCCGCAGCCCGCGCCGGTTCATGCCGCCAGCAGCGACTTCAGCTTGACCGTTTGCGAGCCGAGCGCTTCCGGCGCCGGCTTCGCCCGCCTGGCGATCAGCATCTCGGCCAGTCTTATGTCGCGGGCGACCGAATTGCCCGGGCCGATGCCGCTCGCCGCGACCAGCCTGCCGTCTTCGGCCAGATGGAACAGGATGAAGGCGCCGTCGTCGAGGTCGCGGCGCACGACCTTGCTGCCCTCGTCCGACAGCCCGGCGATCTGCAAGGTCAGGCCGTACTGATCCGACCAGAACCATGGCACAGCCGCATGGGCCTCGCCGGCGCCCAGCATGTTCCTGGCCGCAAGCGCGCCCTGCTCCTGCGCGTTGCGCCAGGCTTCCAGCCGCACGCGCCGGCCGCCGTAGACGGCAAGCGGAAACGAGCAGCAATCGCCGGCGGCGAAGATATCCGGATCACCCGTACGAAGCTCGGCATCGACTGCTATGCCGTTGTCGATCGCCAGCCCCGCTTCCGCGGCAAGTCCGGTCACAGGCACGGCGCCGATGCCGATCACCGCCAGATCGGCGACGATGTCCTGTCCGCCGGCAAGCGTGATGCGCACCTCGGCGCCGTCGTCGGCGATCGCGGCGATGCCGTCGCCGCAGAGGATTTTCACGCCCTCGGCTTCATGCGCCTCGTGGATGATTTTGGCGATCTCGGCCGGCACGCCGCGCATCAGGATGCGCGGCTGTGCCTCGATGACGGTGACCGTTGCGCCCAGCCTGCGCGCCGCGGTGGCGAGCTCGAGGCCGATGAAGCCGCCGCCGACAATCGCGATGCGGTTTCCGGCGCTGAGATGCGCGCGGATCGCCAACGCGTCGTTGAAGGTCCGGAGATACACGCAGCGCGCGCCGAGGCCGGGCATTGGCAGCTTGCGAGGGATCGAACCGGTTGCCAGCAAAAGCCTATCGTAAGGAAGGACCGAACCGTCCGACAGGTGCACGCCATGCGCCGCGCGATCGATCGCCACTGCCTGAACCGAATGGATATGCCGGATCGATCTCTCGGCCAGGACCGCGTCGCTGGCGATCGCCTTGATCTCGGGCGCATCGTCGGCCATCGCCTCTTTCGACAGCGGCGGCCGTTCATAGGGCAGATGCGGCTCGTCGCCGACCAGCGTCACCGGCCCGTCATAGCCGAGATCGCGCAGCGCCAAGGCAGCGCGTCCGCCGCATTCACCGGCGCCGATGATGACCATCCCCTTCACCATCACCGTCACCCGATCTGAATAAGGATTTTGCCGGCGTCGACCCTCACCGGGTAGGTCCTGAGATTGACACAGACCGGCGCGCCCCTGGCCGCACCGGTCTTGTAGTTGAACCGGCCATTGTGCTTGGGGCATTCGATGATGTCGTCCATCACCAGGCCGTCGGCCAGATGCACCTTCTCATGCGTGCAAAGACCGTCCGTCGCGAAATATTCGTCGTCGGGACTGCGATAGATGGCAAAGGTGCGGCCATCATGGTCGAACCGCATCACGTCCTCTTCGTCGATATCTTCGGCACCACAGGCCTCGACCCAGTCGCTCATCGGTCCTCCCGGCAGAATTTTTTGCTTGGTCAGCTTGCCCAGCATGGGCGCATGTCATTCCGCTGCCGCCGCGACAGCGTGGTTATCGTTGTGGAGTTCCTCGCGATAGGGCTTCGCGGTCGGCGGCAGCGCGCGCTTGAGGAAATAGTCTTCATTACGCAGCTGGCGCAGGAAGGCGGGCACCATCTCGCGATAGCCGGCCAGGATCGACGGCGTCGGGGCCGGCAGGTCGTGCTTGATCAGCTCATGCAGCCTCGGCAGCGCGTGATAGGGCACCATTGGGAACATATGGTGCTCCACATGGTAGTTCATGTTCCAGTAGATGAACCGGCTGATCGGGTTCATGTAGACGGTGCGGCTATTGAGGCGATGGTCGATGACATTTTCGGCGAGGCCGCCATGCTGCAGCAGGCCGGTCATGATATGATGCCAGGCACCGTAGAGCCTCGGCAGCCCGATCAGCATCAAGGGCAGGAACGAGCCCATGGCGAGCGCCAGCGCGATCGTCGCGGCATAGATCGCGGTCCAGATACGGGCGATGCGGATCGCTTTCGGTTGCTCCTGCTCGGGGATGAAGGTCTTTTCCGCCGGGCTGATGATGCCGGCCGCATTGCGCACCATGTCGGTCATGGCATGCCAGGCATCAACAATGCCGAAGACGTTGAGCACGACGCGCAACAGATCCGGCGGGCGCATCACCGCGATCTCCGGATCGCGGCCGACGATGATCGTATCGGTGTGGTGCCGCGTATGGCTCCAGCGCCAGGTCACCGGATTGCGCATGATCATGAAGCAGGCGATCTGGTAGACCACATCGTTCATCCACTGCGTCCTGAACGCAGTGCCGTGACCGCATTCATGCCAGCGTGAATCTGTCGAGGATCCATAAAGGACGCCATAGACGAAGAAGAACGGCACGCACCACCACGTGCCCCAGAACCAGGCGCCGCCCGCGCCGCTCACGATCAGGGCACCGAGCCAGATGATCGTATCGCGGATCGCCGGCCCGTCCTCCCGCTTCATCAGCTCCTTCATCTGCTTGCGGGGCACGTCGGTGTGATACCACTCGGCCGCCGCCAGCCCGGTCTCGACGGCGCGCTGCGCGTCGCGGCCGAGCAGGCTGTAATCACGCCGGGACGGCGTTGCGGATAGTGTCGCTTCCATAGAGGCTGCCTCCGTCGGCACAACGTCCATCAGGACGGGTGCCCCTGCCACAGGGTGCTTATCTCGTAAAATAGCGCCAAGCCATGATAGGCTCAATATCACAAAGATAGTTTCTATCATTTCCCATCAGAATGATGTAAGAGTATATTGGTAATAAGGCAGGAATCTCATGGCAAAACGGCCGACCATCACCGATCTGGCGCGCATTTCCGGGGTCAGCGTCGCCACCGTCGACCGGGTGCTGAACAACCGCTTGCCGGTGCGCGAGGAAACCGCGCGCCGCGTCTATGAGGCTGCCACCAGCATTGGCTACCATGCCGCCGGGCTGATCAAGCAGCGGATGCGCCATGAACTGCCGGAGTACCGGCTGGGTTTCCTGCTGCTGAGGCGGGAAGATGTCTTCTACAGCGAATTTGCCCGGGAACTCGAACTGGCGGTATCGCAATCGCAGCGGTTCCGTGGGGTGGCGACCATCGACTTCGCCAACTCGCTGGCGCCTGACGAGATTGTCGAGCGGATGCGCAAGCTGGCAGTCAAATCGAGGGCGGTGGCGCTGGTCGGGCCGGACCATCCGACGCTGACGGCAGCGGTCGAGACCCTGAAGGCCAAGGGCCTGCCGATCTTCTCGCTGCTCTCGGACTTCGCGGCCGGCATCCGCGAGGGCTATGTCGGCCTCGACAACCGCAAGGTCGGCCGCACCGCGGCCTGGATGATTTCGAAGGCCGCGAAGCCCGGCAAAGTCGCCCTCTTCGTCGGCAGCCACCGCTTTCATGGCCACGAATTGCGCGAGATCGGCTTTCGCTCGTTCTTTCGAGAGAACGCCCCGGAATTCACCGTGCTTGAAACACTGGTCAATCTGGAAGCGAACCGGATCACGCATGATGCGATGATCGACCTCTTGGCGCGCCACCCGGATCTCGTCGGCTGCTATGTCGCCGGCGGCGGCATGGAAGGCGCGATCTCCGCGCTCAGGGAGGCGACGCCAAGAGAGATGCCGGCGGTCGTCTGCAACGAAATCACGCCTGATTCACGCGCGGCCCTGGCAGATAATATCCTGACCATGGTGATCGCCACGCCGCTGGGAGCACTTTGCCGCGAGCTTGTCGATCTGATGGCGCATGCCATCGAAGCCGGCGCCGCGAATGCACCGGGCCAGACTTTTCTGCCTTTCGATATCTATCTGCCGGAAAATATCTAGCAGCGCGGCTAATCGCCATGAATGATACAGTCTATCAAGCCTGATAGAATTCTATGCGTTCGCAATTTGCGCGCCTGACCGGGCGGGATGATCTCCAGTCAGATCGTCATCCACAGAAGCGGCGTTTCAGCCTGCCGGCACTGATGGGAGGGCCTGGTTGAGCGTGAAACCTCCACGCTATCCGAAAATCCGGCATCCGCTTTCGGAATCTCCTTGACGCCCGCACGCAGAATGGAATAAATATTTCACCAACTAGGTATTTTGGTTCTTTCGTTCCGGAACATCTGTTTCAAGCGGAGGACTTGGCGTTCCAGTCAACGCGGAAATCGCCATCAGGGAACGGAGATGGCAATCGGGAGAGATTCCCTGGGAGATCGGGGATTCCGGGTAGATCGGTGCAGCCGGACACCAATTCTGTGGAGGAGAAATAAAATGAAAAAACTGCTTTTGGGCGTCGTGTTTTCGGCGCTGATGAGTTCGTCCGCCCTCGCCGCCAAGATCGGCGTGTCGATGGCGCTGTTCGACGACAACTTCCTCACCGTGCTGCGCAACGGCATGATCGAGCAGGCCAAGGGCATGGAAGGCGTGGAGCTGCAGGTCGAGGACGCGCAGAACGACGTCGCCAAGCAGCTCGACCAGATCAAGAACTTCGTCGCCTCGGGTGTCGACGCGATCATCGTCAACCCGGTCGACACCTCGGCCACCCAGGCAATGTCGGACGCCGCCGCCGCGGCCAAGGTTCCGCTGGTCTACGTCAACCGCGAGCCGGTCAACGTCGACACGCTGCCGGATAACCAGGCTTTCGTCGCTTCGAACGAGGTTGAGTCCGGCACTCTCGAAACCCAGGAAGTCTGCCGCCTGTTCAAGGAGGCCGGCAAGACCGAGGCCAATGTCTATGTGATCATGGGCGAGCTGTCGAACCAGGCCGCGGTGCAGCGCACCAAGGACATTGACGATGTGATCGCTACTCCGGAATGCAGCTTCATCAAGATCATCGACAAGCAGACGTCGAACTGGAAACGCGAGGAAGCGCAGAACCTGATGACCAACTGGCTGTCGACCGGCACGCAGTTCGATGGCGTGATCGCCAACAATGACGAAAGCGCCATCGGCGCCATCCAGGCGATGAAGGCTGCCAACATCGACATGAAGTCGGTTGTCGTCGGCGGCGTGGACGCCACCCAGGACGCGCTTGCGGCGATGCAGGCGGGCGACCTCGACGCGACCGTGTTCCAGGATGCGGCCGGCCAGGGCGCAGGCGCCCTTGACGCCGCGCTCAAGCTTTCCAAGGGCGAGGCGGTCGAACAGAAGGTCTACATCCCCTTCCAGCTCGTCACGCCGGCAAACATCGACAAGTTCCTGCAGAAGAACTGAGGCTGAGGACGGTTTTCGATAGGGAGCGGCGCGTCAGAGCATCGGACCGTTTTGCGAATCCGATATTCAAAGCGAAAACAACGCCGCTCCTCTTTCCCTCATCGCCGAAACAGGCGACGGGAGGCGACTGCTGACGGAGGAAACAAGATTTGTCACAGACAACCCATGGCGTCGGCGGACTCAGCTATGATGCGAAGAAGCGCACATGGCCTGCCGAATTCAACGTTTTCCTGGCGCTCATCATCCTCGTCGGCGCCTTCGAGCTGATCGGCCGGGTTTTTCTCGGCGACAGCTTCCTGTTCAACACCCGCGCTAATGCCGATACGATCTTCAACGAGGCGCGCCTGCAGATCATCATCCTGCAGGTGTCGATCGTCGGCATCATCGCCATCGGCGTGACGCAGGTGATCATTTCCGGCGGCATCGACCTTTCCTCGGGTTCGATCGTCGGCGCCACGGCGATGATCGCCATGAGCTTTGCCCAGGTGGCGACGGTCAACGGCAACCCCAATCCCAAGGCGATGTTCCTCGAGCAGGGCTGGACCGACCTGCCGGTGATCGTGCCGGTGCTCGTCGCGATCGGCTGCGGCCTGCTGGCGGGCCTGATCAACGGCACGCTGGTCGCCTATACGCGCATTCCACCGTTCATCGCCACGCTCGGCATGATGGTCACCGCGCGCGGCGTCGCCAAATGGTGGTCCAAGGGGCAGCCGATCTCGTTTCCCACCGAAAGTTTCGCGGCGATCGGCAAGGGGCTGATGCCGGTCATCATCTTCATATCACTGGCGGTGCTGTTCCAGCTGATCATGACATACACCAGGTACGGGAAGCACTGTTATGCCATCGGCTCCAATGAGGACGCCGCGCGCATGTCCGGCATCAATGTCCAGAACCACAAGATCCTCGTCTTTGTCATTGCCGGCATCCTCGCCTCGCTTGCCGCCGTGGTGCTGAGCTCCAAAAACCTCACCGCTCAGGCCGGGATGGGTGTGATGTACGAACTGGACGCGATCGCCATGGCGGTCATCGGCGGCGTCTCTCTGTCGGGCGGCCGCGGCTCGATCATCGGAACGGTGATCGGTGCGCTGATCTTCGGCGTGATCATCTCCGGCTTCACCTTCCTGCGCCTCGACGCCTACTACCAGGAGATGGTCAAGGGCGTGATCATCATCGGCGCAGTCGTTCTCGACCAGTGGCGCCAACGCCTGCGGGCAATGAGGGCTTGATCATGTCAGACATCGTCCTGAAGACCGAAAACCTGACCAAATATTATGGCGGCGTGCATGCGCTCGAAAGCGCGAACTTCGAACTGCGCAAGGGCGAGCACGTCGCCATCATGGGTGACAACGGCGCCGGCAAGTCGACCTTCGTGCGCCAGATCACGGCCGTCGAGCAGCGGACCAGCGGCAAGGTCTGGTTCGACGGCGAGGAAGTGAACTTCGCCGGCCCGATCGCGGCGCGCGAGGCCGGCATCGAGACCGTGTTCCAGAACCTTGCGCTTGCCGACGATCTCGACGTGCCGTCGAACCTGTTTCTCGGCCGCGAGAAGGTGCTTTTCAATCTCGGCCCTTTCTCGATCCTCGATCGCAAGTTCATGCGCAAGGCGACCGAGGCGGCGCTGGTCCGCACCGCGGTGAAGATCCCCAACCTCAACAACACCATCCGCCATATGTCGGGCGGCCAGCGCCAATGCGTGGCGATCGCCAGGACCGCGACCTTCGCCTCCAAGCTGATCATCATGGACGAACCGACGGCAGCGCTCGGCGTGCAGGAGACGGCGCAGGTCGAAAACATCATCCGCACGCTGAAGGCCAATGGCGAGCCGCTGATCCTGATCAGCCACAATATGCGCCAGGTGTTCGACCTTTGCGACCGCATCGTCGTGTTCCGGCGCGGCCGCATCGTCGCCAATTTGCGTAAGCAGGACACCGACGGCAACGATGTCGTCTCCTATATCACTGGCTCCAAGACCGGGGAGGCGGAACTTGCCGCCTAGGGACGGATGCCGGGTCAACGGATTGTCGGCGTCCTTCGACCGATCATAACCCTCAGTGCCTCGCCCTGACCGGGCGGGGTACATTTCTTAAAAACCATCCTCAAGGAACCCCCCATGCCTCTTCGCTTCGCTCTTCTCGGTGCCGGTCGTATCGGCAAGGTCCATGCCCGCGCCGTGGGTTCCAATCCGCAGGCCAGGCTGGTCGCCGTGGCGGACGCCTTCGAGAAAGCGGCGACCGAGCTGGCGTCGGCCTATGGCGCCGAAGTGCGCACCATCGAGGCCATCGAAAAAGCCGGGGATATCGACGCGGTCATCATCTGCACGCCGACCGACACCCATGCCGATCTGATCGAGCGATTCGCCAGGGCCGGCAAGGCGATCTTCTGCGAGAAGCCGATCGACCTGGACGCCGGCAGGGTGGAAGAATGCCTGGCCGTGGTCGACAAGGCCGGCGCCACTTTGATGGTCGGCTTCAACCGCCGCTTCGATCCGCATTTCGCCGCCGTGCGCAAGGCGATCGACGACGGCGCGATCGGCACGGTCGAGATGGTGACCATCACTTCGCGCGATCCCGGCCCGCCGCCGCTCGACTATATCGGCCGCTCGGGCGGCATCTTCCGCGACATGACCATCCATGATTTCGACATGGCACGCTTCCTGCTCGGCGAGGAGCCGGTGGCGGTCAGCGCGCACGCCTCGGTGCTGGTCGACAAGAAGATCGGCGAGGCCGGCGATTTCGACAGCGTCAGCGTCATTCTCGAAACCGCCTCCGGCAAGCAATGCATCATCTCCAATTCGCGGCGGGCCACCTATGGCTACGACCAGCGCATCGAGGTGCATGGCTCGAAGGGCATGATTGCCGCCGAGAACCAGCGGCCGGTGTCGATCGAACTGGCCAATGAGAAGGGCTATACGCGCCCGCCGCTGCACGACTTCTTCATGACCCGCTATCTCGACGCCTATGCCAACGAGATCGCCGCCTTCATCGCCGCGGCGACATCAGGCAAGAAGGCGGCGCCGAGCGGCAAGGATGGGCTCGTCGCGCTGAGGCTGGCGGACGCGGCGCTGAAATCGGCCAAGGAAGGCAAGACCGTTCGTCTCGACAAGACCATCTGAGCAACACAATCACAGGAGCAAGGCGATGAACGGTTCCGCCGGTCGCAATTCCGAAACACGCGCCATCGTCACCGGCGGTGCGCAAGGCATCGGCTTCGCCGTCGCCGAGGCGCTGGCCGACGAGGGCTGCCGGGCGCTGGCACTGGTCGGCCGTTCCAAGGAGAAAGGCGACAAGGCGGTCGCTGCACTTGGGAAAAGCGGCGTCGACGCCATCTTCATCAGCGCCGATGTCTCGGAGGTGGCCGACTGCAGGCGGGCCGTCGAAATGGCGATTGCTCATTTCGGCACGATCAACGCGCTGGTCAACGCCGCCGCCACCTCGGCCCGCGGTTCGCTGGTCGAGACCTCCGAGGAGACATTCGACCAGATCTTCCAGACCAATGTGCGCGGACCCTTCTTCCTGATGCAAGGTGTGGTGGCGCATCTGCTCTCTCGCAAGGCGCCTGGCTCGATCGTGAATGTCCTGTCGATGTCGGCGCATTGCGGCCAGTCGTTCCTGACGCCCTATTCGTCGAGCAAGGGCGCGCTGATGACGCTGACCAAGAATGTCGCCAATGCGTACCGCGGCAATCGCATCCGCTGCAACGCGGTGCTGCCCGGCTGGATGGATACCGAGGGCGAGGCGATCGTGCAGAAGAAATGGCACGACGCGCCTGATAACTGGCTGGAAAAGGCCGAGGCCGCGCAGCCGATGGGCCAGTTGGTGAAGCCGGCGCAACTCGCCCGGCTGATCACCTATATGCTGAGCCCGCAGTCGGGCGTCATGACCGGGTCGCTGGTCGACTACGACCAGAACATTGCAGGGTCGTCGCCGGAGTAGCGTCATCAGATGCGTGACAAGCGCCGCGGCTTCGGCTATAGGGCTGATATGATCCACCTGACCGCCTCGTTCTGGTACTTTAGCTACGGCAGCTCGCTGGCGGCGGGAGGATTGCGCTCGATCTGAAGATTGCAGCATCAAAATCCGAACAGCCGCCAGACCTGGCGGCTTTTTTTGTTTCAGCCGGCAGGTCTCCCAATCAGGAGCAGAAAGCCGTGTTGACCACCACCGACGATCTTCGGGTCAAGGAAATCAGGGAATTGAGTACGCCGGACCAGGTGATGCGGGAGATACCCCGCACACTGACGGCAACGCGAACCGTTACCGCGTCGCGCAACGCGATCCACGCCGTCTTGACCGGTGCCGATGACCGGCTGATCGTCGTCGTCGGCCCTTGTTCGATCCACGACCCGGCCGCTGCCGTAGACTATGCCAGCCGTCTGGCGGCGCTGCGCGAGGGCCTGTCGGACCGGCTGGAGATCGTGATGCGCGTGTATTTCGAGAAGCCGCGTACGACGGTCGGCTGGAAGGGCCTGATCAACGATCCCGACCTGGACGGCAGCTTCAATATCGATAAGGGACTTAGGCTGGCCCGCAACGTGCTCTCCGCCGTCAACAATCTCGGCCTTCCGGCGGCGACCGAATTCCTCGACATGGCCACCCCACAATACATTGCCGACCTCGTCGCTTGGGGTGCGATCGGCGCGCGCACGACCGAGAGCCAGATCCATCGCGAACTCGCATCGGGCCTCTCCTGCCCGGTCGGCTTCAAGAACGGCACCGACGGCAATTTGCGGATCGCCGCCGAGGCCGTGAAATCCGCCGCCCAGCCGCATCATTTCATGGCGGTGACGAAGGGCGGGCGCAGCGCCATCGCGACGACGACCGGCAACGAGGACTGCCACGTCATCCTGCGCGGCGGCCTTCAGCCCAACTACGACGCAGCGAGCGTCGCGGCTGCCTGCGCGGAACTCGGCCGGATCGGTATCGCGCCAAGGCTGATGATCGATATCAGCCACGCCAACAGCAACAAGAAGCCCGAGAACCAGCCGGCGGTGGCGGCTGACGTGGCGGGCCAGGTCGCGACAGGCGACGAGCGCATCATCGGTGTCATGATCGAGAGCAACCTCGTCGCCGGCCGGCAGGACGTCGTGCCCGGCAAGCCGCTGGTCTACGGCCAGAGCATCACCGACGGCTGCATCGACTGGGCAACCACCGAAACTGTGCTGCGCGGCCTTGCCGACGCCGTCGAGCGGCGCCGGTCCGTGCGGCGCGCTACGATCGCCAGCCGTCCGGGAGCGGCTTGAGGACTTTCCCCTTCTCCCACAAGGGGAGAAGGGGAAACCAATGCCCGCGCTACCGCACCGCCGCCCAGCGCTGTTCCTCGAACGAGCGCGCCATGGCGTGCACGGTGCGCTCGATCTCGAGGCCCTCGTCGAAATCGATGATCCGCGCCGGCTTGTCGGCAAGCCGCGTCAAAAGCTCCCGGCATTCGATGATCTTGAGGTCGTTGAAGCCGAGGCCGTGGCCGGGTGCCGGCAGGAAGGCGTCGTAGGGTTTGTGATGCGGCGCCACCAGGATGGTGCGGTAGCCTTGCTCGGTCGGGCGATCGGATGTCAGGTAAAGTTGGAACTCGTTCATCCGCTCCTGGTCGTACAGGATCGAGCCCTTCGAGCCGAAGATCTGGATAGCGATCCGGCCCTTGCGGCCCCAAGCCGAGCGGTTGACCAAAAGCGTGCCGGCTATACCGTTTTCGAGATGCATCAGCACGCTGGCGATGTCGTAGGTCTCGACCGCGCGGCGCCCGCCCGACGCGACGCGGCGGTCGGCATAAGGCTTTGCCATGTCGCACATGACGCGGGCGACGCGGCCGAACAGCACGGCGACCAGCGACAGCGGATGCACGGCGAAATCGTCGAGCGCGCCGTAACCGGACGCCGCCTCGTGCTTCCAGAAGAACGGCGCCTCCGGGTCAGCCATGAAATCCTCGTCCATCTCGATGCGCAGATGGTTGACCTCGCCGATGATCTTCTCGTCGAGCAGCGCACCGATGTGGCGGATGGCAGGATTCTGGATGTAGTTGTAGCCGAGTGCGGCCACCTTGCCGGACTTTTGAGCCGCCGCCGCCATGGCTTGCGCCTCGGCGAAACTCGGCGCCATCGGCTTTTCGCACCACAGATGCTTGCCGGCCTCGAGAATGGCGATGGCCATTTCCGGGTGGAACTGGTTCGGCGTGGTCAGGGAGACGATATCGACGTCAGGATCATCGACGACGGCGCGCCAGTCGCCGGAAGCCTTGGCGAAACCGAATTCGGTCGCACGGCGTTTGGCAAGATCCTCGTTGACCTCGCCGAGATGGACCAGCCTTGGCTTGGCGACATCGGGAAAGACGGTGCCGACCGCATTCCAGGCTATGGCGTGACACTTGCCCATGAAGCCCGTGCCGATAAGACCGACTCCGACCATTTCCCTTGTCTCCGCTGTCAGGAAGATTTGTGTGGATGAATTAGTCCATTTTATCCAGAAATGGAACGCATGCCTCATTTTTTATGGCCTTCTTGCACAGGCTCGCTATGATGGGGCACACACAGCACCGATTGATGAGCTTTGGGCGGAGCGACGATGGACGAACGGGTGCCCCGCGATTTCGAGACGTTGCGTGCGACGATCCTGGAGCGGCGGCAGAGCCTGCCCAAGCGTATCGCGCAGATCGCCGCCTATGCGCTCGACAATCCCGACGATATTGCCTTCGGCACCGCCGCCAGCATCGCCGCCTCCGCCGGCGTTCAGCCTTCGACCCTGATACGCTTCGCCCAGCAACTCGGCTTCGACGGCTTCACCAGCCTGCAGTTGGTGTTTCGCGAGCGCCTGCGCGAGCGCAATTCGTCGTATGACGAAAGACTGGCGGCATTGCGCGCCAAGGCCGAGGAAGGCGCCGGTCACCGGGCGATCTTCGACGGCTTCGTCGCCGCGTCCAGCACCTCGCTCAACGATATCTCAGGCAGGTTGAACGAAGACCATTTCGAAGATGCGATCGCCTTGCTGGCTAAAGCGGAGACCATCTATGTGCTGGCCAAGCGCCGCTCCTATCCGGTCGCCTCCTACATCGCCTACGCGCTGGGCAAGCTCAAGATCCGCAACCAGCTGATCGAATCTGCCGCCGGCCTAAACGCCGAGATGATCAGCTTTGCCTCGCCCAGGGATGCCGTCATCGCCATCAGTTTCTCGCCCTATGCCCCGGCGGCCATCGAGGAGGCGCGCGTCATCTCGGAACAGGGCGTGCCGATCGTGGCGATCACCGACAGTTCCTTTTCGCCGCTCGCCCAGTTCGCCAAGGTCTGGTTCGAGGTTGCCGAGGCCGATTTCGCCGGTTTCCGCTCGCTGTCGGCGACGATGGCGCTGGCCATGGCACTGACCGTCGCGGTTGGCGAGAAGCGGCGCGATGCCGGCCGCAAGCGCAAGGCGTAGAAGGCCACTTTTCGGCAAAGGAATGCACGTTCCATATTGACTATGGATTGGAATTATTATTTCATATTGCCGGCGCCACGCTGCCGCTCGCGCGTGAAAAACAACAAGGCCGACGGGAGGTTCGAATGGGCGAAGCCATGGACGCGAAACATGTGCCGCTCGACGTCATCACTATTGGCCGCGCCTCCGTCGATCTCTATGGCCAGCAGATCGGCTCGCGCCTGGAGGACATCACCTCCTTTGCCAAGTCGGTCGGCGGCTGTCCGGCCAACATATCTGTCGGCACGGCCAGGCTCGGCCTGCGCTCGGCGCTGCTCACCCGCGTCGGCGACGAGCAGATGGGCCGCTTCATACGCGAACAGCTGACACGCGAGGGCGTCTCCGTGGCCGGCCTCAGGACCGACCCGGACCGGCTGACGGCGCTGGTGCTGCTGTCGGTCGAGGACGAAGGCGTCTCGCCGATGATCTTTTACCGCAGCGACTGCGCCGACATGGCTTTGGCGGAGGAGGACATCGACGAAGCGTTCATCGCCTCGGCGCGTGCTATCGTCGTCACCGGCACGCATTTTTCGCGGCCCAACAGCGATGCCGCGCAGCGCAAGGCGATCCGCGTCATCAAGGCCAAGGGTGGCAAGGTGGTGTTCGACATCGACTACCGCCCCAATCTCTGGGGTCTTGCCGGCCATGCCGAAGGGTTCGAACGCTATGTGAAATCCGACCGGGTCTCGGCTCAACTGAAGTCGGTGCTGCCCGACTGCGACCTGATCGTCGGCACGGAAGAAGAGATCATGATCGCCTCCGGCGCCGACGATTGCCTGAGCGCGCTGAAGACCATCCGCTCGCTGTCTTCGGCCACCATCGTCTTGAAGCGTGGCGCCATGGGCTGCATCGTCTATGACGGGCCGATCAGCGACGATCTCGAGGACGGCATCGTCGGCAAGGGTTTTCCGATCGAGGTCTATAATGTGCTCGGTGCCGGCGATGCCTTCATGTCGGGTTTCCTGCGCGGCTGGCTCGGTGAAGAAAGCCTTGAGACGGCGGCGACCTGGGCCAATGCCTGCGGCGCCTTCGCCGTATCGCGGCTGCTCTGCGCGCCGGAATACCCGACCTTCGAGGAATTGCAGTTCTTCCTGAAGAACGGCAGCCAGCACCTGGCCTTGCGCAAGGACGAGGCGATCAACCATATCCATTGGGCAACCACGCGCCGGCGCGACATCCCTTCACTCATGGCGCTCGCCTGCGATCACCGCATCCAGCTCGACGATGTCGCCGCGAAAGCCGGCGCCGACCCGTCGCGCATCCATGATTTCAAGGTGCTGACGGTCAAGGCGGCAGCAAAGGTCGCTGCCGGCCGCGCCGGCTACGGCATGCTGCTCGACGAGAAATACGGCCGCGAGGCGATGTTCGAATTTGCCCGCCATTCCTTCGCCTGGCTCGGCCGGCCGGTCGAGCTGCCGGGGTCTCGCCCGCTTCGGTTTGAGTTTTCGCAGGACATCGGTTCGCAACTGATCGAGTGGCCGGTCGATCATTGCATCAAATGCCTGTGCTTCTATCACCCCGACGACCCGGAGGCGCTGAAGAGCGAACAGCAGCAAAAGCTGCGGAGCCTGTTCGAGGCGGCGCGCAAGGTCGGTCGCGAATTGCTGATCGAGATCATCGCCGGCAAGCATGGCGAACTCGACGACACGACGATCCCGCGCGCGCTGGAGGAACTCTATGCGCTTGGTATCAAGCCCGACTGGTGGAAGCTCGAACCGCAGGCTTCAGCCGGGGCTTGGGCAAAGATCGAAGCGGTGATCCTGAAGAACGATCCGTGGTGCCGCGGTATCGTGCTGCTCGGCCTGGAAGCGCCGCAGGACGAATTGGAGGCAGCCTTTGCCGCGACCGCCAAGGCGCCCATCGTCAAGGGCTTCGCCGTCGGCCGCACCATCTTCATCAACGCGGCCGAACAGTGGCTTGCCGGCAAGATGTCGGACGAGGAGGCAGTGGCCGACATGGCGTCGCGCTTCGAAAAGCTGACCGAGGCATGGCTTGCCGCGCGCGGCCGCAAAGCAGCATAAGAAGGCGCGGCATAAGGACTGCGGAGGAAAACAACATGACCAAGACAATCCGCCTGACGATGGCGCAGGCGCTGACCCGCTTTCTTGCGCGCCAGATGACCGAAATCGACGGCAAGAGAATGCCGATCTTCGGCGGTGTCTGGGCGATCTTCGGCCACGGCAATGTCGCCGGCGTCGGTGAGGCGCTCTATCAGGTGCGCGACGAATTGCCGACCTTTCGCGCCCATAACGAGCAGGCGATGGCGCATGCGGCAATCGCCTATGCCAAGGCCAATTTCCGCCGCCGCTTCATGGCGGCAACCAGTTCGATCGGTCCCGGCGCGCTCAACATGGTGACGGCGGCCGCGCTCGCGCATGTCAATCGGCTGCCGGTTCTTTTTCTCCCTGGCGACGTCTTCGCCAATCGCATCCCCGATCCCGTCCTGCAGCAGGCCGAGGATTTCTCCGACGGCACCGCAACGGTCAACGACTGCTTCCGCCCGGTGTCGCGCTATTTCGACCGCATCACCCGGCCCGAGCAGATCATTCCGGCGCTGAACCGTGCCATGCAGGTGCTGACCGATCCGGCCGAATGCGGACCGGTGACACTGGCGCTGTGCCAGGACGTGCAGGCCGAGGCCTATGACTATCCCGAAAGCTTCTTTGCCGAACGGGTCTGGCAGCAGCGCCGGCTGCGTCCTGACCGCAGGGAACTGGCCGCTGCCGTGTCGGCGCTGAAGGCGGCGAAGAAGCCGTTGGTGATTGCCGGCGGCGGCGTGCTTTATTCGCAGGCGACCAGTGAACTGGCGAAGCTGGTGCAAGGCGCCGGCATTCCGGTCTGCGAGACGCAGGGCGGCAAATCCTCGCTGCCGGACGATCATCCGCTCAACATGGCGGCGGTCGGCGTCACCGGCACTTCAGCGGCCAACCGGCTGGCTGAAGAAGCCGACGTCGTGCTTGCCGTCGGCACCAGGCTGCAGGACTTCACCACCGGCTCGTGGGCGCTGTTCAAGAATTCCGGCAAGACCATCATCGGGCTGAACGTCCAGCCTTTCGACGCGGGAAAGCACCAGGCGCTGCCGCTGGTCACTGATGCGGCGGAAGGGCTCGCCGAGCTCGGCGCGGCACTGGAAGGCTGGAAGGCACCTTCCGACTGGACCGACAATGCGGTCAGGGGCAAGAAGGACTGGCAGGCCGAGGCCGGCAAGGTGACCGCGTCGACCAATGCTGCCTATCCATCGGACGCGCAGGTGATCGGCGCCGTGCAGCGCGCCATGGGTTCCGGCGTCATCCTGCTTCATGCCGCCGGTGGGCTGCCCGGCGAGTTGCACAAGCTCTGGCAGGCGGGCGCACCCGGCTCCTACCACGCCGAATACGGTTTTTCGACCATGGGCTATGAGATCGCAGGCGGGCTCGGCGTGAGGATGGCCAAGCCTGATGAAGAGGTCGTCGTCATGATCGGCGACGGTTCCTATCTGATGCTCAATTCCGAGATCGCGACGTCGGTGATGCTCGGCCTCAAGCTGACCATCGTGCTGCTCGACAACAGAGGCTATGGCTGCATCAACCGGCTGCAGATGGCGACCGGTGGTGCCAACTTCAACAATCTGCTGAAGGACGCCCGCCACGAGGTTATGCCCGATATCGACTTCGCCGCGCATGCGGCAAGCCTCGGTGCCATCGCCGAGAAAGTTTCGTCGATCGCCGGGCTGGAAACGGCGCTGGCGCAAGCAAAGAAGAATACAAGGACCACCGTGCTGGTGATCGACACCGATCCGCTGGTTTCAACCGAAGCCGGAGGATCGTGGTGGGATGTCGCCGTGCCGGAAGTCTCGGCGCGCCCGCAAGTCAACGCGGCGCGCAAGAAATACGAGGAAGCGCTGAGCGGGCGGCTCTAAGCCGTCCCTGAAGCTGAGCCTAAAGACCTGAAACTGGAGTGACGACTTGAAAGCCAAACTGGGCATGTCCCCCATTGCATGGTGGAACGACGATCTTGCGGAGCTCAGCGATGATGTGTCGCTGGAGGAATGCTTGGCACAGTCGCGCTCGGCGGGTTTCACCGGCATGGAAATGGGCCGCCGTTTTCCCAGCGATCCCAAAATCATGCTGCCGATCCTGAAAGAGGCCGACGTCACGCTTTGCGGCGGCTGGTTCTCCGGTACGCTGGTCGACGAAGACTTGGCGAAGAACAAGGATCGCATCCAGCCGATGATCGATCTGTTCAAGGCGGTGAACGCGCCTTGTATCGTTTATGGCGAGGTGGGTCGCTCCATCCAGGGCGACCGCTCGAAGCCGCTCGCCACCAAGCCCAGGCTTTCGGACGATGAGATGAAAGCCTACGCGGGACGCCTCACTCAGTTCGGCGAATGGTGCGCCGAGCGGGGCATGCCGCTGTCCTACCACCATCATATGGCGGCGGTCGTCGAGACCGAGCCCGAGCTCGATGCCTTCATGCGCCACTCGGGCGAGGGCATTCCCTTACTGCTCGATGCCGGGCATCTGGCTTTTGCCGGTGGCGACGTGCTGCGCGCCATCGACAATCATCACCGGCGTATCAACCATGTGCATGTGAAGGACGTGCGCATGGGGGTGATCGAGAAACTCGACCGCCAGAGGCAATCCTTCCTCGATGCCGTGGCGCTCGGCGCCTTCACGGTGCCGGGAGATGGCTCGCTGGATTTTGGCGCCATTGTGGAAAGGCTGGCGCACTATGGCTACGAAGGCTGGTTCGTGGTCGAGGCCGAGCAAGACCCCAGAAAGAATCCCCCGCTCAAGATGGCGCAAGTCGGCTACAAGGAGTTGATGCGGGTGATGACGGCCGCAGGCTACACGGTTGAAACACAGGGCTTCCCCAATGCTTGAACGCAGTATTCCCGGCGACGGGCTGATCCGATGAAGGATTCCGAGCATCCGTTCTTCCGGCCTCTGTGGCGGCGCGTTGCCATCGTCGCGGTCTGCCTGGGCTGGGCCGTGGTCGAGTTTGCCACCGGCGCGCCGTTCTGGGGCACGATCGCGCTCGGCTTCGCTGGCTATGCCGTCTGGCAGTTCTTCTACCTCTACAAGCCGGCCGACGGGGGCAAGGCTTCGGCCGACACCGAACCAAAGGAATGATCCCAGATGTCGAAACTGCTCGTCAAAGCCGATAAGGGCCATGGCCGCGTCGCCCATGTGACACCGCAAAACGCCGGCTGGACTTATGTCGGTTTCGATCTGCATCGGCTCAGGCCAGGCGAAACAGCCTCCGGGCAAACGGCGGATCGTGAAGCCTGCCTGGTGTTCGTCACCGGCAAGGGCAAGGCGAAAGCCGGCGGCAAGGATCTCGGCCTGCTCGGCGAGCGCATGTCGCCTTTCGAGGGCAAGCCGTGGTCTGTGTACGTGCCGCAAGGCTCCGACTGGTCGGTGACCGCCGACACCGATCTCGAACTCGCCATCTGCTCGGCGCCTGGACTGGGCGGCGGCCTCCCCGTCCGCGTCATCGGGCCGGACGACCTCGGCCAGGAGGTTCGCGGCATGGGCACCAACACGCGCTATGTCACCAACATCCTGCCGGAGGGCAAGCCGGCCGACTCACTGCTGGTTGTCGAGGTCATCACGCCCGGCGGCCACACGTCGAGCTATCCGCCGCACAAGCATGACCAGGACAATCTGCCGGTCGAATCCTATCTGGAGGAGACCTACTACCACCGTCTCAATCCGCCGCAGGGCTTTGCCTTCCAGCGCGTCTACACCGATGCCGACATGAATGGCGCCCGCGCGCTGGACGAGGCGATGGCGATCGAGGACGGCGATGTCGTGCTGGTGCCCAAAGGCTATCATCCCTGTGCTGCCTGCCATGGTTATGACCTCTACTATCTCAATGTCATGGCCGGGCCGAAGCGGACGTGGAAATTCCACAACGCGCCCGAGCACGAATGGCTGATGAAGCGCTGATCGCGTGGCTGTTCCGGGTCGGCAAACTGGCCCAAGGCGAAAAAATCGCCGGCTAATGACCCGCCGGAACAACTTTTGTTATCAGGAGCGATCATCAGCTTCGTCATTTCGTCATGCAAATCGCCTATGGCAGCGAGGTTGACGAGGAACTTCGATGCGCTACGCTATCTATTTCACCCCCCGGCAGGACGAACCACTGGCGCGGATAGCTGCTAATTGGCTCGGCCGCGACCCGTTCGGCGCTGCTACAAAGCCGGTCGAGGCTGTGGGCGATCTGTCGGCGGCGGAAGTCGCCTTCCACACCGCTTCGGCGCGCCGCTACGGCTTTCATGCGACGCTGAAGGCGCCCTTCCGGCTGGCTTCGAACGAAACGGAAGCCTCGCTTCGCGCCGAACTGGACAGTTTTACGGAGGCGACGCCGGTGGTGACGATCCCGCGCCTTGTCGTCAGCCAGATCGACAGCTTCTTCGCGCTGGTGCCGGAAGCACCGCTGCCGGCGCTCAACCGCTTCGCCGACGACGTCGTGCGCGGCTTCGACCGCTTCCGCGCGCCGCTGAGCGAGGCGGAAATCGAGCGGCGCAGCCCCGATTCGCTGAAGCCGGACGAATTCCGCAATCTGTGCCAATGGGGCTACCCCTATGTCTTCGAGACCTTTCGGTTCCATATGACGCTGTCCGGCCGGGCCTCGCCACAGGAAAGCCCTCGTCTTCGCTTAGCAATCGACAGCCTGTTCGCGGAGGTCCTGCAACGGCCGGTGCCGGTGGACGCGCTGACCCTGTTTGTCGAAACCGAACCTGGCGCCCCGTTCATGGTGCTTTCCCATCACGCGCTCGGACGTCGTCCGGCCAGAAAAACCGCCTGAAGTGATTTTTGTTTTAACCGCATTGTGCGACGCCAATTGATTCCGATTGGCTGCAAAATGCTCCAAGGACTGCCTGAAATGACCACCCAGACCGTTCTCAACAACGCCCGTATCGTGCTTGCCGACGAGATCGTCGAAGGATCGATCGTGCTGCGCGACGGCCTGATCGCCGGGATCGATGCCGGCGCCAGCCAGGCCGGGGAGGACATGGGCGGCGATTTCATCATTCCCGGGCTGGTCG
The DNA here is from genome assembly GCF_004962245.1 of Mesorhizobium sp. Taxonomy (GTDB): domain Bacteria; phylum Pseudomonadota; class Alphaproteobacteria; order Rhizobiales; family Rhizobiaceae; genus Mesorhizobium. The sequence continues at coordinate 105,465 of NZ_SUHQ01000008.1, read as the reverse complement.
AGCTCCATACCGACCACCTCGAAGGCCACTACGCGCCACGGCCGAAGGTGCGCTGGAACCCGATCGCCGCGGTGCTCGCTCACGACGCGCAGGTGGCGACCGCCGGCATCACCACCGTGCTCGATGCCTTGCGCGTCGGTATGGACGACGATGCCGACATGGGCTCGGCCGACATGCGCAAGCTGGCCGACGCGATCGAGGACAGCGTCCAGCAGGACCGGCTGCGGGCCGACCATTTCATCCATCTGCGCTGCGAGGTTTCGGCGCCGGATTGCCTCGCCGCCTTCGCCCATTTCGACGGCGACGAAAGGATCAAGCTGGCGTCGCTGATGGACCATGCGCCGGGACAGCGTCAGTTCGTCGACCTGGAAACCTATGCCTATTACTACCAGCGCAAGCTGAAGCTGTCGGATCCCGATTTCCAGAAGTTCTGTGAGAAGCGGATGGCGGAGTCGGCGGCGAATTCGGGGCCGAACCGCACCTTTATCGCCGCCGCATGCCATGAGCGCGGCATCGTGCTGGCCAGCCATGACGACGCCACGACAGGCCATGTCGACGAGGCGATCGAGCAGGGCGTCCGCGTCGCGGAATTCCCGACCACAGAAGAGGCCGCCAGAGCCTCCAAGGAGGCGGGGCTCGGCGTCCTCATGGGCGCGCCAAACGTCATGCGCGGCGCTTCGCATTCTGGAAACGTCTCGGCCCGCACGCTCGCCGGCGACGGCCTGCTCGACATCTTGTCGTCCGACTACATTCCCTTCAGCCTGATCCAGTCGGCCTTTTTCCTCGGCGAGGTGGTCGACGGCATTTCCCTGCCTCAGGCGGTGGCCATGGTTTCGAAGAATCCGGCCGAAGCGGTCGGCCTCACCGATCGCGGCGTCATCGAGCAGGGCCGGCGCGCCGATGTGGTTCGCGTCCGTCTTGACGACCATGTCCCGGTGGTCCGCACGGTCTGGCGGCAGGGGCGCCGGGTCGCATGACGGTGTCGGCTTCGATCGAGCGTGAATTGTCGGCCGCGGCGTTTCCGATCCGCGACGGCGTGTTCGTTGCCGTCGTCGGGCCAAGCGGCGCCGGCAAGGACACTGTAATCGGCTATGCCCGCACCCTGTTTGCCGACGAAAGCCGGCTGGACTTCGTGCGCCGGGTCATCACCCGGCCGAGCGACACGAGCGAGGATCACGATACGCTGGCCGATGCGGCCTTTGTCGAGGCCGAAGCGGACGGCGCCTTCGCCATTGCCTGGGAGGCGCATGGCTTGCGCTACGGCATCCCGGCTGAAGTCGACTGGTCGGTGGCCAATGGCCGCGTCGCCATCGCCAACGTCTCCCGCGCCATCATCCCGGTTCTACGCGAGCGTTACGCCAATCTGGCTGTTGTCGAGATCACCGCTTCGCCGGAAATCCTGGCCGAGCGGCTGGCCATGCGCGGCCGCGAGTCGCGCGGCGAAGTGCTGGCGCGCCTGGCGCGCAGCGCCAATGTGGCGTTGTCCGGGCCAGGCGTCACCTCGATCGACAACAGCGGCCCACGCGAGGCAGCCGGCGAGCGCTTCGCCGATGTGCTTCGCAAGGCCATGGCCTTTTCCGACATGTCGGGCCTGATTTAAGCCGCAGTAACGGCTACTCCGCCGCGGCACCGGCCGTGCCTTTGCGGGTAGCTTCCAGCATCCGCCGCCGCTCCCGGAACACGCCCCATTGCTGGTCGACCAGCACGCCGATCAGGATCACCCCGCCCATCACCGCGAAGTTGAGCGAGGAGGGGATGCCGAGCAGGTTGACGAGGTTCTGCAGTTCCTGCAGCAGCACCGTTCCGAGGATGACGCCGATCAGCGAGCCTTCGCCGCCGCGCAGCGAGAAGCCGCCGAGCACCGCTGCCGCAATGGCATAGAGCTCGTAGAACTGACCGTGGCTCGCCGGCGAGATCGAGCGCGTGTACATGGCGAAATAGATCGCCGACAGCGCCGTCAGCACGCCGCAGATGACATAGGCAGCCATGACGACGCGGCCGGTGCGGATGCCCGAATATTTCGCCGCCTCCTCGTTCTTGCCGATGGCGTAGAGGTAGCGCCCGAACACTGAACGGTGCAGCACCACCCACATCACCATGGCGATGACGATCAGCGCGATGAAGCTGTTCGGCACGCCCCAGGATCGCCCCGCGGTCAGGAATTCGAGTTCCGGAAAATTCTGTCCGAAGGCGAAGCCCGCGGTGCCGTCGGCTGTGTAGAACCGTGCCACGCCGCGATAGATCAAGAGGCCGCACAGCGTCACCACGAAAGGCTGCAATTTGAGCCGCGTGATCAGCCAGCCATGCGCCAGCCCGATCATTCCACCGAGGACGAGGATCAGCGGCAGCGCAACCGGCCATGCCATGCCGCGCGTGGCGATGAAATCGATGAACAGGACGCCGAGCAACGCAACCACCGAGCCGACGGACAATTCGATGCCGCCGGTGATGATGACGAAGGCCTGGCCGATCGCCAGGATGCCGAACAGGCCGATCAGGTTCGACGTGTTGGCGAGGTTGATTGGCAGCAGGAAGCGCGGATTGATGATGGCAACTACCGCTCCCACCACAAGGATCAGGATCAGCAGACCGAGATCTTTCTTGCTCATCGTCTTCTCCCCAAATGCCTGCTCAGGCAGGTTCCGCAAAAGTGTTCCGCGGTTTTGCGACCGGAACGCGCGGCAAAAAACTATCTCGGCTGCTTGCCCACCGCCAGCAGCAGGACGTTTTCCTGGCTGAACTGTTCCTTGTCGAGAATGCCTGAGATCTGGCCCTCGTGCATGACGGCGATGCGGTCGGAAACTCCGATCACCTCCTCCATGTCGCTGGAGATCATCAGCACGGCGACGCCGGCGTCGGCCAAAGCCCGCATCAGCCCGTAGATTTCGGCCTTGGCGCCGATGTCGATGCCGCGTGTGGGTTCATCGAGGATCATCACCTTGGGATTCATCGCAAGCCATTTGGCCAACACCACCTTTTGCTGATTGCCGCCGGACAGCGTGCCGGTGCGCGTCGCCACCGACGGCGACTTGATGCCGAGATTGCTTTTCTGCTTTTCGGCGGTGGCGGCTTCGGCACGGACAGAGACCAGCGATCGCCGGGCATGTGCCGGCAGATTGGGGAGCGAGATATTCTGGGCAATCGACAGGTCTAGCAGGATGCCGGTCAGCTTGCGGTCCTCCGGGACGAGGAAGATCCCGTTGGCCACAGCGTCGGCGGCCGAGCCGAGAACCAGATCTTTTCCATCAAGCTGCAGCGCACCGCCAAGGCTTTTCTCAATGCCGAAAAGCACGCGCGCCAGCTCGGTGCGTCCCGAGCCGACAAGACCCGCAAGCCCCAGGATTTCGCCATGCCTGACGCTGAGATCGACGGGCCGGTCTGGATAGGCGTTGGTGCGAATGGCCTTGGCCGACAGGGCGACCATGCCGGGCGGGCGCGCCGATTCTGCGGCCTTCTCCCTCTCCTTCAGCATGCGGCCGATCATCAGCTTGACCATCTGGTCGTGGTTGATGGCGCTCTTCGGCAGCGTGCCGGCAAGCATGCCGTCCCGCAGCACGACGACGCGGTCGGCGACACGCTCGACCTCGTGGAGACGGTGCGAGATGAAGATGACGCTGATGCCCTCCGCCTTCAGCGCCTTGATGACATCGAGCAATTTGTCGGTTTCGGCAAGGGGCAGGCTCGATGTCGGCTCGTCGAGGATCACCAGCCGCGCCTCGATCGACAGGGCCTTGGCGATCTCGACCATCTGCTGCTGGGCAAGCGACAGGGCCGATACGGACGTATCGGTCGAGAAATTGGCGCCCACGCGTTTGAGCAGCGGCGCCGCCAGCGCGCGCAGCCTGGCGCGATCGACCAGCTTGAGCGGACCGGCACGCAATGGCTCGCGCCCGAAGAAGATGTTGGCGGCGACGTCGAGGTTTTCGAACAGGTTGAGTTCCTGGTGGACGAAGGCGATGCCGGAACCGATGCTGGCCTCGACGGTCAGCCCGTCATGGGCGACGCCGTCGACGGTGATCGTGCCGGTGTCGGGGGTGGTCACGCCACCGAGGATCTTCATCAGCGTCGACTTGCCGGCGCCGTTTTCGCCGACGAGGCCGATGACCTCGCCGGGCCTGACCTCCATCGAAAACCCATCCAGCGCGACCACGCCGGGATAGGTCTTGCGCACGCCCTCGAGGCTGAGGAACGGGGCAATCGTGGAAGCGATGGATGCGTCGGAATAGTTCATCATGCCTGACAGCAGCCGGTGGGCCATTCTAGCCACATCTGGAGACTGACGACCCTTGGCGGGTTCGTCAATGCGAGCCGCCGGCCCGAAGCGAACCTCGAGCCGGCGCAACTGCCATCGTCTTAATTGCCGGACATCGCCTTCAGATTGGCGGCATAGGCATCGACGTCATCCTTGCCGATGATCTTGGTCGGCACGATGATCAGCCCGTCAGCAGGAACACCCGACTTGTCGCCCTTGAGATAGGCGGCCATCAGCTTCATGCCCTGATAGGCCCATTCGAAGGGTTGCTGCACGACGGTAGCGGCGACGGTGCCTTCCTTGACGCCACCCAGTGTGATCGGATCGTCGTCGAAGCCCACGACGGTGATCTGGCCGAGCTTGCCGGCGTCGCGCAGGGCTTCATAGATGCGCGGCGTGTTGTAGGAATAGAAGCCGACCATGCAGGTCACGTCGGGGCTGGCGACCAGCGCGTCCTCGACGTTCTTCTTGGCGCGGGCCTGGTCGATATCGTCGCCACGCACGTCGATCAGCTCGATCTTGGTGCCGGCGAGCCCTTCCTTCATGCCCTCGATGCGCTCCTTGGCATTGTCGGCGCCGAGCAACCCGACAAACCCGAGGCATTTGCCGCCGTCGGGCATCGCCTTCTTGGCGATCTCGGCCGCCTGCTTGCCGGCATCGATGTTGGACGAGCCGATATAGGCGACACGCTTGGTCTGCGGTGCGTCGCTGTCGGTGGTGAACAGCGCCGTCTCCGAGGCGATCTTGTTCAGCCCGTCGGTCGAGGTCTTGGGGTCGACGGCCGAAACCATGATGGCCTTGACACCGGCTGTCACCAGATCGTCCATCAGCCGCTGCTGGATGGCGACCGACGATTGCTCCGGATATTTGAGTTGCAGATTGTAGTCCGGCAATTCGGCCTGCGCCTTCTTGACGCCGGCTTCGGCCGCCTTCCAGAAATCGGAAGCGCCGTTGACGACAAAGGCCAGCGTCGGTTTTTCCTGGGCACCGGCAATCGCCGTGATGGACAGGCCGAGAGCCAAGGCCGCGACGGCGACGGACGCATTTCGTATCGCAGATTTCATGTTCATCCTCCCTGTTAACTCAGTCATTCTCGCTGATCTGAATTTTAGATTGCGGCATTGTCGATTGCGGCTTGGACGCCCTCCTCCTCAAGGGGTGCTGGCAGCGAAAGAACGGCGCCATTCCAGCCACGATTTGAACTCTAGAGACTCATTGGCTGTTCGTAAATAGTCGGATTTGTCTGACATTTCCGTGATTGCGCAGCGTTGCTCTGCGGCCGGAGCCACCGATACCGCGCCACACGCTTGCTTCCTGTCATGGCCCGTTCGATCCCGTGCCGGGCATGACAAATTGACATTAGAACGCTTACGGATATTAGTAAATAGTATTAGCTTTCGATTGAAAATCTCGCGCGAAACCGCGCGTCTCTTAAGACGAGAGGACGCTTCATGATCGAAACGGGTGATGCCTGAACGAAAAGATAAGACTCCGCAAAACCTTGCGCCTTCGTGCATCGCGCAGCATCTGGTTCGCCTGCGCCTTGCGGATGACAGCGCGGCGGCAAGGATGATAATAATCATCAATCGAGACGAATTTTTATAAATCTACGGCGCCGGTCATCTTGCCGTCTTTATGACCTCTGGTTAGACAGGCCGGGATTGGGAAGCATGAGTCATGAGCGAACCGACGGATCTGCGCGATCCTGCCCTTGAAGCCTCCAGGCGCCGAAAGCCATCGGGCAAGAATCCCAAGGGTCGCGTCACCATGACCGACATCGCCAGGGCCGCCGGCTGCTCGCAGGCGACTGTTTCGTTCGTCCTCAACAATACGCCGGGCATAAGACTGTCGCAGCAGACCCGCGAACGGGTGATTGAGGCCGCGCGGGGTCTCGGCTATGCGCCCCCCGCCTTCTCTGCTCTTCGCGGCCGCGTTTCCCCGTTCGAAGGGCTGGATGGAGTGATCGGCTTCGCGGTCGATCAACTGGCAACCAGCCCCGAGGCGGTGGTCGCCATCGAAGGAGCGCGGCAGGCCTCGTGGAATGCCGGCAACGTCGTGCTGGTCGCGCAGACTTTGGGGGATTCCGTCATGGAGCCGCGCGCCATTGCGGCACTGACCAAGCGGGGCATTTCGGCACTGATCTACATGACCATCTTCACGCGCGAGATCGTCGCGCCCGATTATCTCTACGGCCTCGATATCCCCGTCATCCTGCTCAATTGCTATACCGCCGACTACGCCTTCCCCGCCGTGGTGCCGAGCGAAATCGCTGGCGGGCAGAGTTCCACCCGCCACCTGATCAGCCATGGCCACCGCCGCATCGCCACAATCACCGGCGAGCCCTGGATGCAGGCGGCGCAGGACCGGCTGAAGGGCTACCGCCGGGCGCTGGCGACGGCCGACATCCCGTTCGATCCCGAACTGGTGGTCGAGGGCGACTGGTCGGCGAGCGCCGGCTATGCCGCGACCGTCAAGCTTCTGGCGCTCAAGGACCGCCCGACCGCCATCTTCTGCCAGAACGACCGCACCGCGATTGGCTGCTACGAGGCGCTTAAGGAAGCCGGTCTGCATATCCCCAGGGATATTTCGGTCGTCGGCTATGACGACGAGGAGATCGCCCGCCATTTGTTCCCGCCTTTGACGACCTCGATCCTGCCGCATATGGCGATGGGGCAATGGGCGATCGAGCAGTTGGAGGTCCCGTCACCGCCCGGTCGGGGTCGCTACCCCATCACCAAGCTTGAATGCCCGCTGGTCGAACGGGAATCGGTCAGTGCTGCAGTGGGATTGACTGCGCGCTCACGCGGGCTGATAGCCGGCTGAGGACCTCCAGATTTCCGGCAATGCAAACGCCGCGCTGATGCCGCTCCAGGGCCAGACAAGTGCTCTGCAAGGCATGGGTGGTTGGCCCTGAAATTTGTCGCCGGGCATGTTGGATCGGGATTCTTGTATCCAGATTTCTGCAGGTTGATGTACAGGTTGCTGCAGTCTGGTTGTGGCGAAATCTTGTATCCAGGGATACAACAAAGCCTGATCTCGCTGGCCGTTCCGCACCGGCCTTCGAGCCCGACCTCCCCGCTGACATGCGGATCGGCAACCCATCAGGAGTTGTACCGCCATGAAGTCCCAGCATCGCCTTGGCCCGCCGCGCGATTTCGTCGGTTACGGCCGGCGGCCGCCGCGGATCACCTGGCCGCACGGACGTCTGGTCGCCGTCAATCTCGTGATCTGCTACGAGGAAGGATCGGAATATTCGCTGTTCGAGGGCGACAGCCATAGTGATGGTTGGGGTGAATATCCATTGTCGGCGCCGGCCGGCATCCGCGACCTCGGCACCGAGACGCATTTCGAGTATGGCAGCCGCGTTGGCATCTGGCGCATCGCCAGGCTGCTCGAGCGGCACGGCGTCCATGCCACGATCTCGAGCTGCGCCGAGGCGCTGCGGCGCAACCCGGAGGTGACGGCATGGCTGCGCCAATCGGGTCACGATCTGCTCGGCCATGGCTTGCGCTGGACCGAACAATGGACATTGAGCCGTGACGAAGAGCGCGACCATCTGCAGCGCGCCGTCGCGCTGTTCATCGAACTGCTCGGCGAGCGCCCGGTCGGCTGGAACAGCCGTTCCTTTCCCAGCGTCAACACGCGCGACATCCTGATCGAGGAAGGCGGCTTCCTATACGATTCGGATCCGTGCAACGACGACTTGCCCTATTTCGTGCCGGCAAAGGACGGGCGCCTGCTGATCGTCCCGTATTCCAAGACGTTGAACGACAGCCGCTATCTGGTCAGCCCCGGCTATGTGACGCCCAAGGACTTCGTCGACAACGTCGAAGCCTATCTGGACTTCCTGATCAGGGAAGCCAGGGAAGAAGGTGGGCGCATGATGACGATAGCCGTCCATGCGCGATGGACCGGCCAGCCCAACCGGGCCGCGGCATTGGAAGGTGTGATCGAGGCGGTTCTGTCCAGGCCGGAGGCCGCCTTCATGCGCCGCAACGACATCGCCCGGTATTGGCTGTCGCTGTTCCCGGCCGGAAGCGAGGCGCCATGAGCCAGCGCCCGACTCGGGACGGTTTCCGGTTCGCCGATGAGGGCGAGGCATGATCGCCCAGCGCGCTCGGTTCGACCTCGTCGTGCGCGATGGCCTGGTGGCGGTCGGCGACGCCACGGTGCGGATCGACCTCGGCATCCGTGACGGGTGCGTCCGGGCCATCGCGGAGCGCCTCGAGGACGCCACGCAGATCGTCGACGCCCAAGGGCGCCTTGTGCTGCCCGGCGGCGTCGATGCGCATTGCCACCTGGACCAGCCCAACTATGGCGCTGCCTGCGCGGATGATTTCCGCAGCGGCACACTGTCGGCCGCCTGCGGCGGCACGACGACGATCGTTCCGTTCGCTATGGCTCATGCTTCGGATCCACTGGCCGAGACGGTCGCCGCCTACCGTCTCAAGGCTGAAGGCCGGGCCCTGATCGACTACGCGATCCATCCGACCATACAGGCAGCGAGCGCCCAGATGCTCGAACGAGACCTGCCCGACCTGATCCGTGGCGGCTACGCCTCGCTCAAGATCTTCACGACCTATGACGATTTCCGGCTCGGCGACCCCGAGATCCTGGCTATCCTCAAGGTGGCGGCGGTGCATGGCGCGCTTGTCATGGTGCATGCGGAAAACGACGCCATCATTGCAATGCTGAAGCAGGACCTGTTGGGCCGGGGCCTTGTCGCACCCCGCTTCCACGCGAAGGCAAGACCACCGATCGCCGAAAGCGAGGCGATCCACCGCATCGCCAGCTTTGCCGAACTGACCGGGGCCGAGGTTCTGATCGTACACGTCTCCAGCCGTGTTGGCCTCGAAGAGGTAATGCGCGCTCGCGCCAGAGGCGTCAGCATCCATGCCGAGACGTGTCCGCAATATCTGCTTCTGACCGAAGCCGACCTCGATCGCGACGGCCTCGAAGGCGCGAAATTCATGTGCAGCCCGCCGCTGCGGACGGTCGACGACCAGGAGGCGCTGTGGGCCGGCATGGCCCAGGGCAGCGTCGCGATCTATTCCTCCGACCATTCGCCTTACCGTCTGGCGGGACCGGACGGGAAGCTGCGGCACGGCCCGCAATCGCGCTTCGACCAGATTGCCAACGGCCTGCCCGGACTGGAGCTGCGGCAGCCGCTTTTGTTCAGCGAAGGTTATCTGAAAGGCCGCATAAGCCTCGCCCAGTTCATCGCGCTGAGTTCCACGAACGCCGCCGAACGGCATGGCATTGCACCGCAGAAGGGCTCGATCGCCATCGGCGGCGATGGCGATCTGGTGATCTGGGACCAGGAACGGGAGACGACCGTCACCCGGGATCTGCTGCATGACAATACCGATCACACGCCCTATGAGGGTATGCGGGTCCGGGGCTGGCCGGTGACCACCATCGCCCGAGGCGAGGTGATCGTCGACGACGGCCGCGTGCTTGGCGTCGCCGGGCGCGGCCGCTTCGTTCCGTCAAAGGCAAGGACGGCATCATGAGCCGGCAGCGCGCCAGTGCCGCAACTGGGGAAGGTACGCCGGCGTTGGTCGAATGCGTGACCCGCGAGGAGCGCCGGATGCCGTCATGACCACCTTCGACGTCTTGCTGCGCGGCGGCCAGGTGGTCGACACCGACGGCATCCATCACCTGGATCTCGCTTTGAGGAACGGCAGGATCGCGGCGCGCCTCGCGCCGAACGAGCCGGCGGAGGCAGCGCACATCGTTCAGGTGGGTGGGAGATTCCTTCTGCCAGGCCTCGTCGATGCGCATGTGCATCTGCGTGAGCCCGGCATGACCTGGAAGGAGGATTTTGCCAGCGGGACGCTGGCCGCGATCGCCGGCGGCGTCACCACCGTCCTGGTGATGCCGACCGACGATCCATGGACAGCATCGGCAGCCGATTTCAAGGCCAAGCGTGCGCTCGCCGAAGGCCGGATCTTTTGCGATGTCGGGCTGCAGGTCGCGGTTGGCCGCGACCATTCGGAACTGGCCGAGCTCGCGAACCTTGGCGCGACCTCCTTCGAGATCTTCACCTCGGACGTCCCTCCCGATTTCCTGCATGCCTCGACAGCCGACCTGCAGGCAGCCGTCGAGGCCGTCCGGGCGGCGGGCGGAATGGTCGCCATATCGCCAGGCGATCAATCCGTTCTCGACGCAGAACTCGCCCGGCTGACGCCTGGACGCAGCACGGCGGCGGATTTCGTCCGCAGCCGGCCGGGACATGCCGAGGCGCAAGGCATCGCCCGCGCTATTCTGGCTGCCGCAACGGTCGGCGCCCCGATCCATATCCGCCAAAGCAATTCGCGCCAGGGAATGGCGACGTATCGCCGCCTGCGCGATCTTGCCGACGTCTCCATCGAAACCAGTCCGCAATGCCTGATGTTCACGTCATCGGACTACGCCCGGCTCGGACCGCCCGCCAAGGCGTCACCGCCGTGGCGCGACGTGGCCGACCGGGAGGCCGTGCGGACCGCGGTTGCCGACGGCGTCATCGACATCATCGTCACCGACCATGCACCGCACCTGATGATCGAGAAGCTGGCGCAGGCGGAGGATTTTGTCGCCGTGCCCGGCGGTTTCCCCGGCGTGCAGACCTTGTTGGCCACGCTGCTCATGCTGGTCGACGACGGCCTGATCGGTCTGTCCGACCTCGCCAGGCTGGCCGCGTCGCGTCCGGCGGAGCGCTTCGGACTTGGCTCTCGCAAGGGCCGCTTGCAGGTCGGGTTCGACGCTGACATCCTTGTTCTCGATCCGGACCGGCCGACGGTCATCCGAGGGTCCGATCAATTGAGCAAGGCCGGCTACACGCCCTTCGAGGGGCTGAGCACGTCCTTCTCCCTGGAACGCGTCTTCCTGCGCGGACAGGAAGTGCCAAAGCATGAAATGTCAGGAAAGACCGGTTTCGTGGGCATGGCGCAGGGCCTTGTGGTCATGGCGGAAAGGTGAAGCATAGTCTTGCTGAGATGCCGCCAATCCCCATGCGTGCCGCACGTAAGCGATCTATGCCGTCCTGCGCAAATGCGCCGTGCCCCAATCGCGAAGGACAATCAGGGGGACGGCAATAAAACCGCTTACGAGGAGCAGCCAATCCTGCGTTATGCCAAGCATGATGGCGGCGCTTCCGCCGATCAGCGACCAGACGGAGGGGATGACCAGCAGCCAGCGGGGCAGGCGCTGTGTCGTCAGCAGAAACATGCCGAAGGTGAATATCGTCACCGGACACGGCGTCACGCCGAACATCGGCATCTCGGGATAGGCATGCCCCGTCGCCATGCCGATCAACGGATAGAGAATGGCCGTGTAAAACAGGAAAGCGGCGCCCACCCACGCGGCCGGTCCTGACTGAAGGCCGAAGCGGAGCCGGTCATGCCGGATCCCGGCATCAGCCAGGAACCCTCCTTGAAACAGGAACAGGGCGTCGAAGAGATAAGCCGCCGTGTTGATCGGCGCGAAGAACAGCCCGTGATAGACAATCCCGGTCCAAACCCACATCGCCGCGAGAATGCCCGCGATGATCCGGTCAGAGGAACGGCTGGGTCGAAACAACAGGGCGACGACGACAATGCCGAACAGGTAGGCTGCGATCTGCAGCGGCCAGATCGCTTCATTGTAGGTGACGAAGACGCCAAGGAATTGTTCGCGCGTGAACGGCAACATCAGCCATGGTCCCAGCTTCCAGCGCAAGAGATCAGGACTGTTGCGGCCGCGCCTTGATCTGGCGCAACCGAGCGCGTTGACGACGCTCGGCTCGCCGCCATGCACCGAGGCGGCAAGAGGGCATGACTCAGATCAAAGCCCGACTGATCCCAGCCGTGATACGCACCTATCATGTCTGAGGTCCATCAAAGCCGTCGCGGGTTCCTGGCCGCGCTAGCCGTCGGAGGAGGGCTTGTCGCAGTTGGCGGCACAACTGCGCTGGTGATGAACGCCCGAGGTCTTTCCGGTTATGAGGACGCCATCAACGCCACGTGGCGCCATAGCGACAGCACCGATCTGCCGTTGTCGTCGGCCCGACGAGAACTTGTTCGTTACGCCACCTTGGCGGCAAACAGCCATAACACGCAGCCTTGGCAATTCCGGCTCTCTGACCGCTCCATCCTCGTGCTGCCCGATCCCGGGCGTGGCTTGCGCGCCGTCGATCCCGACGATCATCATGTGTTCGCCAGCCTCGGCTGCGCCATCGAGAATATGGTTCAAGCGGCCCGCGCGTTCGGGCTTCGGGCGGCTCCGAGCTACGCCCCCGACGCACGCGGAATACAGGTCGAGCTGGAAGCCGCGCCGCCCGAGCGGACGGACCTGTTCGACGCCATCCCGCATCGCCAATCGACGCGCGCCCTCTATGATGGCCGGCCTGTCCCGCCCGAGCATCTCCGGCTTCTGGAAGCCGCCGGCAATGGTGACGGCGTGCGGATGCTGCTTTTCACCGAGCGGCAGCAACGCGAGGACATCCTCTCCTATCTCGTCGCGGGCAACAGTGCGCAGATGGACGATGCCGCGTTCGTGGAAGAACTGAAATCGTGGATTCGATTCAGCTATGGCGACGCCCTTTCGACCCGAGATGGACTGTTTTCGAAATCCTCCGGCAATCCGGCTCTACCGGGCTGGATCGGCCGCCTGATCTTCAGCCAGGTGTTCACGAAGGACGGCGAAAACAGCAAGTATGAGAACCAGCTCAGGAGTTCGGCCGGTGTTGCCGTGTTCGTCTCCGACAAGGATGAGCCGGCCTACTGGGCCGAAGCCGGCCGTTGCTGCCAGCGCTTCGCCCTCCAGGCGACGGCCCTGCAGCTGCGGCATGCATTCATCAATCAACCGGTCGAGGTTCCCGCCGTGCGCGGGCAATTTGCCAGCTATCTCGGCATCCGTGGCCGCCGGCCGGATCTCGTGATGAGGTTCGGCTATGGGCCCGAGTTGCCCAAATCGCTCCGCCGCCCGGTTGAGAACGTCATTCTTCGCGCGTGACGTCCTGCCCCACAGGCGCCCGCATCGGAGAACGGGCTAACGCGCGTCGTGGGGCCTCATCACCGTTGCGCTCCCGATCGAGCTTCTCTTATTCCGAAATGGCTTGAACGCACATCTCCATTTCGTATACGAGTATACGAAATGGAGAGGCCGATGAAGATGCAGACCGATGTGCCGTACTTCGGCCAATGGGAACCGCCAGAGTTGCCACTGTCGCTGCCGGCAATCGGCGCCTGAAGACGATCCTCCGGGATCGCAGTCGGCTTCCAGGCCGTTCAAGAGCGAATCATTTTGGAGCTATTCATGGCCGCTTCTTCGAACAGACTGCGTATTGCCGTGCTCTTTGGCGGACGCTCCGCCGAGCATGACGTTTCGGTGCTTTCGGCAACCAATGTCATGCGTGCGCTGGATCCCGCGAGATACGATGCCGTTCCCGTCTTCATCACCCGCGAAGGACAATGGCTGCTGAGCAGCTTCGAGGACGGCACGCTGGCGAAGCCTTCGAGCGGCACGGAAGTCTGCCTCGTGCCGGGCGGACAGGGACGGATGATGGCGATCCCGGCCAGCGGCACACCTTACGAACTGCCGGAGATCGGAATCCTCTTCCCGGTGCTGCACGGCCTCCATGGCGAGGACGGCTCCGTGCAGGGGCTCGCGGAGGTGGCGCGCGTGCCGCTCGCCGGCTGCGGCATCCTCGGTTCTGCGACCGCACTCGACAAGGATATTGCCAAACGCCTGCTGAACGAGGCGGGCTTGCCCGTTGCGCGATCCGTCACGATCCACCACGGCGTCGCACCGGCCTTTGCGGAGCTACAGAGTGCGTTCGGGCTTCCGCTTTTCCTCAAGCCCGCCCGGCAGGGCTCCTCGGTCGGCGTCAGCAAGGTTTCGACTGAAAAAGATTACGAGGCAGCGCTTACCGAAGGCTTCAGGCACGACCGCAAGCTGCTGGCCGAAGAATTCATTCGAGGCCGCGAGATCGAGTGCAGCGTGCTGGAGGATACGGAAGGCGGCCTCTTCGTTTCCCGCCCCGGCGAGATCGTGCCGGCACAGAGCCACGGTTTCTACAGCTACGACGCCAAATATATCGACGAGGACGGCGCGGCTCTGCACGTGCCGGCACAGCTGCCGGAAGAGATCGAAGGCAGTCTGCGCGCGATGGCGGTAGAGGCCTTCCGGGCGGTCGGCTGCGATGGCATGGCGCGCGTTGATTTCTTCGTGACGCCAGACATGCGCTTGCTCATCAACGAACTGAACACCATTCCCGGTTTCACCGATATCAGCATGTATTCCAAGGCGATGGCGGCAAGCGGCGTCAGCTATTCCGAGATCATCGACCGGCTGGTGGCGCACGGGCTGGCACGCGCTGCGCGACAGGCCTGATTCTGCCGGTGCAAGAGACGAAAGGGCGCACAAGCGCCCTTCCATCTCCGGCTAGCGGCCTGCGGCCGCCCCTCCTCGTCAGAAGCGGTAGGTGACGCCCGTGCCGATCAGCCAGGGATTGAGCTTGGCTTTGCCCGTCAGTGCCGTGCCACCGACCGTGACGTCGTATTTGGGCTCCAGAAACAGCTTCTTCACGTCGAAATTGACGCCCCAATGCTCGTTCACCATGTAGTCGAAGCCAACCTGCAGGGCGCCGCCGAACGTGTCCTTGACATCGATGTCGTCGGCGTTGGTCGCATCCTGGTTGTAGAACATCGCGTAGGTCGCGCCGGCGCCCACATACGGCTTGAAGGCGCCGAAATTGGTGAAGTGATACTGCAGCGTCAGCGTCGGCGGCAGCACCCAGACCTTACCGATCTCGCCCAGCCCGCTTATGGTCCCTCCCCCATCGATTTTGGCATAGGTGGTGCCAAGAATGAGCTCGGCGGCGAGGTTGTCGGTGAAGTAGTAGGAGATGTCGAGCTCGGGTGTCACCGTATCCGAGTAAGACAGATCCGAGCCGGGGATCCCGTTCACATAACCCGAATCGTCCGTGAGCACGCCCAGGGCGCGCAGGCGAATCTGCCACGGGTTTTTCGGCGCCGCCACGTCCACGGGTTCGAAGTCCGCCGCCACGGCCTGCTGCCCTGCCACAAAAAGCGCGACGGCCGCCGCAATCCCCCGGGCCACGCCCAATCGGTCTGTCACCATTATGTTCTCTCCTTGTGACTCGAATATGTTGCGACGCAACAATGATTCCGGCGGAGAGACGCCCATTGATCTGGATCAATTGCGGGATGTGGCAAGAGAAGGGCGGCTGCCTTTCGGCTCCTGCTTGTAACAAAAATGCCACAGCGGTTAGGGGCAAACGGCCAATGGTCGCCTGCGCATCCTCCTTCCCTGCGCGTTTTGGGTGGCGCGGGCGGACGCGCCTTGGCGTTCGCTCCCGAATAGCGGGGTTGCTTTAATCATAAATCTGTGTTTATCATAAGTTATGGTTTATGATTATGCAGGCATGGTCGCACTGGCCGACCCCACGCGCAGAAAGGTATTCGAGCTTGTGGCCGAAGAGCCGCGTTCGGTGGCGAACCTAGCTCGAACCCTGCCGGTGTCTCAGCCGGCGATCTCTCATCACCTGAAGGTGCTGAGGGAGGCCCGGCTGGTCCGCGCCGAGCCTCGCGGTGCCAGCAACATCTACCACGTCGACCCTCATGGTCTCGGGGAGATGCGTGCTTGGCTCGACCAGATGTGGGGGAACGCGCTCGACGCCTTCCGAAACGAGATCAACAAAGCCAAGGAGCGAGACCAATGACGGCGATCATCAAACCGGCGCCTGTGCGCAAGTCGGTCACCGTGGACGTGCCGGTTGCCACGGCGTTTGATGTGTTCACGAGCGGGTTCGGACGTTGGTGGCCGGCGTCCCACTCCATAGGCAAGTCCGCGCTCAGGAGCGCGACTATCGAGCCAAAGGCAGGCGGCCGCTGGTTTGAGACCGGCGAGGATGGGACGGAATGCGACTGGGGCGAGGTGCTGGCGTGGGAACCGCCAAACCGCATCGTCCTGGCATGGCGGATTCGCACCGACTGGCAATATGATCCGTCGCTGCTGACCGAAGTCGAGATCAAGTTCTCCGAGGCCGGCGAGAACGCGACTCGCGTCGAGCTTGAGCATCGCCGCCTTGAGAACATGGGCGCGGCCGGCGAAGCGGCACGTGAGATCTTCGAATCCGATCGTGGCTGGAGCGGCATCCTGCAAAGTTATGTCCAATTGATCGAGAAGCGGTAGGCTGCCAATCGATCGGCCAACACACTTACCCTTTGAGTACGTGAAAGGTGCGCTTCAATTCGCAATGCATGTGCTATAGCTAAAGACTAAGAGTGCGGCCTGCCGCTTCCTGAAGCAACGAAGGCGAAGGTGCATTAATCGCAGTGTATGAAGAGCCTACCGGTGAGATGAGACGAAGCGGTCGAAGACAGGCTAGCATAAGGCCCGGCGTGCTGCTCAGCGCGAGTGCTGGTTTGCGGCTGCTCGCTTCGTTCCTCTTTTTGGTCTGGACCATTCCTGCGGCAACAGCCGACCAGATCGCACAGGACCTTGCTAAAGGGCAAATCGGCGCGACCGGACCAGTCACACACCCGACTATCCTTGCGCGCGACATTGCGCGCCACGTTGGTGCTGAGACTTCCCGCTTCAAGACGGGAACGCCTGCCGTTGCGGGAAACGGCAAGCCCTTTTGCATTATCCCGGATTTACGCCTGCCGCTCGAAACCGCGTCAGCCGCATCGTTTGGCATATGGTGTGAAGACCGACCGAAACTGCCGCCGATCCGCGCCTTCGATGCGCGCGCGCCTCCGCTTCTCACGGCATGATCTTGGCCGCGCTACCGCGGCCCCTGACTCCCAGAACTTTCACATCGCGTTCCGTTCGGGCTCTCGTCGAGTTGCTCGCCGATCGGAACGCCAAAGCACTTGTCGGAGGCGGTTTCCGCCCGATATGGGCTGAACGGATAAGAATATGCTGCATTTTTCGCGCTGGAAGACCATTCTCATCTGGCTGACGGTCCTGGCCGGTATCCTGTACGCAGCGCCCAACCTGGTTCCCGCCCCCACTCTGGCATCGCTGCCGAATTGGCTGCCAAAGCAGCAGCTGACGCTAGGGCTCGACCTGCAGGGCGGCTCGCATATCCTGCTCCAGATCGATCGGCAGGACCTCGCCAACGAACGCCTCGAATCGGCACGCGACGAGATCCGCACAGCGCTGCGCGATGCCCAGATCGGCTATACCGGGCTTGCCGGCACCGCCAATTCCATCCAGGTCCGCATTCGCGACCAAGGTCAGATCGAAGCTGCGAAGCGCGCGCTCGAAAGATTGACGCAGCCGATCTCGACCGGCCTTTTCATGAGCGGCTCCGTGACCGAAATGGAGATGGCCGAGCCGGAACCGGGCCTGCTGCGTTTTACCCTGACCGAAGCCGGGGTCGACTACCGGGTCGCCGCGGCGCTGACTCAATCGATCGAGGTGGTGAGCCGGCGCGTGAACGAGCTCGGCACGACCGAGCCGATCGTCCAGCGCCAGGGGTCGGACCGCATCATGGTCCAGGTGCCGGGCCTGCAGGATCCGCAGCGGCTGAAGGATATTCTCGGACAGACCGCGAAGCTGACCTTCCAGATGGTCGACCAGTCGATTCCGGTCGAGGAGGCGATCTCCGGCCGCCCGCCGGCGGGCTCGACGGTGATGAATTCGACGGATGATCCGCCGGTTCCCCATCTGATCGAGAACCGGGTCATCGTCTCCGGTGAAAACCTCGTCGATGCGCAGGCAACCTTCGACCAGCGCACCAACGAGCCGGTGGTCTCGTTTCGCTTCGACAACCGCGGCGCCACCCGCTTCGGTCAGGCTACCCAGAGCAATGTCGGGCGCCTGTTCGCGATCATCCTCGACAACGAGGTGATCTCAGCACCTCAGATCCGCGAACCGATCATGGGCGGCACCGGGCAGATATCCGGCAATTTCACGGTGGAGAGCGCGAACGACCTTGCGGTCCTGCTGCGCGCCGGCGCACTGCCTGCCGACCTCACCATCGTCGAGGAACGCACCGTCGGTCCGAGCCTTGGTAGCGATTCGATCGAGGCGGGCCAGTTCGCGTCAATCATCGCCGGGGTCCTCGTCGTCGGCTTCATGCTGTTCGCCTATGGGCGGCTGGGACTGATCGCGAATATCGCGCTCCTGGCCAACGTCGCGCTGATCATCGCGGTCCTGTCGGTTCTCGGCGCGACGCTGACGCTGCCTGGCATCGCCGGCATCGTGCTGACGATGGGCATGGCGGTCGATTCCAACGTCATCATCTTCGAGCGCGTCCGCGAAGAGAACCGCCAAGGGCGCTCGATCGTGCAGTCGATGGATTCCGGGTTCAAACAGGCGCTGGCGACCGTCGTCGACGCCAATGTGACGACGCTGATTGCCGCCGTCATCCTGTTCTTCCTCGGCTCGGGCCCGATCAAGGGCTTTGCCGTGACACTCGCCATCGGCATCGTCACCACCGTGTTCACGGCCTTCACGCTGACGCGCTGGCTGGTCGCGTTCTGGCTTCGCCGGCAGCGCCCGAAAGCCATGCCCAGCGGTGTCATGCGCCTGGTGCCCGACGACACGCGCGTGCCGTTCATGGCATTCCGAAAGTACGCCTTCACGCTGTCCTTGCTGTTGTCGATCGCTTCGGCTGCGCTGTTCTTCACTGTCGGCATGAACTACGGCATCGACTTCCGCGGCGGTTCGAGCATCGAGGTGCAGGCAAAGGGCCAGCAGGCCGACATCGGCGACATCCGTGAGCGCCTGACAGGTCTCGAACTGGGTGAGGTGCAGGTGCAGGAGTTCGGGTCGGCCCGGGATGTGCTGATCCGCATCGGCACCCAGGGGGGTGGCGACATTGCCGAACAGTCCGCCGTTGCGAAAGTGAGAAGCGCGCTCGAAACCGATTACGAGTTCCGTCGCATCGAGGTTGTCGGTCCGACAGTGTCTTCCGAACTCGCGTTCAACGGCACAATGGGTGTGCTCGCCTCGCTGCTGGCGATGCTCGTCTATATCTGGATCAGGTTCGAGTGGCAGTTCGGGCTCGGCGCCATCATTTCGACGTTCCACGACGTGATCCTGATGGTCGGCTTCTACGTCGTCGCGGGCATAGAGTTCAATTTGACCTCGATAGCCGCGATCCTGACTATTGTTGGCTATTCCATCAACGATACAGTTGTTGTCTATGATCGGGTCCGCGAGAATCTGCGCCGCTATAAAAGGATGCCGATTGCCGAGCTGCTCGACCTGTCGATGAACCAGACGCTGGCGCGAACGGTGCTGACCGGCGTGACCACGCTGTTCGCGCTGGCGGCGCTTTCGATCTGGGGCGGCGAGGTCATCCAGTCCTTCACGATAGCGATGATCTTCGGCATCCTCGCTGGGACCTATTCCTCCATCTTCGTCGCCGGGCCGCTCCTGATCCTGTTCAAGCTCCGGCCGGGCGCCCTCAGTCCAGAGGAAGCCGCGGCGGCGAAAGAGCCGCCGGCGCGACAGGCCTTATGACGTGACAGCTCGAAGCTGATCCGCGACGGCGTCGATTTCGGCGCCGACGGCTATTCGCCGAGTACGCGGCGCCGTTCCTCGAACTCGTCCTTGTCGATCTCGCCGCGCGCAAAGCGTTCCTTGAGAATGTCGAGCGGTGTGCGGCCCGGCGGCGCGTGATGCGGTGGCACTGTTTGCCATGGCCCGCCGGCCCAGCGGGCGAGAAAAACCACGGCTGCGATCAGCACGGCGAGGAAGAGGATCATGAACAGCGGCCCGAAAATCATGGCGTACCAGCCTCCACCCCACATCATATGTGGCCCGTAAGCGTACCTGTCAGCGTCTGACGGTGCCTGCGCCAACACCGCGCCAGGCGCGAGGATGAGGGCGGCACTCGCCGCCGCGAAAATCGGAATCAGAGCCTTTTGCATTGGCGAACTCCATCATGGTCAGCTTGGTCGGCAGTGCCGCGAAGGCCGTCGCGCCCGGCGATCAGCTTGCGCGCGCGGCTACTCCCGCATGAATGCCTGAACCTCCTCGGGCGTTACTTTGCCGTCCTTGTCGGCGTCCACCTTGTCGAAGATTCGCTTATGGATGGCCGAGATCTCTTCGAAGGAGAGCCCGCCGTCGCCGTCCGTGTCGGCAATGGCGAACATGATCTTCATCATATGCCCGCGCATGCGCATCATCGGCATTGCGCCCATCATGCCGGGCTGCATCATCTCGCCCATCATGCCCTGCCCCATGCCCTTGCCCATCATGCCCTGGCCCATCATGCCTTGGCCCATCATTCCGGGAGGCATCATGCCGGGTTGGGCGGGCTGTGCACCTTGGTCTTGTCCCGTCGTATCCCCAGGCTCGGGAGAGGCCTGTGTGACCGTCGTATCTGGATGATGCGGATCGGCTGCGGTCGTTTGCGCGGCGGCTGTAGTCGTCACGCCGGCGGCGACAATGGCGGCGAGCGCGGCCACGCGCGTCAGTGAAATCAACGTCATGATATCCTCCTTGCCTCTCATGGGGCTCGGCAGAGCCCGTTCCAACTCGCTGGCGGCTCCACGGCTTCGATACGGAAATGCTTTCGGTTCTTTCCGTACTGCCGCCGCCGGTCGTGGTTGAATTTCAGTATAAGCCAAAGACAGCGCGGCGAATTTGCGCCGGATCAATTGCTCGGGCGGACGATCTGCCACCGCCGTCATGTTGCCCTCCTCGAGGACGGATGGGACGCGCGCGCGACATCCGATTCGCTCATCACGACAGCCACGACCAACCCCGAGAAAAACGTCAGCGCGGCGATCGATGCGATCGCCCATGACAGCCCGAAGCTGTCGGCGATGAGGCCGGCGGAGAGCGCACCGATCGCGTAGCCGAGATCTCGCCAGAACCGGTAGACGCTGAGCGAGCGGGCGCGCCAGGTCGGATGCGAGGCATCTGAGACGGCTGCGATCAGGCTCGGGTAGACCATCGCCGTGCCGAGGCCGAGCAGAAGGCTGCCGACGATCCACCCCTCGAACTGGCGCGTCGCCGCGGTGAGAAACAGGCCGGCGGCCTGAACCCACATGCCGGCTACAATCAGGCCCTTGCGCCCCCAGCGGTCGCTCAAGGGGCCTGTGGCGACCTGCAAGATACCCCATGTCGCGGGATAGATCGCCTTAAGGATGCCGATACGCTCGACACCAAGGCCGAAGGAAGCGAAGAACAATGGGAAGATGCCCCAGCTCATGCCGTCGTTGAGGTTGTTGACGAGACCGGCCTGCGAGGCGGCGAACAGGTTGCGATCTCCGAACGAAGTGAGCGCGAAGACCTGCCGAAAGCTGATCGGCGCGGACTGCTGCGCGTGGGATGAGGCCTCCAGCCGAACGTGGTCCCGGGTGTCGCGCACGAGCAGGATCGACAGTCCGGCACCGAGGACCGCATAGCCGATGCCGAGATAGATCGGCACCGGCCGAAGTCCGTATTGCGCGGCGAGATAGCCGGTCAGGAACGCCGTCACCCCGACGGCGAGATAGCCGGCGAACTCGTTGAGGCCGACGGCAAGGCCGCGCGACTTCGGCCCGACGAGATCGACTTTCATGATCACCGTCATCGACCAGGCGAGCCCCTGGTTGATGCCGAGCAATGCGTTGGCCGCAATCACCCATTCCCAGGTCGGCGCCCAGATGATCATGAACGGCACCGGTAGGCCGACCAGCCATCCCAAAATGAGTACGCGCTTGCGGCCCCACGCGTCGGCAAGCTGGCCCGAGACCAGATTGGCGAGGGCCTTGACGACGCCGAAGCTGACGATGAAGGAGACGATGAGCGTCGTCGACGTGACGTGGAACTCCTCCGATCCGATCAGCGGCACCACTGTTCGTTCTATCCCGACCATGCCGCCGACAAAGGCATTGATCACGACGAGCAGCGCGAATTGCGGCCAGTTCTCCCTGAGGCCGAGCCTGACGGTTGAACCCGTCTTGCCTGGAACCGATGCCGCTTCGTCCATGGGTCAGGCCGCCGCCGCAGCTAGGGCGGAATTGGCGGCCCGGAGTGCCGCGGCCTCGGGCGGAGCCGGCGGAATCTCGGCGAGCATGAAGCGGATGAACGCGGCTTCGTCCACGATCCGGAGAGCCTCGTTATGACGTTTCTCGAAACCGATGGTCGACCAGGGCTTGCCGCTCAGGCGCCGGCCGCAGACCGAGCCAGCATAGGCGCCGGGGAGCACCTCGACATGATCGGGGAGAGCCTTGAGCCGACCGGCGCTCCGAAAGAGGTCCTTTGCGCCTTGCTCGGCGTTGGCGGCGAGTTCGGTGCGACCGAGGTCGCCGACCATCAGCGTGTGGCCAGTCAGCACGAACCACGGCTCGTCGGCACGCGTGCGGTCGCTGACGAGAAGGCAGATGTGCTCCGGGGTGTGACCGGGCGTGTGCAGGACGGTTGCGGTGACGTTGCCGAGCGAGAGGACCTCGCCGTCGCGCATGCCTTTGAACGGGAACGCAACATCCGCCTGCGCAGAGAGCACGTATGCGGCGCCCGCCGCTTCGGCGAGCGCGCGGCCGGCGGAGAGATGGTCGGCATGAACATGCGTGTCGACAACGAAATGGATGCGCATGCCGGCGTCTTCGGCAGCGCGCAGGTAGAACTCGATGTCGCCGGCCGGATCGACGACGGCCGCGGCTGCCTTGCCGCCGCAGCCGAACAGGTACGAGATGCCGACTGGATCGGTGTGAAGGAATTGGCGAAGGATCATGGTCTTGCTCTCCTCGCTACGAAAGGCTAGAAACATTCAATCATTCTGCTGAATGTTCCACTGGGGAGAAGCCGTGTCAAGCACCGGACCAAAACAGGCGATCTACGCGAGCCTTGCCGAAGTGGCTCAGGCGCTCGGCCATCCGCATCGGCTCGAGCTTCTGGAGCATCTCGCGCAAGGGGTGCGCAGCGTCGAGGACCTCTCCGCGCGAGCCCATCTGAGCTTCGCCAACACGTCGCGCCACCTGCAGATCCTGCGGCGGGCGCGCCTCGTCGAGACGGAGCGCCGCGGCAAGCACGTGCTCTACAGCCTTGCCGGCGACGCCGAAGTAGTGACGCTGATCAAGGCGCTCGGCCGCGTCGGCGAGCGAAACATGGCCGAAATCGACCGCGTCATGGCCGACTACTTCCGGGCTCGCGATGCAATGGAGCCGGTGTCGCGAGACGATCTCGTCTCGCGGCTGCATGACGGCATGGTCACGGTTCTCGACGTGCGGCCAGAGGATGAGTTCGCGGTCGGACATCTTCCAGGCGCCCTCAACATCCCGCTGGCCGAACTGGAGCGTCGCCTGGGCGAGCTAGAGGCAGGTCGGGAAGTGATCGCCTATTGCCGCGGCCCCTATTGCGTTCTCTCGTTCGAAGCGGTCGCCGCCTTGCGAGAGCGGGGCTATCTCGTCCGTCGGCTCGAGGACGGCTATCCCGAATGGAAAGCCGCCGGCCTGCCGGTCGAAACGGCCGCCTGAAGCCCGTGAGAATGGTGGCCGTTGTTCGAAAGCGTTGAGAGGCTGCAATGCTGGTCTGGCGTGGAACAGTGTCTATCCTGACGGAAAGGTCCAGCTTGCCAGCGCGCTCGCAGCACTGGATCTCATAAGCACAATGCCAGAAGGAAGATTATCAGGACCCCTAGTGCGGCGGTGATCGAAACGGGATAGTCCGCGAACAGCGTCTCGAGTATCCTCCGCCAGGTCTCGCTCCGAGCTTTTGGAACATCACTTGGACGACTTTCTGTCGGCCTATAGCCCGGAGAGGTTTTCATCTGCGTGAGACACCTGTCGCGCTTCACCGGGCTTCGGCCGATGGCCTAGATTCTTTGAGATTTGACTCGCTGCATCGAAAATATGCCTGACCTGCTCTGTCGTCGGCGTTTCACCGATGAACTGAACGGAGTCGGTTATTGCAACGGCGCCGACATAATGGCCCAACGCATCGAAAATCGGGGCGGCCAGGGCATTGAGCCCCACCATCTCTTCATTGGGCGCAACCGCCCAGCCGCGCCTTCGCACCGCATCGATTTCCGCCTTGAGCCTTTCGGGATCGGAGATCGTGTAGGGTGTATGCATATCGAGCCTGGCACTTGTCACCTGCGGCAGCAGCATTGCGTCCCCGAAGGCGAGAGTGAGCTTTCCCTGCGCACTGGAATGGAATTGCAGGATCGAGCCCGGCTTCACGCTGATATCGATGTTGGAGCGGCTGGGCATGAGCAGCAGGATACGGTTGCCTTCCTTTTCGGGTTGGCTGATGGCGACTGCGTGACCTAACCGGTCGCGCAATTCCCGCGCGGTCTGCCGCGCCGCGGAAGCCAGTTCGAAGCTTTCGGAGACGGCCTGGCCCAGCGCCATGAGGCGGGCGCTGATCATATAGCGCTCGCTCTCTTCGTTGCGGATCAGATAGCCGGCCGTCACCAGCGTCTGGAGATGGCGGTGTATGCGGCTCTTCGTGGTGTCGAAGGCGCGCGCAAGCTCGGATACACCGACAGAGGTCTGGCACTGGGCGACATATTCAAGGATGTTGAGCGCAAATACGACGGCTTGTACCCCGCTGCCTTCGCGCCTGGTGTCTTTGTCGTCCAGCATCGTCGTCTCCGAACCGGATGGCTTCAATCACGCCGCCCGTTCACGGGCGGGCTGGCGCGAGATATGCAGTTCGGACGGCCGGGAGACAAGAAACCTTCGACGGCCCGAGTTTCCGCTGTTGCTGCTGTCCGGTGAACGCCAAGCCATGTCAGGCCTCCTGCGGCATGGGATATTCATCGGCGTTGAGCACCCAACCTGGCTGTTTCGAGAAGTCAGCGCGCGGCGGCGAGAATATGTCGACAAGCTGATTGAGATCTTCTTCCATGCCGCGTGACGTGTGGATCGCCGGCGGCGGGATGACGGCGAGCGAGGGCGACTTGCAATACGCATGCTCATCCTCGCGCCAAGCGGTCATGTCGGTGGTCCAGGGCCAGCGCAGGTGGTGCATGAAGGCTCCGTCGAGCGCCAGCGACCCCTGTTCGAAATCGTCGTGATGGTGCGGCGAAAGTTTGGTGACGTCGCGCGGCCCCTGTTGAGGGTCGAGAAAGTTCACCATCAGCGTGGTGCAGCGGAAGATCCGGCCGAAGCGGCCTGGCTCCTTCGGGATGTCGAGGCTGTAGGCGCGCACCCTGTAGCCCGCCGGCGGCTCAGGCCACGGCGCGAAGGGCGGAATGCGTGGATGCTCGACGCCGAACGAGCCGGCGTTGGAGCAGCGGGTCACCAGGTCCGGCGATCGGCTTGAAAAGATACGGGCTATGCGCCCGCCGTCCGGCAGCGCAATCCGTGTGTCGCCCGGGGGCAGGATGACCAGTGAGAAGCCTTCGGCTATCGTCCGCCCTTCCGGCGCGTCGATCACTGCGCCTTTTCCCTTGTCGGGCAGGAGCAGCACATATTCGTCGATCTGATCCTTGCGCTCGAGCACGGCGCCGGGTTCGGCCTCCGAATAGGCCACAAGGAAGTTCTGCCCGCGCGACATCCAGGTCCTGGTATCGGCCGCGGTCTCCTGCGGGTCTTCCTCATAGTACAGGCCATACTCGGCCGGCGTGTAGTGGCCGGAGATGGAGGGCGACTTTGCAGCGGCAGCCATGCGCGATCTCGGGTCGCTTGAATCATACATCTGCATTCACTCCAGGGCAGCGTGACACAAGGTTATCGTGTGTTTCGCTGTGCAGAACAAAAGGATGCATATAAGAACGCACTCTCATCGGCCCCGTGTCAAGTGGGCAGTGCGTGTTGCAGTGCAGCTAACTTCTTTTCGGCCGCACGCTTGACAGCAATACAGGCTGCATGAATTATAGACGAAACAGCGTTCCGCACAACGAAACAGGAGGAGACGTTATGCTGACCCGCCGCAGGGTGATAACCCTTGCGGGCGCCGCTACCGCGACGCTTGCAATGCCCAACATCTCTCGTGCCGCTCCCATCAACATGCGCCTGGCGCACGCCGCGAATGAAATTCATCCCGGTCATATCGCGACGGTCGAGTTCAAGAAGGCCCTCGAGGCACTGGTTCCCGGCGCGACCAATCTAACGATCTTTCCCAACCGGCAGCTCGGCGAAGACCGGCAGAATCTCGAATCCGCCATTGCCGGCACCAACGAGCTGTGCGGCTGCAGCGGCGTCCTGTTTCCCCTTGTGACCGGCCGCAACGCGCTCGACGCGTACCAGCTTCCCTTCCTGATCAAGGATTACGACCATTTTTCGCGGATCGCGACGGCAGACATCGGCCAGAAGCTGCTCGACGATCTGGAGCCGGCCGGCCTCGTCGGGGTGCAGACCACCGACATTGGACAGCGCCACTTCCTGTGCGCCACCAGGGAAGTGAAGTCGGTGCCGGATTTTGCCGGGCTAAAGACGCGCATCCTGCCCGTACCGCTGCACAAGGCGATCTGGGAGGGCGTCGGTACGGCGCCTATAGGCCTGCCCTACGGCGAGGTCTACGGCGCACTCGAAACCAAAGTCATCGACGCCGTCGAGATCAACGTCTCTTCCATGCTGGGCGAGAACCTCTGGGAGGTCGGCAAGAACTTCACGCTCACCGGTCACTATCCGTGGCACCACGTGATCGCGATCAACAAGACCTTCTTTGACGGCCTGCCGACGGAAATCCAGCAGGCCATCAAGCAGGCAGGTCACGATTCCATCGCGCCGACGCTCGAATACACCAAGAAGCAGGACCATGAGGGCCGCGACGAATTGCGTGCCAAGGGCGTTCAGATCTTCGAACTCGAAGATCTCGCCGGGATGCAGGCGAAGGTCGAGCCGATCATCGAGCAGTGGAGTTCGACGTCGCCGCTCATCAAGGAGTTCGTCGGGCAGGCGCGCGCGCTGATCTGAGCGCGGCTGCCACGATGTGACAACGCCGCGGGCAGCGCCCTGCTACCCGCGGATACCTCCTATTCGCCTCTGGGGATTCCGAATGGATGTCAACGAGGAAAGTGCGGCATGGCCGAGCGGGCTCTTGGGCTGGTACGTCAAGGTCATCCGCTTCCTGGCAGGGATTTCCATGCTGGCGGTCGTGTCGATCATGATCGCGCAGGTCATCGCGCGCTACGTCTTCAACGCCTCCTTCATCTGGGCCGAGGAGATTTGCCGTTACCTCTTGATCTGGCAAACGTTCCTTTTCATCGGCATGGCCTATCACCGCGGTGAACTCGTCGCCGTCGACGTGGTGCCGCTCATGCTGAGGCCTCATGCACGCCTCGTGCTCAAGGCGATCGTCACAATTCCGATCCTCGTCTTCCTCTGTCTGATGACGATCAACGGCTATGACTACGCGACCCGCTTCGGCGGCCAGATCGTGCCGGCCGTCGACTTCATCGCCATGTCGCTTATCGGCCATGGCGTCGGCCTGTCGGTCTTCTGGGTCTATGTCTCGGTCGCGGTGGGCTCGGCGCTTCTTGCGCTGCACATGATCGCTGCGATCGTCATCGAAGCCCGCGACCTCAGGGCCGGCCGTGCCGACACCCGCCTCGACAGCATCCCGGGAGCCTGATGATGGGAGCATTTTTTGGTGCCTTCTTCCTGCTGCTCGCCACGGGAGTGCCGATCGCGCTCGCGCTCGGTGTAGGCGGCATGATCTACCTCTATATGAGCGGCAATGGCGCGATCGTCCTGGCATTCCCGCAGCGCATGATGGCCGGCGTCGACCAGTTCATTCTGCTGACCATTCCGCTGTTCCTGCTCGCCGGCATGCTCATGAACGTCGGCGGCATCACCGACCGCATCGTGGTCTTTGCGCGCGCCATGGTCGGTCATCGAAAGGGCGGCATGTCCTCGGTGACGGTGCTCTCCTGCGGCTTCTTTGCGGGCATATCGGGAAGCGCCGCTGCCGAAGCCTCGGCGCTGGGTTCGATACTCATTCCCGCCATGCGCAAACAGGGCATGCCACCGGCCTATGCGGCGGCGCTGGTCGGCGTCAGCTCGATCATGGGTCCGATTATCCCGCCCTCGATCACCATGATCATCTACGGCGTCCTTTCGGGCACCTCGATCGGCCAGCTCTTCATCGCCGGCGTCGGTCCCGGACTCCTCCTGGCTGCAGGACTTCTGATCTATGCCGGCTGGCGCGCGCGCCGGGACGGCTATCCCGTCACGCCGAAGATGCGCTGGGCCGAGCGGCGCCAGGCAACCATCCGAACTCTGCCCGCACTGATCCTGCCCCTGATTATCGTCGTCGGGATCAAGGCGGGCGTGTTCACGCCGACGGAAGCAGCGGCGGTTGCGGTCGCTTATGCCCTCTTGGTCGGCTTCGCCTATCGCGACCTGACGCTGAAGCGCGTCTGGGAGTCGCTGGTCGCGACGACGCTGGTCAGTTCCTCGATACTCTTCATCACCGCCATGGCGAGCATCGTTGCCTTCGTCTTCACGCTGGAGCAGGTGCCGACGACGATCGCTTCCGCGGTGCTGTCGGTCAGCGAGAACCCGATCGTCGTCCTGATCATGCTGAACCTTGCGCTGCTCGTGCTCGGGATGTTCCTCGAGCCGATCTCGATCCTCATCCTGACCATGCCGATCCTTCTACAGTTCAACAAGATCATCGCCATGGATCCGGTCCAGTTCGGCATGATGGTGGTGCTTAACGTGGTGATCGGCATGGCTACGCCGCCGGTCGGCATCCTGCTGTTCATCGTCTGTGCAGCGTCGGGCCAGTCCTTGACTGATGTCGCGAAAGAGTCCGTGCCGCTGATCGGCATCTGTCTGTTCGTTCTTTTTCTCGTCGCCGCCATGCCGGCCGTTTCACTGTTCCTTCCGCACGCCATGCTGCCGATGCGGTG
This sequence comes from Mesorhizobium sp., assembly GCF_004962245.1. Taxonomy (GTDB): domain Bacteria; phylum Pseudomonadota; class Alphaproteobacteria; order Rhizobiales; family Rhizobiaceae; genus Mesorhizobium. Next base: position 76,477 of record NZ_SUHQ01000008.1, on the reverse strand, counting down.
AGATCCATATCCAGGGAGAAATTCACAGCATGAGCACCGAACGCCGCAGTTTTCGCCAACGCTTCCTCGCCTGCGAGCACCTCGTCGGCACGTTCGTCAAGACTCCTGCGACCCATCCGATCGAAATTCTAGGCGCGGTCGGCTTCGACTTTGTGGTGATCGATGAGGAACATGCGCCCTGGGATCGCGTCGCGATCGACGGCGGATTGCTCGCCGCGCGCGCTTCGGGCACCGCCGGGCTGGTGCGCGTGGCCGAACCGACGGCGGCAAAAATTCTTTCAGTGCTGGACGACGGCGCGACAGGCGTTCTGGTACCGCATGTCAGTTCACCCGCAAAGGCGAGAGACATAGCCACCGCCTGCCGCTACCGCGGGGGTAGGCGCGGCTTTTCGAACACGACGCGCGCCGGCGGCTTCGGCGCGGTCGGGATTTGGGATCACGTCAAGGCAGGCGACGAGACCGTCACGTTCATCGCGATGATCGAGGATCCCGAAGCGCTCGAGGACCTCGACGGCATTCTGGGGACGGAGGGCCTGGATGGCGTCTTCATCGGTCGTGGCGACCTGACCGTGGCCTTCGGAGCAACCGGGATGGAGGCGCCACAGGTGCGGGACGCCTGCGACAGGATTTTCGCCGCGGCGAAACGAGCCGGCAAACCCGTCGCTGTCATGGTCGCGAGCGCCGAAGAGGCGGTGCGGTTCCGAGGCATGGGCGCAAGCGCTTTCATCGTCGCCTCAGACCAGGGCTTCATGCGCCAGGCCGCGATGAAGGCCTATGGCGACATCGCTTCGGTCGCCAACAGCTGAAGCCAATATCAAGAACGAGGAACAGAAAGATGGCTGACACAACCACCGACTATCCGACCATCGTGCCGCTGCCGCCGATGGAACCTTCGCGCGCCGCCGAAGTGGCCGAACTGCTTGTCGGCGCGGTCGATCTGCACTGCCATTCCGGTCCGGCCGCCATGCCGCGCATCCTGGGCCATCACGAGGCCTTCAAGATGGCCCTCGACGCCGGGTTCAAGGCGCTGCTCTACAAGGACCACTATTACATCGGCATGCCGCACTGCGCCGTGCTGAAGGACATCTATCCCGACGCCGATATCGAGCTTTTCTCGGGCGTGGCGCTCAACAATGCCTCCGGCGGCGTCAACCCCCACGCGGTCGACCATGCGATCAAGGTCGGCGGCAAGATCGTCTGGTTTCCGACATTCGCAGCGAAAAACCACATCGCGGCCTATGCGGCGAAGAGTTTCCCCAGGACCGCCAAGCCGATGCTGCCGCCGTCTCCGCTCACCGTGCTCGATGCGAACGGCAAGCTCATCGACGAGGCCAAGCAGATATGCGACCTGATCGCGGAGGGCGACATCATCCTGGCCGGCGGCCATCTCCACGTCAGCGAACTCTTCGTGCTGTTCGAGGAGGCCAAGAGGCGCGGCGTGAAGAAGATGCTCGTCAACCACCCGTCCTACATCATCGGATGCTCCGACGAGGACATTCGCGGCCTGGTATCGCTCGGTGCCTATATCGAGCACTCGATCTGCATGTTCATACCAAGCCGCGCCAAACAGCATGACGGCCAGGACCTGCTTCACCTGATCGAGGTGGCGGGCGTCGAGCGCACCATCTTCGGATCCGATCTCGGCCTGACCCAGGCGCCGAAGCCGGTGGACGGCTATCGCATGATCGTCTCGATGATGCTCGACCTCCAGGTGCCGCGCCAGGACATCACGAGGATGATCTCGGCAAATGCGGCCGGGCTTCTCAACCTCGCCGCCTAACCTGGACGATCGAGAGGAAAAGTCACGTCATGGCGCCACGAAAAGTCATCATCACATGCGCGGTCACCGGGTCGATCCATACGCCCTCGATGTCGCCTCACCTGCCGGTCACCGCCGAGGAGATCGCCGATGCCGCCGTCGGGGCGGCGCAAGCCGGCGCGGCCATCGTGCACCTGCACGCCCGCGATCCGGAGACGGGTCTGCCCGACCAGTCGCCGCAACGATTCGAACCGTTCCTGAAGATCATCAAGCAGCGGTCCGACTGCGTGGTGAACATCACCACCGGCGGCGCGCCGACGATGACGGTCGAGGAACGGCTCAAGCCGGTCGCCACATTCAAACCGGAAGTCGCTTCCCTCAACATGGGCTCGATGAATTTCGGCCTGTTTCCGATGCTGGAGCGCTTCAGGGAATTCTCGCACGACTGGGAGCGGCCGTATCTCGAAGGATCGCGCGACCGCGTCTTCAAGAACACCTTCGCCGACATCGAGAACATCCTGACGACCTGCGCGGAGAACGGCACCCGCTTCGAGATCGAGTGCTACGATATCGGCCATCTCTACACACTCGCCCATTTCGTTGAGCGCGGCCTGGTGAAGCCGCCGTTCTTCGTCCAGAGCGTCTTCGGCATTCTTGGCGGCATCGGCCCGCATCCGGAAGACGTCATGCACATGAAGCGCACCGCCGACAGGCTGTTCGGCAACGATTACCGGTGGTCGGTCCTGGGCGCGGGCCGCAATCAGATGCCGATTGCCGCGATCGCCGCGGCGAACGGCGGCAACGTCCGTGTCGGACTGGAGGATTCGCTATGGATCGGTCCGGGCAGGTTCGCCCGCTCGAACGCCGAACAGGTCCTCAAGATCCGTGAGATCATCGAGGGCCTCGGCCTGGAGGTTGCAACGCCGGCCGAGGCGCGTGCGATCCTCGAGCTCAAGGGCGCCGATCGCGTGAGCTTCTGACCGGAGCGGCCTCATGAACGTTCTGATCGTCTACGCGCATCCCGAACCGACCTCGTTCAACGCGGCGCTGGTGGCGCGTGCGAAAGCCGTCCTCCGGGCCACCGGGCACATGGTGACGGTGTCGGACCTCTACGCCGATGGTTTCGATCCGGAGGCAGGACGGCACGACTTCTCGACCATCGCAGATGCGGATCGGTTCCATTACCAGAGCGAGCAGGCCCTGGCGGCAAGGGAAGAGGCCTTCGTTGCGGAGATCGCGCGCGAACAGGCGCGGGTCGCCGCAGCCGATCTTCTGGTTCTGCAGTTCCCGCTGTGGTGGGGTGGCCCGCCCGCGATTCTGAAAGGATGGTTCGAGCGCGTGCTGGCCTACGGCTTCGCCTATGTCGACGGCCGGCGCTTCGACACCGGCGTGTTCAAGGGGCGCCGGGCTCTGCTCTCCGTGACGACCGGCGGCACGACGGCCCGTTTCGGTCCCCATGGCGTTTATGGCGAGATCGAGAAGGTGCTGTGGCAGACGCAGCGGCTCACCCTGCAATATATGGGCTATTCGGTCGAGGAGCCGTTCGTCGCCTATGGCGCGCCGCGGGTCGGCGACGAAGGGCGTGCCGCATATCTGGACGAGTTCGCCCGTCGTGTCGTCGAAGCGGCGGCGAAACCGGTGGAACGCAGGACAGACGAGGCTCTGCTCGAAAGCGTACCGGCCGACGCCTGGGCGCGGACGCGTTGAGGCCGCGCGAGGAGGACATGGCATGAGCAACTCCAAGGCTTTCGAAGGCAAGGTGGTTCTGGTGGTCGGCGGATCGCGCGGCATCGGCGCCGCGGTGTCGCGCCGCTTCGCGGGGCTGGGCGCAGCCGTCGCGATCGGCCATCGCACGGCCGGTGCGGCCGACGCTCTCGTCGCCGAAATCGCCGCGGGCGGCGGTCAAGCGAAAAGCTTCGCCGGAGACACCTCGAAGCCCGGCGAGGCCGAGGCCATCGTGCGCGGAGCGTACGAGGCTTTCGGACGGCTGGACGTCTTGGTCAACACAGCCGGCATCGGGCCATACCTGCCGCTGGCCAGGATCGACGAGGCCCATTACCGTTCGATCTTCGATACCAACGTGCTGGGAACGATCTTGCTCACGCAGGCAGCCGCACCTCTCCTGCCTTCGCCGGGCGGACGCATCGTTCATTTTGCGTCGCGCCTCGCCTATAGCCCGATCCCGACCAGTTCCGTCTATTCTGCGTCCAAAGCGGCCGTCATCACGCTCGTCCACGGTTTCGCGCGGGAGTTGGGCCCGAAGGGCATCACCGTCAACGCGGTCGCTCCGGGCGTGATCGAAACGGACATGACGACGACGATCATCGCCGAACGCGGCGAGCAGATACGCGCCATGACGCCGCTCGGCCGCATCGGTCAGCCGGAGGATATCGCGGGGATCGTGACCTTCCTTGCCTCGGACGATGCCGGCTGGATCACCGGCCGCACGATCCTGGCGGATGGCGGCGTGAACTGATCCGGGTTTGACCGGAACCATAGACCGGCCCGGTTGCTACGGTGCGAACTGCGTCGCCGGCGACGTCGGTTGCGTGAGGAAGCTCTCGATCACTTGCGCCACCTCCGGTCCCTGGCCGAGATTGTAGTGCGAATAGCCCGGAATGATCGCCAGCCGCGCGCGCGAAAACTGCGGATCGATCCAGCCCGGTTCCCGGATGCCACCGCCGAACAGGGCGAAAAATTCAGCGATGTGCTGCATCGAGACGGAATCGTGATCGGCGAAGATCAGCAGCACCGGCATGGGCAGGGCACGTACGTCTTCGCGCCAATCCCAGTCTTTCCTCATCAGCTCGCCCATGCGGTCGAGGAACAGCGGAAACTGGTCGGGATGGCCATAGTCCTCAAAGATCGGTGTGGCCCTCATCGGCTCGGCAAGGGAGGCGCCGACGGCGCTCATGCCTTCCTGCGTCTCCAGGTACCAGCCGTCACGCGCAAAGCCCGTGGCTATCACGATCAGGTTGCGCACCATCTCCGGGTGCTGGATGGCCATCCAGATTGCAGCATCGCCGCCATGGGAATAGCCGGCGACGTCGGCACGTGCGATGCTAAGGTGACGCAAGACCGCAGCGACGTCGTCGCCGTTTCTTTCGTGGCTCATGGGTGTATCACGCAGACCGGTACGGCCGTGGCCTTCGAGGTCGATGGCGATGACCTGGCGCCGCTCCGCCAGGGGTCCGGTGATCTGCGCGGTGGTCCTGATCGGCATGAGCCCGCCGGCAAGAACGACGATCGGCTCGCCCTCGCCGTAGATTTCGTAGTGGAGGTGCAGGCCTTCGGCGGCTTCGGCATATCCACTGCTGGCAGGTTCAAGTTCTCGCATGGCGGTTTCTCCCTGGAATTCCTGTGCGTGGGTCGGTAGCGATGATCTTGCTCATCGTTTCTCTCAAGCTCTCTTTGTTCCCGTATCCGGGTTCCGTATCCGGAGGACGAAAGACCGGCGCTCCTCACGACAGCCGGATGAACTTTTTTCTCAACTTGAGTTGTTGGCGGGCCGCGACCCGTCAGCGGCCTGTTTCCTGCCACGGATATTCCAGCTGCATGGCGACCACGCTTGTGGTGCTTTCTCCGTGACGCGCTGTGATCGCCTCGAGCGCGCGGTCGAGCGCATCCGCCGGCTTCCGATCGGAAAACGTCGACACTTGCCGGTCTTGTGGCCAATTCTGGCCTGACCGGTCGGGGATGACACGAATGCCGTTGCGGGTCTCGACGACATCCGGCGAGACAGCAAAGGTTGCGGCGCTCGACCGGTAGGTCCGCGACCAGGCATCGGCCACCAGTGCAAGCGACACCTCGTCCATGCCCGGCTCGAGGCGGATGCCGAGCTCTTCCCGGTTCCAGAAGGCCATCCTGTTGACAAGTACCGTCGTCGCGAACGGACGCGTCAGCTTGAACGCGCCGCTTGCATGCCGCGCATCCCATTTCGCGAGGCCGAGATCGCTCGCGACCGCTTCCGCCTTGGCTCGACCGGCGATAGCCTCGATCAACGTCAGCATCATCGGCATGGACGCCGTGATGCCGGTCGTGGTGGTGACGCTTCCGTCAGATACCATGCGCCGGTCCGGCACGTATTCGATCGTCGGGCTGCGCTTGAGCATCTCGCCGAGATAGTACCAATGTGTCGTCGCACGCTTGTCGTCGAGCAGGCCGGCCGCCCCGACGACCTTGGCGCCGGCGCAGATGCCGATGAGCCTCGCGCCCTTCTCCGCCTGGCCTTTGAGCCAGGCGAGCGCGGCCGGATCGTCGTCGCGGCTCATGGCGGGGACGATGACGTAGTCGGCTCCATCAGGATGCGCGGCGTCGAACTGTGCGATGGTCGCGTCCGGCTCGACGTTGAGCGCGGGATAGAGCCGCACTGGTCCCGGTTCGGTCGCCAGCATCACCACGTCGGCGACGTCGGCTCGCCGCAGGATGCCGGTCGGCATGAGATAATCGGTCGTCTCCGTGGCGTCGTTGATACCGATGACCGCGACGAGCGGACGCTCGCGCGCCGCAGGCTTGAGCGCGGACAGCATGGCGGCAGTCTCTTCCTGCGGCACGGGCGGCGCCTCTACCGCCGCCGTCGCCGATGGCAAGCTGAACATCCAGCCGCCAAAACCCGCCAAGGAAAGGACGATGAGAGCCAAACCACCCCAGACGAAGATGGATTTCGACATGACTGCGTTTCTCCAGAAGAACGAACGGAAGCGGCTCCTAGCGACCGGCCGCGTTCCGTGGCTTCTATCGACCGGTCAAACCTAGCAGCGGAGGCACTTGGCAGAAAGGACAAAGATGCGGTAATTTCTGCCAATGCACCACGTCGTCCTCATCGTCTATCCCGGGTTCGAACTGCTCGACATGTCGGGACCGGCATCTGTTTTCAACGGCGCCAATCGCGCCTTGAGCCAGCAGGGAAAGCCCGCCCTCTACAAGGTCGTGCTCGTATCGGCGCAGGGCGGCGCTATCGAAAGCAGCAGCGGCGTCGTGGTGGAAACCCGTCCGATCACCGAGATTCGGCAGGGGGACGCCCACACAGTGCTGGTTGTGGGGGCGGAACGGGAGCAACTCCTGCCGGCAGTGGCGGATCCGATCCTGCGGGCAGCAATTCCAGGACTAGCGGCGAAGGCCGGACGTTTCGGTTCAGTCTGCACAGGAGGATTCGTGCTCGCCGCGCTCCGGCTGCTCGACGGTCATCGCATCGCCACCCACTGGGATTCCTGCAAGCCATTTACCGAGAATTTCCCGTCAGTCACGGTCGACCCGGACGCGCTTTACGTCGTCGACGAACGGCTCTGGACGTCCGCCGGCGTTACCACCGGCATCGACATGGCGTTGGCGATGGTCGCGCATGACCTCGACGCGGCGATCGCTGGCGAGGTCGCGAAACGGCTGATCCTCTACGCTCGTCGCCCCGGCTACCAGTCCCAGTTCAGCCCGCTCCTGCAGGCTCAGGTGAAGGGCGACAGCCCGTTCGCCGACCTGATCGGCTGGATTCAGGCGAACCTCGACGCGCCGCTGGACGTGCCCTCGCTGGCTGCCCGCGCCGGCCTGACCGAGCGTACCTTCCATCGCAAGTTTGTGGCGGCGGCCGGAGAAACGCCGGCCCGCTTCGTCGAGATCGCCAGGCTCGATGCCGCGCGCATGCTGTTGTCGCGCGGGCTTTCGCTGAAGTCGGTTGCGGCACAGGTCGGCCTGTTTCCGCCCGCTCGCCTGGCGGATGCCTTCGAGCGCCGTTTCGGCGTCGCACCGAGGCTTTTTCGCGACATGCACGCCGAGCTGTGAGACCTAGTCCCTTTCGCCGTCACACGCGCCCGGTGCGGGAACGGCTTTCGAAGCCGGCAAGGCGCGCATAGCCGCGTACGATAGCTTCCCGCTCGTCGCGAGACGCGATTGCTTCGATGTCGTCAAACCCGTCCGGCGCGCGCGATTCCATCATGTCGATGACGCCCTCGGGACCGCCCCCGCGATTGGCAAGTACGATGGCCGATGTCGCCGGCCTGCGTTCCGCGTCATAGGCCGCAAGTGCGGTCTCCACCGACGTCTCCGAGACCAGATTGTCGGCGAGGCTGCGCGCATCGAGAACCGCCTGGCTCGCTCCGTTTGAGCCGACCGGGTACATGGGATGGGCGGCGTCGCCCAGCAGCGTCACGCGTCCGAACGACCACCGGTCAAGTGGATTGCGGTCGCAATTGGGGTATTCGTAAAACGTCGGCGTCGCCCGGATGATCTCGGCCGGATCGACGAAATCCAACCGGAAGCGCTCGCGCACGAAAGGCAGAACGTCCGCCAGAATGCCTGGCCGGCTCCAGTCCTCCCTGCGAAGCGGCGCAGTGCCGGGAATTCCTGTCCGCGCCATCACCGCCCAGTTCGTCAGGCGGTCGCCCGGCTGCGCGGCATCGGCGGCGATCGGATAGAACACGAATTTCGCGAAGTTGCCGCCGGCGATCGCCATGGCCCGGCCGTTGCGCCAGGTCGGCCAGCTTGTGCAGCCGCGCCACAGCATTACGCCGTTCCAGATGGGTGGCCCCTCTTGGGGAAAGAGACGGGCGCGTACGGTGGAGTGTATGCCGTCTGCGCCGATCAGGAGGTCGCCGGATGAGTGCGTGCGCCCGCCGTCGCGGCTGGAAAGCTCGACCGATACGCGGCCTCCCGATTGGCGAAAGCCATCGACCTGCCAGCCGGTGCGGATAATTTCGCGGCCCAGCCGTTCAATTACCGCCTTGTGGATCAGCCCCAGCAGTTTCCCGCGATGTATGCTGTACTGCGGATGAAGGTGCCCTGCTTCGATGCCGCGCAGTTCCTGCCAAACCACTTGCCCGAATCGGTTTGCGTAGATGAGTTCGTGCGTACGGATGCCCTGAGCGTCCAGGTCTGCCTGAAGTCCGAGAGCCGCCAGTTCCTTCACGGCATGCGGCAAGATGTTGATGCCCACTCCGAGCTCTCGAATATCGCCGGCCCGCTCGAATATCTCGGCATCGATGCCGATCCTGTGCAGGAACAGGGCCGCGGTCAGCCCGCCGATGCCGCCACCGGCGATCAGCGCCTTCATAATGCCGCCTTTCTTCTTCGTCTGTCCAAGGCAGCCTATCGGCGTGGTGACGCAGCTGAAATGACATAAAGCGCAGGATATCTGCCACCTCCGGCCCGTCCGCCGCGGAAGAACGACGCACCCCCGCCCGCAGCAGGCAATTGCAATGACAGTGCCGTTCGTTGTAGCCATTCCGGCCCACTTGATTTTGGAGGAGACGCAGCCATGGACCGATTCACCGGCGGCTGCCTGTGCGGCGATGTCCGAATTGTGGCGTCGGGACTCCCATACCGGGTCGGGCTTTGTCATTGTCTCGACTGCCGCAAGCATCATGGGGCCCTGTTTTACGCTGCTGCGGTGTTCCCTCAGGATGCGGTGACGATCGATGGCGAAACACGCGACTACGCCGGGCGGTTTTTCTGTCCCCGCTGCGGCTCGTCCGTTTTCGCACGCACCGCAGACGAAATCGAAGTGCACCTGGGATCCCTGGATGCCCCTGACCAACTGATGCCAACCTACGAAAGCTGGATCGTCCGTCGCGAGTCCTGGTTGCCGCCGTTTCCGCTCACGAGACGATACGACCGCGATCGTGACGCCACGGGTCGCTTTGAGGAGTAGGTCGCATGAACGGTGCGAGGGGCGCCGTTACGAGGCGACAGATCTCGAGGACAGCGCGCTCGATCACACCGGCGCGTCACTCCGGAAGACCGGCCTTGCGGAAGCCATCAACGAAATGCTCAAGCGTCGCAGCGTCGCGGAATGGCTCCGTCATGACCCAGTGGCGGGTTGTGAAATGCGGGTTGCTGACGAGGAACAGTTCGACCTCGGCGCGCGCCTCGTCGAGCCGGCCCAGTTGGGCAAGGCTTGCCGCCAGGAAACGGCGTGAGCTCGTACGATAAGTCTCGTCCCTGCGCAGTGTCTCGACAGCGGCTTCGTAATCGCGCGCCGCATATTGCGCCGCGCCGAGCGTCAGATAGTACCAACTTGCCGGAAACGGGTTCAGCCGGAACGCCTTGCGAATGTGCTCAAGGCCCTCCTCTATCCGTCCGGCCAAGACCGCGATGTCGGACAATGTCGCCCAGGCGTCGGCCTCGTTCGGGTCGAGCTCGAATGCCTTGGCGAATTCCGCATCCGCCTCGGAAAAACTGCGCTCATAGGCAAGCAGGTTGGCAAGCACCCAGCGGCAGCCGGCATCGTTGGGATCGATCGCCACGGCTTTACGCGCCAGATCCAAAGCAACGCTACGGTTTGGCTCAATGGGTTCGCCCCAATGCACCCATCCCATCCAGTGGTTCATGGCAAGCCAGCGATAGGCCTCGGCGTATTCCGGATCGAGCGATACCGCGCGCCTGAGCATCAGATGCGCTTCCCGCGCCGTCTGCGGCGAATCATCGATCAGCTTGCGCGCCCGCACGCAGAGATCGTAGGCATCGAGATTTTTGGGCCGATTGCGCGGCGGCGGCGCGCGCAGCCGGCCGAGCAACGCCTCCACGATCTTGCCGGTGACCTCGTCCTGAACGGCAAAGATATCTTCCAGGCTACGATCGAAGCGTTCCGCCCATAGATGATCGCCACTCTCCGCGTCGACCAGCTGGGCGTTGATGCGCACGCGCCCCGCGGCGCGTCTTGCGCTCCCCTCCAGCAGGTAGCGCACGCCAAGATCCCGGGCGATCTCGCGCACGTCCATCGCCTTTCCTTTGTAGGCAAAGACCGAGTTGCGCGCGATGACGAACAGGCCGGAGATCCTGGACAGGTCGGTGATCAGGTCTTCAGTCAGCCCATCCGCGAAGGAGTCCTGCTCGGGATCGTTGCTGAAGTTGACGAAGGGCAGCACGGCAATCGATGGCTTGCCGGGCAGCGGCAAAGGTTTTCGCTTCGCGTCGCCGAGCTGTTCGATAGCCCCCGTGAAGCGATAGCCGACGCGCGGAACCGTTGATATCCATTCACCGCCGTCGGCGGCTGGACCGAGCAGCTTGCGCAGTTGCGCGATCTGGACGGTGAGGTTGCCTTCCTCGACGGCCGTGCCCGGCCACGCCGCGTCCATCAACTCGGCCTTCTCAAGGATTTCACCGGGCCGTCCGACGAGCGCCGCAAGCAGCTTTAATGCGCGGTAGCCAACGGCAACGGGGACATCGTTCCGAAGGAGTGTTCCCGCACCCGGATCAAGCACGAACGGACCAAAGGCAAAGCGCGATCCCTGCATACGGCGCATCTATAGCCCGTTTGGAAGTTTTGAGAACTATTTGGGAGAGCTTAATTACGACGCTGTTCGTATCCTGCAGAATTCAACCTCTTTCAGGTCGAAGGCCCCTGGACCCTAAGCCATAGGAGGTTGCCATGAACGATACCCTTGCGTCGGCCCCGCATCAGGCAGCACGGCCGGGAACGCCCGTAGGGCCGGCGGAAGTGTCGCGCCCGCACTACAGCCTGGCGACCCCGCGAAGCGTTATCGCGGCCTGGCGACGGCGGATACGCTTTCGCTGGGAACTTGAGCAAATGTCGAGGGCCAACCCCCATTTGATCGACGATATCGGTCTGACGAGACGGCAGGTCGAGGCAGAGATCGCCAAGCGCTTCTGGCAACGATAGTGCTGCAATGACATCGGATCGCGGCGCCATGCGCGGGAAAGTCGCGACGATGGCGCATGGGCTTCATGGACGATCTTTCGCGCCGCCTCGCCAATCGCGTCCAGCTGACCAGCGACGACCACAGGGCATATCTTGAAGCGGTCGAGGGCGCATTCGGCGGCGACATCGACTACGCCATGCTGGTCAAGATTTACGGCACGTCGCCAGAGAGCGCGAAGGGCCGTTACAGCCCCGCCGAATGCACTGGCGTGAAGAAGATGCGCGTCGAGGGCGATCCCGATGAACGCCAAGTCAGCACCTCATTCGCCGAGCGTCAGAACCTCACGATGCGGATGCACATGCGCCGCTTCACGCGCCTGACCAACGGCTTCTCAAAGAAGGTCGAGGCTCACGCCAACACGGTCGCGCTGCACTTCATGTACTACAACTTCGTTCGCATTCATGCTTCTCTGCGCGTGACCCGGCGATGGCTGCTGGCGTCACAGACAAGCTTTGGGAGATCGCGGACATCGTTGCGCTGATCGAAGCGAAGGAAGCTCAAAAGCCGATGGTGTGTGGCTCTTACAAGAAAAAATCTTGACTTGGACAGTGAGAGCATCATGAAGACAATCTCACATGCGGAACAGCCGCGCGAAGAATGGCGAGCGGGAGTAGAAACCCGTATGCAGGTATCGGCCGCCAACGGTGCACTTCAATTGTGCATCTTCGAGCAATGGGTAGCGCCGGCTATGGGCGCTCCTACGCACAGTCACCCGGTCGAGGAAGTGCTTTCTGTCGTCACCGGCGAAGCCGAGATTTGGATTGATGACGAGTCAGCCGTTTTGATTGGCGGGCAATCGCTTGTTGTTCCGGCCAACCGAAAACATGGGTTCCGAAACGTCGGCTCTGAAACTCTACATGTATATGCCGTGCTCGCGTCATCATTCTTCGAGGCTACGTTTGATGATCGCGAGCCTGTTCGGCGCTGGCTTCCATTGGCTTAGATTTCAAACTGACCCACTACCCGGCTTCCACCTCTCGAGAGATTCAAGCTATTGACATGAATCGCCGTTAAGGGGTCGACGCGAAACTCCCCTGGCTGTGCCCGGTTTTGTTCTGGAATGGCGGAAATGGCGCGCCCGAAGAGATTCGAACTCCTGACCCCCAGATTCGTAGTCTGGTGCTCTATCCAGCTGAGCTACGGGCGCGCAACAGGCCATGCTTTGCATAGCCCCGCGATCCGATCCTGGCGACCGGCCGCGAATGTGACGTGTTCCCTAGCGACTGAATTTCCGAAAAGCAAGCCGATCCAGCAAAAGTTTTGCTGTTCGTGTCTTTGCGAGGACCAGAGGAGGGCGAGGACCAGAGGGGGCGGGCACCAGAGGGGGCGAGGATCGGAGGCGGGCGAGAACCGGGCCAAGGCGAGGATCAGGCGGGGGCGGCGATCAGGCCGGGCGGCGCAGGCCGTTGCGGGCCTGGTCGAGCCGGACCGGCTGGTCGGGAATGGTGACCGCGAATGTGGTGCGGCCGCCTCTGCTTTCGACAAGCTCCACCGTGCCGCCATGGGCGCGGATCAATTCGTAGGCGATCGCCAGGCCAAGGCCGGTGCCGCCGCTGCGGGCCGAGCCGCGGAACGCCGCGAACAGGTTCTCGCGCGCTTTCGGCGGCAGGCCGGGGCCAGTGTCGGTGACCGTGATGCGGCTGACGCTGCCCAGGCGCTCGGCCGACACCGCCAACCGGCGCACCACCGCGCTTTCCGCGTCCGCCGCCATCGCCTGCACGGCGTTGCGGCAAAGATTGGTGAGCACGCGAAAGAGCTGATCGGAATCGGCATCCACCTCGAAGGCCAGATCGACGGCATTGACGAATTCGATGCCGCCTTCGGTGTCGAGCAGGCCGTGGACGTCGTCGACCAGCTGGCGCAGCCTGAGCCTGCGGCGCGACGGCGGCGGCTCCTGGGTACGGCCATAGGAGAGCACACCTTCCGAATAGGCCACGGCACGATCGAGTGCGCGCAGCAGTTTCGGCGCAAAGGCCTGCACGGTCGGATCCTGGACCTGACGCAGGCGGTCCGACATCAGCTGCGCCGACGCCAGGATGTTGCGCATGTCGTGATTGATTTTCGAGACGGCGAGGCCAAGGTCGGCGAGGTGTTTCTGCTCGGCGAGCATCTTTTGCAGCCGCTCCTGCATCTGCGAGAGCTCGCGCTCGGCGACGCCGATCTCGTCGGCGCGGGCGGCAGGGCGGATGATCCGCCCGGGGTCGTCCGGCGCCTCTGAGAAGGCCAGCATCGAGCGCGTCATCGTCCGGATCGGACCGATCATGATCAGGTCTATGGCGGCATAGACCAGCATGGCGGTGAACAGCGAGATCAGCAGCGAGACGACAGCGACGTTGCGCGAATAGATGAGCATGGCATTGCGCAGGCTGTAGTCGGGCATGATCAGCTCGAATTCCTTGTCGCTGTCGCCGACCGGCCCGAAAACGCGCAGCATTCGCTCGCCGCCGAAAAACAGCGTGTCCAAGGCACTGGTCATGCCCTCGACCAGGCCGACATTGGCGATGTCGATATGCTCGTCGACCTGCGGCGGCATTTCAGCCACGACCAAAAGACGCGACACGCCGCCGTCGCGCACCGCGATCGCCTTGGCGCCGATCGCCGTCAGCACGTCGTTCTGGGCGGCGCGGGAGAGCGAGGCGGGCTCTCCCTGCACCAGCACGATCGAGACGGCCGCGGCGGTGCTCAGCCTCTCCTTCAGCCAGCTCAGCCGGTAGCTGGCGATCCAGGGCAGAAAGATAAGGACCTCCGCCAGGAGCACGAAGACGATGGTGAGCAGCAGCAGCTTTGTCGACAATCCACGCGACAAAGGCACCGTCCGGGCGTCGGTCGTCGCCCGATCGATCCTTTCATCCGCGTGTGGGATTTCACTCATGCTGCTTTTGTCTTCACGATCACTTGATCGAGCGAGATTAGGCCATTGTGGCTTTTTTGCCAATTTCGTCCTTCGTCCCAACATGGGGTAAGACCGCCAAGACTTCGGCCATCGGCCCGACGGCGCCGGATGCCGGCGCCGGATTGACTTCCAAAACCCTTCTTTCTATAAGCCCGCTCACGCTCGGGCCATTCGTCCCGGCGCGGTTTCGATCGCGCCAAAACCGGCCCGGCAAAGCTCCTGTTACAAAGTGACAGAATCAAGAAGGGCCGCACCCCGCGGTATTAAAACAAATGAAGCGTACCTACCAACCGTCCAAACTCGTCCGCAAACGCCGGCACGGTTTTCGTGCCCGCATGGCCACCAAGGGTGGTCGTGGCGTCGTCGCAGCCCGCCGCAACCGCGGCCGCAAGCGGCTCAGCGCCTGAACGGAAGACGAGATCGTTGCCCGCAACCGGCAAGCCAGTGGGAGCACATCCCAAGCGGCTTCTGAAACGCGCGGAATTCCTGGCTGTCCGGCGTGGCGAAAAGCGCCGCGGGCAGCTTTTTCTCGTCGAGGTCCTGGACCGCAGCGACAGCGAGGCGCCTCGCGTCGGCTACACGGTCACCAAGAAGGTCGGCAACGCAGTCGTGCGCAACCGCATCCGGCGGCGGCTGAGAGAAGCCGTGCGCACGCATGCGGCGAGTGACATGGCGGCTGGCAATGACTATGTCATCGTCGGACGCGAAGATGTGCTTACCATTCCGTTCGGCCAGTTGAAGGCCGAACTCTCCCGCCGACTGCGCGGAACACGATAGGCCAAGGGCTTTCGATGGAAAACAACCGGAACTTCTTCATCACCATCGCGCTGTCGGTGCTGATCCTGTCGGTTTGGCAGTATTTTTACGTGCTGCCGCGCAGCGAGGCGCAACGCGAGGCGGCCCGTATCGAAGAGCAGCGGTTAGCGGAGCAGAAGAAAGCGGCCCAAGGCGCCAGCCCGGGCAGCAGCCAAACGCCGGTGCCGCAGCAAGGTGCCATTCCCAATGCACCGGGTGCCAATGCACCGGGAACCGACGGCACGACGCCGGCCAGCCGCGAGCAGGCGCTGGCGTCGACGCAGCGCATCAAGATCGACACGCCGAGCCTGGAGGGCTCGATCAACCTCTCCGGCGCCCGTCTCGACGACCTCAAGCTCAAGCACTACACGCTGACGGTCGACAAGAACTCGCCCGAGATCGAACTGCTCAACCCGGCGGCGCTGCCCACTGGCTACTATGCCGAGATCGGCTTTGTCGGCAGCGGAGAGATCGGCGCTCTGCCAGGGCCAGCAACGGTGTGGACCGTCGACGGCAATGCGACGCTGACACCGGCGACCCCGGTCACGCTGACCTTCACCAACGACAAGGGCCTGACCTTCAAGCGCACCTTCTCCGTCGACAGCGACTACATGTTCACGGTCTCGGACACGGTGCAGAATTCGGGTTCAGCCCCGGTCACCCTGTCGAATTACGGCCGTGTCACCCGCTTCGACAAGCCAGCCGTTGCCAGCATCTATGTGCTGCACGAGGGGCTGATCGGCGTCACCGGCACCGAGGGCCTGCAGGAACACAAATACGCGGCCGTCGAGGAGGACAAGCAGTATACGCCGGGCAAGTCGACCGATGGCTGGCTGGGCATCACCGACAAATACTGGGCGGTGACATTGGTGCCGACCGAGAAGCAGCCGTTTCAGCCGCATTACGCCTATTTCGAGGACGGTCGCCCGCGCTACCAGGCCGACTTCCTCACCGACCCGATCACCGTTGATGCCGGTCAGTCGGCAACGGTCGAGACCGAGATCTTCGCCGGCGCCAAGGAAGTCGCCAAGGTCAACGCCTATGCACAAGACCGCAACATCAGGCTGTTCGACCGTTTGATCGACTGGGGATGGTTCATCTGGATCACCAAGCCGATGTTCTATCTGATCGACACGATGTACAAATTCTTCGGCAATTTCGGCCTGGCCATCCTGGCCACCACCGTCGTCGTCAAGGCGGTCTTCTTTCCGCTCGCCAACAAGTCCTACGCGTCTATGGCGAACATGAAGAAGGTGCAGCCCAAGATGCTCGAGATCCGCGAGAAATACGCGGACGACAAGATGAAGCAGCAACAGGCGATGATGGAGCTCTACAAGACCGAGAAGATCAATCCGCTCGCCGGCTGTTGGCCGGTGGCGCTGCAGATCCCGGTCTTCTTCGCGCTCTACAAGGTGCTCTACATCACCATCGAGATGCGGCACGCACCATTCTTCGGCTGGATCCAGGATCTGGCGGCGCCCGACCCGACCTCGCTCTTCAACCTGTTCGGCCTCATTCCGGTCGCTCTGCCAGACATGTTGATGATCGGTGTTTGGCCGCTGATCATGGGTGTGACCATGTTCCTGCAGATGCGGATGAACCCAACGCCGCCGGACCCGACGCAGGCCATGATCTTCACCTGGATGCCGGTGGTCTTCACTTTCATGATGGCGGGTTTTCCGGCCGGCCTCGTCATCTACTGGGCCTGGAACAACTTGCTTTCGATCATCCAGCAAGGCGTGATCATGAAGCGCCAGGGCGCCAAGATCGAATTGTGGGACAATCTGGTCGCGCTTTTCCGGAAGAAACCGTCGCCGGCGGAATAGCCGGCGCTTCCGATTGAGAATTCAGAAAGCCCCGGTCCGTCCGGGGCTTTCTCGCACAAGCCGAGCCGCCAGCGAACGGCGAAACGAGAAGCGCCGGCCCGGCGGTGGACGCCGCCGCTACACATCCCTATAAGCTCGCTCTGGTTTCAGGAGCGCTCCGTCGATGAACAGGTAAGGATGATCCGCTCCGCGCGCGGTTGGTGCTGCCGGGCGGATCGCGCTATTTTGACCTTGCCTGTTTATTCGCCGATGGAGCCAGACCATGATCGGACCCAACCCCAACATCAAACACCCGATCCCGATGCATACGCGCGTCGGTTTCCTGAAGGGATTGGTCACGGCGCCGAACATCGAGATCGGCGACTTCACCTATTATGACGATCCGGACGGGCCGGACAAATTCGCCGAGCGATGCGTGCTGCATCATTATCCGTTCATCGGCGACCGGCTGATCATCGGCAAGTTCTGCGCCATCGCCGAGGGCGCGCGCTTCATCATGAACGGCGCCAATCATGCCATGTCCGGCTTTTCGACCTATCCGTTCAACATCTTCGGTCATGGCTGGGAAGAGGGTTTCGACCCAGCGACCTGGTCGAAGGAATTGCGCGGAGACACAGTGCTCGGCAATGATGTATGGATCGGCATGGAAGCGGTGATCCTGCCCGGCGTGACGATCGGCCATGGCGCCATCGTTGCGGCAAAATCGGTGGTGACGCATGACGTGCCGCCCTATGCGATCGTCGCCGGCAATGCGGCCAAGGTGGTGAAGATGCGCTTCGACGACAGGACCATCTGGCGGCTTTTGGCGGTGTCGTGGTGGGACTGGCCGGTGGAAAAGATCAGTCGCAACCTCAATGCCATTCGTGGCGCCGATATTTCTCTTCTGGAGGCAGCGGTTTGAACGCGTTGAACAAGACCGTGATCAGCACCGAGCTGTTCACGCGGCCGTGGATCTTCATCCGTGGTGTGCCGGCGATGAAGTTCCTGCCGCCGGAAGGACCACCGGAGATCGCCTTTGCCGGCCGCTCGAACGTCGGCAAATCGTCGCTGATCAACGCGCTGGTCAACCAGAAGGGGCTGGCGCGCACGTCCAACACGCCGGGGCGGACGCAGGAGCTCAACTATTTCGTTCCGGATGGATTTTCCGGCGAAGGCGCCGATCTGCCGCCGATGGCGCTGGTCGACATGCCGGGCTACGGCTACGCCACCGCGCCCAAGGAAAAGGTCGACGACTGGACGAAACTTGTCTTCGACTATCTCAAGGGCCGCGTTACGCTGAAGCGCGTCTACGTCCTGATCGACGCCCGCCATGGCATCAAGGCCAAGGACGATGAGGTGCTGTCGTTGCTGGACAAGGCAGCGGTCTCCTATCAGATCGTGCTGACCAAGACCGACAAGATCAAGATGGCCGGCGTGCCGCGACTGATCGAAGAAACGCTTGCGAAGATCAAGAAGCGGCCGGCCGCGTTTCCGTTCGTTCTCGCCACGTCGTCGGAAAAGAGCGAGGGCCTCGAGGAATTGCGCGCGGCGATCGTGCTGGCGGCCAATGGCGGCTAGTGGTAGAAATCTGACTTTTGGTACCCGCGACAGAACACCGGATTCGACCCGAGAAGCGGAAGCTCGCTTGCGCCGGGTCAATTCACGCGCCATGACCCTTCCGTTCCCTTCCGTCGGATAATTTGAAGGGGAAGCCATGACCCAAAGCGGTCACAGTCCGATTGCGAGGCAACTGCCGCGAACAAGCGGTAGGGATTAGGTGGGACTCGCTCGTCAGTGGCGCTACGGCAGGATAGCCAAGGCGTCGCGCGAGTCATAGTCCCAAGAAGCGTGATCTGTGGTATGAGAGGCCGGTGAGGGCACGATGGAAGCGCCGGTCCCTACCTGCCTCGGGCCTGCGGCTTGCGTGTCGCGAATCTTGACTGAGGCTCAACATGGAGCGGAAGCTCGCTGCCATCCTTGCAATCGATGTCGTCGGGTACTCGGCGCTCATGGAGGCGGATGAAGCGGGCACCTTCGATCGGCTGAAACGTGGCCGCAAAGAGCTGTTCGAGCCGGAAATCGCGACGCGACACGGGCGAATCTTCAAACTAATGGGAGACGGCCTGCTGGCGGAGTTCGGCAGCGTGGTGGATGCGGTCGAATGCGCGGTCACGCTTCAGCGCGGCATGGCGGAACGTAACGCGAGCGTCGCCGAAGACCAGCGCTTCGAAGTCCGGATCGGAATCAACCTTGGGGAAGTGATCGTCGAAGGGGACGATCGCTATGGCGAGGGCGTGAATGTGGCATCGCGCCTCCAACAACTCGCCGAGCCCGGCGGCATCTGCGTTTCGGAGAAGGTGTCCAAGGAGGTCAGGCAGAAGCTGGCGTTTGCGTTCGAGCCCATGGGCGAGCAGCGGGTGAAGAACATAGCCGAGCCGATATACTGCTATCGCGTGAACTTGCAGCTTCCGAGGGTCGCTCTGGTCGGGCGCCTGGCATCGCTGGAGTTGCCCGACAAGCCCTCGATCGCGGTCTTGCCTTTCACCAACATGAGCAACGATCCGGAGCAGGAAACCTTTGTCGACGGCTTGACCGAAGACCTGATCACCGACCTATCTCGCTCCGCCGGCCTCTTCGTCATCGCGCGCAACTCGACCTTTGCTTACAAGGGGCGGTCGGTCGATGTGCGTTTGGCCGCGCGTGATCTTGGGGTGCGCTATGTGGTTGAAGGCAGCGCCCGGCGCGCCGCGGCGCGCGTGCGCATCAATGCGCAGCTGATCGACGCGATCGGCGGCGATCATATCTGGGCCGAGCGCTACGACAGCAGCCTCGAGGATATTTTTGCAGTGCAGGACGAGGTCACGGCCAAGATCGTCGAAGCCCTTGTCGGCCGATTGGCCGGACAGCCGGCGCGCAAACGACCTACGAGTCTCGAAGCCTATGACCTCTGCGTGCGAGCCCGCGGCGTCAGTTTTCAGACCGGGTTAGGCGCGCGGGAAGCGCGCATGCTGCTGGAGAAGGCGATCGGACTCGATCCCGACTATGCCGAGGCACATAGCTTGCTGGCCCTCAATCTTTGGCTCGGCTGGCTGTTCTGGAACGAGCCGAAAGAAACCAACCAGCCTCGCGCGCTGGCGGAAGCGCAGCGGGCGGTGGCGCTCGACCCGAACGATGCGGGGAATCGCTGGGGGCTGGGCATCATACTTGGTCACGAACGGCGTTACGCGGAATCGGATGCCGAGTTCGAGGCGACCTTCAAGCTCGATCCCAATCATGCCGATGCCTGGGCGATGCGCTCGGATCTCATCACCTTGAGGGGCGACGCGGTCAAGGGCGTCGAATTCGTCAAGCGGGCGTTACGGCTCAATCCGCGCCCACCGGGGTGGTACTATTGGATGGCGGGTCAAGCCTATTATGCGCTCGGCGACTATCAATCCGCGGTCGAGGCTTTACGCAAGCCGGAAACCTACCGCACCACGTCGCGGCGCATGCTGGCGGCAGCCCTCGCGCAACTCGGGCGCCTGGATGAAGCCCGTCAGGAGGCGGAATTCTTCATGATGAGCAATCCCCATTTCAGCATCAGGCACTGGGCAACATCGCAGCCCTTCGACGACGAGGAAGTGCTCCAGCGCTTCGTCGAAGGCTACCGCAAGGCTGGCCTTCCCGACTAAAGAGCGCGTCGCCTTGGATCGCCGGCTTGCTCTCGTCAGGACATAGGCTCGTCTTTTGGCTATGAGGGCAATGCCCGTGGGTTCCATCGATCAATGTCCGCTGATGGCGCTACTTGCTCGTTCTGATGAGCGATACGAAGGGCAGTCTTCCACCCGTTTCGGTACTCCACCCTCGGGTACCAAGCGTCAGGCTTTGACCACTAGACTAGGACTTTGCCTCTAGTGCAATCGTCTGGGTGCTTTCTTCCGTGGCAAGCCTTTCGGTGCCATAAGCCTTCAGGAACATGCCGACGCCCGACCTGACGATGTGGTCGATTTCATCCTGGCTTGGCGCCTTGGTGCGATAGGCGAATATGCACTGACGGAAAAGACCTGCCAGGCACAGTTCGGTGAACTGATAGGCGGCAAGATCGACATCGTCGATCCGCAGCAGGCCGCGTTCGATGGCGGCATTGAGAAAAGCAACGACCTTGTCGTGGCCGCGTTTCGGGCCGCGCTCGTAAAAACGCGCGCCAAGTTCGGGAATCCTGTCGGACGCGCCGATTACCGTGCGCTGCGCCTGGATGACCTTGGCCGACGTGATCTTGAGGGACAGCACCTTGCCGAACTTCACCAGCGTCTCGCGAAGGTCGTCGGCGCGGTCGAGCATATCGTACATGTTCTTGAAGATCGTGCCGCGCTCTTCCTCGATCAGCGCCTCGAACAGCTCTTCCTTGTTGGCGAAGTAGACATAGATCGTGCCCTTGGAAACGCCGGCCTCGCGAGTGATGTCGTTCATCGACGCCGCTTCGAAGCCCTTGTCGATGAAGACACGACGCGCGCCGTCGATGATCTGGCTGCGCTTGACCGGATCCTGTCCCGCTGCCGGGCGGCCGCGACGCAGGCTGTCCAGCAAATCGCACGGGTCCTTGCCAGCGTCAGGCAGGGGGCCAGTGTCGGGTGATGGTTCGGTCATAAGGTCACACCTCGAAAAGTATTCGAACCGATCGGTTCGATCACTCTTGATATGGGCCTCTCTTCGCGCTAAGTCAATATTCGCATCGAACCGAACGGTTCAGTCTGACTGATTTTCCCAGAGAGATGCCAGAGAGATCCCCAATGTCCTCGAACGCGCCCGTCACTGCCGAAGTCCGTCCATTCCCCAACGCCAAGGTCGCGCCAGCGACCGAGGCGCCGAACGGACCGACCGTGCCCGCAATCAGCCCCCCGGCCGAGGCGCCGGCGAAAAAGAAACGTTCGGCGCGCTCCTTACTACTACCCATCATCGCGCTCGGATTGCTGGGCGCAGGCGCCTGGTATGGCTACCACTACTGGACCGATGGGCGCTTCATGATCTCAACCGACGACGCCTATGTCCAGGCCGACATGGCGTTCATTTCGCCGAAAATCTCCGGCTATGTCGATCAGGTCAAGGTGACCGAGAACCAGCAAGTGAAAGCCGGCGATCCGCTCCTGATCGTCGACAATGGCGACTACAAGATCGCCGTCGCCCAGGCCGAGGCGCAGATCGCCACCTTGAGCAAGACGCTCGACCGCATCGACGCCCAGACCGAGGCGGCGCGCGCAACGCTCGAGCAGGCGCAGGCGCAGAAGACCGCCGATCAGGCCGCCGCCGACAATGCGGCGCGTGTTCAAGCGCGCGCCGCCCAATTGCTGAAGACGCATGTCGGCACCCAGGCCCAGCTGGATGATGCCCAGACCGCGGTCGAGCAGGCCAATGCCGCCCTTGTCGGTGCCGATGCCCAGATCGCGGCGGCGCAGGCCAACATCGGCGTGCTTCAGGCGCAGCGCGCGGAGACGGCAAGCACGCTGGCGTCGCTGCAGCTTGCCCAGGACAAGGCCGCGCGGGACCTGTCCTTCACCGTGCTGCGCGCGCCCTATGACGGTGTGGTCGGCAACCGCTCCGTCGAGCAGGGCGACCTGATCAGCCCCGGACAGAAGCTCGCCGTCATCGTGCCGATGGACAAGCTCTACATCGTCGCCAATTTCAAGGAAACCCAGCTTGCCCAGCTGGTGCCAGGTGAAAAGGTCAGGATCTCGGTCGACGCGATCGACGGCGAGGATTTCGAAGGCACCGTCTCGTCGCTGGCGCCGGCTTCCGGCGCGGTGTTCTCGCTGCTGCCGCCTGAAAACGCCACAGGTAATTTCACCAAGGTCGTGCAGCGCGTCCCGGTTCGCATCGACGTGCCGGCGGACGTGCTGAAGACAGGCAGACTGCGCGCGGGCTTGAGCGTCGTCGTCGCCGTCGACAGCCGCACCGCACCCTCGGCGTCGAAGTAGGCGGCCCCGGAGCAGCGTCATGGCGACCGCAACCCTGACCGCAGGATCGGCGCCGGCCAAGCCGGTCGACCACATCGAGCCACGTCGCATCATCGCGTTCCTGGCTATGGTGTTCGGCATGTTCATGGCGATCCTGGACATCCAGATCGTTTCGGCCTCGCTGTCCGAGATCCAGGCGGGTTTGAGCGCCAGTTCCGACGAAATCCCCTGGGTGCAGACTGCTTATCTGATCGCCGAAGTCATCATGATCCCGCTGTCCGGTTTTCTTAGCCGGATGCTGTCGACGCGTGTGCTGTTCACCGTCTCCGCGGCTGGCTTCACCGCCGCGAGCGCGCTGGCGGCGACTGCCACCAATATCGACCAGATGATCGTCTACCGCGCCATCCAGGGCTTCATCGGCGGCGGCATGATTCCGAGCGTGTTCGCTGCCGCGTTCACCATCTTTCCGCCGTCGCGCCGCGCCATGGTGTCGCCGATGATCGGTCTGGTGGCGACGCTGGCGCCGACCATCGGCCCGACCGTCGGCGGCTATATCAGCCATGCCATGTCCTGGCACTGGCTGTTCCTGATCAATGTGGTGCCCGGCATCCTGGTCACCGCCGCGGCGTGGTCGCTGATCGATTTCGACAAACCCGATCTCAGCCTGTTCCGCAAGTTCGACTGGTGGGGCCTTGCCGGCATGGCGGCCTTCCTCGGTTCGCTGGAGTATGTGCTCGAGGAAGGTCCGAACAACGACTGGCTTCAGGACCATGCGGTTTTCATCTGCGCCATCCTTATGACGGCCGGAGCGGTGCTATTCTTCTGGCGCGCCTTCACCGCCGAGGAGCCGATCGTCGATCTCAAGGCTTTCACCAACGTCAACTTCGCCTTCGGCTCGCTGTTTTCTTTCGTCATCGGCGTCGGTCTCTACGGCCTGACCTATCTCTATCCGGTATATCTCGGGCGTATCCGCGGCTACGATTCCCTGATGATCGGCGAGGCACTGTTCGTCAGCGGCCTGGCCATGTTCGCCACCGCACCCATTTCAGGCATCCTGTCGCGCAAGATGGATCCGCGGCTGATGATGATGATCGGCTTTTTCGGCTTCGCTGCCGGCACCTGGCGCATGACCTATCTGACCGCCGACTGGGATTTCTGGGAGCTTTTTGTGCCGCAGATCCTGCGTGGCGCCTCGATGATGCTGTGCATGGTGCCGATCAACAACATCGCGCTGGGAACGCTGCCGCCCGAGCGGCTGAAGAACGCATCAGGCCTGTTCAACCTCACCCGCAATCTCGGTGGCGCCGTCGGCCTTGCCGTCATCAACACTGTGCTGATCGATCGCAACGCCTTCCACTACGCAAGGCTGGCCGAGCATGTGCAATGGGGTAGTGCCGAGGCGCAGGCCAAGCTGCAGAACATGACGCTCGACTTCCAGCAGAATGCCGGCCTGGACGCCTCCAAGGCGGCGATCTCCAAACTCTCGGGCATGGTCCGGCAGCAGGCGTCGCTGCTGTCCTTCATGGACGTGTTCTACCTCTTGACGGCGCTGTTCGCCACGCTGGCGATCTTCGTCCTGTTCATCCGCAAGCCGGCCGAACCGGGCGGCGGCGGCGGACACTGATTGGTGGATTGAATCATCGCTCGGTGCCTACGTCCGCTACATGACGTTGCCGGAAGCCGATAGGAACCATTCTACCTGGTTTCGGCTAAAGTTCCGGCATGAACATTCTGATTCTCGGCGCGACCGGCTTCATCGGTTCCGCCGTTACGAGAAAACTCGTGGACGAAGGCCATCAGGTCACGGGGCTTGGGCGTGATCCCGCGCGTGCCGCGCTGAAGATGCCGCATGTTCGCTGGCTGGCTGCTGATCTTGCCGGCATGACGCAGAGCAACAATTGGGAGCAAGTGTTGGATGGCCAGCACGTAGTCGTCAATTGCGCCGGCGCACTGCAGGATGGGCTTTCCGACGACCTGAATGCCACCCAGGAAAGGGCGATGCTGGCGCTCTACGAGTCAGCGCGGGATCGGGAACTGCTGATCGTCCAGATATCGGCGGAAACAGAAACCCTTGGCCGCGACATTGCCTTTCTTAGCACCAAACGGCGGGCAGACGCGGCTCTCGCCGCAAGCGGCATACCTTATGTCATCCTTCGTCCGGCGCTTGTCCTCGGCCGCAATGCGCATGGTGGCTCCGCGTTGCTGAGGGCTCTCGCAGCCTTTCCATTGGCAATCCCGCTGGCTTACGCCAACAGCCCCGTCACGACAGTTGCTCTTGACGATGTTGCGAGCGCCGTCAGCGCGTCCATCCAGGGCACCCTGCCAACCGGATCCGATGTTGCCCTCGGCAGCGATGAAAGGCTCACGCTGAAGGAACTTGTTTTATTGCACCGTAGCTGGCTCGGCCTCCCCTCAGTTCCAGTAATTGCCGTGCCGTCCGTAGCCGCGCGACCGGTGACATGGCTCGCCGATATGGCCGGCAGGCTCGGTTGGCGTTCGCCGCTCCGCTCGACCGCGATGGCGGTTATGTCAGGTGGTGTCGAAATCCGACGGCCGCGAAACAGCGGTCCGCGCCTGTCGTCGGCGGCCGAGACGCTCGCCGCCGCCCCTGCAGGGGTCCAGGACCTCTGGTTCGCCCGGCTCTATCTGCTAAAGTCGCCAACCATCATCGTCCTGTCGCTGTTCTGGCTGATCTCCGGCCTGGTGCCTTTCTTTGCGTTCGAGGCGGCGCGAAGCCATTTCGCTGCCTTGCTGCCTGACCGTCTTGCAAGCATCATGGTGGTCGCGACATGC
Source organism: Mesorhizobium sp. (assembly GCF_004962245.1). Classification (GTDB taxonomy): domain Bacteria; phylum Pseudomonadota; class Alphaproteobacteria; order Rhizobiales; family Rhizobiaceae; genus Mesorhizobium. The sequence goes on along the minus strand of NZ_SUHQ01000008.1, from coordinate 50,852 downwards.
CTCGCTGACATCGTGCTCGGGCTTACCGTCCTATACCGACCCTGGGCAAGGCGCGCGCTTATCGGCATGCTTTTGCTGGCGCCCGCCTATCTTGTTGCCGCAACGCTCACCGAACCCGCAATTTGGCTCGATCCGCTAGGGGCTCTCGTCAAGGTAGTGCCGTCGATTCTGCTGACACTCACGGCCCTTGCCATTCTGGATGAACGCTGATGGCGATCGAGGACTTTCTTCGGCTTGTCCACGTACTCGGCGCCACAGTGCTGTTCGGCACCGGCGTCGGCATAGCCTTCTTCATGATGATGGCCGTGCGAACCCGAGACCCTCGCATCATCGCCCATGTCGCCGGCATCGTTGTCATCGCCGACATCGTCTTCACGACGACGGCTGTCGTGCTGCAGCCGCTGACGGGATACGGGTTGGCGCGTGTCATCGGCTGGCCGCTCAAGGAAGGCTGGATCATCCTGTCGCTGGTGCTTTACGTCTTCATTGGCCTTTTCTGGTTACCGGTGGTCTGGATCCAGATCCGCTTGCGCGACTTGGCAAGGTATGCAACCGCCGAGGCGGCCACCCTGCCGCCCGGCTTCTATAGGCTCTATCGCATCTGGTTTGCTTTCGGCTTTCCAGCCTTTTTCGCCGTGATCGCGATCTTTTGGCTGATGTTGACCAAACCCACCATCACCCTGTTCGACCTCAACTAGGACCGGGGTCACGAGGCAGCTTGCTAGCCGTCAGGCCGTGGCCGGCTTGAAGGTCAAGGCGACGCCGTTGATGCAATGGCGCAGGCCGGTCGGCGGCGGCCCGTCGTCGAAGACGTGGCCAAGATGGCCGCCGCAACGGCGGCAGTGGACCTCGGTTCGGGTCATCCCGAGAGACCTGTCTATAGTCTCGCCGACAGCATTGGGAATCTCCTGCCAGAAGCTCGGCCAGCCGGTGCCGGAATCGAACTTGGTCTCGGAGGAGTAGAGCGGCAGGTCGCAGCCGGCGCAAGCGAAGATGCCCTTGCGGTGTTCGTTGAGCAGCGGGCTGGTGCCCGGATATTCCGTGCCTTCCTTGCGCAGCACATTGAAAGCCGCGTCGGACAGGATGGCGCGCCACTCGGCCTCGGTCTTGGTGACCTCGAAGGTTTCGGCCGCGCGTGCATCCCGCAGTCCGCCCATGCGCCATAGCGCGGTGGCGCCTGCAACAGCGCCAATGGCGGCCGCGCCGCATAAAAGAAGATCGCGACGGTTCATGACCATTCCTCCTGTTATTTCTTTGCCAGTTTCGACCGCCATACGGAAATCAAAAGCCGGTGACGATCCGGATCGCCGAAACACTCCGCGCCGGTCCACATTTGGGGGGAACGGCGCGAAGTGCGCGGAGAGCCTCAGCCATATCTTCGCTGGCGGCGGGCCTTTCGTTACATCTTCGGCAGGAGAACCTTGTCGATGACGTGGATGACGCCGTTCGACTGCTCGACATCGGCGACCGTCACATTGGCGACATTGCCGTTCTCGTCGGTCGCGGTGACTTTGCCCCCATCGGCCTTGAGCGTCAGCTCGCAGCCGCCAACCGTCTTGACCTTGTGTGCACCACCATCGTCCATGGCCATCTTGGCGACATCGGCGGCCATCGCCTTGGCACCGATGACGTGGCAGGTCAGGATCTTGACCAGCTTGTCCTTGTTTTCGGGCTTGAGCAGCGTGTCCACCGTGCCGGCCGGAAGCGCGGCAAAGGCGTCGTTGGTCGGCGCGAATACGGTAAAGGGACCGGCACTCTGCAGCGTCTCGACCAGACTGCCGGCCTTGACGGCTGCAACCAGCGTCGTGTGATCCTTCGAGTTGACGGCGTTCTCGACGATGGTCTTGGTGGCATACATGGCGGCGCCGCCGACCATCGGATTTTCGGCATAGGCCGCGGTGGCGAGCGCGGAGACGGCGACCGTGCCGGCAAGCAAAAGGGTGGCGAATTTACGCATTATCTCAATCTCCTCAGTTTATCTTTCCCCTCTTTGGGGGCGCAGGAGATACGCGAGATAAATGCGTGAGTTTCGTCGTTCAGCAAAAAATATTTTTTTCGCAGCGTCGAACAGTGCTCTCCATAGCATTCAGGCACGTAACCTGAACGCCTCCTGGGTTCGCACCACTGCGGGAGATCGATTATAAATCTTCTTGAAAATGATGGGGATCAGCGGTCAGATACCCTTCAGATCGCCCGCAGCGACCACAGGGCCGGTCGGCTGGCCGGTCGGCGAACCACCGGCCGGCTCGAGGCTGATCGCAAGCACGGCGCCCCGCGCAAGTTTCTCCTGCACGGCCGGCGCAATCGTCATGTGCGCGGTCTGACCGACCGGGATGACGCCCATCGAGACCGGCGCATTCTTGCCTTCGATCATCCACAGTTCGAAATCCTTGCCGGCGGCACGTTCGCCGGAAACATGCGACAAGCCGACCTCGCGATCGGCGGCGTCGTAGACGACAAGGTATCTGACGTCGCTGCCGTCGGCAGCCAGCGAGGCGACGAGCCGCGGCTGCTCGACCGGCGGGTTGAGGTAAGGCACGGCGATATAGATCGCCAGCGCCGCAACAGAAGCAGCGGCAACACCGCGCCAGAAGGCAAGGCTCGACCAGATGCCGGCGCGAGGCTCTGCCACGAACAGCCGGCTATCTATTGCCTCCTTGACCCTGATCGGAGGCTCTGTCTCCGGATAGGCGGCGATCATCGGCGAAAGACGCACCTCCCATGCATCGACAAGGCGCGCGAAAGCGGCGTCCGCGTCGATGCGGTGTGACGCGATCTGGCGTTCATCCTCGGCCAGCACGCCGAGAACGTATTCGGCGGCGAACAGATCGTCGCCCCCAGGTTCCAGTCCGTTATCGTCTGCCAGCGTCATCTTTCCAGACATTCTCTGAGCTTCAACAGGCTGCGCCGCAGCCAGGTCCGCATCGTGTTCAGCGGCACGCCATGGCGTGCGGCCAGGTCGGCATAGCTTTCGCCGTCCAGATAGGCGCCCCGGACGGCCGCCGCCCGGTCCTTTTCCAATTCGTCGAGACAACGGTAGACGCGTTCGGATTCGCCGCCCGCCGCCACCGTAGCCTCGGGTCCCGGCGCCGGATCGGCCACGTCGAGCGCAGCATCGATATAGGCAGCAGGCTCTCGCCGCGCCCTTATCCGATCGATCGCATGATTGCGCGCAATGGCCACGAGCCAGGAAATCGGGCTTAGCTCCGAGACGGCGAAACGGTCCGCCTTCGTCCATATCTTGACGAAGACCTCTTGAAGAGCCTCTTCCGCATCCCCCCGATCCTTCAATACACGAAGGCAGACGCCGAAAAGTTTCGCGCTGGTCTGCCGGTAGAGCAGATCGAACGCTGCCCGGTCCTTCATCGAAGTCCGAACGATCAGGTTGCTGATGTCCTGCGGCGTCATCGGCCGTCAAATTAGGCAATCGCGATATATTTGCAACGGCGGGGATCGTTGTCCCCCCAAACATTCCGCTTTTTCAGCAGACGAACAAGCATGCGTTTGGCAGCCTGGTATTGCGACGGTTCTGAACGATTTCGTCGAGCACGTAGCCATCCCTGGGCGGAAACCGGAAATACAACCAAACCAGTATGGGCGATAAGTGCCGGTGGAAAGCGGTGGCGTTTATAGCTGACGGGTCATCGGGTAACCTGAAAATCACCGAAGTCGCAGTCGACGTGCCGGAATGCTTCCCGAACCTCCGAAATCCGCCATTCCGCTTGATTTTCCACCGATCATTACACATTATCGCGCTGCTCAGTCACGACTTACGACTGGAAATAGTGGCCGGCACGGACACCGTGCTCGCGAAAAATGTCCGGCTTCAGCCGGTTGAGAATTGATCGCGTTTTGACGTCGGATCGACCAGGTCCGATGTTACGATTCAGCAAGGATCGCATATGTTTCGCGACATGTCCGTCTACAAGAAATTCTTGATGCTCGGCATTGTCGGGCTGGTATTCGTAGGCGTCTTCGATGCCGTCAGCAACCTGCCCGTCATTTCGGGCTGCGCGTTCTACGGCAATTGTGCGATCGATGGCCCGGCCGACCCGCCGACCGAGCTCGGTCTGGACCCGGTAGAGCAATGAAGCCATCCGGGAAAACGGCGCTCATCGTCTATGATGGCGATTGCATCTTCTGCCAGAGTTATGTCCGCTTTGCCCGGCTGCGCGCCGCCGTCGGTCCCGTCGAGTTGCTCGACGCGCGCTCGGACGACCCGCGCGTCGCCGGGTTCCAGCGCCAGGGCTTTGACTTGAACGAGGGCATGCTCTTCGTCTTCGAGGATCGCGTCTACCATGGCGAGGAAGCTATCAATCTCCTGGCGATCCTCAGCTCTTCTTCTTCGCTCTTTGGCTGGCTCAACCGCAAGATCCTCTCAAACAGGACGGCCGCGCGGCTGATCTATCCGGCGCTCAAGCTCGGGCGTCGGGCCACCCTGCGGCTTCGCGGCCGCTCCCTCATCCCTGCCGACCTTGACCGCTAGCATTTTGCGTCCAGGGAATACCGGTTCGCAGTCCGGAAATGCTCGAGGACAAAGGCATGGACTGACCCGGTGGGTGAAGCATTTGAGCGAGTAAACAAAAGCGAAAAGAGGCTTAGCCAGCACGTACGCCGGCCTTCCTCCAAAAATATCGAGCTGGATTGACCGGCGGCCTGGAATCGGCTGTCGGGCGACGTGGATCAATCCGTCGAACATTCGGGGCGGCCCGCGGGGCAGTTCTCAGTGCGTGCAGACCTTCGGCCGCGAGAAATCCACAAGCTTGAAAACCAGAAACTTGCGTTCGAGGACGTTGGGCATGTCGTCCGCAAAGGTCGCCGCCTTCGCGCGGGTGACCGTCTCGCCGTCCTTCACGTAGGTTACCCAGGCCTCGGGATTCCAGCGGAGATGTTTCTTCAGATCGAGCAAGACGTGGTAATTGCCCGCCCGCGACTGACGGACGAGATAGGGCTCCGAGGAATCGACGATCTTCACCACCTCGTTCTGATAGTTGAACAGGTATGGCGGTTTGGTAAAGAGCAGATGGTTGGTCTGGCCGCCTTCCGTGTGCAGATTGCTGAACATGTTGATCGAGCTCTCTGTCTTTAGCCCGACATAGGGCGATAGACAGGAGAGAAAGAACAAGCCCGGCACCAAATAGACCCACAGTGGCTGGCGCGGAGCGGAAACGTTCTGGCAAGGCAGGTTCTGCAGAGCCACATAGGCCAGCACGATCATCGCCACGCCGCCCATTACCGACCAAATGAGAATCCAGACGGAGTGGACCATCATGTCGAAAGAGCCCCTGGGATAAGCGTAATGGAGGAGCATGACGACAATGACCGTGAACAGCATAACCGCTCCGCCCGGCACCAAAATCCCGATCCGCCCGAACGTTACGCGTAGCGGATTGGCCGCTGCCAGCGAGATGCGATAGAGCGCCTGGCGGGCGGGCGCGGGAATGCTCAGTACATACAGCGCGAACACCAGGCTGGAGAAGTCCATGTACCAGGAATAGGCCGAGATCGGGATCACGTAGTGGAAGACGAGCGCGAGGATGAATCCCACGGCGAAATAGCGCTTCCAGTACAGCGAGACGATGGCAATTGCCTCGATGACGAAGGTGGCGTAGATCGCCAGATACCGGCCAAAGAGATTGTCCTCGAGGGCGAACGGACGCGCGAGTGGAATGTAGAGGCCAACGGCGCAGCTCACGGAAGGGTCGAGGAAGTCCGTGTTGATCTTGTGGAAGATGCCGTAGAAATACATGATGGCGAGCAGCGATCGGGCGACGACGCGGATCTGTTCATAAAGCGCCATGCGGTCTATGGAGCCGCCGCGGCCCGCCCGCAGATAGAGAACCGCTACGCTGAGCAGGATAGCCCCGTCCATTACCGCAGCGATCGTCTTGTTGTTGGAGGCGACCGGCATTCGCAGGGCATACAGCGCAAGCGAAACCAACACGAGCCCGATCAGAAGGTCGGTCCGTCGCGGATAGAGCAGGAGAAGCAGGCTGAACAGAACCACGCCCCAGCTCAGAACGGCATAGAGAAGTCCTTTGTAGCCTATCAGGCCATAGGTATCGCCGGCGATGCTGAAGATGGCCGCCCCTGCCCAGAAGGGAGTGAAGGCAGTCAGGCCGTCATATGCGTATGCGTAGTCGAGATCTTTGACTTTCGCGATCTTTCCGCGACCAAAATTCCATAAGGATATCGCGCTTGTCGTCATCCCGAATTCCCCCGCCATGCCAGAAATGTTGGTCCATGCCCCACGGCAAACATTTCTGAGTTCTAAATAACAGTCAACTCGAAGCTAATTGCTGTCAGTCTCAGCAGTTCGGGTAACCGAAATGGCGCGACATAACCGCCTTTTAGCGACGCGACTAGGATGTATACCTCATCCCAATACTCGAATGGGCGATGTCAGGTTCAATCTGTGAGGACAAAGCTTGGTGGATGCTGGACTTCAGGCAGCAACACCGGTGACGGATTTCTGATGTGCAAGTGCACCTATGCTATGGATGTGGATTGCAAGGGCGGCGCCTCTTGTCCGAGGCGGCACGAAGAGATTGCGGACCGCGCAAATGGAAAGGATTTTGGGCTGGTTGGCGCGGCGGGCGCCGCTACGGATGCCGGCATAAAATCCGACCGATTTCACCTGATGTGACGGCAATCTCGTTTGCGGCCCGCCGCAATTCCCGCTAAGACGCCGCCGTTCATGCCTAGCTGGGAACCATGCCGATGACGGACCTCGCCGCCACCGCCGAAATGCAGGCCGCGCTGCTTTCGAGGGCGCTGCCCTATATGCAGCGTTACGAGAACAAGACGGTCGTGGTGAAATATGGCGGCCACGCCATGGGCGACATTGCGCTTGGCAAGGCTTTCGCCCGTGACATCGCGCTGCTGAAACAATCCGGCGTCAATCCGATCGTTGTGCATGGCGGTGGGCCGCAGATCGGCGCCATGCTGACCAAGATGGGCATCGAATCGAAGTTCGAGGGCGGCCTGCGCGTCACCGACCAGAAGACGGTGGAGATCGTCGAGATGGTCCTGGCCGGCTCGATCAACAAGGAGATCGTCGCGCTGATCAATGCCGAGGGCGAATGGGCGATCGGCCTGTGCGGCAAGGACGGCAACATGGTTTTCGCCGAAAAGGCGCGCAAGACCATGATCGACCCGGACTCCAACATCGAGCGCGTGCTCGATCTCGGTTTCGTCGGCGAGCCGATCGAGGTCGACCGCACGCTGCTCGACCTTCTGGCTCGCTCCGAAATGATCCCGGTGCTGGCGCCGGTGGCGCCGGGCCGCGACGGCCACACCTACAACATCAATGCCGACACCTTCGCTGGCGCCATTGCCGGCGCCTGCCAGGCGACACGCCTGTTGTTCCTGACCGACGTGCCCGGCGTGCTCGACAAGGACAAGAAGCTGATCGACGAGCTGACCGTGGCCGAGGCAAAGGCCTTGATCAAGGACGGCACAGTGTCGGGCGGCATGATCCCCAAGGTCGAGACCTGCATCGAGGCGATCGAGCGTGGCGTCGAAGGCGTTGTCATCCTCAACGGCAAGACGCCGCATTCGGTGCTGCTCGAACTGTTTACCGAACACGGCGCCGGTACGCTGATCGTACCGTGAGCGCAGCCTGACGGGTTCGTTCGTCAGCCAGAATCCAAGGTGCAGGGGTCCGGCAGGTTTATCGCCTGAGATGCCCGAGCGGGACGTGGCCCGGCCCCTTTATGTTCTGCAGCACAAGCTGCGTGTGGACGTCGCGCACGCCGTCGAGCCGCATCAGCCGGTGCATGACGAAAGCATTGAGATCGTCGACCGACGGCACCATCACATGCAGCAAGAAATCGTGGTCGCCGGTCATCGTCCAGCATGACGAGACCTCGTCCATGCGCTGCACGGCGGCGATAAAGGTTTCGGGCGAGCCGTCGCTGTGGCTCACCAGTCGCACCTGGATGAACACCTCGACCATCAGGCCGACCGCGCGGCGACTGAGCACGGCGGCAAAACCCTTGATGATGCCGGCGCCCTGAAGGGCCTCGAAGCGGCGCGCGCACGGCGTCGTCGACAGGCCGATCTCCTGCGCCAGTTCGGACACCGGCTTGCGTCCGTCGCGCTGCAGGATATCGAGCATCTTGATCTCGAAATCGTCGAACTGAGGCATTTTCACCTCTCCAATAGCGTTACTGTGATGACTTTTACCTCCAATCCTGCATTCGGACCATCATCAAAGCTGATTTGCCTCGCCGGATTCGGCTATCTCTTAGAGAAATTCGCTGGTCACGATTTGCGAGGAGAAAAGCCATGACGGTGAGCGTTGCCGACTACGCAAGGGAATGCGCGGCGCAAGGCCTTCGCGGCGACTATTCGGTCTGCCGCGCCGACTTCACCGTGGCGCAGAGTTACAACTATAGCGCAGACGAGCAGGCCGTGTGGCGCACGCTATGCGACCGCCAGACAAAGCTGACGCAGAAGCTGGCGCATCAGTCCTATCTCGACGGCGTCGCCGCACTTGGTCTTCTCGACAGGATCCCGGATTTCGGCGAGGTCAGTGAAAAGCTGCGCAAACTCACCGGCTGGGAAATTGTCGCCGTGCCGGGCCTCATCCCCGCCGCGCCGTTCTTCGTCCATCTCGCCAGTCGCCGCTTCCCGGTCACCAACTGGCTGCGGACGCGGCAGGAACTCGACTACATCGTCGAGCCGGACATGTTCCACGACTTCTTCGGCCATGTGCCGGCGCTGACCCAGCCGGTCTTTGCCGATTTCATGCAGATGTATGGCGAGAAGGCCGAGCATCTGATCGCGCTCGGCGGCGACGAGATGATCAGCCGCCTCTACTGGTACACTGTCGAATACGGGCTGATCCAGGAAGCAGGCCAGCCGTTGAAGGCTTTCGGCGCCGGACTGATGTCATCGTTTGCGGAACTTCAGTTCGCAACCGAAGGCAGGGACGCGCACCATGTCCCCTTCGATCTGGAAACGGTGATGCGCACCAGCTACGAGATCGACAAGTTCCAGCGCGCCTATTTTGTACTGCCGTCCTTCGACGTCTTGCGCGATGCCTTCCAGAACGTCGCCGGCCTGGCAGCGATCGTCGGACGCCACAAGGGCAAGCCGGCGCTCGACCCTGCGAAACTTTAGAACGACCGACGCTCTATTTTTTGCTTGAGCATCGGATTGCTCGTTGCCGCCGGCGGCTATGCGCCGATGACCTTACCGAGGTGGTCGCCCAGCCGGCAGGCCAATGCGGTAATCGTCGTTGTCGGATTGCATTCGCCGGACGTGCAAAACACCGAGGAACCTCCGACATAGAGATTGTCCATGCCGTGTACCTTTGAGTTGGCGTCCACCACGCTCTTGGTCACGTCCGTGCCCATGCGCGTGCCGCCCATGTGGTGGTGGCCGGCCAATTCCTCGTTCGTCGGATAGTCCCCGCCATTGGTGAGCCAGTCGGCGATGCGCACCCGGCCGAGATCCTTCTGGACAAGCGTCGTGCCGAACAGCCTCAGGCCCTCGAGGAGCGTGCGGCGCTCCAGTTCCGACTTTTTCCAGTGCAGCTCGATGCGCGGCACGCCAGCGTGGTCGACATCGGTTTTCGACAATAGGATCTGGTTCGAGGCCAGCGGCGCCTGTTCCCAGGTGACATAGAGCTGGGCGGCGCAGCGCAGGTTCTGGCTGAGCTGATAGGACATCCATTCGGCCATCTCAGGCGCCGTGCAGGCGAGGTCGGCGATGATGCTTTTGATGCCGGGATACGGCGTTTCGATCAGCCTGATGCCAAAATTCATGATCTCAAGGCGCTCCATGGCCGCCAGCGTCGGCGAGAAGAAGGCCTCGTTGGTGGCGTCGACCTCAAACTCGCTATAATCGGCGAGGATGGCATTGCCGCCCTCGAAGGTCGGATGTTCCATCCAGTAGCGGCCGAGTGCCGTTGAATTCGGCACCACACCGCCGTTAGAGCGCCGGTTCGACCACAGAAGCAACCGTGAGTTTTCCAAGCCACCGGTGCAGACGACGAAATAATCGGCGGTGAAGGAACCGGCATCGTTGCCGTTCGACCACAGTCTGGCGCCAGTCACTCTCTTGCCGTCACCAGCGAGTTCGGTGGCATAAGTGTTGAGCACCACGGCGACGTTCCTGCTCTTGTCGAGTTCGTCGGCAAATTTTTCACTGAAGCGCACGGCCGGGCTCTTGATCAGTTGCACCCAGCGAATGTCGTCCGAGATCGGCACATCTGGCCGGAAATCGGGAAGTTCGAGGATTTCGTGGACTTCAGGCAGATAGGGCTCGATGTCGGCGCGGCCGATTGGCCAGCCGGTATCCGGTGCCCAGGCCTTCGGTTCGAAATCTTGGCTGTCGAGCACGCGGCACCAGCCGGCCCAGTGATTGGAACTACCGCCCATGAAGCGCAGCCGGGTGATATCGAGATCGAAATAGGGGTCGCCGACCGTAACGCCTCGGTAGAAATCCTGTGAGTCATCGCTGAACTCGCGGGAGCCGGCCTCCAGCACCACAACCGGAATGCCGGCCGCGCCAAGCTTCCTGGCGATCGTGGTGCCGGCCGGCCCGGAGCCGAGGACGCAGACCTTGGCGGTGAAATTCACCGCCCGAAATGCCTCGTAGCTGTCGAAGATCACGTGAGGTCGCTCCGCTTGAGGATCCAACCGTTGACCTCGACGATCGCGTCCGGATCGGCAGCCGGCGGCTTGCGGAACAGCGACAGGGCCGGCAACGCGATCAGCGCCTGCATGATCGTGCGGCGTGATATCTTCCTGGTGAAGAAACTCATGACACGTCTCTCGATGAGGGCTTCGATCCACGCATAGCGTTCCCTGAACGGCACATGCTCGCCAAGACAAGCCAATTCCGTGCCAAGCCTAGCGGCACACCTGCTTAAGCAGTGTAAACGGCCCGGATGGGTGCAAACAACGTTAGGATTTTCCTAGCGAGCGAGACCGCTCAGGCCGCTTCGGAAACGTCCCTGTCGAGGATGGTCCGATTGCGGCCGCTGTGCTTGGCCTGGTAAAGGCGTCGGTCGGCGGTACGCATCAGCTCCGATACGGCGGCATCTTCGCCGCAGGTGACGCCGCCGATGCTGACGGTGAGCGGGATGGTCCGCTCATCGACGGGGCGGAAGCGGATCAGCTCGACTTCACGGCGGATGCGCTCAGCGACGCGTTTGGCTTCCTGTTCGGTGGCGCCGACCAGAAACGCGCCGAATTCCTCGCCGCCGATGCGGCCGATCACGTCGCCGCTGCGCACGCCGCGCTCGATCGCGTTTGCAATGAGAAGCAGCGCGTCGTCGCCGGTCAGATGGCCGTAGCTGTCGTTGATGATCTTGAAATGGTCGGCATCGATGATCAGCAACGCACCGCGATCGGATTTACGCCGGGAGGCATCGAGCGCCGCAAAGAAGCTCTCGCGGTTGAGCATGCCGGTCATGTCGTCGCGGCTCGCCTTTTCCGACAGGCGCCGATGCGCGGCGGCGAGTTGCGCATGAGCGCGGGCGAGGTCGCGATGGGCGCTTTTCAGCCTTTCGCCCTGCCAGAACGTATGGCCGCTAGCGATCCAGGCAAGCGCGAGCGGGCAGACTGTGGATGTCAGCCACATCGTGCGGTTGAACGGAAAGCCCATCGCCGGGACGACGATCAGCGTCAACAGAAGCGAGACCGCGAGGGAGGCGAAAGCGACGGCGGCGGACTTCAGAAATATGCGGCTCATCGCTTGCTCCCCACTGGACTGCCTCTGTGCCAGCAAGCCCTGAATGCCACCTTTCGGCGATGCCTAAAATTTGAATCGTAGCGCTATTTTGGCCCGTCGCAACGCGCATAAGTTGTGGATAAAGCCTCTGCCAAAAGCACCGTTTCGTGCCATAAGGGCTGCATGACCACGTTCCCGGACCCCGCCCGCTTTGCCCATGTCACCGACTGGGTGTTCGACCTCGACAACACGCTCTATCCGCATCATTCGAACCTGTTCTCGCAGATCGACGTGAAGATGACCGCCTATATCGGAGAACTGCTGACGCTGCCGCGCGACGATGCCCGCAAGCTGCAGAAGGAACTTTACCGGGAATACGGCACGACGCTGAACGGTTTGATGACGCGCCACGGCATCGATCCCGACGACTTTCTCGAGAAGGTCCATGACATCGACTATTCCTGGCTGGTGCCCGATCCCGTTCTCGGCACCGCCATCCGCCAGCTTCCCGGCCGCAAGTTCATCTTCACCAATGGCGACCGCAGGCATGCCGAACGCACCGCGCGCCAACTCGGCATCCTCGAGCATTTCGACGACATCTTCGACATCGTCGCCGCCGGATTGAACCCCAAGCCGGCGCGCCAGACCTACGAGAAGTTTGCGGAACTCCACGCCGTCACCGGCCACAATGCGGTGATGTTCGAGGATCTGGCCCGCAACCTGTCCGTGCCGAAATCGCTGGGCATGACCACGGTGCTGGTCGTGCCGCGCAACTTCGAGCCTACCTTCTCGGAAATCTGGGAACGTGACCCGGCCAACGAGGACGACGTGGATTTCGTCACCGACGATCTTGCCGAATTCCTCACCGCGATCGTCGAGGTTCCAGCCTGAAGCCGCCTCCCGCCTGATCGGCGCTTTGTTTCATTCAGGCTTGACCACGCCAGGGCAATCGGAAAAAGATAGCCCGGTCGGCCACGCGACCGGCAGCCCTTATAGCTCGTAGAAGCGGCTGATAATCCCCCAGGCTTCGTCGGCGGTATCGACCAAATCGATGATGTCCTGGTCCCCGGGGGTGATCGTGCCTTGCTCGGCGAGGAAGTCGAGGTCGATCGCCTTTTTCCAGAAAGCCTTGCCGAACAGGATTACCGGCACGCGTTCCATGCGGCCGGTCTGTATCAGGGTCAGCGTCTCGAAGAATTCGTCCATCGTGCCGAAGCCGCCCGGAAACACCGCGACAGCCTTGGCGCGCATGACGAAATGCATCTTTCGGACCGCGAAATAGTGGAAATTGAAACAGAGCTCCGGCGTCACATAGGCATTCGGCGCCTGCTCGTGCGGCAACACGATGTTGAGGCCGATCGACGGTGCGCCGACGTCGTCGGCGCCGCGGTTGCCTGCCTCCATGACGCCGGGTCCGCCGCCTGTCACCACGACGAATTCGCGATAATAGGAGACGGCCGACTGCTGCGAGCAGAGGCGGGCGAACCTGCGCGCCTCCTCGTAATATTTGCTGTTTTCCTCGAGGTTCTTCTTCTGCGTCTCGTTCTTGGCCGCCCAGGCTTCACCGCCCGGCTCGGGGATACGCGCCCCGCCGAACAGGATGACGGTCGAATGGATGCCGCGTTCGGCCAGGATCATCTCCGGCTTCAGGAGTTCGAGCTGCAGCCGCACCGCACGCAACTCGCGCCGTGTCATGAAATCGGGATCGTTCCAGGCCAACCGATAGGTCTCGGCGCGCGTCTGCGGCGTGTCCGGCACGCTTTTCGACCGCTCCAGATCCTCGTCCGAATGCGGCAGCGGCGTCCACCCCGCCTTTTCCATAGGGTTCATATTACCTACCCGTCCAAATCATTCACTTGCGCCGTCCCGTGACGCAGCCGCGATTGACCCCTACTCGACCTTCACATAGGGTCCGCGCGACTTTCAAACAGGTTAAGGTGCGGCCCCTTAACAGCTTGGTAATGGAGCGAATTCATGTCGAAGCCCGATCTGGCGAACCTCGAAAACACCATCGAAAAAGCCTTCGAGGAACGCGACGCGATTTCGACGGCAACCCGCGGCGCGACGCACGACGCCATCCAGTCGGCGCTCGACCTGCTCGACCGCGGCATCGTCCGCGTCGCCGAGCGCGAGGCCGACGGCACATGGCATGTCAACCAGTGGCTGAAGAAAGCGGTGCTGTTGTCCTTCCGGCTCAATCCGATGGAGATCATCAAGGGCGGTCCCGGCCAGGCCGTGTGGTGGGACAAGGTGCCGTCGAAATTCGACGGCTGGAGTGCCGTCGATTTCGAGAAGGCAGGTTTCCGCGCCGTGCCGTCATCGATCGTACGGCGTTCGGCCTATGTCGCGCCGGGTGCCGTGCTGATGCCATCCTTCGTCAATGTCGGCGCCTATGTCGACAGCGGCACCATGGTCGACACCTGGGCCTCGGTCGGCTCTTGCGCGCAGATCGGCAAGAACGTGCATCTGTCGGGCGGCGTCGGCATCGGCGGCGTGCTGGAGCCGATGCAGGCCGGCCCCACCATCATCGAGGACAATTGCTTCATCGGCGCGCGTTCCGAAGTGGTCGAAGGCTGCATCGTGCGCGAGGGCTCGGTGCTCGGCATGGGCGTCTTCATCGGCCAGTCGACCAAGATCGTCGACCGTGCCACCGGCGAGGTCTTCTACGGCGAAGTGCCGGCCAATTCCGTCGTCGTCGCCGGCTCGCTGCCCGGCAAGCCATTGCCCAGTGGCGAGCCCGGTCCGAGCCTCTACTGCGCCGTCATCGTCAAGCGGGTCGATGCCAGGACCCGTTCCAAAACCTCGATCAATGAACTGCTTCGCGATTGATCCTTGAAAAAACGGACGCACCCGATTGCCCGACAGACCTCGATTTCTATGGCTTTTCTTCAGCCTCTCCGGGCGAGTGAATCCCAGTGCCTACGTTTTGGCTGGTCTTTTGCCCCTCCTCGTTCAACTTTTCCTGCTCTATCAGTTCTCGCGAACGCCACTCGGCACGGCCGCAAGCCAGTACTGGGCGCTCGCCTGGTGGATCGCCGTGGTTGTCTCGACGTGGTCGACCTTTGCGCTGACGGCGAAGCGGTTCCATGATTTCGGCAAGCCTACCTACTACGCATTGATCTCTCTCGTCGTCGGCGCCATTCTCCTTGTCATCCTGGCCTTTTTCAAAAGTGATCCCGGACCCAACCGCTATGGCAAACGCACCAATGCTCCGGCCGAACCCTGAGCGTCGGTCGGGTATCTAGCCATGCGCTACCGCACGCTTGATTCGTAACTGATCATCGAAACCGCCGAGCGGCCGGAAAAACGCGTCACCGATCGTCACACTGATCGACGGTCCCCCGCGGTCGGCATGTCCAGATATCTAAGCGAATCTTAATCACCTTGATCCAGCATGCCCGTGGAGACTGTGTCGACCGACACGGAGCACCCGACTGGCACACGAGAAACCCCTGGCCAACCCAAGAGCGCGCGGAAAGCGAAGCGTCGGCGCGCGGCTGTTCGCCTGGTTTTCTTCGCCGATGAGAGCGGAACCGGAAGCTGTCCACGCGCGGCTTCTCGACACCACCTTCGACCGCAAATTCGCTGTCCTGTTCGGCACCATCAGCGTGCTGGTGCTGGCAGTCAGCGCCGCGGTCATCACCGGGGACCGGTGGCCTTACGCCTGGATCGCGGCCGACCTGATCCTATTTGCCGTCCGCTTCCTGCTGATGCGGGAGTGCGAGCAGGCCCGCAAACGCAGGGGAAAGGGGCCTCTGGCAGCCCTCATGGCCGCCGGTGCCGTGTGGTCGGTGATTTTCGGCCTCGGCTGCTATGGCTGCGTCGCCAGCGGGCATATGGCGCTCGCCGTGCTGGCTGGCTTGAATGTCGCAGGCGTCGTCGGCGTGGTGTCGTCACGCAACGCAGCGACCCCGCGCTACGCCATATTCGTCATGCTGGCCGTAAGCCTGCCCTATCTGGTCGGCGCGCTGTTTTCTCCGGCGCCTGGAATGTCGATCGTCGGAATTCAAATGCCGTTCTATGTGGCCGGCGTCATCGTCGTGCTGCTTCAGAATCATGCGATCAACGCCCGCATGATCCGCGCCGAACTGGACAATCGCGATCTGGCGATCAAGGACGCGCTGACCGGCCTGCCAAACCGCATCTTCCTTCAGGAGAAACTGCGCGACCTGTGCGGCGAGCTTGCGGCGCCGGCCGCGAACGGCGGCAGGCCGTTTGCCGTTCTCAGCATGGATCTCGACGGCTTCAAGCGCGTCAATGACCGCTTCGGCCACGCGGTCGGCGATATTCTGCTGCGCAAGGTGGCCGAACGATTGAAACGCGCTTTCCGAGCGGAGGATATGGTCTTTCGCATCGGAGGTGACGAATTCGTCATCCTGCTGCACGGCACATCCGAGATCGAAGCCACCTACCTGGCAAAACGGGCCATCGAGAGGATTTCGTTGCCTTTCGACCTTGGTGTGGGCAGCGCCATACACATCGGGTTGAGTATCGGAAGCGCTTTCGCCCCTGCCGACGGCAGCGAGCCGGAAGTTCTCCTCACCTGTTCCGATCACGCGCTCTACGAAGCCAAGCGCACCGGCAAGGGCCGTTACCGCGCGCATGTGCGGGCCGCGAACTGACGATCCCACCGATCATTGGGGGCCGCCCGCCGCCATGATGGCCTCCGGTGTCAGGCCCGGTGATCCACGCCTTTCCTGCTCTGCCGTGCGCACCAGCGCCGTGATCCGCCATATCAGTGGCGCCGGCGTGCCCGCTCTGTCCGCCAGACGCAAGATCGCGCCTTGCAGTTCATCGATCTCGGTCGGCCGGCCGCGCTGCAGATCGTCCCACATCGACGAGCGCGCTTCGGGGTCGATCGCGAGCAACCGCCGTGCCAGGATCTTGAACAGCCAGTCGGGCAGACGGAGCACTTTTGGCAGCAGCGCCGGGCGCAGGCCGGCGATGCGTGCCGGCTCGATGCTCGAAGCCCGCATTGCAGCCAACGCCTCGTCGATCTGACCGGCCAGGATCAGCCGCCAGCGGCGGTCGGCCAGTTGCGTTGCCAGCGGCAGGCCGCAAAGCGCCACCAGCGCGTTGTTCAGATTGAGCAGCAGCTTGCCCCACAGCACCGCTGTCATGTCGCCGTGCGCGGTGACGGCAAACCCGTCGACATCGAGGAGATCGACGAGGCCAGATCCCCCGTCTTCGATCATCACTTTGCCTTCGCTGGCGCGATGCACGCGAAGCGGCAATTCGCCGTCCGGTGACTGGACCACGTTGAACGGCACCATGCCGGCGAGCACGCGTCGCCCGGCGAGCCCGGCCCGCAGCCTGTCGGCATTGCCGACGCCATTCTGCAGGCTGACCACCACCGCATCCGGGCTGGCATGGGCGGCAATGAGAGCCGCCATCTCTTGCGTCGCGCCGCTCTTGACCGTTACCAGGATCATTTCGGCACCGGGCAAGGCAACCGCCGGATCGGTGGTGACCGAAAGTGCATCAGCCCTGATGAGGCGGTCGCGGCCATCAAGGTCGGTGACTCGCAACCCATGCTTTCGCAAGGCCTCGCCGATGCGCGGCCGTGCCAGCAGAATCACCTGCCGTCCGGCAAGCGCCAGGCAACCGCCAGCATAGCAGCCAATGCTGCCGGCGCCGGCAATGACGATCCTTTTGTCGCCTCCGTCCATCCAATATCCCGCTCTGGCCTGCGACTATACGACCTGAAAACCATAATGTCGGCGGCATGTCTGGCCCTTATGTCTGACCGTGACAGGCCTTGCTCTTTCGACTATCGCTTTTGCCCATGACCTTGCCGACCGACCCCGCCGCAAATCTCGCCGCCCTGATCCGCTGCGCCTCTGTGACGCCTGCCGAAGGTGGAGCCTTGGATGCGCTGGCAACAATGCTGAAGCCCCTCGGCTTTTCCGTCGAGCGCCCGGTGTTTTCCGAGGACGGCACGCCCGATATCGAAAATCTCTATGCGCGCCGCTCCGGCAACGGGCCGCATCTGATGTTCGCCGGGCACACCGACGTGGTGCCGGTCGGCGACGAGGCCTCGTGGACGCACCCGCCTTTCGCCGCCGAGGTCGCCAAGGGCGAGATGTTCGGTCGCGGCGCCGTCGACATGAAGGGCGGCATCGCCTGTTTCATCGCCGCGGTGGCGCGCCATGTCGAGTCGAAAGGCGGCCCGAAAGGCTCGGTCTCGCTGCTGATCACCGGCGACGAAGAAGGACCGGCCATCAACGGCACGACAAAGCTGCTCGAATGGGCGGCCGCCAGGGGCGAGAAATGGGATGCGTCTATCGTCGGCGAGCCAACCAACCCCGACGCGCTCGGCGACATGATCAAGATCGGCCGGCGCGGCTCTTTGTCCGGCAGCATCGTCGTCAACGGCCGCCAGGGCCACGCCGCCTATCCGCAGCTTGCCGACAATCCGGTGCGCGGGCTGATGACGCTGGCCGACGCCTTGCTGCATCCCGTCTTCGACAAGGGCACAAAGGATTTCCAGGCGACCAACCTGGAGGTGACCTCGATCGATGTCGGCAATCCGGCCACCAACGTCATTCCGGCGAAGGCGACCGCCACCTTCAACATCCGCTTCAACGACACATGGACCGCCGAGACCATCCAGGCGGAAATCCACAACCGTCTGGACAAGGCGGCGAAGCGCAAGAAATATCGGGCCGGCAAGGCGACGCCTGTCGATTACGAGCTCGTCTGGCGCGACCGGCCGAGCCACGTCTTCCTCACCCGCGACGACCGGCTGATCGAAGCGCTCAGCGGTTCGGTCAAGGCGGTGATCGGCAGGAAACCGGCGCTTTCCACCTCCGGCGGCACCTCCGACGCGCGCTTCATCAAGGACTATTGTCCGGTGGTCGAGTTCGGGCTGGTCGGCAAGACCATGCACATGGTCGATGAACGCGTCGCGCTTGCCGACCTGGAGACGCTGACGCAGATCTATCAGCGCTTCATCGAAGACTGGTTCGAGCGAGGCGTATCGTAATCATGCTTTCGTCGGATGAAACCTATGCTTCGCTGACCGGCGCCTGGCGACTGATGCTCGGCAAGCCCGACGGACTGCGCCTGCTCGACCTTTCGGCCGACGGTTTCTGGAATTCCTTCTTCGCCATCGTCGTCGCGACACCGGCGCTGATTGTCGGTTGGGTCGGCCTTGCCAACGAGATCGGCGATCCCAATGCATTCGCGGGGCGCTTCAGCATGCTGATCCGTCTGGCGACGGTCGACATCAGCACCTGGGTGTTGCCGCTTGTCGGCCTTGCCCTTGTCGCACCGCGTGCCGGCATCGGCGGGCGCTTCGTCCACTATGTCGTCGCCAGCAACTGGGCGTCGGCGATCATCGCCTGGATGATGCTGCCGGCGGCGTTGATCAGGCTTTTCCTGCCGTCCACCAACGAGTTCGCCGTGCTGGTAGCGCTGCTTTTGTTTGCGCTGTCGATGGTCCTGACCTGGCGGATGACGAATGTCGCCATCGGCAGGGGTGCCGCCGTCGGCACCACTGTCTTCGTTGGCATGTTCGCGGCGTCGCTGGCGGTTTGGTTCGGCATGGAGGCGCTGCTCGGAATCACCGTACCGAGCGGAACCGGGGCCTGAAGCAAGTCTGAACGTTGGCTGCGCGAGGAAATCGCGCCGACCGTGAGGCGTCGAGCTGTCATTTATGCGCGCGCTGATTGCATATCTGGCCGCGTCATCCGGACGCCTGCGGATAGTCCACACCGACGAGAAAAAGTCCGTCTGGCGGCGCTACCTGGCCACAGGCCGCGCGGTCGCGCGCATCGAGCGCCGCCTTCAAGTCGGCAATTGTCCAGCCGCCTTCGCCGACGCGCTTCAGCGAACCGACCATGGAGCGCACCTGATTGTGCAGGAAAGAGCGCGCCGAGGCCCTCACTTCGATCAGATCGCCCACCCGGCTGACATCCAGCCGGTCGAGCGTCCGGATCGGACTGTCGGCCTGGCATTGGGTCGAGCGGAACGTGGTGAAATCATGCCGCCCCAACAGCACTTTTGCAGCCTCGTGCATGGCTTCGGCGTCGAGACGCTTCGGTACCCACCAGATCTTGCCCTTGTCGAGCGCCGCCGGCGCGCGCCGATTGACGATGCGGTAGAGATAGTGGCGGCCAGTCGCCGAGAAACGCGCGTCGAAGCCATCCGGCACGACAGCCGCCTTGAGAATGGCAATGCGCGCCTTGGCCGTTTGCAGATGGGCGTTGACGGCATCGCGCACCTTGTCATCAGGCCACGCCTTGACGAGATCGACATGCGCCACCTGACCGGTCGCGTGGACGCCGGCATCGGTGCGGCCGGCGCCGCGCAGCGAGACCTGTTCGCCGCAGAATTTCTCGATCGCCTGCTCGATCGCCTGCTGCACCGAAGGCTGGTCGGCCTGACGCTGCCAGCCGGCGTAGAGGCTGCCGTCATATTCGATATCGAGGCGAAAACGCGGCATTCCTGAAGCAGGATGAGGTTAGGCGGCGAGCGCGGAGCCAAAGGCCGAAGCGTAGACCAGCCTGCCGGTCTCAGGCGCTTCGCCCCAGGCCAGCGCCTGCAGCGCGTCGCCCTGGTATTCGCTTTCGAATCTTTCGGCGCGTGCGTGGCTGTAGCCGAAACGGCCGTAATAGGCGGGATCGCCAAGCACCACAGCCAGCACCTCGCCAGCGTCCTTCAGGCGGATATGCGCCTCGCGCACCAGCGCGCCGCCGATGCCGGTGCCGTGGAACGACGGCTCGACCGCCAGCGGCGCGAGCGCCACCGCCGGGAAGCTCTTGCCGCCGTTCTGCACGAAAAGCCGCGAAAACAGGATGTGACCCACCACCTGCCCGTCTTCGTCCGCCACCAGTTCGACGACGGCATCGCCGCCGGTGACCAGCGCGTCGACCAGTCCGGCCTCCGCCTGCTGGCCGAATGCATGTTCCTCGACGAGGCGGATCGCCTCGCGATCCCGCGGCGTCGCCGCGCGTATAGACATCATGCTCATGAGAACTTCATTCCTTTTTCGAGCTTGGCCCCACGCAGGAACTCCTGCACGGCAATGGGCCTTCCGCCCGCACGTTGAACTTCGACCAGCCTGATCGCGCCTGACCCGCAGGCGACCGTCAGCCGGTCGTCGAGAATTCCTCCCGGCTCGCCGGCGCCATCCGAAAGCGTCGAGCGAAGCAGTTTCAGCCGTTCCAGGCGGCCGCCAATTTCGGTTTCGCACCATGCGCCGGGAAAGGGCGACAGGCCGCGAATATGATTGTGGACTTCGCCAGCAGGCCGCGTCCAGTCCACGCGCGTCTCCGCTTTATCGATCTTTTTGGCGTAGGTCACCCCCGCCGTCGCCTGTGTGGTGAATGTCAGGGCGTCTCTTTCCAGCCGGGCCAGTGCTTCCACCATCAGCGCGGCCCCAATGATCATCAACCGGTCGTGCAGGTCGCCGGCCGTCATATCGGGGCTGATGGCGCATTTTTCAACCATCGCCACCGGGCCGGTGTCCAGGCCCTCCCCCATCCGCATCACCATCATGCCGGTTTCGGCATCGCCGGCCATGATGGCGCGCTGGATGGGTGCGGCGCCGCGCCAGCGCGGCAACAGCGACGCGTGGCCATTGAGGCAGCCGAGCCGCGGCGCCTCGAGAATGGCTTTGGGCAACAGCAATCCATAGGCGACGACTACGGCGACATCGGCCCGCAAGGCGCGGAACGCCTGCTGCTCGGCCTCGCTCTTCAGCGACACCGGCGTTCGCACCGCGATGTCCAGCCGCTCTGCCTCGCGCTGCACCGGCGACGGCGTCAGTTCCAGCCCGCGGCGACCGGCGGCGCGCGGCGGCTGGGTGTAGACGGCCTTTATCTCATGCCCGGCTTCGGCGATCGCCCGCAGCGTCGGCACCGAGAATTCGGGCGTACCCATGAAGACGACGCGCAGGGGCATTCTTAAGCCCTATCCCACCAACTTGCCGGGCGCCTTGCTGCCCGGTGCCTTCTCCCGGGCGAGTTTCTTGAACTTCTTCACCACCATGTCGCGCTTCAGCTTCGATATGTGGTCTATGAACAGAACGCCGTTGAGATGGTCGATCTCATGCTGCAGGCAAGTCGCCATCAGCCCTTCGGCCTCGACCTCCTGCAGCTTGCCGTCGCGATCGAGATACTTCACCCGCACGGCGGCGGGGCGTTCGACCTCGGCATAGTAGTCCGGGATCGACAGGCAACCCTCCTCGTAGACCGAACGCTGATCGGCGCTCTCGAGGATCTCGGGATTGATGAAGACATGCGGCGCCGGCGTCTCGTCTTCCTTGGCGAGGTCGATCACCAGCATGCGCAACGGTTCGCCGACCTGGATGGCCGCCAGACCGATGCCCGGCGCATCATACATGGTCTCCAGCATGTCGTCGGCCAGTTTGCGCAAGGCGCCGTCGACGCGCTCGACCGGTTTCGAAACCTGGCGCAGGACGGGATCGGGAAGAATGATGAGCGGCTTGATCGACATGGCGTCTCACGTAAGACCTCGCGCGAAAAGCGTCAACCGGGGTGTTTGAAGCGCCGTTCACGTTTTGATCTGTGCCATCAGGCCGAATCATCTATGCTGCCCATATGAACGACCTGACATCAATCCTGTCCGAACCTGTCGCCCGGCTCGGCGCCACCACGTTCACGCTCGGCCACGCACTGGCATTTGGCGCGATCCTGTTCCTGGGCCTGTTCATGGCGCTCGTCATCGCGCTCTGGCGGTCGGCCAAGGCGCGTGCGGTGGCGGCCGCGGAAGCCGCCGACCATGCCCGTGACGCCGAGGCGCGGATGGCCGGCATCCTGGCAAGCCAGGCCGAAATGCAGGGCCGCATGGGTGCCATCGCCGAAGTGTTCGGGGCGCGGCAGGCCGAACTCACGCAGTCGATCGGCCAGCGCCTCGACGCGATGACCGGCCGTCTCGGCCAGACCATGACCGAGCAGACGAAATCGACGCATGAGAGCCTCGCCAAGCTGCAGGAACGGCTGGCGGTCATCGATACGGCGCAGGGCAACATCCAGTCGCTCGCCGGCCAGGTCGTTCAGCTTCAGGCGATCCTCTCCAACAAGCAGACGCGCGGCGCCTTCGGCCAATCGCGCATGGAGGCGATCGTCGCCGACGGCCTGCCGCACGGCGCCTATGAATTCCAGGCGACCTTGTCGAACGGCAGCCGGCCCGACTGCCTGGTGAAGATGCCGAACGGCGCGCCGGCACTTGCCATCGACGCAAAGTTTCCGCTGGAAGCCTGGAACGCCATCCGTGCCGCCGAAGGCGCCGATTTGCAGAAGGTCGCGGCACAAGCGTTTCGGCGCGACATCGAGGTGCATGTCCGCGATATTTCCGAAAAATACCTGATCCAGGGGGAGACGCAGGACACCGCCTTCATGTTCGTGCCGTCGGAATCGGTTTTCGCCGAAATCCACGAAAATTTCGAGGCGATTGTCCATAAGGCCCACCGCGCCCGAATCGTCATCGTCTCGCCGTCGCTGCTGATGCTGTCGATCCAGGTCATCCAGGCGATCCTCAAGGATGCTCGCATGCGCGAGCAGGCGCATCTGATCCAGGGCGAGGTCATCCGGCTGATGGAGGACGTCTCACGCCTCGACGAGCGGGTGCGCAAGCTGCAGACCCATTTCGGCCAGTCCGCCAAGGACATCGACGATATCCTGGTCTCGACATCGAAAGTGACCAAGCGCGGCCAGAAGATCGAGGCGCTGGAGTTCGGTGTTCAGCCGGCGGAAGGTGCGGGAACTGGCGAGACCATGGATGGGGGCGCGAAGGCCGAAGCGGGTGCGCGCATCGCCGACTCCAAGACCGGTCAGCTGCGACTAAGGGTCGTCGACGACGACTGAGACATTGAGCCGAAACGTGGGGCGTGGAAGCTTGGAGGCCGGATCTTCGGGGCCGGATCTGGCGTCATTGCTCCTCGATGATCGTTGTGCCTTCGAATTCCGGCAGCCAGTGCAGCGCCGAGCGGTGCCATAGCTGCCGTCTCGGCACCAGCTCATCGCGCTGCCGCGCCGTGCCAACCCTGATGCCGTAGACTTTCGGCCCTTCGCCAACCGACGTGGCGTAGAGATGCGAACCGCACTCGCCGCAAAAGGCCTGAGCGCGCCTGGCGCCGCTCGATCCGGTCTTGATGTAGATCTTCGGCGTGCCCTTGGTGATCCGGTAGTGGTCCTCCGGCGCCGGCACGGTCACGCGAAAGGCCGTGCCCGTCAGTTGCTGGCAATCGGTGCAGTGACAAATATTGGTCTTTTCCGGATCGACCTCCGCCTCGTAAGTGATGGCACCGCAATGGCACCCGCCGTCGATTTTCATCTTCATTCCTCCCTTCAGCCGCGCCTCGATGCGTTCGAGCTTAACGGCGCACCCGTCGAAGCTCCACAGGCATTCACAACGCGCGAACCATCCGGTGGTTCACGACTGCTGCGCCGACGCCTGTTCGACGACCTCGTCGGTCCAGACCTTGAAACCGGCCAGCGTACCCGGCCCGAAAATATGGGTCAGCGGCACGTCGGCTGCGTCGCGGCCGGAGGCGATCAGGATGCGGCCGATGCGCGGCGCATTGTTGCGTGGGTCGAAAGCATGCCAGCGGCCACCGAGATAGACCTCCATCCAGGCGGCGAAATCCATGTCCGACCACGGTTTCGGCAGGCCGATGTCGCTGATGTAGCCGGTGCAATAGCGCGTCGGGATGTTCAAGGCGCGGCAGAAGGCGACGGCGAGATGAGCAAAGTCGCGGCAGACGCCGCTTCGCTCGCGATAGGCTTCGGCCGCCGTGCGTGTTGGCCGCGCATTGCCATAGTTGAAGATGATGTGATTGTGGACGAAATCGCAGACCGCCTGCACGCGTGGAATGCCTGATGGTGTGTGGCCGAACAGCCGCCATGCCTCGTTCGCCAGCACGTCGCTCTCGCAATAGCGGCTCGGCAGCAGGAACAGCAGCGTATCGGACGGCAGGTCGCGCACTTCGTGCTGCCAGGCCACCAGGTCGCCTATCTCGAAGGTTCCGGGGTCGCGGATCACGGCGTCCGTGCCGAAGGCGAAGCGACCCGGCGGGGCGACAAGACGGTTGCACCAATTGCCGAAACTGTCGCGGTAGCTTTCGATCGGCACCGTTGGGTTCGAAGTCAGGAAATCCGGCCGCTCAAGATCGGACGCGCGGGAATAGTGGACGTTGAGCATCGCGATCAGCGGCGTTTCCTGCGGAAAGTCGAAGCTCATCTCGCAACCGATATGGATTCGCATTGTCGTCCTGACGGCCTGCTGACCATCACCCGGCGAGGGCACGGGCTGTTGCTGCAGTGCAAAATGACCATGGCACGGACCAACGCGGTTTACGAGCGAATTAGCAACCGGTCGACGGTGGCCGGCTGGCGCCTGCGCCAGATTATGCCTCTTGCGGTCGGGCGTTTCTCTTGGTTCATTTCGCTTGCCACAATCGGAGGAAACGAATCATGGCTAAAGGTGCGATGAAGGCGGGCAAAGAGCCCCGCAAGCCGAAGAAGGACGCGAAGAAACCAGCCGCTGCCCCGGCCCTGAAGGCACCGCCCGTCAAGGCGATCAAGCTCAAGGACAGGTAAGCCTCGGCGTTTCGGCGCAAGGTCATGGCGGTGGCATTTCAGGACCAATCGATAGTCAGCGATTGGTCCTGAAGTGCCGCCGGTGTTGCTGTTGATTGGGCGCGCGAAATTTCTACATCAATGCAGCGAAGACGGCTTCGCGCTTTCCCCGAAATCGGCCGGGACGACCCGCAATCCAATGGAGCGTTCCGATGTCGTGGATTCTTCTCTTCTTCGCCGGCCTGTTCGAGATCGGCTGGGCGATCGGCCTTAAATACACCGACGGCTTTTCGAAGCCGATGCCCACCGTCCTGACCGTTGTCTCGATGGTCGTCAGCCTCGCCTTGCTCGGACTGGCGCTGAAGACGCTGCCGGTCGGCACGGCCTATGCGGTGTGGACCGGCATCGGCACCGTCGGCACGGCGCTGCTTGGTATCTGGCTGCTCGGCGAGCCTGCGACCGCAATCAGGCTGGCCTGCATCGCACTCATCGTCTGCGGCATCATTGGATTGAAGCTCGCGGCTTAGTGCTGCACGGCCACAACACAAACGCCCTCAGGGCCGCTGAAAGGCGGCCCTGAGTTTGATTCGTGGATCGCGCTGAGGAAGCGCTAGCGAGCGGAAAAGCCCGGGGGCGTCCTGCCGGTCCGCTGCTTGCGCGCCGCATAACGCGCGTCGCGCTTGGCCTTGCGTTCGGCCTCGTCGGCAAGAAGACGGGCGATGCGCTCGTTCTCTTCGGCTTCCCGGATCTTCGCTTCCGCTTGTGCCGCTTCTTCCGCAGCGATGCGCGCTGCTTCGGCAGCAGCTTCGCGCTCGGCCTTTTCGGCCGCCTCGCGCGCCAGCTTTTCCTGCTTCAGCCTGGCCTTTTCGGCCTCGCGTATCGCACGGGCTTCGAGGATTGCCTTACGTTCGGCCTGTCGTGCCAGCACCGCTGGATCGTCTGCTGCCGGTTTCGACTTGAAGCGCTCCAGAAGCGCCTTCTTTGCCTCGTTCGCGGCATTGCGCCGCTCAAAAATGTCTTTTTCCCTGTAGATAGCCAAGTCCACTTCCCTGAAGTCAATTCGCGAGGCTTACATACGCGTGAAAACCGAGAGTTCAAGCGCCAAAACGGTATGCCAGCCATGAAATTCTAGGCTGTTGCAGCCGGGAGACGCCGTTTCGACTGAATTCGGCGGAAAATCGACCTGCACTGTTCACCATCCGCCCCTCTGGCGACGCGACAGACAGATCGCTACCTGTAGCGCGAAAAACGAAACGCCAAGGATGACACATGATGGAACTCGGTCTCTACACCTTCGCCGACGTCAGCCCGGAACCAGGCCCCGGTGCCATCGGTGCGCATGAGCGGCTGCGCAACCTGATCGAGGAGATCGAGCTGGCCGATCAGGTCGGCCTCGACGTGTTTGGGCTGGGCGAGCATCACCGCCCCGATTATGCCGCTTCAGCGCCTGTCGTGGCCCTGGCCGCGGCGGCCGAACGGACCAGGCGCATAAAGCTGACCAGCGCGGTCACCGTGCTGTCCTCCGACGATCCGGTTCGCGTCTTCCAGCAGTTTGCGACGCTTGACCTTCTGTCCGGCGGCCGGGCCGAGATCATGGCCGGGCGCGGCTCGTTCATCGAATCCTTTCCGCTGTTCGGCTACGATCTCGAAGACTATGACGAGCTCTTTGCCGAAAAACTCGACCTGTTGCTTGCCATCCGCGACAGCGTCAAGGTGACCTGGTCAGGCAGGCTGCGCGCTCCAATCAACGATCGCGGCGTCTATCCCCGGCCCTTCCAGGACAAATTGCCGATCTGGATCGCGATTGGCGGCACGCCGCAATCGGCCGCGCGGGCTGGCGCACTCGGCCTGCCGCTGGCGCTGGCCATCATCGGCGGCGAGCCGGCGCGGTTCGCGCCGCTGTTCGATATCTACAGGGAGGCAGCCAAACGAGCCGGCAACGATCCGGCGAGCCTGGCCACCAGCCTCAACGTCCACGGCTTCATCGCCGAGACCACCGACCAGGCGGCCGACGATTTTTATGGGCCGCAGGCCGAGGTGATGAACCGCATCGGCCGCGAGCGCGGTTGGGGTCCGACGTCGAGGGCACATTTCGACCAGTCGCGCGGCCCGAACGGCGCGCTGTTCGTCGGCAATCCGGAACAGGTGGCCGAGAAGATCGTTGCCCAGCACAGGATATTCGGCAACGATCGCTTCCTGCTGCAAATGGCGATTGGCATCATGCCGCACACCAAGATCATGAAGGCGATCGAACTCTACGGCACCAAGGTGGCGCCGATCGTGCGCAGGGAAACAGCAAAGACCATCCCTGCCGTGGCCGCGCCGGCCGCCTGAACCCCAGTCGCCTGATTCCTGGTCACCTGATTTATCGGCAAGGTCGTAACGGCCCTGCCGCCAATACATCAACGCCGGCTAACGGAACTTTGAAGCCGCAAAGGCGTTTTCGCCAGCAGCGCACACCAATCGCGGTGTGCCGCCGAGGGCCAGAATGAAAGCCGAACCCGCCGCTTTGGCCGCAGGTGCTGCCGAGAGCACAGATTCGCGCGTCGAGGCGCGTAGGGACACGCATCTGATGCGTTCGCTGCTCGTCGGCATCTTCCTCCTGATGGCAATCTACGCGCTCTACTTCGCCAAGGCCTTCTTCATGCCGGTCATTCTGGCTTTCCTGCTGGCGCTGACGCTGACGCCGATCGTCCGCTTCCTGCGCAAGCACGGCATGCCGGACGTGATATCGGCGACACTGCTGGTGATGCTGTCGGTCAGCGTCCTTGCGGTGGCCGGCTATCTGCTCAGTGGCCCGGTCATCGACCTCATCAACAACACCTCCTCGATTGGTCAGCAGCTTACCGAGCGTCTGGCGCAACTGCGCCGTCCTTTCGAAAGGATCGTGGAGATTTCGCGTCAGATAGAGGGACTGACGGAGCCATCCCAGGAACCGGGCGTTCAAAGGGTAGCCATAGCGCAATCCATGGCGCAATCCGGCATTCTCTCGCAAGCCGCCGGCAATCTGCTGTCGGCGGGCACCAGCGTCCTCATTGTCTTCGTCCTGTCGCTGTTCCTGCTCGCCTCCGGCACGATGTTCTATGAGAAGATCGTCCAGTCCTTCCCAAGTCTTAGCGAAAAAAAGCGGGCACTGCGCGTCGTCTATGATGTCGAACGCGAGATCTCGCACTACCTGCTTACCGTCGCCATCATCAATACGTGCCTGGGCGTGGTCATCGGACTCGGCCTCTGGGCGCTCGGCGTGCCCAACCCGCAGGTCTGGGGCGCCGCGGCGGCTCTGCTCAATTTCCTGCCCTATATCGGGGCGGCGATTACGATCACGCTTGTGGCGATCATGGCGCTGATCAGCTTCGACAGCATCTCCTACGCGCTGCTGGCGCCGGCCTTCGTGATTTTGTGCGATACCGTCGAAGGACAGTTCGTGACGCCGACGGTGGTCGGCCGGCGGCTCGAGATCAACGCCGTGGCGATCCTCATCGCCATCGCCTTCTGGTCCTGGCTGTGGGGTTTCGTCGGCGCGCTGCTGGCAGTGCCGCTGCTGGTCGTCATCAAGGTGTTCTGCGATCATTTCGACGGCCTCAGCCATGTCGGCAATTTCCTGGCGGCGCATCATACGGCGGTTGGGGACGAAGAGATTTCCAACACCGAGAAAGCGGCGGACGCATGATGCGGTAACCGCGGGATAGGTTCAGGGTCTTCGAACTCAAACGCCAGAGCGTCCGTTGCGCCTCCTTGGACGCGTGGCGTCTGTTCAATTTTTTGAATTTGCGGCCGTGGCGGTCGCTTCCTACATCCCTCCCATCCACAGGATCCCCGCCATGACCGCTCTTTCCGTTCTCGACCTGTCGCCGATCGTCGAAGGCAGCAACGCTTCGCAATCACTCGCCAATTCACTCGATCTCGCCCGCCATGCCGAGCGGCTGGGATACAAGCGATACTGGCTGGCCGAGCATCACAACATGCCGGGCATCGCCAGTGCCGCCACCTCCGTCGTCATCGCCCATGTCGCCGGCGGCACCAGGACGATACGCGTCGGCGCCGGCGGCATCATGCTGCCCAACCATTCGCCGCTGGTCATCGCCGAGCAGTTCGGCACGCTTAATGCCCTGCATCCCGGCCGCATCGACCTCGGCCTCGGCCGGGCGCCGGGCACCGACATGGGCACGGCGCGCGCGCTGCGCCGCAACCTCGAGGCCGGCGCCGACAGTTTCCCGCAGGATGTCGTCGAGCTGATGGGTTATTTCCAGCCGGCCGAAGACGGCCAGCGCATCCGCGCCGTGCCCGGCGAGGGCGAAAAGGTGCCGATCTGGATCCTGGGCTCGAGCCTCTATGGCGCGCAGCTCGCCGCCATGCTCGGCCTACTACGCCTTCGCCTCGCATTTCGCACCGGCCGAGCTCGCCCACGCGCTGGATATCTACCGCTCGCGCTTCCAGCCGTCGGAACAACTCGACAGGCCCTATGTGATGCTCGGCCTCAATGTGTTCGCCGCACCCACCGACGCCGAGGCGCGGCTGCTGTTCACCTCGCTGCAGCAGGCCTTCGTCAATCTGCGCACCGGCCGGCCCGGCCGATTGCCGCCGCCGGTCGAGGGATATGAGCGCGACCTCGACCCGATGGCCAAAACCATGCTTGGCCAGGCGCTGTCCTGCGCTGTCGTCGGCGCTCCGGAAACGGTCCGGCAAGGCATCGAGGCGTTCGTGCAGCGCACCGGCGCCGACGAATTGATGGTCACCGCGCAGATTTTCGACCACGCAGCGCGGGTGCGGTCCTTCGAGATCCTGGCCGACGTCCACAAATCGCTGTCGCAAGCGGCCTGATGTTCTTTCCGAAACTGCGAAGGCGCGTTACGCGCTGACGCTTTGTGCGACCGCCCCCAAGGGCGCCCCAATTGGCCGGCAAGAATTGCGGATCATCAGGCGCCCCTTGAGCGCCAGCTTGCGCGGCGGCGCGTCCCTGTTTCCGGAGAGCCGGTCGAGCAGGAGATTGGCTGCCTGCTCGCCGATCGCCTTGACCGGTTGTGCAACAGTGGTCAGTTGCGGCTGGAACACGTCCGACCACGGAAAATCGTCGAAGCAGGCGACCGAAATATCCTCCGGGCAGGACAGCCCGATATCGCGGATTGCCTTCATGGTGCCGATCACCATCGGGTTGTTGGCCGAGAAGATGGCACTTGGGCGGTCATGCAGCGAAAGCAACTGCATCGTTGCGTTGTAACCGTCGACTTCGTGGAAATTGCCGAAGCGGACAAGCTCGCTCTCGATCGGCAGGCCGGCAGCCTGGAGCGCCTCGCGATATCCCGCCATGCGGTCATGCATGGGCGAAATGTCGAACGATCCGGAGATATAACCGATCCGCCGGTGGCCGAGATCGATCAGATAGGTGACGGCGTCGAACACCGCGCGCTGGTTGTCGAGAACGACGGTGTCGGTATCGACGCCTTCGCAAACGCGGTCGAGCAGCACCACCGGCACGTTGGCGTCTTCGACAATCCCTTTCAGTATCGCGCCGTCGCCGACGCGCGCGACGATCAATCCGTCGACCATCCGGTCGAGCAGCAGCCTGATCTGGTCGTCCTGCGTGTTCAGGTCCTCGTCCGTGCAGCACAGCATGACCGCATATCCGGCGCGGTCGAATGCCTGCTGGATGACCGAAACGACATCCGTGAAGAACGGATTGGTGATGTGGGGAACGGTAAGCCCGATGGTGCGGGTCGTGCCCATCTTCAGGCTGCGGGCGATCGCGTTGCGCTTGTACCCGATGTCGCGGATCGCCTGTTCGATGCGCTGGCTGAGCTCGGGACTGACGGTCGCGGTGCCGTTGATCAGCGCCGAGACGGTAGCGACCGAAACACGCGCCGCTTCAGCCACGTGCAGCATGGTCGGGGCCGTGGACTTTCGCTGCTTTTTTCGCCCTGGCGCCATCATTTTCGAAACGTTTCACCGCCCTCTGGCTGCAATACCTACGGAATCTCGCAGTTTTGCGCAAGAATTGAAATGCATCAATCCCGCCTCATCAGATAGCGGCTTGACACGTTCGAAACGTTTAGATTAGCGTTTAGGACGTTCGACGACGACGGAGGGAGGCTGTCCTTGTCATGGAGCATGGCAATTCCAACACATCCGGGTATGTTGCGGCTGCGACCGACCGCTCGGCTGTCGTCCTGAGCGCCGAACACATCTCCAAGACATTCGGCGGCATCGCCGCACTTGTCGACGTCGGCTTCGACCTCAGGCGCGGCGAGGTCCATGCGCTGATGGGGGAAAACGGCGCCGGCAAGTCGACGCTGATGAAAATTCTCTCCGGCATCTACACGGATTACGAAGGTACGGTCAGCATCGATGCCCATCCGGTCCGTTTCGCCGGCGTCCGCGACGCCGAGCACGCCGGCATCGCCATCATTCACCAGGAACTCAACCTCGTCCCCGAACTCAGCGTTGCCGATAACATCTTCCTGGGGCGCGAGAAGCTGATCGCCGGACTTGTCGTTGACCGCAAGGCGAGCAGCCGTGCCGCCGGTGCGCTGCTGCAGAGGCTCGGCATCGAGCTCAACCCGGAGGCGCGGGTCGGCGGCTTGCGCGTCGGCGAGCAGCAACTGGTCGAGATCGCCAAGGCACTGTCGATGTCGGCGCGCATCCTGATCATGGATGAGCCGACGTCCGCGCTTTCGCCGGCCGAATGCCAAAGACTGTTCCGGATCATCCGCCAGCTCGCCGACAGCGGCGTGGCGATCGTCTACATCTCGCACCGCATCGACGAGGTCATGCATCTGGCCAGCCGGGTCACCGTGTTTCGCGATGGACGCCACGTGCTGACCGAGGCGATGGCGAGGCTCGACGAAAACACCATCATTTCGGCGATGGTCGGGCGAAACCTGCTTGCCGCTTCCCAGGAAGAGCGTGGTCCCAGCGGCAAGGTCGTCCTGTCCGTAAGCGGCTTGTCGCTGTCGAAACCCGACCGCCACGGCTGGCGCACCGCGCTCGACGGCGTCGGCTTCGACCTTGCCTCCGGGGAAATTCTGGGGATCGGCGGGTTGCTCGGCTCGGGACGCACGGAAATCCTGGAGACCATCTTCGGCTCCAGCGGCGGACGTGCCGGCGGCGAAATCCGGCTCGACGGCGAGCCCGTGGAAATCCGGTCGCCGCGCGACGCCCGCCGGCTCGGCATCGCCCTGGTGACAGAGGATCGCAAGACGCAAGGCCTGCATCTTCAGGCGTCGATCACCGACAATGTCGCGCTGCCGCTGGTCGGAGCGCTGGCGCGGTTCGGCCTTCGCTCGCTGGCCGGCGAGCAGGGCCTGGCGCGGCACGCCGTCAAGGCGCTCGGCATTCGCTGTGGGACCATCGAGCAGCCGGCCGGCACGCTGTCCGGCGGCAACCAGCAGAAGGTCGTCATCGGCAAGTGGCTGGCGACGCGGCCTCGGGTGCTGTTGCTGGACGAGCCGACGCGCGGCATCGATGTCGGCGCCAAGCGCGAGATCTACGACCTCATCTTCAAGCTGGCGCGAGACGGGCTCGCCATCGCCGTCATCAGTTCGGAATTGCCGGAGCTGCTGCATCTTTCCGACCGCATCCTTGTCATGGCCGATGGTCGCCAGACAGGAATCCTCTCGCGCGCGCAAGCCAGCGAGGAGGCCATCATGCGCCTTGCGGCGCCGCGCCGGACCACGACGAGACCCGCAGCATGAACATCTTGAACATCCTGTCCCGGACGAAGCTCTATTGGGGCCTGATCGCCATCTTCCTGATCGGCGTGCTGGGTTCGCCAATCAGTTCCAAAGGCAACAACATCTTCCTGTCCTATGGCAATCTGCTCGATGTGCTGCGCCAGGTGTCGACCACCGGCCTGATCGCCACCGGCATGACGGCGGTGATCATCACCGGCGGCATCGACCTTTCCGTCGGCTCGCTGATGGCGATCTGCACCGTGGTCTGCGCCATGCTGCTGACGGTCCCGGGCGTCACGCCGGCGGTGGTGCTGGGGGTGCCAACGGTTGCCGTAGCAGCCCTTTGCCTCGGCATCCTCGTCACCCGTTTCATTTTCCTGAACATCGAAAAGTCCCGCGCCGGCTCGCAGGCCACGCACGACATCAGGCTCGATAGCGTTCGTGGGCTGGTCACGCCCGCCGTTGTCGGAGTGATCCTCTGTTCTCTCGTGCTGTGGTTCCTGCTGCCGCAGATAGGCTCAAAGTTCGGCGTGCTCGGCGTGCTGCTGGTGGCGCCTTGCGTCGGCCTGCTGTTCGGCGCGCTCAACGGCTTCATCATCGTTGCCGGGCGGCTGCAACCCTTCATCGTCACGCTGGCGATGATGGTGACGGCGCTCGGCATCGCCCGGCTGACCGCCGGCCAGAACAATGCGGTGCTGCCGGTATACACCGGGTCGAATGCCACAGCCGATTTCGAGATGCTGCGCTCGCTGGTATTCGGCGTGATCCCGATGCCGGGCCTGTTTTTCCTCGGCGCGATCCTCATCTACGGTGCCGTGCTGCGCTTCACCCCGTTCGGCCGCTATGTCTATGCCATCGGCGGTAATGAAGAGGCGGCGCGGCTGTCCGGCATCGCCGCCGGCCGCGTCAAGATCGCCACCTACGCCGTATCCGGATTGCTGGCCGGCGTGGCGGCGGTGCTCTATGTCGCACAGTACAGGCAAGGCAAGCCGGATGCCGGCGCCGGGCTGGAGCTCGACGCCATCGCCGCCGTGGTCATCGGCGGCACCAGCCTGATGGGCGGACGCGGCAGCCTCATCGGCACGTTCTGCGGCGTGCTGATCTTCGGACTGCTCTCGAACATCCTGCAATTGCACAACATCAATTCGAACCTTCAGCT
The DNA here is from genome assembly GCF_004962245.1 of Mesorhizobium sp. Classification (GTDB taxonomy): domain Bacteria; phylum Pseudomonadota; class Alphaproteobacteria; order Rhizobiales; family Rhizobiaceae; genus Mesorhizobium. Next base: position 16,797 of record NZ_SUHQ01000008.1, on the reverse strand, counting down.
CGTGCTGAAGGGGATGATCATCATCGGCACGGTGCTCGTGCAGGAGCGCAACGCCGTTGATCTTCTCTTCTATCTGCGTCTGCCTGGTGGAAAGGCGGCGCACAAGGAAACGACCGCGGCAAAGCGGCCGTCAAAGGAGACCCCGTCTCTAAATCTTGGAGGAAACGAAAAATGAAACGACGTGACATGTTGAAGCTTGCCGCTGTCAGCGCGGCACTGCTGACCACGACCGCCCTTTTGACTAGCGGCAATGCCTATGCGCAGGACAAGAAGTGGAAGATCGGCTTCTCGCAGGTGACGACCATCGAGCCGTGGCGCGCCCAGTTCAACAAGGACATCCTGGCGGAGGCCGCCAAGCATCCGGAAGTCGAGCTGATCGTCACCGACGGCGAGGACAAGACCGAAAAGCAGGTCGCCGATGTCGAGAACCTGATCCGCCAGGAGGTCGACGCGCTGCTGGTGTCACCGAAGGAATCAGCCGGCTTGACGGGCGTCGTGCAGCAGGCGATCGATGCCAAGATCCCGGTCTTCGTGCTCGACCGCAATATCGAAACCAAGGACTATACGCAGTTCGTCGGCGGTGACAACAAGCTGATCGGCCGAGCTGCCGGTGAATATGCCGTCGAGCTGCTCGGCGGCAAGGGCAAGGCCGCCGGCAATGTCGTCGAGATCTGGGGCGGCATGGGCACCCAGCCGGCACATGACCGCCATGACGGCTTCCATGAATTCACCGACAAGGAGCCGGGCATCAAATACCTGCTCGACCAGCAGTCGGGCGACTGGAAACAGGACCAGGCCTACAACATCATGGCCACGGCCCTGCGCAACAACGAGAAGATCGATCTCGTCTATGGTCACAACGACCCGATGGCCTACGGCGCCTATCTTGCCGCCAAGGATGTCGGACGCGAGAAGGACATCAAGTTCATCGGCATCGACGGTCTGCCCAACGAAGGCGTGACGCTGGTCAACAATGGCGAGCTGACGGCAACCTTCACCTATGTGACGCCGGGCGCCGAAGGGCTGCGGCAGGCAATCAAGTTCCTGAACGGCGAGCAGGTCGAAAAGACCATCACTTTGCCGACGGAGAGGATCACCAAGGAAAATTCCGCTCAGATCCTGAAGGACAACGGGCTCTGAGTTGAAACTTCCCTGCCGGGCGGACATCGCCCGGCAGGGAGAAAAATTCAAGCTTCGACAAGCAAGCGGCAGCACTCACGTCAGCTTGGCCAAAAGCCTCATGAAGGTGGCGACCTCCTTGGCGGACAGCGGCGCGAGCGTTTCCTCCGTGATGTCGCGGGCGATCGGGATCAGTCGCGCGATGGCATCGCGGCCCTTGGCGGTCAGATTGACCAGCAGGCGCCTTTTGTCGACCTCATGCTTGGAAAGCTCGACCAGGCCGCGTGCCTTCAGGCGGTCTATGACACCTTTCACCGTGGCCGCGTCCATGGCGATCAGGCTGCCAAGCTGGTTCTGCGAGGTCTCGCCGACGTCGTGCAATTTAGCCAGGGCGGCGAATTGCGGCGGCGTCAGATCGGCGATGTGCGCGGCGAAGATAGAGACATGGCGCTGATGCGCCTTGCGCAGGATGAAGCCGACTTGCTCCTGCAAGCGGTAATCGTTTTCGTCAGCCTCCTCAGCCTCGACGAGCTTGAGCAGATTGTCCTCGCCGCTCACCGCAGCCCGTCCCAAGCCTTGATGTCTTTCGCCGCGAGGCCACCCATGCGGTCGTGGACGCGCGGGCCGCAAGTCATGGCGAGGCAGAACAGGATCTCGTCGGGACGAGGCCCATCGCTGATGCCGATCTCCATCGCATCGAAATGACTGCGTACATAGGCAGCGTTGATATGGCCGAGCGGCACGTCGAGCCGCGAGCCGAAGGCGCCGACCTTCTTTGCTGACGGCACGATCGCCTTGGCGTCGCCGAGCCGCTCGCGCATGGCGTAGCCGCCAGGCACATGCCACAGCGCGCCATGCTCCAGCTCGCCGGCGATACCGACGATGGCACCCTTGCCGTAGCCGTCGATCTGTTTCACGTCGCCGCCCAACGCCGCGATGAGTTTGTCGGAGAGCAGTAGGCCGAGCGGCTTCAGGTCATCCATGGCGCCCTGCAGCTCTTCCACGTAACGGCCGGCAAACGGGTTGTTCACCACTGCCATGGCGGCAGCGCGGCGGCGCGGCACCTTTGCGACCGGCCCGCCATCGTGAAAGATCTCTTCGCTCAGCACCGCAATCTTGCGGATCGCAAACTCAGGCATGGGCAACTTCCTTCCTTGATTTCTCATTGGGCGCAGCGAGCGCCATGGGACCGACGATCCGTGCCTGACCGGCAAGGAAAAGCGCTGAGGCGGCAATCAGGCCCTGTCGGCGAAAATCTTCGGCGACGGCGAGCCCGCTGTCCAGCGCGGCAGCTATTTCGCCTGATGAAAGCGGGCCGACGCCTTGGATGACCAGGCGATCGCCAAGGTCGCTGTCGGGCGCCAGATCACGCGCCGGCACGCGCTCGATGGCAGGGTGACCGGGCAGGTCGACGGCGTTGGCGATCAGGGTCGCGGCAGCATCGGCCTCCGCTCCTGTCCGCGCCAGCACGGTGACGGCGTCGGCGATGCCTAGCGAAAAGGAACGGCCGCGCCAGCCGCTTGTCGCGACCCCGCCAATCCCATCCCTAGCGCGGATCACGATACGATCCGCCAATCCATGGCCCGTCCCGGCAATGGCGAGGGTGAGGGACTGGCCGTCGCCGAGATGGATCGCACTGTCGCCGCCATTGTTGACATAGGCGCGATCGAGCCGGCGCCCGGCCAGCAGCGCGCCAAGCATTTCGTCGGCCACTGAACCGGCAACGGCAGCCATCGGTGTGATAAATTGTTTCGCTAGCGGAACAACCGCTGCTTCCATGCGGCGCGCCGTCGGCCCAGCGAAAACGCGCGGCTGTGACGAAGCCGGACGGCGCAGCTCGACGAGTTCGTCGACGAGTTCGGGCAGGATTGTCTGAAACCGCGCCACCGCCTGGCCATAGGCGGCGCGACATTCGCTCGCATCGCCGAATGCCACGATGATCAGGTCGATCGGGCCATGATTGAGATGCAGCCGCCGGCCGTCCTCAAGCCAATGCGCCTGCGGGCCATTCATCACCCGACCCCATTGCCCGCTGCGCGCCGCAACTGCGCCAGCGGCGGCCACGGATTGCTGGCTGGCGCGCCCGTGCCATGACGCGGATTGAGGTACTCTCCACCTCTGGCAAGGATATCCTCGACGCTGCGGATCTCGGCCTCGTAGCCACCGAGCCTGACATAGTCGTCGCAGCGCAGCGTGAACTCGATCGGCGCCACCAGCGCCGGCGTCGGCACATAACCGAAGGCGTTTTCCGGCACGCGGGTGACGTCGACCATCAGCGTGATGCCGCCGCCCGGCCAGACATAGACCGGCGCGCCGCCGACCGTGACATAAGTCGTCAGGCCCTGCACCGAGCGGGTCAGATTGACCGGGTTCTCGGTGACGCCGGCGCGAAGCGAGCCGCCGGCACCGCCGACAAACAGCACGGTGCACAGCGCCGGCTCGCAATTGTCCTCGATCAGACCGACGGATTTCTGCAGCCGCTCCGGGAACGGCTTCTGCACCGGCTTCAACTCGTCGTCGAGCTCGTAATAGGCGAACTGCTCGCCGGTGGTCGAGACCATCAGCAGCGACAAGCCCGGCCGCGCGCCCTTCTTCGCGTTCCATTCGCCAAGGATCGACAGCGGGTCGGAAATGCTGGTGCCGCCCCAGCCGAGGCCGGGCTCGGACACCTTGAAATACCGGCCCGGCGTCGAGCGGCGGCCGATGATCTTGATCCCGGTGTCCTGCCAGCCCAGCACCTTGCCTGCCTGATGCTCGGAGACGACGCCGGTGATGTGGTCGTCGACCACCACCACCTCGTCGACCAGGCCGCGCCACTGGGTGGCGAACATGCCGATGGTGGCCGAGCCGCAGCCGACGCGCATGCGGTGTTCGAGCTTGCCGTCGATAACCGGCGGCTTGCCGGCTTCGACGATCACCACAGCACCGCCGTCGATGGTGAGTTCGACCGGCTTGCGGTTGCACAGATTAAGCAGCGCATCGCAGGTGGCGCGGCCTTCCGACTTCGAGCCGCCGGTCAGATGATGCACGCCGCCGAGCGACAGCATCTGCGAGCCGTATTCGCCTGTCGTGACATGGCCGATCGCCTCGCCCGCTGCGCGGACTATGGCAGTCTCGGGACCAAGGTGGCGATCGGTGTCGATCTTCACCTTGACGCCGCAATAGGAGAAGATGCCCTCGGTGACCACGGTGACGAGATCGACGCCTTCGACCTTCTGGCTGACGATGAAAGGTGCCGGCTTGTAGTCGGGATAGGTGGTGCCGGCGCCGATCGCGGTGACGAAGCGGCGGCCGGTATTGACCAGTTCGCCGTCCCAGGCCTCGCCTTCGGCGACAAAGGGAACGACCGCAGCGCCGGTTTCGGCCGCGTGGTCGAGGATGGTCAGCGGATCCATCCGCACGATCCTGCCGCCGACATTGCCATAGCGATCACAGGCGCCGGTGCGGCCATCGGCGATGTAACACATGACCGGGCAGGCATCGCAGCGGATCTTTTCCGCCACCTGCTTCTCGCCGGGATCATGCGTCTCGAAACGTTCGGCAAGCTCACTCATCGGCGTGCCTCCTTGTCGCGTATCGCAGCGCGAATGCGCGCCGGGGTCGCCGGAATTTTGGTGACCAGGACGCCGGTGGCATGACGGATGGCATTGAGGATCGCAGGCGCCGTCGGAATCAGCACGTGCTCGCCCAGACCCTTGGCGCCAAAAGGTCCTTCCGGATCCGAAACTTCGATCAGGATGGTCTCGATCGGCGGCACGTCGCCGATGGTCGGGATCAGGTAATCGTGCAGATTCTCGGTGCGGCCGGGGATGTACTCCTCCATCAGCGCCATGCCGATGCCTTGCGCGATGCCGCCCTCGATCTGGCCTTCGGCGAGCAGAGGATTGATCGCCCTGCCGACATCGTGTGCTGCGGTGATCTTGATCAGCTTCACTGTGCCGAGCTTGAGGTCGACCTCCAGTTCGGCGATCTGCGCGCCGTAGCCATAGACCGCATAGGGCTTGCCCTGGCCCTTGGCGTCGAGCGGCTGCGTCGGCGGATCGTAGCTTTCCTCGGCGCGAAAGACGAAGCCGTCGGCATCGGCCTTCAGCGTGGACAAATCGATATGCCGTGTCGCTTCGCCCTCGCGGATGACCAGGCCTGTGCCATCCAGAGCGATCGCTGCCTTCCCGGAGACATTGGCGAAGCGCAGCATGGTTTCGCGCAAGGCGCGGCCGGCCTTTTCGGCGGCCTTGCCGGTCACGAAGGTCTGGCGCGAAGCGGACGTCTTGCCGGCGTCCGGCGTGATCGCGGTATCGGCGCTCTTCAGCCGGAAGCTTTCGAGCGGCAGGCCGAGCGCGTCGGCGCAGATTTGGGCGATGACCGTGTTCGAGCCTTGCCCGATATCGACGGCACCCTGATGCAGGACGACATCGCCGGAGGTAGAAATACCCACCTTGATGGTTGACGGATTGGGCAGCGAAGTGTTGCCGCAACCATACCAGCAGGAGGCGACGCCGACGCCGCGTTTCCGGGTTTCATTGGCAGTATTGAATGCCTCCGCATCGACAAGCGCACGCGCCCAATGCGGCCGCAACGCTTCGAGGCACTCAGCGATGCCGACGCCCGATTCCAGCTTCTGGCCGGTAACCGTTTCGGAGCCGTTCCGAAGGCAGTTCTTCAAGCGAAAATCGAGCCGATCCAGCCCAAGCCTTTCGGCCAGCTCGTCATAGAGCGTTTCCTGCATGATCGTCGCCTGCGGCACGCCGAAACCGCGGAAGGCGCCGGAGATCGGCCCATTGGTGTGGATGGCGCGACCCTCGGCGCGATAGTTCGGCGTCGCATAGGGACCGGAGGCGTGTACCGGCACACGGTTGGCGACGGTCGGGCCCCAGCTTGCATAGGCGCCGGTGTTGAAATCGCCGGCAAAGACCATGCCGGTGACAAGACCATCGGCATCGGCGCCGATGGTCGCCCTCATCTCGGCGGGATGACGCTTGGTGGTCGATATCATCGATTCATTGCGGGTATAGACGAGTGCCGCCGGCCGGCCGGTCTTTATCGCGACCAGACCGATCAGCGGCTGCAACGAGACGTCGAGCTTGGAGCCGAAGCCGCCGCCTGTGGCGGTCGGCACGATCCGCACCTTGTCGACTGCAAGGCCAAGCACCTTTGCCACGTCGTCGCGGTCCATGTAGGGCGCCTGCGTGCAGGCGACGACGACGAGCGTGTCGCCATCCATATAGGCATAGCCGGCTTCCGGTTCGATATAGGCGTGCTCGACATAGGATGTGTCGATGGCGCCGGAAACGGTGAAGGCAGCCCCGGCAAGAGCGGCCTCCGGGTCACCGCGCTCGACAAAGCCAGTGGTGAGCAGGTTTGCCGGCCGGTTGTCGTGGATCAGTTGCGCGCCGTCGGCCTGCGCCTCGCAAGGTTGCAGGACATGCGGCAACTCGGTCCAACGAACGGGAAAATCCGAAAGGTCGAGGTCGAGGATGGCCTCGCGCTCGCCGGCAACCAGCGCCACCGCCTCGCCGCGAAAGCGCGAAAAACCTTCGGCCAGCGCCGGCTGGTCGGCAAAAGGTGCGATGACCCCGAAGCAGTTCTTTCCGGGAATGTCGGCGGCGGTGAAGACGCCGACGATGCCGGGATGGGCTTTCACCCAGGCGTCGAGATCGCCAAAGGCGAAACGGGCGTGATAGTGCGGCGAGCGGACCACCAGCACCCCCAGTGCATCGACTGGGAAGGAATCGCCGCCGAATTTTTCGCCGCCGGTGACCTTCGGTAGGCCGTCGAGCCTGAGCGGGGACGAACCGACGGCGCGGCCGGATCGAGGCAAACGGAAATCGAGGCCATCGACATGGCGCGACGCATCCATGACCGCCGCGACGATCTTCCGGTAGCCAGTGCAGCGGCAGAGGACGCCGCCCAGCGCATCCTGGGTTTCGGCCTCGGTTGGGTTGGGTCTGGCGTCCAGAAGTGCTGTTGCCGCGACCAGCAGGCCGGGCGTGCAGATGCCGCATTGCGCCGCGCCGTGGTCGAGGAACGAGGCCTGCAGCGCCGATAATCTGCCGTTGGCGAGCCCTTCGACCGTGGTCACCATGGTGCCGGCGGCAGAAGCCGCTGACATGAGGCAGGCGCAGACGGGTTCGCCGTCGACAAGCACCGTGCAGGCGCCGCAGTCGCCGGCATCGCAGCCGATCTTGGTGCCGGTCAGGTGCAATTCGTCGCGCAGCACCGAAGAGAGACGGCGAACCGGCGGCACGCAGACGGAAACGGCGGCGCCGTTGACCTCGAAGGCGATGTCGGCGCGTTCCATGCTCATGTCAGGCTGAGCTCCAATGATGCCGGGCTGAGCTTTGCTCATGCCGGGCTGAGCTTTGCTCATGCCGCCGCCACCTTTTCTGCAGGCACGTGACCCGCCGCACCGAGCACGGCGCGGGCAACGATCTCTCGCGCGGCGTCCAGCCGGTATTCGGCGCTGCCGCGCACATCATTGATCGGCGAAAGCTCGTCCATCGGCGCGGACTGGATCGCAGTGGCGAGAGCATGGCTGACCGAGAGGCCGCGCAAGGCTGCTTCGACACCTGAAAGGCGCTTGGCGACAACCGAACAGGAGCCGACGGCGACGGCAGCGTTGCCGACGATGCCATCCTCAACGGTCAAGCGGGCCGCCGCCATGGCTATGGAAATGACGAGATAGCGACGCGCGCCGAGCTTCACGAAAGCCGACGTGCCGGTGGTTGCATTTTTCGGCACGCGGATGGCGGTGACCATTTCGCCCGGCTGAAGTTCCGTGTGGCGGTTTCCCAGGATGAATTTTTCCAGCGGCAGATGGCGCGCCATCGCCGCCGAGCGCAGCTCCACCTCGGCGTCGAGAACGAGCAGCGCCGGCACGCCGTCGGCGGCCGGAGAGGCATTGCAGAGATTGCCGGCGATGGAGGCGACGTTCTGGATTTGCACGGAGCCCACCTCCCGCGCCGCCTGCTTCAGCGCATCGAAAGCCGCCGGCAGCGGACGACGGACAAGATCGGTCCAGGTCGTGCGCGCGCCGATGACCCAATGGTCCTCGGTTTCGGCGATACCGCGCAACGCTGCGAGGCCGTTGATGTCGAGCACATTTTCGCGGAAAGGCTTGGCTCCTTGCGCCGGATAGAAATCGGTGCCGCCGGCAAGGATGCGCCACGAGCCCTCGCCCAGCAAAGCGAGCGCCTCGTCGACCGTGGTGGGTTTCGCGTAACGGATCACGCTTTGCCTTCCCAAAAGGGGTCTTCCGGTGGGATCCAGCCGGCGTCCGAACCGTTCAAATTCATTCGTATGCAAATGATATCAAGCCGGCTGGAATTGTCAAAGCCAGAGTTTGCGCCGGCGGTCCGTATCGGCGCGGCGGCACGCATTTGTATGCCGTTGGAGGTTGACGCAGCCGGCCATCTGGTCAAGTTTCTGCATCCGTTGCGTCAGCGACATTTTCGGTGGGGTTCGAACACCGGATTCCACGTTTCGGCAGTCCTCCCGTGCGGGTCATGCTTCCGGGACAAACAAGAGGGAGGTTCCATGGCCGACGAAGCGCTTGTTATCATCGACCTGCAGAACGATTTCTGCCCGGGCGGCGCGCTGGCGGTGGCCGGCGGCGACGAGATCGTGCCACTGGTCAACGACCTGATCCGGCGGACCGAACATGTCGTGCTGACGCAGGACTGGCATCCCGCCGGCCATTCGAGCTTTGCCTCCAGTCATCCCGGCAAGCAGCCTTTTGAGTCGATCGAGCTGCCTTATGGCCAGCAGACGCTGTGGCCGGACCACTGCATCCAGGGCAGCCTGGGTTCGGATTTCCATTCCGGCCTTGCCTGGACCAAGGCCGAACTGGTGATCCGCAAGGGCTTCCGCCCGGAGATCGACAGCTATTCGGCTTTCTTCGAGAACGACCGGACGACGCCGACCGGCCTTGCCGGCTATCTCCACGAGCGCGGCATCGACACGCTGACCCTGGTCGGCCTGGCGACCGACTTCTGCGTCGCCTTTTCGGCGCTCGATGCGGTCAAGCACGGCTTCCAGACACATGTGCGGCTCGATGCCTGCCGCGGCATCAATCTCAATGGCTCCGTCGAGACGATGCTGAACCGAATGCGCGATGCCGGCGTGACACTGGCTTGAACACCACCAATCGCATCCGACACAATTCCAGAGGGGGCTTTATGCTGTTTGCGGCGGCTTTGACGGCGGGCGCTGTGGTGGCAGTCGCAACCCTGTTTCCGGGAACAGCCCTCGCAGCCGAGGCCCACGAGCTGCCGGGCGAAACAATGTCGCTGTGGTGGGGGCTGCCCTTTGCCGGCCTGCTTCTGTCGATCGCCACCGGGCCATTGCTCTTCCACCGTGTCTGGGAACATCACTACGGCAAGATCACCCTCTTCTGGGCGGCCCTTGTGGTCGTGCCGCTGGCGGTTGCGTTCGGCATGCCTTCGGCCACCGAGGCGGTGCTGCATGCGCTGCTCACCGAATACATGTCGTTCATCATTCTTCTGTTTGCGCTGTTCACCATTTCGGGCGGCATCCTCGTCGCCGGCAACATCCATGGCACGCCGCTGGTGAATGCCGGACTGCTGCTGATCGGGGCGATACTCGCCTCCGTCATCGGGACGACCGGCGCCTCGATGATCCTGATCCGGCCGATCCTGCGCGCCAACGACAACCGGCCGTTCAACGCCCATGTCGTCATCTTCTTCATTTTCCTGGTGTCCAACATCGGCGGCTCGCTGACGCCGCTCGGCGACCCGCCGCTGTTCGTCGGCTTCCTGCGCGGCGTCGATTTCTTCTGGACCGCCACGAACCTCTATCAGGAGACACTGTTCGTCGGCGGCTTGGTGCTGGCTGTCTTCCTGGCCATGGACATGATCCTGCATCGTCGCGAGGCTGGCGCGCCGAAGATCAAGGATCCGACACCGGACACGAAGGTGCGCATCCGCGGCCTGCCCAACGTCCCGCTGCTGGCCGGGGTGATCTGCGCAATCCTGCTTTCCGCGACCTGGAAGCCGGGCGTGACTTTCTCCGTCCAGGGCGTGGGCCTCGAATTGCAGGACCTCGTGCGCGACGCCATCATCCTGGCGCTTGCCTTCCTTTCGCTTAAGGTCTCGCGCAAGAGCCACAGGCAGGCGAACAACTTCCACTGGGAGCCGATCGCCGAGGTGGCGAAACTGTTCGCCGGCATCTTCATCTGTATCGTGCCGGTCGTCGCCATTCTCAGAGCCGGCCTCGACGGCGCACTGGCGCCGCTGGTCTCGCTTGTCAGCTCGCCCACGGGCGAACCCAACGACCTTGCCTATTTCTGGCTGACCGGGGCGCTGTCGTCCTTCCTCGACAATGCGCCGACCTATCTGGTGTTCTTCGAGCTCGCCGGCGGCGACCCGCAGCATCTGATGACCACCTTCGCCTCGACGCTGGCGGCGATCTCGGCCGGGGCGGTGTTCATGGGCGCCAACACCTATATCGGTAATGCGCCGAACTTCATGGTCTACGCCATCGCCAGACACCGCGGCGTGAAGATGCCGGGCTTCTTCGGCTACATGGCGTGGTCGGGCGCGGTGCTGGTTCCGACCTTCCTGATCGCGGGGTTCCTGTTCCTTGGCTGATCAACCCACGCCGACATAGCGGCGGACCGCCGACGGATCGGCGCGGAGTTCCTCGACATCGACGGTCTCGCGGTTGCGGCCGTTCTCGATGAACGAGACCCGGTCGGCGACGGACAGCACGGCATCGACCCGCTGCTCGACCAGGATCGTCGAGACGCTGAGGTCGCGCAGCTTCGACACCGTCTCGCGGATCCTGGCGATCATCGACGGCATCAACCCTTCGGTCGGCTCGTCGAGCAGAAGCACCTGCGGTTCGAGGCACAGCGCCCGTGCCATGGCCAGCATCTGCTGCTCGCCGCCGGACAGCGTGCCGGAGCGCTGCCTGAGCCGCTGGCGCAGCAGCGGGAAGAGATCGAGCACGTTTTCGCGCGTCGCCTTGCCCTTGCCGCGGGCCATCAGGCCGATCTCGATGTTTTCCGCCACCGTCATCTCAGCAAACAGCCGCCGGCCCTGCGGCACATAGGCGACGCCGGCTTTCGGCACGTCATGCGCCGGCAGGCCGGTCAGCTCCTTGCCGTCGAGTCTGATCGAGCCGGCGCGTGAAGGAACGAGGCCCATGATCGCCTTCAGCGTCGTCGTCTTGCCGGCGCCGTTGCGGCCGAACAGGCACAGCACTTCGCCCTTGTTCAGCACGAGGTCGAGGCCGTAGAGCACCTGAACCTCGCCGTAGAAGCAGTCGAGCCCGGAGATGGTTAGCGCCTCAGCCCGTGTTTCAGTCATGGGTCGCTCCGAGATAAGCGTCCTGCACCTCGGCGTTGGCGCGGACCTGCTCGGGCGTGCCTTCGGCCAAGATCTTGCCGGCGTTGAACACGGTGATGCGATCGGCCAGATGCATGACCACCGGCATGTTGTGCTCGATCAGAAGCACGGTGGCGCTTGTGGCGATCTCGCGCACCAGTCCGATGAAATTGTCGATCTCGCTGTCGGCCAGCCCCTGCGTCGGCTCGTCGAGGATCAGCAGGCGCGGCTTCAGCGCCAGCCCCATAGCCACTTCGAGCAGGCGCTGATGGCCATAGGACAATTGCCCGGCCGGCATGTGGGCGCGGTCGGCAAGGCCGGTGCGTTCCAGCGCCGCCATGACGCCGGCATGCACGGCGCCTTTCGAGCGGCCATCGGTCAGCGTGCGCTGCACCGGCAGCGCGACATTGTCGTAGGCGGTGAGATTGGCAAAGACGCTGGTGATCTGGAAAGTGTAGGCGACGCCGAGGCGGACCCTGGCGTAGGCCGGCAGGTCGGTGATGTCGGCGCCGTCGAAGACGATCATGCCCGATGAGGGCTGGATACGGCCGCTGACCATGCTGACGAAGGTGGTCTTGCCGGCGCCGTTGGGACCGATGACGGCGCGGATCTCGCCCGGCATGAGCGCGAAGTCGACGCCGTCGACGGCGCGCAGACCACCGAAATTGCGGGACAGGCCTTTGGTCGTCAGCAGTGGCGTCATGGCAGCCACCCGAGCCAGCGCTGGCGGATGGTGCCGAGAATGCCCCGGGGGAAGAACAGCACCAGCAGGATGAGCGCGATGCCGACGATCAGCAGATAGGCGGAGGTGTAGCCGCTGGTAACGTCGACGACATAGTACATGAACAGCGTGCCGATCAGCGGACCGAGCGTGGTAGCGGCGCCGCCGAGCAGCACCCAGAGCAGAGGCAGGATGGAATATTGCACCGAGGCGAAAGTCGAGCCGACATAACCGAACAGCAGCGCGTAGGCGGCGCCCGAAGCCGCGCAGACGGTGCCGGAGACGACGACCGCGGCGAGCTTGTTGGAAAACGTGTCGTAGCCGAGCATTTTTGTCCGCTCCTCGTTTTCGCGGATGGCGACCAGCACACGGCCATATCTGGAGCGGACGATGGCGAGCGTCACCAGCAGCACGATCGAGAACAGGGCGAGCGCGCTCATGTAGCGCACGGTCGGATCGGTGAGACCGAGCGACGTGCCGCCGACGACGAGGACACGCGCCGACTGCGGCACCACCAGGCCCTGGTCGCCGCCGGTCCGGGACGCGAAATAGAGGATTATGAGATAGAACACCTGCGCGAACATCATGGTGACGATCATGAAGGCAACGCCAGACGTGCGTAACGCCAGCATGCCGATTGCCAGCGCCAGAAGCGTGCCGCAGGCAAGCCCGGCGGCAAAAGCGGCCGGCACGCTCCAGCCGAGATGGATGACGGCAAGGCCTGCGCCATAGAGCCCGGCCGAAAAGAACATGGCGTGGCCGAGGCTGAGCAGCCCGACATAGCCGAACAGCATATTGTAGCCCATGGCGAAGACCGCCAGCACCATGATGCGGGCGAGCAGGCCGTGGTGATACTCCGGCAGGACGAAGCTCAGGCCGAAAAGCAGGGCGATGACGCCCAGATGCAGCGCATAGGCCTTTGCCGGCGAAGCCTCCTTCATCGCGATGCCGTCCCGAACAGGCCTTGCGGCCGGAACACCAGCACCATGGCGACCAACAGCGTGGCGATGATCTTGGCCAGCGTCGGCGAGAAGAACACCGAGATGATGCCGTCCGACAGGCCGATCAGCACGGCGGCAACGACGGTGCCGCGCAGCGAGCCAAGCCCGCCGATGATGACGACGATGAAGGACAGGAGCAGCGGGTCCTGCCCCATCAGATAATGCGCCTGGCTGATCGGCACGATCAACACCGCGGCCACCGCCGCCAGCATGGCGCCGAGCGCGAAGACACCGGCATAGACGCGGTCGACCGGAATACCGAAGGCCTGCGCCGTTTCGCTGTCATATTGCGTGGCGCGCATGACGAGGCCGATTTTGGTACGCGTCAGCACGAACCACGTCGCGACAAGCAGAAGCGCGGAGGCCGCGATGATCGACAGCTTGTAGCCGGAGTAGCCGAACCACGGCAGAAGGATGCGATAGCTGAAGGGCGGCTCCACCGGCCGTGCCTCCGGACCATAAAAGGTCAGCGCCAGTTGCTGGATGATGTAGAGCATGCCGATGGTGGCGACGATGGTGGCTTCCGGATTGTAATTCAGCCGGCGCAGCACCAGCCGCTCGGCGACGAGCGCGATCAGGCCGACGATCAGCGGCGCCAGCACCAGGGCAGCCAGAAAGCCGAGCGCCGCATGGCCCGATATCGCCGTGGAGATCGCCCAGGCAAGCACCGCGCCCAGCATGAAGAACTCGCCATGGGCGACATTGACGACGCGCATGACGCCGAACACCAGCGACAGGCCAAGCGCCGTCAGCGCCAGCACGGCGGCGGTGACGAGGCCTTCAAGGGCAGCAAGGAGAAGATGAGGTCCGAAGGCCATCGGTTATACGCCCAAGGCAGGTGCGAGACGCACCCTCCTCTGTCTTGCCGGACTGTCAGGCAGGACAGAGGGGGGTCGCTCGAACCGCACGATCGCTAAAACAGCTAAGCTCACAGCGCCTGGGTCGTGTAATCCCCTTCCGGCTCGTAGAGGCCGTCCTCGATCTTGGTCTTGTGGACGACGTTCAGCCGGCCGCCTTCGACCTTGGAAATATTCTGGATGCCGAAACACTGGTGGATCTTGCCGTTGAAGGTCTTCGGCCCCTGCGGATGCTCGGGACCCTCGGCGAATTCGGTCAAGGCCTCGGTCGCCTCGACCAGCTTGGCGCGGTCTTCCGGGCCCTTGTAGCCGGCATCCTCCATCGCCTTCTTGACGACATAGAGCGTTTCCCAGCAGCCGAACATGTGCGCGGCGGTGGAGACGTCCTTCGGATCGCCGACGGCAGCGCCGTTGTCGTCGATGCCGACAGCGGCGCGATAAGCCTTCTGCGCGGCGGAATCATCCGGCTGCGCATAGCGCGGCGAGCCTTCCCAGAAATGGCTGCCGTCGAGGAATTCGAGGCCGGGGCTGTTGATGTCGGTGGCTTCGAGCGAATCGATGAAGCCGAACAGCTGCGGCCGGTTGGAGCCGTAGAATTCGCCGAGTTCCTTGACGAAGGTAAGCACCGCCGGGCCGACCATGACGTGGTAGATCACCTCGGTCTCGGCCGGGATCTGCGGAAAATATTTGGTGAAGGACGATTCCGTCGGCGGGATGGCGATCTGGGCGATGACCTCGGCGCCTTGCGCCTTCAACGCCGGCGGCAGGTAATCGCGGTGGTCGTAGCCGAAGGCGAAATCGGGGAATATCTGCGTCACCTTCTTGCCGGCATTCGCCGCGATCCACGGCGCCATCGCCTGGATCTGGCTCTTTACGTCGGTGATGCCGGGCTGGAAGACGTAGCGGTTGAGCTTGGTCGAGGCGACGTGATGGCCTTCGCTGACGACAAAATAGGGCATCTTGGCCTCGCCGGCGGCGGGCGCCGAGCCGATGACGACATGCGAAAACAGCGTGCCGTAGACGATGTCGGTCTTGTGCTGGGTGGCGAACTTGCCGACCACTTCGGCGCCGCGGCCGGGATCGGTGCCGTCATCCTCGATGATCACCTCGACCGGCCGGCCGTTGATGCCACCGGCGTCGTTGATCGCCTTGACCGCGGCTGCAGTGGTCCTCTCGTACCAGCGGCCATAGGCGGCACCGATGCCGGTGCGGTGGGACTGGAAGCCGATCTTTATCGGCGCCGAGCTTTGCGCCTGGCTGTAACGCACGAACCCAGGCGCGACGGCAAGGCCGGCGCCCGCGGCCAAGCCCTTGAGCGCCGTGCGGCGGGTGAGACCGGTTCTGGAGAGATCGAAAAACCCATTCTTGTCAGTCACGGCAGTTCCCCTTGTTTTTTAGTTTTGACCAATGGCCGTATCGAGGCTGGCCACTCTTGGGAAGAGGGCCAAAATTGCATGTGTACAAACTAAATCACCAAAGCCCTGATGTGGCAAGCGAGCTTTCCCAAGGATCAATCGACGGCATCGAGGCGGGCTTTTGTCTCATCCGGCCGCCGGCGTGGCAAGCAACCACAGGCCGAAGATCGTATAGGCGATCATCAGCACGGTGAGCGGAAACTGGCTGAGCGCGGCGCGAGCGGGAACCGGGTGCAACCGCCAGGCCAGGCCATGGGCGACGAGGACGGCGAGCATGTGGCCGGCGATGATGACGCCGGCCTGGACATTCCACAGCCACCATGCCGAGCCGGCGCCGGCAACGACGCCGGCTTCGATCTGCATGTCGGCGGTGCCGAACAGGTTCCAGCCGAGCGCGAACGGGTCGGAAAGCGCCGCCACCGCATATTGGCCGTCAACGAGCAGCGCCGTCAGATAGTGCGAGACATGATAGGCGAGCGCGATCGGCACGATCGACCACACCAGCAGTCCGGCGGCCTGACCGAGGGAATGCTGGCTGCCGGCAACATGCTGGCCAAGGACGATTGCAAGGATGAACGCGGCTGCGAGCAGGACGAACATCAGCACCAGACCGAGACTGCCAATGCCCACCATCGCCGTGCGTCCAGGAAACTCCAGGGGATTGATGCCGAACAGGCCGAACCAGAAGAAGGTCTTCGACAGCCCGTCGAAGGACACCGACGACAGCGCAAGCAACAGGAAAGCGGTGCCGCTGAGCGACAGCGGCGCGGCATTGATCAGCTTGGCGCCTGGCCAGCAGAAATTGAGCCGGCCGTCGTCATTGCGCTCGATGACGGCGAACCGCGTCACCATGGAAAGGAAGACCGTCAGGAATTCACCGCTGCGGCTCCAGTCGCGGTAGCCGAACATCAGCATGGCGGCAAAACTCAGCAGCCAATAGAGGCCGGCGGCCCAGGCGAGCCGCGCCGGATCGTCGGGCGCCGGGTCGATCAGTTCGAACCAGGCGAAGGCGAGGAACAGCACGAAAGCCGGCCAATAACCGAACCATGCGAGCAGGCGCCTTATTTCCCGCTCTCCGAACAGCCGCGAAACGAGACGCCAAGGTCCGTACCAGGGATTCAGCCATGACCAGAGATTGCCGACCAGCCCCTGCAGCAAAACCAGTCCAACCCAGAGCAGCGTCCAGATCGTCAGCGGCAGCGGGTTGGAGAGCGGGTCGCGGCTGCCGAACAGGCCGGCCGCAATGAGAATTGCAAAGCCGGCAAAGGATATCAGACTGACGATCGCCCGTGCGCCGTCGCCGAATGCGAAAAGCGGCAGGCGCCGCCGCCAGCTTCCTTG
>NZ_SUHQ01000088.1 GCF_004962245.1 Mesorhizobium sp. | reverse complement strand
GTGGCAGCCAGCCCAAAACGCGGCGAGCGGCCGCCCGGTCGATCTTCGCGACTAAGGCGCGGTCAGCAGCGGCCCGCCCAATGGAAGCGCGGCTAGCGGCGGTTGCCCAGGGCAGCCAGCCAGCGGTCGTCAAAATGGCATCCTATGGCGGCGGCGCGAGGGTAGGGGCGATGCTGAATTATGTGTCGCGCGGCGGCGAGCTAGCGGTCGAGAACGAGAATGGCGAGCGCATTGGTAGCCGCGAGGATCTGGCGCGGTTGCGGGGCGACTGGAATCATCTGTTCCAGAACCGCGCAGAGAGCCGCGATATCGGCAGCTTCACCGTCGAGATTTCGACTGCGGCGGTTTCGTCAGACGAGGCGATGCATGAGCTGGTCAGGAACAGTTTGACGAGCACGTTCGGCGATCGACGCTATGCTTACGCTGTCACGCACCAGGCCGACGGCGCGCTGACGGTTCAAGGAGCGGTCGTTCTCAGAAGTGGGCAGGGGGAGCGGCTGACTGGCGACGACAAGGCCGCCGGAATCATTCAAGCGCGATATGACGCGAGTGCGGCCGCGCAGGATGTGGCGGCGCAGTTCTCGTTCCAGGGCTACGGCAACGGTGTCGAGTATGGCGCCAGCAAATTGCGGAGCCTGGTCGAACGTCATGACGGCAACGTTCGCGACGACCGCGGCCAAGTCATCGGTGACGAAAAGCTCGCTGGCGACCTGGTGCAAAAGGAATGGCGCGGTGATCTGCACAGCCGCAAAGGCCGCGACGTGATGCACCTGATCCTGTCGGCCCGGGCCGGCACGAATGTCGAGGCGTTTGAAAACGCTGCACGCGAATTCCTTGCCGAGCAGTTCGCTGGCCATCGCTATGTGTTTGCCATGCATGATCCGGCCAATGATCCGAAGGAAGAAGGCGAGGGGGGCAAGCGGCCACATGTCCATGCGCACGCGATCATCACGATGCGATCGGAATCGGGTGATCGGATCGAGACGACGCCTCAGGTGTTTCGCGAGTGGCGGGGCACAATGGCGGAGAAGGCCCGGGCGCAGGGAATAGCGATGGAGATGACCGATCGTCGCGAGTTCGCCGCTCCGCCCGCCTTTACCCGCAATCAGGTGAGGCCGGTGAGCAGGGAAGGGCGGACCGAGCACGTCGGGACCAGCGAAACGGCGCAGGGACGGTACGACGCCAAGCGGGGCGGCCGGAGAAGTCTGGCGAAGGCCGAGAGGAGCCGTGAGTATGCCATAAAGGCAACGCAGAGTTGGCAGAAAATCGCGCTTGCCAGCGGTGATCAACGGATCGTCGCCTATGCAGAACAGCAGCGGGACCATTTGACAGCAAGCCTTTCGGCAGGTCAGGCGGAAGCTACACCAAATGTGGTGCATGCAGATTTCGGCTCAAAATTCCGCGCCAATCTGGTAACATTGCAAAAACTCGTATTGGAGGGTCAGGACGTGCGCGAAACATCCAGGGCTGAATTTGAGGTTTACGAAAAGCAAGTCGAAACGGCGCTGTTCAAACTTGAAAGAAGTGTTGGGCCTGACGACCGGAGCGATTTTGATGAGGTTGCCAACCTGGCGCGTGATCACGTCAATCAGCGTCGCGAGTTAATGGCGCTGCATGAGCAGCGAAACGAGGCGACGGAAGGGCAGGGCAGGGAAGAGATGCTTCCCACCGCTGAGCGCGACGTTGAAGCGGAGCAGTTGAACGCCGCGATCGCCAAGCATGGCGCGGCGGCCGTTGAGGCCGCGAATGAAGTGCTGATCGAGATCGAAGCCAGGGCAAACATGCTGGTCGACCTGGAAAAGGTCGAACCGGAGCAGGACTCTGAAACCGGCAGTTATCGCTATCGTGAGGTGAGCGAAGACGAGCGGCAGGAGACCGACCGGATGAGACAGCGAGGCGAACAAGCGTTGGAAGAGGCGATTGGCCGCGCGGCGCAGCTCGCGATCGAGGGCAACACCTATATACGTGAAGTGGCCGAGCGAGACGATCCTGACCTGATGCGCGCCATCGAGGAGGCCGAGAAGAATGACGCCGCGCGGCCGGAAAAAT
>NZ_SUHQ01000087.1 GCF_004962245.1 Mesorhizobium sp. | reverse complement strand
GCATTGGCGGCAGCGTCGATCAGTGCGATCTGGGTTGGGAACATGTCGCGGAACAGGCCCGAGATGCGCCAGGTGACGTCGATGCGTGGGCGGCCGAGCGTGGCCGGCGGCGCCACCTCGATGCCGGTGACGCGGCCGGTGGCCGAATCCCATTGCGGCCGGCAGCCCATCAGCGCCAAGCCCTGCGCGATCTCCTCGCCGCCGGTGCGCAGCGAGGCCGAGCCCCAAAGGTCGATGACCAGCGAGCGCGGCCAGTCGCCATGCGATTGCATGTAACTGCGCAAGACCTCGTCGGACGCTGCCCTGCCGAGATCGAAAGAGGTCGGCGTCGGCATGGTGCGCGGGTCTGATGTGAACAGGTTGCGGCCGGTCGGCAGCACATCGCGCCGGCCACGGGCTGGTGCGCCAGCCGGACCGGCAGCGACATGGCGGCCGTCGAGGGCACCAAGCAGTGCTGCCTTCTCGGCCGTCGCACTTTGCCTGCGCAGCGGATCGGTCTCGCCCTCGGGCGAGCGGCCATAGATATGAAGGCCGTCCTTGATGGCGAAATCCTTGAGGTCGCAGAGCCAGGCGTCGATGCGGCGCAGCGCTTCGTCGGGCGCGTCGGTTTCGGCAACGCCGGCTTCGGAAGCGAGGCCGGTCTTTTGCGCGGTTTCGACGATCAGCTTCGCCAGGCGGTCGCGGCGGCGACGGTCGAGCCCGTCGGCTTGGGCATATTCGTCGACCAGCCGCTCAAGCTGGTGCTGGTTATCATCCAGCCCGGCGCCGGTCAGCGGCGGCGGCAGATGACCGAGGGTGACGGCGGCAATGCGCCGCTTGGCTTGTGCGGCCTCTCCCGGGTTGGAGACGATGAAGGGATAGATGACGGGCAGGGGGCCGGTGACGATCTCGGGAAAACAGTTTTCGCTCAGCGCAACGGTCTTGCCGGGCAGCCATTCCAGCGTGCCATGGGCGCCGACATGGATGAGAGCATGGACACCGACCGATTTGCGCAACCAGAGACCGAAGGCGATCAGTGCATGGCGCGGCGGCAGCGTCGGGTCGTGATAGTCGGCGCGGCGATCGGCGGAGCGCCCGCGATCGGGGGCGAGCGCCACGGTGATGTTGCCGAAGGTGGCGGCGCGGAAGGGGAATTCTTTTTCGCGGCCCGACTGCGAAGGTTGGCGTTCTGTCGCGCCCCCCTCTGTCCTGCCGGGGGGCGCATTGACGTTAGCTTCATCCTTAGCCTCTCCCCACGCCGCCTCCATCGCTTCGCGCGCGCTTTCGGGCAGCTCCGCCGAAAAGGCCAGATAATCCTCCAAGGCGAGCCCGTGTCCGCCCTTATCCAGCATCTCCAGCAAATCACGCGGCGTTTGCGGAATCCCTTCAACGGCGTAGCCCTGTTCCCCCAGGTCATGCAGCATCGACAGCACGCTGGACGGAACGTCGAGACCGACGGCATATCCGGTGCGTCCGGGGGCGCTCGGATAGTCGGGGATCAGGATGGCGAGCTTGCGTTGCGCGCGCGGCGTCCACTGCAGGCGGATGAAGGCTTCGATGCGGTTCGCCACCTGCGCCACGCGGTCTGATACCGGCTGGTTGGCGAAGGCGCGGAAGGCCAGTGCCGGATCGGTCTCGCTTTCGCCCTTGAAGGAAATGGCGCCGGCGAGGATGCGCCCGTCGAGTTCCGGCAACACGACATGCATGGCGAGGTCGGCTGGCGCCAGGCCGCGCTGGTTGTTTTGCCAGATGTCGCGGCGTGTCGTCGCGACGATGACCTGGAAGACCGGAACGCCTGCGCGGTCGAACAGGGTTTCAACGCCGGGCTCGGCACCGGAGGCGAAAGCCGTCGCCGTGATGATGGCGGAAGGCTTCAGCGACGAAAGCGCGGTCTCGACAAATTCCAGCGATGCCGGGTCCTTGAGGCTCGAGACGAAGATCGGCACGGGCGTCATGCCGCGCTGCCGCAGCGCTTCAAAAAGCGCGTCGATGGGCGCGACATCGGCGGCGAGCAGCATGGAGCGGTAGAACAGAATGGGGATGGTGGGTGCGTCGACATTGTCAGCGTCGAGATCCGTCCCACCCCCCTCTGTCCTGCCGGACATCTCCCCCGCAAGGGGGGAGAT
>NZ_SUHQ01000086.1 GCF_004962245.1 Mesorhizobium sp. | reverse complement strand
GCATCTCGACCCGCATCTTTGCGCGATTGGTGATGAAACGGGGCGAGATATAGCCTCGGTCGAACTGCATGCCCTCGACGAATTCGAGTTCGGTTTCGAGCGACGTCCCGTCCTCGACAGTGATCACGCCGTCATTGCCGACCCTCTTCATGGCGTCGGCGAGGCAGCGGCCGATCTCCCGGTCGCCGTTGGCCGAGATGGTGCCGACTTGCGCAATCTCGACGTTCGAGGTGACCTTCGTGGCGTTGTTTTTGAGTTCCGCGACGACGGCTTCGACTGCGAGATCGATGCCGCGCTTCAGGTCCATGGGATTCATGCCGGCGGCCACCGCCTTGGCGCCCTCCCGGGCGATCGCATGCGCGAGCACGACCGCGGTAGTCGTGCCGTCGCCGGCCTGATAGGAGGTTTTTGTTGCGATCTCGCGCACCATCTGGGCGCCCATGTTCTCGAACTTGTTGTCGAGTTCGATTTCCCTGGCGACCGTCACGCCGTCCTTGGTGACCCGCGGCGCACCGTGCTCGCTGCCGATCGCGACATTGCGCCCCCGAGGGCCAAGCGTGACCCTCACCGCATTCGCCAGGGTGTCAATGCCGCGCAGCATTCTGTCGCGAGCCTCGAACGAGAACATGATTTCCTTGGCAGACATTTCCTTGATCCTTAAGACTAATATCTTCGAGGAATCGTGTCGGATGACGACACGGCTTCATTCAGCCGCTCAGGCGAAATCGTCCCTTGGCAGCCCCAGCCGATTCCAGACGTCGTCCAGAGCCACAGCGAGGCGATCTATCATGGTCTCGTCATGGCAGGGTGTGGGCGTAATGCGTAGCCGCTCGGTTCCCTTCGCCACGGTCGGATAGTTGATCGGTTGGATATAGATGCCGTGCTCGCTCAGCAGAAGGTCGCTCGCCGCCTTGCACTTCGCCGGATCGCCGACCGCCACGGGAACGATGTGCGTGTCGCTCAGCATGACCGGCAGGCCCGCCGCAGTCAGCGCCGCCTTGACCCGTCTTGCGCGGTCCTGCTGGCGCGAGCGCTCCCCCTCGGAAGTTTTCAGATGCCGGATCGCCGCCGTGGCGGCGGCGCAGATAGCCGGTGGCAACGCGGTGGTGAAGATGAAACCTGGAGCATAGGAACGGACCGCATCGATCAGCACAGCGCTTCCCGTGATATAGCCGCCGAGGCAGCCGAAGGCCTTGGCGAGCGTGCCTTCGATCACGTCTATCCGGTTCATGGCGCCGTCGCGCGCGGCGATGCCGGCGCCGCGAGGGCCGTACATGCCCACGGCATGGACCTCGTCGAGATAGGTCATCGCGCCGTAACGATCGGCGATATCGCAAATGCGATTGATTGGCGCGACGTCGCCGCCCATCGAATAGAGACTTTCGAAGACGATGAGTTTTGGACGATCCGGACCCGCCGTCTTCAACAATTCCTCGAGATGATCGACGTCGTTGTGGCGGAAGATGCATTTCTCCGTGCCGGACTGGCGAATGCCCTCGATCATCGAATTGTGGTTGAGGGCATCGGACAGGATCAGACAATCGGGGACCAGCTTGGCGATGGTCGAGATACCTGTCTGGTTCGAGACATAGCCGGACGTGAAGACCAGCGCCGCCTCTTTGCCGTGGAGGTCAGCGAGCTCGCCCTCGAGTTCGACCAGCGGATGATTGGTGCCAGCGATGTTGCGCGTTCCGCCAGCCCCGGTCCCCATCCGGGTCGCCGCTTCGATCATGGCTGCGACGACCCTCGGGTGTTGTCCCATCCCGAGATAGTCGTTGGAGCACCAGATGATGACGTCCTTCGGTCCTTGCGGGGAGTGCCACACGGCATGGGGGAATCGGCCTGCGATCCGCTCGAGGTCCGCGAAGACCCGGTAGCGCCGCTCCTCCTGCAGGCGCGCGATGGCGTCGGCAAAGAACCCGTCATAACTCGTGACGCCGGCCTCCCGGGACTGCCATCGGCTGTCGCTCATATGCTCCCCCAATTTCCGGTCGCCGCAGACTTGATCTCTCCCATCGCGCCGACTTCTGGTTACACCTCACAATTTGCCTTATCTGCTCTAGCTGTGAGCCTTCAGGAGGTTGTCCATTCGGCCCCGACCGAGAAAGCTGAG
>NZ_SUHQ01000085.1 GCF_004962245.1 Mesorhizobium sp. | reverse complement strand
GGGAGGGGGCTCGGGCCTCCCCTCAAAATGAATAAGGCCCGGATAAGGCCGGCCTTATTCATTCCGCGGCGGCCTCGACCGCGCTTTGATAGAAGGGGCCCGGTCGCGCTGGAGAAGACGCAACCGGGCCTACGGCTGACGTTTATTCAGCCGCTTCGGGGAACTGCTCGTTATCCTCGATGTCCATTTCGTGCTCGACGGACCTCGCCTCGTCGGCGGCAGCGATCCGCACAGGGGCGGGTATCCAGCCGCTACTGGCAACGAGTCGCTCTGCGACCATGACGGCTTCGGTCTTTTTGGCCGCTGCCTTGACGGAAAGCCCCGCCTCCCGGCCCTTAGCTTCGGCCACGGCTAGCTCGATGGTGGTCCGGTTGACGTGCTTGAAATAGCTGTCGCCTGTCGTCTCGAACCACTCGGGCATATCGACATTGAGTGCTCGGCCTAGCTGGTTGGCCTGCTCAATGCCCTTCTTGCGGTCGGTGAACTTCTTTTCCACGGCGTTGACCGCATGAGCAGCACCAAAGGCCAGCAGCGAAAGAAGCGTGTCCTGCGGCTGCTCTAGCAGCCAATCGAACAGATCGGCGGGATTGCCCGGCAGGCGCTGGCCGTAGTTTTCGGACAGGTCATTGAACGCCGTAACGCCCTTGCAGCTTTCGGCGTCCTTCATCGAAGGCTTCAACCGCTCATGGGTGATCGACAGTTGAAGCGCGCTTTGCTCCGAATTGTACGGATAGGCCACTTGCAACAGCATGGCGTGCACAACGGCGACAAGGGCAACGTCAGGATTGTTCGCCAGTTCAATGCGCAGCGCTGCGGTTTTGTGGGCCGTCAGGTCCTCTATAAGAGCCGCCGAATGCGTGACAGTCGGAATTGCGGGCTTTGCTTCGCCTGCGACACTCGGCAAGCCCTCGTCGGCCTTGTCCTCGTCTGTCACCTCGGCCTCGTCCGGCTTCACAAAACCGCGCTCGATGGAAAGCCTGCCGTAATAGTCGAGCATGACGAAAGCGCCGCCGTTCGCCAGTGCTTCGGGGCTATAGGCTTCCGTGCGGGCGGTCAGGGCGTCAATCCGCTTTTCGACTTCCTCAAGCTTTGCCTCGGCCTCGTCGTCGACGGCACCGCTCTCGATCAGTTCGGCAAGCTCGTCATATTCTGCCTGCGCGGCGTCGAGTACTGCCTGATCTTCCTCGGAAAGGCTCACGTCTTCGGGATAGTGGCGCTCCATGCTGTGAAGCCCTTCCGGCATGGAAGTGCAGCACTCCACCCATTTCCAGCCTTCAGCGCGTACCGCCTCGGCCCCCGCCTCAAGCTTTTCGGCAACCAGCTTTTCCAGCAGCACCGTATCGGTGACATAACCGGCGTTGCGTTCATCGAACAGGTCGCGCTTGACCGCACCGCCCGCCGCTTCATAGGCCGCCAGCCCGCCGATGAACTGGACACGCTTGTCCGTCGCGGCAACCAATTCCTCGGTGAGCGCGCGCCGGATGGAAAAAGCATCACGGTTCCAAGAGGGCAGGGCACTCCATACCTCAACCTGCCGCTGGTGATCGTCGCTAACGGTGAAGGCTGACAACTGCGCAAAACTCATGTCCTCGTCGCGGAACATCTGCAACAGCACCGGCGACACGCGAGCGAGCGCCAGCCGCTTGCACACAATCGTTTCGGTCGTGCCAAAACGGGCGGCGATATCAGCGATTGCTTTGCCCTCTTGGGCAAGGGCGTTGAATGCCTCGAACTGGTCAGCCGGGTGCATGGGCTCATGCAGATTCTCGGTCAAGCTGATCGCCGTAGCGTCCTCGGCCTCACGCTGCTTACATTCTACGGGGAAGTCCTTCGCGATCTCGCCCGCCTCGGCAAGAAGGAGGAGTGCGGCGCGTCGGCGGCCGCCAGCCGTCACGAAATAGCGGCCCTTCTTGTCGCCCTTCCTGACGATGAGATTCTGCAACAGCCTGTAACCGTCGGCTCGGATGGTCGCGGCCAGTTCCTTGATGCCCTCGGCGCTATAGGTTTTGCGGACGTTCTTCGGGTCCACGTCCAGCTTGTTCAAGGGGATGGTGATGGTCTCGGTCATGATGATTTCTCCTGATTTCCCTATTCCCGCGAAGCGGTTTCCTGCCCGAAGGGGCAGGAGCCCCGCTCCTGCTCCCGAGCTCGTGCGGAACAGCGGGGGAGAGGGGGGCAAGGAGACAAATCGGAGGGGGATCACCCGCCCGAGGGCGAAGCCGAAGGGGCGCGCTAGATCCGCCTAAGCGGATCCGCGTCGATCCTGCACGAAGCGCGGGCCGGCCCGCGCGGAGGAAGGACGGGGAGACCGATTTTCTC
>NZ_SUHQ01000084.1 GCF_004962245.1 Mesorhizobium sp. | reverse complement strand
CTTCGGTAACGGGGCCGTCCTCGTCAAGGCAAATTTGATGCAAGAAGGGATCGCCCATCCCGGTGTGCGGAGAGCGTGATTGCATTTTGGTTGTGCTATATCGCCTGCTTTCCTGCCGTATGAGGTTCTGCCCGGGTTCATGCTTCGGTCCGTGGTCGGCGCGGCGGCCGCCAACATGATGCTTGTCCAATATGGTTCCGATGCGCCCATCTCATTGGCGTGCTCGCCCGGCGGGGCGGCATCAGTCCAGACCGCGGCGTCATCGGGACCACGTCCCGGGTCGGGGACCTCGCAGGTCTGCGCTCAGGCAGACATCAACACGGAGATTAGCTCATGCATGGATCGGCTCTGGCGCTCCTTCCCAGCGGAAGTTTCATCCGTCCAGCCACATCCGATGCAGGATCACACCGATCCGACGCGCCAAGGCCACCATGGCCCGCTTGGTGCCGCGCCGTTTCGCGACCCGCGAGGCCCATGTCCGCAACCACGACCCACGGCCCCGGTTCATCATGACGGTTGCGGCCTGGCATAAGGCGCGGCGTAAATGGGCGTCACCGGCTTTGGTGATACCGCCTGTCACGTCGCGCTCGCCGGACTGCTGCCGTGAAGGGGTGAGGCCGACCCACGGGCCGACTTTCTTCGACGACGAGAACCGAGCCGGATCATCCACGGCCGACTTGAAGGTCAATGCGACCACCGCGCCAACGGCCGGCATGGTCATCAGCAAGCGGCAGGTCGGGTCGTCCTGTGCTAGGCTGCGCACATGCCGCTCCAGTCGCGCCAGTTCATGGCGGAGGGTGGCACGGGCGCGAAGCATCGGCTCGGTTGCCGCCACCAGCGTAGTGTTGCTGGCAACCAGTTCCTGAATGCGAGCATCAAACCGTCCTTTGGAGATTGCGCCGACTTTCAAGCCGAAGTTCCGCAATAACCCGCGCAAGGACATTTCCAGAGCGATCACGCCCTGCTGGATGGATTTGCGCGCCCCGAGGAGTGCGCGGATCTCCTGGGCAGACACCGACTTGCAATGGACTGGCCGGAACCAGCCCAAATGTAGCAGCCGGGCAATACCTTCAGCATCGCGCCGGTCTGTCTTGATCGGCATGGCTTTCAGAGTACCCTTCACTTGCCGGGTTTCCATCAGAACCACTTCCAGGCCGGCTTCGGTCAGCCCACGGTGCAGCCATTGCGACAACGGCCCGGCTTCCATCCCGATCATCGCAATTTCGCCCTGTTGCTCCAGCGCGAATTGCGTCAGCGCCGCGGGATCGCTGCCGACCTCAGCCTCCTTCACGATCTTGCCGTGCTCGCTGACAATGCAGACCGCAGTCTTGGCGAGTGAGACATCCAACCCAATGAACAGTTTCATCCCGTAATCCTCCTGTCAGAATCAGATACGGGAGCGTCGGCGGCAACCGGTCAGCATGCAATCGGTAACGGGCAGCGCACGACGCAGGCCCCGTTACAGCATCTCATTGATCCAGAAGATGAACGCTGCAGCGAAGGCGATTGCTGACAAGAATGTGTGCGCGCATCGGTCGTATCGAGTGTGGATGCGTCGCCAGTCCTTGAGGCGGGCGAACATGTTCTCGATCCTGTGGCGCTGCCTGTAGAGCAGCGGATCATAGCTGTGCTGGACACGGTGCTTGGCATGAGGCGGGATGCAGGGTGTGATGCCCTTGCCGATGAGCGCCTCGCGGAAGCCAGTGGAACTGTAGGCCCGATCGGCCAGCAGACGGCGGGCAGGTGGCAGTTCGTCGAGCACGGCAGCGGCGGTTCTGTGATCGTTGGCCTGGCCTTCGCTCAGGTGCAGCAGCAACGGACGTCCCTGGTCGTCGCAAACCACCTGCAGCTTGGTGGTCAGACCGCCTCTGGTCCGTCCGATACATCGGGGTAGAGCCCCTTTTTGAGCAGGCTGGCTGCCGTGCGATGCGCCTTGAGATGGGTGACATCGATCATCAGCTTGTCTGTGCCGCCGCCCCGGGCCGAGAGTTCGGCCAGAATGCGGTTGAACACACCCAGCCGGCTCCAGGGAATGAACCGGTTGTAGATCGTCTTGTGCGGACCATAGGCGGCCGGCACATCCCGCCAGCGCAGCCCGTTACGGATCACGAACAGAATCCCGCTCAGCACCCGTCGGTCATCGACCCGAGGTACCCCGTGCGAGCGTGGAAAGAATGGCTCGATCCGCCGCATCTGCGTCGGCGACAGCAGTAACAAATCACCCATGGTGGCCACCTCCAGCCACCTTGAATCATCATCGCTCCTTCAACTCAACGATTTAATGGGTCCTGACCCTAGTTGTTTCCTGACGCCAGATCGAAGGTCTCGTCTGCAGAAATTGCCAGTGCGAGCAGCGCTCTTTGCTCTCGTGACAGCATTCGAGATGTCCATGGCGGATGCGATAGGGAGACGCTTCGAAACGCCCGGCCGCTGGCTGGAGAAGCTTAGCGCCGAAAGAAGAAAGGGTCGTGTCCCACCGCGTGGTGTAGGTCGGCGATAGCGAAGCCGCTCGCGAGCG
>NZ_SUHQ01000083.1 GCF_004962245.1 Mesorhizobium sp. | reverse complement strand
CCGGAGAGCACGGCGACCAATGCCGTTACCTACACCACGCCATGGGGCACGATCCATTGACCCAGCTTTTGCAGGAATTTGGGTCGGCACGAGCATAACAATTCGGATAGCCGCTCATCCCCCACCCGGGGCGCCGTGATCCGGAACGAAGTGTTGCGATGCTTTCTTTTCTTGGATAGGCAAATCGTCTCAACAATATTAAAATGCCTTTTCCTTGTGAATGGGATGGGCGTGTGAGTATCGTCCTTTTATATACCTGACGTGATAAAATTCACCGCAATGATTATTCTGCTCTTTGTGATGTGAAGGAAGATATCTTCGGCGTTGCCGCACTTTGGAACCGGCGACCGTGGCCCGCTGCAATGATGTAAAGGGCGCGTCTAAGCTCAATCTGCATCGGAACGTGCAGATGAGCTTTACCAGACCCTCGATTCCGGACGGGCCATAATGATTCTGATTACGTGGGTCAAAAAGGGCGCCCTGCCGGCGGGGAGGTACACCCGCAGGGCGCGCCGCACAGAGGTCCTGGTCGTTGGGCAACAGGACAGCGGCGGCAGAACTGATTCGGTTCGTGACTGAAATAGTCCGGAGCATGCTCAAGATCAGATATCTGGAATTCAACAGTTTTGGGTCTGCTCGGCGCAGTAGCGCGCAGGGACATGCCTGCCTCCGGACTCACTCCTTCGCGATCGCAAAATCATACGGCACCCTCGGCCTTCAGCGCGCGATAGGTGGTATCGACCGACTTTACCGTCGCGTCGACAATGATATCGATCTCTTTTCGGGTAATGATCAGGGGGGGTGCATAACCGAGGATGTCGCCATGTGGCATGGCCCGTCCGATGACACCATTCTCAAACAGAGCAGCTGCAGTGCGCACCCCGACCTGAAGGTCGGGTTCGAATGGTATCCTTTGTTTTGGGTCCCGCATCATCTCTACGGCCGACAGGATACCCACTCCGCGAACTTCACCAACGATGGGATGTCCCGCCAGCTCGGCCTTCATCCGGTCTTGCCAATACGGTCCAACATCGCGGACATGCTCCAAAATATTTTTTTCGTTAAGCAGTCGAATATTGGCGAGCGCGGCTGCGGCACAAAGCGTGTGCCCCGAATATGTCCAGCCGTGGCCGAGTGCGCCGTGCTTCTCAGTTCCTTGTTCCAAAACCGACCAGACACGGTCGCCAATGATTGACCCGGAGATGGGGAGGTAGGCGGAACTCAAACCCTTTGCGATGGTCACGAAATCCGGACGCATGTTATACAGGTGGGAACCGAACTTCTCGCCGGTTCGCGCGAAGCCGCACACCACTTCATCGGCGATTAGAAGGATATCGTATTTGTCGAGCACCGCTTGAATGGACGTCCAGTACCCTGTGGGGGGCGGCACAATACCTCCTGTCCCAAGTGCCGGCTCTCCGATAAAAGCTGCAACCGTTTCCGGTCCTTCGGCCAGGATCAAGGCTTCAAGCTCATCGGCACAGCGCCGGGAGAACGCTTCCTCGCTCTCCTCGATACGCGCCTGGCGGTAATAGTGCGGCGTGGTTGTATGGCGCACCAAATCCAGAGGCAGGTCGAAGAAATTGTGAAAGAAGGGAAGGCCAGTTAGGCTACCAGTGACCAATCCAGACCCGTGATAGCCGCGATTTCGCGAGATGATCTTTTTCTTTTCGGGCCGGCCAAGAATGTTATTATAGTACCAGACCAGCTTGATGTTGGTTTCGTTAGCATCGGAACCGGAGAGGCCGAAATAGACCCTTCGCATGTTCTGACCGAAATACTCGACCACGGCCTCTGCCAACAGGGCGACCGGCTCCGTACCTTGGCTGGCATAGACGTGCGCGAACGGCAATTCGCGTGCTTGCCTGGCAATGGCCTCGGCGATCTCCGTGCACCCATATCCCATGTTGACGCAGTAGAGCCCTCCGAAACCGTCGAGGCTCCGTCGGCCTTCGGTGTCCCAGATATAGACGCCGTCCGCTCCGGCCATGATCCGGTTTGGCGTCTCGCCGCGACTGTGCTTGGCCAAATGTGTAGACGGATGAAAGACGAAGCTTCGATCCTTCTCCTGGAGTTGCTCGGTTCCCAGATTGCTCGAGCGCATCGTCCCTCTCCTCGCGATAAATTGGCGGAGGGCACTCGGCCAGCCACCTGTTTAGCAAATAGCATACCGGAAACGTCTCTCGAGTTTCTCGGGAATGCAGGTTATTCGCCGCGGAATTCGCGGGATCGGCCCGAATTGCCGTGAAAACTAAGGCGCCACCTTCGCCTGGCCGAGGGAGCGTTGAATTGGATCTCACTGATTTTGCGACGTCAGGGCGCGTACTGCAAACACGAACAGCTTACGACGCGCATGCGCCCAGCATGCCCGATTAGCGGGTGACCTTGCTCCCAGTTTCTAAACAGTTTTTGTTCGTTTCCGGCGTGGGTTGTGCTCTGCTGGGCGGGTGAAGCGACGGGCGCTGGCGCGGAGCTTTGGCATAGCGCAGCGCGAGCGACCGTCGCGGATTGAAGGTGCTGGCGAACTC
>NZ_SUHQ01000082.1 GCF_004962245.1 Mesorhizobium sp. | reverse complement strand
TAGAGCGTTTCAGTGATTAATTGAATCTTTGGGGGATTGAACGAAGCCGCTGACGCGGCATTTGGTGCACCGATTTGCGGATGACGCTTCTGTTTTGAAGGATTGCTGCTGTTGAAGCGCAACCTTGAGAACAGGAGCAATGAGATGGCCGAGTTGAGCCCGCTTCGCCGGCGCATGATCGAGGACATGACGATCCGCAATCTGTCGCCGGCCACGCAACGATCCTACGTGCACGCGGTAGCGAAGTTCTCCCGCTACTGTGGCCGATCCCCGGACCGGCTTGACCTGGAGGATGTTCGCGCCTTCCAGGTGCATCTGGTCTCGACCGGAATCTCGTGGCCGGCGCTGAACCAGACGGTGTGCGCACTGCGGTTCTTTTACGGCGTGACGTTGGGTCATGCCGAGATCCCTGAGCGGATCGCCTATGCCCGCGCTCCACGCACGCTGCCGGTGGTTCTCAGCGCCGACGAGGTTGTCCGCTTTCTCGAGGCGGTGCCGAGCCTGAAGACGCGCACCGCCTTGACGACGGCCTATGCCGCGGGCCTTCGCGCTTCGGAGACCGTCGGGCTGAAGGTCGGCGACATCGATAGCGAACGCGGCGTCATCCGGGTCGAGCACGGCAAGGGCGGCAAGGATCGCACCGTGATGCTGTCGGCGCAGCTTCTGCGCATCCTGCGGGTCTACTGGCGACTGGCGAAGCCGCAGGGCTGGCTGTTTCCGGGCCGGGATGCAAATCGCCCCATCGACGTGCAGGTGCTGTATTCAGCCTGCCGCTCGGCGCGTGCGGCCGCCGGCATCGACAAGCGTGTGACGGTCCACACGCTCAGGCACAGCTTCGCCACGCATTTGCTTGAGAACGGCACCGACATTCGCATTATCCAAGTGCTGCTCGGCCACAACAATCTGTCCTCGACGGCGCGCTATACAAAGGTCTCGAACGGCCTCATCCGGCGCACGACAAGCCCGCTCGACCGGCTGAACATCGAAGTCGTGCCACCGGGCTGATCGGTTCCGCCCATGTCGGCGAGACTGGAGGTGGCGGATATCTTCCGCCGCCATGGCGAGGCGTATCGGCAGGCTCATGACGGTCATCTCGGACGCGTCGAGCGCCGTACGATGAGCGCCATCGAGTTGTGCCGGACCGCCGAACTGGGCGGCCATGTCGAGGGCTGCCGGTCCTGCGGGGCGATCCGCGTGGCCTACAATTCCTGTCGCAACCGGCATTGCCCCAAGTGCCAGGGAAAGGCCTGCCGGGAATGGCTCGCCGCGCGGCAGGACGAGCTCCTGCCGGTTCCCTATTTCCACGTGGTGTTCACGCTGCCGACCGAGATCGCCGCGATCGCCTTCCAGAACAAGGCGGCGGTGTACACGATCCTGTTCAAGGCGGCCGCCGAGACGTTGCGCACCATCGCCGCAGATCCCAGACATCTCGGCGCCGGGATCGGTCTCATCGCGGTGCTGCACAGCTGGGGCCAGAACCTCACCTATCATCCCCACCTCCATTGCATCGTCCCGGGCGGCGGCATCTCCCTCGATGGAGGGCGATGGGTCGCCTGCCGGCCGGGGTTCTTCCTGCCCGTGCGTGTGCTGTCGCGCCTGTTCCGCCGTCTCTTTCTGGAGGAACTCCGAGCGGCTTATGATAAGGGTCGGCTGGGCTTCTTCGGCGATCTCGCCTACTTGGCAAAGCCTGATGCCTTCGTCTGCTTGCTCACCGAGGTTCGTCGCTATCAATGGGTCGTCTACGCCAAGCCGCCCTTGGGCGGGCCGAAGCAGGTGCTGGCCTATCTCGGCCGCTACACCCATCGCGTCGCCATCGCCAATTCCCGACTGATCAGCACGGCCGACGATCGGGTCGCGTTCCGCTGGCGGGACTATCGTCAGCGCGGCAAGACCAAGGTCATGACGCTCGACGCGCACGAGTTCATCCGTCGCTTTCTCCTGCACACGCTGCCCGACGGTTTCCATCGCATCCGCCACTACGGCTTCCTCGCCAACGGTAATCGCGCCGCCAAGCTCGACCTGTGCCGCAGGCTGCTGGCCGGATCGCAGCAGAACAATCTCGAACCGGATGTCGAAAGCGCCGCTGTCGCCGCCGAGCGCCTTGCGGCGGCGCATCGCTGCCCCTGCTGCGGAGAGCCAATGTTCACGCTCGCCGTCTGGCGGTGCGGCCAGGCACCGCCGCGCCCCTTCTGGAACGACACCTCATGATCACGCCGGGTGCGTCCACATCACCCGGGTCGGTATCCGTCGCCATGCGCGCCGGCACCTCGACCCTTGGCCCGCCGCACAAAGCCGCAAGCAGCCAGCCCGGCGATAGAAAGCACTGCAGCCTATCCGACGGCTCGCGCCATCCCGGTTCCGTCTTCCACCGCACCATCCTTCGCTGTCGCCGCATCGTGAATGCCCTTCACCAGCCTGGCACCGACGATCCCGGCCGCTCCTCCAGGCTACAATCCCCATAGCGCCAGACCGTCCCGCGGCTTCGTTCAATCCGGCTTGCAATGAGGTCCGAAGACTAGCGGGTGTGCTCCGTTGAGCATGCGGACCTCACAGAAGCCTCCAGATTCC
>NZ_SUHQ01000081.1 GCF_004962245.1 Mesorhizobium sp. | reverse complement strand
CACCACGACCGCCGCCCCGCGTCGCGGTTCGGCTAGTCGCTTCGGCTTGTTGTCGTTGTCGGCAGTCGAACCCCGCAGCCATCTCCTCGCTCACTCCAGCGAAAAGTCGACGGAGAACCGGCCTGACGGCCGGTTCGCGATTTGCCGATTGATAAGGCCGAAAGCGGCCGGCTACGAAGGCCGCGTTTTCCGGCAGCTCCAAAGTGGCAGTCCGCAATCTCAATGCTGCGCATGATACGGCAGGCCCTGCCCGGGGGTGCAACCCTAAAAGGGTTCTCCTCTCCGCTTCGCTCCGTTGCGACCGCTGACGCGATGCACTTGGCAGCTCCAGCCGTATTCGAGCTTCGCGATTGCGCACAACCACTTTGGAGGATCTACCTCATGAAAACGCTCGTAACCTTCTGCCAGAGGACCGGCCGCCGCCTTCGTCTGTACATCAATCGGCAAATCGCCAAACTGTCCCATAGGGGCCAGCTGAAGATCTCTGTCGGCTTCTCGCTTCCGTTCCTCGCCAAGCTCGAGGTGAGCTATCAGGTGCAGTTCGACGAAAAAGCAGACAACGACAACAAGCCGAAGTGACCGACGGCGCCGCGCCCTGCCTAGCAGGGCGCGGCTTCTTGACGGCTGAGGTGAGCAGCGAAGACGAAAGGATGGTGATTGACCATGACATGAAGGGGTTCGGCCGACTTGACTCTTTTGTTCTTATTTTGTTCACTATGGCACGCGCACGAAAGAGAGGTGCCCAATGTACAAGGAAACTCCCCTGACAGTGGCTGAGGAGGTCGAACTGCAGAATGCGGCCGAAAAGCTGATTGCACGCCACGGCGGCGACATGCTGAAAGCTCTCAAGGCTGCGATGCTCCACAACGGCTATCTCGAAGGCCAGATCGAACAGATCGCCGCAGCAGTTCCGGGGCTCATCAAGATCCATTACGACGGCCCCATGGCTTCGAACTAGGCGGCCTGATGCATGCCGAGAAATTATCCGACCAGGATGATGATCTGGAGCGCGACGTCGACGCCGTCATCGTCTCCTGTGACGGCGACGCGAGAGCCGCGGTTCGCGCATTGATCGTCCAGGTCGCCTACCTGGAGCGCGAGATTCAATATTTTCGGGTCGCAGTCTCCTCAGGCTTCAGCCGGCAGTGGCATCACAAGAGATGGGAGATCGAGACTGATGCCGGGTCGGAGGATGGGTGAGCTATCTTACTCGGCGATCGACCGCGCCTACCCATATCAGGTGGCGCTGCCGGACGACATTTGCTGCATGCACAACCTGACCCTGATCATGGAGTTTTGCGAGACACGCGGTCTCCACCATGTGACGCGACACGTCACGGCAGTCTGGCCGAACGCCAAGCAGGAGCATTATCGCCTCCATTGCTTTGCCAATCTTGCATCCGCAGAGCCCTTCAGGGATCATTTCGGCGGTGTGATGTTCGATCCGAAGCGCGATCGCGAGAATGGTCGGGCACGAGGTGCATGGCACCGGAAGGATGAATACAAGCGGATTCTGGAAAGCGGCCCATTAAGGGTGCCGGAAATCTTACGGGATTAGATCATGTGCGGTCGTTACACTCGATATCTGTCCTGGTCCGAAATTCACCGGCTCTACCGGCTCACCACGGACTGGGAGCGGCAGCGCAACGACGCGCCGGCCTACAACATCGCACCCACTGAGGATGTTGTTTTCGTTACCGCCGGTGAGAACGGCAACCACAAGCTGCGCGAGGGCCGCTGGTGGCTCGTGCCCTGGTGGGCGAAGGAGATGCCGAAAGGGGCGATGTTCAATGCACGTTCGGAGACGGCTGACACATCCGGCGCCTTCAAGGATGCATTCAAATCGAAACGCTGTTTGATCCCGGCGGATGGCTTCTACGAATGGACGCTGAGCCCTGCCGACAAAGGGCGTGACCCTTGGCACATCTTTCTGCCAGATCATCGGCCATTCTCGTTCGCCGGACTGTGGGCCCGCAATGACAATCTCGGCATCACCAGCTGCACGATTCTGACCGCCGCAGCCCAAGATCCGATGGTCAGTCTGCACGATAGGCAACCGGTGATCCTCGCTCCCGAGGTCTACGATGCATGGCTGGATCCAAGGACGCCGGCGGGCGAGGCCAAGGCTCTGCTTTCGCACGATCTTGACGGCCAGCTTCAATTCTATCGCGTCGATCGCCAGGTGAATTCGAGCAAGAACAAGGGCGGCGACGAGATGATCACGCCAATCGACATGCGAACCTCGTACGGGATCTGACAGATGAGCGACGATCCTTCATCACAGCCGGTCGCGGCGTCGCGCGCGATAGGGATCCACGAACACTATTGCGAGCATCCGGGATGCACGAAGTGGGGCGGCTGGGGCTTTCCGCGCGGGAAACAGACGATTTGGTTTTGCTGGGAACATCGCGAGGACGCGGTACCTGAGGCCGCCGGTCAATTTGAGCGATAGGATCAACGGAAGCGTAGCGGTTTTCACCGCTAGGCCAGGCCGCCGACGAATCCGCTCAGCTCGTCGAGCCGCACCATCGAGAGCCGCACTCCGCCGTGACAGCCGCGCGCCCTGCAGACGGTTTCGCGCTCCAGTTCGTCAATATAGAGAAATTCACGCTCCGGCGA
>NZ_SUHQ01000080.1:2444-2714 GCF_004962245.1 Mesorhizobium sp. | reverse complement strand
TCGCACAAGTCTGCCAGTTCGGCTTCGAGGGCATCGTTTCCAAGCTGCGTAGCAGTCCATATCGATCCGGCCGGCGCCAAGAATGGGTGAAGACAAAATGCGTCCTGAGTGATGAGTTCATCGTCATCGGCTACGAGCCTGGCAACAGTTACGGCGGTCTGGGAAGCGTACTTCTGGCGAATGTCGAGGACGGAAATCTGGTCTTCGCCGGCGGCGTTGGTACCGGCTTCAATGCACGCACCGGCGCCGACATGATGCGCCGGCTCAAAG
>NZ_SUHQ01000080.1:0-2434 GCF_004962245.1 Mesorhizobium sp. | reverse complement strand
GCCTATTCCCGGTCTCAAAGTGAAAGGTGCAATTTGGACGCGGCCGGAGATTGTCGTCGACGTCGAATACCGCGGCTGGACCGAGGATCACCAGCTCCGGCATCCGTCGTTCAAAGGAATTCGCGAAGACCGGTCGGTTGACGAGTTTCTTTAAGAAGAGATGACGCAGGACCGCCCAAGCATTATCCTTCCGTGGACAGGTTTGAGGAGGCCAATGTGAGGAATCACGACACCGTAATTGGACGATGGGATGTCTTAACCGAAGACGAGGCGATTGATGCTGCGATCGACAAATACGGCGCATTGCCGCCCGGCAGCCTTTTGGGCCGGGTGCGAACCGGCAGATTTCGGTAATACGCGATAGCGAACTTTCTGCCCGGTAGAGTGAAGGTTTGAGATTTGGCCCGAAGCGGACATATCTTGCCGTAGGTTACGATCTACCGCCGGTCCAGGAAGCCCGTCGTTCGATTCGCCGGTGAAAGCTTCTCGTTGACCGAAATCGCCCCAAGGAGAGGTCAGTTTCCTTCCTGGCAGTGCGTTCTAGCTCCCGCCGTTTGACAATCTTCAAGCGAATGCTTGAGATACGTTTCGGGCTAGAAGCTTCTACGTGGTAGCATAAGCCGCAGCGAACGGCCCATTTTGCGATTTTTCCTTCACGCAGCCGCTGCTCGTCGCCGAAATCGAATATCGCGCCTGGACCGATGACGGAAAGTTACGGCATCCTTCATTCAAGGGCATCAGC
Source organism: Mesorhizobium sp. (assembly GCF_004962245.1). Taxonomy (GTDB): domain Bacteria; phylum Pseudomonadota; class Alphaproteobacteria; order Rhizobiales; family Rhizobiaceae; genus Mesorhizobium. The sequence goes on along the minus strand of NZ_SUHQ01000080.1, from coordinate 1,692 downwards.
GAACTCGCGGATGACGCGACGGTGTATTCTTTCTGCTCGTGACCGCCTGGCGCAGCATGTCGGACAATTGCAAGATTCTGTTTGGCAGATGATTGCGGAGCACACTAAGGACTGCCGCGCGTAAGATCGCGGACTCGCCGGCAGTAGGTTTTCAGTTCTTCGACAGGCGTGGCCTCTATCACGCTGCCGGGGACCGGCGCGTGATGGAAATTGCGGGTGTAAAAGTTGATATCCTTCAGGTCGTCCAAAGCGCCCTTGTAGCGATAATCCGCCGGTGCCGCCTCGATCTTCCGAATGATCCCGTCGAGCATTTCGTCGGCGTCGAAAAGCTCCGGGTCGCCGTTGCGGTAAAAATGCTCCAGCACCTTGCGCAGCAGCGCGCGTATCTCGCCCGGCTCGCCCTCGGTCGCGTCGATGAACTGGATCATCTTCATGCGTTCGGTTTCGTTGCGGGGACGGGTCGCCTGTTCAAGATCGAAGGTTGCCAGACTCGCCATGCCGGGCGCGCCTGTCTGGATGGCGCATGACGTGATCTTGCTTTGATCGATGCGATCCCACAGCAGGCGCAAAAAGCCCAGCTCGTGCGAGAAAACGAACACCTGCGCCGCCCGGTTCGTGAGCTTGTTGATTTCGTTCACGGTGAACGTGCGCCGAAACTCGTCCATGCTGGTGAACGGGTCGTCGAGAACGACGATCGTTTCCGCAAGATGCGGATCCGTGTTTACGGTGGCGAGAAAGAGGGCCAGGGCCAGCACGGACTTGTCGCCGCTCGAGAGAGTATTCTTGAAACTCGGTCCGGCAATGTCGTCCGCGCGGGGCGGTACAGGCGTCTTGTTGATGAGGATCGCATACTCGGCGGCCGGTTCCTTTCCCCGGTAATTGGGCGGCTGATAGTCGATCTGGAACCCCGCGCCGAGCCGGTCCAGATAGGCGTTGATCGTCGTTCCCAGCCCCTCGGTCACGCGCTTGGTGTGGTCGGTCAGTTGGCCGCGCAACTCGTCCTTGCTGTCTTTCAGCGCCTTCTGGCGGTCCATGAGGGTTTGCAGGTCGGCGACGATGGCGGCTGTGTCGGCCTCGTAACGCCTCTTTCGCGCCTGTAGCACGGCCAACTCGTTCTTGACGGAGTCCAGGCTCACGCCGGCCTGCGCGCGGCGGATGCCTTCGATGCGCTCGCCATAGGAAGCAATCTCCTGATTGTAGGCGACGATCGCGGCGCGCCCGCTGTCCCATTGGCGCGCGAGGTTTTCATATTCATCCGCCGCCGCGGGTGTAATCAAATCCTGCTGCTTCTGCTGAAAGACGCGGTCAAGGGCGGCGGCGGCAGTCTCCATCGCATCCGACAGGGCGTCGATGTCGAGCGTCGCTTCGCAACCCTCGCCCGTCAGCGTCTTCAGATTCCCGATAGCGGCGCGGTTGGCGTCCGTCCTAGTGCCGATGGCCTGACGGAACTCCCCGCGCCCGTAGCGCTCCAGCGTCTGCCGCCGCTGTTTCACCTCGGCGGCAAGGGATTTATAGGCGTCGCTGAAATAATCGCGGTACAGGTCGATCAGGCTGCGGTCGCGCAGCTCCTGGCCGCAATACGGGCAGCCCTCCGTGTTATCGAAGGCGAGCCCGGCTTCGAGCCACGCTTCATGCGGCGGCGCATCGCGCCCCGCCGCGTGCCGGGCGATGTGGTCCTGAAGCCGGCGGTGC
>NZ_SUHQ01000079.1 GCF_004962245.1 Mesorhizobium sp. | reverse complement strand
GTAACCCTCCGGCAAAGGCCGCGGTGGCTTCGATATTGGACGAAGGCCGTCAGTCGTTGCCGAACTCAGGTCGGGAACTCACCAGAAGTTTGGCGACCCGATCGCTTCTCTCAGCTAGCTGTCCGCGGTCCGTTAATCCCATATGCTCGGTGGCTACAGCTAATAGATAGGCTGCGATGTCGGCCGCGGTAGCGTTTTCGTCCATCAACATGACGTAGACCGTGTCTGCGTAGGCGTCATATTCGTCGGTGGCCTCTGGTATGCCGGAGACGCCGATAGGATCCCAATCGTGTAGCAAGATCTCCCGAACCCGAGCCCGGATTTCTCGTGACTGATACTTGTTTCGCCCGTGAGCCATTCTCTTGTCCTATGCAGCGATGGCCTTCGATGATCGACGTTTCCAGTTCCACGGCAGGAGTTCGTTCAGCCGGCCTTGCGGCGTGTCGGCGATGCGGGCGAGCACGTCGGCGAGCCAGGCCTGTGGATCGACGTCATTAAGCTTCGCCGTGCCAATCAGCGTATACATGATGGCAGCGCGGTCGGCGCCACGATCTGAACCGGCGAAGAGCCATGCCTTGCGGCCGAGAGCCAGACCGCGGAGCGCGCGCTCGGCCGCGTTGTTCGTCAGGCAGACGCGCCCGTCCTTGAGGAAGCGGATGAAGCCGTCCCATCGCTTGAGCATGTAGTCGATAGCTTGGGCGACTGGCGCGTGGCGCGAGAGCTTGGCCCGCTCGCCACGCAGCCACTCTTCTAGTTCGGCCACGAGCGGCGCGCTCCTTTCGGTCCTAACAGCAAGGCGCAGTTCGGCGGCAAGCCCGGTGATATCTCGTTCGATGTCGAACAGGAGATCGATGCGTTTGACGGCCTCGAAGGCGATCGGCGAGATCGGTGGCGCGGTCTTTCCCCGGCCTGCATTGGCGGCAATGTCGGCGAGCACGAAGAACTTGCGCCGCGCATGACTCCAGCACAGGGCCTCCGTCACTGGTCCAGGCTTCCGGTCGGAGAGATAAAGCCGGTTGTAGCCGGCATAGGCGTCTGCTTGCAGGATTCCGGTGAACTGCTTCAGGTGACGCTCCGGATGATCGCCAGACCGATCTCGCGACGCGTAGAACAGGGCTGCCGGTGATGATGCCCCACCGAAGGGCCGGTCATCGCGGACATAGACCCAGGCTCGGCCGGTGTCGGTCTTGCCCTTCGCCAGGATCGGCACCGTGGTGTCGTCGCCGTGAAGACGCTGTGCCGAGAGCACATGCTCCTCGATCAGTGTATGCAGTGGACGCAGCGCCGATGCGCACGTGCCGACCTGATCGGCCAGCGTCGACAGGCTCAGCTCGACGCCTTCGCGGGCGTAGCGTTCGCTCTGCCTGTTGAGTGGCTGGTGTTGACCGAACTTCTCGAACAACACCATGGCAAGCAGGTTCGGACCGGCAAAACCGCGCGGCGTGACGTGGAAGGGTGCTGGCGGTTGGGTGATCGCCTCGCATTGTCGGCACGAGAACTTCGCGCGCACCGTCTGAATGACCTTCCACTGGCGCGGGATCACCTCAAGCGTCTCGGTGACGTCCTCGCCTAGCTTCGACAGCTTGGTCGAGCCGCAGCAAGGGCAACTCTCAGGAGCGGCCATCACGACGCGCTCGCGCGGCAGATGCTCAGGAAACGGCTTGCGCGACGGGCGCCGGCGCTCGAACGAGCGAACCGTCTGAGTTTGGGATGCCGCCTTGTCCGCCGCCAATTCGTCCTCGGTTGCGTCCGCCTCCAGATCTTCGAGCTGCATCTCCATCTGCTCGAGCAGCCTGGCCTTGCGCTCCGAACGGCTGCCATAGAGTTCGCGCCTGAGCTTCTCGATCTCCAGCTTCAGCCGCCCAATCAGCGCCTCCGTCCCGGAACTGACTGCCGCCGCGCGGGCGGCAAGGGCTTCGGCCTCAATGCGCGCGGCTCGCTCCGCGAGGATCATCGCGTGCGCGGTGGCAAGGTCGGAAGGGAGCGATTCAGCAGCAGACACCCGGCGATGGAATCACATCCCCCACTATGTGCAAGGCCAAAATCGTCAGCCTGTCGCCGTTGGCCGCCAGGTCTTCTGCGGCATGCGCCAATCAATGCCTTCGAGCAGGTAGCCGAGTTGTGCCGGGGTGATCGTGATCACGCCGTCGGCCGGCGACGGCCAAATAAAGCGACCGCGCTCGAGCTTCTTTGAGAATAGGCAGGCGCCCTGGCCGTCGTGCCACAGAACCTTGATCAGATCGCCGCGGCGGCCGCGGAAGACGAATAGGTGACCATTGTGCGGATCACGCTTCAGCGTCTCCTGCACAACAAGCGCCAAGCCCGGAAAACCCTTCCTCATGTCGGTGTGACCTGTCGCCAGCCACACCCGCACGCCACTCGGAACCGGGATCATCGGGATCCAAGCGCGTCCAGAACGCGCCGCAGCGCCTCGGCATCCACATCGCGGTCGACGCGGACGCGGCGTCCGCTGCCAAGCTCGATCTCGATGATGCCGGTCTTGCGGCGACGTCGACCGGGAGACGCTGATGGCGCCGGCACCTCAACGGCAAGCGGCGCAACAGCAGGAACGATCTCGACCGGGACCAACTGCGATGAACCGGCATCGACAGGATCGCACAGTTCCTTGCGCCATCGGAACAACTGGCTGACGTGAATGCCCGCCGATCGCGCGACCTCCGACACCGACACGCCAGGCTCAAGCGACGCCGCGACCAGGCGCTCCTTCTCCCCGCGCGGCCAGCGCCGACGTCTCTCAACCGACGTGATCACCTCCACCCTCGGCATTGTCATAGGGCTACTCCTAGGATTATCCCTAGGACTTCCGACGTTCGCCCTCAGCCTACAAGGCGGCATTCACCGGAGGGATAC
>NZ_SUHQ01000007.1 GCF_004962245.1 Mesorhizobium sp. | reverse complement strand
CCGCGCATTTTCGGCACCTCGCCCGGCACTTACGGGGCCGGTGTCGAGGACTTGTTGTCGAGCGGCGACTGGGCCGCGCGCGAGGAGATCGGCCGCGCCTATCTCGACGCCACCTCGCACGCCTATGGTGGTGTGGGGGGCGAAGCTGTTTCCGCGCCCGGCGCGTTCGAGGGCCGCGTTGCCGAAGCCGACCTTCTCGTCCATACCGGAGACGATCCTGGCCGTGATATTTTGGAAGGCTCCGCCGATGTCGCCTTCATCGGCGGATTTTCGGCAGCCCTTGCGGCCCTCGGCAAGAACGCCGACGTCATCGTCCTCGACACCACGGACCCGCAAAAGCCAAAGCCGCGCTCGGTTGGAGAAGCCGTATCTCGGGTAGTTCGCGCCCGTGCTGTCAATCCGCGTTTCATATCAGGTCAGATGCGCCACGGGCCGCGCGGCGCCTCGGAATTCGCCGAGACTGTCGACCGGCTGATTGGTTTCGCCGAGACCACGAATGCCATATCAGGCGCGCTGATCGAAGCCGTGCACGACGCCTATCTCGACGATCCCGTGGTCCGCGCCTTCATCTTGCGCGAAAATCCGGCTGCGGCGAAGATCATCGCCGAGCGCTTATTGTCGGCGCGGCGGCGCGGTCTCTGGCATCCGCTGCGCAATTCCATCGACGACGAGCTCTCCGCATTGATTGCCGAGGCGCAAGCGCTGGGGGTGGCGGCATGAACGCCTTCTCGCGCCGCGGCGCCTGCCCTGCTCTCAGCGCACCCATGCAGACCGGCGACGGACTTCTGGTGCGGCTTAATCCCATTACTGGAGGACTGTCGCCGAAATCCTTGATCGGACTCGGCGAATCCGCGTTGCGGCATGGCAATGGCATCATGGAAGTGACCGCCCGCGGCAGCCTGCAGATACGCGGCCTGACATCGGCAAGCGCGCGGCTGCTAGCCGTCGAGGTCGATGCGCTCGGCATCGCGGTACGCACCGGCGTACCGGTCGAGACCGGGCCGCTGGCCGGGCTCGATCCGGAGGAAGTCACCGACCCGCGTCCGCTGGCGCAGCGGATTCGCACGGCGATCGACGAGGCTGGGCTGACGCAACGGCTGGGGCCGAAGGTTTCGGTGATCGTCGACGGCGGCGGCCGGCTTGGCATGGATACGGTGATGGCCGATGTGCGGTTGATGGCCGTGCGAGCCGATGCGGGTGTCCGGTGGCTGGTAGCCGTCGCTGGCGACAGGAAGAATGCGACGTCGCTTGTCACCGTCGAGGAGGATGCGGCGCGCGTTATCGCCGTCGCGGTGCTCAGGATGGTCGCCGAAAAAGGCCGCGAGGCCCATGCAAGGGATTTGACGGAAAGGCAGCTGACATCTCTCGCCAGTTGGCACTCCGTCCCACCCCCCTCTGTCCTGCCGGACATCTCCCCCGCAAGGGGGGAGATTGAGCTCTCATCACCGCTTTCGCCAACTACGAGCGTCGCAGGACGAGCGACGGCGTCGGAACTGCCAATCTCCCCCCTTGTGGGGGAGATGTCCGGCAGGACAGAGGGGGGCGCGACAGAACGCCAGCCCATCGGAGTTTTCGATCTGGCTGCCGCCGGTATCGCCCTCGGCATCGGGCTACCCTTCGGCAGCATGCCGGCGCAAAAACTCATCGATCTCGCGCAACACGCCCTCACCCTCGGCGCCAGAGAAATCCGCCTCGCGCTACAACGCGCGCTGCTTTTCATCGGCCTCTCCCCGACCGCCTGCCGCTCACTGCAGCAAGCCGCCGCCGCCCTCGGTTTCGTCACTGACGCCGCCGATCCGCGCACCAGGATCGCCGCTTGCCCCGGCGCGCCCGCCTGCGCCTCCGGCCGGATCGTGACGCGCGACATCGCCGAGACCATCGCCATAGAAAACGGCGACCTCCTCGATTCCTCCTTCACGCTGCACATTTCCGGCTGCGCCAAGGGCTGCGCGCATCCCGGCCCGACGGCGCTGACCGTGGTCGGCGGCGAAAACGGGGCCGGACTTGTCGTGGATGGGACGGCAAAGGCGCTTCCTGCCGGATACAGGCCGGGTTATGACGCCGCGCGCGGCATCGGCAGCATTGCAGCCGCGGTCCGCCGCGCACGTCATCCCGGTGAACCCGCCGCCGCTTGCCTGGCAAGGCTTGGCGCGGCCAGTGTCACCGAACTCTACCGACAGGAATGAACATGGCCGCCCAAGACTACATTGCGTACGACTATATTCATGACGGCACGGCGATCTATGAGCGCTCCTTCGCCATCATCCGTGCCGAGGCCGACCTGTCGCGCTTTTCCGATGCCGAAGCCGATGTCGCCATCCGCATGATCCATGCCTGCGGCCAAGTCGAGGCCGCGCGGCACTTCGTTTTCGCGGAGGATTTCGTTGCCGTCGCGCGCACGGCCCTGGCGGCCGGCGCACCGATCTTCTGCGATGCAGAGATGGTGTCGCATGGCGTCACCCGCGCCCGGTTGCCCGCCGGCAACGAGGTGATCTGCACGCTGCGCGACCCGCGCACCGCCGAAATCGCCAGGGAGATCGGCAACACTCGCTCGGCCGCGGCCATTGACCTGTGGGGCGAGCGCATGGCGGGTTCGGTCGTCGCCATCGGCAATGCACCGACCGCACTTTTCTATTTGCTGGAAAGGCTGCGCGACGGTGCGCCGAAACCGGCTGCGATTATCGGCATGCCGGTCGGTTTCGTCGGTGCGGCCGAATCGAAGGACGCGCTGGCCGATAATTCCTATGGCGTGCCCTACGCGGTCGTGCGCGGCAGGCTGGGCGGCAGCGCCATGACCGCCGCAGCACTCAACGCACTGGCGAGGCCGGGCCTGTGAACGCGATTGCAAAAGGTAGACTCATTGGCGTCGGCACCGGTCCTGGCGACCCCGAGCTGCTGACGCTGAAGGCCGTGCGCGCGCTGGCCGAGGCCGACGTCGTCGCGCATTTCGCCAAGCGCGGCAACAACAGCAATGCGCGCGCCATCGTCGGCGACCATTTTCGTCCTGATTTGATAGAGTTGCCGCTGCTCTACCCCGTGACCACCGAAATCGACAAGGATCACAGCGATTACCGGTCGCAGATAGCGCATTTCTACGAAGAATCGGCCGAAAAGCTCGCCGAGCACCTTAGCGCCGGCAGGACGGTCGCAGTGCTTTCGGAAGGCGACCCGCTTTTCTACGGCTCCTACATGCATCTTCATGTCAGGTTGGCGCACCGCTTCCCGACCGAGGTCATCCCCGGCGTCACCGCCATGTCCGGCTGCTGGTCGGCGACCGGTCTGCCGATCGTCCAGGGCGACGACGTGCTGACCGTGTTGCCGGGCACAATGAGCGAATTCGAGCTGACGCGCCGGCTCGCCGACACCGATGCCGCCGTCATCATGAAGGTTGGCCGCAACCTGCCCAAGATCAGGCGCGCACTGGAGGTGACCGGGAAGTTGGCGCGCGCCGTCTATGTCGAGCGCGGCACCATGCCGGGCGGCGTCTCGATGCGGCTGGCCGACAAGAAGGACGACAAGGCGCCCTACTTCGCCATCGTGCTGGTCGCCGGCTGGGCCGGCCGTCCCGAAGCATTGGTGGAGGCTGGGGCATGAGTGGCCGCCTGACCGTCATCGGCCTTGGGCCAGGAAATGCCGACCAGGTGACGCCGGAAGCGAGCCGCGCCGTCGCCGAGGCAAAATTCTTCTACGGCTACAAGCCGTATCTCGACCGGCTCGACCTGCGCTCCGATCAGACCCGCGTCCCTTCCGACAATCGCGAAGAGCTGTCGCGCGCCAAGGACGCGCTGGCAAAGGCTGCGCAAGGCCATGCTGTCGCCGTTGTCTCGGGCGGCGATCCCGGCGTCTTTGCCATGGCGGCGGCCGTCTGCGAGGCGATCGAGGCCGGCCCGGCCGAATGGCATTCCGTCGACGTGGCGATGCTGCCCGGCATCACCGCCATGCTCGCGGTCGCTGCCCGCATCGGCGCGCCGCTCGGCCATGATTTCTGCGCTATCTCGCTGTCCGACAATCTGAAGCCGTGGGAGCTGATCGAGCTGCGCCTGCTGGCCGCCGCAGGCGCCGGTTTCGTCATCGCGCTCTACAATCCGATCAGCAAGGCACGCCCCTGGCAGCTTGGCCGCGCCTTCGAATGCCTGGCGGCGATCCTGCCCGGTACCACGCCTGTCGTCTTCGGCCGCGCCGCCGGCCGTCCCGACGAGCGCATCGACGTCTATTTGCTGGCCGACGCTGACGCGCAAAAGGCCGACATGGCGACCTGCATCATCATCGGGTCGCCGGAAACCAGGATCATCAAGCGCGGTGAAAAACCGGCGCTGGTCTACACGCCGCGTTCCGCAGCAGGCTTGAGAAAATGATCGACCATCGCGGCGAGGGATTCGACGGTCTCAGCCGACGCAACGTTCGGCAGCACCGGCCTGCGGATCATGACCACCTCGATACCGAGCGCCCGTGCCGCGGCGATCTTGGCGTAGGTCGCCTCGCCACCGCTGTTTTTGGAAACGACGACGTCGATACGGTGCTCTTGAAGCAGCGCGTGTTCGTCCGCTTCCCGGAACGGCCCCCGCGCCAGGAGATAGGTCGCATTGGGCACGGCGAGTTTTGGCTCGACCGGATCGACGCTGCGGATGAGATAATGGTGTTGGGGTGCGGCCTCGAAAGCGGCGACCTCCTGCCGGCCGAGCGCCAGGAAGGCGCGGCGCGGCGCAGGGCCAAGCGCCTTGACCGCTTCGGCTACGGTATCAACCGAGACCCAGCGGTCGCCATCGACAGGCTCCCAGCCCGAACGCCTGAGCGCAAAGATCGGCACGCCAGTCTTGCGCGAGGCTTCCGCCGCATTGGCGGAGATCTGCGCCGCATAGGGATGCGTGGCGTCGATCAGCAGGTCGACGTGCGCCTCGTGGAGATATGCCGCCAGCCCATCGGCACCACCGAAGCCTCCGACCCGCGTCGGCACACCTTGTGCGGCGGGATTACCGGTGCGGCCGGCCAGCGACAGCGTGACCGCGAGATCGGTGCGCGCAACCAGCTTTCCGGCCAGTTGCCGGGCTTCGGTGGTTCCGCCGAGGATCAGAGTACGGTGGGTCATCATGCTTGCTGAGGGTCCGCGAGGCACCAGATGCACGTCGAAATGGCTGACGGTGATCGGCATCGGCGAGGACGGTGTAGCGGGTCTCGGCGACGAGGCCAAGCGGCTGATCGCCGAGGCTGAATTCGTCTTCGGCGGCACGCGCCACCTTGCCCTCGTCGCATCACTCGCCAAAGGCGAAGCACGCGCCTGGCCGACCCCTTTCGATACAGAAATGCGCGACGTGCTGGCACTTGCGGGCAGACGAGTCTGCGTGCTGGCCTCCGGCGATCCATTCTTCCACGGCGTCGGCGTCATCCTTGCCCGCAAAATTGCGATAGAAGAAATGCGCGTCATCCCCGCCCCTTCGGCCATGTCGCTGGCCGCCGCCCGCCTCGGCTGGGCGCTGCAGGATGTCGAGACCCTTTCGCTGCATGGCCGCTCGCTCGACCTGATCCGGCCGCTTCTGCATCCGGGCGCCCGCATCCTTGCGCTGACCTCGGATAGCGACGCGCCGGCAGCGATCGCGCACCTGCTGACCGAAGTCGGCTTCGGCGCGTCGCGGCTGACAATCCTGGAGGCGCTGGGCGGCCCGAACGAAAGGCTGCGCCCGGCGCGGGCCGACGTCTTCGACCTCGAAAAGATCAATCCGCTCAACGTGCTGGCAATCGAAGTTGAATCCGTTTCGGAGGCACGCATCCTGCCGCTGGCTTCAGGCCTTGCCGATCATTTGTTCGAGCATGACGGCCAGATCACCAAGCGCGAGATCCGCGCCATCACCCTGTCCGCCCTCGCCCCCAGGCGCGGCGAATTGCTGTGGGATATCGGCGCCGGGTCGGGCTCAATTGGGATCGAATGGATGCTGGCCCATCCCTCGATGCGCGCCATCGCCGTCGAAGCCGATCCGGCCCGCGCCGCCCGCATCCGCCGCAACGCTTCCAACTGCGGCGTGCCCGGTCTTGCCGTCGTCGAAGGTTCGGCACCGCAGGCGCTCGTCGGATTGGAGACACCGGATGCCATCTTCATCGGCGGTGGCGGCAGCGATCTCAGTGTGCTGGATGCGGCCATTGATGCCCTGCCCGCCGGTGGCCGGCTCGTCGCCAACGCGGTGACACTGGAAATGGAGTCGCTGCTTCTTTCGCGCCACGCTTCGCTCGGCGGCGATCTCACCCACATCGCCATATCCCGTGCTTCGCCGGTTGGCTCGATGCAGGCCTGGCGGCCGGCTATGCCAGTCACCCAATGGAGCTGGGTCAAGCCATGATGGTCGCGGGCATCGGCAGCCGCAAGGGCGTCAGTCAGCAGGATGTGCTTGCAGCGATAGAAATCGCGCTGGATGCACATGGGCTGGCGCTGACGGCGCTTTCGGCGCTCGCAACAGCTTCTCTGAAGCAGGACGAGCCGGCAATCTTCTCTGCGGGGCGCGAACTCGCCCTGCCAGTGATCGTTGTCGAGGACGAGGCGCTCAAGGCCGCGTCGTCTCGCACAATCAGTCACTCAGATTTGTCGCAGGAGCGTGCCGGTACGCCGTCGGTCTCCGAGGCGTCAGCGCTTGCCGCCGCCGGAAAAGACGCCAAACTGCTCGGGCCGCGCACCATGCTCGGCCCGGTCACCTGCGCCATCGCCATCAGTGGAGACGCGGCATGACCGTCCACTTCATCGGCGCCGGACCGGGTGCTGCCGACCTCATCACACTGCGCGGCAGCAGGCTGCTGGCAAGCTGCCCGGTCTGCCTCTATGCCGGCTCGATCGTCGCCCCTGAGCTGTTGCAGCACTGCGCGCCCGGCACGAAATTGATCGACACGGCCCCGATGTCTCTCGACGAGATCGAGGCGGCATATCTTGATGCTCATCGCGATGGCCACGATGTCGCCCGTCTGCACTCCGGTGATCTCTCGGTGTGGAGCGCCGTCGCTGAGCAGATCCGCCGGCTGGAGAAGCACGGCATCCCTTACACGCTGACGCCGGGCGTGCCCTCTTTCGCCGCGGCAGCGGCAGTACTTCGCCGCGAGCTGACCATTCCCGAGGTCGCGCAGAGCCTTGTGCTGACCCGCATTTCCGGCCGCGCCTCGAAAATGCCGCCCGGCGAAACCCTGGCCGGTTTCGGCCGCACCGGCGCCACGCTCGCCATCCATCTCGCCATCCATGCCATCGACCGTGTCGTCGCCGAATTGACGCCGTTCTATGGCGCCGACTGCCCGGTGGCGGTCGTCTTCCGCGCCTCCTGGCCGGACGAGCGCGTGCTGACCGGCACGCTGGCGACGATCGAAGCGCAACTGGCCGCCGATCCGATGGAGCGCACAGCGATCATCTTCGTCGGCCGTTCGCTGGCGGCGGAAGGTTTTGGCGAGAGTTCACTTTACGACGCCCACTACCAGCGGCGTTTTCGCGGACGGGACGGATTGTGAACGACGGCACCGGAAACAGAGGCGGAAACATCACGGTCGAACAGGCTCTGGCCCGGCTGAACTTCAAGCCGCGCCAATTGGAACCGGGTCATGTCTGGCTGGCCGGCGCCGGCCCCGGCGACCCCGGCTGCCTGACGCTGGAAGTGCTGGCTGCACTTGGGCAGTGCGATGCCCTCGTCTACGACGCGCTGGTCTCGTCCGACATCGTCGCCGTCGCCGCGGGCGCCGAACTGTTCTATGCCGGCAAACGCGGCGGCCAGCCGTCCATGAAGCAGGACGACATCACCGCTTTGCTGGTCCGGCTGGCGCGGGAAGGTCGCCGCGTCGTCAGGCTGAAAGGCGGCGACCCCTATATTTTCGGACGCGGCGGCGAAGAGGCGCTGGCGCTGGCGCGCGAAAACATTCCCTTCCGCGTCCTACCCGGCCTGACTTCGGGTCTCAGCGCGCTTGCCGGTGCCGGCATCCCCGCCACCATGCGTGGCATCAACAAGGCGGTGATTCTGACCACCGGCCACGCCGCCGGCACCGATGACGATCTCGACTGGGCGGCAATCGCCCGCACCGGCCAGCCGGTCGTCGTCTATATGGGCATGGCCAATCTGCCGCTGATCGCCGGAGCGTTGCTCGAGGGCGGCCTGGCGCCGTCGACGCCAGCCGCGGTGATCGTCGCCGCAACGACGCCGCAAGAGCGTATGGTCGTCGCTACGCTCGCCACCATCGCCGAGGAAGCGGCCGCCGCCGGGCTGTCTTCGCCCGCGTTGATCGTCGTCGGCGGCATCGTCGCGATGCGCGCGGCATTGACGGGCGAGCCATGACCCGCGCGATCATCATCGGCGCACCGCGCTCCGGCTCGGGCAAGACCAGCGTCACCATCGGCATCCTGCGCGCACTCGCTAGGCGCGGCCTGAAGGTGCGCGGCGCCAAATCCGGCCCCGACTACATCGACCCCGGCTTCCACACCGCCGCCACGGGCTTGTCCGGCGTCAATCTCGACAGCTGGGCGATGCCGCCTGCCCTGCTGAACGCGCTTGCCGGTGACGCAACCGAAGATGCCGATTTCATCTTCCTCGAAAGCGCCATGGGCCTGTTCGATGGCATACCCGCTGCTCCAGGCCGCTCCGGCTCGGCCGCCGACCTCGCGCGGCTCTACGGCCTGCCGGTGCTGCTGGTGCTCGACGTCTCCGGGCAGTCAACCACGGCGGCAGCCGTCGCCAAGGGCTTTGCCACCTATGATCCGGATGTGCGCATGGCCGGCGTCGTGCTCAACCGGCTGGGCAGCGAGCGCCACCGCCGGCTTTGCAGCGATGCCATCGAGGCGCTCGGCCTGCCGGTTGTCGGCGCTATCCTGCGCGATCCCTCGCTGAACCTGCCGGAGCGCCATCTCGGCCTCGTCCAGGCCGGCGAGTATGAGAATCTGATGGCGCATCTCGACCGGCTGGCCGACATGGTCGAGCGCTCGCTCGACCTCGACGCCATCATGGCGCTGGCGGCGCCATTTGAACCTGCTCCCGGCAGTTTCGACGACGCGCTGCCGCCGCCCGGCCAGCGCATCGCGCTGGCCGAGGACATCGCCTTCACCTTCCTCTATCCGCATGTCGCCGCGCATTGGCGCAGGGTCGGTGCGGAAATCGTCCCGTTCTCGCCGGTCGCCGACGAAGCGCCCGCCGAGAATTGCGACGTTTGCTGGCTGCCCGGCGGCTATCCCGAGCTTCACGCCGGCCGCCTGGCTGCTGCTGCGAACTTCAGGGCGGGCGTGACAAAATTCGCCGAGACGCGGCCGGTGCACGGCGAGTGCGGTGGCTTCATGGTGCTCGGCGAAGCGCTGGAGGACGCATCGGGTGAGACGCACAGGATGCTCGGCCTGCTCGGTCATTCGACCAGCTTTGCTAAGCGAAAGATGAACCTCGGCTACCGCGAGGCGCGGCTGCGCGCCGCTTGCCCATTGGGCCTCCAAGGCACGCTGATCCGCGGTCATGAATTCCACTATGCGCAGATGATTGCGGCCGGCAATGACGAACCGCTGGCCGACCTCGCCGACGGGCAAGGCAATCCGCTCGGCGCCACCGGCTACCGGCGCGGCTGCGTCAGCGGCACGTTCTTTCATGCCATTGCGAGGGGCGAGAGCATGATCCTGAACCGAAGGACCGCGTCAGCGAAAAGTGGGAACCGGTTTTCGGAATAGATCATGCTCAAACTCCAGAACACGATCTCCTCGCCCCGGCAAGCGCTCGACGATATCGCGCTTTGCCTCGTCTTCTTCACGCGATTGCCGTTGCCGGTCCTCGATTTTCGGGACCGAAGCCTTGCCGGTGCGATCTGGGCAGCGCCCGTCGCCGGTCTCGCCATCGCGGTCGTCGGCACGCTTGCCTACGCTGTCGGCATATGGCTGGGCCTCGCCGCCGGTCCGGCAGCGGCTCTTGCCCTTGCCGCAACCTTGCTCGCCACCGGCTGCCTGCATGAAGACGGGCTTTCGGATGTCGCCGACGGCTTTGGCGGCGGCAAGACGCGCGACAGAAAGCTCGAAATCATGCGCGACAGCCGCATCGGCACCTATGGCGCCTGCGCGCTCGGTATTTCGCTGCTAATCCGCTGGAGCGTGCTTTCGGAATTCGCCGGCCCGGTGCAAGTTTTCTGGGCTCTGATTGCCGCACAAGCCGCCTCGCGCGCCCTGCTCGGCGCTTTCATGCATCTGTTGCCGCCGGCTCGCGCCGACGGCCTCTCGGCCGATGCAGGCACCGTGTCGGCCGAAACCGCCATTGCCGGCGTCGTACTCGGCGCCATCGCGCTGCTGGCGCTAGGTCTCGGCGGCGCCGTTTTCGCGCTCATCCTGCTCGGCCTTGTGTTTATCGCCTTCCGCGCTCTGTGCCTCAACCAGATCGGCGGCCAGACCGGCGACACGGTCGGCGCGCTGCAGCAATTTGGCGAGATCGCAATCCTGCTCGTCGCTTCCGTTTCCATTCCTTGACTCTGTTTCGGAGATTTTGCCCCCATGTCTTTCAAATCGCTTGATGAACTGCGCGCCGCCTGCCTTGATCTACCCGCCGGCAGCGACGCCGCGGCCAATGCCGTCGCCCGCCGCCAGGACACGCTGACCAAGCCGCAAGGCAGTCTCGGCCGGCTGGAAGCAATAGCCGCATGGCTTGCCCGCTGGCAGGGCCGCGACATGCCGAAGCTCGATCGCGTCAAAGTCTTCGTCTTCGCCGGCAACCACGGCGTCACTGCGCAAGGCGTGTCGGCCTTCCCGTCGGAGGTCACCGTGCAGATGGTGGCAAACTTCGCCGGCGGCGGTGCCGCCATCAACCAGCTCGCCCGCATTGCCGGCGCCGAACTCGACGTCATCCCGCTCGACCTCGACCGTCCGACCGGCGATTTCACGCAAATGCCGGCGATGGACGACGAAGCCTTCCTCGCCGCCGTCTCGGCCGGCTACGGTGCGGTGACGAAAGACCTCGACCTCGTCTGTTTCGGTGAAATGGGCATCGGTAACACCACGCCGGCGGCAGCCATTTCGGCCGCCTTGTTCGGCGGCGGCGCGGAAAAATGGACCGGGCGCGGCACCGGCGTCGACGATGCCGGCCTTGTGCGCAAGATCACCGCCATCGAGGCCGGCCTCAAGCGCCACGCCGAGGCCCTTGCCGACCCGCTGGAGATCGCGGCAGCCCTTGGCGGGCGCGAACTCGCCGCCATTTTCGGTGCGACGCTGGCCGCGCGTCACTTGGGCGTACCCGTGCTGCTCGACGGCTTCGTCTGCACCGCCGCCGCCGCACCCCTGGCAAGACTGCACCCCGCCGGTCTCGCCCACACGCTGGCCGCTCATGTCTCCGCCGAATCCGGCCACCGCCGCCTGCTCGAAGCACTCGGCCTGCCGCCGCTGCTCGATCTCGGCATGCGGCTCGGCGAAGGCTCCGGCGCCTGCCTCGCCGTCAACATCATCCGCTCGGCACTCGAATGCCATGCCCGCATGGCAAGTTTTGCTGAGGCCGGCGTGTCGGAGAAGTGAGGGCTCGCAAACTCATACCGGATCCGACATGCGCATCCGCCGTAAGAACGCGCCGTGAACAGGCAAAGTCCCACGTGAGGCGTTAGGCGCGAATTCCACGCCTCACGTTCTCGCCTGTTTCAGGGCCTATCCACCTAAGTCTTTGAAATCTTTGGTGGGTGCGACAGGGATCGAACCTGTGACCCGCTGATTAAGAGTCAGCTGCTCTACCAACTGAGCTACGCACCCACTCGCCGGTAAAACCAGCGTCGGCGGGCATATAGCCGCCGCCATCCGCCATGTCCAGCCCTGCTGGATTCATTTCCCGACAAATCGGCTTGAGCCAATCGCGCTCAGACGAACAACCGGCCTTCCGCCACCTTGACGGCATGGCCGCCGATGCGGGCGGCGGCCAGTTTGCCGCCTTCGACATTCAGTTCGAGACGAATGCGCGAAGGCCGGCCCATCTCCAGCCCTTGCTCGATCCAAAGCTGCGAAACACCGTCCGTCGGGCCATCGAAATGCATGATCGCGCCGGCGAAGGCGGCCGCCGCCGAACCGGTCGCCGGATCTTCATAGGAAGGACTGCCCGGCACGATCATGCGGACATGGAAGGCGCTGTCGTGGTTCACCGTCTCGCGGCAGTAGACATACGGGCTGGCAAACGCCCATTCGTTCTTGCGGGGTGCCAATTCCGACCATGCCTGGTTGTCCAGCCTTATCCGGGCGGCCGCCTCCAGATCGGCGACCGGAATGGTCACATAGGGCACGCCGGCCGACCAGAACGAGACGCGGTGATTCTCGAAGCCGATTTCGTGCGGCCCCAGGCCAAGCGCCGCGCCAATCGCCTCCGGGTCGGCGACGAGTTCCAGTGGTTCCGGCAGCTTGGCCAGGTCGAACTCGGCGAAGGTGGCGCCATCGCGCTTGCTGACGGCGCAGCGCACCGGGCCGATATTCTCCTCCAGGACGAAGATGCCGGCGGTGTCGCCATCCCCAGCCATTTCGGCAAACGCGATCGCGGTCCCTATGGTCGGGTGGCCGGCGAACGGCATCTCGTAATCGGGCGTGAAGATGCGGATTCGGGCGCGGTGCTTGGGATTGTCAGGCGGCAGCACGAACACGATTTCCGACAGGTTGAACTCGCGTGCGACGGCCTGCATCGCGGCCGTGTCCAGCCCCTTGCCGTCAAGCACAACGGCCAGCGGATTGCCGGCCAGCCGCTCGGTCGTGAACACGTCGTAAAGTAAGTAAGTCCGGGTCAGCATTGTAGAAAGCCCTCTGCCTCAATCCCAACATGAGCGAAATTTAATTTGATATTTGAACCATTAGGCCTGATCTGTGCACAGATTGGGACATCACCGATATTATAGGGGTCCGGCGTGGACCAAATTGTCAATCTGCCAACGACGGAATCCACTCCCGCCATCGAGACGGCGCTCGGGCTTGACCACCAGGGTCTGAAGAAGAAACGGCGTCGCGGCTGGCTCTATGGCCTGCTTGCATTGATTGTCGTCGTTGCGAGCCTTGCCGGCTATCAATGGTATGCCGCGTCTCCCGCCAAATTAGATTACACCACGGTGCCGGCCGCTGTTGCCGACCTCACGGTCGCGGTATCGGCCACCGGCACGCTGCAGCCGCTCACCCAGGTCGACATTTCCAGCGAACTGTCCGGCGTCGTGCGCTCCGTCTCGGTCAACGAGAACCAGCAGGTGAAGAAGGGCGATGTGCTGGCGGCGCTCGACACGGCCAAGCTGGAGGTGCAGATCGAGCGCGCCGAGGCCTCCGCCAAGGCAGCTGCCGCCAATGTCGAGGATGCCACCGTAACCCTCACCGAAAATGAAAGGGCGCTTGTGCGGGCGGTGGCACTCACCAAGCGCGGCATGGCGACGGACCAGTCGCTTGAGGCGGCGACCGCTACCCGTGACCGCTCCAAGGCGGCACTCGACAGCGCCAGGGCCAGTCTTGCCATCGCCAATGCCGATCTCAAGGCGCAGCAGACGGACTTGGCCAAGAGCACCATCTATGCGCCCATCGACGGCATCGTCCTGACGCGCTCGGTCGATCCCGGCCAGACGGTTGCCTCCTCGCTGCAGGCGCCGGTGCTGTTCGTCATCGCCGCCGACCTGAAGAACATGGAATTGAAGGCGGCGGTCGATGAGGCCGACATCGGCGCCGTCAAGCCCGGCCAGCATGCGCGCTTCACCGTCGACGCTTTCCCGGAACGGCCGTTCGATGCCGAGATCCGCGACATTTCCTATGCTTCGGTCACCACCGACGGCGTCGTCACCTACGACGCGCGGTTCGATGTCGACAACAACGAGCTTCTGTTGCGGCCCGGCATGACCGCCACCGTTTCGGTCGTCACCAGAGAGGCCAAGGGCGTGCTCACCGTGCCTGCCACTGCCTTCCGCTATCGGCCGGCGCAAACAACCGCCCGTGCCTGGAGCCTGAGCGACCTGTTCACGGGCCGTATGGGCCGCCCAGGCGGCAACCGCCAGCGCCAGGCGGCAACGGCGCAGCCCACCGACGGCTCGCGCACGCTATACGTGCTGGAGAACGGGCGGCCGCGGCCGGTCAACGTCAAGGCCGGCTCGACCGACGGCGAACTGACCGAGATCATTTCGGGCCTCGACGAAGGCGCACTAGTCATCACCGCGTCGCAGCAGCGGGGCTGACGTCATGTCGGGCTCCGTGCTCATCTCCTTCGACAAGGTCTGGAGAAGCTATGGCCAGGGCGAAGCCAAGGTCCATGCGCTGGCCGGCGTCGATCTTGCCATCCGCCGCGGTGAGTTCGTTGCCATCATGGGTCCTTCGGGTTCAGGCAAGTCGACGGCGATGAACATCATCGGCTGCCTCGACACGCCGACGGCCGGAACCTACAGTTTCATGGGCATCGACGCCGGCCGTCTCGACCGCAACCGCCGCGCGATGCTGCGCAATCTCTATGTTGGCTTCGTCTTCCAGGGCTACAATCTCCTGCCGCGCACCACGGCGG
The DNA here is from genome assembly GCF_004962245.1 of Mesorhizobium sp. GTDB lineage: Bacteria > Pseudomonadota > Alphaproteobacteria > Rhizobiales > Rhizobiaceae > Mesorhizobium. The sequence continues at coordinate 215,827 of NZ_SUHQ01000007.1, read as the reverse complement.
TGGAAAATGTCGAACTGCCGCTGATCTATCGCGGCGTCGCCGCCCGTGACCGCCACGACCTTGCCATGAAGGCGCTGGCCGAAGTCGGCCTTGTCGGCCGCGAGCACCACACGCCGGCCGAACTCTCCGGCGGCCAGCAGCAGCGCGTGGCGATCGCACGCGCCATCGTCACCAGGCCGACCCTGCTCGTCGCCGACGAGCCGACCGGCAACCTCGATACCGCACGCACGCACGAGATCATGGAACTCCTGACGCGGCTGAATACCGAGCTTGGCCTCACCATCGCCATGGTCACGCACGAGGCCGATGTCGCCAGCTATGCCGAGCGCACAATCCGCTTCCTCGACGGCCACGTCGCCTCCGACACCATAAACCTTGAGATGGCTTAGCCATGGTCTGGGAAACCGTCCGCCTCTCGCTGCTTTCGGTGCGCCGCAACGTGCTGCGCTCGTTTCTGACGCTGCTTGGCATCGTCATCGGCGTCGCCGCGGTCATCGCCATGCTCACCATCGGCTCGGGCACCACCGAAAAGGTCAAGGCCGATATCTCCAAGCTTGGCAGCAATCTGCTCGTTGTCCGTTCTGGGCGCCCTGCCGGTCCCGGCGGGCCAGGCGGGCTTGACCAGGCCACCCGTCCGCTCGGCAGCAAGGAACTTGCCGCGCTCGTTGCACACCTGAGCGGCGTCCGCGCCATCTCGCCCGCCTCGCAAAAGCAGGTGCGCGTCATCTTTGGCACCGAAAGCCTGACATCGGGCGTCACTGGCACCGACAGCGCCTATCTCGATGCGCGCGACTGGAAACTCGTCTCAGGCCGGCCGTTCAGCGATTCGGAGACCCGCTCGGGCACCGGGGTCTGCCTGATCGGCGAGACGGTCCGCCAGCAGTTCTTCGGCGCCGGCGACCCCGAAGGCGAGATCATCCGCGTCAATCGCACTTCGTGCAAGATCATCGGCCTGCTCGAGCCGAAGGGCTATACCGGCTTCGGTCAGGACCAGGACAATGTCGTGCTGATGCCGCTCGCCGCCTACCAGCGCCGCATCGCCGGCAACCGCGATATCGACTCGATCTACGTCGCCGCCGATGACAGGACGCCGACCACCGAGCTATTGCCACGCGTCGAGGACATTTTGCGCGACACACGCCGCATCACGCCCGACCGCGAGGACGATTTCTCGATACGCGACATGACCCAGATCGCCGATGCCATGGCCAGCGCCACCACGACAATGACCGGCATGCTGGGCGCGGTCGCCGGCGTCAGCCTGCTCGTCGGCGGCATCGGCATCATGAACATCATGCTGGTATCGGTCACCGAACGCACCCGTGAGATCGGGATCCGGCTGGCCATCGGTGCGCATGAAAAACACATCCTCATCCAGTTCCTGGTCGAAGCGACCGTGCTGTCGCTGCTCGGCGGCATCGTCGGCATCCTGATCGGCCTGGCGCTGGCTGGTCTCGCCTCGTTGACGCTGGCCATTCCTTTCGCCCCCAGCCCGGCGGTCATCCTGCTCGCGGTCGGCTTTTCCGCGCTGATCGGCATGGTGTTCGGTTTCTTCCCAGCCCTGCGCGGCGCACGGCTCGATCCGATCGACGCGCTGAGGCACGAATAGAGCGGTGCGCCGCCGCCAGAACCCCGAAATTTGACGCCGCCCTGCCTGCCCCTGTCGCGGCACAGTCTGTGGTGATAGAATCGCCTTGGGGATAAGGGGAATGGTGGGATGAGCAAGAGAGAGCGAGTGATTTTGGTGACGGTGATCCTTGAGGCCGCACTAGCAGGGCTGTGGTGGTATTTGGCCAGCTCTGGCATGGCCAATCCCGATCATGTCACCGCCGATTTCCAGCAGGTTGTCGGTCGGACGATGGGAACGGCGATGGGTGCGCTGCTGGGTGTCGGCGTCATTCTGTTTTTCGTCGCCGCCCGCAATGATCGCAAGGCGCTCGAAGACAAGACGCGTCGTTAGCCCTTGCCGGCAAAATGCCACTCGATCAGTGGCTTCATGTGCGGCATCAGCCCGTCCGGCAGGTTATCGGCATCGCGGATGATGACAGGCCCTTCGATTTCCGGCTCTGTCTCGGTCGCGACAAAAGCGCTGATGCGCTGCGCGATCTCGTCAGCGGATGCCGTCTCGCGATAACGGCGAAAGATCACCGTGCCGCTTGCCGTCGACAGCGCATAGCAGCGCCTGCCGCGTGTCGCGCCGGCAAGGTCGAGGCCGGTTTCTTCCCGCACCTCGCGGATCATGTTGAAGTCGACATCGACAAGGCCGTCGCGGAAATCGGTTGGCTCGAACGAGCCGGCGGCGAAGTAGACGCGACCGGCATTGACCGTGTGCGACGCCATGCGGATCGCCACCAGCGCATTGTCGCCAGCGACCAGCACGGCATGGGCATAGGCGTGCTCGGCGCCAGCCACCTGTCGATTGCCGCGCCAAAGCATGAAGGTCGAGTAGCGCACCGCGTGGCAGCGGCCTACAAGGCTGTTGTCGCGATAGCTGAGCGCGGAAAGCAGGACCACGGTGCCGTCGAACAGCGCCGGGTTGGCCGCGATCTCACGATCCCAATTCTCGGCGATCGCCTGCGCATTGTCGCGTTCGAACGGATGCGGGCCGGGGTCGAGCCTGACGTCGACGGCGTCGACCGGCAGGATGATGTTGCGCGGCAGGTCGAAGCTCACCTGCGCCTCATGCCATGTCCAGGGTGATCGCCACCGGGCAATGGTCGGACGCTTTCGGTCGGTCCCAGCCGGCACGCGGAAAGCGGTCCACCTCCTGGCCCATCGGAAATATGGTGCGCCAGGGCTGGCCGTTGCGGATGATATCGGGAACGGTCGTTGCGTTCCTGGCTGCCAGCGCCCTCGACAACAGGATGTAGTCGAGCTGGCAGAGATGCCGCTCTTGCGGCCCGCGCGTGTGGTATAAGGTCCAGCGGTCCATCTCCGGACGCCGCTCGACCACGTTTTCGCAAAAACCGCCGGCGGTGAGCACGTTGAGGCAGGACTGGCTCTCGTCGACCACCTCGAAGCGGTAACCGTCAAAGGCGTCGCCAGCGATCGTCACGCGCTGCCGGTAATCGTTCATGTCGCCGCAGATCGCCCAGCGCTTGTCGGCGGCGTGATCCTTGCCGAAGCGCTCCTCGATGATCCGTCGCACCGCCTGCGCCTCGGCAATGCGGACCGGCATCGTCGCCTCGCGTCCGTCGAGGCCGTTGCGGGGCGGCCCCATCGACTTGAAATGCACCAGATAGAGCGTCAGCGGCACGCCGCCCACGGTCAGGTCGACCTCCAGGCAGTCGCGCCGGAAGATGCGCTCGTTGGCTTGCTGCCCAAGTGCTGCCAGTTCCGGCGTGTGCAGGCCGAACTGCTCGAAGGTGACATGGGCATGGCTGGTCATGCGCACGAATTCGATCGGCTGGCCATGCGCGGTCTCATCGCGCATCATCACGGCGACGTCGATGCCGCGCGAATCATTGCCGGCAGTGGTGTATTTCTGCCGGTAGCCATGCCCTATCATCTTGAACAGGTAACCGTATTCGAAGGCCTTCAGCGCCTCGATATTGTCGACCTCCTGCATGCAGATGATATCGGCGCGGGTGGCCGCGATCGCCAGTGCCGTCAGTTGCCGCGTATCGTCGGATTGCGCGATCGCCCGCGCCTGCTCCAGCATCTTGTATTCGGCCTCGCTCCGGATATCGAAGAGCGTCAGCGTGCGATCTTCGTTGAGTTGATTGCGATATCCGGAAAAATCGAACCTGTTCATCAGGTTTTCGACATTGAACGTGGCGAGGCGCAGCGACATAGCCGTGACCTTTGCCCGCAAGCGCGCCCGAAAACAAGGCCCTGCCCCTTGCCCGCTATGGTTGACAAAACCTTTCGTTCATCCTCCGTTCAGGCGGGAAGTTCCATGAATGGCGTTCTTCCTCGGGGTGCTCCGGGCGTGGGGCCTGAAATCTCTTGGAGAGTGCAATGAAACCGCTCTTTTCTTTTTCCGTCAGGTCCGGGCTGCTGGCGCTGGGCCTTCTGGCCGGTCTCTCGGCTCCCTCGCTTGCCGGACCGATCGCCAAACCCGTCTTGCCGGTCCCGGTCAACGCCGTGGCGCCCGAGATCGTGCCGGTCCGCGAAAGTTGGGCCGGCGGCAACGACAGGCGGGTGTATAGCGATTGGCGCTGGCGCAGTCGGCACGGTGCCCGGCAGTGGCGGCATGGCAATGATAGTTGGAGGTGGCGCGGTCGCCACGAAGCCTGGAGATGGCGTGACGACAACGACTATTGGCGCTGGCGGCGCCACCATCGTCATCATCGCCGTCACTACAGTGATTCCGCGATCTATTTCGGTCTGGGCCTCGGGCTGCCGGCCTACAACTATTATGACGGGCCGAGCTACTATGAGCCTCGGCGTCATTATCGGACGCAAAGGCTTTCCAGCGCCCATGTCCGCTGGTGCTACGACCGCTACCGGTCATATCGCGCCTGGGACAACACGTTCCAACCCTATGGCGGTCCGCGCCGGCAGTGCTGGTCGCCCTATAGCTGATCGACTGATGCATTCCAGACGGCGCCGCCTCTCGCGGCGCCGTTTCCCGTTCGGCCGGGCCTGCGGAAATTGTTTTCGTCGCCGCCGATGATAACGCTATGTTTATCAGGCAGGCCTAATCATCTTGCCAATACGACCTGATATGCGACGATCGCCCGGGAATTGTGCGCGATGACTGAAGAGGAAAACAGGAGCAAACGCAGGCAGCGCGTCTTCAAGGGCGCGACGATCCTGACCGGCATGACCCATTCCGAGGTCACATGCACGGTGCGCAACATGCATGACGGCGGCGCCGAACTGAGGGTCTCGATCGACGCACGCGTGCCCGACGAGTTCCTGCTCTATGTGCCGACCGACGGCATCGCCTACAAGGCAGTGGTCCGCTGGCGCCGCGAAGACCGCATCGGCGTGATGTTCACCGGTACGGAACGGAAGCCCCACTGGCACTACGGCTGAACACAGTGTTGGCGCCAGCGGGTCGCCCACCGGTTTGATGTTTCGACACGGGAAAGTCCGATGCGAATTCGCCCTGCCGGGTCAGGTGGCACAGGTTTCAAGACCCTGAGCGGAGCGAACACAAAGTTCGTGAGCACCGGAAGCGCGGAAACCTGCATCAGATGGCCGGCAGGGCAGAATTGGTGCGCGCTTCCTTAGTCCTTGGCCTTGTCGACCAGCTTGTTCTTCGAAATCTCCGCGCGCCCGCAGGGCAAAGCCTGAGGACGCGCAAGGAAATGACCGTGGAGTTCAATCAGTTCTTGGCCTTGTCGACCAGCTTGTTCTTCGAAATCCACGGCATCATCGCGCGCAGTTTGGTGCCGACTTCCTCGATCTGGTGGCTGTCGTTGATGCGGCGGATGCCCTTGAAGCGCGACATGCCGGCGCGGTACTCCTGCATCCACTCCGAGGTGAACTTGCCGGTCTGGATGTCCTTCAGCACGCGCTTCATCTCGGCCTTGGTGTCGGCGGTGATGATGCGCGGACCCGAAACATACTCGCCCCATTCGGCGGTGTTCGAGATCGAGTAGTTCATGTTGGCGATACCGCCCTCATAGATCAGGTCGACGATCAGCTTGACCTCGTGCAGGCACTCGAAATAGGCCATTTCCGGAGCGTAGCCGGCTTCCACCAGCGTCTCGAAACCGGCGCGGATGAGTTCGACCAGGCCGCCGCACAGCACCACCTGCTCGCCGAACAGATCGGTCTCGCATTCCTCGCGGAAATTGGTCTCGATGATGCCGGACCGGCCGCCGCCGACGCCGCAGGCATAGGACAGGGCCAGATCGAGCGCATTGCCCGAAGCGTCCTGGTTGACGGCGACCAGGCACGGCACGCCGCCGCCCTTCTGGTATTCGCCACGCACCGTGTGGCCGGGCCCCTTCGGCGCGATCATGACGACGTCGACCGAGGCCTTCGGCTCGATCAGGCCAAAGTGCACGTTGAGGCCGTGGGCGAAGGCGATCGCCGCGCCATCGCGGATGTTCGGTGCGATCTCGGATTTGTAGATGTCGGCCTGCAGTTCGTCGGGCGTCGCCATCATCATCAGGTCGGCCCATTTGGCGGTCTCCGCCACGCTCATCACCTTGAGCCCGTCGGCCTCGACCTTCTTGGCTGTCGCCGAGCCGGCCTTGAGGCCGATGGCGATGTCCTTGACGCCGGAATCCTTGAGGTTGAGCGCATGCGCCCTGCCTTGGCTGCCATAGCCGATGATGGCGACCTTCTTGCCCTTGATCAGGTTGAGATCGGCGTCGCGATCGTAATAGACACGCATTTTTCTTCCTTCCCGTTTTTGAATTCAGAGGCCTTGCGGCCCGGTTTTTGCTCCGTAAAGAGCGAGAAACTGCTGCGTCGCCCGGACGGCATCGCCGCCGATCGCCGCATCAGTCAATTCCAGCCGGTCGCCGAGCAGAAGGCGGATCTGCACGTCACGGGCGACCAGCCCGAAAAAGGTGCGGAATGCCGTTTCGGCATCCGAGAACTCGAGAAGCCCGGCCTGCTGGCCTGCTTCCAGCACCGGCTTCAGGCGCCTGGCCAGCGCGAAGCGGCCGTTCTCCAGCACGATGGCGCCGAGATCGTCCTTCCCGTCCTTCCGCTTGAGTGGGCCAGCGTGACCGACCGCCACCCGGTTCAATGCGATCGAAGTGTCGCTCGAAATCACCTTGAGCCAGTCGGACGCAAAGCGTTCGAGACTCGCCGTCAGCGAAGCAAGGTCAAGCCCCTTGCGGTCGACCGGCACCACCCGCACCTTGGAGGCCTGCCATTGCACCGTTGCCGTCAAAAGCCCGTCGCGATCGCCGAACCATTTGTAGAGCGTTTCCTTGGAACAGCTCGCCCGCCGCGCCACGGCGGCCATGGTCAGGTGATCGCCCTCTTCGACCAGCAGGCGAAGTGCGGCGTCGAGCACCGCTTTCTGCCGCTCCGTCAGCGTTTCGCCAGTGTCGATGTCGACGCTTGCCTGCAACAAACTCTTTTCCCGTTCGATGATGGCGCCGCTCGCCCAGTGCGTACCGTACGTTACGGTTCGGCATGTCTATGGCGTATTGTCCGAGACGGTGCAAGCCCTATCTCCGTTTTTTTGGCGCCTTCCGGAACGGCCTTTTACGGGAACGGTCTTACCGGAACATATGCCGCGGAAGGAAGATGTTCATAGGCCTGCTTGCCTTGACCGTTGCCGCCGCTTTCGCCGGCGCCGCCATCTATGTCAGCGTCGCCGAGCAGCCGGCGCGGCTTCGTCTTGATGACAGGGCGTTGCTGCAGGAATGGCAGCCATCCTACAAGCGCGGCGCCGCCATGCAGGCGTCGATCGCGGTCGTCGCCTGTGTTCTCGGTGCCGTTGCCTGGTGGCAGACCGGCAGTCTCGCCTATCTGGTCGGGGCGGTGCTGATCATCCTGCCTTGGCCATGGACGCTTGTCGTAATGATGCCGTCAAACCGATTGCTAGAGACAATGGATGCGGCCGCCACCAATCCGCAGGCCAGGACGTTGATCGTCAAATGGGGCAATCTGCATCTGGTTCGCGTCATGCTTGGCGTGCTGGCGGCACTGGCATTCCTCTGGGGCAGCGCCTGACGCCGCTGCAATACACCTCGATCTTGGGTGCCAAGGCAGCATCATTCCAGGGTGGCAGGATCGCGCAGCCGTCCAAGCAGGGCCGACAATGCGTCCAGGTCGTCATGGGAAAGCTTGGCGCCGACCAGTTCCGCGATCGATCGTCCGTAAATGGCCCACATGCGGCGCCGCGTCTCGCGCCCCTTCCCTGTAATGCGGATTGTCTGTCCTCGGCCGTCATCGGCAACCCTGAGCTTCTCGACCAGCCCGTCCGCTTCGAGCCGCGCCAGCAAGCGGGAGATGTTGTATTGCGCAAACAGTGTGCGCTCGATCAGCTGGAATGGCCGCAACCCGCCCTCGCCCGCTTCGGCAAGCTCATGCAGCACGTCGTACCAGGCAAGCGGCGGTAAGCTGCTGTCTTTCAGCGCGTCTTCGGCTCTTTCCACCAACTGACGCGAAACGCGTATCAGGCGCGCCCAGGCCTTGATAGCCGCAGGCGAAGGGATGGCTTTCTCCGTCATGGTTGCAGCATAGGCGATAGATGCAATTGCATCAAGGTTGACAATAGATGCAAATGCATTCATATGTAGATGCAATTGCATTAATATCGGACGACACTGCAATGAAACAGGAAATCTGCAAGACCGCCGACATCCCGGACACGGGCAGCCGGCGCCTTGAACCAATGTCTGGAGAATGAAATGACCGACAAGCTCGTTCTCGTCAGTCACCATCTTTGTCCCTACGTGCAGCGCGCTGCCATTTCGCTCCGCGAGAAGGGCGTGCCGTTCGAGCGGATCACCATCGATCTCGCCAACAAGCCGGCCTGGTTCAAGGCGATATCGCCGCTCGGCAAGGTGCCGCTGCTGTGCGTGCAGCAAAACGGCGAAGAAACGGTGGTCTTCGAATCTGCGGTCATCCTCGAATTCCTCGAGGAAACGCAGGCCAACCCACTCCATCCTGCCGACCCGCTGGCCCGCGCCCGGCATCGCGCCTGGATCGAGTTCGGCTCGGCCATCCTCAACGCGATTGGCCGACTCTATTCCGCACCGACCGAGGCCGCCTTCCTTGCCGAAAGCGAAGGTCTGTCGGCGATGTTCGATCGTCTCGAAGCCGAACTGGCGGCTGGCCGAGCCGGACCTTGGTTCGCCGGCGAGCGCTTTTCACTGGTCGATGCGGTCTATGGGCCAATCTTCCGCTATTTCGACACCTTCGATCTGATCGGCGATTTCGGCATCTTGAGCGATAAGCCGCTTGTCGAGGCCTGGCGGAAGGGATTGCACGAACGCAAGTCGGTGAAGGACGCTGTCACCCCGGACTATCCACAGCGGCTTCACGCATTCCTGGAAGCGAAGGGTTCGCATCTTTCGAAAATCATCCGCCGCAACGAGGCGGCCACTGCGCTTCCTTGGTCCCGATCCGCCTGACCGATCGATCACGGTTCCAGCCACCATCGAGGCAAGGCGGCGCCGGCAATCGCGATGTCCAGAGAAATGCCCATTGTCCGCCGAGCCCAACCGGCGGGCACCATCCTTCAGCGGTATCGCCAAATCAGGCCATTGCCGCTGGTATTGAAGGAATCAGGCTTGGGCTGCATCGAAAGCTTTCCGCGCGTCGCGCACGGCGCCATGATTGCGCTCGGCCCACTGGAGCAGTTGGTGCAGGGGTCCGAACATCGAGCTTCCGAGATCGGTCAGACTGTATTCGACGCTCGGCGGCTTGGTCGGGAACACCTCGCGATGGACGTAACCGTCGCGCTGCAAATCATGCAGCGTCTGGGTGAGCATGCGCTGTGAGATGTCGGGCACCAGCCGCCGCAATTCGCCGAACCGGTACGGTTTTTCGGCCAGCGCCATCATCAGCAGCGAACTCCATTTGTTGCTGATGCCCTGGATCACATCGCGAACCGGACAATCCGCAATGTTGCCCCCACCGCTGCCCGCTTTGTAGATCTCGAGCTTCGATCTCAGATTGACGATCTTGCTGTCCATTGCTGGTTCCCTGAGCCTGCCTACCTCCCGCAAAACTGCCTTCTTTACGAGGGTTGGTCAATTCCTATTTTAGTGCTGGTCTCTTTTCGAGACTTATCTAGGCACCCGCCGCTCCCGGCGCAACGACAGGACTTCCCATGACCGAAACCCTTCTCGTCACCGGCGCCTCCGGCCAGCTCGGCCGCGGCGTCATCCATCATCTGCTGGACACGCTCAAGGTTGCGCCCGCGCGCATCATCGCCGCCACGCGTAATCCGGAAACCCTCGCCGACCTGGCGGCGCGCGGCGTCACCATCAGGCAAGCCGATTTCGATGAGACAGCGTCGCTCGTCGACGCATTCAAGGGCGCCGACAGGGTCCTGATCATCTCGACCGGCGAGATCGACCTCGGGGGCAAGCGCCTCAAGCAGCATGAGAATGCAGTCGCCGCTGCCAGGAAGGCCGGCGTTTCACATCTGCTCTACACCTCGATGCCAAACCCGGAGCCAGGATCGCCGGTGCTGTTTGCGGGCGATCACTACGGGACCGAGCAGGCGATCAAGGCGAGCGGCATCCCCTATACGATCTTCCGCAACGGCTGGTACCAGGAGAACCTGTTCATGTCGCTGCCCCACGCCATTGCATCCGGATACTGGTATACATCCGCTGCCGACGGCCGCATTGCCCATGGCGCCCGCGACGACATGGCCGCGGCGATCGCCGCCGGCCTTGCTTCGGGCGCTTCCGAAAGCACCACATACACGCTGACGGGTCCGCAGGCCCATACGGTCGCCGAGATCGCGGCCCTGGTGACCGACGTCACCGGCAAGCCCATCGAAGTCGTCCAGCTTTCGGACGAAGCGCTGACCGAAGGACTGAAGGCGGCGGGCACTCCCTCGGATTTTGCCCCTGTCATCGTTTCCTTCGACACCAACACGCGCTCGGGCCGTATCGGCATGGTAACCGACGCGATCGAGACGCTTTCAGGCAAGAAGCCGCAATCGCTCAGGCATTTCCTCGAGGCGAACAAGGCAGCTTTGGCTGGCTGAAGTCGGCGGCTTCGCCGGGTGTGGCAAGGGCCTTGCTGTCAGGCACAGCCCTTCACCGATCCGCCGGGGTATGTCGAGATTCAGGTCAGGCCGAGTCGAGAATGGTGGGTTCCGAGAACCGGAACGGAGCGGACATTTGGTCCGTGAGTACCGGAAGCGCAGGAACCCGCCATTCGCGGACCGGCATCACCTGAATATCGGCGTGCCCTAAATAGCCACCTGCGTGCCGATCTCGACCACACGCCCGGTCGGGATCTGGAAATACTCGGTCGCATCCGCCGCCGTGCGCGCCAGTCCGATGAACAGCTTGTCCTGCCACACCGGCATGCCGGAATTGGGTGACGCCTTGAGCGAGCGCCGCGACAGGAAGAAGGACGTCGTCATGATATCGAACTTCCAGCCCTGCTTGCGACAAATCGCCAGCGCACGCGGGATGTTGGGCTGCTCCATGTAGCCGAAGGTCAGCGTCACCCGCATGAACAGCTCGTTGATCGTTTCCATCTTGACCCGATCGCTATCGGGCACGAGAGGCTGCTGCGCCGTCACCACCGACAGGATGACGTTCTGTTCGTGCAACACCTTGTAGTGCTTCAGGCTGTGCATCAGCGCGGTCGGTGCGCTGAGTGGATCGCTGGTCAGGAACACGGCCGTACCTGACACCAACTGCGGCTTCTTCTTCAACAAATTGCCGGCAAGGAAATCGAGCGGAATCTCGTTCCTGCGCGTCTTGTCGAACAGATAGCGGCTGCCGCGTATCCAGGTCCCCATGATCAGCCCCATGATGCAGGCAACAGCGATCGAAACCCATCCGCCTTCCACGAATTTCACGACATTTGCCAGGAAGAAGCCGGTATCTATCGTGCCAAAGAGCAGCGCGAGCGCCGCAGCGAGTGCGACCTGCCATTTCCATTGCCACCGCATCACCACGAATAGCAAAATAGTCGTCATCAGCATCTCGCCGGTCACCGAAATTCCATAGGCGGAAGCCAGGGAACTCGAACTGCCGAAGCCGACGACCAGCAGCATCACGCCGAGTGCGAGAATGAGGTTCACGCGCGGCATGTAAATTTGGCCGAGCTGCATCTCGGACGTATGCTGAACCTCGATTCTGGGCAGAAGATTGAGCTGCACCGCCTGCCGGGTCAGCGAAAACGCCCCGGAGATAACGGCTTGACTGGCGATGACGGTCGCTGCTGTTGCGAGCGCGACCATCGGTATCAGTGCCCAATCTGGCAGCATCTGGAAAAACGGATTGTCGGGCAGCCCACCGTGAGCAAGAACGAATGCGCCTTGCCCAAAATAGCTGAGTAGCAAGCAAGGGAAGACGATCCAGAACCAGGCGAGTACGATTGGACGGCGACCGAAGTGGCCGAGATCGACATAAAGCGCTTCAGCACCGGTGACCGCCAGAAAAACCGCGCCGACCGTAAGAAATGCGCCCGTTTTGGCTTCGGCAAGGTAGACGACCGCATAATAGGGGTTGATTGCCAAAAGCACCGAGGGGTCGTCGAGGATGTGCAGCAATCCGGCAATGCCGATCGCCAGAAACCAGAGCGCCGTGACCGGCCCGAAAACGGAGGCCACTCTACCAGTCCCGAAGCGCTGCACGGCAAACAAGACGGCAAGAATCACCAATGTAATGGGAACCACGTACGGATCGAACGCCGGGGTCACGACGCTCAGACCTTCCACCGCTGAAAGCACCGAGATAGCCGGCGTTATGATCGCGTCACCGAAAAACAGTGCGGCTCCGCAGAGACCAATGCCAAGAATGATGCTGGAACCAGCCGGATAAGCTTTCCGGGCCAGCGCCATAAGCGACAGCGTACCGCCTTCACCCTTGTTATCCGCCCGAAGCACGAAGGCGACATATTTTATTGTCACGATAATCGTTAACGCCCAGACGATCAGCGACAGAACGCCCAGAACGGCGCTGCGCGGATCGGTGCCGGACGAAGCATGCAGTGCTTCGCGAAGCGCATAGATCGGACTGGTGCCGATGTCGCCGTAGACAACGCCCAGCGCGCCCAGCATCAAGACCTTGGTGCTGTGCTTTTCGACCTCAGGATGGCTCGATTGTTCGACGGGTTCTGCCTCACTACCAGTGTTGGTAAGGGCCATAGGCGACACTCCGATAAGCGGGCGGTGCTCTACGCTTGCTGCGATGCAATATCAAGTGCCCCGACGTGATGGCTGCCATGTCCGCAATGCGAGGCTTCCATCTCTACCACCCACAGGCCTTCAGATATCTCTTGACCGTGCCGGCCATGCCATACTCCAATGCATCGGCTGTCAACCCATGTCCGATGGACACTTCGGCCAATGCCGGGATGCGCTTTGCCAGTGCCGGCAGGTTGCTCACCACCAGATCGTGGCCGGCATTGACCTGAAGTCCGGCGGCAAGCGCGGCGTCAGCGGTTTTTCCCAATCTTTCCAGCTCTTTCTCCGCCTTTGCAGAATCGGAATGGTAGCTGCCATACGGCCCCGTGTAGAGCTCGATCCGGTCGGCGCCGGTGTCGCGCGCGGCCTTCACGCCTGCCGGGTCCGCGTCAGAAAACAATGACACGCGAAAGCCGCCTTTCTTCAGGCGCTTGACGATTGGTGTCAGGAACGCAGTCTCGGCGGCGAAGTTCCAGCCATGGTCCGAGGTAGCCTGGGCAGGGTCGTCGGGCACCAGCGTCACTTGCTCCGGCTGGTGCTTTTCCACAAGCGCCAGGAATTCCTCCGTCGGATAGCCCTCGATGTTGAATTCAGCCTTGGGGAATTCGTCATCGATAAGCGCCCTGATCTCCGGCAGGTCGGAATGCCGGGTGTGCCGCTCATCGGGCCGCGGATGCACCGTCAGCCCATGCGCTCCCGCGGCCAGCGCCAGACGCCCAAGCCCGATGACGCTTGGCCACGGCAGGTCGCGCCGGTTGCGCAGCATGGCGATGGCATTGAGATTGACGGAGAGCTTTGCGGGCATGGCTTCTCGGGTCCGGATGTATTTGCGGCCATCTATACCGCCTTTGGTGGGAACAGACAGGGGGTTTTCGGTGTTCCAGAAGGGCGGATAATGTCCAGCAAGAGGAAGCCCTCGTGAATTATCTTGAAGAAGTGCCGGCAGTTCGCCGCGTCGACACCGACCGCGACGACCTTTTCGCCATCGACGTCGTCGGCCATGTCACCGCGGCCGATGCGGAAAACCTGTTCGGATTGCTGGAGGCGGCTTATGCGCTGCACCCGAGAATCGACGTGCTGGTGCGCCTGGTCGACCATGACGGCGTCGATTGGGCCGATGTGTCGGACGAAACGCTCGAACAGGGCACGGCCCATGCCGTGGAGCATGTCGGCCGCTGCGCGGCGGTCGGCGAGCCGAACTGGGTGCCCGACGCGCGGGGTTTGCTGCCTGCTTCGTTGCCAATCGAACTCAGGCATTTCAAGAGCGAGGACGAAGCGGCCGCCTGGGAATGGCTCGACGCCAGGCCGATTGTCCCGCGGTAACGCGGTTCCCCGGCTGCTGGCTCGACCGGCCTACCTGACAATCGTCAGCCGCTCGGCCGCGCGCGTGATCGCGGTGTAGAGCCAGCGCTGGCGGGTTTCCTTGAACGCCCAGCTTTCGTCGAAGAGCACGATCTCGTTCCACTGCGACCCCTGCGCCTTGTGCACGGTCAGTGCGTAGCCGTAGTCGAAATCGTCGAAGCGCTTTTTCTGCTGCCAGGGAATGTCAGCGTCCGGATCTTCGAACGCCGCCTTGAGCAGCTTGATCTTGGCAACGCCGCGGTCCGGGTCGTCCTCCTCGGGTGAGACCAGCAAATTGATGCCGGGCTTGACCGTCTCGCGCGACGAGGTCATCACCTTCCACAGCGAGCCGTTGAGCAGCCCCTTGGCCGGGTCGTTGCGCAGGCAGACGAGCTTGTCGCCGGCCTGCGGGTAGTCGGCATTGAACCCCTTCAGCTCGCGCAACCGCTGATTATAGCGACGCCGCGTCCTGTTGGTGCCGACCAGCACCTGGTCCGCCTTTAATACCAGCTCCTGGGTGACGTCTTCCTTGCCGATCACCTGTGCCGTGCCGTAGTCGCCGCGCATGAATTCGCGACCTTCGCGCACGTCGAGGGCCAGCCGGATGATCGGGTTGTCGCGCGCCTGTCGGTGAATTTCGGTGAGCAGGATATCCGGCTCATGGTCGGTGAAGAAGCCGCCGCCCGAGATCGGCGGCAATTGGCCGGGGTCGCCGAGAACAAGGATCGGCGTGCCGAAACTCATCAGGTCGCGGCCAAGCTGTTCGTCGACCATCGAACATTCGTCGATGACCACCAGTTTCGCCCGCGAGATCGGGCTTTGCCGGTTGAGCGAAAAGGTCGGCGACATCGAGGTCTTGCCGGTCACCTCGTCTGCTACCGATTCCTCGCCCTTCGGCCGGTAGATCAGCGAATGAATAGTGCGGGCGTTGACCGCGCCCTTGGAACGCAGCACCTGCGCTGCCTTGCCGGTGAAGGCGGCGAACTGCACCTGGCCGTCGACATGCTCGGCGAAATAGCGCGCCAGCGTCGTCTTGCCGGTGCCGGCATAGCCGAACAGCCGAAAGAGCTGCGGCTTTCCGGTCTTGAGCCAGTTGGCGACCGCTTTCAGCGCATCGTCCTGTTGAGGAGAGAATTCCATCAGCGCGAGAGACCGGATTCGCAAGGGAAAGACAAGGTCGGCCGTCACATCGATGCTATCGTTCGCACCATGGCACCGCGATAAATCAGGCTATCAGGCAAGGATCGGAACGTAAAGGGAACAAAAGATCGAGCCGCCACGATCCTATCCGGTCGGGCCGCCACGACCTTCGGTCGGGCCGGGATCGTTCTCGAGCAGGATCGGCTTGCCGTGCGGTGTTACATGCGCGGCGCGTTCCCAAGCGGCGGCGAGCGCATCGACGTCGCCCTTGCCGGCAACGCCTTTGGCCGACAGCACCTTTTCCAGCGCCGCCAGCCAGTGCTCGTAATAGTCGTGGCCATCGCTCGCGGCACCGGGCTTCTTGACCTCGGCGGACAATGCCTCCGCCCATTCGCTCCAGGAAAACAGGCCTTTGTCGTGAAGCGCGACCGTCATGGCGAAGGCTTCCGCTTGCCAAGGCTCGGCGAAAACCGGCGCATCGACGCCCGCCGACAGCATGGCAGCGCGTGAGTTCGCCTCACGCCGGTTCAAGATAGCTCTCCCAAGCGTCGATCGATACTGTCAGCGTCGGGTCGGCGCTCTCGCCCCAGATCTCCGCGCCGTCGAAGACCACCGTATAGACCCATTGCGGGTTCTCGCCCCGGCCGTGCGCATTCGTATCGGGAAAGACAAAACCGTCGCGCACCGCCTCGACGAGGCCTTGCTTGCCGCGTGCGTAGCGCGGCAGCCGCGTGTGGCCGGTCGGATGAAAATTCTTCGTCCGCACAAGGTCGCCGGCCTTGAACCGCGCCGGCGTGGCGACCGGCCGGTCGCAAGGCCCGCCCTTGGCTAGCACAGCCGGCACGTCGTCCGCTTTCAGCACCCTTTTGGGCGTTGCCGCTGGATCGACCGCCTTGCCCGCGGCCAGATCGCGGTCGCTAACGAAGCCATGCCGCTTCAGCAAGATTTCCAGCGCCTTAATCCAAATCTGGTAGTAGCTTGAGGCATAGTAGTCAGCGGGATGCAGCGATTCGCGTGCATGCCGGCTCTCATCGATATTCCACGCGCCCATGGCGCCGGCGGTGAGCGTCACGCCAAGCGCCCGCCTTTCCCACGCAGCATGGAAATAGGGTTCGTCCTTTTCGGGAGCGACCGGCCCGAACCCCATCTGCCCACCGAGATCCTGCGGCCCGTTCATGCCGTCTCCCGCGCCAGGCCGGTGCCGATCATCGCGTCGCGTGTCACCAGCTCCGCCAGCCGCTCCTCGCTCCAGTCCTCGGTGCCCTTCGGCCGCATCGGCACGACCAGATAGCGCAGCTCCGCTGTCGAATCCCACACCCGGATTCTTGTCGTTGCCGGCAAGGTCAGCCCGAATTCCTCGAGCACGCCGCGCGGATCGATCACCGCGCGCGAACGATAGGGCGGCGCCTTGTACCACACCGGCGGCAGGCCGAGCACCGACCACGGATAGCAGGAACACAGCGTGCAGACGATGAGGTTATGCGTGTCAGCCGTGTTGAACACGGCCTGCATATGCTCGCCCTGCCGGCCGGTATAGCCGAGCGAGCCGATCGCCGCCGTCGCGTCGCGTTTCAGCCAGGTGGCAAAGTCGGGGTCGACCCAGGCCTTCGCCACCACCTTGGCGCCGTTGCGCGGGCCGATCTTTGTCTCGTAGGTGTCGACGATGACGTCGACCGCGGCTGGATCGATCAGCCCCTTCTGGGTGAGGATCGTCTCCAGCGCGCGCACCCGCGCCGCAAAAGGATCGAGCTCGTTGTCGTGATCATGGTCATGGGACATGGCCTCAAAATACGATCGCGAGCCCCCGACCGCAAGCGCGATGGCTTGGACCCAAAACCCGGCAGCTACCGCAGCATCGGCCACAGCGTCGCCGCCAGCAGCACGCCCATGGCGATGTTGAACCATTTCAGCCGTATCGGATCCGACAGAAAACCGCGCAGCGCCGTGCCGAAACCTGCCCACACCGAGACGCTCGGCAGGTTGACGATGGTGAAGGCTATCGAGATCAACGCCACCGACAGGAACGGATGCTCCGGATTGGCGTAGACGGCCATGGCGGTGATCGCCATCACCCATGCCTTGGGATTGACCCACTGGAAAGCCGCCGCGTCGACGAAGCGCATCGGTCGCGCCTTGGTCTCGCTCTTGCCGCTGAGCGAGCGCGACATGGCGATCTTCCAGGCGAGATAGAGCAGGTAAGCGCCGCCCGCGATTTTCAATCCGGTGTGGAGAACCGGAAATGCCGTCAGCACCGCGCCCAGACCGAAGCCGACGGCAAGCAGCAGCACGAGGAAGCCGATGCTGATGCCCAGCATGTGCGGAGTGGTTTTGGCGAAACCGAAATTCACGCCCGATGCCAGAAGCATGAAATTGTTCGGACCCGGCGTGATCGAGGTCACGAAGGCATAGACCAGAAGGGCGAAGAATGCGTCGAGGGTCATGGTTTTCCCCCAGGTAGGTCAGCATTATTGTCCTTTTATCCCAGACGCACAGAAAGCCACCTCACGGCGGCAGCCGGGCCAAAGGATCAGGATTGCAAAGCGACAGAACGAATACAGGCGGCGCCAGAGCATCGGACCCAAGCGCCGGACGACTACATTCCCTGCGGACCGCGGTTCATCGCCGCCACGCCGGTTCGGCAGATTTCGACCAGGCCGAGCGGCTTCATGATGGCGATGAACTGGTCGAGCTTGGAGCCCTTGCCGGTGATCTCGAAGATGAAATGCTCGGTGTTGGCGTCGATGACGCTGGCGCGGAAGGCATCGGCCAGCCTCAGCGCCTCGACGCGGGCTTCGCCGGTGCCCGCCACTTTCACCAGCGCGAGTTCCCGCTCCAGCGGCCGTTCCTGGCCGAGCTCATGCGAGCGCACGGTGAGATCGACGACGCGGTGCACCGGCACGATGCGCTCGAGTTGGTGCTTGATCTGCTCCAGCACATGCGGCGTGCCGCGCGTCACGATGGTGATCCGCGACAGGTGCTTCTCATGCTCGGTTTCGGAGACCGTCAGGCTCTCGATGTTGTAGCCGCGTCCCGAAAACAGGCCTATGACCCGGGCAAGCACGCCCGGCTCATTGTCGACCAGCACGGAAAGCGTGTGGTTTTCCGGTCTTTCCGTCTCCTTGGCAATGAAGTAGGCGGAACCGGTGGGTTGAAGGTGTGCGTTCATGACATGAATCTCGATTTCAAACTTTGCGCTAATTCTCTGTTTTCGCACGGCTTCTTCCGGCAAGCCCTGCCTCGGCTTCGGCGTTACACCAGTTCCCTGCCCTTGGCGTCGATGGCGTTGGCCACCGCCTCGTCAGTCGCCTCGTCCGGCAGAAGCATCTCGTTATGCGCCTTGCCCGACGGAATCATCGGGAAGCAGTTGGCAAGCGTCGCCACGCGGCAGTCGAAGATCACCGGCTTCTTCACCGAAATCATCTCCTTGATCGCGTCGTCCAGCTCGTCCGGCTTCTCGCAGCGGATGCCGTGGCCGCCATAGGCTTCGGCGAGCTTGACGAAATCCGGCATCGCCTCGGTGTAGGAATGCGACAGCCGGTTGCCGTGCAGAAGCTGCTGCCACTGCCGCACCATGCCCATATACTGGTTGTTGAGGATGAAGATCTTGATCGGCGCTTCGTGCTGCACAGCCGCGCTCATCTCCTGCATCGTCATCTGCACCGAGGCGTCGCCGGCGATGTCGATGACCAGCGCGTCCGGATGCGCGATCTGCACGCCGAGCGCCGCCGGCAGGCCGTAGCCCATCGTGCCGAGCCCACCGGAAGTCATCCAGCGGTTCGGCTTCTCGAAATGATAGTGTTGCGCCGCCCACATCTGGTGCTGGCCGACCTCGGTGGTGATGTAGGTGTCCAGATCCTTGGTCAGCGCGTAGAGCCGCTGGATGGCGTATTGCGGCATGATGACGTCGTGATTCATCTTGTAGGCGAGCGAATCCCGCGCGCGCCATTTCGCGATCTGCTCCCACCACGGGTGGAGCGCCTTCTTGTCGGCCTTGGCGGTCGCCCGCCACAGCCGCACCAGATCCTCCAGCACCCGGCCGACATCACCAAGGATCGGCACGTCGGTATGGACGTTTTTGTTGATCGACGACGGATCGATGTCGATATGGATCTTCTTCGAGTTTGGCGAGAACGCGGTGAGCCGGCCGGTGATGCGATCGTCGAAGCGCGCGCCGATGCAGACCATGACGTCGCAATCATGCATCGCCATGTTGGCCTCATAGGTGCCGTGCATGCCGAGCATGCCCATCCAGTTCTTGCCCGACGCCGGATAGGCGCCAAGGCCCATCAGCGTCGAGGTGATCGGGAAGCCGGTGAGGTCGACCAGTTCACGCAGCAAATGGCTGGCTTCCGGGCCGGAATTGATGACACCGCCGCCCGTATAGAGGATCGGCCTTTTGGCGCCGGCCATCAGTTCGACCGCCGCCTTGATCTTCTCCAGATCGCCCTGGACTTTCGGCTGATAGCTCGTGCGCGGCGCCGTCTGTGGCGGCACGTAGATGCCCTTGGCGAACTGCACGTCCTTCGGGATGTCGACCACGACCGGACCTGGACGCCCGGTCGTCGCGACATGGAAGGCCTCGTGGATGATTGCCGCGAGTTCGTTGACATCCTTGACCAGCCAGTTGTGCTTGGTGCAGGGGCGCGTGATGCCGACCGTGTCGCACTCCTGGAAAGCATCCGAGCCGATCAGCGAAGTCGGTACCTGACCGGTCAGGCAGACCAGCGGGATCGAATCCATCAGCGCATCCTGCAGCGGCGTCACCGCGTTGGTGGCGCCCGGCCCCGAGGTCACCAGCATGACGCCGGCCTTGCCGGTCGAGCGCGCATAGCCCTCCGCCGCATGACCCGCGCCCTGCTCGTGGCGGACGAGGATGTGCTCGACCTCGTCCTGTTGGAATATCTCATCATAGATCGGGAGAACCGCGCCGCCCGGATAGCCGAAAACATGCTTGACGCCGTTGTCCTTCAGCGCCTGCACCACCATTTCGGCGCCAGTCATTTCGGTTCTTGGCATTTCGCGCCGCTCGTTCTGTCCACTGCTCATCGGTCTGGTCCCGTACTGTCCGCCATCGGCGATTGCTGGTCGTTTAGTCGTGTTTCGGGCAATAAAAAAGGCCCCCGGGGGAGCCTGTGTCTTGCGCATGGGAGGTTTTCGCCCGGCGGTTACACCGCCTTGCCCACGCGCCTTCCTACTACGAGAATAAGTGCCGTTTTCATGGTGGCGGACAATAGAATTGGTTTTGCGCCGCTGTCAACGGCGAATGTGCGCTTGGCTCACGCTTGTCGGCGAACTCAAGACTCACATCCGCCCGTGTATGAACCGCGCGGCCTCTCGGTCGCGCGGTTCTTCCGTTTCAGGCCCTGAGCGCCACGCCCCTCGCCTTGGCCCAGCGCTCGATGATCTTGCGCTCCTCCAGCGAGGCGAGACGATTGCCGAAACCGCGCACCTGCACCGCACGGTTTTGCGGGTCGAGCTCGATCGTCAGCAACCGCTCGATCTTGCCGAGCGCCGTGCGTCGCAGCACCCAGATCGAGGCGTTGCCGGCGATGCATTTGGCTGCATACATCGAGACGCAATGATGCATCGCCCGGCTCTCGGCAACCAGATCCTCGGCCGTCTTCAGCTGGCGAACAAAGAAACGCTCGCCATGCGCCTTCGCCTCCTTGGTCGATGGCTGCCAGTCCCAGTCCTCGAGGCGCGAGCCGTCCCAGGTGCGGCCCTGCGACTGCATTCCGGCAGTACGCGGAGCCCGCCCGGCAGCGCGGCGGCGCATTGCCTCGATGCGTTCGATCGCGGCAATGTCGCGGTGCCATTCCGACATCTGCCGACGCAGCGAGGCGAGCGTGCGACCCTTCAGGCTGTACGCTGCATCGCGCTGGTGCATCGCGCCGATATAGTCGCACAGATCATCGATCTCCTCCTTCGACGCTGGATGCCCGCAGAAAAATCGCGTCACCTCGCGCCAGAAGACCAGCTCCCCGCGCGGCGTGCGCGCGATTTTCGTCCGCGCAAGTCGGGCTGCCAACCCCGGGTCATGCGTATAGGACCGGGCGATCGCCACCCAAAACGCCTCGTCGAAAGTGAAATCGCCGGACACGTTCAGGAAGCAATGCACCTCCTTGCGGGATAGCCAGGCATTGGCGCCCGCCTTGTAGAGCGAGTTGCCCCGCGCAACCGCGATATACCACGCCTTGCGGAGCGCAATCTCGTCGGGATCCAGCCCCGAACTGTCCAGCCAGATGCCCTCGAGCGCGGCCGAAACCGGGTAGCGCGCATAAAGATGGCGCGCCGCAGCCAGTCGCAAGCGCGCGCGGTCGCGCGTCTTCAGCTTTGGACGCCACAGCGCGCCGTCGCGGATCGCTAGACCAGCAAAGCCCCGGCGTGCCTCGTCAAGCGCCCGCGCGAAATCCGGAGCGGGACGCGGGACGGCAGAAACCCGCCGCAGCGTTACAGCATATGCTTCAATGCGTTCGCGCTCGGCTTCCTGCCTGCGCTGGATCATGGACTTCGCCATGGCCGTTCTTCCTGATTGGACCCCTGTCAGCCGCACGCAATTCCAGCGTCGGCACGGAATGTGTCGATCTGGATTGCCGGGTCATTGACAGGTCTCCTTTCAGGACGACGGGTTAGAATGGGCGGCTTCCATAAGCTCGCAGAAAACTTGACGCAAGGTCATTCTTTCAACATCTACGATGGTCTGATGGGGTGTTGCAAAGGTGCATCTTTGGCCTTCGGGCAGCCACGATCGTCGCCGGAAAACTCTCGGCTCCGCGGTGCGCGCGAAATGCGGGCGAATGGTTCGCCGCCGCATGGACCATGCGCACGCCACGATTTTTCGATAAACCATTGAAATCACGCCAAACTATTTGACGACGTGACGCGACGCATTGTTTGCCGCGATACTCCGATCGACGGGCTGGGAGGGTCCGGCAAAGCCACAATGACGACCAAGATTTCACGGGAGGAAATTTGATGCTCGACAAGGCCCCAGCCAAGAAACTGTCCGACCTGCTCGACCAATTCGGCGCAGCGCTTACCGCCGGCGACATCGACAAGGCGGTCGGATGCTTTCAGGAAGATTGCTACTGGCGCGACCTGGTGACCTTCACCTGGAACATCAAGACCATGGAGGGTCGCGACAAGGTGCGCGACATGCTGGTGAGCCAGTTGGCGAAGACAAAACCTTCGAATTGGGCGATCGCCAAGGGCGAGGACGCCAGCGAAAGCGGCGAGCTGCTGGAGGGCTGGATCAGCTTCGAAACAGAAGTCGCGCGCGGCTTCGGCCATATCAGGCTGAAGAACGGCAAGATCTGGACGCTGCTCACCACCATGGTCGAGCTCAAGGGTCATGAGGAACCCGCCGGCTTCGCCCGGCCGTTGGGCGCCAAGCATGGCCATGGAAAAAACCGGCCGACCTGGAAGGAAGAGCGCGAGAAGGAGGCGGCTGAACTCGGCTTCAAGACGCAACCCTACACACTCATCATCGGCGGCGGCCAGGGCGGCATCGCGCTCGGCGCCCGGCTGAGGCAACTCGGTGTGCCGACCATCATCGTCGAGAAGAACGAGCGCGCCGGCGATTCATGGCGCAAGCGCTACAAGTCGCTCTGCCTGCACGACCCGGTCTGGTACGACCATCTGCCCTATATCGACTTCCCCAGGAACTGGCCGGTCTTCTCGCCCAAGGACAAGATCGGCGACTGGCTGGAAATGTACACCAAGGTCATGGAGCTGAATTATTGGTCCTCCACGGAGGCAAAGAGCGCCACCTATGACGACGAGAAAAAAGAATGGACGGTGGTCGTCCATCGCGACGGCAAGGACATCACGCTGAAGCCCAAGCAGTTGGTGCTGGCCACCGGCATGTCGGGCCGGCCTAACCTTCCTAAGTTCAAGGGCATGGAGAATTTCAGAGGCGATCAGCACCATTCCTCGAAACATCCCGGTCCGGATAAGTACGCTGGCAAGAAGGTCGTCGTTATCGGCTCGAACAATTCCGCGCATGACATCTGTGCCGCCCTCTGGGAAGCCGGCGTCGACGTCACCATGGTACAACGCTCGACCACGCATATCGTCAAATCCGATACTCTGATGGATGTCGGGCTCGGAGCTCTCTATTCGGAGCAAGCCGTGCAAAACGGCATGACCACGGCCAAGGCCGATCTCATCTTCGCCTCCCTGCCCTACAAGATCCTGCACGAATTCCAGATCCCGCTCTACGAGGAGATGAAAAAGCGCGATGCGGCATTCTACGAGGGACTGGAAAGAGCCGGCTTCTTGCTCGACTGGGGTGACGACGGCTCCGGCCTGTTCATGAAGTATCTCAGGCGCGGTTCCGGCTACTACATCGATATCGGCGCCTCACAGCTGATCATCGACGGCGCCATCAAACTGAAGAGCGGCGTCGACGTGGAGGAGATCAAGGAACATTCGGTCCTGCTCAGCGACGGCACCGAGCTGCCGGCCGATGGCGTCGTCTATGCCACCGGCTACGGCTCGATGAACGGCTGGGCGGCGGAGCTGATCTCGCAAGAGGTCGCCGACAAGGTCGGGAAGTGCTGGGGCCTCGGCTCGAACACAACCAAGGACCCCGGTCCTTGGGAGGGCGAACAGCGCAACATGTGGAAGCCGACGCAACAGGAAGCACTCTGGTTCCATGGCGGCAATCTCCACCAGTCACGCCACTATTCGCAGTTCCTGTCGCTGCAGTTGAAGGCGCGGCATGAGGGCATCGCGACGCCGGTCTACGGGCTGCAGCAGGTCCACCACAAAGGATAGGACGTTACGCCTGGCTTGGCTTGTGGCTGATATCTTTATCTGGGGCGGCGGCGCTTGCGGGCCGCCTTGATCTCGGTGATGCGCTCGGCATCTTCTTCCTGCAAATGCCGCCCGCGCTCCAAGAGTTCGAGCGTGTATTCCTCATAGGTCAGGCCCAGCCGCTCGGCCTTGTCCAGCCGCATCAGCATGACGTCACGGCTTGGCGCCTTCCAAGCCTTGGCGTGGGCGGCCTGCCAGGCAAAGAAAATGTAGGCATCGCCCTCGCCCCATGGCGGACCATCATAGTCGTCGAGAGGCGGGCCGCCATTGTCGGTACGTTTCGGGCGACGCGCCATCGCCTCAGCCTCTGGCCAGCGCGACCAGATAGTCGGCGGCGTCCGGTGCCGGGGCGTGGAAGGTGCAATCCGACGGCGCGCCAAGCGCCAGGCAGTCACCCGGTTCGAGATTGTGCACGACATCACCCTCGGTGAATTCCAGCCGTCCGGAAATCAGCCAGATCTGCTGTCTGATGAAGGCATAGGACGCTGCCGGAAAACTCACCCTGGCTCCCGCCGGCAACTGCACCCTGATCAGTTCGAGCGGCATGTCGGAGACCGGCGAAAGATGCCGCCTGATATAACCCGTGGCGGGATCGCGCCAGATCGGCTGATCGCTTCCGCGAAGCAGCCCACCGCCCTGCAGCTCGGCCCTCGCGATGAGGGTGGAAAGCGTCATGCCGAAGGCCGCCGCGATGCGCACGAGAAGTGCTGCGGTCGGGCTCGTCTTGCCGCGCTCTATCGTGCTGAGCATGGCTTTCGACACGCCGGAGCGGTCCGCGAGCTCCGCCAGAGACCAGCCCCTCAAGGCTCTTTCGGAGCGTATTCTCCTGCCGATGGTCGAAGAGATATCGTTCGCTATATCAGTCATTAATCCAGTATATTGAACTCATAGAGTCGAGCAAGGGGCCTGTTTGAGTCAATTTTCGCGAATGGCTTAACGGCCCCTACACCATCCAACCTCACCCCACCTTAACCCCGTCGGCGTAAGGTCGATCGCCTGGGGAATGGGAAACAGCCTGGCCATGTTCATCGACCGCGAAGCCTCCGTCGGAGAGCCGACATCGCAAGAGCGCCGCAAGGCCGAGCAGAGCGACAAGCGCATTCTGGGCAATGTCGTGCAGTGCGACGGCGCGCGTGCGACCATCAGTGCCTATGCCGACGATATCGAAGGCACGGTCACCGGCCTTTGGACCGTCGGCAAGATGATCTCGATCAATCTTGGCAACACGCGAACCGTCGGCCTGGTCTACGAGATCGGCAAGTCGGATCGCGCCTGGAGCGATGAGGGCCAGAACCCGATCGAAGTCAGCATCGAGCTCATCGGCGAGGTGCGCGACGGCGCAGAGCCCGGCGCCAAGCCGATCTTCGACCGCGGCATCACCATCTATCCGCATATCGGCGCCATCGCCCACCGCATCCGCAGCCGCGACCTGCAAGCGGTCTATGATCTCGCCGGACGTCATTCGATCACCATCGGCACGCTTTCACAGGACGAGGCGATCAACGCCAACATCGCCATCGACGACACGCTCGCGCGCCATTTCGCCATTGTCGGCACCACCGGCGTCGGCAAATCCACCGCTGTCTCGCTGCTTTTGCGCAAGTCGATCGCCGCTCGACCCGATCTGCGCGTTCTCATCCTCGATCCGCACAACGAGTTCGCCGCGTCCCTGCCGGAACATTGCGTCAAGGTCGATTCGACGACGCTTGACCTGCCCTTCTGGATGTTCAGGCTCGAGGAATTTGCCGAAGTGCTGTTTCGCGGGCGCGAGACGGTGCCGGAAGAGGTCGATGCCTTGCGCGATCTCATTCCCGCGGCCAAGAACCTATATCGCAACCCGAATTCGGCTACCTATCTCAGGCGCGGCACCGATGCGCTGACCGCTGACACGCCGGTGCCCTATCGCGTTGCCGATCTCATCAAGCAGATCGACGAGCGCATCGGATTGCTGGAAAGCAAGAACGACCGCCCCACGCTCAAATCGCTGAAGACGCGCATCGAATCGGCAGCCTCGGATCCGCGCTACCGCTTCATGTTCAACTCGCGGCTGATCGAGGACACCATCCACGAGACGATCGGCAATATTTTCCGCGTGCCGCATCACGGCCGCCCGGTGACCTGCTTCGAGATGGCCGGCATGCCGTCGGAGGTGGTCAATTCCGTCTGCTCGGTGCTGGCGCGCCTGGCCTTCGACCTGGCGCTGTGGAGCGAAGGCCGGCTGCGGCTGCTTTTGTTGTGCGAGGAAGCGCACCGCTATATGCCGGCCGATCCGCGCCTTGGTTTCGCGCCAACCCGGCACGCGCTGTCGCGCATCGCCAAGGAGGGCCGCAAGTATGGTTGCTATCTCGGCGTCGTCACCCAGCGCCCGGGCGAGCTGGATCCCACCATCCTGTCGCAGTGCTCGACCTTTTTCGCCATGCGGCTTGCCAATGAGCAGGACCAGGCAATCATCCGCTCGGCGATCGCCGATTCCTCGGCCTCAACGCTGGCATTCCTGTCTTCGATGGGCCAGCGCGAAGCCATTGCCTTCGGTGAAGGCGTGGCAACGACCATGCGGCTGAAGTTCGAAAAGCTGTCCGAGGACCTGGTTCCCGGCACGGCCAAGCGCAAGGAAGCCTTGCCGTCCGAAACCAACGACGATGTCGACCTGGCGGCGATCGTCGAGAGGCTGCGCAATGTGCCGAAACCACAGCAGGCGATGGCCTTCGCCGAAGTCGTTGACACAAGCCGGCAGGCCGGCGATCCCGACTATCGCAAGCCGCCCGTCGCGCGCGTCCAGCCGGACGACGATTTCGATATGCGCTATGGCCTCAAGCCGGCGACCTTCGGCCTGCGCCCACAAAACGATTGAGCCCGGCGGCCGATAAATCCCGACGACTTTTTCAGTCTCTAAACTTGGGTAAATCCCGGAAAGGAATTCATCAGGCCGGATCGAATGACGTGGCTTTCGAGAACCGGAGCGGAGCGGACATTCAAGTCCGTGAGCACCGGAAGCGCAGAAAGCTGCGTCAGTCGGCCGGCCTCATGAATTCTTCTCCGGGATTTCAGGCGCAGACGCGGTTGCGACCTTGCCTCTTTGCTTCATAAAGCTGGCGGTCAGCACGGCGATAGAACTCCTCGGCGGTTTCCTTGCGGTCCCAGACGGCAAGACCGACGCTGGTGGTGATCTTCAGGCGAACATTGCCTGACAGTATCGACATGTTGGCGATCGCCTTGCGGATGCGCTCGGCGAACTTGGACAGAAGTTCGGCATCCATGTTGGGCGTGACGACGGCGAACTCTTCGCCACCCAGGCGCGCCACCACGTCGTGATAGCGCGTCATGTCCTTGAGACAGTTAGCGACCGCCCGCAACACCTCGTCGCCGACATCATGTCCGTGGGTGTCGTTGACCTGCTTGAAATGGTCGAGATCAAGGATCATCAGCCCGACCGGCTTCTCGATGCGACGGAATTCCTCGAGATACTCCTTCAGCGCGTCATCGAAATAGCGCCGGTTCTGCATACCGGTCAGGCTGTCGGTCAGCGCCGCATGTTCAAGCGTTTCCGAACGGGCGCTGAGCGAAACCGTCATGGCGCGGAGCTTGCCTTCTTCCGTCGCCTGCCTGCGGATCAGCGGGTAGATGAAGAAAATGCCGAAGAACAGGGCGGTCGCCAAAAGAACGCCGGTCGCAAACAACAGCTTGTTGAGATAGACGATCTTCTCAATCCCGGGCGGTGTGACAATCTCGGCCGCGAAGGCCTGCAGAAGCCCATAGGCGTGAAGCGTCACCAAGCCAGCAGCCAGGATCACGAAGATGAAGACGAAAAAGGCTGATTCCGCCTTATGAAAGCGCATCTGCTCCCCGTTGGAAAATTCCCATAGGCCTTATGGCATGGACGGCCTTACGGACGGTTAACTTGGACAACTTCGGCGGGAATCTTCTATCAAGACCAACTTTTCAGGTTGCACTGGAAAGAAGATCCAAAATCGTGGATTCCGCACGATCTCCGGGGTGCAATCGCAGCCACTCCGGGCCCAATTGATGCCTGAACCAGGTCGCCTGCCGCTTGGCATATTGTCGCGTCGCGATCTTGGCACGCTCGATCGCTTCGGGAAAACCCAGCTTCCCGGCCATTGCGGCCTGGAGTTCGCGAACGCCGATCGCTTTCATCGCCGGCAAATCGGGATCGAGGCCGAGATCGGTCAACCGCCTGACCTCGTCGAGGGCGCCCATGTCCAGCATGCGGTCGAACCGCGCCTCGATCCGCTCCACCAGCGCCGCCCGGTCCGGTTCGATCACGAAGAAATGCGTGCTGGCCCTGTCGATCAGCGGCCGGCCGCGCGCCGCCTGCCATTCCAGAATGGAACGGCCTGACGCGTCCAGCACCTCCAGCGCCCGCACGATGCGCTGGCTGTCGGTCGGCTTCAGCATCATGCCGGCCGCGGAATCCTCGCGCAGCAGGATGCGGTGCAGCTTGGCCGCGCCCTGCTCCTGGAGTTCATAGCGCCAGCGGTCACGGATCGACTGCGGAATGGCGGGCATTTCAGAAATGCCCTCCGCAAGCGCCCGGAAATAAAGCCCGGTGCCGCCAACGAAAATCACTGGCCGTTCGAAGAACGTGCCCTCGTCGATCAGCTTCATCACGTCGCGCAGCCAGGCACCGGTGGAATAGGCAGTGGAGGGATGGACATGCCCGTAGAGATAATGCGGGACGCGAGCAAGCTCGGCTGCGGTCGGCCGCGCCGTCAGAACGTCGAGCACCGAATAGCCTTGCATGGAATCGGTGTTGACGATGACGCCGCCCTTGCGTTCGGCGAGATCGAGCGCAAGGGCCGACTTGCCGCTGGCGGTCGGCCCGGCTATCAGGATCGCGTTCTTAACGCGGCCCTCGCCCGCCTGCCCGCTGGAATTTTCGATGCCGCTGATCGCCACGCTTGTGTCCCATCCCGCCGGCCGTGCATTGTCGCCGGCGCTTGCGAATATGGCGTCACGGTCGGTCGGCGCAAGCACCGTTCGCTGGCTGGCCGAAGGCATCGCCTGCGAATTCGTTTTGCCCGAGGCGGCCGAAGCCGTTGAAACGACCGCCAGCCTGCGCGCCGCGCTCGCTACCGAACCGGTCGACGTGATCGTTCAGCAGGCCGAGGGACGGCGAAAGAAAATCCTCATCGCCGATATGGATTCGACGATGATTGACCAGGAGTGCATCGACGAACTTGCCGACGAGATCGGGGTCAAGGATTACGTCGCCGCCATCACGGCGCGATCGATGAATGGCGAGATCGCTTTCGAGCCGGCCTTGCGTGAGCGGGTGGCGCTGCTGAAAGGTCTCGACGCTGCCGTGGTCGATCGCATCATCGCCAACCGCCTGACGCTGGCTTCCGGTGGCCGCGCGCTCGTCCAGACCATGCGCACCAACGGCGCATGGACTGCGCTCGTGTCGGGTGGCTTCAACGTCTTCACCTCACGCATCGCCACCATGCTCGGCTTTCAGGAGAACCGCGCCAACCGCCTGATCGAGCAGGACGGCCGCTTCACCGGGCTGGTGGCCGAGCCGATCCTGGGGCGCGCTGCGAAGGCCGATGCGCTGCTCGAGATTTCGGTGCGCCTCGGACTGGCGACCGCCGACGCCATCGCTGTCGGCGACGGCGCCAACGACCTGGACATGATCCGCCTTGCCGGCACCGGCGTGGCACTTCATGCCAAGCCGGCCGTGGCGGCTGAGGCAGGGTTCCGCATCGACCACGGCGACCTGACCGCGCTTCTCTATCTGCAGGGCTACCGGCGGGAGGAGTTTGTAGAGTGACGCCGATCCGCACCGAGCGCCTGATCCTGCGCAACTGGGAGGATCGCGACCGCGAGCTCTTCCACCGGATCAATTCCGACGAGCACGTCATGGAGTTTTTTCCATTTCGCCGCGACCGCGCCCAGGCCGACGCCAAGATGGATGAATTGCGCGCCGTCATCGACCGTGACGGTTTCGGCTTCGCAGCCGCCGAAATCGCCGCCACCGGCCAATGCATCGGTTTCGTCGGCATAACGCCAACCGATTATTTGCCTTTCTTGCCTGCCGGCACCATCGAGATCGGCTGGCGGCTGGCGCCCGATTTCTGGGGCCGTGGCTATGTCACCGAGGCAGCCGAAGCGTGGCTCGCCTATGGCTTCGAAACGCTTGGCCTCGATGAGATCGTGTCCGTCGCTGTCGAGGACAATCACCGGTCCACCGCCGTCATGAAGCGCCTGGGCATGATCGCCGACCCGGCCAGCGATTTCGATCATCCCGGCATTCCGGACAGCCACGCCAGGCTCAAGCGGCATGTGTTCTACAGGCTCTCGCGCAGAGAATGGCAGGCAAGAAAAAAGGCAGCTCGCTAGCCGCCTTTTTTTGTTAAAAATCAAGGAGCTGAAGACTTTACCGGACTCAATCCATCCGGATCGTCACAAACCGCAATTCGCCGGTCTTCGACGCCAGCATCAGCAACGCGTTCTTGCGTCCCTGCTCCTTCAACGCACCAATCCGGTCCATGACATCCTTGGGCGTGGCGACCGATTCCTGCGCGATCTCAGTGATCACCTCGCCGGCCTGGATGCCGCGTTCGGCAGCCGCTGAATCCTTGGCGACTTCGGTAATGACGACGCCGGAGACTTCGGCGGCGATGCCGAATTTCGTCCGCGTCTCGTCGTTGAGCTCGCCAACGGTCATGCCGAGCACGGAAGCCGTCGAAACGGCAGGCGCCTTGTCGCCATCGTCCTGGTCGGCGTTGCCGTTCTCGCCGCTGGCAAGCTTTTCGCCATCTTCGAGCCGGCCGAGCGTCACCTTCACGGTTTGCTCGACGCCCTTGCGCACGATGACCACGTCGACAGCCTTGCCGACCGTGCTTTCCGCGACAACGCGCGGCAGGTCACGCATTTCATTGACGTCCCGGCCGTCGAACTTGATGATGACGTCGCCCGCCAGGATGGTGCCGTTGTCGACAGGCCCGCCCTTGATGATGCCAGCGACCAGCGCGCCCTTGGCGGTGGCCATGCCGAGGCTTTCGGCGATGTCGTCCGTCACCGGCTGGATGCGCACGCCGAGCCAGCCGCGCCGCGTCTCGCCGAACTGGCGGAGCTGGTCGACGACGCCCAACGCGAGCTGCGAGGGGATGGAAAAGCCGATGCCGATCGAGCCGCCGGACGGCGATATGATCGCGGTGTTGATGCCGATCACCTCGCCGTCGCTGTTGAACAGCGGTCCGCCGGAATTGCCGCGGTTGATCGCGGCATCGGTCTGGATGAAATCGTCATAGGGACCGGAATTGATGTCGCGGTTGCGGGCCGAGACGATGCCGACCGTCACGGTGCCGCCGAGGCCGAACGGATTGCCGATCGCCATCACCCAGTCACCGACACGCATCTTGCTGGAATCGCCGAATTTCACCGCCGTCAGCTTGTGCCCTTTCGGATCGACCTTCAGCACCGCCACGTCGGTTTTGGTGTCGGTACCGACCAGCGTCGCCTTCAGCGTCACGCCGTCGGAGAAATTCACCTCGATGTCGTCGGCATCTGCGATCACGTGGTTATTCGTCACCACGATGCCCTCGTCGGCGTCGACCACGAAGCCGGAGCCCAGCGACTGCACCTTTTGCGAGGGATTGCCCTGGTCGCCGGGACGGTTCTTGAAGAAATCGTCGAAGAAATCCTGAAAGGGCGAGCCCTCTGGAAGCTGCGGCATCGGCACCGCGCCAGGCCCCTCGGTGCCTTTCACCCTCTGCGAGGTCGATATATTGACCACCGCGCCGAGCAGGCCCTGCGCGAGATCGGCGACCGATTCCGGGCCATCCGCAGCTGCCGTCGGCGACACCAGCGACGGGACGGTAAAGGCGGCGATGAGAAGTGCCGCAGCACCCGCGGTGACCGTCCGCCGCGCCGCGCGCAAAAAGCTGTTGGATGTCATCGAGAAGCCTCCCGGTGTCTCTGAAAAGAAAAGCGCTCGCCGAAAACGCTGCGTCGAGTCATGTTGGCAAGAAATACGGCACGTTTGCGGCTATGGCTATCGGCATAGGATAAATCCTGCGTTATCCCGAAATCACAGACCGACCACGTCATCCGCCCCGCACCAGCCAGACGAGGCCGACGCCAGCGGCGATTGCGACCAGCCCGGCGATCCGCAGCGCACTCTCCGGCATCGACAGAACTTCCCCGGCAAGTTTCTTGGCGAGGCCGGGAAAGCCGCCATAGACCAGGCCCTCGACGACGAGAACCAGGCCTATTGCCGCCAGAAAATCCTGCACCGGCCGCTACTGGCCGGTGCCTGGCTGCGCTGCCGGTGCAGCAGGTGCTGCGGGCGGCGCTGTCGGCGCTGCCGGCGTATCGCCGCCGGCGGGATCGCGGAAGAAACGGAAGAATTCCGAATTCGGCGACAGCACCATCGTCGTGCCGGTATTGTCCAGCGCCGTTCCGTAGGCATTCATCGACCGGTAAAAGCCGAAGAAGGCCGGATCGCGCTGGTAGGCGTCCGCGAAGGTGGCGCTTCGTTGAGCTTCGCCTTCACCGCGCAGGATTTCAGACTCCCTCCGTGCCTCGGCGACGATCTCCACCACTTCGCGGTCGGCGCGCGCCCTGATGCGCTGCGCCGCCTCGTTGCCGCGCGCCCTCAGCCGCTCGGCTTCGGCCAGGCGCTCAGCCTTCATGCGGTCGTATGTCTGTTGCGAGACTTCCGCCGTCAAATCGGTCCGGCGAATGCGGACATCCTCGATCTGCAGGCCGAGCGACGTAGCGTCGGGCCTTAGCTGATCGCGCACTTCACGCATCATCACGGCGCGCTCTTCCGAGAGTGCCGCCTCGAAGTCGCGCAGACCGTAAACACGGCGCAAGGCGGCGTCGAGACGCGTCCTCAACCGTGCCTCGGCCAGCTCGATCTGACCGGACACCGCGGAGCGGAACACGCGCGGATCCGAGATCCGATAGGCGATGAAGGCGTCGACCTCATAGAACTTGCCGCCCGAAACCTGGACGCGAATGTTGTCGAGGTCGAAGCGCAGCACCCTGTTTTCGATCAACTGCACGCTGTCGGCATCGAAGAAGGCGAACGGCGCCTTGAAATAGATGCCCGGCTCGCTCTTGACGTCGACGATCTCGCCGAACCTGAGCACCAGCGCCTGCTGGCGCGCATTGACAACGAAGACCGACGAATAAAGCAGGAACAGGATGACCGCGGCGATGACGGCGATGACGGGAAGTCGGTTGGCCATCACTGGTTTCCTCCGAGGACCGGCGCCGGCGCCTTCTGCTGCAACGCCGGCAGCGGCAGATAGGGGACGACCCCTTGTCCGTTGCTTTGCTCGATAATGACCTTGCTGGAATCCTTCAGAACCCTCTCCATCGTTTCCAGATAAAGCCGCTGGCGCGTCACATCAGGCGCCTTGGCATACTCATCATAGATCGAGATAAAGCGCTGCGCCTCGCCTTCGGCCTCCTGCACGACCCGGTTCTTGTAGCCGGCCGCCTCCTCGCGGATCTGTGCGGCTTCGCCGCGCGCCTGGCCGAGCTTCTGGTTGGAATACTGGTTGGCCTGCTCCACGAACTTGTCCTCGTCCTGTTCTGCGCGCTGCACCTCGTCAAAGGCGTCGGCCACCTCGCGCGGCGGCGCGGCATCCTCGATCGAGATCGCGTTGACGTTCAGGCCGGCCTTATAGCCGTCCAGCGTCGTCTGGATGATTTCGCGCACGGACGCCGCAATGCCCTCGCGATCGTCGCGGAAGATGTCCTGCGCCGGCCGCCGGCCGACCGCTTCGCGCATGGCGCTTTCGGCGACCTGCCGCAGCATGCCGTCGGGATCGGACACGTCGAACAGATAGGCCCTCGGATCGGAGACCTGATAGGCCACCGAGAACTGGACGTTGACGATGTTCTGGTCGCCCGAAAGCATCAGACCTGAACCGTTGCCGGAGGCCGTGCCGCCGCCGATGTTGACGAGTTGTTCGGCGATCGTAGCCGTCTCTACCGTTTCGATGGGCCACCAATGGAAATGCAGGCCAGGCTGCGAGAGCTCCGCCTTTGGCACGCCGAATCTGAGCTCGACCGCAACCTCGTCAGGCTGCACGGTATAGACCGCCTTGAACGCCCACAGCACGACAAGCGCTGCCGCGATCAGCCCGAACACGGCTGGGCTGGCGCCGCCGCCGCCCGGCAAAGCACGCCGCAACCTATCCTGGCCGCGTCGGATGATGTCTTCGAGATCGGGAGGCGAGCCCTGTGGGCCGCTGGGTCCCCTTGGTCCCTGCCCCCAGGGTCCTGGATTGTTGCCTCCGCCCCATGGGCCGCCGCCTCCGCCGCTTTTGTCATTCCAGGGCATGAATGTCCTTTCGCTCCCTCACGCGCCGGCCTGACGACGCAAAAATCCAGTATCGTCCTTCTATAGGGACGCAAAGGCGCGCTTTCAACGCGATCGGTCGTCGACGCAGTCCGTTTGGACCGTCGCGACCCCTTTGTCGTCTCTCAATGCACGTTGCGGCGGCGCTCGTAAACCGAATAGCGTGTCGCATGGCTGTCCTTCTCGCCGGCCGGAACGTCCTGCGAGCGGACCATGCGCCACAACTCCGGGTCGATCGGTGGGAAATGCGCGTCGCCGTCGACCGGGGCAAGGATATGGGTGACATGCAAGCGGTCAGCCAGCGGTAGCGCCTGGGTATAGATCTCGCCGCCACCGATGACGCAGACTTCGTCGGCGCCGGCCATGCAGCGCCCGCGCACGTTCGCCAGACTGATCGCCTCATCGAGCGAATGCACGACTTCGACGCCCTCGGCGCGCCAGGCCTTGTCGCGGGTCACCACGATGTTGAGCCTCCCCGGCAGAGGCCGGCCGATGCCTTCATAGGTCTTGCGGCCCATGACGATAGGTTTGCCCATCGTGTCGGCCTTGAACCGCTTGAGGTCGCTGGAAAGCCGCCACGGCAACCCGCCATCGCGCCCGATCACGCCATTTTCGGCGATGGCGACATAGATCGCGACGTCCATCAGCCGCCGCTCCCGCCATCGCCCGAAGGCTCCAGCAGCAATATGTCGATGTCGTGCTCGGGGTAGAAATTTTCTGCCGTCATCTCGAAACGCGTTGGCCCGACTTTCCTGACGTTTTCGCCGCAGAACGAGACCAGGTTCTTCGGATCGCCCTTGTCGACGGTCAGCTTGAACTTGCCGATGGCGCCCGTCGCCCAGTTGCCGCCAGTGGTCAGGATGTAAGCGATACGGCTTTCGAAATATCTCGGAGTGCCGTCGGGATTGCCCTTCGCCGCCTTGCGGATCGCATTCTCGAACGTCTGATCCATGCAGTAGCGTGTCTTGTAGGCCGCGTATTGGCCCTGGAACTGGCCGTCATAGAAGAAGCTGACCGAGGACGTGCCGCCGACGCTGGGCTTGTAGCGATGCGCGACGTGGACTGCCTTGTTGGCTGGAAAGGTCGAGCGCCACCAGTAGGTCGAGCGCAATTGCCAGAACGGCACATAGACGGTCTTCATGCCCGAACCGTCGTCGGCAGTGTCCTCGATGATGAGGCCGCGATCGACCCAATCGTCGGCAACCGCCTGCGGCAGCTTTGCCAGCGCCGCCTTGGCCGCGTCGCCGAACGGATAGAACGGCACGTTTTGCGCTTTCAAATCGGCGCTGATTTCGATGCCGAGTGCAAACGCCTTCTGCTCGAGTTGCGGTTTTGCTGCCACGCCGTCGATCGTCACCTCGAAGCCGAGGAAATTGTCGTCCTCGTCGGGGATCGCCGGCATCTCGTAGGGATCGCCTTCGATGTCGGGCATTGGAAAGGCGACGATCGCGTCGACATCCTTGTCGGTGTTGTTGCGGAAGACATAGTCGACCGTCACCTTTTCCGGCGAGATGGTGAGATCCTCGCTCTCCATGGCGACGGCGTCGCTGCGCGACAGGATCAGACCGCCGGTACCCAATTCGGCGATCGAATCATTGGCGAATACGGGCGTGGCCAAGAGCGCCAGCGCTGCGGTCAGGACATAACGTAACATGGACGCTCCCTCGGCGAGAATGCCGGTTCGACCCTAGCCGTTTCGGCGTGGTGTTTCAAAGCCTTCCGCGCAGCGCGCACGCTTGCCCACATGCCATGCCAGGCTTGTCTGGACACCGACGTTGCGATCGGGCAGGAGTTCGCCCATGCGCAAGCTTCTCGTCATCGGCATCGGCGCCGGCAATCCCCACCACATGACCATACAGGCCATAGACGGCTTGAACCGCGCCGATGTGCTGTTCATTCCCGACAAGGGCGCGAAGAAAAACGATCTCGCCGAACTGCGCCGCCATATCTGCGATCGTTTCGTCACCAACCCGAACGCGCGCCGCGTCGAATTCGACGTGCCGGTGCGGGCCGAGCCGGCGCCCTCCTATCGCTCGACCGTCGATGACTGGCACGAGGCGATCGCCGCGATCTATGAAGGCCTGATTCGCGACGAGCTTTCGCAAGATGGCTGCGGCGCCTTCCTGATCTGGGGTGACCCCGCGCTCTACGACAGCGCGCTGCGCATCCTCGAGCGTGTGCGCATGAGGGGCAATGTCGACTTCGAGCTGGAGGTGATCCCCGGCATTACCGCTGTCCAGGCGCTTGCCGCCGGCCACAAGATGGCATTGAACCGCATCGGCGATGCCATTGCGATAACCACCGGCCGCCGGCTCACTGAAGAAGGTTTGCCCGACAATGCCAGCAGCATCGTCGTCATGCTGGACGGCAAATGCGCCTTCAACACGCTGGACGACAAGGACCTCGTCATCCACTGGGGCGCCTATCTCGGCACGCCCGACGAGATTCTCATTTCCGGCCGCCTTGGCGATGTCGGCGATGAGATTATGAAGATCCGCGAAGAGGCCCGCCAGAAAAAGGGCTGGATCATGGATACCTATCTGCTGCGCAAGCCCGGTGAGCCGGAGGATGCTGATTCATAGCTCAGCCCAAGAGGCCGTTCGAAAATTCGCTCCGCCGCGATGGATGGCGCGATTTTCGAGAACCGGAGCGGAGCGGACATTCAAGTCCGTCAGCACCGGAAGCGGGCATCCGGTGGCGTAGAGTCCGGTGGGGTAGAGTTTGCGCAGGCCTCTTACCCGGCGTCGATTTCCGCCTGTAGTGCCTCCATATGCGTCGCCGCCGCGGAAGCCGCAGCCCGTTCAATGGCGCGAAAGCGGCTGACCACCGCAAGCCCCACCGAGGTCAACTGGGCGCCACCGCCCTTTTTCCCGCCGGTCTGCGCCGCGACCAGCGGCTTGCCGAACACCCGGTTCATGTCCTCGACCAGATCCCAGGCGTGTTTGTAGGACATTTCCATGCCGCGCGCCGCGGCCGAGATCGAGCCGAAGGCGGCGATCTGCTCCAGAAGCTCGATCTTGCCCGGCCCGATGCGGCCGTCCGGATCGAGGTTTATCCGCAAGCTCAGCGACGGCATTTGCTCCTCCGCAGTCACGCCACCTCAATACTAGAAGCTCTCCGGCGATACCGCTATTCCAAAATGATATAGCGACAATCATCCGGCGCTCATCCATCCGCCTCGACAGGCAAGCCGGCGCTCGTGTTCGCCCGGTCGAAGCTCACCGTCTTGACCACAGCGTAGACGCGTCGACCGAGCCGAAGTTCCAGCGTCTGTCGTGATTGCTCCGTGATCCGGGCAAGCACGGTTGCGCCATTGCAGTCTACGCTGATCTCGACCGTCGGCCCCTCGCCCGGCTCTATCGCCACGATCGTGCCCGGCAAGATGTTGAGCGCGCTGAGGCCCGTCGGCTGTTCGGTGGCGATCATCACGTCGCGGGCACGGATGCGGAGGCGGACCGGCGCACCGACCGGCGTTGCCAGAAGCGGCACGCGGATCTCGCCCGCCGCCGAGCCAAGCACGGTCATGCCAAAGACTTCGTCATGGCGCAGCACCGCGGTATTCAACACCGCGCCGCCCTCGCCGCGCTCTTCTGTCGGCAACAGGTCGAGCCGCTGCATGATTGCCCCGGTCGGGCCGCTGGCAGCGACCTTGCCTTGCGCCAGCACAACGACGTCGCTTGCCAGCCGCGCCACCTCCGAGATCGAATGGCTGACATAGACGATCGGGATTTTTGTCTCGTCGCGCAGCCGCTCGATATAGGGCAGAATCTCGGTCTTACGGGCTTCGTCGAGTGAGGCCAGCGGCTCGTCCATCAGCAACAGCCTGGGACTGGCGAGCAGCGCCCGGCCGATCGCCACGCGCTGTTTTTCGCCACCGGAGAGCTTTGCCGGTCGCCGGTCGAGCAAAGGACCGATGCCGAGCAGGTCGACCACGGCGTTCATCTCCGCATAGCGTTCCGCCGTCGGCGTGAACCAGCGACCGTAGCGCAGATTGCTGGCCACGCTCATATGCGGAAACAGCCGCGCGTCCTGGAACACCATGCCGATGCGGCGCTTGTGCTTCGGCACGAACAGGCCGGCATCCGTATCGACCAGCACGCGGCCGTCTGCCTCGATCCGCCCCTTATCGGGCCGGATCAGTCCCGCAATCATGTTGATCAGTGTCGTCTTGCCGGAGCCCGAGGGCCCGAACAGCGCGGTCAGCCGTCCGGCGCTCTCGAAGCGGGCGTCAATCCCGAAATCGCCGAGCCGATGGCTGATATCGACTACCACCGTCATTCGATGTCCATCCGCTTCCCGACGCGACGCGCCAGCACCTCCGACGCGACAAGTGCCGCCATCGAGATGACGATCGAGATCAGCGTAAGCCTGAGCGCGCCGGTATCGCCGCCAGGCACCTGCGTGAACGTGTAGATCGCCGACGGCAGCGTCTGCGTCTCGTTGGGAATATTGGAAACGAAGGTGATCGTCGCGCCGAATTCGCCCATCGCCTTGGCGAACGAAAGAATCGCACCAGCGATCAGGCCAGGCAGGATCAGCGGCAGCGTGATCGTCCCGAACACCCACAGCGGATTGGCGCCAAGCGTCCCGGCCGCCGCCTCGATTCTGCGGTCGACCGCCTCGATCGACAGCCGGATCGCCCGTACCATCAAGGGAAAGCCCATGACAGCGCAGGCCAATGCGGCGCCCGTCCAGCGAAAGGAGAAGACAATGCCGAAATGCTCGGCCAGGAAGGCCCCAGCCGGGCCGCGCCTGCCGAAAGAGAGCAGCAGCAGATAGCCGGTGACCACCGGCGGCAGGATCAGCGGCAGATGCACCAGCCCGTTGAGCAGCGTCTTGCCCCAGAATTGTCCACGGGCGAGCACAAGCGCGATCAATATGCCGGGCGGCAGGCTGGCGATCATCGCCACCGTCGCCACCTTGACCGACAGCCGGACCGCATTCCATTCGTCGGGAGTGAGGTCCAGCAGCCAGTTCATCTTTTGGCGTCGTGCCTCAGTTGCTTGGCGTAAGGACCGTAAAACCCTGTGCCTTGAAAAGCTCGCCTGCCTTGGCGGACTGCAGGCATTTCAGGAATGCCGGCGCATCCTTGTCCTTCGAATCCGCCGTCTGGGCAACCGGGTAGACGATCGGCGGGTGCGAATCCTCCGGGAAGGTGCCGATCACTTGCACGCCGGGCTCGGCGCGCGCGTCGGTGGCGTAGACGATGCCGAGTGCTGCCTCGCCTGATGAAACCAGCTTGAGCGCCGCGCGCACATTCTCGGCTTGTGCCACCTTGCCTTCCACCGAGGACCAAACGCCGAGCGATTCAAGTGCCGCCTTGGCATATTTGCCGGCCGGCACCGCCTTGGAATCACCCATGGCAAGCCTGCCCTCACCGATCAGCCCGGCGAGATCAAAACCCTTTTCGATCTTGGTTTCGACCGCCGAATCCTTCGGCGCCACCAGAACGATCTCGTTGCCGAGCAACTTCACTTCGCTATCCTGCTTGGTCAGCTTCTTGTCGGAGAGATATTTCATCCAGTCGAGGTCGGCCGAGATGAAGACATCGGCCGGCGCGCCACCCTCGATCTGCTTGGCCAATGCGGAGCTTGCCGCATAGGAAATGGTCGCCGCCTCGCCGACATCGGCCTCGCAGGCAGTGTTCACGGCGTCCAGGGCGTTCTTCATGCTTGCCGCGGCGAAGACGATCAGTCTGTCATCCGCGTGGGCCGCCGGCACCGCCGCGATCAACATGGTCGCGAGACCGCCAATGGCGGCCGCCTTCAATCCGAAACCGTCGCGCACCAGCATGAAACTCTCCTGGGTCTGAAAATCCGATCGGCGCAAGCCTGCCAATCGATATATCCGCATGAATATAACAAAGGAAGGCTTTTTGCCAGACTTGACCGGGACAATGGCCCAGCCAATGAGATTATCAGCGGCATTGCGTGTTGCCGCCACCGCCCGCGATAAAGCAGTGGATACAGCGTCACCTTCAGGCATCGGATGTCGTGGTCGGCATCGACGGGCGGACGGCAGCGCCGCAGCCGAGCAATTTCGAGATTGAGTAGGTAGAAGCCGGTGTTTGCGGCTCACACCGCGATCGGCGCCTTGATCGTCGCGTCGGCGAGATAGTTTTCCAGCCGGAAATCCTCGAAGCGGAAGGC
This sequence comes from Mesorhizobium sp., assembly GCF_004962245.1. Taxonomy (GTDB): domain Bacteria; phylum Pseudomonadota; class Alphaproteobacteria; order Rhizobiales; family Rhizobiaceae; genus Mesorhizobium. The sequence goes on along the minus strand of NZ_SUHQ01000007.1, from coordinate 175,296 downwards.
AAAGAGGTCTCTCACCTCCGGATTGATCCATAGCGTCGGCAGCGCCTTGGGCGTGCGCCGCAACTGTTCGCGTGCCTGCTCGAAATGGTTCGCGTAAAGATGCGCGTCGCCAAGCGTGTGGACGAAATCGCCGGGCTTCAGCCCCGTCACCTGCGCCACCATCAGCGTCAGCAGCGCATAGGAGGCGATGTTGAACGGCACGCCGAGAAAGATATCGCCGGAACGCTGGTAGAGCTGGCAGGAGAGCTTGCCTTCCGAGACGTAGAACTGGAACAGGCAATGACAGGGCGGCAGCGCCATGGCTTCCACTTCGGCCGGATTCCATGCCGAAACGATCAGCCGTCGGGAATTAGGATTCTTGCGTATCTCCTTCAGAAGATTCGCAATCTGGTCGATGGTGCCGCCATGGCCGTCCGGCCATGAGCGCCATTGTTTGCCGTAGACCGGGCCGAGGTCGCCATTCTCGTCGGCCCATTCGTCCCAGATCGAGACGCCGTGGTCATTGAGGTATTTGATGTTTGTGTCGCCGGCCAGGAACCACAGAAGTTCATGCACGATCGACTTCAGGTGAAGCTTCTTGGTGGTGGTGACCGGAAAGCCGCGCGCGAGGTCGAAACGCATCTGGCAGCCGAACACCGAGCGCGTTCCGGTGCCGGTGCGGTCGCCGCGATCGGCACCATTTTCCAGCACGTGCTTCAAGAGGTCGAGATACTGGCGCATCGGCTTCGGCTCGATTCGGGTTACCGGCCATCATAACCGACTGGCTGCCGGCCGAACATATCAAAGCGCAAAATGTTCCAACAAGCGGCTACACTCTGGGCTGGCGCCGAAATCGCGCCAGCATTCCGCCTGATGCAGGATGATTGTCAAAGGCTGGCGAGCTTGCCCAGGTCCTTGGCGACGAGGTAGTAGAAGGTCACGCGGCTCTTGGTGTTGTCGGCCTCCATCGCCTTGCAGGTCTTTTCGATGGCCGCGTCCGCCTTGCTGCCGTCGGCGATGCCGAGCTTCTTGGCAACCCAGTTGTCCTTGACGCGCTCGAGTTCCTTGGGATCCGTGCAGGACACCAGCGAGGAATCGCGGTTCCTGAGCGCAATGCCCAAATGCTTCACGATCTTGGCGACCGCGTCGGCATCTGCCGCGGCATCGTATTTCTTCACGTCTGCGAGATAGTCGGCCATCAAATTTCCCCTCGTCGGCGCCACGGATCCGGTCGATGAGGGTTGTGGCGCGCTGCCGCAAAATGTGCGCTAGGTCGGTAACTCCTCACCGCCGCAAAGCTTCGGTTGAGACCGTTCACAAGTCAACCCTTGGCGATGCTGTTTGACACAGCGACAAAGCACCGTTGAGGCCTTTCATTTTCCATGATCGATCCCTATATTCGCATCGTCGGCTTGACCGACTATGGCGATAAACAGGCGATGAAATAAGCCGTTCGGACCCGGGGGCGGTACCCGGCGCCTCCACCAAAAACCGCTCTTGTCGAAGAGCGGCTTTTGCTGGGGGCGAAATAGGATCGACGAAGGTGTAAAGATCGTACTTTTGCCCGGCATTGTACCACCGTTATCGGGCTAAACTTATAGTTGCCAACGACAACTATGCGGAAGCACGTCTCGCCGCGTAAGCGGTGCGATAGCTTCAATTCAAGCCCTAGTGGTTCGCACTTCTAGGCGGGGTTCGGAGGTACCTGGCAACAGAAACCTCCACTTCTCCCCCCTTCGATTCCCGCTTCTCCCCTTCGATATTGTCGCGGCAGCAGGCTTGCTGGCCGGATTCTTGCGCCGCGCCAGTTGCCGGTCGCGAAGCTGTCTTGCTGGCAAATGCGGGTGGCTGCATCCATCCAAAGGATTGAAAAATGCAAAACGATTCCGATCGATTCTTCGTGCTGACCGGCGGTCCGGGTTCCGGCAAGACCACGTTGATCGAAGCCTTGCGGTCGGCCGGCCTTGCAACCTCGCCCGAAGCCGGACGCGGCATCATCCGCGACCAGTCGGCGATCGGAGGGCCGGCCCTGCCCTGGCACGATCCGGCGCAGTTCGCCGAACTGATGCTGTCCTGGGAACTGCGCTCCTATCGAGCCGCGCTCGAACAGAACGATCCGGTCTTCTTCGATCGCGGCGCGCCGGACACGCTTGGCTATCTGCGCCTCACTGGCCTGCCGGTTCCCGACCACGTCAGGAACGCCGCCGAGCGCTTCCGCTACGCCAGTCATGTCTTCATCGCACCACCATGGCCGGAGATCTTTCGCCAGGACAACGAGCGGAAGCAGACCCTCGAGGAAGCCGAACGCACCTACCACGCGCTGACCAGTGTCTACACGGAATTGGGCTATAAGCTGGTTCCGTTGCCCTTGGCGCCGGTCGAGGCGCGACTGCGATTCGTCGTCGCCAAGGCAGGCTTGCGACTTGAGCCCCAGACATGAAAAAGGCCGGGACTGACCCAGCCTTTTTCACTCTCTCGCTGGAAGGCATCTACTCCGCCGGCGCTTCGACAACCTCCCGCCTGCGGCCGAGCGTCACCTTGGCCAGCATGAACGAGATCACCGCGCAAAGCGTGATGCCGGCCACCATCGGCAGCGGCGTGCCGTCGAAGAACACGCCGGCGATACCCATGGCGACCGCACCGATGGCGAAGTGCAGCGTGCCCATCAGCGCCGAGGCCGTACCGGCGATCGCGCCATGCTCTTCCATGGCCAGCACCGAAGTCGTCGGGATCACCAGGCCGAGGAACCCGTAGCCGACGAACAGCAGCACCGCCATCACGTCGAGCCGGTCGACGCCGGACGCCATCACCGCGAACAGCACCACCATTGTCGTCGCATAGCCGACCACCGCGACCCGCACCACGGGCCTCAGCCCGAACCGTTCGGACAGGACCCCCGTCAACTGCGACATGCCGATGAAGGCGACCGCGTTGATCGAGAAGAACACGCTGTAGACCGATGGCGACAGCCCGTAATGGCCGATCAGGATGAAGGAGGAACTCGACAGATAGACGAAGAAGCTCGCGATCCCGAAGCCGGCGATAGCCGTCAGGCCAAGGAAGTTGCGGTCGCCCATCAGGAAGCGGTAGGCCGAGAGCGCGGTGCCGAACGAACTGCCTGCACGCGCCTCGAGCGGCCGCGTCTCCTTGAGCGAGGTCGCCAGCAGGATGGTGGCGAGCACCGCCCCACCGGTCACCGTCCAGAACACGGCACGCCAGCCGAAATTCTCGATGATGACGCTACCGGTCAGCGGCGCCAGGATCGGCGACACCGAAAACACCAGCATCAAGAGCGACATCAGCTTGGCAGCGTCGGTGCCTGTGTGCAGGTCACGCACGATGGCGCGCGGCACCGCCATGCCTGCGCTGGCACCGAGCCCTTGCAGGAAACGGAAGGCGATCAGCCATTCGATCGAGGGTGCCAGCGCCGAGCCGATGCCGCCGACCATGAACAGCGCGAGACCGCCATAGAGCGGCAGCTTGCGCCCGACCATGTCGGAGATCGGCCCGACGACGATCTGCCCAAAACCCATGGACAGAAAGAAGATCAGCAAACTCATCTGCACGGCAGCGGTGCTGGCCTGCAGATCCGCGCCGATCGAAGGCAGCGCCGGAAGATACATGTCGATGGCGAACGGACCGATGGCGGTCAACAGGCCGAGCACGACCGCGATGCGGAAGAATTGAGGACTCATGATAGCAGGCTTCTTTCAGATCTGGTTTGCCGCCACCGACCGGCGTAAACCCTAGGACATTCCATCCCGTGAAATTCAGACTCTACTACCGAGTCGAAATCCCTTCGTGTTAAGTCCACAAATTTAGACACTCTTGTCTAATTCGTCAATCACCTCTATATAGTTTTCATGAAGCTCAACGTTTCTCCTGACACGATCCCGCCACGCGGCCATGAGGCCAAGCGCGTCTCCATTATGGACGCTGCGGGCAAGGTGTTCTGCCGCGAGAGCTTCGCCGGCGCCAACATTGACATGATTGCCGCCGAGGCCGGCGTTTCGCGCCAGACGATCTACAACCACCATGGCGACAAGGAGAACCTCTTCGTCGCCATCGTCCGCGACCTCACCGAGCGCTGCAATGCCGGCATCTTCGCCACCATTTCCACCTTTCCGGACCAGCCGAAGGATCTCGAGGCCGATCTGATCGCCTTCGCCGTGCGGATGAACCGCAACTGTGTCTGCAACCGCGATGGAAAATTCCTGCGCAAGCTGATCCAGACCGAGGGCGAGCGCTATCCCGAGCTCTTCGCCGAATGGCGCGAACAGGGACCGGGCCAGACATGGCCGGCGATCGCCGCCCGTTTCGCCCGCCTCGCCCATGCCGGTTTCCTCGACATCGAGGATCCCGATGTCGCGGCACGCCAGTTCCTGGCTCTCGCCAATGCCGAATTGCAGACGACGTTCATGCTCGGCGGCACACCTGATGACGATGAGGTGCTGCAATCGGCGACACATGGCGTGCGCACCTTCCTGCGCGCCTTCGGCAAGCGGCAGTCGGCAGCCGATGCGCAAGAGCACAGCCCCCTCACTGGCGCCTGAGCGATCAAATCTCGGACATTGCCCCCTCGCATCTGCGCGATCGGCTTCTATATCCGGTTTACGCCGCCCTCAAGCTTGATTACAGCTATGCGGACGATTCAACGGAACCCGACAGCCACATGGCCGACGACCACATCCGCTACGACATTCTGGCCCAGGAGGCGTTGCGCGGCGTCATGCGCAAGGTCCTGGCCGAGGTCGCGCGCACCGGCCTCCCCGGCAACCATCATTTCTTCATCACGTTCCTGACCGGCGCCCCGGGCGTGCGCGTGTCTTCCCGCTTGCGCGAGCGCTATCCCGAACAGATGACCATCGTCATCCAGTTCCAGTATTGGGACCTGAAGGTGAGCGACACCGGCTTCGAGGTCGGGCTATCCTTCTCCGACGTACCGGAAAAGCTGGAAATCCCGTTCTCGGCCGTCCGCGGCTTTTACGATCCGTCCGTCAATTTCGAGCTTGAATTCGACGTGAAGACGGAGACCTCGGCAGACGAGGAACCGGCCGGCCAGCCCGCTTCCGAACCGCTGGCCGTCGTCGCCGAGAAAAAGCCTGAGAAAAAGAAGACCGCTGAGGCCGAAAAGAAGCCTGCCGTGACCGACGCCGCCGCCAAGGGCGCCGAAGTGGTGTCGCTCGACGCCTTCCGCAAGAAGTGATCCGACGAGCCGCGCGACATGGCCGATATCGTCAATCTCCGCCAGGCCCGCAAGCAGAAGGCACGAGCGGAGAGGGAGCGCCTGGCCGAACAGAACCGGGCGTCGCACGGCCGTTCCAGGGCTGATCGGGAGCGTGACCGTCTGATCGCCGACAAGGCAGAAAAATTCGTCGCCGGCCATCGCCGCGAACCCTCGAGCGATCCGGATCCCCCGAGCATCGGACCGAAAAGTGCATTGCGGTTTTCGGATAAATCCGATGCTTGAAATGGAATGAGCAGCGTCCGGTGAGCCCGGTCGAGAAGCGCTCGGTGACCATTCGCGGCCATCGCACCAGCTATTCGCTCGAAAAGCCCTTTTTCGACGATCTCGTCGCCATTGCGGCTGCGCGAAAACTGACGCTCGCCGGCCTCGTCGCCGAAATCGACGAGGCCCGGCCGCGCGATGCCAACCTGTCCTCGGCGCTCCGGCTCTACGTCTTGGATTGGGCGAAGCGAGGGACGAAAAGTTCTTTCTAGATCACGATCCCGAACCGAAGGCCCCGCGTCAGCGAAGAGTGGGAGCCTCGGATAAGATCATGGTCAAACAAGCAGATAGAGCCCATCCGTTTCTGTCGGGATGGAACGGCGCATGCTCTAGACCGAGCTATCCGCCGCCCAGCGACTTCAGCAGATTGTCGATCGCCGAAGGTTCAAGCTTTGGCGCGGATTCTGCTGGCGGCGGGCTGTCATTGGCCGGCGGCTGAGGCGCGCGCTCCTGCGCTCGCGCCGCGGCAGCCCTGCGCTCGGCGTCGAGCTTTGCCTTTTCTTCCGAAGCGATCCGCATCGCCTCTTCCGCCCTCTGGCGTTGCTGTTCTTCGGCCTTCGCCGCCTCGTCGGCCGCCTTTCGCGCCGCCTCGGCCTTCGCTTCGGCATCCGCCTTGGCCTTTGCGTCCGCCTCGGCCTTGGCTTTGGCCTCGGCTTCAGCCCTCTCCTGCGCATCCGCCCTGGCCTTCGCCTCGGCTTCGGCCCGAGCCTTTGCCTCTGCTTCGGCCCGAGCCTTTGCCTCGGCTTGAGCCCTTGCCTCGGCTTCTGCCTTCGCCCTGGCATCGGCCTCGGCTTGCAGCCGCGCCGCTTCCTGCTGCTTGCGCAATTCCTCGGCTGCCCTGTCACGCTCGGCTTGCAGGGCCGCGTAGTAACGCACCTCGCGCCGCAGTCGCTGTTTTTCAAGCAGCGCCGCTTGCATGGCCTCGACCCGCAGCTGCTCCTTTTCCAGCGCGCGCTGGGTCAGGAACTGGGCCAGCGGTTCGCTGTCGAATTTCCGTCTCGCGGCGCCGAATGGCCCGCCGACGCTGAAATTCACAGTCGGATCGGAGCCGACCAGCGCTTCGTCGCCGGGCCGATACGTGATCGAACCACTGGCGGCGACCGTGCTGGCGTTCAGGTCCGCCGTGATGTCGGCGGACAGCGCCGCCGCCGGATTTTCGAGCTTGACCGGCGGCGCCCTCAGCGTGCCGCCGGCAATTGTGAAGGCGACGTCGGTATCCCCGGCCGGAAAACTGCCGTCCGCGGCGATCTGCGGCGCGAAACCGGCGGTCTTGGCCGCATCGATATCGCGCCCGATCGCATCGGCCTTGGCGATGAAGGCACCAAAGGCGTCGGGATTGACGCCTGCAATGGTCAGGCCATTCAGCGCTGCCGTGCCGGAACCGGACAGCGCCGCAACCATCGCATCCACCGATTTGCCGCTGGTCGAAAGCGCCGCCGAGAAATCGCCGCTGCCGCTGATGCCGGCCTGCGGCAGCACGGTCGCCAGATCGGCGCCGGCAAGTTTCATCTGGCCGGAGAAAAGCCCGGTGCCGTCATTGTTCTTCAGCTCGAACAACCCGGAAAGCGAGCCCCCGGAGAACTTTGCCTTGAGGTCCGAAACCCGGATGCCTTCCAGGTCGAGCTTCAGCGCCAGCGCCGCGTCATAGACCGTGGCAAGCGGGCCGACGGCCAGCGATGCCGCGGTCAGGTCGAGGTCGGCGGTGAACGGCAGGCTGGACTTCTGGCTGAATGGGGCAGTCGGCCAGGCTCGGCCGGCGCCCAGGAAGGCCTGGTCGCCGAACAGCGTCACCGCCATCGGGTCAAGATCCAGTTCATCGAGCGCCAGCGCGCCGGCAAGGTGCGGCAGCCCGTCCTTGATGTCGACATTGACGTCACCGGAAACCGCCGCCTCGTTGATGGCGCCGCTGAGACCGGACAGCACCAGAAGGCCGCTGCCGAAGTCGGCGTCGGCCGCAAGCCACGTCGACATGCCTGTCCCCATGCTCGGCAGGCCGACGCCTGTCGTCATCAGCCACGGTTCGATGTCGGCGGCTTCCAGGCTAACCTTGCCTTTGGCGGTGGGGCCCTGTGGCGTGCCGGCGACCGTCCCGTCAAAGCTGGCTTTGAAGTCGTCGCCGGCGAGGTCGAAGCTCGTCGCCATGCCGCCGCCAAGCGTGCCTTTGGCCGAGACATCGGTGGTCGCCTCGCCAAGCATGCCGAGCGGCAGCGCCGGCAGACCGTAAAGCGCCAGAAGTGCTGTGGCGTCGGCATTCCTGGCGTTGAAGGTCAGCGCTACCGGCGCCTCGAGAAGCCGATCGGCCACCCCTTTGCCGGACAGCGACGCCGAAAACGCCGAGCCGCCGGCCTTGCCTTGCGCGCTGACCGCGAGCCCTGTCGTGCCATCGCCATTGGCAGCGGCACTCGTCACCAGATCGATGCGCGCATCCTGGAACAGCTCGGGATAGGCCGCCACGCGTGCCGCCAGTCCCTTCAGCACGGCATTGTCGGGATAGTGCTGCGCCGCCACGTCCACCAATGGCTTGAGGTCGACGGCAACCACGGAGGCATCGAGCTTACCGGTCGGGCTCGCCGGGAAATCCTTGATCCGGCCGGTGGCGCTGATCGAGGCGCCGGCAAGCCCACTGAGCGAAAGCCGGTCGATTTCGAGCAGCCCGTCGCGCAATCTCAGCGCCGTGTCGACCGTATCGGCGGTCAGCCCGCCGGCACTGACCGGCCCGGCCTTGATCTGGAAATCGAGATCGCGGTCGGAAAAACGGTTGGCGCCCTTGTCGCTGATGAAGATCGAGGCGAAGGCGGCGAGGCCGTCGACATCGAGCTCGCCCCCTTCGAGCCGCATCAGCACCGACGGTCTGGCGTCGTCGGGCTGGCTGGAATCGATGCGGCCGGAAAATCTCGCCTTGCCGAGAACGAGCTCGAGGTCGCTGAAGGCCTGGCGCTTTTCGCTCAGCTCGACCTCGGCCTTGAAGCCGGCGGCCGGCAACCGGCGGATCGCCTCGTCGACATCCTTCGACAACCAGGCGGCAAAGCCGGAAGGCTGCCCCACGGCCAGAAGCAGCGAACCAGTGAAGCCGAAATGATCCTCGACGCTGAGCATGCCGTTTGCTTCCAGCTTGGTGCGGCCGGGGAGCGTCGCGGCCAGCGACTTCACCGACCAGCCGCCGTCGGCCGGTTCGGCGGAAAGGCGCACATCGCGAACCGTTGTATCGCCGGCCAACACCGCCGGCAGCTTCACCTCGACGGTACCTGGCATGGTCGGCTTGGGCAGATCGTGCAGTGCCTGCTCCAGCGCCGCGACACGCTCGGACAGAGTCAATCCGGTTGCGGCGCCGACAGCTTCATCGAACTGCACCTGCGCGCCATCGGCCTCGATCGAAAAGTGGGGGTTCGGCCCAAGGTCGACAGCAGCCTTGCCGTCGGCGGTGTAGGGATTGTCGAGCGGCCCGGTCTCGAAGCGGAATTCGTCGACGCCAAGCTTCTGGTGGTCGAGCGAGAACTTGCCGTTCAGCCTGAATCCCGGCTCCGGCTTGCTGGCGCTGGCCTTCATCGCCTTACCGTCGATGCCGTTAGGCTGCGCCGAGCCCCTGTCGGCGCCATCCTTGTCGGGACCTGCGACCTTGAACTGGCCCGAATAGGTCGCGGCACCGTTGACGATACCGGCATTGCCGTCGGCCTCGATGACCAGCGGAAAGGCGTCCGGATCGGCCTTGAGCCGAACCCGCATCTGCCCGTCGCCACCGGCCTTGCCGGTGGAAGCGATAACCGTGCTGCGCAGGCCGTCGAGCCGGAGCGAACCATCCATCCGCCAAGGTCCAGCCAGCGATTTGGCGGAGATCGTCGAATTGATCTCGGAAAGGAGATGGCTGCGCCCGCCGGCGGCATGGCGCAACGCAATCTGTCCGTCCGTCACCGTCAGCTTCTCGATCGAGATCTGGCTGGGATCGAAGGGCGAGGACGGGCGTATCGCCCAGTCGACCGTGCCGTCGGCGGCGATGTCGATCGTCGCCTTCGGCCGCACCAGCCGCATGTCGAAGATCAACACCTCGCCGCTCAGGAAGGGCGCCAGTTCGGCATCCATCGAAAAGGTCTCGACGGTCATTGCCGGCTGGCCACCGGGGCCGCCGGCGACAGTGACGTTCGAGAAGGTCACCGAGGGAAACGGCAGCAGTTTCGCCGTCGCGTCGCCCTGAACGGTGACCTTGCGGCCCAGAATGGCGCTCGCCTCACGCTCGAAATCGGCACGGTAGCCCGTCCAGTCGATAAAATACGGCACCACCAGCGCCGCACACAGCACCAGCACGAAAAGGCCACCAAAGATCACGAACAGGCGTGCGAGCATCAGCTCCGGAACAGTTGATTGAAATCAGCCGCACTCTACCTGCATCCGCGTGTCGATAAAGTGGCAATTTCCCTTTGGACGCGCTTGCGGGCGCGATCGAAGCAGGGAAAATCCTTGAAGGATCAACTGCGTCGCCAAAGTCGGTCAAGAAAGCGAACCGGGTTGATGTGGTGCACCGGAGCACGGTGTCCGACAGCCTCCATCAACGTAGGCAAGACCGCCCCTTCGTGAAGGCTGCTCGAAAAACTCTCAGCGATGAACTCAAGCGTCGAGTCGTGGAACGTCAGGATGAGATGCCGGTAGTCTGAAAACAGTTCTGGCCTGTGGGACGAGTGAACCCGATTTGCATCTTCCAGGGAAGCGATCCACGATGAGTTGAGAACTTCGAATGCCCCATTTGGCCGCAAGCCTTGCCCATACAGACGGTGCCCGCTGATGGCTTCGTCATTCGGCGGGCCGAACTGAAAGGCCAGGTAGGGGTCTGCCGTCAGTATCGCGACGGACTGGTTGGTTGTCACAGCTGAAACCGAACGCGGATTCGTGCCATCGAACGATGGATTCGGTCTGTCGATGAGATAGGCAACGAGCAACTTGCCTTCATCTGCGAAGACGTGAGGCAGAGGGGCGCCGGCGGATGACAGCGGTAAGTCTATCGCCAGCAGCGTCTCGGCCGTCGGCATCTAGTGGCCGGCCCCCGGCAAGATCTTCCCAGGGTTCATGATGTTGAGCGGATCGAGCGCCTGCTTGATCGTGCGCATGATGTCGACGCCGTGGCCGAGTTCATGACGCAGGAAGCCGACCTTGCCTTGCCCGATGCCGTGCTCGCCGGTGCAGGTTCCATCCATGCCGATCGCCCGCATGTTCAGCCGTGCGACAAACGCTTCCGTCATCTCGATTTCCTTCGGATCGTCCGCGTCCATCAGCACCAGCACATGGAAATTGCCGTCGCCGGCATGGCCGACGATCGGCGCGATCAGCCCCATTTCGGCGATGTCGGCCTCGGTTTGCGTGACGCATTCGGCAAAGCGCGAGATCGGCACGCAGACGTCGGTCGAAAGCCCCTTGGCGCCCGGCCGCAGCGTCAGCGACGACCAGTAGGCGTCGTGCCTGGCCTTCCACAGTTTCGTCCGCTCCTCGGCGACGCTGGTCCACAGGAACGGTCCACCGCCATAGTCCTCGGCGATCGTGCCGAAGGTCTCGGCCTGCTCGGCAACGCCGGCGTCGCTGCCATGGAACTCGACGAACAGGCACGGGCTTTCGGGATAGTCGAGCTTCGAATAGCTCTTCATCGCCCGCATCTGCAGCGCATTGACCAGTTCGATGCGCGCCACCGGAATGCCCATCTGGATCGTCGCGATCACCGCGTTGCACGCCGCCTCGACGCTTGGAAACGGGCAAACGCCGCCGGAAATCGCTTGCGGAATGCCCTGCAGCTTCAGGGTTAGCTGGGTGATGATGCCGAGCGTGCCTTCAGAGCCGATCAGCAGCCGTGTCAGATCGTAGCCGGCCGAGCTCTTTTTTGCGCGCTTGCCGGTCGTCACCGTCTCGCCGTCGGCCATCACCGCCGTCAGCGACAGCACATTCTCACGCATCGTGCCGTAACGCACCGCATTGGTGCCCGACGCCCGCGTCGCAGCCATGCCGCCGAGCGACGCGTTCGCGCCCGGATCGATCGGAAAGAACAGGCCGGTGTCGCGCAAATGCCGGTTGAGATCCTCGCGCGTCACGCCGGGCTCGACGGTGCAATCGAGATCCTGTGGGTTGACCGCGAGGATGCGGTTCATCCGCGACGTATCGACGGAGATGCCACCGCCCGGCGCGTTGGTATGGCCTTCCAGCGAGGAACCAACCCCGAAGGCGATCACCGGCACGCGGTGCGCGGCGCAGGCCGACACGATCTCCTGCACCTCCGCCGTCGTCTCCGGAAACGCCACGCCGTCCGGCGCCTGGGTCGGGATGTAGGTGGTGGTATGGGCGTGCTGGGCACGGATCGCCTCGCCGGTCTGGAACCGCTCGCCGAGCCGCTGCTTGAGGATGCCGAGCACCGCGGCAATCCCTTCCTCGTTGCGTTCGACCGGATTGAGGTCGCTCAGAGCCATCGATTCCTCCGCGAATGGACCAGCGCCCACCCTTGTTATGGATTTATGGATGCTTATCGCATCGGCCTGAAAATCGGAATCGATTTTCAGAAAGCACGATGCGAAGATTCAAAAGTCCTAGAGCGTACTTTGTGCGTCCAATTGGACGCACGTCGCTCTAGGTCTCACCAACCACGCTCTGTCCAGCCGGAAGGAAGTTTCTTGATGTCCATCCCCGCCCCCTTCGTCTCTCGTGCCATGGGCATCGAGAAAGACTGGATCGACTACAACGGCCATCTCAACATGGCCTATTACAACGTGCTGTTCGATCGCTGTTCCGACGAAGCGTTCGAGATGATGGGAATGGGGCTGGATTATGTGAAGCAGCGGCGGCTGACCATCTACACGGCGGAAGTCCATGTGTGCTACGTCCAGGAACTGCATCTCGACCATAAGGTCAACGTCTCCTTCCAGCTTCTCGACCATGACGACAAGCGGCTCAGGGCCTACCAGGAAATCCGCCACATCGACGGCTGGCTCGCCGCCACGTCCGAATCACTGTCGCTGCATGTCGACATGTCCGGACCGAAGGTAGCGCCCTTCCCCGCCGATGTTCTGGCCAAGGTCGAGGCGATGCGCGCCGCCCACGCGGCGCTGCCGATGCCCGAGCGCGCCGGCCGTTCCATCGGTATTCGCCGCAAGACGCTTGAACCGCAGTAGGACCGCCGTTAACCTTACCAAGGTTTTAACGTGAACAAGCCGAATTGAGGCGTTGAACGACTCAGCGCGGCGTTGGAAAACCCTCCGCATCGGATTGATACGGGGGGCAGAGCTGAAGCGGTTCGGGGAAGGTGCATGAAAACCGACATCAAAGTCGAGGCGGACAGGCTGGCGGCCGACCCACGCATCACCGACTATGATTTCTGGCGCTCGCTGAAGAACCTCAACAACGAGATTTTTCACATCGCCAACAACAACGAGCCGATCCCTTTCGCCATGATTCGCTGGCGCGCCATCCTGAAGCAGGCGCGGATGAAACGCGGGCATGCTTGATCGGTGCGGGAAGAAATAGGCTCGTCCTTCGGTTGCATTTTTCTGGGATGTTTGCGCCGCCCCTCATTCGGCTGCCGCCACCTTCTCCCCGTATAGGGACGGGGAGAAGGGAGCTTGCCGCAGCCTTGGCGCTCTTTCTGCAACGCTTGAGATTGGCGAAATCCGTCGCGAAGGCGTCCTTCTCCCCGTCCCTATACGGGGAGAAGTGCCCGGCAGGGCGATGAGGGGCGGCGTGACGATTTCCAATTAAAATTAAGATGATGATGTGTTGACGAAAGACCGCTTCATCTCAAGCGTCAAGGCAGCCGCTTCACCGCCTCCAGCGGCGAACGCGCCACCACCGGTGACGACTGGATGATTGCGGTATTGGTCATCGCAAACGGAATGATGCGGTCGATCACCCGTTCGAGTTCGGCCACCGAGCTGACATGCGCCAGCGCGATGAAACAGTCCTCGCCGGTCACCCGGTCGCATTGCGCGATCTCCGGCAAGTCGCGGATGATCTCGGCCACCACGGCCAGTTGTCCCGGCACCGGCCTGATCCGCAGCCATGCCGACAGCTTCATGCCGAGCGCGGCCGGGCTGATCCGCACCGTATAGGCCTCGATCACGCCGCTCTCATGCAGCCGCCGGATGCGCTCGGCAACGCTCGGTGCCGACAGGCCGACCGAGCGCGCCAGTACGGCGGTGCTGGTGCGTGCATCCTTTTCCAGCAGGCGCAGGATTTTCAAATCCGCAGCATCCAGGTCGATATTTTCGCTTCGAAGGCGTTTCAGCGAAAACTCCTTTGTATTGGAAACAAAACCATCTATTTGGTTGGCCATCAGCCATATAAAGCTGAAAAACTGCCTGCGATAATGATCCTATGGATGATCAAGCGCAAGCCCCAGCAGCAATCCCGGCCCTCGCCGGCCCGGCATTTGGCAAGCTGGCGACCTCGCTGCCGCCCCATGTCTGGTTCGGTGTCAGCGCCGTGTTCCACTATCTCGGGCCGGCCTTCGCCGTGCTGCTCTTCCCGCATGTCGGCGTGCTCGGCATGGCATGGCTGCGCATCGTCACGGCCGCCCTCGTCTTCGCGCCAATGACCCGGCCGTGGACGGTTTTCGTCCGCGCCGACCGGCCGACGCGACGGCTGCTTCTCGCCTTTGGTGCCTGCCTCGGCGTGATGAATTGCTCCTTCTACCTGGCGCTCGACCGCTTGCCGATCTCGCTGGTTGCGGCGATCGAATTCGTCGGCACCATCGGTGTCGCGCTTGTCGGCGTCAGAAGCCCGCGCAATCTCGCGGCCCTTGCCGTCGCCGTCATCGGCACCTTGCTTTTGATCGATGTCAAATGGTCAAGCGACCCGATCGGCCTGTTCTGGGCCTTTCTCAACGGCGCGCTGTTCGTTGGCTACATCGTGCTTGGCCATCGCGTCGCCCGTGCCGGTGCCAGCGACGGCATTGCCGGCCTGGGTGCCGCCATGGCGGTCGCCTTCCTCATCGTGCTGCCGATCGGTTTCACCGATGCGCTGCCAGCTTTCTCGGCGCCGCCGCTGCTCGTCGCCGCCATTGGCGTCGGCATCTGCTCGTCGGTCATCCCCTACATCTGCGACCAGCTTGCCATGTCGCGGCTGCCGCGATCGAGCTACGCGCTGATGCTGTCGTTGCTGCCGGTCACCGCCACGCTGATCGGCGTCGTTGTGCTCCGCCAGATTCCCAGCCCTACCGATTGCCTCGGCATCGCGCTGGTGGTGGCCGGCGTCGCTTTTCACAGACCGGCGCCATAGATCGGTGAACGACTGATCAGGCCAGCTTCTGCCTGAGGAAGATGCTCGTCCGTCCCCAGGCGAGATCCGCGGCGTTCTTGTCGTAGCGGGCCGCGGACGTGTCATTGTTGAAGGCATGATTGGCGCCTTCGTAGACATAGACCGTGTAATCGACCTTGGCTGCATCGAGTTCTTTCTTGAAAGCGTCGATACCGGCATTGATGCGGGTGTCGAGCCCGGCATAATGCAGCAGCAGCGCCGCCTTGATCTTCGGCACATCCTCGGCCTTCGGCTGCATCCCGTAATAGGCGACAGCGGCGGCCAGATCCGGCGCGTTGGCAGCCAGTGTGTTCACGGTGCCGCCGCCCCAGCAGAAGCCGACCGCCCCGACCTTGCCATTGCCATCCTCGTATCCTTTGAGAAAAGCGACCGTTGCGACCGCATTGGCAACGGTCTGTGCCGGATCGAGCTTGGAAAACTGGTCACGCGCCTTGTCTTCGTCGGCCGGCGTGCCGCCGAGCGGCGACAGGAAGTCCGGGGCAAGCGCCACGAATCCTTCCAGCGCAACGCGGCGCGCCACATCGCGTATATGCGGGTTGAGCCCCCTGTTCTCATGCACGACGATGACGGTGCCGAGCTTGCCGGACTGGCCGGCAGGCTTGACCAGATAGCCCTTCATCTCGCCACCGCTGCCGGGATAGCTGATGTCCTCGCCCGTCACGCGTGAATCGTCCTCGGCGACGATCGCCGCCTGGACCGAATTCGCTGCCAGCAGCGGTGCGATTGCGGCGGCCGCCGCGCCTGATCCGGCAAGCCTGGTCAACTGTTCCATGAAGCGCCGCCGGTCGAACGTCAGATGCGTGTATTCGTCATAGGCATCGATCATCGCCTGGGTGATGGTAGGTCTCGTGACGGCCGGGCTGGCAGGGGTCGATTTTGTCATGGCGCTCTCCTCGGCTTCGGGAAACACCCCCGCCGCGCAAGATAGGGTAGAAGCCCGCATGGTCCAGTCACGGATGAGTGAGCAGCGCGCTCCGCAAATTCGGTCGGTCTCCAGCCTCGGCGTCACATCGTCTGCCGGCTCGTTGCCGGTCATTTCGGCACCGGCGCCAAGGCCTACCTGCTGGTCTCTGCACGAACGCCGTGACGCCAATGCACCAAGCTTTCATCATATTTTGCAATCGATGGTTCTTGATGGTCCTGCCGCAATATAAGCTGCCGGTCTCGCCTACCCTGGCTGGTCCTGACAAGAAGGAACAACGCCCATGACCTTCCCCACTCCGATCCTCATAACCGCGTTCACGCTTGTCGGCGCCGCCCTGCTGGCGTTGCGGTTCGCCGCCCTCACTGCCACCAGGCGATCGACGGTCAAGGTCCGCAGCAACCAGCACCGGCCTGCCGGCAGCCGCTCGAAAACCAACGGCTGAAACCAGGGCCGAGCGGAAGACCATGAACGTCCAGGATATCGTCAACGCCGTCTCCCAGGAGGCCGGCCTCGACCAGGCGGCAGCGGAAAAGGTTGTCGGCACGATTTTCTCGGTGCTCGAGCACGAAGCGGAAGGCACGACCCTGTCCAGCTTCTTCGCCAGGATCCCGGGCGCCGACGCCCTGGCCCAGAAATATGACGTCATGGCTCCCGGCGCGGCCTCGGGTGGCGGCCTCCTGTCGTCGCTGCAGGGCGCGCTCGGCGGCGTTCTCGGCGCAAAGACCGGCGCGCTGGTCAACGGCGTCGCGGCGCTCGAATCGTCCGGCCTCAACATGGCGCAGGTCCGTCAGGCCGGCACGACGCTGATCCAGCAGGCCGAAACCGCAGCCGGTCCTCAGCTGACCAATGAGGTGCTTGCGTCGGTGCCCAGCCTGAAAGGCCATCTCGGGCTTTAATGCATGTCGCCCAAAAGTGCGCAGGTTTTGGGACGACATGCATAAAACAAGAATTTGTAGGTGCCCTACTTCGGCAGCGTATAAGCCATCACATAGTCCCCCGGCTTGGTGCCGACCGAGCCATGGCCGCCGGCGACGATGACCACGAACTGGCGTCCGTCGGCGACCGTGTAGGTCATCGGCGTCGACTGACCGCCGGCCGGCAGCCGGGCCTGCCAGAGCTGCCTGCCGGTCGTCAGATCATAGGCGCGAAAGTAGTCGTCGACGGCGGCGCCCAGGAACGCGACGCCACCGGCCGTGATCATCGGCCCACCGATGCCCGGCACGCCGACCTTGAACGGCAGCGGCAGCGGCGTCATGTCGTAGACGGTGCCGTTTCTATGCCTGTAGACGATCTTGCCGGTCCTGAGATCGGCGCCTGCCACATAGCCCCAGGGTGGCGCCTGGCAGGGAATGCCGAGCGGCGACAGGAACGGTCCCATCACCACCGCATAGGGCGCGCCCTCGTTGCGGTTCAAGCCCTGCTCGCTGCCGCGCCCCTCGTCCGGCGGCGGCACCTGATCGCGCGGGATGAGCTGCGACTTGAACGCCAGATAGGTCGGCATGCCGAACATCACCTGCCTCACCGGATCGACGGCGACGCCACCCCAGTTGAAGGTGCCGAAATTGCCGGGATAGATCAGCGAGCCCTGAACCGAAGGCGGCGTATAGCGACCCTCGTAGCGAAGGCCCTGGAATTCGATCCGGCAGGCCAGCTGGTCGAACATGGTGATGCCCCACATGTCGGCGCCGGTCAGCGGCTTTGGATTGAAGCTCAGGTCCGAATCCGGTTGCGTCGGCGATGTGTGGTCGCCCTCGATCGCGCCTCCCGGCGCCGGGACTTCGTTGACCGGGACGATCGGCTCGCCGCTGCGCCGGTCGAGCACGTAGAGGTCGCCCTGCTTGGTCGGCCCGACCAGCGCCGGCACCACGCCGCTGGGCGTGGTGATGTCGACCAGGGTCGGCTGCGCCGGCACGTCCATGTCCCACAGATCGTGATGCACCGTCTGCCGCACCCAGCGCAATTGTCCGGTGGCGAGATCGAGCGCGGTGATTGAGGAGGAGAATTTCTCGACATTGGCGCTACGCCCGGCGCCGAGCTGGTCCGGCGTCTGGTTGCCAAGGGGCACGTAGAGCAGGCCGAGCTTCTCGTCGGCACTCGCCGTCGACCACATGTTGGGGGAGTTGTGGGTATAGGTCTGACCCGGCGCCAGTGGCGTTGTCTCGTCCGGATTGCCGGAATCCCAGTTCCACACCAAAGCGCCGGTGTCGACGTCGAAGGCACGAATGACGCCGGACGGTTCCTCCGTCGAATAATTGTCATTGACCGCGCCGCCGACGATGATCTTGCCGCCAACGATCAGCGGCGCCGAGGTCGAATAGTAATAGCCCGATTTCGGATAGGGCATGTTGGCGAGCAGGTTCAGCGTGCCGCCCTCGGCGAAGGCGGGGCAAACCTGCCCGTTCGCGGCGTCGAGCGCAATCAATCGCGCGTCGGATGTCGGCAGATAGATACGCACAGCACAAGGTTGGCTGGCGGCGATCTTGGCGTCGGCATAGTAGGACACGCCGCGGCAGGTCTGGTGCTGGCGGTCCTTATCCAGCTTGACCTGTGGATCGTAGCGCCACTTCTCCTCACCGGTCGCGGCGTCGATGGCGATGGCGAAATTATGCGGCGTGCAGATGTAGAGCGTATCGGCGACCTTCAGCGGGGTCACCTGATAGGTCGTCTCGCCGACGTCGTCCGGCCCCTTCACGTCGCCGGTGCGGTAGGTCCAGGCCGGCTGCAAATTGGCGACGTTATCGACGGTGATCTGGTCGAGCGGCGAATAGCGCTGGCCGTATTCAGTGCGGCCGTAATAGTGCCATTCGCCGGCGGGCACATTGCCGCCGAGATCGGCGGTCGGCGTGATCTTGTCGGCGTTGAGTTGTCCGGCAATGTCCTTCGGATCGGCTGTCATCGAATAACCGGCAACGCCGATCGATGCCAGCACCGCGAGGATGAGCGGCGCCCGGCCGTCCGGACCCGTGAGGCCCCGCCGCGCCCACGGCGTCAGCATCCACAGTGCCAGCAGCACGATGATGCCGCCGCGCGGGCCGAGCTCCCACCAGTCGAAGCCGGCTTCCCAGACCGCCCAGCAAAGCGTGCCGATGACGATCGCCGCGTAGAGCCACAGCGCCATCGACTTGCGCCTGTAGAGCAGCCAGGCGGCGACGAGGAAGGCGATGCCGACAATAACATAGTACCAGCTGCCGCCCAGCATCGCGAGCCGGATGCCACCGCCGCCGAGCACCAGGCCAATGAGAAGAAGGATGAGGGAGGTGATGACGACAGCCAAGACGATACTCCTTCGACTGATGCGCTCCGCGACGCGTCTATGGGCAACCCCGCATTGCGTTCCTACCCCACCGCAACTTTCTCCGGGCCGCGGGGCCTGTCAAGCAGGCCCGGCGCTATAGGTTGTGTTCTACCGGATTTGTCAGTCGCGGCCTGGATCGAGAACAAAACGGAGACACTTCTGGCCTTTCGTCCCCGAATCACTACATTCGGGGATAATGTCCGGCTTTTCGGAAGACATGCCCTTTTTTGACGAACCGAATGCGCGGCCCACGGCCCCGTCCGGCATCGCCGCGCGCGCCATGGCTGCCCGCAGCGGCCACAACAATGCGCCCGACTACCTGAACGGCCTCAACCCCGAACAGCGGCTGGCGGTGGAAACCACCGAGGGCCCGGTTCTGGTGCTGGCCGGCGCCGGCACCGGCAAGACACGCGTCTTGACCACCCGCATCGCCCACATCCTCGCCACCGGCAAGGCTTTCCCCTCGCAGATTCTCGCCGTCACCTTCACCAACAAGGCCGCGCGCGAAATGAAGCAGCGCATCGGCCTTTTGATCGGTGATGGCAATGTCGAGGGCATGCCGTGGCTCGGCACCTTTCACTCAATTGGTGTGAAGCTGCTGCGCAGGCACGCCGAGCTTGCCGGGCTCAAATCCGATTTCACCATTCTCGACACCGACGACGTCGTGCGCCTGATCAAGCAACTCATCCAGGCCGAAGGTCTGGACGACAAGCGCTGGCCGGCCAAGCAATTCGCGCAGATGATCGACGGCTGGAAGAACAAGGGGCTTGGCCCCGCCGACATCCCCGAGGGCGATGCCCGCAGCTTCGCCAACGGCAAGGGCCGCGAGCTCTACAAGGCCTATCAGGAGCGGTTGAAGACGCTGAACGCCTGCGACTTCGGCGATCTCCTGTGCCATCCGATCCGCATCTTCCGCGCCTATCCGGATGTGCTGAAGGAATACCACAAGCGCTTCAAATACATCCTCGTCGACGAGTACCAGGACACCAACACCGCGCAGTACATGTGGCTGCGGCTACTGGCGCAGCGGCCGGAGGCCGGCCGCAAGCCTTCGGCAACGAATCTCCAATCGGCCGACGGCCGCAAGGACGACCGTCCGTCCGAGCCGTTGCGAGGCCCCCGCGGAGGGCCCGCGCCGGCAGGCGCGGAACAGCCCGTGAGCGAAAACAAAGTCAACATCTGCTGCGTCGGCGACGACGACCAGTCGATCTATGGCTGGCGCGGGGCCGAGGTCGACAACATCCTGCGCTTCGACAAGGATTTCCCCGGCGCCACCATCATCCGGCTGGAGCGCAACTATCGCTCCACCGCGCACATTCTCGGCACCGCCTCCCACCTCATCGCCCACAACGAAGGCCGTTTCGGCAAGACGCTGTTCACCGAAAAAGTCGCCGAGGACGACGAGAAGGTGCATGTCCACGCCGCCTGGGATTCCGAGGAGGAGGCCCGCGCCGTCGGCGAGACCATCGAGGCCTACCAGCGGCAGAAGCATAATCTCAACGATATGGCCATTCTGGTGCGCGCGTCCTTCCAGATGCGCGAATTCGAGGACCGTTTCGTCACGCTCGGCCTCAACTACCGCGTCATCGGCGGCCCGCGCTTCTACGAGCGCCTCGAAATCCGCGACGCGCTGGCCTTCTTCCGCGTCGTCGCGCAAGGCGCGGACGACCTCGCCTTCGAGCGCATCGTCAACGTGCCGAAGCGCGGGTTGGGCGAAGCCACCATCCGCCAGATCCATGACACCGCCAGGGCGCTGCGCATCCCGATGCTGGAGGCTGCAGAAAAACTTGCCGAGAGCGACGAGCTGAAGCCGAAGCCGCGCGCAGCGCTGCGCGAAGTCGCCGCCAATTTCGAGCGCTGGCAAAAGGCACTGGAGACAACGCCGCATACCGAGCTCGCCGAGACCATCCTGGAGGAGAGCGGCTACACCGACATGTGGAAGAACGACCGCTCGGTGGAGGCCCCCGGCCGGCTGGAGAACCTGAAAGAACTGATCCGTTCCATGGAGGAGTACGAGTCGCTGCGCTCCTTCCTCGAACATGTAGCACTCGTGATGGATGCCGAGCAGAACGCCGAGCTCGACGCCGTCAACATCATGACGCTGCATTCGGCCAAGGGTCTCGAATTCGAGACCGTTTTTCTCCCTGGCTGGGAGGAAGGTCTTTTTCCGCACCAGCGCGCGCTCGACGAGGGCGGCCGCTCCGGTCTGGAGGAAGAACGCCGCCTTGCCTATGTCGGCCTGACCCGCGCCAAGAAGAGCCTGCATTTGTGGTTCGTCTCCAACCGCCGCATCCACGGCCTATGGCAATCGACCATTCCATCGCGCTTCCTCGACGAACTGCCGGAAGCCCATGTCGAAGTCGCTGAGAGCGGCAACTCCTACGGCGGCTATGGCAATGCCTATGGCGGCGGTTCCTTTGCCCCCGGTCGCGGCGGCCAGGGGGCAGGAAGGCAGAACCCCTATGGCGCTTCGCGCTTTGACAATGTCGGCACTGAGAAATCCGGCGCCTTCTCCAGCACCTATGCGACGCCGGGCTGGCAGCGTGCGCAAGCCAACCGCACCGAAGCGACCGACCGCAACTGGGGCTCGCGCTCCGGCCACCAGGTCGAGCGCATCGGCTATGGCGAGACCGACTCCGGCTACGGTGCCGGTCGCACGTCCATCAAGGGCCGCACCATCGAGGGCGAGCTGGTCGCCAAATCCGTCGCCGACACGCCGTCCGCCTTCAGCGTCGGCGACCGCGTCTTCCACCAGAAATTCGGCAACGGCAACATTGCCGCCATCGACGGCAACAAGCTGACCATCGACTTCGACAAGGCCGGCCAGAAACGCGTGCTGGACGGGTTTGTCACCGGAGTGTGAGCAACCCTCTCACCGATACCGCGCCTGGTTCCATTTGTGGCCGAGCAGCGACAGGATGATGATCAGCCCGTTGAAGAACTGGACGTAGAAGCCGCTCAGGCCTGCCGCCACAACACCGGTCTGGATGAAGGACACGGTAACCGCACCGATCGCGCCGCCAACCACAGTGCCGATGCCGCCCCAGGTTGGCGTGCCGCCGACGAACACCGATGCCAGCACCGGCAGCAGATAGCCATCGCCGGCCGTCGGCCACCAGGTGAAGTTGATCATCACCGAAAACGTGCCGGCGATCGCAGCACCAATGCCGACGAAGACGAACACCTTGACCCGCACGCGCTTGACGTCGATGCCCATCTGCTGGGCACTGTCGGGATTGTCGCCGACCACCTTCACCTGCGCGCCGAAACGATGCCTGTTGTAGAGCAGCGCCGACAGCACGACGAAGCCGATGGCCCAGAAGATCTGCACCGGGATGCCATAGATCTGGCTGGAGAAGATCTTGTAGGCCCAGCTGTCGGCGAGGCTGGTGAGCGCGGTCGACTTGCCCTCGTTGATGATTTGAATCAGCCCGCGCAGCAGGAAATTCATGCCGAGCGTGGCGATCAGCGACGACAGCCCGCCATAGACGACCAGCGATCCGACCAGGAAACCGAGCAGCGTGCCCGTTGCAATGGCGGCGGCGATGCCGAGGAACGGATCGTAGCCGGCCTGCACGACCAGCGCGAACACCCAGGAGGCAAAGCCCATCGTCGCCGGAAACGACAGGTCGATCTCTCCGCAGGTGACGACGAACACCAGCGGCACCACCACGAACAGCGCCACCGGCAGCGTGGTCAGCACCGAACTGTAGAGGTACCAGGTGGTGAAGACCACCGGGTTGGCGATCATGAACACCGCCATCATGACGACGAACACGACAAGCGTGCCGAGTGCGGCGCGATTGTCGAGAATGAAACCGCGCAGCCAATTGTCGGACGGGTGTTTCCACTCTTTCCCGGCGGCTTCGCCATGCGCGCCGCCGAGCGGGCTCTGCAAATCGGGTTCCATGGTCTTGCTCATCGCACCGCCCTCCCCGCATCGTTTGCGTCGTGCAACCCGGGCAATCCGCCGGGATGTGCCACGTCTTCCATGAAGTTGATCAGGTCTTCGGCCGACTTGACCTCACTGCGGTCAGCGGTGAGCGCGACCTTGCCGCGATCG
Organism: Mesorhizobium sp.; assembly: GCF_004962245.1. Taxonomy (GTDB): domain Bacteria; phylum Pseudomonadota; class Alphaproteobacteria; order Rhizobiales; family Rhizobiaceae; genus Mesorhizobium. The sequence continues at coordinate 152,249 of NZ_SUHQ01000007.1, read as the reverse complement.
AGCACCACAAAGCGGTCGGCAATGTCGAAGACGTGGTGGATGTTGTGGCCAATGAACAGGATCGAGCGGCCGCTGGCCCGCACCTGGCGCACGAAATGGAAGACCTTGGCGGTTTCGGTCAGCGACAGTGCCGTCGTCGGCTCGTCGAGAATGATCAGATCGGCCTGCTTGTAGATGGCGCGCGCGATCGCGACGCCCTGGCGTTCGCCGCCCGAGAGCTGGCCGACGATCGACTGCGGCGTGAACACTTTCGAGGTGAAGCCGATCTCACGCATCAGCCGGCTCGCCTCCTCGATCTCCTTGCCGACCTTCAGCCAGCCCATAAAGCCGGTGAGCTCGCGGCCCATGAAGATGTTGCGCACGATCGTCTGCTGCACGGCCAGCGCCCGGTCCTGGAACACCGTCTCGATGCCGGCGTCGCGCGAGCGCGCGGCACTCCATCCGGTTACCGGCTTGCCGCGGATGAGGATCTCACCGCTGGTCGGCTTGACTACGCCGGACAGGATCTTGATCAGCGTCGACTTGCCGGCGCCGTTGTCGCCGATGAGGCCGACCACCTCGCCACGGTCGACGCTGAGATTGACCCCGCCCAGCGCATAGACCTGGCCATAGGACTTGCTGATGTCGCGCAGTTCGATGAGGCGTTCGGCCATGACTGTCCTCGCTTGGTTCCGGCTGCCGGCCGGGCCTGCCCGGCCGGCATGCCGTGGTTACAGGTCAGCGCAGCGCCTGCTTGGCGAGCTCGGCGACGATCTCGTAATTGTCAGGCGTGACGAAACCGGCGCCGGTGTCGACATTCATCGGCGCCAGGCCCAGCACCGCCTGCTGGCAGAGGCTGAGGATCGGCAGATAGCCTTGCAGGAACGGCTGCTGGTCGGCCGTCAGTTGCACCCAGCCGCCCTTGAAGCCTTCGACGATCTGCGGGCTGGTGTCGAAGCCGAAATTGAAGATATCGCCCGGCTTCCTGCCCGCCGCCTGCATGTAAGTCGGAACATTGCCCAACATCTGCCCGCCGGGATAGCCGACCGCCTTGACATCAGGGTTGTTGAGCAGTGCTGCAGTGATCACCGGAATGGCCAGATTGGGGTCGGAAGCCCATTCGCCGCTCGGCGGCGAGGAGAGCTGGATGACCTCGACACCCGCCTCCTTCAATGCTGCCACCGTGCCACGCTCGCGCGCACCGCGGTTCTCGTTCTCGAACGGGCCGATCATGATCGCCTTGTCGCCGGCCTTGAGCCCGGCCAGCTTGAACGCCTCGGCGCCGAGCGCGCGGCCCTGCTGCTCCTGCTGGGCGCCGACATAGCCGCCGCCGAACGCTTCCACCACTTTCGGCACCGGCACGTTCTGGTACATCATCTTGATGCCGTCCTTGTGCGCCTGTTCGGCCAGCGGCATGATCGAAGCGTCGCCCGGATGACCCATCATGGCGATGCCGTTGGGCTTCACGGCGACGGCTTCGCGCAATTGCTGCACCATCTTCTCGACGTCCCACTGGGAAAAGATGTAGTCGACCTTGGGTCCGAGGTCGGCCGCCGCCTGCTTGGCGCCATTGTAGACGATGGTGCCGAAGGCATCGCCCTCGGCGCCGCCGACGAAGAAGCGGATATGGACGTCCTTGCACCATTGCGCGTCGAGCGCCTGCGCCGGCAAGGTGGAGATTGCGGCGGCGAGCGCCGTGGCGGCGGCCACGACGGTCGAGCGCAGAACTGTCGTTCTCATCGCGATGCTCATGCACGTTCCTCCCTTTGTTCCCTCGCAAGCCGAGGGGGTTTCGAATGCTTCGGCTTTCCGCCGCAATGCCTCGCTGGCCGGCTCCTCCCGCCAGCCGATCCATTAAGCCGGATTCGGCAAGTAGCTGGCACCTCCCCGGCATTGCTTGAGATAGTCCAGCGCCCGCACCTGCCCGGTGATCTCGAGATCGCCGCGATAGACCGGGTCGTGCCAGCCCTCGATGTCGATGGCGCCGTGATAGCCGGCGAGCCGCAATTCGCTGATCACCCGCGTCCAGTCGCTGTCGCCGAAGCCCGGCGTGCGCATCTGCACGAATGGCAGGCGGCCGAACACACCGTGCTCGCGGATCACGTCCCAGCGCACCGTCGCGTCCTTGCCGTGGACATGGAAGATGCGCGGCGCCCATTTGCGGATCTGCGGGATCGGGTCGATCAGATAGACAAGCTGGTGGCAGGGCTCCCATTCCAGGCCGAGATTTTCATCGGGCAGTTCGTTGAACATCAGTTCCCAGGCGTCGGGATTGTGGGCGATGTTCCAGTCGCCGCTGGCCCAGTTGCCGTCCATGGCGCAATTCTCGAAGGCGATGCGCACGCCCTTGTCGGCGGCGCGTTTGGCCAGCGGTCCCCAGACCTCGCGGAAGCGCGGCAGGCTGTCGGGCAGCGGCTTGCCGCGGATGCGGCCGGTGAAGCCGCTGACCGTGGAAGCGCCGAACAGATGCGCATTGTCGATGACCGTCTCCCAGGCCTTGAGCACGCCCTGATCGACATCGCCGCTCTCCAGCGGATTGCCGAACACGCCGAGCGAGGAGACGACGACGTCGGCATCGCCAATGGCGTCGCGGATCTGGCCGGCGAGCCTTGGCAGATCCTTGCCGCCCAGCGTCTGCCAGAAGAAGGGCTGGATGCTCTCGAAGCCAAGCGGCAGGATCGCCTTGATATAGGCGGCCGGGTCGTCGAGGTTGGCCCGCACCATGGTGCCGATCCTGATATCGAGAAGCGGGTTTGGCATCATTGTGCGTCCTCAAGCGCTGCGATCGCCACCCGGCGCCCGGTCTCGGCGCTTTCGATGGCGCCAAAGACCATGGCCAGGCTCTTGATATTGTCGGTGCCGCGCGTTTCCGGCTCGGTGCCGGTCTCGATGGCGTGCATGAAATCCCTGATGATGCCGAGATGGCCGTCGACGCGATCCACCGGATCGAGCGGCGGCACGTCCACCGGCTCGGTTTTGTCGAAAAGCCCGTCCCGGACGGACAGCGCGAGCTCAGCCTTCAGATCGTCATGGCCGTCCCAGAGCAGGCTGCCGCGCTCGGCGACGATGCGCCAGCTGCCTTCCCAGCTGGTGCGGAAGCCATTTGCGCACCAGGAGCCGGCATAGGTGAAGACCTTCCCGCCGCCGAGATCGAAGGCAGCACTGGCCGACGACCCCTGCCGGTACCAGGAATTCGTCGGTTCCCATTCCTGGCAATAGACGCTCACCGGCTCGCCGCCGACCATGTAGCGGGCGGCGTCGAAAGTGTGGATCGCCATGTCGAGCAGCAGGACATGGGCCATTTCCTCGCGAAAGCCGCCGAAATGCGGGGCGATGAAGAAGTCGGCATGAATGCTGGTTGGCTTCCCGATGGCTCCCGAGTCGAGAAAGCGCCTGATGCGCCTGACATTGGCGACGTAGCGGCGGTTCTGGACAACGGCGTGAATGCGCCCGGCACGGCGCGCGGCTTCGACGATGGCGCGCGCATTGTCCGGACTGTCGGCCAGCGGCTTTTCGGTCAACAGATGACAGTGATGCGCAAAGGCGGAAAGCGCGACATCGCGCCTGGCGGCGGGGACCACCACATCGAACACGGCCTGGGGTTTGGTCTGGTCGAGCACCGCGTCGAGGCTGGTTCCGATGACGGCGCCGGAGAGTTCGTATTCGCGCGCCCTCGCCTTCGCCCTTTCCACGTCGAGATCGACAAGGCCGGCAATCCTGAGCCCTTCGACCTGCCTTGCGGCGTCGAGCCACTGCTTGCTCATCGCACCGCAGCCGACCAGGACGACATCCATTATCCAACTCCTCCCGTTCGGCCCCTCCAGACCGAAGTCACGGCATTTTCGGCATCGCCGTAAACGTTTTTCCGTAAACGTTTACGACAACACACCCGATGGGATAGAATGTCAATTGGCCGCTCGCGAAAAATCGTCTTTATCCTTGGCCTGTGCGGCTGCCGGTGCTAGCCAAGCAAGGGGGAGAACCGTCCTTTGGCGTCCAGCATCCACGACCTAGCGCGTCACCTGAACATTTCGATCGGCACCGTGTCGCGCGCGCTCAACGGCCGCGCCGATGTCAATGCCGATACGCGCCAGCGCGTGCTCGACGCGGCGGCAAAGCTGAACTATTCGCCGAACCAGTCCGGCCGCAGCCTAAGGCGCGGCTCGACCCATTCGATCGCCTTCATGCTGCAGCCGCATCCCGGCGACCAGCAATATGGCGAGCCCTTCTTCATCCCGTTCCTGACGGGACTGCAGGCGAAACTCGCCGAAAGCGGGCTCGACCTGATCGTGGTGATGGGCGCGCCGGGCGACTATCAGCAGGAGCGCCTGCGCCGTGTCGTCGAGACACGCCGGGCCGACGCCGTGGTGCTGGCCTGGACGCGACGCGAGGACGAGCGCATCGATTATCTGACCAGGGTCGGCTTCCCCTTCGCCACGCTCGGCCGCAGCCGCTCCGGCGGCAAATCCTATCCGTCGCTCGATCTCGATTTCGAAAAGGCCGGAGCCGAGGCGGTCGACCGTCTGGTGGCGCGCGGTCACCGCCGCATCGCCGCCATCCGCCCGTCCCTCAACCTCAATTTCGGCTATCTGTTCCTGGCCGGCTATCGCAAGGCCCTGCGGCGGCACGGCATCGAGGTCGACCCCGGGCTGATCGCGGAAGGCTTCATCAACGAGGCCGGCGGCTACGAAGTGACGCCGCAGGTGATGCGCTCCAAAGACCCGCCGACCGCCATCATCTTCAACAATGACGCCATGGCGCTCGGCGGCTGCAAGGCGCTGGCCGAGATGGGCATCAAGCCCGGTCACGATATTGCGGTGATCGTCATCGTCGACACGCCGCTGTGCCGCTATTTTTCACCGGCGCTGACCGCCTTCCGCCCTCCCCTGGAACCGATGGGACGCCGGCTGGCCGAAATGCTGCTGGCCTCGATCCCGGCCTTCGCCGGCACCGAAGGCGCGCGGATCATCCGTGAGGTCTGGCCGCTGGAGCTGATCGCGCGCGACAGTGATTGATCGTGGCGTATTTGCCTTCTCCACCTGTGGGGTCTAGAGCAAAAAGATGCCCTCGATTGGGTGAGGCGCAGCGGGAGAAACCATGGGCAAAGGCAGGGTCGAGGCATTCACCGATGGCGTCATGGCCATCATCATCACCATCATGGTGCTGGAACTGAAGGTGCCGCATGGCGAGGATTTTTCCGCCCTGGAACCTCTATGGCCGATCTTCCTCAGCTACGTGCTGTCCTTCATCTATGTCGGCATCTACTGGAACAATTTGCACAACATGTTCCACACAGTGCAGCGGGTCGATGGCCGCGTGCTGTGGGCCAATCTGCATCTGCTGTTCTGGTTGTCGCTGATGCCCGTCACCACTGCCTTTATGGGCGAGAACCATTTCGCGCCGATACCTGTCGCCGTTTACGGTGTCGTCCTGGGGCTTTGCGCGGTCGCCTACTTCATTCTGGTCGTCACGCTGCACCGGCTGCATAGCAACGAAACTGCCTTCCACAGAGCGCTGGGCACCGACCGCAAGGGAAAGATCTCGGTGGTCCTCTACATCGCCGCCGTCCTGCTGACCTTCGTCAATCAATGGATCGGTGTAGCAATCTATGTCCTGGTCGCCATGATCTGGTTCGTACCGGACAGAAGATTCGAGAGGCAGATCGGAAAATAGGCTCTCCTATCCTCCCTATCCTCGCATCGCCTTCAGCTTTTCCGCCACCGAGGCCGCGAGGTCGGCATAGCGCTCCTCCAGCCGCTCGGCAGCCTTGATCACCGAAAAATCATGACCGAATTTTTCCAGCGCCATGCGCAGCTTCTCGACGAACTCCGCCTGTTTTTCGAGCGCCGAAAACAGCGTCTTCACCTGCGTTTCGTTGATGTCGGGATTGGCGAGCATTTGCGACACGTCGCGGCTCATCTGGTCGCCGGTGGCGGTCTGTTCTTTCAGGATCTCGATCCAGTCGGTCAATCGGTAAATCTCCTTGCTTAGGCGGACAGCATGCGCAGCGCCTGCCGATGCGGTCAACCCGGGGACGCCGAAGCGGGCTTGCGCGAGCCCCTCTCCGCGCTAAGTTCGGCGCAGCTTGAACGAGGACACTACGCCCATGACCGCCGACGTCGAAATCCAGACCGCCTTGCCCGCGCTTACCTCCGGCAATGTCGCCGTCATCACCGGCGGCGCCAGCGGCATCGGCCTTGCCGCGGCCAAGCGGCTGGCGGCAATGGGCCTGAAAATCGTACTAGCCGACATTGGCGGCGCGCGGCTCGATGAGGCTGGCCGCGCCGTCGCGGCGATCACCGGTGACAGCGCGGTGCTCGCTGTCGCCACCGACGTCGCGAAGGCCGACGAAGTCGACCGGCTGGCCGAAAAGGCATTCGGCACCTTCGGCAGCGTGTCACTGCTGATGAACAATGCCGGCGTCGGCAACAATCCCGGCAAGCCCTGGGAGAACCGCGACGCCTGGAAGCGGCTGCTGGATATCAATTTCTGGGGCGTCGTCCATGGCGTCGAGGCCTTCGCGCCACGCATGCTGGCGGCCGGAGGGCCGGGCCTGATCGTCAACACCGGCTCCAAGCAAGGCATCACCACGCCGCCCGGCAACCTCGCCTACAACGTTTCCAAGGCCGGCGTGAAGACCTTCACCGAAGGCCTGGCACACGCGCTGCGCAACGAGCCCGGCGCAAAGGTCGCGGCGCATCTGCTCATTCCGGGGTTCACTTTTACCGGCTTGACCGAGGGTGCGACCGAAAAGCCCCCCGGCGCGTGGACCGGCGAGCAGGTGGTCGACTTCATGCTGGCCGCGCTGGTGCGTGGCGATTTCTACATCCTGTGTCCCGACAACGAGGCGACGCGGCCTATGGACGAAAAGCGCATGGCCTGGGCGATCGGCGACATCATCGAAAACCGCCCTGCTCTGTCGCGCTGGCACCCGGACCATAAGGAGGCTTTCGCGGCGTTCATGGAAAGCTGACGCTCACGCCGCGCGCGTCTTCGATCCGCGTTTTCGCGCCGCGGCTTTCCTGACGGCATTCTCCGCGATCTTCCGGTCATGGCGCTTCGCCGCTTCTTCGCACTTGGCGCGAATCTCCTCGACCTCGGATTCGGTCAGGTGCTCGATGCCGATAAAGGTGTTGTGGGCTTTGCCGGCCCGGATCAGCTCGTCGAGTTTCGTCTGGATCGCCGCGCCATCACGGTTCTGGGTGTTCTGGATGAGGAATACCATCAGAAAGGTGACGATCGTGGTGCCGGTGTTGATGATGAGCTGCCAGGTGTCCGAAAAGCCGAAAATCGGCCCGCTTATCGCCCAGGCTGTGATGATCAGGCAGCAGATGGCAAATGTCGACGGCAGACCGGCGAGATGGGCGACGTAGTTGGCGATCTTCGTGAAATGCTTCTCGATCATGGCAGGTAGAAACATCCGGCCACCGCTCCAGGTTCCCTGAATGGACGGATTTCACCGACACAGACGTGCACGCGGCCGCAAAAAATCACGGGCTGTCGTTTTCCCAACGATCGAGAAAGGCCTCGATCGGCATTGCCTGCATGTCGGGAATGGCCCTGGCCAGTTTTTCGACCGGCCAGTCCCACCAGGCGAGACGTTCGATTCGCGCGGCAACATCCGCGGCGAAACGCTGCCGCAGCGGGCTGGCCGGAACGCCGGCGACGATGGCATAGGACGGCACATCGCGCGTCACCACCGCGTTGGCGCCGACGATCGCGCCATTGCCGATGGTTACATCAGGCATGATTACCGCGCCATGGCCGATCCAGACATCGTGGCCAATGCTGACGGTTTGCGCCCGCCGCCGCTCCCGGAACGCCGCGTCGACGCCCAGCCAGCGAAAATACTCGTTCGGCCGGTAGCTGACCTTGTGCTGGGTCAGCCGTTCCACCGGATGCTCCAGTGCGTTGATGCGGCTGTTGGCGGCGATAGAACAGAACTTGCCTGTTGTCGTGTAGATCGCCTCGGCGTGGCGCTCGAAATAGGAGAAGTCGCCGACCGACACCTCGCGCAGGATGACCCTTTCGCCGATCGAGGCGTAGCGCCCAAGCTTGCACCCCTTCAATTCCGCGGTCGGATGAATGCGCGGCTCGGAATCCTTGGCGACGAGATTTTCGGGACGATCCATGCCGGCGGCTTTACGCCCGAGCGATTGGTCCCGCAAGCGGGACCAATCGTCCGTGAACTGTTGCCAGAGCTTATTTGGGCTTGCCGTTGGTCCACACAACGTTCTGGCCGTAGAGCGGTACGGTGGTGACCGACATTTTCGCCGAACCGTCCTGCACCTGGCGCGAATGCGACAGATAGATCAGGGTCTCATTGGCTTTGTCGTAGATGCGGTTCACCACCTGCTTCTTCCAGATCAGGCTAATGCCTTGCTTGAACACCTCCTCGCCGGCCTCGCTCATGTCGATGTCGCCGATGGTGATCGGCCCGGTCTGGCGGCAGGAGATCGAGGAATCGGACGGATCCTCGAACCAGTTGCCCTTCTGCAGGCGGTCGATCACGCCGCGGTCGAAATAGGAGACGTGGCAGGTCACGCCTTCGACCTTCGGGTCCTTGATCGCCTCGACGATAATGTCGTTGCCGAGCCAGTCGACGCCGACCTTGCCGACCTCCTGGGCGACAGCCGCACCGGCACCGACGACAAGGCATGCGGCCAAAGCGCCGCCGATCAGTTTTAGCAAGGAAGCCTCCTGCGGTTCGAGTTTTGCCGACATCAGGTGGGATAGGAGCGGGTTGGTTACAAGCCAATGTCGCGGCAGCCGCGCTTGATAACCCCGGTTGCGGCAACGCGGCATCTTTGCGTGAGCGCTCTTGAGCACTATGGTTGCCCGTAGTTAGATCGGAGTAGCATTCAGCATGTCGTCGTTTTCAGGCCCAGATTTTTCATTGGTCTTCAGTTCAAAAGCAGCACGCTAGATGTACAGCGATGCCTCCCCTGTAATGCGCTTTATCCTTGTCGGCATCCTCGTGGCGATGGCTGTTGGGATCGGTGCAATGACCATCTGGTCGTATAGGCCTTTCTACAGCGGCGAGCCGTTCGGCGCGCCGTTCACGCTGGTCGACCAAAAGGGCGCTCCGGTCACCGAGGCCGCGTTTCGCGGCCAGCCCAGCGTCGTCTTCTTCGGCTTCACCCATTGCCCGGAAGTGTGCCCGACCACGCTGTTCGAACTGGCGGGCTGGCTGAAGACGATGGGGGACGACGGCAAGAACCTGCGCGCCTATTTCGTCTCGGTCGACCCGGAGCGCGACACGCCCGAAGTGATGAACGCCTATATCAGCAATTTCTCCGACCGCATCCTCGGCATCACAGGCGATCCGGACAAAGTCCACGCCATGGCCAAATCCTTCGGCATCTACTCGAAGAAGGTCGATACGGGCGACGGCGACTACACGATGGACCACACCGCTTCGGTGCTGCTGCTCAACGCCAGGGGCGATTTCGCCGGCACCATCGCCTATGGCGAAAGCCCGGACGCCGCCATCGCCAAGCTCAAGCGGCTGGCGGCGGAAGGTTGATGCATGATCCCGAAAAGTGGGAACCGGTTTTCGGATAAGATCATGCTCAAACAAGACCATCCTTTGATGACCCAGACGCGGCTTTATTTCACCACCGGCAAGATCGAGGCCGACCGTATCTTCGCGGCGTTCGACACGGCCTTCGAGGACGAGGGCCTGCCGATCGCCGTGCTGGAGGTCGACGAGGATCGCGACATCCACGAAGTGTCGCTCTATGCCGACGGCGACGTCGATGCCGTCGAGGCGCGCGTGAGAGACATTCTCGCCGGGCTTGACTTGTCGAGGCCGATCGCGCGGGAGGCCCTGCCTGATATCGACTGGGTGACGCGCTCGCTGGAGGGACTGAAGCCGGTGCGCGCCGGCCGTTTCTTCGTTCACGGCGCGCATGACCGCAGGAAGCGCCACAGCGGCGAACTCGCCATCGAGATCGAAGCGGGCCTCGCCTTCGGCACCGGCCATCACGGCACCACCGCCGGCTGCCTTGAGATGCTGGAACAGGTCGTGCGGCGCGAGCGCCCGTGCAACGCGCTCGACCTCGGCACCGGCAGCGCGGTGCTGGCCATTGCACTGGCCAAGCTCGCGCATATCCCGGTGCTGGCGACCGACATCGATCCGGTCGCCATAAAGGTCGCCGCCGCCAATGCGCGGCTCAACCACGTCAAGGCACTCGTCGAAACGGTGACGGCGCCGGGCTTCCACAGTCCGATCTTTGCCGTGCGGGGCCCCTTCGACCTCATCGTCGCCAACATACTGGCGCGGCCGCTGATGCGGCTCGCGCCCGAAATGGCCAAGCATACCGTCCTGGGTGGTTCGATCGTGCTGTCGGGCATTCTCGACCGGCAGCGCGACGCGGTGGTCTCGGCCTATGTCGGCCAGCAGTTCCGCCACATCAGGACCTTGCATCGCGAGGGCTGGGTGACGATTCACCTCAAGCGGTGACGCGCAGCGCCTTCAAACGCAAGCCGCAAGTTCGCTCAGACGTAGGGCGACCTTGCCGTCTTCTTCAGTTCTTCGCGATCGTAGCCGTGCGCTTTCAACGTTTTGTCGTCAAAGCCGAGCAGAACGCCGCTCACATATCGGCTCGCTTCGCGCTGGCGCGATTCGATAAGAGCGTTCATGGCGCTTCTGAAAAATCCGCGTCTGGCTGAAATCGTGGACATGATGGTCTCCTTTGCAGGGCAATAAGACTCGTTCCTCCACGCCAAAAAGGTAGGCCCTGCTGGCCGGTTTGAAAATCGCTGTTTCTGCATGGCGTCTATGCGCAAAAGCGATGCTGCTGGACCGCGTTCAGCAGGCACCGCACATCCCATTGGCATAAAAACCGCAGCGCTTTGATTTGCGCGTGATCCTTTCCAAAAATCGGACTCATGCGCTACGGTCACACCAGCATCCGAGGAGGCCCCATGTTCCAGACCTTTGATTCCGCCGGGGATCCCGCCGTCGGCAAGCCGCGTGTGGCGCTGCTGCGCCAATGGCTGGCGGCCAACGGGCTGGATGGCTTCATCGTGCCTCGTGCCGACGAGCATCAGGGCGAATATGTCGCCGACCGCTCGGCGCGGCTGAAATGGCTGACCGGCTTCAGCGGCTCGGCCGGCGTCGCCATCGTGCTTGGCGAGCGCGCCTTCATGTTCGTCGACGGGCGTTACACGCTGCAGGTGCGCCAGGAGGTCGATCTCGACATCTTTTCGATCGAAAGCCTGGTCGACAATCCGCCCGCCACCTGGATCAAGGACAATCTCGGCAAGGGCGTGCGGCTTGGTTTCGACCCCTGGCTGCAGACGATCGGCGACGTGAAAGCGCTGAAGGCGTCGGCCGAAAAATCGGGAGCGACACTGGTGCCGCTCGAGAAGAATCCGATCGACGCCATCTGGGAGGACCAGCCCGAACCGCCACTGGCACCGGTCGAGCTCCATCCGATCGCCTTTGCCGGCGAACTGGCCAAGGACAAGCTGGCGCGGCTGGCGTCGGCCATCGGCAAGGATGGCGCCACCCATGCCGTGCTGACCGACCCATCCTCGATCGCCTGGGCCTTCGACATCCGCGGCGGCGACGTGCCGCATACGCCGCTGGCACTCGGCTTCGCCGTGCTCGCCGCCGATGGATCGCACCTGCTTTTCATGGACCAGCGTAAATTTTCGCGCACCGTCGCGGCCTATCTGACGCAGCTCGCCGAATTGCACGACCCCGGTGAATTCGAAGCAGCGATCGCCGCATTGGCCAAGGGCGGCGCAAGAATCGCACTGGATCCGGTGCTGGCGGCGGAGAAGCTCAGAATGCTGGTCGAGGACAATGGCGGCACCGTCATATCAGCGCCCGATCCCGCCCGCATTCCACGCGCAACGAAAAACCAGGCCGAGATCAACGGCGCCCGCGCCGCGCATCGCCGCGACGGCGCCGCCATTGCCAAGCTCCTCTGCTGGCTCGACCGCCAAAGGCCCGGCAAGCTCGACGAAATCGCCGTCGTCACCAAGCTCGAGAAGTGCCGCCGCAGCACCGGCGAGGAAACGCAGATGCCGCTGCGCGACGTATCCTTCGACACCATCTCGGGCGCCGGTCCGAACGGCGCCATCATGCACTATCGCGTCTCCCGCGCCACCAGCCGAAAACTCGGGGATGGCGAGCTGTTCCTGCTCGATTCCGGCGGACAGTACCAGGACGGCACCACCGACATCACCCGCACCGTGCCGATCGGCCAGCCGACAGAGGAAATGCGCGAACGCTTCACGCTGGTGTTGAAGGGCATGATCGGCATTTCCATGCTGCGCTTTCCCCCGGGCACGCGCGGCTCCGAGATCGATGCCGTGGCGCGGCTGGCGCTGTGGAAACACGGTTGCGATTTCGCCCATGGCACCGGCCACGGGGTCGGCTCCTATCTGGCCGTGCACGAGGGGCCGCAGCGCATCGCCAAGACCGGCACTGAAAAGCTGCTCGCCGGCATGATCGTCTCCAACGAACCCGGCTACTACAAGGAAGGCTCTTACGGCATCCGCATCGAGAACCTGGTCCTGGTGACACCGGCTGAGCCGATCGAGGGCGGCGACATCGCCATGCACGGCTTCGAGACGCTGACGCTGGCGCCGATCGACACCAGGCTGGTGCGGTCCGACCTTTTGACCCGCGACGAACTGCACTGGCTCGACACATACCACGCGCGCGTGCTGGCCGAGATCGGACCGATGCTCGACGGCGAGACACTGGCCTGGCTGGAACAGGCAACCGCACCGCTGCCGCACGACCTCAAGCAGTAGCGGCGGTGGCGACCTTCGTTGAGATTGGGGGAGCACACAAAAACCCGCCTCGGCGGCGGGTCATCGGCGCAAATCAGCACCATGAGAGCACAAAGCAAGAACAAATGTGCTAGGCCCAGGGCAATCGCTTCAGTTCGGCGCTGCCCTCCCGCATTCCAGCAGCAGATGCGCTATCTCGTCTGCCCAATGTGGATTGCGCAGCCTGAGCGGCGCCAAGGCATCGCCTGCAGGATTCTCCATGTCCCGCATCAGCTCGACGCACGATTCGGCCTCCGGCAGGCGGCCGAGCGAAACGTAGCAGCAGGCGAGTGTTTCTTGAGTAGGCCGCCATGCCGGAGCGATCTTGCGCGCCTTGACGGCTGCGGCAAGCGCCTCGTTTGTCTGTCCTGCAAACAGATAGGCGAGCGCCAGAACATTGAACCAGACGAAGTTCTGAGGATCGTGAGGGTTCAACATAAGGCCGTGTTCGAGCGGCGCTATCGCTTCGGATGCGCTGCCGCGAAAAAACTGCCCCATTCCCAACACCAGATGGCCAAGGGCGAAGCTTGGGCTGATCTCGATCACCCTTTCCGCGGCAAGAATGGCCTGCTCCGGCGCATTGGCGTAGATGCTGCAGATGGCCAGCGCGTAATGCGAATAGGGGTTCTTCTCGTCGAGCCTAATCGCCTTCAGGGCTGCATCCAGGCCTTCCCGGATATCCTGTGCCAGTTTGTCGCTCCAGCCGTAAGCGACGATGCCGGCGCTGACGCGGCCGAGCCAGAGATGGGCCTCGGCGAGTTCAGGGTCGAGCCTGCATGCCTCCCGGAATAGCTTGCGGGCACTCAAGTGCGTCTGCTGGCCGACGTGATGAAAATGCCAGGTACCTTGCCGCACCAGGTCCCAGGCCGTCGCATTTCCGCTGCTGCGGGCAGCGGCTGGAAGCGACTCCGTCTTGAGCAGTTCGGGCTCGATCGCCCCAGCCACCCGCTCGGCTATTGCATCCTGGACGGCGAACGCCTCCGTCAGTTCCATCTCGTATCGTTCGGCCCAGATCTGATTGGCCGAGGCCGCATCGACCAGTTGCGTCGAGACCCGGATGTGATGGCCGGACCGGCGCACGCTGCCTTCCAGCACATAACGGACGCCAAGCTCGCGGGCCACCTGTTTGGAGTCGACGGGCTTGTCCTTGTAGACGAAGCTGGAACCGCGCCCGATCACCCGAAACCACCGGAACCTCGTCAGCGCTGTGATGATGTCCTCAGTGATGCCGTCAGCCAGATAGGCCTGCTCCCTGTCGCCGCTTACATTGGCGAACGGCAAGACCGCGATGGACGGTCTTTCGGGAAGACTCGTCGGCTGGCTGGGAAGCTCGCCGTCTGCAGCACTGTCCAGTACGCGAACGCTGCCGGCAAAACGATACCCGGTGCGAGGAACCGTGGCGATCCACGCGCCGCCGTCCGGCTGTGGCCCGAGCAGCTTGCGCATGGCGGCGATCTGCACAGTGAGATTGCTTTCCTCGACAACGGCATCGGACCAAGCCGCTTCCATGAGTGCCGTCTTGCTCAAAGCTTGAGTGGGCGCCTCCAGCAGGGCTTGAAGCAACAACAAGCCTTTTTTGCCCGAGCGCAACTGGCCGACCCTCGCGAACAAGCGCCCCGCGCAGCATGTCGAGTACGAACGGGCCGAACGCTAAGCATCGCGGTGCTGGGACATTCCGCTTACCGACTTCGGAAGAATTCGGAACTTTTCGCCTCCCTTTAAAGACTTCGGCCGGACCTGCGGTCATTTTGGCCGTTTGTACAGACTAACACAAATGGAGGTCGAAATGTTGAAGCAACCGGCAGCAGCAGACAGTGCTGCGCCCAGCGATGGAAAGGCTGTAATCGTCAGGGGTGGCGAGGCTTATCGGGCCGAACAGGGATCGGACTATTTGCCGGGAATCAGCTCGGAGACTGTCGGAGCCAAGGACCTTTGGCTTGGCGTCGCCTCAATCCCGCCGGGGAAACGGACCAAGGCCCACGTTCACGCCCGCCACGAAACGGCATTTTATATGCTGAGCGGAGACGAACTGGAGATGTGGAGTGGCGATGAACTGCAATTTCGCGACGTCGTGCATCCCGGCGACTATCTCTATATTCCGGCCAATGTGCTCCACGTTGCCGTGAACCGGGCAAGCACGCCGGCCACCTTTATCGGCGCCCGCAACGAACCGACTGCACAGGAAAGCGTCATTCTGTTCCCGGAGATGGACGGGAGGATACCGTAGAAAGGCGACCTCGCAGGAACATTTCGTGCGAGTCCGCACCTGGCGCTTTGGCGACGTGCCTGTTGTCACGATTTTCTAGATGGAAAGTCCGAGCGCGGCGTGCTCAGCCGGTCAGATTACCCGACGAACTGCCGCGCCAGGATCAGCACGGCGGCGCCGGCCAGGAACATCGTCATCAGCCCGCCGCGCAGCGAGACCAGCGCGGCGACGATCAATGCCGCCCATTCCGCCGGTCCGGCGCCAAGTGCCGCAGGCGCTACCAGCGTGGTCAGCACCGCCGCCGGCACGGCGTTCAGCCCGGCCTCGACGCGCGGATGGATGTTTTCGAAGCGCGAGATCACCAGATGCCCGCCGACGCGGGTCAGATAGGTCGCGATCGCACCGGCGATGATGATCCACAAGGTCGTGCTCATCGCCGTGTCTCCACGCCGCTGTGGTGCGGCGGCAGGATGACCGCCAGCAACACGCCAGCCACGGCGCCGATGGAAACGTGCCATGGCGATCCGACTGTCTTGTAGGCGATGATCGAGGCGGCAGCACTTGCGACGACCACCGGCAGCCACAACGGCCGTTTGCGAAAGCCCATGACCAGGCCGAGAAAATAGATCGGCAACAGGAAATCGATGCCCAGCGCATGCGTGTCAGGTATGAGCTTACCGAACACCGCGCCGAGCGCGCTTTCGACCACCCAGAACACATAGACCGGCAGGCCAAGCCCCATATACCAGGCGAAGCCGACCGTCTCGCCGGCCTCCGCCTTGCGCTCAGCCATCGCGAACTGCGGATCGGTAAGCACGAAATAGCCTATCGCTTGCTGGACCAGAGGCCAGTGCGCGATGCGCCGGCCGATACCGGCGGAATAAAGCACATGGCGGAAATTCACGGCGAAGATCGACAGCACGATCAGCCATGGCGCGACGTGCTGCCCGAACAATTCGATGCCGACCATCTGGCTGGCGCCGCCGAAGACCATGGCACTCATCAGGAAGGCTTCAAGCACGGAAAAGCCGTTGTCGACGGCAATCGTCCCGAACAGCAGCGCAAACGGCGCCGACGCCACCACGATGGGCACGCTGAGCCGCACGCCTTGCCAGAAATCGCTCTTCGCGCGGTTTTCGGAGATTGCTTCCGCCGACATCGACTCTCCTTTGCGGGATGGGCCGTATGTAGGGAGAGCCGCCTGCCTTGTCACACCAATTCGCTTGAGCCAACGATCAGCGGAAATGATCCCGACGACACCGGCGCACGCCTCAGCTGACGAAATAGCGCTGCCATTCGAAGTCGGTGATATGCGACGCCTGCCAGGCGTCGAACGCCGCCTGCTCGGCGCGCCGGCTCTCGGCGTAGTTGTCCCGGAAAGCTTCGCCGAATGCTTGCGCGCAGAAATCGGAACCGGCGAAGGCCTCGATCGATGCGTTGAGCGTGCGCGGCAGCTTGGGCTTGTCGAGATTGGCCAGGTTCGATGTTACCGGCGCCTCGAGCGGCAGGTCCTTTTCGATCCCCTCACATCCCGCAGCAAGGACAGCCGCGATTGACAAGTAGGGATTGATGTCGGCTCCAGGCGCGCGATGCTCCAGCCGGCAGGCGCCATCATTGGGCGTGGTGATGACGCGGATCGGCGCGGTCCGGTTCTCAAAACCCCAGGCGACATCTTCCGGTGACCAGGCGCCACGATCGAAGCGGCGGTAGAAATTGACCGTCGGCCGAAACAAGAGATGCGTCTCCTGCATCCTGTTCAGCACGCCGGCGAGGAATTTCTCGGCAACGGGAGTCAGCCGGTTTGGCCCGGCCGCGAAAGCCGGCTTGCCGTCGCGCCACAGGCTGACATGATGATGCGCGCCGCAGGCGCTTTCCTTTCCCGGCGGTTGGAAGCGCGTCATGAAGGTGGCGACAAGCCCGCGCTCGGCGCAGAGTTCGCGCAGGTGCAGCTTGGCGCGCATGGCGTCGTCGGCAGCCTGAAGCGCCGTCTTCGGCGTCAGCGCGTATTCATACATGCCAAAGCCGTATTCAGTGACCAGCGAGGCGACGCCGATGCCGATGCTCTTCATGCGGGTGATGAATTCGGCGGCGAAATCCTGATACTCGCCGCTGCGAACCAGATCGTAGTTGACCAACGAATGGCCCCAGGGCTTCAGCTCGCGATAACGCCCGGCGCGCATCAAATCGTGGTCGGCGTGAAAGATGCCGAACTCATATTCGAGCGCGAAGCGCGCTTCGTAGCCGAGCGCATTCACCCGCTCCTCGACCTCGGCCAGAACACCACGCGGATCGAACGGGCAGACCGCGCCGTCGAGCATGTAGGCGCGGGTGATGGCGGAGGCGAATTTCGGCTTCCAGCCGTGCTGGACGACGGTCGCGGGATCAATGATACCCTTGATGTTGGGAAACCCGTTCTCCTCATTGGCGCTTGCCGAGGCGAAGGCGACGTCGCCCATCGGCTGGCCATCGCCATGGGTGACACAGTAGAGAATGGCGTTGATGGCCTCGCCGTAGCCCGACAGTTTGAGCGGGGCGATCTTCGAGCGGAAGGCGCCGGACGTGTCCACGGTGTGGACCTCGATGAACTCGACGCCGTCGGATGCCAGCTTGCTCTGCAACGCTTCCAGTTTGGGCGCATACTCCGCGACCTTTTCCTCAAACTGCACTTCAAACCTCCGCCAAAAAAAATCAGGTACCTATCAGGCGCTGCGCCTCAAAAGCCTCGAAAGCTGCTCGTCCAACTCGTAGCGTCCGCTGATGCCGCCTGGCCGAAATGCCATGCAAAGGACGATCACGACACCCAGTGCCACGCCGGACAAGCCGAGGAGCTGGGGTAATTGAATGCCGGCGATGGTCACGCCGGATTCGATGCTGCGAATGAATTCGAGCCCGACCGACAGGACGATCACGCCAGTGACCGCGCCGGTCACGGTCGCCATGCCGCCCAGGATGAGCATGGCCAGCGTGATGAATATCTGCTGGAAATAGAAGAGCTTCGGGCTGATCGTGCCGGCGAAATAGGCATAGAGGACACCCGCCAGGCCGCATATCAGCGCGGACAGTATCCAGGCCATCAGGCGCAGGCGCCGGGCATCGATGCCGAGGGCGGCGGCGGCTTGCGGACTCTGGGCACTGGCCCTGAGCTGCAGGCCCCAGCGGCTGTCCTTGAACAGGCGCGCCAGCACGATCACCACGACCGACAGCACCATCATCCAGGGCAAGCCAACGACCTTGGGAATTCCAAAGAAGGCCTGATTGCCCTTGAACAGGTCCGTCCAGTTCAGAAAGACCGAATGGACGATGATGAGCAGGGCCAGGCTGACGATCGTTGCAGCAACGCCCGAAAGGCGGCTGATGACCTTGCCGCTGACGGCGGCAACAATGCCGACGGCAAGCAACGCGACAAGCGCCGCCGAAAATGGATCGAGTTGCAGGGTAGCGAACCCGAACGGCGCATGGGGAATCGACAGCTTCTTCATCGCCAGCGGTGTCGACAGGACTGCCACCCCGTAGGCACCGAGGCCAACAAAGGCGCTGTGACCAAGATTGGCAATGTTGCTGTTGCCCATGAAGACCTGAAGGCCGACGACCACGATCAGATTAACGAAGGCTGCCAGCGCCAGATAGGTGTAGTAGGTCGGCGCAAGATTCAGGACGAGCAATCCAAGCACCAGGACGGGCAGCGACGTAACCAGCCCGCCGACGAGGGAACGGACAAGGAGCCGGTCAGGCTGCACAACCCGGCCGGCGGCCGGGGACATGATTTTTTCCACGCTGTGCGACACCTCAGATCTCCTTGTCGCCGAGTTCCACTCGCTGGCCGAGCAGACCTTCCGGACGGTAGACGAGGAGCGTCACGATGATCACGTAGGAGAGCGCGTCCTTGAAGCCCCCATATTCCTGCGGCAGAGCGACGAGCAGCCCGACTTCGATGAAGCCGAGCAGCATTCCGCCGGCCGCCGCTCCGGGAAGCGAGCCGAAGCCCCCGATGACGCAGGCGACGAAAGCCTTCAGCACCAGGCTGAAGCCGAGATCGGGTGAGACGCTGCCGCGTCGTGCGATGATGAAGACGGCTGCGATACCGGCCAACGCGCCTGAAATGGCAAAGGCGGTGGCAATCACGCGATTTGCCCTGATGCCCATCAGGCGCACGGTTGCGAAATCCCGCGACGCGGCGCGTATGGCCAGGCCAAGCGTCGAACGATTGAGGAAAAGCACCAGCGCCAGTATGGTGAGACCGGCGACGACAAGTTCCATGACCTGGAGCGACGATACCGCAAAGGGGCCGAAGAACCACATCTGGTTGAGGCCATTGAGGATCGAGACCGATTGCGGCTTCGGCGAGATCAGCAGCATGAACAGGTTCTGCACGACGATGCTGACGCCGAAAGCGGTCAGCAGGCCGGTCGTCGTCGGGGCATAGCGAACCGGTCGGAACGCTACGCGCTCGAAGATGACCGCAGCCAGCGCCGCGGCCGCGATGGCAAGCAGAACCGCGACGATTGGCGACGTCAGCCCGAGCGCCGCGGCAAGAAACACACTATAGGCCGAAACGCCGATGATCTCGCCATGGGCGAAGTTCACCAGCCCCATGATCGAAAAGACCACCGCCAGGCCAAGCGCCACCAGCGAATATTCCGCTCCGAAAGCCAGCGCGTTCAGAAGTTGCTGCAGAACGTAGTCCATGTCGCTGCTTACCCGCCGATGTAGAGATTGAGGAGGCCGTGCTCGTCGGCAAGACCGGTCGGCGGTCCGTCAAAGCGAAGGGTGCCCGAACTCATGACATAGACGCGGTCGGCAAAGCGCAACGCCTGCCTGGCGTTCTGTTCGACCAACAGCAGCGTCAGCCCCTCCGCCTTGAGCTGGCCGATGAAATCGAAGATCTGGATAACGATCTTGGGGGCAAGACCAAGCGACGGTTCGTCCAGCAAGAGAAGCTTCGGCCGCGACATCAGCGATCTCGAGATGGCCAACATCTGCTGCTCGCCGCCGGAAAGCGTTCCGGCAGCCTGAGAATAACGCTCCGAAAGCACTGGAAACAGCGCCAGGAAACGGTCGATGTCCTGACGCACGCCCTTGGCGTCGCGCCGGATCGCCGCGCCTAGCCGCAGATTCTCGGCAACTGTCAGATTGGCGAAGATGTGGCGGCCTTCCGGCGTCGACGTCAGGCCACCGCGAATGCGGTCCTCCGTACGGCTTCGCGAGATGTCTACCCCATCGAGGACGATGCGCCCTGCTGCCGGTGTGACAAGGCCTGTCAGGGCGTTGATGGTCGAGCTCTTGCCTGCGCCGTTCGGGCCAAGCAGGGCGATAAGCTCGCCCTGCCCTACCGATAGCGACAGGTCACGCACGGCAGCGACCGCGCCGTAGCGCACGCTGAGATTCTCGACCTTCAGCACGAACCGGCCCGGACTGGAATTGTCGCTCGATGCGTCATCGAAACAGCTTCACCGATCAATTCAATGCCGGGACGAAAGTTGGCGGCGCATCGGTGATCAGGACGCGCTTGCCGTTCGAGAACCCCATCACCGGCACGGCCTTGATGGGATAGCCCTTCTTTTCGGCGAAAGAGATAATCGGCGCGGTCGTGCCCGGATACCCGCCGGGGGCCCGGACGGCCTCGCGCAATGCGGCGGGCTCGATGGTGCCGGCCTTCTTCGCCGCCTCGAAACTTATCTGCACCATATCGGCGCCAAGCGCGTCGAATATGCCGTTGATCTTGTAGCCATCGGCCTTGCACTGCGCCAGGAAATGGTCGATCGGGCCATCCACGCCGGTTGCACCATGGGTCGCGAACATTACCTTTTCCAGCGCGGCCGGATCGCCGACGGTTCCCTCCAGCGACTTGTCGTCGAAAGCATCGCAACCCACGACCCAGCCATCATAACCGTTGGCGCGCAACTGGCGCACAAGAATGCCGACATCGGGCAGCACGCCGCAGACATGGATGGCGTCCGGCTTTTCGGGCAGCGCCTTGATGCTGGCGATTTGCGGCGACCAGTCGGTCGTCCCCCAGGAATAATTGAGCTTCGAGACGACTTTGCCACCGAGATGTTCGAAAACCTCGCCAAACCATTCCGGCAGCTTTTCCGAATAGGAACCGGCGTCGGGCGAGACGAGCAGTGCCGCCGTCCGCGCCCCCTTCCCGTAGAGAGCATTGGCGGTGGCCGCCGCATTGATCGGATCGGGCACCGCGCCGGCAATGAAATTATCGAGGCCGGCCTGCTGCATTTCAACCTGGGTGTTCGGCGCCGAAAAGACCGTCGCACCATAAGGCTCGGCAATCTGCGCGGTCGGGATCAGAGCGTCGGGAAAGGGGACACCAGTGATGATCTGCGCCCCGGCATCGAGGAACTTCTGGCCGAGCGACACCGAGAGCTGCGGATCGGAACGGTTGTCCTCGATCATCAATTCGATCTTGGGATCCCCGGCGCCGGCCGCCTTGTTCAATTTATCGGCCATGCAGCGCGCGCCTTCGGCTTCGCTGTAGGGCGCATAGGTGCCGGTCATGGCGACGGCAAGACCGATCTTGAGGTCTCCTGCCCCGGCATGTGCTGCCTGTAGCAATCCAGCCGTCAAAACGGCGGCACCCAATGTCAGTCTTCTCATTTCGAACCCCTCCATTTCTCTCTTGTTGTTCCTGCACAAATCCTGTCGGTCATGCCGGCTGCGATTGCCCGACATAGACCTCGACCACGCGTGGGTCGCGCCAGACTTCGCTCGTTTCTCCCGACATGATCACCTGTCCCTGATCCATGACGCAGAGCCGGTCGCAAAGGCGGTTTATGAACCGCAGGTCGTGATCGATGACGATGGTCGCGCAGCCGACGTCCTGGCGAATGCCTTCGATGGCGATGGCAAGCACTTCCGACTCGTTCTCGTTGAGGCCGGCCGCCGGCTCGTCGAGCAGCAGCAGGGCCGGGCCTAGCGCCAGGGCACGCGCGATTTCGAGCCGGCGCTGGCTGCCGTAGGAAAGCGTGCCTGCCAGTGCATGGGCTACGCCGTCCAGCTCATACTGGGCAAGCAGCCGGTCAATGTCGATGCGTTCAGCCACGTCCGGGCGCACGGCGCGGCACGTGATGTGTGCGACCTCCACATTCTGCCGGACCGTCAAATCCTTGAAGAGTCGGATGGTCTGGAATGTGCGGCCGATGCCGGCACGAGCGCAGAACTCAGGACCGCGCCCAGTGATATCCTTGCCTTCCAGCCTGACACGACCCGCATCGGGCTTGAGGACACCGGAGATGGCGTTGACCAGGGTGGATTTTCCGGCGCCATTGGGACCGATCAGGCCGAGGATTTCACCGGCCGCACACGACAGCGAGGCGTTACGCAGGGCCTGAACGCCGCCAAAAGTCTTGCTGACCGCCTCAACCGACAGCATCGGTCACATCTCCCATTCCTGCCGATGGCTGTTTTCTCCTATCGGCCGGTCAGGAAGATGCTAGACCTCCGACTTTTCCATAACAAGTATTTTTTTCCATTTTAGAAAAATATTGATGGGCCGCCGGGAAACCGCTGCCGGAACGCCTGCGTTTGCCGGCGACGCGGGCAGACAAAGGTCAGATCCCGGCGCCGGCAGGAAGCCCGTCGCGGGGAACCGTGTTCGACATCAGCATGACGACAGGCTCCTCGCCCAGCGCGACATAGGCGTGCTGCATTTCGCCGTCGAACAAAATGCTGTCGCCCGGCTGCAGCACCGTCGGATCATAGTGGATTGTGTGCAGTTCGAGGCTGCCGCTCAGCACATGGATGAATTCCTCACCCGAATGGCTGCGCCAGCCGCCATTCTCCTCGAAGCTTCTCGCCATCAGCGTGACGCGCCAGAAAATATTGGTCTTGTCGCGAAAATCGCTGCACAGGACCTCGAACTGCATGGCGTTTCCCTCATGGAGGACGCCGCTGCCAGCACGCGTTATCGACCGCCGCGCCTGCATGCCCGGTTTCGGGCTGAACAGGAAGGATGCCACCGGAACGTGCAGCACGCCCGCGATCATCAAGGCGACGTCGACCGTCAGCCGAGCTTTGCCGTTTTCGAGTTTGGACAGCTGCGAAACCGAAAGGCCGGACCGTTCGCTGAGATCGCGCAGCGTGATGTTATGCTCCTTGCGCGCATCCCTGATCTTGCTGCCCACATTGCCCTGCATCGCCCATGCCCTTGGCTGTCGTGTTTCCAATTCGACAAGCTCTAGCGATGCAGCGTGGGAGCGTCCAGCTTTTAGGCGATTACCGTGGGATCCGGCCATGGTGACCTCGCAACAGCGGCAAAGACATTCTCCAGGGTTTGACTGACGCGTTCGAATTTTTCCGGATTGGAAAGCAGGTCGTTGCGAACTTCGAGATAGAGGCAGTCCCTGCCGCGCTCCAGTCCGTGCCGGTTCAACGTATAACCGACGGCCTGACGCCAATCGTAGGGCTCATTGTCGCCGATCCTCAATCCGGCTGCGGCGCCAAGCGTGCCGAGGGTTTCGAGAACCGCTGTGACGAAAGGCGATGGTTCTCGCCAGAGCACGCCGATCTCGACGCCACGCCACTGGCCGCCCATGACCGGGGTGAAGGAATGCACCGAGACGAGCGCCTGCCGCCCCACGGCCTCTTCGGTGATTGCCTGTTCGAGCGGCGCCCAGGCGATGAGGTCGCGCAGTCTGCGGTCCGCCGCGTCGACGGCCAGGTTGCCGGGCACGGGAATGCCGCCGAGATCCGGGCGCATGTAGTCCCACTCGCCGGCCGGCCGGTTGTAGTCGAGAAAGAGACGCGAGTAGTGCGCGATCACGGCTGGCGCCCGCAACGTCTGCGAGAGCCGACGTGTCAGGGCATCGATGCCGAGATCGACGGCGAAATGGGTATCGAGGAATGGCGGCGCGAGTCCCAGATCATGCCACGGCTGCGGCACAAGGTTGCCGGCGTGTTCGGCGATCAGCAGGTATGGGCTTGCCACGCCCGGCCGCAGCCGCTCGACGGCAGCGGCGGCGAGCGCCGCGATGGCGGCATCGTCAGGCCCTTTCAGACCCGAACTAACCGATAACGGAGCGGACATGGTAAGCCTTCGCGGCTGTCGCCTCGACGAGACCGGCACGGCCATTGGTGCGGCCCAGGCCGGAGTTCTTCACGCCGCCCCACGGCAGATGCAGATCGGCATGGTCGCAGCGATTGAGATAGACTGTACCAGCCTCGACCTCGTCGAGCAGGGCAATGCCGCGATCGATATCTTGCGTCCAGATGCTGGCGCTCAGGCCGAAGTCGCTGTCGTTCATCAGGCTGATCGCCTGGTCATCATTGGCGACGGACTGGATGCATGCCACCGGACCGAACAGTTCGTCGCGCATGATCTGCATGCCGTGATCGACGCCGACCAGCACTTCCGGCGCGACATAGGCGGCTCCAAGGTCCGATGCCCT
This sequence comes from Mesorhizobium sp., assembly GCF_004962245.1. Taxonomy (GTDB): domain Bacteria; phylum Pseudomonadota; class Alphaproteobacteria; order Rhizobiales; family Rhizobiaceae; genus Mesorhizobium. The sequence continues at coordinate 127,874 of NZ_SUHQ01000007.1, read as the reverse complement.
GAGCATGCCGTCTTGCGGCATCAGGCGTCTGGCCCCTGCCCGCACCGCCCCGTCGGTAAGATCGCGGATCGTGTCGGCGGCCGCCGCCCGCACCACCGGTCCGATCATCGGCTTCTCGCCGATCGGATGGCCGATCGTCCATTTCGCCGTCTCGGCGACGAAGGCCTCGACGAAGCGGTCGTGAATCGCCTGGTCGACATAGATGCGCTCGACCGAGCAGCACGACTGGCCGGCATTGGAATAAGTCCCTTCGGCGATCTGCGGTATCGCCGCTTCGAGGTCGGCATCGGCGCGGACATAGGTCGGATCCTTGCCGCCGAGCTCGAGATGAACCTGGGTGAAAGTGCCCGCGGCGGCGGCGTGGACGCGCCGGCCGCCATTGACCGAGCCGATGAAGTTCATTGCATTGAACGCGCCCGACGCGATCAGACGCTCGGCATCCCCATGGTCGAGATGCAGGCTTTGGAACACGCCTTCGGGACCACCGGCGGCGCGGAAGGCCTCTTCGGCCAATTCGGCGATGAGCGGCGTCTGCGGCGAATGTTTGAAGATCACGACATTGCCGGCCGCGAGCGGCGCGGTGACCAGGTAGCCAATCATGGCGGTCGGGTAGTTCCAGGCACAGATCGACAGGTGTAGGCCGCTGGCCATTGGCCTGGCATAGCGGCGGATAGTCTCGTCCGAGGGATACGGCACATCAGCCAGCGCTTCGGGAGCGATGTCGGCGAGCAACTGCCCGACCAGCGCAAGGCGCGGTGTCTCGTCGGCCTGCCACAGCGGCCGGCCTATCTGCCATGCGACCATCTCGGCCAGCGGCGCCGCTCGAGCCTTCATCTCTTCGCCGAAGCGCAAAAGGATTGCCAGCCTGTCGGCAAGCGGCGTCCGCCGCCAGGGCCGCAGCGCGGCGCGAGCACGGCTGAGCGCCGCTTCGATCGCGGCGCCGTCCGTATAGGCGCGCGTCGCGTAGGTCGAGCCGTCGACAGGAGAAGTCACGGAGAACGTCCGGACGTCGGAACGCAGGTTCATGGTCTTGCAATCCATCTGACATGAGAGGTCGTCGTTCACGGCACGATATCGGTATTTTCCATTTTGGCAAATTTTTTCTAATACCGCTTGATGGATTTTTGGTCCGCCCCTATTGTCCGGCAATCGCGCGTTTGCGGAAAGCACATGAGGGTCATATGGTCGTTTACGATTTCACTGGCAGGCATGCGGTCGTCGCAGGCGCTGGCGGCGGCATGGGCGAGGCGATCGCGATTGCCCTGCTCGAAGCGGGCGCATCCGTTACCGCCATCGACGTGAAAGCGCGTCCGGCGTCCCTCGCCTCCTATGACGACAGGCTCACTTTCGCACAGGGCGATCTCACCGACGCCGCTTTCGTCGAACAGGTCATCGGCACGGCGGGCCGCGAGCGCGGCGGCATCGACTATCTTGCCAATGTCGCCGGCGTGTTGTGGTTCGGCCGCGACAGGTCGGCTCTCGACATGGATCTCGACGTCTGGGACGAAGTCTTCAACATCAACCTGAAGTCCTTCGTGCACACGGCGCGGTCGGTCGTTCCCCACATGCGCGCGGGCGGGCGCGGCGGCGCCATGGTCCATTTCTCGACCATCCAGTGGTATCGCGGCGACCCGAACCCGCAGGATGCTTACCAGGCGTCGAAGGCGGGCGTCTGCGCCCTCTCCAAATCACTGGCCATGCAGCTTGCCGGCGACCGCATCCGCTCGAACGCCATCTGTCCGGGCATGGCGCTGACGCCGCTGCAGGCACGCTGGGACACCGAGGAGAAGCGAACGGCTGCTGCGAATTACGCACCGCTCGGGCGGATCGGGACCCCGCAGGACATGGCCAACGCCGCGCTCTTCCTGCTCTCCGACGCGGCGAGCTACATCACCGGAATCGAACTTGCCGTCGACGGTGGGCTTTTGATGCGGATGTAGCCTGTTGTATCCGAATCGCGTCACGGATCGGGACCGCACGCGACCGACCCCTAATCCTTGGGGACCTTGCCCTCGATCGCCCTGCCCCAGTCGAGCAGCGGCTTGGCGCGCATGGTGAAATCGACAAGTTCGTCCACCAGGGCCGGCGTGTGGATCCCGGCCGGATCGATAGTGTGGCGGACAGCGAAATGCCGGTTGCGGATAGCTTGGGCGAGATCGGCCTCCGTGACATGCTCGAAGCCGCGCGGCGCGCGCTTCATGCACCCTTCCGTGTCGAGTTCGAGGCCGGCTTTCTTCAGCGTCGCGATCAGGGTGCGGAATTCGCCTGGTCGCGTGGCGATGGTCTGGCGCATCGCCAGCAACAGCGCCGGCCCCGGCTGCCACCAGGCAACGCCGGCAAAACAGCGCTCGAGCCCGATATAAACGAAGAAGACACCCTGCTCCATCTTGGTGCCGTCGGGCGAAAGGATTGCCGACAGGTGCCGGTTGTAGGGCCGTTTGTCCTTGGCGAACCGCACGTCGCGATTGATCCGGAACAGCGACTTCTTGCGATCGCCGCGCAAGCCCAGCCCCGCTGCCGCGAAGCGCACGGAGAGGGTTTCGACCAGATCGCCGAAGGGGTCGCGCAGCTCGCGTTCGAAGAGGTCGCGGTTTTCCTGGAACCATTCCCGGCTTTGATGGAAATCGAGCGCCTTGAGGAAGGGAATGGCCTTTTGGCCGAAGCCGTTGAATACGCCGGCCATTACGCCTTGCCGATCCGCTGCAACCAAGCGTCTTCGTCGATCACCTCGATGTCGAGTTCGGTGGCAAGCTTCAGTTTGGATCCCGCACCCGGTCCGGCCACGACCAGATCGGTCTTCGCCGAAACCGAGCCGGCGACCTTCGCGCCGAGACGTTCGGCCATCGCCTTCGCTTCGGAGCGTGTCATCTTTTCCAGCGTGCCCGTGAATACGATTGTCTTGCCGGCGACCACGCTGTCGGCTGAGACGTTGACGATGTACGGCTTCGGGTGGACTTGCGCGAGCAGCGCTTCAAGCACGTCGTCGTTGCGCTCATTGCCGAAGAAATCGCGCAGCGCGCCTATCACCGTGTCGCCGATACCGTTGACCGATGGAAAAACGGTGTGTGGATCGTCCGCCGCCGCTGTCTCCTTGCCGACGCGGATCAACTCCTCGATGGTCGAGAAGGTTCGGGCAAGCACTGCAGCCGTCGTTTCGCCGATATGGCGGATGCCCAGCGCGAAGATGAAGCGATCGAGTTCCGGTTCGCGACGGGCGTCGATGGCAGCGAAAAGCTTGTCGAGGCCTTCGTAATTGCGCTCCTCGACACTGCGCACATTCTTGCGCGTCTTGCCCGATGCGGCCTCGCGCTGCCTAGCCTGCTCCTCGCGCCGCTCCGCCAGCGCCTTGGTGACGGCGGGACGGCGATCCCTGAGAGTGAAGATATCGGCGGCTGTCTTGATCAATCCAGCATTGAAGAACAGGTCTATGTTTTCAGCGCCCAGGCCTTCGATATCCATGGCGCCGCGTGACACAAAGTGGCGCAATCCTTCCACGGCCTGCGCGGGGCAGATCAGTTCGCCGGTACAGCGTCGGCGGGAATCTTCCTTGCCAGTCTTCTCGTTGATCTCGCGTGTCGCCGGTGAGCCACAGATCGGACAGGTGTGCGGGAATTCGTAAGGCACGGCATCGGGCGGACGCTTGTCGATGACAACGCTGACGATCTGCGGAATGACGTCGCCTGCCCGCTGGATGACCACTGTGTCGCCGATACGTACATCGATGCCGTCGCGGATCGGCTGGCCGTTGCTGTCCAGACCCTTGATGTAGTCTTCGTTGTGGAGCGTGACATTTTCGACCACCACGCCGCCAACCGTGACCGGCGCAAGCCGCGCAACAGGCGCCAGCGTGCCGGTGCGGCCGACCTGAATGTCGATCCTGAGCACGGTCGTCATCGCCTGTTCGGCTGGAAATTTGTGGGCGATGGCCCAGCGTGGTTCGCCGGTGACGAAACCCCATCTGCGCTGCAGTTCCAGCTGATCTACCTTGTAGACGACGCCGTCGATGTCGTAGCCAAGCGACGAGCGCTGGGCCTCGACCAGGTGGTAGTGTGCGACCAGATCCTCGGCCGATTTTGCTCGCACCATCAGCGGACTGACCTTGAACCCCCACTCCTTGAACTTCTGTACCGAATCATACTGGGTCGGAGCGGGGTCCTGCGTCGTGTAACCCCACGCGTAGGCAAAGAATTTGAGGTTGCGGCTGGCGGTAACGGACGGATCCTTCTGGCGGAGCGACCCGGCCGCCGTGTTGCGCGGATTGACGTAATCCTGGCCGCCGACCGCCGCCGACCGTTCCTTCAACGCCTCGAATTCCGCATAGGTCATGTAGACCTCGCCGCGTATCTCGATGATATCAGGCCAGCCTGAGCCTTTCAGGCGCTTGGGGATGTCGGCGATTGTCCGGAGATTGGCAGTGATGTCCTCACCGACGGTGCCGTCGCCGCGCGTTGCGCCTTGCACGAACACACCGCCTTCATAACGCAGGGACGCCGACAGCCCGTCGATCTTCGGCTCAGCCGTGAAGGCGATGTCCAGATCCTTGTCGCGGTCAAAGAATCGCCGGCCGCGCTCGATGAAGTCGGTGACGTCCTGGTCGGTATAGGCCTTGGCGAGGCTGAGCATCGGCACCGCATGGCGCACCTTGGCAAAGCCTTCCGCCGGTGGCGCGCCCACGCGGCGCGACGGCGAATCCTCTAGCACCAAGGCGGGGAAGCGCTGTTCGATGGCGAGGTTGCGCCGCGTCAGCGCGTCATACTCCGCGTCCGTGATTATCGGTGCATCCTCGGTGTGGTAGCGCCGGTCGTGCTCGGCGATCTCCGCCGCCAGCCGCTTCAATTCGCTTGCGGCCTCGCTTTCGCTGAGCGAATCGACTGGTTTTTCGGCCATGCACTGCTCCCTTCACGGTGGAGCGACACAATAGAACAGGATTCTCTCATGAGGGAGAGACCGGGCACGGGAAAATCAATCCTGAACAGCAGGATGGAGCCATATCCTGACTCTGTCCGAAAGGCCGGGTTTCGGCGTCGGACGGCTTGTTCCTAAGCCGCTGCGGTGTTCTCCCGCAGCAGCCGCTCGGCCGCCGCACGCGCCTCGTCGGTGATGGTCGCCCCGGCAAGCATCCGCGCGATCTCTTCCTGGCGCGCCGCCCGGTCCATCTCGGCAATGCCGGTCGCGACGCGATCAGTGCCGCCGGATTTGGAGATCAGGAAATGTGTCGCCGCCCGTGCCGCCACTTGCGGCGCGTGCGTAACCGAAAGCACCTGCACACCCTTCGACAGCCGCGCCAGCCTTTGGCCGATGGCGTCCGCCACCGCGCCGCCAACGCCGGTGTCGATCTCATCGAAGACCAAAGTCGGCGCCGAGCCGCGGTCAGCCAGCGCCACCTTCAGTGCCAGCAGGAACCGCGAAAGCTCGCCACCGGAGGCTACTTTCATCATCGGGCCCGGTCTTGTGCCGGGATTGGTGCGCACCCAGAACTCGACCTGATCGATGCCCTCTTCCATACGGCTCTCGGCCTCACTTGCCATCTCGACGATGAACGCGGCCCGTTCGAGCTTCAGCGCCGGCAATTCGGCCATCACCGCCTTGGTCAATCCGACCGCCGCCGCATGGCGAAGCGACGAAAGTTGCGCCGCGGAAATGTCATAGGCTTCGCGCGCGGCGGCGGCCTGCTTTTCCAGCCCGTGCAGGCGCTCCTCGCCGGCGTCGAGATCGGCGAGATCGGCCGCCATGGTGTCGCGCAATTGCGCCAGGTCGTCGACCGCCACGCTGTGCTTGCGTGCGGCGGCGCGCAACGAAAACAGCCGCTCCTCGGCCTGTTCCAGCCGCTGCGGATCATATTCGGTGGCGCGAAGTGCCGCGTCCACGCCCGATTGCGCCGCGTCGAGCGACAGCATCGCCTCATCGAGCGATTTGACCACGTCCTCGAGCAGGCCGGGCGCCTCGGTCGCCTTGCGCTGCAGCCGCCGCAACAGGCTGGCGAGTTGCGGCAAGGGCGAGGACGGGCCCGAGAGCACATCTTGCGCCTCATGGATTTCCGAGGCGATCTTCTCCGCCCGCATCATCGAGGCACGCAATTCGGCTAGGTCGGCTTCCTCGCCGGGCTGGGGGTCGAGTTTCGTCAATTCGGCGACCGCGGCGCGCAGATAGTCGGCCTCGCGGGCCGCCGCTTCCACCTTGGCGCGGTGTCGCGAAAATTCCTGCTCGCAGGCCCGCCAGTGCCGCCATGCCTCGCCGGTCGCCCGGACAGCGCCGAGATGACCGCCGAAGCTGTCCAGCAATTCGCGATGGGCGCCGGGATCGACCAAGGCGCGCTCATCATGCTGGCCGTGAATCTCGACCAGCGCGTGGCCGACATCGCGCATCAGCGTCACGCTGGAAGGCTGGTCGTTGACGAAGACGCGGGTACGGCCATCCGCCGTCTGCACGCGGCGCAGGATGATGTCGCCATCGTCCTCGATGGCGTTGTCGGCAAGCAGCATGCGGGCAGGATGGTTGCGCGGCACGTCGAACACGGCGATGACCTGGCCCTGTGCCGCGCCATGCCGCACCAGCGAAGCGTCGCCGCGGGCGCCAAGCGCCAGCGACAGCGCGTCGAGCAGGATGGATTTTCCAGCGCCGGTTTCGCCGGTCAGCACCGAAAGGCCGGACGAAAAGTCGATGTCCAGCTTCTCGATCAGAACGATATCGCGGATCGACAGTCTGGAAAGCATGGCGACGCGCCGCTTCAGGCGCCGGTGATCAGCTTCCCGGCCTTGGAGATCCACGACCCGGCACTCTCGCGCGGCTCGAGCCCACCAGTCTGCAGGAGCTTGTAGGAATCCTTGTACCACACGCTGTCGGGGTAGTTGGTGCCGAGCACAGCCGCGGCAGTCTGCGCTTCCGAGGTCAGCCCCATCGCGTAGTAACTTTCGGTCAGACGGGCAAGGGCCTCCTCGACATGGCGTGTGTTGGAATAGGTCTCCACGACAGTGCGGAACCGCTTGACGGAGGCGATGTATTCACGCCGCTCGAGATAGTAGCGGCCGATCTGCATCTCCTTGCCGGCGAGCTGGTCGTTGGCGAAGCGGATCTTTTCCTTGGCGTCGTCGACATATTCCGAATCGGGCCAGCGCGTCACCAGATCCTGCATCGTCTGCACGGTCTGACGCGCTTCCTTCTGGTCCTGGGTGACGTCCTTGATCTGCCGGTAGTAGCTGAGCCCGATGATGTACTGGGCATAGGCGGCGTCGTCGGTCGTCGGATAGAGCGTGAGATAGCGCTTGGCTGAACCGATCGCCTCGCTGTAGTTGCCCTGGCGATAGTCGGCGAAGGCGCCCATCACCATCGATTTGCGGGCGTATTCCGAATAGGGATGCTGGCGGTCGACCGCACCGAATTTGCGGCTCGCCTCCTGCAGGCGCCCGGCATTCAGATTGGCAAGGCCCTGATTGTAGAGAACGTCGGCCGGCTCGGTCTGCTCGACATAGGTCGACAGGTCGACATCCTTCTCGGATGACATGCAGGCCGACAGGAACAGCGATGGAACAACCACCGAAAGCGCCAGGAAAACAGCCCGCTGCGGCGCTTCCGATTGACCAACTCGCTTGAAAAACATGATTGGATTCCGCCCTTTCGGCGTCATTTCAGTCGTCATTTCGCTCTGGGGCAGCAGCCATAAACCATAACCGCCATGCCCGGCAACGCTATCTCCGGCCAATCGCACATTTTTGTGGCGGCCTGGCGCAGCCTGCACACTTGCCTGATTTCGCCGGCCAATGATGCATTCCTGCAACACAGGCCGGCGGCTATAAAGCCCGAAAAACGTTAAGAATCAGATCATCCAAGGCGCGTAAACGGGCGCATAGACGGCGCTCATCTCGGCGGTACGACCGCGCTCGCGGCGTGTCGTCTCGACGATCTCGAACGCCGAACGGTCCGACAGAAGGCGGCGCAGCGCTGCCGCGTTCAGCCTGTGGCCGCCGCGATAGGAACGGAAGCAGCCAATGAACCGGGCGCCGGCCAGCGCCAAATCGCCCATGGCGTCCATCGTCTTGTGGCGCACGAACTCGTTGGGATAGCGCAAGCCGCCCACGTTGATGACGCGGTTGTCGTCGCCGATCACCAGGGAGTTTTCCAGCGAGGAGCCAAGCGCATAGCCGGCCGCCCACAGCCGCTCGACGTCCTTCATGAAACCAAAGGTGCGGGCGCGCGCGATGTCGCGGCGAAAAATGTCGGCGTTCATATCGGATGCGAAAAGTTGACGGCCGATCGCCGGGCTTTCGAAATCGATCTCGATCTCGAAGCGCGTGCCGTCATAGGGCCTGAATTCCGCCCAAGAGGCACCGTTCTCGATGCGAACCGGCTTGATCACCCGGATGTAGCGGCGCTTGACCGGCAGCGTATCGACGCCCGCCTGGTCGATGGCCTCCACGAACGCCATGGCGCTGCCGTCAAGGATCGGAACCTCGTGGCCGTCGATCTCGATGACGATATTGTCGATGCCGAGCCCGAAAAGCGTAGCCATCAGATGCTCGACGGTGGCGATATGCTCACCCGCGGGATCGCCGAGCATGGTGCACAGATCGGTGGCGCCGACTTCGGAAACAAGCGCGCGGAACTCACGGCCCTCGCTTCCACTCGAAAGCTGAAACACGACACCCGTATCAGCGTCTGCCGGCAGGAAATGGACGGTAACGGGTTTGCCGCTGTGAACGCCGGTACCCGTCAGCGTCGCACGCGATTTAAGTGTCGTCTGATAGTCCTGCAAGACAAACCCCATAGCCCACTGCCCAAGTCCGCTTTATCAGCCCAAAGGGCACGGCTCTTGATTTGATCGGCTGGCAGAGGTCACTTCCCCCGAATCCCGGCAAACCGACGTTGGTCGGAGGCGAAGATAGTGATCCGGCAAGGAGACTCCAAATCACGGTTTCTTACTCTCTGTAACCGCCTCCAGATGCACGAAGGGTCACGTAATATCCTGTTTTAAAAGAACTTTTTGCGTTAACAGGCAAACAATCTCTTGTCTGCCTGTTAACAATTATTACGGCCCGTTAACAGATCAATTGGCTTGACGGCGCAGGAATGCCGGGATCTCCAGCTGATCGTCTTCCTGGACAGCCCTGCTCTGCGGCGTCAGCCGGCCCTGGTCGTCCAACTGGCCACGGCGCGGCGCGTAAAGCTGCGGATCCTGGCTGGCGAGGCGACGCACTTCGGGCGCCGCCTGGCGCAGTTTCGGCTCGCGCGGCTGCGCCGGCTGCAGCCGTGCAGGTTCCTCTTCGCGGCGGGTGAGGCCGTTCGTCAGGCGCTTGAGCAGTCCCATCGGTCCGCTGTTCTCGTGGTCGGCGGCCGGACGGCCCTTGGCTTCCACTTCGGCTTTCACCACCGGCGGGAAGTCCTCGACGCGCGGCATGCGCTGGGGTGCCGCGGCGACCGGCTGAAGCACTTCACGCTGCGGCGCGGGCTGCATCGCTTGCTGCACGATCGGCTGCGGCTGGGCCGGCGGCGCCTGGAAGATCTTGCTCTGCGGACGGAAATCTTCCGCCTGGGCAGCCGGCGCGGGACGCGTCATCGCCGCGGCATTGGCCTCGGCAAGCTGGATCGCCTCGGCTACGGGATCGACGGCGCGCGGCTCGTAGCTCCCCTGCTGGACAGGCGCCGGACGGCTTTCCGCGACCGGAGCGGCCGGGCGGCTGACCGGCTTTGGCGGAGCCGTGCGGATGGCGATCGGCGCGGCGGCGATTTCAGCCGCCGATTTGTCGATGCCGGTGGCGACCACCGAGACGCGAATGACGCCTTCGAGATCTTCGTCGAACGTTGCACCCAGGATGATGTTGGCTTCCTGGTCGACTTCCTCGCGAATGCGGGTCGCCGCCTCGTCGACTTCGAACAGGGTCAGGTCGCGGCCGCCGGTGATCGAGATCAGCAGGCCCTTGGCGCCCTTCATCGAAGTCTCGTCGAGCAGCGGGTTGGCGATCGCGGCTTCGGCGGCGGCCATGGCGCGGCCCTCGCCGGAAGCCTCGCCCGTCCCCATCATCGCCTTGCCCATCTCGCGCATCACCGAGCGGACGTCGGCGAAGTCGAGGTTGATCAGCCCTTCCTTGACCATCAGGTCGGTGATGCAGGCGACGCCGGAATAGAGCACCTGGTCGGCCATGGCGAAAGCGTCGGCGAAGGTCGTCTTGTCATTGGCCAGCCGGAACAGGTTCTGGTTGGGGATGACGATGAGGGTGTCGACGCATTTCTGCAATTCCTCGATGCCCATATCCGCCGTCTTCATGCGGCGCTGGCCCTCGAAATGGAACGGCTTGGTGACGACGCCGACGGTGAGAATCCCCTTCTCACGAGCGGCACGTGCAACGACCGGCGCGGCCCCTGTGCCGGTGCCGCCGCCCATGCCGGCAGTGACGAAGCACATATGGGTGTTGGAGAGATGATCGACGATCTCGTCGATGCATTCCTCCGCGGCCGCGCGCCCGACTTCCGGCTGCGATCCCGCACCCAGGCCCTCGGTGACATGTGCGCCGAGCTGGATCAGCCGGTCCGCCTTGGACATGGTCAGCGCCTGCGCGTCGGTATTGGCGACGACGAACTCGACGCCGCGCAAGCCCGCGGTGATCATGTTGTTGACGGCATTGCCGCCGCCGCCGCCGACACCGAACACGGTGATACGCGGCTTGAGCTCGGTGATGTCCGGCTTTTGCAGATTGATGGTCATTGTCTCCGTCCTTTGCCTTTCCCGCCGCTTCGCCGCTGCGGCCGCCTATGGGGCTGTCCCCGTCAATTTAAAAACTGTCTCTCAACCACTGACTCATTCGATGCAGTTTTCCGCCCGTTCCGGTCATCCTGAGACCAGAAATTCCTTTCGCCGGATGGCTCTCGAAGCTCGCCATCTGCGGATAGATCAGAAGCCCGACCGGCGTCGAGAAAGCCGGCCCCTTGGCCGCCTCCGGCAGGCCTGCCACGCCGAGCGGACGGCCGATGCGCACGTTGCGTCCGAGAATGCGGCGCGCCGCCTCGGGCAGGCCGGAAAGCTGGCTGGCGCCGCCGGTCAGCACGACGCGCTTGCCCACCGCGTTGCCGTAGCCGGACCTGTTCAGCCGGTCGCGCAACATTTCGAGCGTCTCGTCGATGCGCGCCCGGATGATGCGCGTCATCATCGAACGCGGTATCTGCAGCGGCACCTCGCCATCCTCGCCGATCGGCTGTATCGAAACCAGGTCACGGTCGTCGGCACTGCCGGGCAGCGCCGAGCCATGCATCACTTTCAGCCTCTCGGCAGCGTCGAGCGAGGTCGACAGGCCCTTGGCCATGTCCAGCGTGACGTGGTTGCCGCCGATGGCGATGGCGTCGCCGTGAATGAACTTGCCTTCCGAAAAGACCGAAATCGTCGTGGTGCCGCCGCCCATGTCGATACAGGCCGCGCCCATCTCGAGTTCGTCGTCGACCAGTGCTGCAAGCCCGCTGGCATAGGGCGTCGCCACCATGCGCTCGACCGACAGGTGCGAACGGTTGATGCAGAGCTCCAGATTGCGCAAGGGCGCCGCGTCCCCGGTCAGCACATGCATGTCGACGCCGAGCTGGTCGCCGACCATGCCGCGCGGATCGCGCACGCCGCGCTCGGCGTCCAGCGAAAAGCCGACGGGAAGCGAATGGATCACCTCGCGCTCGGCCCGGAGCGCCTGCTTGGCGCCGGCCGCAAGCACGCGCTTGATGTCGGCCTCGTCGGCTTCATGGCCGCCAAGATTGATGGTTGCCGAGAAGCTTTCGCTTTTCAGCCGGCCGGCCGTCATGTTGACGATCAGTGAATCGACGGTCAGGCCCGCCATGCGCTCGGCGGCATCGACGGCCAGCCGGATGGCGTGCTCGGCCCTGTCGAGATCGATGACGACGCCCGATTTCACGCCTTGCGATTTCTGGTGGCCGATGCCGATCACCTGGATGCGATGCGAACGCCCGCGCAGCAGCTTGCCGTCATCGCGCGGTTTGAGCTTGGCCACCACGCAGCAGACCTTGCTCGAACCGACATCCAGCACCGTCAAGGTGCCTGACCGGCGCGACGAGGCGTCGCTGTTGCCGCCAAGCCAGCTCATATCTTCGTCTCCGGCTTGCGCTTCGGCATTTTCGGCTTTTCCTTGAGCGCGGCCTCGCGCTGCGTCACCGCTTCCGGCGTCAACTGGACGACGAGGCGATCGGAAAGGCGCATGTCGACGGCGGCGATGTCGCGCGTCAGCAGCCCGTTCTCGTGGTCCATCCTGACGAGATCGGCGATCGCCTGATCCACGCCATCCTCGGGAAGCTTGACCGTGATGCCATTCTCCAGCTTCAGATCCCAACGCCGTTCGCCGATGCGGATATAGCCTTTGACCCGCGCGGCGAGCTCTGGATATTTTTCGATCCTGGCCAGGAAATCCGGCGCTTTGGCCGGCGCGCCGGTGCCGACGATCAGCGGCAGCAATGCCTGCTTGCCGCCGGAGAACGGCGCGATCACGGCGCCGGACCGCTCGATGACGGAAAGCCCGCTGCCCTGCTGCCAGAGCGCAAAGGGCTCACGCTCCTCGATGCGCACCTCCAGCGTGTGCGGATAGACCTTGCGCACCGCCGCAACCTCGACCCAGGGCAGCGTGGCTATGCGTTCCCGCGCGGCTTCGGCATCGAAGCCGATCAGCGACGTCCAGCCGTCGAGCTGCATCCTGTCGAGAATATCGATCTCGGAGGTTGCACGGTTGCCAACCACCTTGATCTGCTCGACGGCAAAGCCGGCGCGGGCGGTGATGCCTTGGACGATGCCGTCGACATGCCCGCCGAGATAGGCGCCATAGGCACTGCCCGATACGAGCAGCGCCGCCGACAGGATGGCCGCGGAGAAAGGTGGCACCTCGAAGTCGCCCTCGCCCAGGCGCGCCAGCACGCGCGCCGGCCGGCGAAGCAGACGCGGCAGCACGAAGTGATCGAACGACAACGGCACGCCGAACAGCGTCGGCCCGGTCGCGTCCTTCCCCTTGCCCTGTCCCCACTTCAACGCAGACACGAAGCGTCCTCCACCATCCAACTCAACAAATCGCCGAACGAGTGTCCCGCCTGCGCAGCGATTTCAGGCACCAAGGATGTCGGCGTCATGCCCGGCTGAGTGTTGACCTCGAGCCAGACAATTTCGCCGTTCTCGGAGTGTCGATCATCATAACGGAAGTCCGACCGGGAAACGCCCCGGCAGCCGATAGCTTGGTGAGCCTTGAGCGCCAGTGTCTGTATTTTTTGGTAAATATTCGGTGAAATTTTTGCAGGGCATTCGTGTTTTGATCCGCCCGCGACATATTTTGAATCATAGTCGTAGAAGGAATGCCCGGTCGGGATGATCTCACAGACACCGAGCGCCACATCGCCCATCACCGCGCAGGTTAATTCGCGCCCGTGCACGTAGCGCTCCACCATGACGGTGTCGCCATACTTCCAGTCGGACGAACCGATGACCTGCGGCGGATGCGACTGGCCTTCGTGCACGATGACGACGCCGAAGCTCGATCCCTCATTGACCGGCTTGACGACATAGGGCGCCTTCATCGGATGCTTGTCCTGGATGGCGAAGCGATCGACCACCTTCGATTCCGCGACCGGAATGCCGACGGCTTTGGCGACCCTCTTGGCTTGCTCCTTGTTCATGGCAAGCGCCGAGGCGAGCACGCCGGAATGGGTGTAGGGAATGGCAAGATACTCGAGGATGCCCTGAATGGTGCCGTCCTCGCCGAACGGGCCGTGCAGCGCATTGAAGGCAACATCAGGCTTGAGCTCGACGAGCACAGAACCGACATCGCGCGAAACGTCGACGCGAGTGACCTGATAGCCTTCCTTCTCGAGCGCATCGGCACAGGCATTCCCCGAAGACAGAGACACGGGCCGCTCGGACGAGAATCCGCCCAGCAGGACGGCCACGTGCTTGCCTCTCATTTCCCGTCATTCCCTCTCACGGCGGGCCCTCTCACGGCGGGTCTGCATCTCACATGACCCGGAAAGGGCCACACACACTCAAACATTCGGAGCAGTCCCTGCCCTCATGGTTTCCACAACATCGAACCCCGAGTTTCCCGGCAGGTTGCCCCTGGACGGAAAACGCTGGTGACGCGTCGAAACGACTCAAATCAGGAAACGCTTCAGGGCAGAGAATCAGAGAGTTGATTCGCTGGCAAGTCCTTACGATTCCGAGAGATTCACTTTCCGCAAAAACGGCGGCGAAAACTGTGTTGTGAGTCTTTAGAGCAACTGTCCGAGGAACTCCTGGACCTCGTGCCCCGGCCGGAAATTGCCGATGCGCTTGATTTCCCAATGCAGCCGGATGCCCGACTTTTCGAGCACGCGCGTGCGCACTGTCTCGCCGAGATATTCGAGGTCGTAGCCGGTCGCGGTTCCCGTGTTGATCATGAAGTTGCAATGCATCGGCGACATCTGCGCGCCGCCGATCATCAGCCCCCGACAGCCCGCTTTGTCGATCTCCTTCCAGGCCGAGGTGCCTTCCGGATTCTTGAAGGTCGAGCCGCCGGTCTTTTCGCGGATCGGCTGCACGGTCTCGCGATGGTGCTGGACAGCATCCATCGCCGCCTTGATCTTGGCCTTGTCTTCCAGAACACCTTCGAACAGTGCCGACGTGAAGATCAACCCGGCAGGTGCTGCCGAATGGCGATAGGCGTAGCCCATATCGGCGTTGCTCAGCGTATGCACATTGCCCTTGCGGTCGAGCGCCCGCACCTCGACAACGCGCTCGCGCGTCTCGGCGCCATTGGCGCCGGCGTTCATCCGCAGCGCGCCGCCGACGGCGCCCGGAATGCCGTGGTAAAAATCAAAGCCGCCGATCCCGGCCTGGTAGGCAACGGCCGCAAGGCGCTTGTCGGGCGTGGCAGCTCCCGCCTTGATCGTGGTCGGCGCAATCACTTCGGCCTCGCCAAAGCCCTTGGCCGAAAGCCGGATGACGAAGCCCGCAATGCCGCCGTCGCGGACAAGCAGATTCGAGCCGACGCCGACGATGGTCAGCGGTATCTCTTCGGGAACCGCCCTCAGGAACGCAGCGAGATCGTCCTCGTCGGCCGGCTGGAACAGCGCATCGGCCAGCCCGCCGGCGCGGAACCAGGTGATCTTGTCCATCTCGGCATTGGGCGTGATGCGGCCGCGCAGGCCGGCAAGCCGGCCGCCAAGCTTGTCGATCAACGCCTGGCCGCGCATCATGAGGCCGTCCCGCCGAGTTCCCCGGGCAGCGCGTAAGCCCATTGCGTGATGTTGCCGGCGCCGAGGAAGACGATGAGATCGCCCGGTTTTGCCAGGTCGCGGATAACAGGCGCGATCGCCGCGGGGCCTTCGATGTAGCGCGCGTCGCGATGGCCGCCGGCGCGGATGCGGAACACCAGTGCCTCGGACGTCACCCCGTCGATCGGATCTTCGCCTGCCGCATAGACCGGCGCCACCATCACCGTGTCGGCATCGTTGAAGCAGACGGAAAACTCGTCGAACAGATCATGCAGCCGAGTGAAGCGGTGCGGCTGGGCGATGGCGATGACACGGCCCTTGGTGGCATCGCGCGCCGCCTTCAGAACCGCTGTGATCTCGACCGGATGATGGCCGTAATCGTCGAAGATTTCGACGCCGTTCCACGAACCGGTACGGGTGAAGCGCCGCTTGACGCCGCCGAAGGACGACAGGCCCTTCCTGATCGCCTCGGCCGAAAGGCCGAGCTCGTGCGCGACGGCGATCGCCGCGGTCGCGTTGGAGACGTTGTGACGGCCGGGCATCGGCAGGCGCAGGCCCGATATCGTCGACTGGCCGCGGGTCTTGCGGTCGCGGATCACCACGTCGAATTCCGAGGTCGGCCCGTCCATCCGGTGATTGGTGAAACGCACGTCGGCCTGCGCGTTCTCGCCATAGGTGATGACGCGCCGGTCCTCGATGCGGCTGACCAGCGCCTGCACCTCCGGGTGATCGGTGCACATGACGCCGAAACCGTAGAACGGCACGTTCTCGACGAACTGGCGAAAGGCCTCGCGCACCTTTTCGAAGGAGCCGTAATGGTCGAGATGCTCTGGATCGATGTTGGTGACGACGGCAATCTCGGCCGGCAGCTTCAGGAAGGTGCCGTCGCTCTCGTCGGCCTCGACCACCATCCATTCGCCGTCGCCCATGCGGGCGTTTGTGCCATAGGCATTGATGATGCCGCCATTGATCACGGTCGGGTCGAGCCCGCCGGCTTCGAGCAGTGTCGCCACCATTGAGGTCGTCGTCGTCTTGCCATGCGTGCCGCCGATGGCCACCGCCTGCCGGAAGCGCATCAGTTCGGCCAGCATCTCGGCGCGACGGACGACGGGAAGCAGTTTTTCGCGCGCGGCCTTCAGCTCGGGATTGGATTTCTTGATCGCCGTCGAGACGACAACCACTTCGGCATCGCCGATGTTGTCGGCGTGATGACCGACAAAGCACTCGATGCCCTTGTCGCGCAGCCGCTGCACATTGGCGCTCTCAGCCTGGTCGGACCCTTGCACGTTGTAGCCGAGATTGTGCAGCACCTCGGCGATGCCGCTCATGCCGATACCGCCGATGCCGATGAAATGCACAAGGCCGATCGTCTGCGGCATCTTCATGCGTGCGTCTCCTTCCTGAAGTCCGAAACGGTTTTCTTCGACGCAATAGCCTCTGTCAGATCGGCGAGCAACCGTGCCGCGTCCGGTTTTCCGGCCGACTTCGCCGCCGCTGCCATTGTGGTCAGCCGCTCCGGATCGTCCATCAGCGCCCCGACGAGCGTGGCGATGCGCTCGGACGAAAGCGAAGATTGCGGATGCACTTCGGCGCCACCTGCCGCCGCCAATGCCGCGGCATTGGCGGCCTGGTCGTGGTCGAGCGCATACGGATAGGGCACCAGCAGCGCCGGCCGGCCGATCACCGCGATTTCCGATACGGTCGATGCGCCGGACCGCGACATCACCAGATGCGCCGCAGCCATGCGCGCCGCCATGTCGGTAAAGAAGGGCCACACCTCGGCCTTGACGCCAAGGGTGGCATAGGCCGCCCTTACCCGCTCCACATCGTCGGCGCGGGCCTGCTGCGTGATATCAAGCCGCTTGCGTTGTGCGTCGGAAAGCTGTCCGACCGCCGCCGGCATTGCATCGGAAAAGAACTGTGCCCCCTGGCTGCCGCCGAACACCAGAAACCGGAACGGCTGCTTGCCCGTAGACGCCACATAGGGCGTCTTCGCCGCCTCCAGCACTTGCGGCCTGACCGGATTGCCTGTCGTCACCGTCTTGACGCCCGCGGCACTCGAATCCTCCGGCAAGAACCCGCCGGCAATGGCATCGACGCGACCGGCCAGCGCCCGGTTGGCGCGTCCCATCACCGCGTTCTGCTCGTGGATCAGCGTCGGTACCTTGCGCCGCGTCGCGGCATAGAGCGGCGGCAGCGTCGGATAGCCGCCAAAACCGACCACAACGGCGGGTTTGATCCGGCCGATCACGGCGGATGCCTGCCGCACGCCGCCCCAGATTTTCCAGAAGGCTGCGAGCATCGCAAAAGGATTTTTCGAACTCATCGTCGCCGACTTGATCGGATGGACGCTTGCTGCCGGAAACTGGCCGGCAAAACGCTCGGCACGATCGTCGGTGGCGAGATGCACCGTCCAGTTGCGCCTGGTCAGCTCGTGCGCCAGCGCCTCGGCCGGGAAGAGATGCCCGCCCGTGCCGCCGGCCGCCAGAAGGATGACCCCCTTCGCCATCTCACTCCGCCACCATGGCGCGCTGCGACGGTGCGAAGCCCAACTGCTTGCGCTTTTCCGGCCGCCTTCGTGTCAGCGCCAGCACCATGCCCATGGAGATGGCAATGGCGATCTGCGAGGAGCCGCCATAGGAGATGAACGGCAAGGTCATGCCCTTGGCTGGCATCAGCTGCAGATTGACGGCCATGTTGATGACCGACTGCAGACCGAAGACCGTGACCAGGCCGCCAACCGCATAGCGTGTGAAGTCGTCCTGCTCCTTGAGTGCGGTGCTGAGCCCGCGCAGCACGATGAAGGCGAAGATGGTCATGATGAAGAAGCACATGATCAGTCCGAATTCCTCGCCGGCGACCGAGAAGACGAAATCGGCATGGCTGTCGGGTATGACCCGCTTGACGGTGCCCTCGCCCGGCCCGACGCCGAACCAGCCGCCGTTGATCAGCGCATCGCGGCCCATGTCGACCTGGAACGTGTCGCCTTCGCCGGTCATGAAGCGGTCGATGCGGCCGGCGACGTGCGGAAACACCGTATAGGCGGCAAACACGCCGCCAATGCCGACAGCGCCCAGCGCGATGATCCACAGCCATGGCAACCCGGCCATGAAGAACATCACCCCCCAGGTGCCGAGCACCAGCATGGTCTGGCCGAAATCCGGCTGCGCCACCAGCAGCGAGATGACGAGGGCCAGCAGCAGCATGGCGAACAGATTGCCCGGAATGTCGGGCTGGCGCCTGTGCTCGGCAAACAGCCAGGCGCAGATGACGACGAAGGCCGGCTTCAGGAATTCCGACGGCTGGATCGACACGCCGGCGAGCGACACCCAGCGCCGCGCGCCCTTCACCTCGACGCCGATGTAAAGAACCGCCACCATCAGCACCAGCATGATGCACAGCATGACCAGGGCCATGCGTCTGATCTGCCGGGATTCCAGGAAGGAAACGGCCAGCATCACGCCAAGGGCGGGGATGGTGAAGATGATCTGGCGTGTGGCGAAGTGGAAACTGTCGAGGCCGATGCGCTGGGCCACCGCCGGGCTCGCCGCGAAGGACAGCACGATGCCGAGCCCCATCAGCGACAGGAACGCAGCCAGGAACCAGCGATCGACCGTCCACCACCAGGTGGCAACCGGGCTTTTGTCGAGACGGCTTTGCATTATCGTGTCCCTCCGATGGGCTTCACGCCATCAATAGCGCTCGCGGCCTGCCTGAAGGCTTCGCCGCGCACTTCGAAATTCTTGAACTGGTCGAAACTGGCGCAGGCAGGCGAAAGCAGCACCACCACCTCGCCGTTACCATCATCGCTCGCCGCGTCGCTCGCCGCGTGTTCGACTGCCGCGGCCAGCGTGCCGGAGATCTCGTAAGGCACCGCCTCGCCGAGCGTCGCCGAGAAGGCTGGTGCGGCCTCGCCGATCAAATAGGCCTTGGCGATGCGCGGAAAGAGGCCGCGCAACGGCTCGATGCCGCCCTCCTTCGGCAACCCGCCGGCGATCCAATAGATGCGCGCAAAGCTGGACAGTGCGGGCGCTGCCGCATCGGCGTTGGTCGCCTTGGAATCGTTGATGAACAGCACATGGCCCTTGCGGCCGACCTGCTCCATGCGGTGCGCCAGCCCGGGAAAGCTCTCCAGCCCCGACTGGATCTCGCCCAGATCGAGCCCGACCTTGAGGCAGGCAGCGACGGCGGCCAGCGCATTCTGTGCATTGTGCTGGCCCCGCAGCGAGCCGATGCCTTCCAGAAAGGCAACGCGACTGTAACGTCCATGCACCGCTTCCATCAGATCGGTACCGTCGGCGAAATAGCCGTCGGTCAGCGGCAGGCGCTTGGAAATGCGGATGACGTGCTGGCCTGCCCGCTCCAACCGGTCGGCGGCCTGGGCGCACCAGGAATCGTCGACACCGACGATGGCGGTTTCGCTGCCGGCCGCCAGACGTTCCTTGATCGCGGCGTAGTGCTGCATCGTGCCGTGGCGGTCGAGGTGGTCGGGCGTCAGGTTGAGAAGGACGCCGGCGGTCGGATTGATCGAGGGCGCGAGGTCTATCTGGTAGGACGAGCACTCCACGACATAGTGCCGCCCGGGCTCCGGCGGATCGAGCGTCATCACCGCGCGGCCGATATTGCCGCCCATCTGCGTGTCGCGTCCGGCCGATTTCAGGATATGCGCCGTCAGCGCCGTGGTCGTCGATTTGCCGTTGGTCCCGGTGATGGCGATGAAGGGTGCTGCCGGCGCCAGCAAGGTCCGTTCGCGGCAGAACAGTTCGATGTCGCCGATGATCTCGACGCCTGAAGCGCGCGCGAGTTCCACTGTCCAGTGCGGCTTCGGATGCGTCAAAGGCACGCCGGGCGACAGCACGAAGGCCGAGAACTTCGCCCAGTCGGCGCCACGCAGGTCGCCGGTCGCGATGCCAACGGCCTCGGCCTTGGCGACGCTGTCGGGATTGTCGTCCCAGGCCAGCACGTCCGCTCCGCCCTCGATCAGCGCACGCGCCGTGGCGACCCCCGAGCCGCCGAGCCCGAAGAGCGAAACGCGCTTGCCTGCGAAAGATGCGGCGGGGATCAAGCGGCCTCCTATCTGAGCTTCAGGGTCGACAGGCCGACCAGCGCCAGGATGACGGCGATGATCCAGAAGCGGATCACCACCTGGCTTTCGGTCCAGCCGAGCTTTTCGAAATGATGGTGGATCGGCGCCATCAGGAACACGCGCTTGCCGGTCATCTTGAAGTAGCCGACCTGGATGATGACCGACAGGATCTCGACGACGAACAGGCCGCCGACGATGACCAGCACGATCTCATGCTTGGTGGCGACCGCGACGGTGCCGATCAGGCCGCCCAAGGCCAGCGAGCCGGTATCGCCCATGAAGATCGCCGCCGGCGGTGCGTTGAACCACAGGAAACCGAGGCCGGCACCGATCACCGCGCCGAGGACCACCGCCAGTTCGCCGGTGCCGGGCACGAAATGGATCTGCAGATATTCGGCGAACACCGCATTGCCGGAGAGGTAGGCGATGACGCCGAAGGACGCGGCCGCGATCATGATCGGCACGATCGCCAGCCCGTCGAGGCCATCGGTCAGGTTCACGGCATTGCCGGCGCCGACGATGACGAAGCAGGAGAACGGGATGAAGAACCAGCCGAGGTTGATGAGAAATTCCTTGGCGAAAGGGAAAGTCAGTGACGACGAGAACGGCGCCTGGCCGTTGTGCATGATCACCCAGGCGGCGATGCCGGCGATGACGAATTCAAGCCCCAGCCGCGCCTTGCCCGAAAAGCCGAGATGCGATTGCTTCGTCACCTTGAGATAATCGTCGTAGAAGCCGATAGAGCCGAAACCCAGGGTCACCAGCAGCACCACCCAGACATAGATGCTGGACAGGTTCGCCCACAAAAGCGACGAGCCAACGATGCCGCACAGGATCATCAGCCCGCCCATGGTCGGCGTGCCGGCTTTCTTGAAATGCGTCTGCGGCCCGTCGGCACGGATCGGCTGGCCCTTGCCCTGCCGCAGCCTCAGCGAATTGATGATGGCCGGCCCGAAGATGAAAACGATCAGCGCCGCGGTGATCAGAGCGCCGCCGGTGCGGAAGGTTATGTAGCGAAAGACGTTGAAGACCGAGATCTTGTCCGCGAATTCGACGAGCAGTGTGAACATGCGATGCGGTCCCCGGACCTGGCTCTAGGTCTGTTTGGCGGTTGTGGTTACGGCCGGAAATTTGCCGAGCAATGCGTCGACCAGCTTGGAAAACCCGATGCCTTTCGACGATTTGATCATCACCACATCGCCAGGCCTCAGCGCCGATAGAAGAACCAGCTTCAGATCCTCGGCACTGGGGCGATACTCCGTCCTGATCTCGTCGGGCAGGACATCGGCCAGCGCCCGCATTTCCGGGCCGGCGAGGAAGACCGTGCGCGTGTCGGTGCCGACGATGAGACCGGCAAGTGCCGCATGCAGCTTCGCCGAGTGGTCGCCGAGTTCGAGCATGTCGCCGAGCACGGCGATGCGCCTGCCTTCGCCCGACACCGGCGTCGCGTTGAGCAGCGCCATTGCGGCGCTCATCGACGCCGGATTGGCGTTGTAGCTCTCGTCGATCAGCGTGATCGGACCTTTCGGATGCCGCAGCACATGGCGCTTGCCGCGGCCGCGCTCCGCCGAAAGATCGGCGAGCGCCAGCGCCACCCTGGCGATGTCGGCGCCGACCAGGTGCGCGGCGCCCAGCACGGCCAGCACATTCTGCACCATATGTCGGCCCGGCGCGCCGACCCTGGCGGTGATCTCCTGTCCGCCGATCTTGGTGGTGATGACGGAATGATCGGCATGCAGCGCGCATTTGAGCAATTTGAAGGTCGCACGGGCGTTCTCGCCAAACCCGTAAATGTGCTCGACGCCGGCGGCTCTCGCCATCTTGTCCAGAAGCTTCCAGCGCGGATCGTCGCGGTTGAGAAGGACGGCACCGTCCGGTTCCAGCCCCTCGAAAATCTCGGCCTTGGCCTTGGCGATTTCGTCGAGGTTGCGGAAGAAGCCGAGATGTGCCGCCGCGATCAGCGTGACAAGGGCGACATGCGGCCGGACCATCTTGACCAGCGGCCGGATCTCGTCCGGATGGTTCATGCCGATCTCGAAGACGGCATAGTCGCAATCCGCCGGCATCCGCGCCAGCGTCAGTGGCACGCCCCAGTGGTTGTTGAAAGACTGGGCCGACGCGTGCACCTTGCCGACCGCGGACAACACATGGCGCAGCGCTTCCTTGGTGGTGGTCTTGCCCGCCGAACCGGTCACCGCGATGATCCTGGCGTTCGAGCGCGCGCGGGCGGCCAGCCCCAGCTTTTCCAGCGCGGCCAGCACGTCCTGCACGACGATCATCGGCGCCGTCAGCCGCCCGAGCGACGGCAGCTTGCCCTCGGCGACGACCAGCACGCCGGCGCCGGCCTTGATGGCGGCGGTCGCGAAATCATGGCCATCCATCGCCTCGCCCTTGATGGCGAAGAACGCGTCGCCCGGCTGAAGGCTGCGGCTGTCGATCGAGATGCCGGAAATGCCCTCAGGCATCGAACCGAGCGGCCGTCCGCCCATGGCGGCGACGAGATCCTCGGAGGTCCACAGGAAACTCATGCGGCATGCTCCTGGAGCGCGGAGCGGACCTCCTCATGGTCGGAAAAATGCAGCGTCTCGGCGCCGATGGTCTGGCCTTCCTCATGGCCCTTGCCGGCCACGATCAGCGTGTCGCCGGCATGGAGCATGGCGACTGCTTCGTGGATCGCCCTGCGGCGGTCGCCGATCTCGATGGCGCCGGGTGCGGCGGCAAGGATCGCGGCGCGGATCGTTTCGGGCACTTCCGAGCGCGGATTGTCGTCGGTAACGATAACGACATCGGCGAGCCGCGTAGCGATCTCGCCCATGATGGGACGCTTGCCGCGGTCGCGGTCGCCGCCGCAGCCGAACACGACGATGACGCGACCGGTGGTGAATGGCCGTACCGAGGCCAACACGTTTTCCAGCGCGTCCGGCTTGTGCGCGTAATCGACATAGACCGGCGCACCGTTGGATGTCGTCCCAACGAGGTCGAGCCGGCCCGGCGCGCCCTTCAATTTCTCCAACGCTATCAAGGCTTTGGCTGCAGGCGTTCCAGTGGCGGTGGCGAGGCCCGCCGAAACCAGGGCATTGGCGATCTGGAAATCGCCGGCCAGCGGCAGATCGACCTCGTGGAGGACGCCATCGACTTCCACCTCGGCACGCTGGCGGTGGCGCTCGTGCTCGACCCGCTTCAGTCTCAGGAACGCGCCATGACGGCCGACTGTCAGCACGTCCAGCCCCGCCGCCCTCGCCGCCCGGATCGTCGGCTCCGACCACGGATCGTCGGCAAAGATCACGGCTGGCGCACCCTTCGGCAGCAGCGTGTCGAACAGGCGCAGCTTGGCGCGATGATACTCCTCGACCGTCGGATGATAATCCATGTGATCGCGGCCGAGATTGGTGAAACCGCCGGCCGCTAGCTTCACGCCGTCGAGCCGGCGCTGATCGAGGCCGTGACTGGAGGCCTCCATCGATGCGTGGGTGACGCCGGCATCCGCCAGTTCCCTCAGCAGCCTGTGCAGATCGACCGGGTCGGGGGTGGTCAGCGAGCCATATTCGTTGCGACCCGGCGCCACCACACCTGTCGTGCCGATCGAAGCGGCGGCAAAGCCTGACTGTTCCCAGATCTGCCTGGTGAAGGCCGCAACCGATGTCTTGCCGCTGGTGCCGGTCACCGCGACCATGGTTTGCGGTTGCCCGCCGAAGTAGCGGGCAGCACTCAGCGCCAGCGCAAGGCGCGGATCCTCGACCGCGAGAACCGGCACCGGCAGGCCGGCGACGGCGCTGCCCTTGCCGGCCACGATCGCTGCTGCGCCGCGTTTGGCGGCATCGGCGGCATAGGTCGCGCCATCCGCCCTGGTGCCAGTGAGCGCGAAGAAGACCACGCCCGGTCTCACCTGGCGGGAATCCGACGAAATCCCGGTAACCTCCGTATCAAAGGGAGCTGTTCCCTCGACAGGCAGGATACCGGCTAGATCTTTCAGCTTCATCGAACCCCGTTCATCACAACAAAATAGCGCGCAGTTGCCGGCGCGCCCTAAGAATCACTGATAGGAAACCAGCGTTGCGCCATTTTCATGGCTGAAATCTGGCTTTACGCCAAGCATGGAAGCTGAACGTCGGATGATGTTCGCGGCCATGACGCCTGCATTCGAGGCGGCCGTCGCACCCATGCCGGGTTTTTCCGGCTTCGGTTCGTCGGCGATCGTAAGCACGACGTATTGCGGGTCGTCCATCGGGAAAGCCGCGACGAAGGCGTTGAAATTCTTGTCCTTTGAGTAGCGGCCGTTGACAACCTTCTCGGCCGTTCCCGTCTTGCCGCCGACGCGATAGCCCGGAACCCTGGCGTTCCTGCCTGACCCTTTCTCGGCATTCAGTGCGTAGAGATAGCGCATGCTTTCGACGGTCTTGTCGCTGACCACCTTCTTGGCCACCGCCATCGCCTGTTCCTGCGCGCGCTTCAGGAATGTCGGCTGGATCAGATAGCCGCCGTTCAGCAGCGCGGCGCAGCCGACTGCCGTCTGCAGCGGCGTCGTCGATACACCGTGACCGAAAGCGATGGTGATCGAATGGACCTGTTTCCAGACTTTGGGCTCGGTCGGGCGGGCGACCTCGGGCAGTTCCGTCTGCATCCTCTCGAGGATCCCCAGGCGATGCAGGAATTCGCGATGCCCCTGGATGCCAACCGCTTCGGCTTCCTTGGCCGAACCGATGTTGGACGAGTAGATGAACACTTCCGGCACCGACAGCACCCGGGCCTTGCCATGAAAATCATGGATGGTCTGACGGCCGATCCTGATCGGGCGCGAAGCGTCGAAACGGCTTTCCAGCGTCACCTTGCCGGAATCGAGCGCCATGGCGGTAGTGAAGCTCTTCAAGGTCGAACCCATTTCATAGAGGCCGGCAGACATGCGGTTCAAGCGGTCCTTGTCCTGCGCATTGTAGGGATTGTTCGGATCGAAATCGGGAACCGAGGCCATCGCCATCACTTCGCCGGTCTTGATGTTAAGAACGACGGCGCCCGCCGCGATCGCGCGGTATTTCTCCATGCCGGTGGCGACCTCGTCACGCACGATGTGCTGGACGCGCAGGTCGATCGAGAGCCGCACCGGCTTCAGATCCTTGGCCACCGCAAGGCCCGACGCCTGAAGGTCGCTCAGCCCCTGTTCGTCGATATATTTCTCCATGCCGGAGATGCCCTTGTTGTCGATGTTGGTGAGACCGACAATGTAGGACGAGGTTTCGCCAGCCGGATAGAAACGGCGCTTTTCGGTGCGGAAGCCGAAGCCGGGAATGCCGAGCTGCATGATATCCGATTGTTGCTTGGGCGTCAGTTGCCGCTGCAGCCAGACGAAGCCGGCGCCGCTCTTCAGCTTATGGTAGGTCTGCTCGTAGTCGATTTCGGGAAGCACCATCGCCAGCTTTTCGATCGCCTCGTCGGCGTCGACGATGCGGCGCGGTTCGGCAAACAGAGACGCCGTCTTGATGTCCGTCGCCAGCACTTCACCGTTGCGGTCGACGATATCGGGCCGTGACGCCGTCACCCGGCTCTGCGGGCCGCCGGACAGGTCGGGGTTCTGGAAACCCAGATAGACCAGCCGCCCGGTGATGGTCGAATAGATACCGAAGAAAACCGCCATCGTCATCACGATGCGCGTCCTGCCCTTGCCGCCGGTGGCCTTGCGGGCGCCTTCGACCACAATCGATCCGTCTTCCGACTTGGCGCGGCTCTTCAGCAGTCTGGCGATCGATGGAAGTCTGGCGATCGATGGAAGTTTGGCGATCATTGGACGATGCCTCCGGTCACCACGGGGTCCTTGCCGCCCAAAGGTCCTTCGCCAGAATTGTCGGCCATGCCGCCCAGCCGCTGGGACGAAAGGTCCTCGATGGTGACGGGTTTTGCCGGCAGATCGTCCAGCCCGATGATCTGGCGAGCGTTGACCGGCTCGAGTTGGAGCTGCGATTTGTAGATCTCGGCCAACTTTTGCAGGCGCGACGGCTGGGTAAGCAGGCTCCAGTCCGCCTTCAGGAGGTCGATTGTGTCCTCCTCATAGCGGATCTGCGCCTGGAGCTTGTGCACCGCGGCCAATTGTTCCTCGGCCTCGCGCTTGGTCTTGTAGGTCAGGGCCGCAGCCGAAACCATGACGGCGATAAGGACTATGTCGCTGGTACGAAACACGTGCTCACCTCTCTCCCGGTCGGTTGACACCGGGAAGCTTTGGGTCAGGAAGTTTTGGAAGCCCGAAAATCGAAAAGTCGCCGGCGCGCGCCGGCGCCTCTGTGCGGACAGCAGTGCGCAGCCTTGCCGAGCGCGCGCGCGGATTGGCCGATATCTCGGCCTCATCGGGCGTCACGCCGCCGCCTGCTTTTTTGAAGGTGGCGGTGCGCGCCTGCGCCTCGGGCAGGTGCCGCGATCCGGTCGCCGCATCGGCACGATCGGCGATGAAGCGTTTGACGATGCGGTCTTCCAGGGAGTGGAACGTCACCACGGCCAGCCGTCCGCCCGGTTTCAGCACGCGTTCAGCCGCAAACAGCGCTTTGGCCAGTTCGCCGAGTTCGTCATTGACGAAAATGCGCAGCGCCTGGAACACGCGGGTCGCCGGATGGATCTTGTCCTTCGGCGCGCGGCCGACATGCGTCTCGATGGCGTCGGCAAGGTCGAGCGTGCGCTCGAACGGACGTTTTTCACGACGGCTTTCGATCATGCGGGCGATGCGACCGGCATGGCGCTCTTCGCCGAGAAACCCGAAGATGCGGGCAAGGTCTCCCACCTTGAAGCTGTTGACGACATCGGCGGCGCTCAGGCCCGCTTGCGCCATGCGCATGTCGAGCGGCCCATCGGCGCGGAACGAAAAGCCGCGCTCCGCCTCGTCGATCTGCATGGAGGACACGCCGATGTCGAGCACGACGCCGTCGGCGCTTTCGACATGCTCGTCCAATGTCGAGAACGGCGCCTGAACGAGCCTGAGCTTGCCGCCCGCCTGTTGTTCGAGGGCACGACCCGCAGCGATCGCATCCGGATCGCGGTCGATGGCGACAACCAAGGCGCCGCTTGCCAGAATGGCTTTGGTGTAGCCGCCGGCGCCGAAGGTGCCGTCGACGATAACCTCGCCGGCTTTGGGTGAAAGCGCCTCCAGCACTTCGGCAAGGAGGACCGGAATGTGACGGGCCGGTCCGCCAACGGCGTGAGGGTCATCGCCGTAGCCCGCCATCATTCCGGTCGCTCCCCAGGCTTCGTCCCCTGCCGAAGCTGCAAAAGCCGGGCGCGTGCTTCCGCCCCATAGGCGGTGAGCCGTCCAGGTTCCCAGATCTGAAAGAAATTGCCCCGACCGACAAAAGCCACTTCCGCGGAAATGCCCGTGTGCTCGCGGATGAAATCGGTCATCGTGATGCGACCGTCCTGGTCGAGCTTCAGGAAGGCTCCGTCGCCGTGGCAGAAGAACGACATGTCGTCCGCCGTCTGCAGGAAAGGATCTTCTTGCGCAATGCGCTGCTCGTAACGGTCGAGCAGGTCGAGCCCGCCGACATCCATCGCCGGACGATCCAGGCAGCGCAGCCCATAAAGTTCCGAATAGCCGCGTTTCTGCACAACCGCACGGAAATGCGCCGGAACGGACACCCGCCCCTTCGCATCGACCTTGTTCACCGCGCTTGACAGAAACCGGTCCATTACGCGTTACGGCCGCTTGCGCCGCCGCACCCCTCTGCATCTTCCCATCCGCGCCGCCGCGGCGCGGCCCCTGTCCAAAACTCACTTCGTTCTGAGAGGCGAAAACCGGCAAACGCGCAGCCGCCGCGGCTGCCCGATTGGCGTACGCTTCACCCTGACGCGGAACGAAGGCTTGAATATCGGTATGGGATATCATGGGGCACTATGGGCGTCAACGGGAACAGGCTTCACAAACGCGCGCGCCAACACCGGTGAGAGCAGCTTTGACGGCACTCCCATCTTTATCGTCTATTAAGCCTAACGAAGCGTTTAGAGCTGTTTGGCCCAACCGGAGCGGCTTGCCGCGGATCGCCGCCACGCATAGCGTCGGCCCGTCCGTTCTCGGTTCAGAAACAAGGTTGAAATCCATGCCCGACACAGCCAGGTCACGCGCCGCGGCCCTTCCCCACCTGCGCCGAGGCAGGCTTGCCAAGGGCGATCCAATTCCGTTGCCCTTGACCATGGCCGCCATTTTTCACGCGCCCGGCGACGCCGAAGGCTTCAATCAATACGGCCGCTTCAGCAATCCAACCTGGGACGCGGTCGAGCATATGCTGGCACATCTGGAAGGCGCACCATGCGTCGCCTTTCCTTCGGGAATGGCTGCGATCTCGGCGGTTTTTTTCGGGCTGCTCAAAGCCGGCGACCGTATTCTGCTGCCGTCGGACGGCTATCACACCACGCGAGCGCTGGCAGAACGCTTCCTCAAACCATTCGGTGTCACCTACGATCTCCGGCCGACATCGACCTTCCTCGATGGCGGCTTCGATGGATATCGACTGGCCTTCGTCGAGACGCCCGCCAATCCAGGATTGGATCTCTGCGACATTGCCGCCGTCGCCGAAGCCGTGCACAAGGTGGGCGCAATCCTTGCGGTCGACAACACGACGATGACGCCCTTCGGTCAGCGCCCGCTCGATCTCGGCGCCGACATTGTTGTTGCCGCCGACACCAAGGCACCCAATGGCCATTCCGACGTCCTGTTCGGCCATGTCGCCAGCCGCAATGCGGACATCATCGCCGCCGTGTCGGGCTGGCGTGAGACCTCAGGCTCCATTCCTGGCCCGTTCGAAGCATGGCTGGTGCATCGCGGCCTCGAAACGCTGGAGGTTCGTTTCGACCGGATGTGCGCTTCCGCCGAAGTGATAGCGCGGCGGCTGAAGGACCATCAGGTGGTCAGCGGTTTGCGCTTTCCGGGTCTGGAAAGCGACCCTTCGCACAATCTCGCCCGCGCCCAGATGGAGCGCTTCGGCTTTCTCATCTCGTTTGTGCTCGCCTCGGAGGACAAGGCGGAGGATTTCATCAACAGCTGCGCATTGATGCAGGCGGCGACGTCCTTCGGCGGCGTCCACACCTCCGCCGAACGGCGGGCGAAAAGAGGGGACGCGGTTCCGCCCGGCTTCGTTCGCCTGTCGGTCGGCTGCGAGCCGGTGGAAGAGCTTTGGCGGGCGATCGAGGCAGCGCTGGATGGGGTAAGCGCCTAAGCGGGCCGATCAGCCAGATCGTCTGCTTCGATCCTGCGCCGGCCATGCAGCACGCGCAGGATTTCGACCGAATCCTCGCCGACACGGTACAAGGTGAGATATTCACCGACCACCAGATGGCGGATGCCGGGCGCGATGTCTTCCCGCGACGCGCCTGAGAAAGGATAAGTTGCCAGTTGCTGCCAGCGGGCTTCGATCCGATCGAGCAGCCGTCCGCCGCAGCCTCGTCGTCTCGCGCAATATGAAGCCAGACCGCGATCAAATCCTCTTCCGCATTTGCAGTTCGGATGATGGGCAGCAAATTCATGCCGCGTTGTCGGATTTCAATCGTCTGCGCGCTTCGGCCTTGATTTCGTCGATCGACGCAAACCGCCCCGGCCCGCTGTCGATCCCCTCCTGCACCAGTTTGCGCAACTCCTCGACCGTGTAGCCGTGCAGATCGCGCCGGTCCTTCCATTGCCTGAGTGCATCGCGGATCACCTCGCTCGCCGAAGCGTATTCGCCGGCGGCAACCACGTCGTCGACCGCCGCCGCCAGTTCGGGCGAAAGCGTGATGCTGCGTTTGTCGACCTGGCCCATGATGCGCTCCTGATATTTCCCACACTGTGGTACGATTTAATCGCACCACAGTGCAAGAAGCGCTTATCCTCCCACAGCCCAGCAAAGCTGATTCAGTTTCAGAAACACCTGAATCCGCAGGCGCGCCCGAAGACGCAACCTGCTGATATCAGGGAATTTCCTTGGAGAATCTGGAAGAAATTGCCAGCTGGCCTGTAAGCCGGGTTCTGTATGGCCCTCGCCCCTTGCGGGGCGAGAACGTGGCGGCCATTCATCTTGGGCGCATGTTGCCATGCGCCTCACGCAACCTACCCGGACGGTGGGCCGGAAACAGCCCCCGAGGGTTTCCCCTCGCACCGTCCCTATTCGGTCTTGCTCCCGGTGGGGTTTACCGTGCCGCTCCTGTTGCCAGTCGCGCGGTGGGCTCTTACCCCACCCTTTCACCCTTGCCACGGTAGACCGTGGCGGTTTGCTTTCTGTGGCACTTTCCCTGGGGTCGCCCCCGCCGGCCATTAACCGGCACCGTGTCTCCATGGAGCCCGGACTTTCCTCACCCGCAGCCTTTCGGCTTCGCGGGTGCGGCCGCCCGGCCAGCTGGCAAGGCGTATAAAGGGGTTCACGTCCAAAAACGCAAACGAAAAAGCGGGTTATGACTTTGTCAGGCCGGCGCTCCAAGTGCGGCCAACTGTACCTTGACCTTGCCGCAATAGGCCGCGGACACCGGGTTCATGCGCTTGGCGCCATGGCCGGCATTGTATTTGAGGATCGTGCCGCAGGTCGTGCCGCCGCCGAGGTTCCGCGCCATGGCGAGGTATTTCATGCCGTATTTAATGTTGGTCTCCGGATCGTAGAGACCCTTGATCGAGCCGCTGTAACCCATCATCCGCGCCGTCGCCGGCTTGATCTGCATCAGGCCGATCTCGCCGGCGCTGCCAACCTGGTTCGGCTGGAAGTTGCTCTCGATCTTGATGACGGCCTTGGCGAGCGAGACTGGCACACCGTTGCTGGCGGCATGACGCTCGATGATCGTCGAGTATTGCCCACTGTCGCCGGCGACCGCCGTCTTCGGCGCCGCCCGGCTCTTCCGGCCGATCGACGCCGTCGTCGCCCGGTCGATGCGCTTCCTGTTGCGCTTCACATGCCGCTTAGAGACTGCCCTTTCTGCAGAGGCCGCCTTTTCTGCAGAGGCTGGCTTTTTTGCAGAGGCTGGCTTTTTCACTTTTACCGCAGCCGCTTTTTCAGCCTTTGCGGAGGATGCCCTCTTCACCTTTTTTTCCTTTGCGCCTTGGCCGGCTTTCGGCGCGGCGATTTTATCGGATGCGGTGATGAAACCTTGGTCTGCCCGCTGGCTTAGTGGCGCGCCATTCGCGGCACCGATGGCAAAAGTCATTACGCCGGCAGCAACAGCTGCCGTTAAAACGGTCAATTTCTGCATGTGATCCTGTTCTGTTGGACCGCGCGAAGAGTTTCACGCAGCTACGCTAATTCAACATCGGAACATCCGGGGGGCTGTAGATCCGACAACTTGCACGGATCGCCTTTGACGGTCGAATTGGCGGCAAAGAAGGCGGGGCAAGTCACTTTGAGTGACAGACTGTAACTTAACGGCCAGGAAAAGACTACCTGGACGGAACCGCCCTGATGGAAGCAAGCAGCCTTTCCAGCGTGCGGATTGTCGACCCGTCGGCCACGCCATCGACCAAACGCTGCCGGAAATGCCGCTGAAAAGCTTCGACAACGATTTCGGTCTGCCGGTCGAAAGCGCCTGATATCTCCACGCCATAACCGTAGAGCGCCAGCATCGACTGCAACGCCTCGACTTCGGCAGTCGCGTCGCCGGCCTTCAGCACCGCGCCGCGCCTGACGGGTGCCGCTTCGACGAGGTGGCCGACACCGGCCTCGAACAGGGCCCTCCAGGGGAATTTCTCGCCCGGATCGAGCTTGCGTCCCGGCGCCACGTCGGAATGGGCGAGCACCCGTTGGGCTGGGATGGAATGGCGCCGGACGATCCCCTTGCACAGACCGATCACCGCATCGATCTGCCGTTTGGGAAAATTCCGATAGCCCAGCGAATGCCCCGGATTGACGATCTCGATACCGACCGAACAGGAGTTGATGTCGGCGCGCCCGAACCAGGAACTCTTGCCGGCATGCCAGGCACGGTCGCTTTCCCTGACCATCTGGACGATGCGGCCGTCCTCATGGACGAGATAGTGCGACGAAACCTCGCTGGCTGGATCGCACAGCCAGGCTTCGGCGCCGCCGCTGGTCTTCATGCCGGTGTAGTGCAGTACGATCATGTCGGGCTTTGCCGTCTCGCGGCGTGGACCGAAATTCGGCGATACCCTTACGTCGGCGGTCGGCTCGTCGGGCAGGAAGCCGCTCATGCGTGTCGCAGGCCTCGTTCGATCATCTCATAGGCCGCATTGATCGCCGCTATCCTGCTCGTTGCGATCTTGATGAATTCCTGCGGCAGGCCGCGCGCGATCAGCCGGTCGGGATGGTTGTCCGAAACCAGCTTGCGATAACGCTTTCGGACCTCCTCGAACGGTTTTCCCCGTTCGATACCGAGCACGACATAGGGATCGGCCGCACCCAAATCGACGTGCCGCGCCAGAATGCTCTGGTAATGCGCCTCCTCGATCCGGAAGATCTCGGCGATGCGATGCAGGAACTGGCCTTCCCGCTCATGGACCAGCCCGTCGGCCTTGGCGATGTGGAACAACCCGTCGAGGATATCCTCCAGCATCACGCAGTTCGAATGGCCTGAGCCGCAAAGCTGCGCCATCCGCTCCGCATAGGTCTCGAAGCCGGCGATGTCGCGCTTGGCCAGATCGTAGAGCCGCGCCACATTACGCGTCTGCTCCTTCGGCACTTCGAATATTTCCTGGAAGGCGCGCACTTCGTCCTGCGTGACGATGCCGTCGGCTTTGGCCATCTTGGCGGACAGCGCGATCATCGCCACCGAGAAAGCGACGCGCCGGCGCAAATCCGCATCGCCGGAGAAAACCGTCCGCACGGCCTCGACGACGTCGGCGACACCCGACGAGGTTGAGGACGAAACGCGTGTGATGAAGTCGCCGAGGCGATCCCAAATCGACATGAGCACCTAATAGGGCCAACCGCCTACCGCTATCAAGCGAAGACAGTGCCGCAGGGCCAACCCAATCGATTTCGCGGACTCTGGCCGTTCGTTGCCCTCCTGACGGCGAGCTTCGCCTTCTCGGGGAAACTGGCGTGGAACATGCCGGGCTGGGAGGCCCTGGGCGAAAAAGTGATGGGCGCGGCCATGCTTTCGCCCTCGCGGTGACGACAACCACCGCTTTCGACCGCTAGGCGCGTGTCGAAGCCGTCAGAAGGCCGGCATCATGCCGGCCTTCTGTTCGTTACATCAGAACTACTGCGCGGGCGCAGCTGGCTCTGCCGGAGCCGGCTCGGCCGGCTTCGTGGCGTCAGGAGCCGGCTGCATCGGCTGTTCGGCCGCCGGCGGATTGGTGCTCTGCGTGGTTGTGCCGTCCCCGCCCGTGCCGCTGTCGCTGCAAGCCGCGACGCCAAGCAGGGCAAGCGCCGAAACCGACGCAAGAATGAGTTTCTTCATAATATCTCTCCTCTAAATCACGCCCCCGCTACCGGTGGCGATCCAAGACAAAATGCATAAGGTGCCTATGAGTTTCATAACGTTGCATTTCCGTATGTAACATCCTCCTCTTGGCTGTTGCCGGCCAAGCCATGGCGAATTAACACGTTGAATCAATAAAATGCCTGGGAGCCGCTGCCGTGACCGCCAAATGGGACTTCTGGATCGACCGCGGCGGCACCTTCACCGATGTCATCGGCCGTGATCCGAAAGGCGGGCTGCATCCGCGCAAGCTGCTGTCCGAAAACCCTGAAGCCTATGCCGACGCCGCCATCCAGGGCATTCGCGAGCTGCTCGGACTAAAATCCGGCGCTCCGATACCATCCAGCCTGATCGGCGACATCAAAATGGGCACCACCGTTGCCACCAACGCGCTTCTGGAGCGCAAGGGCGACCGTGTACTGTTGCTCATCACCCGAGGGTTTCGCGACGCGCTGAGGATCGCCTATCAGGCGCGGCCCGACATCTTCGCCAAGGAGATCATTCTTCCCGAACAGCTCTACGAACGCGTGATCGAGGTCGACGAGCGCATACGCGCCGACGGCCGCGTCGAACGGCTGCTCGACATCGCCGCCGTACGCCCGGCCATCGAACAGACCAGAGCCGACGGCATCGACGCCGTGGCGATCGTCTTCATGCATGCCTGGAAATATCCCGACCACGAAAAGGCGGTTGCGAAAGTTTGCAGAAAATTGGGGTTTTCGCAGGTCTCGGTCAGTCACGAGGTCTCGCCGCTCGTCAAGCTGGTCGGCCGCGGCGACACCACCGTGGTCGACGCCTATCTGTCGCCGATTCTGTCGAGATATGTGCGGAAGGTTGGCCAAGAGCTCGGCGTTCTCTCCCCCCTCGAGGGGGAGATGTCGGCGGAGCCGACAGAGGGGGTAGTATCAGAAGGCACCGCCAGAGCGCCGAACCCAGTCGAGCCGACCCCACCCGGCGGCTTCGCCGCCACCCTCCCCTCGAGGGGGAGGGAAAGCCCCCGCCTCATGTTCATGATGTCGTCGGGCGGCCTCACCGCCGCCGACATGTTCCAGGGCAAGGACGCGCTGCTGTCCGGCCCGGCCGGCGGCGTCGTCGGTATGGTCGAGACGGCGAAGCTCGCCGGTTTTGACAAGGTCATCGGCTTCGACATGGGCGGCACCTCAACCGACGTCGCCCATTATGACGGCGACTATGAACGCGCCTTCGACACTGAGGTCGCCGGCGTGCGCATCCGCGCGCCGATGATGCGCATCCACACCGTCGCCGCCGGCGGCGGCTCGGTCCTGCATTACGAGGCCGGCCGCTTCCGCGCCGGCCCGGATTCGGCCGGCGCCAATCCCGGCCCGGCCGCCTACCGGCGCGGCGGACCACTGGCCGTCACCGACGCCAACGTCATGCTGGGCAAGCTGCAGCCCGATTTCTTCCCTGCCATTTTCGGGCCTGGCCAGAATGAGCCGCTGGATGTGGAGGTCGTCCGCAGCAAATTCGCGGCACTTGCCGCCGAAATCGGTGATGGCCGTGCGCCCGAAGCGGTCGCGGAAGGTTTCGTCACCATCGCCGTAGAGAACATGGCGAACGCCATCAAGAAGATTTCCGTGCAGCGCGGCTACGATGTCACCGAATATCTGCTGAACTGTTTCGGCGGCGCCGGCGGCCAGCACGCATGTCTCGTTGCCGATGCGCTCGGCATGGAGGCGGTGCTCATCCATCCCTTCTCCGGCCTGCTTTCAGCCTATGGCATCGGCCTGTCCTCGGTCTTTGCCTCGCGCCAGCAGGCGCTGCTGAAACCACTGGCGCAAGACTCCGAACCGGCAATCGACGAGCTTATCGCGACATTGCGAAAAGCCGTCATCGACGAACTTGCAGCACAAGGCATCACCGAGGACGCCGTCGCCTCGAAACCGGTGCTGCAGGTCCGCTACGACGGCACAGACACCGCACTGCCCGTGAATTTCGAGCACGGCTCGATCGAACGGGCCAAGGGCGATTTCGAAACGGCGCACAAGGCGCAGTTCGGTTTCGTCTATGACGACAAGCCGATGATCGTGGAATCGGTCGGCGTCGAAGGCATCGACACCGGTGGCGCCGGCCGCGAGGAAAGTGATTCAGTCCTTGAGGATATGGCCGCAAGCCATTCGGAGCGCCGGCAAATCTTCACCGATGGCACCTGGCGCGACGCCGGCATCTTCCGCCGCGAGGCGCTCAAACCGGGGCACAAGGTTGCCGGCCCTGCCCTGATCATCGAGCCGAACCAGACCATCGTCGTCGAACCGGGCTGGCAGGCCGAAATCACCGCCAAGAACCACGTGCTGCTGCGCCGCGTCGAAAAAAAGCGCCGGCAGGCGGCGCTCGGCACCGAAGCCGATCCGGTCATGCTGGAGGTATTCAACAACCTGTTCATGTCGATCGCCGAGCAGATGGGCGTGACGCTGCAAAACACCGCCTATTCGGTCAACATCAAGGAACGGCTGGATTTCTCCTGCGCCGTCTTCGACCGTCACGGCGCGCTGGTCGCCAACGCGCCGCATATGCCGGTGCATCTCGGCTCGATGGACCGGTCGGTCGAGACGATCATCCGGCTGAACTCCGGCGACATCCATCCCGGCGACGTCTTTGCCCTAAACGCGCCCTACAATGGCGGCACGCACCTGCCTGATATCACGGTGGTCACGCCGGTGTTCGAGGAAGCGCGCGCAATCTCCCCTCTTGTGGGGGAGATCGGCCAATCGCCTAAGATTCTCTTCTACGTCGCCTCACGTGGCCATCATGCCGATATCGGCGGCACGGCGCCTGGCTCGATGACGCCGCTGGCCACCACCGTCGACGAGGAAGGCGTGCTGTTCGACAATTTCCGCATTGTCGATCGCGGCAGGTTTCGCGAGAAGGAACTGGAAACGCTGCTCACCGACCATCGCTATCCCGCGCGCAATCCGCACCAGAACATCGCCGACCTCAAGGCGCAGATTGCCGCCAACGAAAAAGGCGTCGCCGAACTTCGCAAGATGGTCGCGCATTTCGGCCTTGGCGTGGTCGAGGCCTATATGGGCCATGTCCAGGACAACGCGGCCGAGAGCGTGCGCCGCGTGCTGGAGCGGCTGCCCGACAGTTCCGTATACGAATATCCCACCGACACCGGCCAGGTGATCAAGGTGAAGATATCGGTCGACCGGCAGAAGCGCGAGGCGACCGTCGATTTCACCGGCACGTCGCCGGTCATGGAAAACAATTTCAATGCGCCCGAGCCGGTCGCCCGCGCAGCCGTGCTCTATGTCTTCCGCGTCATGGTGGAGGACATGATCCCGATGAATGCCGGGTGCCTCCGCCCCATCAACATCGTCATCCCGGATGGCTGTATGCTGAAGCCGGCGTATCCAGCGGCGGTCGTCGCCGGCAATGTCGAGACTTCGCAGCATGTCACCAACGCGCTGTTCGGCGCCATGGGCGCGATGGCCAACGCGCAGGGCACGATGAACAACCTCACCTTCGGCAACAAGCAGTACCAGTATTATGAGACGATATGCTCCGGCTCGCCGGCAGGCCGGATGAACTCCGGCCGTGGCTTTGCCGGCACCTCCGGCGTCCACACCCACATGACCAATTCGCGCCTGACCGATCCGGAAGTGCTGGAACTGCGTTTTCCCGTCCTGCTTGAGGATTTCCACATCCGCGAAGGCTCGGGCGGCAAAGGCAAATGGAGTGCCGGCGACGGCACCAAGCGCACCATCCGTTTCCTCGAAAAAATGGAGTGCGCCATCCTGTCCTCGCATCGCAACCGCCCGCCGCAAGGCCTGGACGGCGGCGGCGATGGCGAGGTCGGATCGACCAAGGTCCGCCGCAAGGACGGCCGCGTCGAAGTCCTAAAGGCTTGCGACCAGACGGTGCTCGAGGCCGGCGAGGCCGTCATCGTGACGACGCCGACGCCGGGTGGGTTTGGTAAGGCCTGAGCTGGCGTCAACAGGCTGTCACCGGCTTGTCATGACCTTGCGATACCCGCTTGCGCCAAAGCAAACGGGGAATCGCCTTGTCATGACGGACCTTTCCGGAGAACTGGTTTTTCGCCGCGGCAAGGAAGTTGGCAAGGCCGTCTATCAGAATCGCCCCCTTTCAAAGGCCGGTGTTTCCGAACGGCTCTTCGCCTTCCTCTTTTCCGGCCTCGTCTATCCGCAGATCTGGGAAGACCCCGATGTCGACATGGAGGCGATGCAGCTTGGCCAGGGCCACCGCGTCGTCACCATCGCGTCGGGCGGCTGCAACATCCTCGCCTATCTCACCCGGTCGCCGGAAAGGATCGACGCCGTCGATCTCAACGCCGCCCATATCGCGCTGAACCGCATGAAACTGGAGGCGGTGCGCCATCTGCCGTCCCAGGGCGACCTGTTCCGTTTCTTCGGCGCTGCCGAGACCCGTCACAATTCGCAAGCCTACGACCGCTTCATCGCACCGCATCTCGACCCGGTCAGCCGTCACTACTGGGAGCGGCGCAACTGGCGCGGCCGTCGCCGCATCGCCGTCTTCGACCGCAACTTCTACCAGACCGGCCTGCTCGGCCTGTTCATCGCCATGGGTCACCGCACCGCCAAATTCTTCGGCGTCGACCCGGCCGGCATCATGCAAGCCAAAAGCCTTGCCGACCAGCGCCGCTTCTTCAACGAGGAGTTGGCGCCGGTCTTCGAAGAGCCGCTGCTGAAATGGGCTACCTCGCGAAAGGCCTCGCTGTTCGGGCTCGGCATTCCGCCGGCGCAGTACGATTCGCTGATCACCTCGGGCGACGGCACCATGGCCAGTGTCCTGAAGGCGCGGCTGGAAAAGCTCGCCTGCGATTTTCCTTTGAAAACCAACTATTTCGCCTGGCAGGCTTTTGCGCGTCGCTATCCCAATCCCGGCGAGGCAGCACTCCCCGCCTATCTCGAAAAGCGCAACTACAAGACGATCCGCGACAATGTCGATCGCGTCGTCATCCACCACGCCAATTTCATCGAATTCCT
This sequence comes from Mesorhizobium sp., assembly GCF_004962245.1. GTDB lineage: Bacteria > Pseudomonadota > Alphaproteobacteria > Rhizobiales > Rhizobiaceae > Mesorhizobium. Next base: position 89,234 of record NZ_SUHQ01000007.1, on the reverse strand, counting down.
CGCCGGCAAGGACGCCGGCTCGGTCGATCGCTTCGTGCTGCTCGACGCACAGGACTGGATGACCGACGACCAGCTCAACGCTTTGTGGGCAGAGATCACCCGCACCGCTTCCACTGGTGCCCGCGTCATCTTCCGCACCGCGGCCGAACCCAGCCTCTTGCCCGGCCGGGTTTCGAACTCGCTGCTCGACCAGTGGAGCTATGCGGACGAGGCTTCGCGCGAATTCTCGGCCCGCGACCGTTCGGCCATCTATGGCGGCTTTCACCTCTATGTGAAGCAGGCCGCATGAGCACGAGTGAGCTGCCGGCCAGCCATGCCGAACTGATGGACGGCGTCTATCGCTGGCAGCGCCATTTCTACGACCTGACCCGCAAATACTATCTGCTTGGCCGCGACCGGCTGATCTCAGGGCTGGACGTGCCGGCTGGCGGCACGGTGCTCGAACTCGGCTGCGGCACCGGCCGCAACATCGTGCTTGCCACCCGCCGCTACCCCGATGCCCGTTTCTTCGGCCTCGATATTTCCGCCGAAATGCTGGAGACAGCCAGCGCTGCCATGGCGCGCGAGGGCTTGTCCGGCCGTGTTGCGCTGGCGCGCGGCGACGCCACCGATTTCGATGCGAAGGCGCTGTTCGGCCTTGAAAGTTTCGACCGCATATTCGTGTCTTATTCGCTGTCGATGATCCCCGGCTGGGAGAAGACGGTGTCGGCGGCACTTGCCGCCCTTTCACCCGATGGCTCGCTGCATGTCGTCGATTTCGGTCAGCAGGAGGCCCTGCCCGGCTGGTTCCGCACACTGCTGCGCGGCTGGCTGAGAAAATTCCATGTCGAGCCACGTGAATCCCTGCGCGACGTCGTGGAATCGGAATCTGCAAGAGTCGGCGCAAGCCTCAGATTCAGAACACTTTATCGCGGCTATGCTTGGCTGGCCGTGGTCGGGCAGCGCAACTAGCCAAGGTGTGTAGAAATTCAGGCCGAGCCGGAGTCGAAGACGGGCAACTTCGCGCGTCAGGAGCGGACATTGCCGTCCACCTCGCCATGCTCTTCACGAGAACGAACTCTGGAATCGGATTAGACTAGACCGGGCGAACGCCGCTTGTGTCTTCCGGCGCGAAAGGCCAACGCTCAACCGAGTATCCTCTTGACCCGTCCGGGCTTCGCGGTGCGGTCGCGCCGTTTGCAAACATTGGCTCTCCAACAGCGACGGGATTTTTGGTGATCGCAATGCAACTCAACCAGATATTGCGACTTGCCAGACGGAGCAGCTGGAAATTTATCCTGACCTCCTTCTACAAAACGCGAGAGCAAGCCATGATGGGCTGGTCGTATTCATCGCGAGGCCACTATCCTGGGAGAAGCGAAGCGGCCAAATGCGCAACTGGGTGGTAAAGTTCTGGCGCTCGCTTTCTGCCGGCGGCCTCGTCGTGGGTACGCTGTTCTTCGTAGCTTCTCTTACGCCGACCCTTGTTCCTCGAACCTACCTGACCCAGGGCGTGCTCTCCGGGGCATGTTTCGCCGCCGGATACGGCTTCGGAGTCGCGTGGCGCTGGCTGTGGGCCTATATGGAGCTTCCGGAACCGCGTGAGCGGTTCCTGCTTACTCTCAAGATCGCCGTCGCGGCCATTTGCGCGGCAATCGCCATCTTGTTTTTATGGTGGGCAGCGGAATGGCAAAATTCAATCCGTCAACTGATGCACCTCGAACCCGTGACGAGCGCGCATCCGCTTGAAGTCTGCGTCATCGCGATCGTCATGTTCCTGATGCTCATCGCGTTGGTCCGGCTCTTCAAACGCATCTCCCGTTTGATTTCAAAAAGGTCGGGCCGCTTCGTCCCCCGCAGGGTTTCGAATGTACTCGGTTTCACTGTCGCGATATTGCTGTTCTGGGCGGTCGCAAATGGCGTGCTCGTTCGCTACGCGCTCTACGTCGCCGATTCGTCCTTCGCAACGCTTGATGCCCTCGTCGAACCGGATCGAGCGCAGCCGACAGCTCCGCTCAAATCCGGCAGCGCCGCTTCCCTCGTCAGTTGGAAAGAACTTGGACGGGCAGGACGGGAGTTCATCGCGACGGGACCTACCGCTAGCGAGATAAGCACGTTCACGCAAAAGGATGCGCGCGAACCCATCCGGGTCTATGTGGGGCTTCGCGCGGCCGACACGGCCGATGAGAGGGCGCAACTTGCCCTTGAGGAATCGAAGCGCGTCGGGGCCTTCGAACGCTCCGTACTGGTCGTCATCACGCCTACCGGAAGTGGCTGGATCGATCCCGCCGCGATGGATACAGTTGAATACCTCCACAATGGCGACGTGGCGAGTGTTGCCCAGCAGTACTCCTATCTGTCGAGCCCGCTATCGTTGCTGGTCGAACCGGAATACGGCTCTGAAGCAGCAAGGGCTTTGTTTGCCGCAATCTATGAATACTGGACGACGCTTCCCCACGACAGGCGACCCAAACTCTATCTGCATGGCCTGAGCCTCGGAGCGATGAACTCCGAGAGATCGGTGCAGCTTTTCGAGATACTTGGTGACCCTGTCCAAGGGGCGCTGTGGAGCGGTCCGCCCTTTGAGAGCAGAATCTGGCGCAGCATAACGGAGCATCGCAATGCCGGTACGCCTGCTTGGTTGCCGCGGTTCCGGAACGGTTCGTTCGTCCGCTTCATGAACCAGAATGGCGAGTCCGGTCCGGCGGACGCGCCTTGGGGTCCCATGCGCATTGTCTACCTCCAATATGCCAGCGATGCGATTACGTTTTTCGATTATCGCGACTTCTATCGTCGTCCCCAGTGGATGGACGCTCCACGCGGCCCGGACGTCTCGCCGGAACTGCGGTGGTATCCGGTGGTATCGATGCTACAGTTGGCCTTTGACATGGCCGTCGCGACCAATACGCCGATGGGCTATGGTCATGTCTTTGCGCCCGAACACTACGTCGACGCGTGGCTCGCGGTGACTGATCCGCAGGGCTGGTCTGCCGACCAGATCGCGCGATTGAAGCAGTATCTTGCCGCTCGCGGCAGGATGTGATCGCTGCCTGCGACGAGTGCGTTATGCGAGCGGTTTGCTTGCGAAAATCTACACATTTGGCATTCGACTTTGGCTTTCCACATGACATAAGGAGATCCTCATCATGTCGGACAACCCTAAAAAAGGCCTCGATCGCCGCGATCTATTAGTAGCCTCCATTGCCACGTTCGGAGCGGCGGCCGCCCTTACGGCCAACGGTGGTGCCGCGAACGCCCAGGACACAGCGGCTTCCCCTGCCGGCCCAGCATCGGGTGCGCCATCAGGGACGGTCTATACCGGCGATGTGATCCAGGGGAAGAAAGTCGTCAGCGCGCTCGACGTCAACGACCTGGAGCCCGGCAAGAAGCACCTTCTGTATTTTCAGGGCGTGCAGATGCCCACCGGACAGCACTGGTATGTGTCCGTGACGGTCGCCAAGGGGGCAAAGCCGGGCAAGCGCGCTGTCCTGGTCAGTGGTGTGCATGGCGACGAGATGAGTCTGTGCATACGGTCCAGACCGTGATGAACCAACTCGACCCGGCGCAGATGTCGGGCACGGTGATGGCGGTCACGGACGTGTCCCGCCCGGCCCTCGAAAGCATGCAGCGCCGATGGCCCAATTCGGGCAGGGGCGCCGACCTGATCGACATGAACCGGGAATGGCCCGGCAACGAGAACGGCTTCACCGCGGCAAGCCGGCACGCCGGGCTGGTGTTCAACCGGCTGCTGCGGCCCAACGCCGACTTCGCGATCGACTTCCATACCGGAACGACCGGATTCGAGGTCACCGCATTCAATATTGCCGAGATGGACGTGCCCGAGATCAAGGCGATGGCGGAGCTCTATCCCATCGGCCAGATCTTCGACAATCCTACATATCCCAATGTCCTCCATAACGCGTTTAACGCCGCGGGCATCCCGTCCTTTTGCCCGGAGATCGGGGCTGCCCGCCACCTGGACCTCGAGATGATCGGGCTATTCGTGGAAGGCACGATGAACGTGCTCAAGCATCACGGCATCGTCGCCGGGCCGATGGGACGCACGGGCAAGGACGTGACCGTCTTTGTCGGCAACAGCGCATTCCCGATCCTGGCAACCCAAGGCGGGTTGGTCGAGTATCTGGTCAAGCTCAACGACAAGGTCGAACCCGGACAGAAGGTGGCCGTCCAGCGCAATAGCTTCGGCGACGTGGTTGCGGAGTATACAAGCAGCGTGGCTGGAGAGATGACTGGCAAGCGCAGCGATGCAATGGCCGAGCCCGGCAACCCCTTGGCATTTATCCTTTTTCACAAGGCGACGACAGAGGGCGTTGAGACTTATCCCGAGTGAGTTCACAGCCTTCCGAGGCGGCTTAGGTGAACTGATGAGCGATCTTGATCGCGGCAATCCAATCGCGTCGCCGAAGTGGTGCTCTATGGTGAATTCGATATCGCCGGGCTGGAGGCCGCGCCGACAGATTGAGCCTGACCGTGCTCGTAGGATCCGTACTCCAAAAACGACTGGCGACGGAGCGTCCGCTTCCCACCCAACCTGCGTCGTCCCGGCTCTCGGCGTCAAATGTCCGAGAAGGGTCCGACCTCGATCGTTCAGGTGATTGGGTTTTGACCCTAATGCAGCGCCTTCACCAGCGCTGCCAGCATGATCTGCGGCCGGTAGCCGAGCTTGGCCGGCGTCAGGCCGAGCCGCACCACCACCAACTGCTCCGAGGGGATGATGGCGACCGTCTGCCCGTCATGACCCTCCATCCAATAGGTGTCTCCAGGCAGGCCCGCGGCGGTGCCGGCACCGGGGCTCTCCTCGTCGCCCGGCCCCTCGATCCACAATTGGCCCTTGCCGTAGACTTTCGAGGCGGGTGCGGCTTCCCGCATCCAGCCGACGAACCCGGCAGGCAGGATTTCCCGGCCGTTCCAGACACCGTCCTGCAGCAGGAACTGGCCGAAGCGCGCCCAGTCGCGCGCGGTGGCGTAGAGATAGGACGAGCCGACGAAGGTGCCGTGCTCGTCGGCCTCCAGCACCGCGCTCTGCATGCCGAGCGGGTCGAACAGTGCAACCCTTGGCCACGCCAGCGCCTTGTCCTTGTCGCCGATCGCATCCTGCCAGAGTCTGGACAGCATCACCGCCGTGCCGCTTGAATAGGAAAACACCTTGCCCACTTCGCCGGTCAGCGGCTTGGATTCGGCAAAGCCCGCCATATCAGGTTCGAGGTAAAGCATCCGCGTCACGTCGGTGACGTCGCCATAATCCTCGTTGAACTCGAGCCCGCTCGACATCGCCATCATGGCGGCGAGGTTGATGGCGGCGCGGCCGTCCGTTTTCCAGGGTCCGAACAGCCCCTGGTTCGTCATTGCCATCTTGCCGTCTTTCACCACGGTGCCGATGATCGCTGCGTTCACCGTCTTGGTCATCGACCAGCCGAGCAGCGGCGTCTTTTCGGTAAAGCCGCCGCCATAGCGCTCGGCGATGATGCGGCCGTTCTTGACCACCACCACCGCTCGCATACCGGCGCCGGTCATTGCAGGATCATCGAGTATCTTCGCGATTTCGGGGTTCTGCGAGGCGTCGGCCCTGTCGCCGTCCGGCCAGAGCGCATCGAGCGGCGGTGCCGGCGTCAGCGCCGGCCCGGTGATGGCTTTGGCCGTGGCGATGTCGCCATCCGGAACCGACGTGCAACCGAGCCCGTCGCGAACGACCGCGACGCTCTTGCCGAACACGCCGAACAGCCCCGCCGAAACCGTGCCCTGCTCCTTGTCGACGGAGATCCTCATCAGCCTGAGCAGCGGGTGGCCCGGCGCCTGCACGTCGACGGCGAGCACCTCATCGGCATCGCGTCCGGCGACAAAGACATTCGAGCAGACGATCTTGGCCGCATAGCCCGAGCCGACGCGGATCAGTTCCGGCGGTGCTATGTAAAGCCAGGCAGCGAGTGCTGCGACCACCAGCACGACCAGCCCGAGCAGCCGTTTCACGAGCCTCACGACAATCTGCATTTTTCTCGACTCCCCCCGGACGCTCATTTATGTCATCGATTTGCCGCCATTGCTTCGGCAAAATCGCGGTTCCTGTCGAGCGCCGTCAACGGAATATCAACCATGATCGGCGATCATAGATGCATGTCGCCCAAAACTGCGCAGCGATTTTGGGATAACGACATGCACAAAAAACAAGATTAAAGCGCGTCGACGCGACGCGCTTTAAGATACGAGCGATCCTGTGGGGCGATCGCTCGAGGGGTTTCGGTCGAGGGGCCACCTGCAGCAGCAACCCATCAGCGGCCGGCTGAAACCGGTTCAGGAGTAGCGATGCGCCGTTTCGCGGTCCTCATCATGCTGACGCTGCTGGGCGCCTGCTCGACCGTCGACGATCTTGCGCCATCCTCTTCCAGTGCCCCGATGGTCGCGGTGCGCGCGCCCCGTTTCGACGACTCCGACCCGCATGAATGGGACAGCGGCGCGCCGTGGAGCTATGCCGTTCACGGCACCGACGTCTCCAAATACCAGACCTCGGTCGATTGGCCGGCGGCAAGGGCCAGCGGCATTTCCTTCGTTTTCATCAAGGCGACGGAAGGCGGCGATCGCTTCGACGAGTATTTCAACGAGCATTGGAGCCGCACCAAAGCCTCAGGAATCCCCCGCGCGGCCTATCATTTCTACTATTTTTGCACGCCAGCCGCCACGCAGGCGCGCTGGTTCATCCGGAACGTGCCGAAAGACCGTTCGGCGATGCCGCCGGTCCTCGACATGGAATGGAACCCGCAATCGCCGACCTGCAAGCTGCGGCCCGATGCGGCCACGGTTCGCAGCGAGATGAGCACATTCCTCGAAATCGTCGAAAAGCACTATGGCAAGAAGCCGATCATCTACACCTCGATCGATTTCTTCGACGACAACGGGCTGTCGGCCTTTCGCGGCTACCCCTATTGGCTGCGTTCGGTGGCCGGCCATCCGCGCGAGAAATACGGCAGCCACCCCTTCACTTTCTGGCAGTACACCGGAACCGGCGTTGTGCCTGGTATGAAGGGCAACGCCGACATCAATGTGTTTAACGGCTCGGAAGCCGCATGGAACAAATGGCTGCGGCAGAACACCCGTTGACACCGGGCCTGCGGCCTGCTTTTCGACACGGCCAATGAAGGACGCCTGCAACCGCCGGTAATCTTCTCGGAAGGATGACGATGCGCTTGGAAATTCTCGCGGCGCTGCTTCTGGCCGTCACGGCGGCGCCAGCGGCGGCACAGCAATGCGGCGGCGATTTCGAGGCATGGAAGCAGGGCGTGGCGGCGGAGGCCAGGAGCGCCGGCGTGGGCGCTGCCGGCCTCGAGGCGCTGGAAGCCGCCACCGCCGACGAAAAGGTGCTGGCGCGCGATCGCGCCCAGGGTGTCTTTACCCAGACCTTCATCGAATTCTCGAAGCGCATGATCTCGGCCTATCGGCTGAAGCAGGGCGCCGCCAATCTGAAAAAATACGCCGATGTCTTTGCCCGCGCCGACCGGGAATTCGGCGTCCAGCCGCCGATCATCGCCGCCTTCTGGGCGCTGGAAACCGATTTCGGCGCCGTGCAGGGCGATTTCCACACGCTGAACGCACTGGTCACGCTCTCGCATGATTGCCGCCGCCCGCAACTCTTTCGCCCGCAGATCGTGCCGCTGCTGACACTCATCGATCGCGGCGTGGTGCCTGCCGACGTCACCGGCGCCTGGGCGGGGGAAATCGGCCAGACGCAGACGCTGCCGTCCGACTATCTCAACCGCGGCGTCGACGGCGACGATGACGGTCTGGTCGACCTGCGCAGCAGCGCTCGGGACGTGATCATGACCACGGCCAACAAGATCATGTCGCGCGGCTGGAAACGCGACCAGCCCTGGATCGAGGAAGTCCGCGTGCCCGACGACATGCCGTGGGACCAGACCGGCCGCACCAACAAGCTGCCGCTGACGCAGTGGGCTCAGTGGGGTGTCACCAACCCGAACGGCACGCCTCTTGTCGACAACGGCCTGAAGGCAGGTCTCGCGCTGCCCATGGGGCGCAAGGGGCCGGCCTTCCTCGTCTACGACAATTTCGACGTCTATCTCGAGTGGAACCAGTCCTTCACCTATGCACTGACCGCGGCAAATCTCGCCGCGCGGCTGGCTGGCGCACCGCAGTTCGATCCGCGCAATCCCGAACCCGGCCTCAACGGCGACCAGATGAAGGCGCTGCAGACAAAGCTCGAGGCCAGAGGCTATGACGTGGGCACGGTCGACGGCATCCTGGGCACCAACACCCGCGAGGCGATCCGCAAGGAGCAGATGCGACTAGGCTTGCCGGTCGACGGCTGGCCTACGCCGGAGCTTTTGGCGAAAGTAGGGCAGTAGGGCAGTAGGGCAGTAGGGCAGTAGGGCAGTAGGGGAAAAATTGATCGGAAGCAGGATTGTAAAGGGCTTATTCCCTTACTCCCTTACTGCCTTACTGCCCTACTCCCCTAATCCCTAGTCCGCCATCGTCTCCAGGCTGGCAAACCCCTGCGGCGCGTCGCCCTCATCGAACGGCGTCGTCACCTCGACGAACGTGTCGGGGTAGAAGCCGTTGAACCGCGTCCTCAGCGACAGCGAATAGGCGCCGATATGGCCGATCTCGATCCAGTCGCCGGTATCGACCGTTTCCGGCAGCCAGAACGGTCGCGACAGGATGTCGACGGAATCGCAGGTCGCACCGCACACCTTGAACGGCACGATGGTCTTCTCCACGCCATTGCGCGAGCGGATCGCTGGGTCTGGAATGAAGCGCGCCGGCAGCGTGATCTTGCCGGTCCACGAATCCGACAGCGACGCCCAGATGCCGTCATTGATGTAGAGCCGCTTGCCCTTGCGCAGCAGCACGCGCACGATCAGCGACAGGCAGCGCGCTACGATCACCCTGCCCGGCTCCGCCACCAGCGGCATCTGGTCGAATTGGTATTCCTTCAGATCGCCCGACAGCCGCGACATGATTTGGCCGAGCGACGGCATCTCGATATGCTTGCGGTTGGGATCATGGCCGTATTCGGCGGGAAAACCGCCGCCGACGTCGAGCCCGGCAATGTCGAAGCTGACGCGGTTGCGCACCCAGTCGGCCGAGGCCAGCGCCCGCTCATAGGTGTCGGGATCCTCGATCTGGCTGCCGACATGGAAGCACAGCCCGACCTTGTAGCCCGTCCGGTTCAGCCGTTCGGCCAGTTCGACCGCATTGGCCGGCCCGGCGCCGAATTTCTTCGACAACTCGTAGGCTGCCGATCCTTTCGTCTGGATGCGCACGAACACGGTGATCGCACCCGGATCGATATCGAGCGCCCGCACCACGCGGGTCAGCTTGGTGATCTCGTCCTCATGGTCGAGCGAGATGACGCGGATGCCGTATTTCTCCAGTGCCAGCTTGATGTCCGACTGCGCCTTGACCGGATGCATGTAGAGCATCTCGGCGTCGGATGAGACAGCGCGCACGGCAGCGAACTCGCCGGGCGAGGCCACGTCGAAAGCATTGACGCCGGCCTCGACCAGCGCCTTCAGCACGATCTGCTCGCCGTTTGTCTTGACTGCATAGGCGGTCTTGCCGGGAAACATGCCCATGAACTGCCTGGCGTCGGCTTTCAGCACCTGCGGACGGAAGCAGTAGACCGGATCGTCCGGACGAAGCGCCAGCGCCGCTTCGCGGGCATTTTCGAATCGCTGCATGGATGAATCCTTAAACTGGGCCGCGCACAATTAATCCAAGCTATGCGTGAATGAAAACAATTCTGTGTCTCGCCTCCCTGACGCCGCGGCGCTACGCCAGACGACAGGCCAGTGACAGGAATGCTAGCCCACCGATCTGGTTTCGGGTGGCCCTTGCCGTCGAACAGGATATGGCCTGAACAGACACCTGATGGGCTTGGCATTCAGCGCCATCTGGGAGGACGATCCATGGCGATCACAACCACGACTGCAATGCGCGGCCCCATGGTCCTGAAAGACTGGGCACAGCTTCTGCTGCTCGGCGCGATCTGGGGCGGCTCGTTCTTCTTTGCCCGCATTGCGGTTGCCGAGCTTCCCCCGCTGGTGCTGGTGCTGTTTCGCGTCGCCATCGCTGCGCTGGCGCTGCAGCTTTATCTCGGCCTGCGCGGTCCGTCCTTTCGCCTCGCCTTGCCGCATGCCGGCCTGTTCTTCCTGCTGGCCCTTGCCAACAACGTCATTCCTTTCTCGCTGATCTTCGCCGGCCAGACCGAGCTTGGCGCCGGCGTCGCCTCGGTGCTCAATTCGACGACGCCGTTCTGGACGCTGATCCTTGCCAACGCGCTGACATCAGACGAAAAACTCTCCTGGAACAAGCTTGCCGGCATCGCGCTCGGCATCGCCGGCACGGCGGTGATGATCGGCCCCGGCCTTGTTGCCGGCCTCGGCGGTCCGGTCTGGGCGAAATTCGCGCTGGTCGGTGCGTCGCTGTCCTATGCGGTTGCCCTGATGATTGCCCGCCGCTTCAAGGGCGTGCCGTCACCGGTCATCGCCACTGGACAATTGACCGCCTCGACCATCGTCATGATCCCGGTCGTGCTGCTTAGCCATGGCACCGCCAACCTGTTCTCGGCCTCGCCGCCGGTCTGGGCGGCGGTGTTGGCGTTGGCCCTGCTGTCCACCGCCTTCGCCTACATCCTCTATTTCAACCTCGTCGCCTCGGCCGGCGCCACAAACGCCTCGCTGGTCACGCTGATCGTGCCGGCCAGCGCCATCCTGCTTGGCTTCCTGTTCCTGGGCGAACGGCTTGAATTGTTCGAACTCGGCGGCATGGCGCTGATCGCGTTCGGCCTCGTCACCATCGACGGGCGTCTGGTCGGCCGACGTTGATGCATGTCGCCCAAAGTCTGTGCAGCGGTTTTGGGTAAACGACAAAGCGCGCCGCACGACGCGCTTAAGGGTGCCGCGTCCGATTGGACGCGTAAAAGGACGCTCCAACTCTTTGAAATTTTCCCGTCGACCCGAAAAATCGATTCCAATTTCGGGCGGCGGTAGCGCTGCCATGCGCATTGTCGCCCCGGCTTCGCCACATTTTATTCACAGGCCAGAAGCCGGCTTTTGCCGAAGAGTTTCAATACCTAACGGCAAAGAGCAGGTCGCAAATTCCACAATCTCGTCGCATTGCAGCACATTTTCCGCTTGCCTGTGACACAAATGAACCTAGACTCTGTGCATAGCTCTTTAAGAGGAGGCTATGACATGGGACTTACAAGGCCAATCAACGCATTGATGATTTGTGCTGCGTTTGCCTTCATCGGAGCCCTTATTATGGGCTTTCTTCCGTAGCCGCCAGAGCGGGAGGAAGACCAGCACAGAATACTCCAAATCATTGAAAAGGCCGGGTCTTACCCGGCCTTTTTGCATTCACATAGCCATTTATGCAGCAGCTGATCCCGCTGCTTCAGCCTCATGCGAGCGGATGCCGATCATGTGGCAGATGGCGAACGCCAGATCGGCCCGGTTCATGGTGTAGAAGTGGAAATCGCCAACGCCGCGCTCGACCAGGTCCAGCACCTGTTCGGCCGCCACGGCCGCCGCCACCAGCGCATGCGTCTGCGGGTCCTTCTGCAGCCCGTCGAAGCGCTCGGCCAGCCATGCCGGCACCAGCGCGCCGCAGCGCGCCGAGAAATTGGCGACCTGGGTGAAATTGTGGACCGGCAATATGCCCGGCACGATCGGTATGTAGATGCCGGCCCGCCGCGCCCGCTCGACATAGCGCTCGTAGAGATCATTGTCGAAGAAGAACTGGGTGATCGCCCGTGTCGCGCCATTGTCGACCTTGCGCTTCAGCATGTCGATGTCGGTGGCAAAATCCGGGCTCTCCGGATGCTTTTCCGGATAGGCGGAGACCGAGATGTCGAAATCGCCGACACCCTTCAGCGCTCCCACCAATTCGGCGCCGTTGGCATAGCCGCCCGGATGCGGACGGTAGGCGGCGCCCACGCCCTCGGCCGGATCGCCGCGTAAGGCGACGAAGCGGGTGACGCCCATATCGGCGAATTCCTGAATGACCTCATCGACCTCGTGGCGCGCCGCGTCGACGCACGTCATGTGCGCCGCCGGCGTCAGCGAGGTCTCGGTGAGGATGCGCTTGACCGTGCGCGCCGTGCGCTCGCGCGTCGAGCCGCCGGCGCCGTAGGTCACCGAGACGAAGTTCGGCTTGAGCGGCTCCAGCCGGGTGACGGTATCCCACAGCCTTGCTTCCATCTCGTCGGTCTTCGGCGGGAAGAACTCGAACGAAACCCGGATCTTGTCGCCAATGTCGGGGCGGCGGGAAAAGCGGAACTGGTTCATCAGGCGGTTTCCCCCATCGGATAGGCATTGGCTGGTTGCGTGTCGTTGGAAGGATCGGCGATCAGCATGCGCTGGTCACGGCCGAGCCACAGTTTAACGGTGAGCCTGGCCTCGTTGCCGCCGCGCGGCTCGAATTCCTGGCTGTCCTCCATGTCGAGCCCGGCCTCGGAAAACCACTCAGCGATCTGCCGGTCGGAAAAGCCGAGCCGCATATGCGCGTGCTGGTCGCGCAGGAATTCCAGCGCGTGCGGTGCGAAATCAACAATCACCAGCCGGCCGGCCGGGCGCAGCAGCCTTGCTGCCTCGCGGATGGCGCGGGCGGGATCGTCGAGATAGTGCAGAACCTGGTGAATGGTGACGAGATCGAAGGCGTCGCGCTCGACCGGTGGCGCAAAAATGTCGCCCTGGCGCACCTGCGCATTCGAAATGCCGGCCTTGTCGAGATTGGCGCGCGCCACGGTCAGCATCTCGCGCGACATGTCGATGCCGACGCCGCGCCGGTAGAGCGGCGAAAAGATTTCGAGCAGTCGACCGGTGCCGGTACCGAGATCGAGCATCGACTGGAACGGCCGTTTGCCGACGAGCTTGAGCAGCGCGGCCTCAACCGCGCGGTCCGGCACATGCAGCGAGCGGATATGGTCCCAGCTTGCGGCATTTACGGAGAAATATTCGGCGGCGCGATCCTGCCGCTTGCGCTTGACCGCCGCCAGCCGCTCGAGATCACGCTCGACCTGCGGGTCGGCACCCCGGATGCCGGAAACCAGCCGCAGCACGAAATCGCGCGCCGCATCCGAATCCGACAGCCGGAAGAAAGCCCACGAGCCCTCCTGGTAGCGGCCGATCAGTCCGGCCTCCAGCAGCAGCTTCAGGTGGCGCGAGACGCGCGGCTGCGACTGGCCGAGGATTTCGGTGAGATCGGAGACGGTCAGGTCACCGCGCGACAGCAACGCCAGAATGCGCAGCCGGCTGGATTCGGCCGCCGCCTTCAATGTATCTACCATAGTGTCGAGTGCGACATGCATGCGAGCATTCTCTTTGAAAAAGATATAAACATATGTTTATGTCGATTTTGATAAGCTTGCAAGCGCTATGTCGCTTCCGGACAAGAAAATGACGCATGCGTGGCGGAACGCGCAAAACCGGAAGCATGATCGAGGCGAAACCCATGTTCGAGACGCGCGACGGCGAAATGCTTCTGGAAACCGATCCGGCCGATATGCCGCCGGACGGCCATGTCATCTTCATCGGTCGCATCGCCTCCCCCTGGACCACGCGGGAGACTTGCCCCAAGAACATGAAAGCCGCGCGGGAAACGGGACGGCCGGCGGTTCTCACGATCGACCAGCGCTATCGTGACGGCCTGGCTGGCTTGGAACGCGCCAGCCACATCATCGTCCTGACCTGGCTGCACCACGCGCCGCGTCGACTGATCGTGCAGAAACCCCGCCATGCGGCCGAACCGAAAGGTGTTTTTTCGCTGCGCTCCCCTGCCCGGCCGAATCCGGTCGGACTGCATATCGCAAAGCTCGTCGCCCTCGACATCGACACCGGCCGCATCGACCTCGACGCCATCGACGTGCTCGACGGCACACCGGTCATCGACATCAAGCCTTATTTCGCTTCGACCGACGCCTTTGCCGAAGCGACCATGGCCGGACGCGACGAACGATGAGAGCGCCGACCAACCGCCGCCGCGCCATCGCCAAGGCGCTGACTGCGCTTTTGCCGCTGGCGCCCTATGCCGATATGGAAAAGATCCGTGCCGACGCCGGCCGGGCGCATCTGCACAACCTGCCGCCGACGATCGCCGTGTGGCTGGCGACAATCGCCCATATCCGCCATGTGCACACCGACTACGAGAAACTGCTGGCCGAAGGCTATGACCGCGACTCGGCGCGCTTCTTCGTTATGGAGCAGACCAACATTGTGCTGACCCGGTGGCGCGCCACGCGTCTGCTCGACGACGAGGAGGAAGGGTAACAACACCCCTTCAATGGCCCAGCGGCAAGTCGGGCCTGTGTCTTGCACCACCCGCCGTGCCGCTCTATCCCGTCATCTGAACCGGGACGGCCTGACGGAGGACGTGATGAGCAACTCGATCGATCCGCAAGCCAAACCACTGCCGGTGCTCTCCGCCCATCACATCGATCCGCATTCCTATCCGGATGGCGTTGCCTTCCTGGACGGCCAATATCTGCCGATGTCGCAAGCCAAGATCTCGGTGCTGGATTGGGGCCTCCTGCATTCCGACGCCACCTACGACACGGTGCATGTCTGGAACGGTCGCTTCTTCCGTCTCGACCTGCATCTCGATCGCTTCTTCGGCGGGCTGGAAAAGCTGCGCATGACGATCCCGCTCGACCGCGAAGGCGTGGCCGAAATCCTCCACAATTGCGTGGCGCTGTCGGGTCATCGCGCCGCTTATGTCGAGATGCTGTGCACGCGCGGCGCATCGCCGACCTTCAGCCGCGACCCGCGCGAAGCGGTCAACCGCTTCATGGCTTTCGCCGTTCCCTTCGGCTCGGTCGCCAATGCCGAGCAGTTGCAGCGCGGCCTGCACGTTGCGATCAGCGACAAGGTGCGCATCCCGCCGGCTTCGATTGACCCGGCGATCAAGAACTATCATTGGCTCGACCTGGTGCGAGGCCTCTACGACGCCTATGACCGCGGCGCGGAGACCGCACTGATCCTCGATTTCAATGGCAATGTCGCGGAAGGGCCCGGCTTCAACGTCTTTTGCGTGGAAGACGGTAGACTGTCGACGCCGGCTGTCGGCGTGCTGCCCGGCATCACCCGTCGCACCGTCTTCGATCTCTGCGCGGAGGCAGGGCTTGCGGTCACAGCGGCCGATGTCAGCGTCGGGGCACTGCGTCGGTCCGACGAGGTCTTCATCACCTCGACTGCCGGCGGCATCATGCCGGTGACGATGATCGACGGCGCTCCGGTCGCAGATGGCAAGGTCGGCACGATCACCAGGCGCCTCATGGCAGTCTATTGGCAAAAGCACGAGGATCCCGCCTGGTCGACTCCGGTGCGCCATCCCTGACCCATCCCCGGCCGGATGCCGTGGCGCCGACCCTCATCAACAAAATGTGCTCGACCTTGATAGGTGGAGCGTACTTCGTATATGCCGGAAGCGGAGTAGCCTCCGCTTAGACCATGATCACGAACCGAAGTCGGCGCAGCAAAAAGTGGAATCCGGTTTTTCGGGATCATGGTCAGACAAGAACTCACAATCAAAGCCCCGCAAGGGCAGGAACTGGTGGATCATGACACATAAGGTTTGGTTTATTACCGGATCGTCGAAGGGCTTCGGCCGCGTCTGGGCGGAAGCCGCCCTCGCCCGCGGCGACCGTGTCGCGGCGACGGCCCGCAATGTGGGCACGCTTGCCGATCTCGTCGATAGATATGGCGACCATATCGCGGCGATTGAGCTCGATGTCACCGACAAGAAAGCCGTCGATGCCGCGATTGCCGAAGCGCATAAACACTTCGGCAGGCTCGACGTCGTCATCAACAATGCCGGCTATGGCCATTTCGGCGCCATCGAGGAAGTCAGCGAGCAGGAAGCCCGCGATCAGATCGAGACCAACGTGTTCGGCGCGCTTTGGGTGACCCAGGCCGCACTGCCGATCATGCGGGCGCAGCGTTCCGGCCACATCATCCAGATCTCGTCGATCGGCGGCGTTAACGCCTTTGCCTCGCTCGGCCTCTACCACGCCTCGAAATGGGCGTTAGAAGGTTTCAGCCAGGCGCTCAGCCTGGAGGTCGCGGAGTTCGGCATCCACGTGACGCTTGTCGAGCCGGGCGGCTTCTCCACCGACTGGGCCGGGCCGTCAGCCAAAGTCTCGAAGCCGATCGCGGCCTATGAGCCGGCCCGCGCCGCGATGGCGGAACGCCGCAAGCGCTCGGTCGCAGGTGATCCCGCCGCCACCGGACCGGCGATGCTGGCCATTGTCGACGCCGCCGAGCCGCCGCTGCGGGTGTTCTTCGGTGACGGCGGCCTGCCGATGATCAAACAGGAATACGCCAACCGCATCGCGCTCTGGGAAAAGTGGGACCACGTGTCCGACATAGCGCAGGGCGCAAACAAGAACCGCAAGGCCGCTTGAGGTCGATCAGACAATCCGGCTGCGCCGCCCTATAGCGGCGTAGCCGTCAGGCCACGCCCCTATCCTCGATAAATCCACTGCTCCGGCACGCGCACCGATATCTCCTCGCCTGCCGCGATGCGGCCTGGTTTTTCCACCCAGGCGACGAGGCCGCGCAACCGCTTTGCCGCCTTCGGGAACAGCAGCGCGCCGGCCTCATGGTCGGCCATTCCGGCATTTTCGGCAACCGAGCGGCCGGCGATACGGCAAGGTCCGTTCTGCCCGTCGACTTTGACAGTGACGCCGCCCTTGAAGAACATAAGCGTGCCGGACGGCAGCATGGAGAGATGCGGCAGCCCTTCGATTAACAGGTTGGCGCCGATCCATTCCGGTTTGATCTCCGCGATACCCATCCGCTGGGCAACGATCGCCAGCTCGTCCGCCGCCACAACAGACAATTGCCGCTCGTTGCGCATCTCGGTGCCGCGCGGATACCAGGGTTCGCGACCGCCGGAGCGCCGCGTGATGCCAGCGTGGAAATCGCCATCGATGCCGTCGAAGCCGAGCCGCAACTCATCCACCGGGCGCGTCTCGAAATGATCCGATGGCGCGACGTAAAGCGCGGACACCTGCGCAGCGAGTTTTCGCGCCGGGATGATTTCGACCGGATTTTCGGCCTCGCGGAAGAGATCCGGCATGGGCTTCATTCCTTGCATGATGCGACGCAATTAGCCGGAGTGAGCTCATCAGGTCCAGTCCAAAGCACTGATGCTCCGATCAACGAGACTGATGCGATTATACCGGCGCCTTCCAGTGCTGGTGCCGTTCGCGCCAAAGCAGATCAGAGCATGCGCAACAGCGCCCCGCCAATCGAATAGCCGGCGCCGAAGGCGCAGAGCAGGCCGTAGTCGCCGGCCTTCATGTCGGCGTGGTTCTCCGACAGCGCGACGATCGCGCCGGCGCCGGCGGTGTTGCCGAGGCGCTCCAGCACCATCGGCGCGCGGTCATGGCCGACCTCGTGGCCGAACGACAGCTTCAGGATCATGGCGTTCATGCGGGCATTTGCCTGATGCAGCCAGAAGCGCCGGATCGCCTGCGGCGTCAGCCCATGCTCGGCCAGGAACTCTACGATGAACTTGTGCCCGGCGACGGTGACTTCCTTGAACACCTTGTTGCCGACCTGCTTGATCAGATTGCCTTCCAGATTGATCATATACGGATCGTCCTGGGCAGTGCGGGTGTGGTAGCCGAGATTGGTGCGGATATTGTTGGACATCTGCGTCCAGGTGCGCGTGTCGAGCACCTCGAAACGTCCCGGCCGCTTGTCGCCCTGGGCAAGCCCCTCCACGACCATCGAAACAGAAGCATCGCCGAAGATGAAATGCGTCTGCCGGTCGCGGAAGTTGAGATGGCCGGTGATGATCTCGGGCGTCGTCACCAGCACGCGCCTGTGGGCGCCGGCCCGCACCAGATTGACCGCGATGTGCAATGCTGCCGCCGCCGACGAGCAGCCAAGCCCCATGTCGAAGCCGGCGCCCTTCGTGCCCATCGCCTCCTGCATCTCGATGGCGATCGCCGGATAAGGCCGCTGGTGATGCGAGGCCGAGCAGATCACCAGGTCGATATCCCCAGGCTCCAGGCCGGCATGGTCGAGCGCTTTCCTGGCGGACGCGATGCCGAATTCGGCCTCCAGCGACAGCGCGTCGTCCGGTCGCGCCGGAATGCGCGGCGCCATGCGGGTCGGGTCGAGAATGCCTTCCCGCTCGATCACATGGCGGGTCTGTACGCCCGAAGCATGGACGATGAAGGCACTGTCCGATTTCTGCAGCAGCGTCTCGCCCGAGGCCTGGCGGCGGACATTCTCCATTTCGACCCAGGCATTGAAGCTGTCGACCAGTTCTTCGTTGGTGATCGAAGGCTCGGGGATTTCAACGCCAATGCCGCTGATGATGACGCGATGCATTTCCAGTCCGTCCCCATGCGCAGGCGTTGCGGCTTCAATTGGCGCCGCGAGAGCTCGGCGCAACATCTTTCGCACCTAGCCAGTTTATGCCGGCTTAAATCAAGTGCCTGAGGTAAAAGACCACAATCTTGCACCGCCGAAATGCGCATGGCGGCAAAACCGGGTCAAGCGCAGCCGGGCACTGCCTCTCGGTGTGGCTAAGCGGAGCGCCGCGCGACGATGAAGAGGCGGGGAAAGCGCAGCAGCACCTTGCCGTTCGCCGTCTTAGGATAGGCTTGCGCGATCTCCGCCGTGTAGCGCTCGAGGAAAAGCCGCCGCTCGTCCTCGTCGAGCGGATCGAGGAACGGCTTCAGCCCGGTCGACTTCAGCCATTCGACGATGGCCCCGGCATCGGCCAGCGGATGATTGTAGGCGGTGTGCCAGATGTCGAGCCGGTCGGAGAACGGCGACAGAAGATCGTAATAGAACGACACCGGCGGCAGCGGCCCGCGCGCAGCAGTCTTGAGCCTTTCGGCAAACGGCATTTCGGCGGCCGTCTCCCGCATCAGCCGGTGCGAGGGCTCGCCCATATTGTCGGGCATCTGCACGGCAAGCGCGCCGCCCGGCGCCAAGAATCCCATCAGCCGCCGGAAGATCGCCGGATGCTCCGGCAGCCACTGGAACACCGCATTGGCAAAGATCACGTCGACCGGTTCGGCCGGCTGCCACGTCGCCGCGTCCGCCAGCTCGAAGGTGACACCGGGCAGACGTGCCCTCGCCTTCTCGATCATATCGGGCGAGGTGTCGAAACCGCTGACCTGGGCGCCCGGCCAGCGCTCGACCAGCAATTCGGTCGAATTGCCCGGCCCGCAGCCGATGTCGACCACCCGGCGCGGCGCCTCCACCGGCACCTGCGCCACGAGATCGCGCGACGGCCGCGTGCGCTCGTCCTCGAATTTCAGATATTGGGCGGCGGACCAGTCAGCCATCTCAGCTCCTCAGATCATTTGAGAATTCGCCGCGCCCGATGAGCCCCTACCGTGTCAGCCGCTTATACGTCATCCTGTGCGGATTGACGGCATCCGGGCCGAGCCGGCGGATCTTGTCCTGCTCGTAATCCTCGAAATTGCCCTCGAACCACTCGACATGGCTGTCGCCCTCGAAGGCGAGGATATGCGTCGCCAGCCGGTCGAGGAACATGCGGTCGTGCGAGATGATGACCGCGCAGCCGCCGAAATTCTCCAGCGCGTCTTCGAGCGCGGCCAGCGTTTCCGTATCGAGATCGTTGGTCGGTTCGTCGAGCAGCAGCACATTGCCGCCGGTCTTCAGCATCTTGGCCAGATGCACGCGGTTGCGCTGGCCGCCGGAAAGGTTTCCGACCTTCTGCTGCTGATCGCCGCCGCGGAAATTGAACGACGCGCAATAGGCGCGGGTGTTGGCTTCGAACTTGCCGAGCTTGACCACTTCGGCGCCGCCCGAGATTTCTTCCCACACGGTCTTGGTTGGGTCGAGTGCGTCGCGGCTCTGGTCGACGTAACCGAGCTTGACCGTCTCGCCGATGCGGATCGTGCCGGCATCCGGCTTTTCCTGGCCGGTGATCATGCGGAACAGCGTCGTCTTGCCGGCGCCGTTCGGGCCGATGACGCCGACGATGCCGCCGGGCGGCAGCTTGAATGACAGGTCGTCGATGAGCAGCGTGTCGCCAAAGCCCTTCGACAGGCCGTCGACCTCGATCACCACATTGCCGAGCCGCTCGCCATGCGGAATGACGATCTGCGTGTCGCTCGGACGCCGCTTGTCGGCTGCATCCAGCAGGTCCTGGAACGCCTGGATGCGCGCTTTCGACTTTGTCTGCCGGGCTTTCGGGCTGGACTGGATCCACTCGCGCTCGCGGCCGATCGCCCGCTGGCGCGCATCGTCCTCGCGGCCCTCCTGCTTGAGCCGCTTGGCCTTGGCTTCGAGATATTTGGTGTAGTTGCCCTCATAGGGAATGCCGCGGCCACGGTCGAGCTCCAGGATCCAGCCGGTGACATTGTCGAGGAAGTAGCGATCGTGGGTGATGATCATCACCGCGCCCGGATAGGCGCGCAGATGCTTTTCCAGCCACGCCGTCGTCTCGGCGTCGAGATGGTTGGTCGGCTCGTCGAGCAGCAGAAGGTCGGGCTGGCGCAGCAGGAGCTGGCAGAGTGCGACCCGGCGGCGCTCGCCGCCCGACAGCTTGGTGACGTCGGCGTCCTTGGGCGGACAGCCCAGCGCTTCCATCGCCATCTCGACCTGCTGTTCGAGATCCCACAGGTTCAGCCGGTCCATCTCGTCCTGGAGCTTGGCCGACTCGTCCGCCGTCTCGTCGGAATAGTTCATCATCAATTCGTTGTAGCGCTCGATGATGGCGGTCTTGGCGGCGACACCTTCCATGACGTTCTCGAACACGGTCTTGTTCGGATCGAGCGCCGGCTCCTGCGCCAGATAGCCGACGGTCGCGCCTTCGGCCAGCCACGCCTCGCCGCTCCACTCCTTGTCGATGCCGGCCATGATCTTGAGGATCGTCGACTTGCCGGCGCCGTTAGGGCCGAGGATGCCGATCTTGGCGTCGGGATAGAAGGACAGATGGATGTTCTCGAGCACCTTCTTGGTGCCATAGGCCTTGTTGAGGCCGGCCATGTGATAGATGAACTGGCGTGCCACGCGCGCTTTCCCTGAAAAAGTCGACTGGAATGTCGGATTGAATGGAAGTTGCGCGCTATGTAGGCGATGCAGCGCCGAACGGCAAACTGTTTTGCCGCTTCAATCCTGTCGCCGGGCTAGAAGCACTTATTGAGGTGGCGACGTTTTCGGTTCGTCGCATAGCCCGGCGAAAGCTCCGGTTAACCATTCCGCGTCAAAAAGGTGCGGATGGGGAATCGCCGGTAAGCCGCGATTTCTGCAGAGAGATCGGATCGACGGCGTTGCTGAACAGTTTCCTGCTCCTTGCCGAAGCGGTCCTCTATTTCGGCGTCATGGTCACGCTTTTCCGGTTCAGGCACCGCATCGGCCTCGGCGTGTTCGTCTGCGCGCTCGGCGTCATGCATTTTCTTGAAACTTACCTTGCCAGCGTCTTCTACGTCGCCCTGCCGTTCGGCATGGTTTCACCAGGTTCCGCCGTGCTGTTTTCCGGCAAGCTGGTGATGCTCCTGCTGCTCTACGTCAAGGAGGATGCGGCGACCGTCCGGCAGCCCATCTACGGCCTGCTGCTCGGCAATGCCCTGATGATCGGGCTCGTGCTGGTCCTGCGCCTGCATGAGATCGCACCGCTTCCCAATGGCAGGCTTCCCGACATCGGCTTCATCGACCAGATGGGCTGGCTGATGGTGTGGGGCACGATTCTGCTCTTCATCGACGCCATCCTGATCATCCTGCTCTACGAAAAGCTTGGGCGTTATCTTCGCAAGGCGCTGTTTTCTCGCATCCTGATCTCCGTCGCCTGCGTGCTCACGTTCGACCAGGCTGGATTTTTCACCGCGCTGCATTTCGTCACCGGCGCGCCGATCGCGGTTTTCTTCGGCGGCTGGTTTGCCAAGATGGGCGCGGCGCTTGCCTACAGCATCATGCTTGTCGCCTATATCAGATGGTTCGAGGCGCGGCAGGTCCCGGCGCCGCGCGGACTGTCCGACATCTTCGACACGCTGACCTATCGCGAGCGCTATGAGGCGCTGGTCAAGCATGTCGGCCGCGACGGACTCACCGGCCTGCTGCACAGGGGACGTTTCGACAGCGACGGCGAAGCCGCCGTTGCAGCCAGCCTGCGAATGGCCAAGCCGCTCAGCCTCTTGATCATCGACGTCGACCACTTCAAATCGATCAACGACCGCTTCGGCCATGCCGAGGGCGACAGGGTGCTGAGGTCCATCGCAGGCCTGCTTGGCGAGATTGTCCCGAGGACCAGCTGTTCAGGATCGGCGGCGAGGAATTCGCCATCCTCTGCTCGCGCCCGCATTCGGTCGCCACGCTGTTTGGCGAAACCATCAGACATGCGGTCAAGGCATCCGCAACCACCAGCCGGTTCGACATCACCGTCAGCGCCGGCATCTCCACCGTCAGCGAGACGACCCGCTGCCTCGCCGATCTTTTCGCACTGGCCGACCAGCGCCTCTACAAGGCCAAATCCACCGGACGCGACCGTGTCGTCGGTGAACCGGGCGGCGAGACCGACGGCCTCGCTGCACGGGCCAGACCGGATCGCGGCCTCGGCGGCTGACGCGAAGCGACGGCCCGGCTCGGCTTGTTACTGGAATCCCACGGGATCGACGAGGCCTTTCGGACAACCGGCATTGTTCGTCGGCACTGACGCCAGCAACAGCTCACTGAGCGAACTGTTCGGCCCGATCGGGCCGGTCAGGCCGAGTGTCAGCTCGCCGATCAGCCGCCTGCCACTCGAACGGTCGTTCAAGCAGGAGACGCGGACCCGCTCGCCGGCGCCGGCGCCGAAGGCGCTGTCGAAAGCGCCGCGGATCTGGTCCGACGTCAGATCCTGACCGGTATTCTGCGTGAAAAGATCACGTATCGGCGAAGCGTTCACCGCGCGCATCAGGGTCAGCGCATCGGAAAAATACTCTTGCTGGCTCTTGCCGTAGCAGGTGCCATGCTTGATCCACTCATGCCTTTCCAAGTCGGATGCGGTGCCCGGCATCACCTGATCGAGCTCCGACCGCGTTTTCGGGTCGAGCTCGACCGCCGGCAGGTCCTGCCAGTGCGCCGGACTGTCGTTGGCCTTGTCG
Organism: Mesorhizobium sp.; assembly: GCF_004962245.1. Classification (GTDB taxonomy): domain Bacteria; phylum Pseudomonadota; class Alphaproteobacteria; order Rhizobiales; family Rhizobiaceae; genus Mesorhizobium. Next base: position 66,151 of record NZ_SUHQ01000007.1, on the reverse strand, counting down.
GCCGCTGCCACCTGGCAATAGAAATGTCCGTTCGGCTGCGGCCACAGCCCATGCAAGGTGAAATGCGTCGCATCGAAACCGGCCGCGGTCTGCGCCTTGCATTCGGTCTTGCCGGGCTTGGTTTCGCAAAACGCCGGCTGCCAGCTCAGGGCGAGGACATATTCGGGCTTTCCCGAAGCCGGCGCCGCGGGCTTGTCTCCTTCGGCCGGCACAGGCGCGGCCGGCATGGTTGACGCGCCGCCGCCCGAAACATGGCCGCAACCGACCTTCACCCAGCGGCGCTCCGGATCGACCCCCGGCACGCGGATCATATAGTGCGTGGGGGTGTCCTTGTTGCCGGCCAGAAGCTCATAGCTCTGTCCTGCATCGGTCGAGATGTTGCCGGGGTTCCTGCCGCTCTTGATGGCCTGGGTCGCCGGACAGGAGGCGTCGGCAACGAAGGAGCCGCTCATCCTCACCTCGGCTCGCGCAGCACCCGCCGGCGACACGGCGACAACCGCCAATCCGAAAACAAGACCTGTCCACATACGCATAAAAGTATCCCCGGGCTGAAAAATGCTGCGGCGACAGACTGCCGCTGCCTCTCGGTATCAAATTCTCCATGTCAGAATTGCGAATACCCCACGTTGCGACGCAAGAACACCGCCGCGGAAAACACGGATTGACGCAAAACCGGCATCGGCGCACATAAACTCCGCAGGGGTGAAAAACGCGTTGGAGACGAATCGACAATGTCATTCAGCCAACAGCGCGTACTGCGATCGCCGACCGGCGCCGAGCTCAACCTTTATGTAAAACGCGCCGAGGGCCGCCCGCGCGCCGTTGTCCAGATCAATCACGGGCTGGCCGAGCACGCCGCGCGCTATGTCCGCTTCGCTACCTTTCTGGGTGAGCGCGGTTTCCATGTCTACGCCCATGACCATCGCGGCCATGGCGCCACCAAGGCACCCGACGCGCCGCTCGGCCGGTTCGCTCAATCAGATGGCGGCGCCAAGGTCATCGCCGATGTCGCGGCCGTGCACGATCTGATCGCCGGCGAGCATCCCGGCCTGCCCGCTATCGTCTTTGGCCATTCCATGGGCGGCCTCGTCGCGCTGAATTTCATGCTTCATCATTCGAACCGGCTGCACGCCGCCGCCATCTGGAATGCCAATTTTTCCGCCGGGCTCGCCGGTCGTGCCGCGCAAGTCATCCTGGCCTGGGAAAAATTCCGGCTGGGCTCCGACATGCCGTCGCGCATGCTGCCCAGATTGACCTTCCAGGCCTGGGGCAAGGCCGTCCCCGATCGCCGCACGCCCTTCGACTGGCTGTCGCGCGACGCAGCCGAAGTCGACAAGTACATCGCCGATCCGCTCTGCGGCTGGGATGCCTCGGTGTCGATGTGGCGCGACCTGTTCGGCTTTGTCTTCGACGGTGCCAACGACACCAATTTTTCCGGCGTCCGCAAGACCCTTCCGATCTGCCTGGTCGGCGGCGAAAAGGATCCCGCCACCGACGGCGGCAAGGCGGTCAGCCATCTCGCCGGGCGCCTGCACAGGATGGGCTTTTCGAATCTCGTTTCAAAGGTTTACGCAGGGACCCGCCATGAAAGCTTGAACGAGGTGAACCGGGATGTCGTCATGGACGATTTCGCCGCGTGGGCCGACAGCGTGCTGAAACAAGCCCGATCGAGGGCATGATCGACGTCGGCAGATTGGGTTGGCCTATCGCAAGGACCGTGACAGCGGCGCGCGGGATTGATAGTGCATGTCGCCCAAAAGTGCGCAGCGGTTTTGGGATGACGACATGCAAGGCTGCGCTTCCGACCCATCACGGTGATCCATGACTGAGCCTCCGCTGAAAGGCATCCGCGTAATCGAACTCGCCCGCATCCTCGCCGGACCGTGGGCCGGGCAGCTGCTTGCCGATCTCGGCGCCGACGTCATCAAGGTCGAAAGCCCGGATGGCGGCGACGACACCCGCAAATGGGGTCCGCCCTTCGTCATGAGCCATGACGGCGAAAATCTTTCGGCCGCCTACTACCATTCCTGCAATCGCGGCAAGCGCTCCATATCAGTCGATTTCTCGACGCCCGAGGGCGCCGACACGATCCGTCAGCTGGTCGCGACATCAGACGTGCTGATCGAGAACTTCAAGCTCGGCGGCCTGAAGAAATACGGGCTCGACTATGACAGCCTGCGCAAGATCAACCCGCGGCTGATCTATTGCTCGATCACCGGCTTCGGCCAGGACGGCCCCTATGCGCCACGCGCCGGCTACGACTTCATCATCCAGGGCATGGCCGGCATGATGTCGATCACCGGCGAGGCTGGCCGCGAGCCGCAAAAGGCCGGCGTCGCCATATCAGACATTTTCACCGGCCTCTATTCGGTGGTCGCCATCCAGGCCGCGCTTCGCCATGCCGAGAAGACCGGCGAAGGCCAGCACATCGACATGGCGCTCTACGACACCCAGATCTCGACGCTCGGCAACCAGAACCTCAATTATCTGGTATCTGGCAAATCGCCTGTGCAGATGGGCAATGCGCATATGAACATCGCGCCCTACGAAGTGGTGCCGGTGAAGGACGGCCACATCATCCTGGCCATCGGCAATGACGGCCAGTTCGCCAAATTCTGCGCGGCCGTCGGATTGGACGACCTGCCATCGAACCCCGATTTCGCCACCAATCCCGCCCGGGTCGCCAACCGGGCGAAGCTGCGCGAGCACATCATCGATGCGCTGAAAACCTTCGATCGCGATCCGCTGCTGGTCAAGCTGGAGGCGGCAAGTGTGCCTGCCAGCCCGATCAACACGATCGGCCAGATGTTCGCCGACCCGCAGACCATAGCGCGCGGCATGCGGCTCGACCTCGACGACGGCCATGGCAATCTCTTGCCTTCGGTGCGTGCGCCGATGGTCATGTCGGGCACGCCGCTGGTCTATGAGCGGCCCTCGCCGCGTCTCGGCGAACACACAGAAGAAATCCTTGCCGAACTGGAGAGGTCAGGAAAATGAAGACCGGCGGACAACTGATCGTCGATGCGCTCGAGGCCAACGGCACCGACCGCATCTATTGCGTGCCAGGGGAATCCTATCTTGCGGTGCTCGACGCGCTGCACGATTCGACGATCCGCACCATCGTCTGCCGCCAGGAAGGCGGTGCGGCGATGATGGCCGACTGCCATGGCCGCCTGACCGGCAAGCCCGGCATCTGCTTCGTCACCCGCGGCCCCGGCGCGACCAACGCCTCGGCCGGCATCCACATCGCCATGCAGGATTCTATTCCCGTCATCCTGTTCATCGGCCAGGTCGCCAGCCACGCCAAGGAACGCGAGGCTTTTCAGGAAGTCGACTATGTCAGGTTCTTCGGCGACATCGCCAAATGGGTGGTCGAGATCGACGATGCCTCGCGCATCCCCGAATTCGTGACACGGGCCTTTGCGGTGGCGACGTCCGGCCGCCCCGGCCCGGTCGTCATCTCGCTGCCGGAAGACATGCTGACCAGCCTAGCCGAGGCGCCAGCAGCCCTGCCCCACACGCCGGTCGAAACGCGGCCGGGTGAGGCCGAGCTCGATGCGCTGGAAAAGCGGCTCGCAGAGGCAAAGCGCCCCTTCGTTACCCTCGGCGGCACGCGCTGGGATGCGCAGGCCGTCGCGCGGATGCGGACGATCGCCGAAGCCTGGTCGCTGCCGGTCGGCTGCTCTTTCCGCCGCCAGATGCTGTTCGACCACCTCCACCCGAATTATGCCGGCGACGTCGGCATCGGCATCAACCCGAAGCTGGCCACCGCCATCAAGCAGGCCGACCTCGTGCTGCTGGTCGGCGGACGCATGGGCGAGATGCCGTCGTCGGACTACACGCTGCTGAAGAGCCCCTACCCCGACCAGGCGCTGGTCCATGTCCATGCCGACGCCGGCGAGCTCGGCCGTGTCTACCGGCCGACGCTGGCGATCAACGCCTCGCCATCGGCTTTCGTCGAAGCCTTTGCCGGGCGCAAACCGGCCGCCACGCCGGCATGGGCGGATGAAACACCGAAGCTGCATTCAGCCTATCTCGACTGGTCGACGCCGCCGGAAAGCGGTCCCGGCTCGGTCCAGATGGGGCCGATCATGAACTATCTCGAAAAAATGCTGCCCGACGACGCGATCTTCACCAACGGCGCCGGCAACTACGCCACCTGGGTGCATCGCTTCCACCGCTTCCGCCGCTTCGCCACCCAGGCAGCGCCTACCTCCGGCTCGATGGGCTACGGCACGCCGGCGGCGGTCGCCGCCAAGGAATTGTTCCCCGAGCGCGACGTCATCGCCTTTGCCGGCGACGGCTGCTTCCTGATGAACGGGCAGGAATTCGCCACCGCCGTGCAGTACGATCTGCCGATCATCGTCGTCGTGGTCAACAACGGCATCTACGGCACCATCCGCATGCATCAGGAGCGCGAGTATCCGGGCCGCGTCGTCGCCACCGATCTGCGGAACCCCGACTTCGCGGCTCTCGCCCGCGCCTATGGCGGCCATGGCGAAACGGTCGAGAAGACGGCCGACTTCGCACCGGCCTTCGAACGCGCCCGGGCCAGCGGCAAGCCATCGATCGTCGAGATCAGGCTCGACCCGGAGGCCATCACGCCGACCCGGACGATGACCCAGATAAGGGACAAAGCCTGAGCGCCAACGGCATAGGTCGAGTTCTTCGCAACCTTCGACAGGTCAATTCAGCCATAGTCGCCCTCGGCGACGTTGCGCTACATCGCCTTCTCGATCTGCCCGCGGATCTCCCCGTCCTTGTGGGCCGCGGTGTGGATGTTGACGTAATATTTGCCGGCCATCAGGTCGGCAGCCTGCGCGTCGGTCAAAATCGCCGCCCCCTTGAACGGGCTTTTCGGAGCGCCCTTGAACGGGACGACGACGCCGGCATTTTCACCCTTTGCCGCCGGTCCGTGAATATGTCCGGCCGTCGCCGGCCCACTGAGACCTGAATACGTCACGTTCCAGCTGAGCTGTTTCGTGGCGGTGTTGAAGCCGAGATCGGCCCTGCCTTTGCCCGCCGTGGTGACGGGCGGATTCTGCTGAGCGCCATCGAGCGTCGCCTTCATCTTCATCATGTCGGCCAAGGCCGGTGAAGCGCACAGGATGGAAGCCGAAATGGCCAGCACTGACAGCATCGGCGAGAAGGATTGCATGCGCATGGAAATCTCCGTTATGGCGGTGACATCCGCTGAATCTGGATGCATCGCCACAACGGTTGTGCGAGCCCGATGTTTCCACGCGGTAACGGCGATTTTACGCCCCAGCAAAAAGGGGCGGTCGCCCACCCCTTTTTAAATTGCAGGCCCCGAGGCCCGGTTGATCGCCGCTACTCGATCGCCCTATTTGATGGCCCTACTTGATGGCCTTGTCGGTGATGGCGGTCGTGTAGGCGCCGCTCGGCTCCTTGGTGATGATCTTCTGATCAAGCAGCGCCTTGGCGGTGCGTGCGTAGGTCGCCGGATCGAGCTTGCCGTCGGCGTTGTCGATCAGCTTGGCGACTTCACCCATCATGCGCTTCTGGTGGTTCTCATCCTGGCCGCCATTGTCCATGACGATGCCGGCCGCCTCGTCGGAATTGTCGACGGCATATTTCCAGCCCTTCATCGAGGCGCGCACAAAACGCACCATCTTGTCCTCAAAGGCCGGATCCTTGAGCTTGTCCTCCAAGGCATAGAGCCCGTCCTCAAGCAGATCGTTGCCCATGGCCGAGTAGTTGAACACGATCAGTTCTTCCGGCTTGTAGCCGGCGTCGATGAGCTGCCAGTATTCGTTGTAGGTCATGACCGAGATGCAATCCGCCTGCTTCTGGATCAGCGGCTGCACGTCGAAACTCTGCTTCAGCACGGTGACGCCGTCCGGGCCGCCCTCGGTCTTCAGGCCGAGCTTGTTCATCCAGGCGTAGAACGGATATTCGTTGCCGAAGAACCAGACGCCTAGCGTATGGCCCTTGAAATCGGCCTCGGTCTTGACCGGGCCGTCCTTCGGGCAGACCAGCTGCATGCCGGCCTTCTTGAACGGCTGGGCGATATTGACCAGCGGCACGCCCTTTTCGCGCGCGGCCAGCGCGCCGCCCATCCAGTCGACGATAACGTCGGCGCCGCCACCGGCGATCACCTGCTCCGGTGCGATATCGGGGCCGCCCGGCTTGATCTCGACGTCGAGGCCCTCTTCCTCATAGAAACCCTTGTCCTTGGCGACGTAGTAGCCGGCGAACTGGGCCTGCGTGACCCATTTCAGCTGCAGCGTCACCTTGTCCGCAGCCATCGCCTGAAACGCGGCAAGCGACATCGCGCCGGCCAGCATCGAAACAACAAGTCTTTTCATGCTTTTACCCTCTGGAGTTAAGTGTTCACCCTTTAGGATCAGGAGCTATCGATACGCTCCTGATTCCAAACCCGCCACCGCCCTATCCACCACGGACGGAGGGATGCCAAAACGTGACGGCTCTCTCGAAAAGAGCGACCACGCCATAAAAGACCGAACCCGCAAGTGCTGCAACCGCGATTTCGGCCCAGACCATATCGATGTTCATCCGCCCGACTTCCGTCGAAATCCGGAATCCCATGCCGACCACCGGCGTGCCGAAGAACTCCGCGACGATGGCGCCGATCAACGCCAGCGTCGAATTGATCTTCAGCGCGTTGAAGATGAAGGGGGCGGCCGCCGGCAACCTGAGCTTGAACAGCGTCTGCCAGTAGCTCGACGCATAGGTACGCATCAGGTCGCGCTCCATATGGCCGGAGGCGGCAAGCCCGGCGACCGTGTTCACCAGCATCGGGAAGAAGGTCATGATGATGACGACCGCCGCCTTCGACTGCCAGTCGAAGCCGAACCACATGACCATGATCGGCGCCACGCCGATGATCGGCAGCGCCGAGACCATATTGCCGATCGGCAAAAGCCCGCGCCGCAGGAACGGTACGCGGTCGGCCGCGATGGCGGCGAGGAAGCCGGCACCGCTGCCGACGATGTAGCCGAAGATCACCGCCTTGAAGATGGTCTGCCGCACGTCGGCGGCCAGCACCGGCAGCGAATTGGCGATGCGCGCGCCGATGGCGCTTGGCGGCGGCAGCAGGATAAAGGGAATACCCGCGCCGCGCGTCACCGCCTCCCAGATGATCAGGATCCAGGCGCCGAAGATCGCCGGGATGATCAGCCTCAAAGCGTTCGCCGCCCAGCGCCAGGTCGGGTGCATTGCCGACAGGACGCCGACGCAACGCCAGGCGAGCAGCCAGGCTGCCGCAAGCAGCAGAAAGAACGGCGCCAGCGCCGTGCCTTCGAAACCATTTATGCCGCTGATCAACAGCCAGGCGATCCAATGCGCACCGACGAACAACACCACTGCTTCGATGACTGGCGGTATCCTGATCATCGAGACCAGTGCAGTGACGACAAGCAAGCCGAACATCAGCCCTTTCGTGCCGAGATAGGGATAGCCTACGCTTGACGCAGGTTGCGCCAGTGCGGCGGCCTCCGGCGCCGACATGGCGCCAAGCGCAGCCGCGATCATGCAAAGCACGATTGCAGTTACCGCTTGCCAGGACGGCTTCAGCCAACTCATGCCGGCCTCCCGCCCATGGCGCGGTCGACGAGGCGTCCGGCAATGCCGACCACCATCACCAGCAGGGCCGCCACCACCGACCCGGCAACCAGCGCCGACCAGATGTCGATCGTCTGGCTGTAATAGGCACCGGCAAGCAACTTGGCGCCGATGCCGGCGACGGCACCGGTCGGCAGTTCGCCAACGATGGCGCCGACGAGGCTGGCGGCCACCGCGACCTTCATCGAGGTGAACAGGAACGGCACCGAAGCCGGCACGCGCAATTTCCAGAAGGTCTGCGAAAGGCTGGCATTGTAGGTGTGCATAAGGTCGAGATGGGTGATCTCGGGCGAACGCAGCCCCTTCACCATGCCGACGGCCACCGGGAAGAACGACAGATAGGTCGAGATCAGCGCCTTCGGGATCAGCCCGGTGACGCCGATCGCCGCCAGCACGACGATGATCATCGGTGCCACCGCCAGGATCGGAATGGTCTGCGAGGCGATGATCCAGGGCATCAGGCTGCGGTCGAGTGTCGCCACATGGACGATGCCGACGGCAATCACGATGCCGAGCGCGGTGCCGAAAGCGAAGCCGAGCAGCGTCGAGGACAGCGTCACCCAGGCATTGTAGACAAGGCTGCGGCTCGAGGTGATGCTGCGAAGAAAGGTATTCTCGAAGAAATTCACCGCCACCTGGTGCGGTGCCGGCAGCGTTGGCTTCGGCTGCGACATCGTCTTGCCGATGAATTCCACGACGCCTGGCGTCTCGTTGGCGCGGCGGTCGAGGTCGCGCTGGAACGGCGCGTTGAGGATGACCGCCATAATGTACCAGACCACCACCACGCCCAAGAGGATCGAGGTCACCGGAACGAGCTTGTCTCGAAAGGAGTCCATCTAACAGGCCCCGCGCGGTTGGCACACGCTCTGCGTAACGCCAGAGGATGACCGCGTTTTCGTCATCCTAGGGCGGAGCGGTCGCGAAGCGGCGCGCGTAGAGGGAGCGGACAACCATACCCTCGTCATCCTAGGGCGAAGCAAGGAGCGAAGCGACGCGGCGCAGACCCTAGGATCCATGCCGTTACCTCCCCGCCCCGCAACGGTGCGGAATAATGCTCCCGATGTGAGGAGGGTTGCCGCTCGTCCCGCACACTTTCTGAACCGCTTGTGCGCTTCGGCCAACGTCACGGCATGGATCCTAGGGCCTGCGCAGGCCGCTTCGCGCCTGCTCCGCCCTAGGATGACGAAGGCATGGTTGGCCGCTTCTTCGTTAGGCGAAGCCGGAATCCTGTCCACAGCCTCAATCATCATAGCTGTGCCCTGCCCTGAGGCCATCACGAACACGCGCTGCGATCGCCAGGAACTCCGGCGTCTCGCGAATGTCGAGCGGCCGCTGCTTAGGCAGCGTCGATTCGATAACGTCGCTGACGCGGCCCGGACGCGGCGACATGACGACGATCCGCGTCGAGAGATAGACCGCCTCGGGAATGGAATGGGTGACGAAGCAGATGGTCTTGTTGGTTCGTTCCCACAGTTCCAGAAGCTGTTCGTTGAGATGGTCGCGCACGATCTCGTCCAGCGCGCCGAATGGCTCGTCCATGAGGAGAAGATCGGCGTCGAAGGCCAGCGCCCGCGCGATCGAAGCGCGCTGCTGCATGCCGCCGGAAAGCTGCCAGGGATATTTCTTCTCGAAGCCGGAGAGGTTGACGAGGTCGAGGGTGCGCTTGATACGCTCCGCCTGCTCCGCTCTGGACAGGCCCATGATCTCCAGCGGCAGCGCCACATTGCGATCGATCGTGCGCCAAGGATAAAGTGCCGCTGCCTGGAAGACATAGCCATAGGCACGGTTTTCGCGCGCCTGCTCAGGCGTCACGCCGTTGACGGAGATAGTTCCCGAGGTCGGCTTCTCGAGATCGGCGATAACCCGCAGCAAGGTCGTCTTGCCGCAGCCGGATGGCCCGATGAAGGACACGAATTCGCCCTTGCCAATGGTCAGATCGACATCCGACAGCGCCTGCACCGGACCGTCACTGGTCTGGAAGGTCAGGCCGAGCTTGCTTGCCGAAACGACGGCTGGCGATGCTCCCGTCATAGGCCGCAGCCTGCCTTCTTGTGCCACTGCCGCGCCGGCCGGAAGCCGGTTGATCTTTTCTCGATGTTGCTTTCCACTTACCCCGTCCTATCCGACTGAGAGTTCCCACTCGATCGAGAGTTTCCCCGATGCCGCCCAAACCCACTTGCCATCTTATCCGCCCTGAAAGCTCTTATGAAGGCAAGCAGGGACTGAGTTATTTCGCCGGCATCGCCGCCGAGACGGTCGGCTCTTCCGGTATCTGCATGCATTTGCTCACCATGCCGCCCGGCGCTCGCGCCAAGGCGCATATGCACGAAAGCCATGAAACGGCGATCTATGTGCTCTCCGGCGAGGTCCATACCTGGTATGGCGACCGGCTCGAGCAGCAGATCGTGGTCAAGGCCGGCGACCTCTTCTACATTCCCGCCGGCGTGCCGCATCTGCCGGCCAATCTGAGCGGCAGCCCGGCCTCGGCGGTCATCGCCCGCACCGATCCCAACGAACAGGAAAGCGTCGTCCTGCTGCCGGAACTGGATGGACTGGTCGCCTGAGGTCGGCATCGACGGAGAGGCCGTCATCGGCACCGTCACGAACATGATTTCAGCGGTCCTATCTCTTCAAGCCAGGGAATGGTCACGAAGAAACCATCCGCACCCTTGTTGGTGACCTTGACGGTCTCGGTCGTCGTTCCCTCTTCGCCCTCGGCGAAACAAGTTGAGCTCATCGACTGCGTACCAGGCGTCGTTATCAATTGCTGTGCGAACCGGCAGCCGCTGCCATAGGTTTCGATGCCGTCGGCGGTCAGCACGACATATTCATCGCTGTCCTGATAACCGAGCCGTACACCGGCACAACCGACATCATTGCCATAGGAACCGGCCAGGACCTCAGCCGTTGCCGGACCGGCGGCAATGGTCGCCACCACCAGTGAGACGATCGCTGCCGGGTTAGCCAAGCTCACACCCCGGTCGCCGGAATGCCTGTGCGTTCCACCTTGCGCGGCGCGGAAATTTCCTTCCAGGTCGACAGCGCCCGGTTAACCGCGGCATTCGGCTCACGACCGACGAACTCACCATGGCCGGGCTTCGCCTTGACTTCGCTTTCCTCGATCGACAGTTCGCCGCGCGAGAACACGAAGCGCGGCAGGCCGGTCACCTCGAAGCCCTCGAAGACATTGTAGTCGATCACCGATTGCTGCTTCTTGGCCGTGATCTTCTTCTTGCGCTTCGGGTCCCAGACGAGGAGGTCGGCGTCCGCACCTTCGACGATGGCGCCCTTCTTCGGATACATGTTGAGGATTTTCGCGATGTTGGTCGAGGTCACCGCGACGAACTCGTTCATCGTCAGCCGGCCGGTATTGACGCCGGTCGTCCACAGCATCGGCAAGCGGTCCTCGAGCCCGCCGGTGCCGTTCGGGATCTTGGTGAAGTCGCCGACGCCGTTGCGCTTCTGTTTGGTGGTGAAGGCACAATGGTCGGTCGCCACCACTTGCAGCGATCCGGCCTGCAGGCCGGCCCACAGCGAATCCTGATGCAATTTGTTGCGGAAGGGCGGGCTCATAACGCGCCGCGCCGCATGGTCCCAGTCCTTGTTGAAATACTCGCTCTCGTCGAGCGTCAGATGCTGGATCAGCGGCTCGCCGAAGACGCGCATGCCTTTCTGGCGCGCCCGGCGGATGGCTTCGTGGGCCTGCTCGCAGGAGACATGGACGACATAGAGCGGCACGCCGGCCATGTCGGCGATCATGATGGCGCGGTTGGTCGCCTCGCCTTCCACTTCCGGCGGGCGTGAATAGGCGTGCCCTTCGGGGCCGTTATTGCCGGCGGCCAGCAGCTTCTGCGACAGTCCGGCAACCACGTCGCCATTCTCGGCATGGACCAGCGGCAGCGCGCCGAGATCGGCGCAGCGCTGGAACGACGCATACATCTCGTCGTCGTCGACCATCAGCGCGCCCTTGTAGGCCATGAAGTGCTTGAATGAGGTGATGCCCTTGTCGACGACGGTGGCCATCTCGTCGAACACCTGCTTGCCCCACCAGGTGATCGCCATGTGGAAGGAATAGTCGCAGGACGCCTTCGAGGTCTTGTTGTCCCACATCTGCAAGGCTTCGAGCAGCGACTGCTGCGGCGCCGGCAGGCAGAAATCGACAACCATCGTCGTGCCGCCGGCAAGGGCGGCGCGCGTACCGCTCTCGAAATCGTCGGCCGAATAGGTGCCCATGAACGGCATTTCGAGATGGGTGTGCGGATCGATACCGCCCGGCATCACATAGCAGCCGGTGGCGTCGAACTCGTGGTCGCCATGCAGGTTGGAGCCGATGGCGACGATCTTGCCGTGCTGCATCAGCACGTCGGCCTTCCACGTGCGGTCGGCGGTGACGATGGTGCCGTTTCTGATGACTTTGGTCATTTTTGTTGTTCCCCTATTTTCGCGCTGGCAGGCCTAGGCTTTCTTCGACCTCGCGTCCTGACTGTTCCAAGCCTCCCAGGCGGACTCAAATTGTGGTCGGTGCTTGCCAATGTCTGAGACGGTTTGATCAAGCGACCGCAAAATCGCATCAAACTCCATCCACAGATGCTGGTTCTCCATCCAGAATTGCTGTGGAATCTTGAGGCAGCTCATGAGCAGATCGCCGTCGTAGAATGTCACCCCAATCAGCGGGTTCTCAATCAGGATGGAGATTGCTTTCGGGACCACATATTCCAATCCGAACCCCTGGCTGATCAGGAGCCTTACTTGCTCTCTGGAGAGGTCCCGCAGCGGCGTTGCCAAGGCGATGTTGGCCTGTTCGACAAGAGATGTTGGATACGGGGGCGGATCTGCCTTCCAGCCCAACAGCACGTTGAGCGTTCGGTCCTCGTCGAGATTGCGTCGCGGCTTCACCCTACGATCTCCGCCGTCTCGACCACCGCGTGGAACAGTACGTCGGCGCCGGCGGCCGCCCATTCCTTGGAGATTTCTTCGGCCTCGTTGTGCGATAGTCCGTCGACGCAGGGGCACATCACCATTGCGGTGGGCGCAACGCGGTTGATCCAGCAGGCGTCATGGCCGGCGCCGGAAACGATGTTGCGGTGCGAATAACCCAGGCGCTCTGCCGCATCCCGCACAGCCTTGACGCAGCCCGCATCGAAGGTCACTGGATCGAAATGGCCGACCTGCTCGATTTGATATTTGATGTCGAGCGCCTCGCAGATTGTGTCGATGCCTTCGCGGATGCGGCCATCCATGGCATCCAGCACTTCCTTCTCCGGCGAGCGGATGTCGATGGTGAAAACGGTGCGGCCGGCGATGATGTTGCGCGAGTTCGGATAGACCTCCATATGGCCGACTGCGCCGACGGCGTCCGGCTGGTAGTCCATGGCGATCTCGTGCACCAGCTCGATCACCCGCGCCATGCCTAGCCCGGCATTGCGGCGCTTCGGCATGGGTGTCGAGCCGGTATGCGCCTCCTTGCCGGTCAGCGTCACCTGCAGCCATTTCAGCCCCTGGCCATGGGTGACGACGCCGATGTCGATGCCCTCGTCCTCGAGGATCGGCCCTTGCTCGATGTGCAGCTCGAAGAACGCGTGGATCTTGCGATCGCCGACCTTCTCCGAACCCTTCCAGCCGATGCGTTCGAGCTCTTCGCCAAATTTCTTGCCGTCCTTGTCGACGTGCGAATAGACGTCGGCCTGGTCGAGCACGCCGGCGAAGACGCCGGACGCCATCATTGCCGGCGCAAAACGCGCGCCTTCCTCGTTGGTCCAGTTGGTGACGACGATCGGATGCTTGGTCTTGATGCCGAGATCGTTGAGCGAGCGCACGACTTCCAGGCCGCCGAGCACACCGAGCACGCCGTCATACTTGCCGCCGGTCGGCTGGGTGTCGAGATGGCTGCCGACATAGACCGGCGGCAGATCGGGGTCGGTGCCTTCGCGGCGGGCAAACATCGTGCCCATCTCGTCGACGCCCATGTCGAGCCCGGCCGCGTCGCACCAGCGCTTGAACAGATGCCGCCCCTCGCCGTCCTCGTCGGTCACGGTCTGGCGATTGTTGCCGCCGGCAATGCCGGGGCCGATCTTCGCCATCTCCATTATCGAATCCCACAAACGGTCTGAATTGATTCGCAGATTCTCGCCGGGAGCGGCCATTCAAGTTCCTCTCATTTATTCACATATTGGGCGACGGTTCCCGTCGCCGCCCTATACGTTGTGGAGTATCTAGTCCACCGCCCTCAGCACTTCACGCACATGGTCGATCAATTCGTTGATCTGGCCCTTGGTGATGATCAGCGGCGGCGACAGCGCGATGATGTCGCCGGTGGTGCGGATCAGGGCGCCGCGCTCGAACGCCTTGACGAAGGCCGAGAAGGCACGCTTGGTCGGACTGCCGGGGATCGGCGCCAGCTCGATCGCGCCGATCAGGCCGATGTTTCTGATATCGATGACGTTCGGCTCGCCCTTCAGCGAATGCAGCGCGTCTTCCCAATACGGCGCCAGTTCCTCGCCACGGGTCAGCAGGCCCTCTTCCTTGTAGGTGTCGAGCGTGCCCAAGGCTGCGGCGCAGGCAATCGGATTGCCCGAATAGGTGTAACCGTGGAAGAACTCGATCATATGCTCGGGGCCGGTCATGAAGGCGTCGTGGATTTCCTTCTTGACGAACACCGCGCCCATCGGGATGACGCCGTTGGAGACACCCTTTGCGGTGGTCATGATGTCAGGCGTGACGCCGAAGTAGTCGGCGGCAAACGGCGTGCCAAGGCGACCAAAGCCGGTGATGACCTCGTCGAAGATCAGAAGGATGCCGTGCTTGGTGCAGATCTCGCGCAGCTTTTGCAGATAGCCCTTCGGCGGCAGGATGACGCCGGTGGACCCGGCCACCGGCTCGACGATGACGGCGGCGATGGTCGAGGCGTCATGCAGCGCGACGATGCGCTCCAGCTCGTTGGCCAGTTCCGCGCCATGCTCGGGCACGCCCTTGGTGAACGAATTCTTCTCGGGCAGATGCGTGTGCGGCATGTGGTCGACGCCGCCGAGCAGCGTGCCGAACATCTTGCGGTTGGTGACGATGCCGCCGACCGAGATGCCGCCGAAATTGACGCCGTGATAGCCGCGCTCGCGGCCGATGAGGCGGGTGCGCGAGCCCTCGCCTTTGGCGCGATGATAGGCGATCGCCATCTTCAGCGCGGTCTCGACCGATTCCGAGCCGGAATTGGTGAAAAACACATGGTCCATGCCCTTCGGCGCGATGTCGACCAGACGGTTCGCCAGTTCGAACACGATCGGATGGCCCATCTGGAACGCTGGTGCATAATCGAGTTCGGCGGCTTGGCTCTGGATCGCCTCGGTGATCTTCGGCCGGCAGTGGCCGGCATTGACGCACCACAGGCCGGCGGTGCCGTCGAGAACCTTGCGCCCGTCGCTCGCCGTGTAATGCATGTCCTTGGCGGACACCATCATGCGAGGCGCCTGTTTGAATTGCCGGTTTGCCGTGAACGGCATCCAGAATGCGCTGAGATCGTTCGGCGTGACTTTCAGCCGGTTGGACATGACCAAGACTTCCCCTTGTAAGCTGTTTCGGTGCGGCTAACGCTTGGTCTTCCCAATGCTTGGTCTTCGCGACGTTTTCGTGCTACGCAATTTTTGACCGATTGGACAAACGTTAGCACCGCCCTGTCGGCGGTCAAGGGATTACTAGCGGAAATGCGGCAGCTGAGGCGCGCTCCACAGACCAGAGAAAAACTGGTCCAGAGAATTGGTCCAGATGACCCTCGCGGCAATGTCCTGCAGGGATGACGACAGACATGGACACAGCAACTCCTCGCCGCACCCGCATCCAGCAGGAAAAGCGCGAGCTCATCCTGGAGGCAGCGCTAGAGGTCTTCTCCACCAACGGCTTTCGCGGCTCGACCATCGACCAGATCGCCGAAGCCGCCGGGATGTCGAAGCCGAATCTGCTCTACTATTTTCGGCGCAAGGAGGACATCCACGAGACGCTGATGCAGCGGCTTCTGGACACCTGGCTGGCGCCGCTGCGCGAACTCGACGACATCGGCGATCCCCTGACCGAACTGCGCAGCTACATCAGGCGAAAGCTTGAAATGGCGCGCGATTTCCCACGCGAGAGCCGCCTGTTCGCCAACGAAATCCTGCAAGGCGCACCGCGCATCATGCCCATGCTGGAAGGCGAACTGAAGACACTGGTCGACGAGAAGGCCGCCGTCATCAAAGGCTGGATGCGCACCGGCAAGATCGCTCGCACCGATCCCTGGCACCTGATCTTCTCGATCTGGGCGACGACGCAGCACTATGCCGATTTCGACGTTCAGGTCCGCGCCGTGCTCGGGCCCAACCGCGGCGGCGACGGCCGCTTCGAGGATGCGGCAAGATTTCTCGAGCAGCTGTTCATCGACGGGCTGAAGCCGAAGGGCTGATCTGCCGCTCCACCGACCAAGAAGGTCACCGCAACTACCTCCGCGAGGTCCGGCAACTGTCAAAGTGGCTGCGCCATCAGCGCCAGGAACCCGCCCGTCAGCGCGACATTGGCGATAAAACCGTTGATGCGGGCGGCACGCTCCGGACCCTGATGATCCCAGAAATTATCGAACATCGGTGTCGCGACCAGCAGGAAGAGGATCAGACATGCGGCTGCAAAAGCAGTCCAGATGCCTGCAATCACCAGCCCTCCAGCGACGATCTGCACGATGATGCCGGCCCACAGCGCCAGCCGTGCCTGCGGCACGCCGCGCGTCGCCATCAACTGGGTCAGGAAGGCCTGGTTCTGAATGTTGCGCAGGCCGGCAAAGACAAAGGCGCCGCCAAGCAGCAGGCGGGCGGCAAACAGAATCTCATTCTCAAGATTCGAAAACATGTTCTTGATCTCCCACCCAAAAGGGCGCGCGGACCTGAGCCCGCGTGCCCGGTTCGATCCATCAAGCAGCCTTGGCCGCCGGCATCGGATGCACGGCGTGGAAGGAAACGCAAAGCCGGTTCCAGGTGTTGATCATGCCGATCGCCACCGTCAGCTTGGCCAGTTCCTCTTCCGAAAAGTGTTCCAGCGTTTTTGCGTAAAGATCATCCGACACGCCGCTGTCCGCGATCTTCGTCACCGTTTCGGTCCAGGCGAAGGCAGCGCGTTCGCGCTCGGAAAACAGCGGCGATTCCTTCCAGGCGGAGACGAGATAGAGCCGCTGTTCGGTCTCGCCATCACGGCGCGCCTCGCGGCTGTGCATCTCGACGCAATACGAACAGCCATTGATCTGCGACGCCCGCAATTTGATCAGGTGCAGGAGGCTTTCCTCGAGCCCGCATTCATCGACCGCCTTGTTGAGCGCCGATACCGCTTTCATGATTTCCGGCGCCGCGCCGAAGAATTGCAGCCTCTGTTTCATCGTCTTCACCTTTCACGCTTGCTTGGTTGAGCTCGATTTCTGCGGTCGCTGATGGCGCTCGACAAAGGCGCAGTTCGCGGCGACTGAACGGGGATCGGCATCGCTGATATAGTCCGCCACGATGTCGGACAGCCGCACCTCGGCAAGAGCGGCGCGATAGGCGCGCTCGGCCTTCAGCATCGCGACGTTGATGCCGCAGGGCTTGACATAGGCGGAAGCATCGAGCCTGGCCGGGCCGCGCTGACGGATCTCGCCGCAGCGAAAGGCCGGCTCTCGCCCCTCGACGGCGAGCACGATGTCGAGCAATGTTATGCGCTCCGCCGGCCGCGCCAGCCGGTAACCGCCCGATGGCCCCGGCACCGACTCCAGGACGCCCGACGCCGTCAGCGCGTTGAGATGCTTGAGGAGATAGCTCTGCGACAGGCCGAACGCTTCCGCCATGGCAGCACCCGGCATGGTCGCCGCGCCTTCCACGCCGGCAAGCATGGCGGCGCAGTGGATCGCCGCTTCGACGCCCTCGCCCAGCTTCATCGTGCTGATCTCCAATTCATGGATATAGTTTATCGTGGATAATTTTTATCCGCAATAGCCATTTGAAAAAAGCGACGCCTGCAGGCGCCGCTTTTCCGCAACGGGCTGCCCCTACTCCGCCGCTACCTTGGCCATCGGGTTGTTCGGATGCGTCGTCCAGTTGGCATAGACCGGCGACACCGGCTTGCCGGTGCGCTGGTCCATCACGCCGGCCGCCAGCGGCTCCATGGTGATGCAGTTCTCGACCGGGCAGACATTGACGCAGAGATTGCAGCCGACGCATTCCGCCTCGATCACCTCGAAATGCCTGACGCCATCGACCATACTGGTGATCGCCTGGTGCGAGGTGTCCTCGCAGGCGATGTGGCAGCGGCCGCATTTGATGCAGGCCTCCTGGTCGATATGCGCCTTGGCGACGTAGTTGAGGTTGAGATACTGCCAGTCGGTGACGTTGGGCGTGGCGCGGCCGACGATATCGTCGAGCGAGGCATGGCCCTTCTCGTCCATCCAGTTTTCCAGGCCGGCGATCATCTCCTGCACGATCTTGAAGCCATAGGTCATCGCCGCCGTGCACACCTGCACATTGCCGGCGCCGAGCGCCATGAATTCGGCGGCGTCGCGCCATGTGGTGATGCCGCCGATGCCGGAGATCGGCAGCCCATGCGTTTCGGGATCTCGCGCGATCTCGGCCACCATGTTCATCGCGATCGGCTTCACCGCCGGGCCGCAATAGCCGCCATGCGAACCCTTGCCGTCGATCGTCGGCTCCGGTGCGAAACTGTCGAGATTGACGCCGGTGATCGAGTTGATGGTGTTGATCAGCGACACTGCATCTGTTCCGCCTGCGTGTGCCGCCCGCGCGGGCTTGCGTATGTCGGTGATGTTGGGCGTCAGC
This sequence comes from Mesorhizobium sp., assembly GCF_004962245.1. GTDB lineage: Bacteria > Pseudomonadota > Alphaproteobacteria > Rhizobiales > Rhizobiaceae > Mesorhizobium. Next base: position 47,738 of record NZ_SUHQ01000007.1, on the reverse strand, counting down.
TTGGTGATCACAGGCATGCGAGTGTTGGCCTTGCACCAGCGCACCACCATTTCAATGTATTCCGGCACCTGGCCGACCGCGGCACCCATGCCGCGTTCCGACATGCCATGCGGGCAGCCGAAATTGAGCTCGATGCCGTCGGCCCCGGTCTCCTCGACCACCGGCAGGATCGCCTTCCACGCATGCTCCTCGCACGGCACCATCAGCGAGACGACGATCGCGCGGTCGGGCCAGTCCTTCTTGACCTGCTTGATCTCGCGCAGATTGATCTGCAGGTCGCGGTCGGTGATCAGTTCGATGTTGTTCAAGCCGAGCAGGCGGCGATCGGCGCCCCAGATCGCGCCGTAACGCGGACCATTGACGTTGACCACCGGCGGCCCCTCCTCGCCGAGCGTCTTCCAGACAACGCCGCCCCAGCCCGCCTTGAAGGCGCGGATGACGTTGTAGGCCTTGTCGGTCGGCGGCGCCGAGGCCAGCCAGAATGGATTCGGCGATTTGATACCGACGAAATTGTTGCGGATGTCTGCCATGCTCATGCCCTCCCGTTCGAGGTCAGTGCCCGGTGGATCGATTCGGCCGCGTCGCGGCCCTGTGCGACGGCGGAGACGGTGAGATCGTCGCCGCCAAAGATGCAGTCGCCGCCGGCCCAGACATTGGCCAGCGAGGTGCGACCCTCGGCATCGACCTTGAGGCGGCCGCCTTCCAGTTCGAGCAAGGCACCGCTGCCGTTGAGCGCGGCCGGAACAAAGCTCTGGCCGATCGCCTTGAACACCTGGTCGGCGGTGAGCGTCAGCCGCTCGCCGGTGCCGATGAGTTTTTCGCCATCCATCGCCGTATATTCGAGTTCGATGCCCGACACCTTGCCGCCTTCGGCAATGACCCGCTTCGGCTGCAGCCAGTGGCGGATGGTGACGCCGTTGGCGGCGGCCAGATCCTGCTCGAATTCGGAGGCGTTCATGTGCTCCTGGCCGCGCCGGTAACAGATCGTCACCTCCTCGGCGCCGAGCAGCTTCGACTGCACCGCCGCGTCGATTGCCGTCATGCCGCCGCCGATGACGACGACGCGCCGACCGACCGGCAGGCTTGAGAGATCGCTGGCCTGGCGAAGCTCGGCGATGAACTCCACCGCATTGGTGACGCCTTGCGCCTCCTCGCCGTCGGCACGCAGCGCGTTGACGCCGCCAAGCCCCATGCCGAGAAACACCGCGTCGTAGTTCCTGGTCAGGTCCGACAGCTGGTAGTCGCGGCCAAGTGCCTTGCCGTTCTGGATGTCGATGCCGCCGATCGACAGGACATAGTCGACCTCGGCCTGGGCGAAATTGTCGATGCTCTTGTAGGCAGCGATGCCGTACTCATTGAGGCCGCCGGCTTTCGGGCGGGCTTCAAGTATGGTCACCTCATGTCCATGGCGGGCGAGCCGATGAGCGGCTGCGAGGCCAGCCGGTCCAGCGCCAACCACCGCGATCGTCTTGCCGGTCGGGGCGGCGCGCGCATAGAACTGCTTGTCCTGCGCCATTGCAACGTCGGTGGCGTAGCGCTGCAGGCGGCCGATCTGCACCGGCTTGCCCTCCGCCACCTCGCGCACGCAGACTTCTTCGCACAGTGTCTCGGTCGGGCAGACTCGGGCGCACATGCCGCCCAAAATGTTCTGGTCGAAAATCGTCTTGGCCGAGCCGATCGGATTGCCGGTCGAGATTTGGCGGATGAACAGCGGAATATCGATCGAGGTCGGGCATGCATTCATGCACGGCGCGTCATAGCAGAAATAGCAGCGATCGGACTCGACCAGCGCCTCGTGATGATCGAGCGGCGGATGCAGGTCGGAAAAATTATCCGCATACTGCTCAGGCGAAAGCCGGCCGCCGGCAATGCCCCGCTTAAAATGACCAGTCGCCATTCCGCTTCCCCATTCTTGTGGTCTTGTCGGAGGCTAGCACGTTTTATTTTTTTATCAATTGGTCAATTTTCGGTGCAAGCCACTGAAAAGGCTGGACAAAAACATGACACATACACTCATGTTATTGAAATGCTTGCGCCATCAATTTTCGCTCGGCTGTCGGATTCTCGTCGCGAAGATCGTCCTAGGATGGATCACGCATGATCGATAACTGGAAACCCAAGGAGCACGACAATGCCTGAGTCCCCGATGCCCTTCTTCTGGTACGAACTTATGACGACCGATCTCGATGCCGCCGAAGCGTTCTACACTGACGTGGTCGGCTGGAAGGCGCAGGCCTTCGACGGCGCGCCCGGCATGCCGCGCTATATTGTCATGAATGTCGGCGAGCGCGGCGTCGGCGGGCTGATGGCGCAGCCGGAGGAGGTGCGCAAGACGGGCATGCCGCCGGCCTGGATCGGCTACATCCACACCAGGGATGTCGATGCCTCGACGAAATCGTTGAAGGAGGCCGGCGGTACGGTTCATCGCGAGCCCGACGACATTCCGGGCGTCGGCCGCTTTGCCGTCGTCGCCGATCCGCAAGGCGCGATCTTCAACTTCCTGCAGCCGGATGGCCCCGACCAGCCAACGGTGCCGGCCACCACGCCAGGCCATATCGGCTGGCACGAACTTTACACGTCGGACTGGAAGGCAGCGGTCGATTTCTACGCCGGCCAGTTCGGTTGGACCAAGGGCGATGCGATGGATATGGGGCCAATAGGCATCTACCAGCTCTTTGCCGTCGACGGCGAGCTTGTTGGCGGCATAATGAACAAGCCCGAGCAGATTCCGGTACCGGTCTGGCAGTTCTATTTCAATGTTGCGGCCATCGACGCGGCAGCCAGGCGCGTGACCGACAATGGCGGCAAGATCCTGATGGGCCCGATGGAAGTGCCCGGCGGCAGCTGGATCGTGCAGTGCACGGATCCGCAAGGCGCCCATTTCGCGCTGATGGCGCCGGTGCGGTAACAACATCGCGTCGCGATCTGCGAAACCGGCTGCTACAGCCAATCTCCCCCTCGTGGGGACGGGAAGCCAATTGCTTGGCTTTCTGAACGACGAAAGCCGGCAGGACAGAGGGGGCGCTGTCCATACGCTCCTTGAGAACTACTCCGGCGTCAGCACGGAAACTTTGAGATCGGGCTTCTTTGCGCCGCTGAGCTGGATGGTGGCAGCACCGGCGGGCAGCTTGAAACGCACGCTTTTGCGGATGCCCGGGCAGGTTTTCACGCCGCTGAAACCCGCCGACTTCACGGCATGGCCATCCTGCACGACATCGATCCAGGCTTCGTCCGACAGGCTGATCTGGAGCTCTCCTTCCGGCGGCACGACGATGCTTGCCGTCGCGGCGAACGTGCCGGCGGCCGGTGCACGTTCCGGCGGAACAGCAAAGCTGATCGTATCGACTGCTGCCAGCGTGAAATCAACCGCTTCCCCGACCGTCAGGGCACCGCCGGATTGTGCGGCGGGCGCTGCCGAAAACAGTGCCTGCTCGCGTGTCACCGGCCATTTGAAGGCATCACAGCCGGCGTCGGCGGCGATGGCGAAGCTGGTGCCTGCAAGGATTGCGAACAGGCTGATGACGACTTTTTTCATGGCAAAGGGAACCCACATGGTTTGGAGTATCTGTACATCAATACAACCAGAAAGAGATGAATGCAACCATAGCGAGAATAAATATGAAAGGCCAGACTGGGGGACCAGTCACCGATTGTTGATGGCAGGCCATGGGAAGTGAATGGTCCATTGCCGGGCGATAATTTATGGCCGGGTGGAGTGCAAAATGGAGTCTTAGATGAAGCTCTTTGACGGTCTTGCCAGATATCGGCCGCAGGCTCTGGCCGCATTGCGCATCATGACGGCGCTGCAATTCATCGAGCACGGCACCCAGAAACTGTTCAATTTTCCCATCAGCGATCATGCCGGCGCCTTGAGCGGGCTGTCGCTGACCGCGGGCATCCTCGAATTCGCCGGCGGCATCCTGCTGGTTCTGGGGCTGTTCACCAGGCCGGTCGCATTCATTCTCAGCGGCGAGATGGCAATCGCTTATTTCATGGCGCACATGCCAAGCGGCTTTTTCCCAGTCAACAATGGCGGCGATGCGGCAATCTCCTTCTGCTTCATCTTCCTTTATCTGGTGTTCGCCGGTCCCGGCGCTTTTGCGCTGGACAACCGCCGCAGCGCTTGAGTAGCCGACAAGCGGCGCCTTCATCCACGCATTCGCTCGAGATTCGCGTCGAACAGCGGCGCCGGCTGCATGCGCGCGGTATAGCGCTTGCCCAGCAGCTCGATCTCAAAACCGTCGGCCTCGTCGGCAATCTCCTTCGGCACATAGCCCATGGCGACGGATGTCTTCGCATGATGCGCGTAGCCGCCTGACGTGACCCAGCCGCGCACGGCGCCGTCGAACCAGATCGGCTCGTCGCCGATGACGTCGGCGTCCGCCGCATCGACGACAAAGGCGCGCAGCCGCAGCTTGCCGCCTTGCTGGCGCTCGGCGAGTGCCGCTTGCTTGCCGATGAAATCGGCCTCCTTGCCATAGGCGACGAAACGGTCGAGGCCGGCTTCGAGCGGCCCGTAGATCGGCCGGTATTCGCGCGCCCATGAACCGTAATTCTTCTCCAGTCGAAGCGCGTTGAGCGCGCGCGAGCCGAACAGGCCGATGCCGAATTCTTCGCCCGCCGCCATCAGGGTCTGGTACGCGGCACGCTGATATTCCGGCGCCACCCAGATCTCGTAGCCGAGATCGCCAGTGTAGCTGACGCGGCCGACCAGGCACGGCGCCATGCCGATATCCATCCTGCGGACGGCCATGAACGAAAACGCCGTGTTCGACACATCCGCCCGCGTAGCCCTGGCCAGCACGTCCCGCGCATTCGGTCCGGCGATCGATAGACCCGTCAGCTTCGCGCCCAGCGCCTCGATCATGACCGAACCGTCCTTCGGCAGATGCTTTTCGAACCAGCGCATATGATACTGCTCGGCAATGCCGGAGCCGGCGAGGAACCAGTCCTCGCCGTTGGAATTAGGGCCGCCGACATTGGCCAACGTGAAATCGCCGATCAGCTTGCCATCTTCCTTCAGCATCGGCGCCAGCGTCATGCGGCCGGGCTTGGGCAATTTGCAGGCAAGCAGGCGATCCAGCCAGACTGCAGCGCCCTCGCCCGTCACCCTGTATTTGGCGAATGACGAGATCTCCGCCAGGCCGACGCCACCGCGAACCGTCTTCACCTCGTTTGCGACATGCTCGAAATCGCTCGATCGCCGCCACGAGAACTCGTCCTTGACGCCCTCCGGCGCATACCACAGCGGCACTTCCAGCCCATAGGCCACGCCCCATTGCGCGCCCTTGGCCGACAAGAGATCGTAGACCGGCGTGGTCTTGAGCGGTCGCCCGGCAGGCAGTTCCTCGTTGGGAAAGCGGATGGAAAAACGCCGCGAATAATTCTCGCGCACCTTGGCGTTGGTGTAGGCCATCGTCGCCCAGTCGCCGTAGCGCGAGACGTCCATCGCCCAGATGTCGGCACCGGGATCGCCCTCGATCATCCAGTTCGACAGCGCCAGACCGACGCCGCCGCCCTGCGAAAAGCCGGCCATGACGCCACAGGCGGCCCAGAAGCCCGGCAGGCCGCGTACCGGCCCGACCAGCGGGTTGCCGTCGGGCGCGAAGGTGAAAGGACCGTTGATGATCTGCTTGATGCCGGTACTCTGGAAGGCCGGAAAATGCCGGAACCCGACCTCCAGCGACGGCGCGATGCGGTCGATGTCGGGCTCCAGCAATTCGTGGCCGAAATTCCACGGCGTGGAAAATTCGGACCAGGGCTTGTTGGCCTTCTCATAGGTGCCCATCAGCATGCCGCCGCGCTCCTGGCGCAGATAGAGCTCGCCGTCGAAATCGACCGCGTGGATGATCTCCGTGCCGGTCTTCTGGTTCCAGGCGGCGACTTCCGGCATGTCCTCGGTGATCAGGTACATGTGCTCCATGGCCAGCACCGGCAGTTCCAGCCCGACCATGCGGCCGACCTCGCGCGCCCACAGGCCGCCGGCGTTGACGACATGCTCGGCCACCACCTCGCCCTTGTTGGTGATGACGCGCCACAGCCCGTCGGCACGGCGCACGATATCCTCGACCTTGGTGAAGCGTTCGACCTCGGCGCCAAGCTTCCTCGCCGCCTTGGCATAGGCATGGGTGACCCCAGAAGGGTCGAGATGGCCATCCTCCTTGTTGCGCACTGCGCCGACGAACTGCTTGGGATCGATGAGCGGCATCAGTTCGGCCGCCTCATCAGGCGAGATCTCCTCGAGGTCGATGCCGAGATAGCGGCCCTTGGCGACGACGCCGCGCAGCCAGTCGAGCCGCGCCTCGGTAGCTGCCAGCAGCACGCCGCCCGTCAGATGCACGCCGGTCGCCTGACCGGACAGTTCCTCTATCTCGTTGTAGAGCGAGATCGTGTATTTCTGCAGCTTGGCGACGTTGGGATCGCCATTGATCGTGTGCATCCCGCCGGCCGCGTGCCAGGTCGAACCGGAAGTCAGCTCGTCGCGCTCGAGAAGCACGATATCGGTCCAGCCGTGACGGGCCAGATGGAAAAGCACGGAACAGCCGACGACGCCTCCGCCTATGACCACGACCTTTGCATGCGATTTCATGGTTTTTCTCGTTATTTCAGGGAGTTGGGTGGATGAATGGATTCAAGATGTGAAGCGCGTTTGTTGGAAGGATCGCGATCCGTCACGGCTCGCCCGCCCCGATCGCTTCCTTGCGCTTGGCCACATACGCCTCCAGCGCTTCGCGTACGGCAATATCCATCGCCGGCTCGACATGATCTTCCAGCGCTTTCTTCCACAGCCGCGTCGCGCGCGCCGTTGTGTCGAGCCCGCCGGCCTCCTGCCACGCCTCATAGTTTTGCCAATTGGAGAGCATCGGCTGGTAGAAAGCGGTGGCGTAGCGCTCCAGCGTGTGCGGCTCGCCGAAGAAATGGCCGCCGGTCGGCACCGCACCCAGCGCCTCGACGGCGAGTTCCGCCTCGTTGACCTCGATCGGGCGCAAAAACTCCATCATGTGCTGGATCATCTCGACGTCGATGATGAACTTCTCGAACGACGCCGTCAGCCCGCCTTCCTGCCAGCCGGCGGCGTGGTAGACGAGATTGCCGTGGCCGAGTACCGCGCCCCACAGTGCCATCAGCGTCTCATAGACACCTTGCGCGTCGGCGGCGTTGGAGGCCGAGCCCGGCGTCGTCCGGTAGGGCAGTCCATAGCGCCGTGCCAGCTGCCCTGACGCGACGTTGGCCTTGGTGTTCTCCGGCGTGCCGAAGGCCGGCGCCCCCGACTTCATGTCGACATTGGAGGTGAAGGCGCCATACATGACCGGGGCGCCGGGGTGGACAAGCTGCGTCAAGACCACGCCGAACAGCGCCTCGGCGTTCTGTTGGGCGAGTGCACCGGCAAGCGTCACCGGGCTCATCGCACCCATCAGCGTGAACGGCGTCACCGCGACCGACTGACCGTATTCGGCCATGGTCATCAGCCCTTCGGCCATCATTTCGTCGAAGCGGCGCGGCGAATTGACCGAGATGATGGTGGTGACGCCCGGATCGTTACGCATCTGGTCGGACGTCAGCCCTCGCGAAATCGCCATCATTTCAATGCCGTCGAGCGCCCTGCCCCGACCGATCGCCGAGACGTGAAAACTTTTGTCGGTCAGCGTCAGATTGGCGAAATAGGTGTCGAGGTGGCGTGAATTGGCCGGCAGTTCCACCGGTGCGCAGACCTGGTTGCCCAGCATGTGGATACAGTTGAAATGCTGCGCCAGCCGGGTGAGATCGCAATAGTCGCGCAGGTTTCCGGCGCGGCGGCCGCGTTCCATGTCGTGCACGTTGGGCGGCCCGGCGACCAGGGTGAAATTGATGGTGTTGCCGCCGAGATGGACGGTATGGGCCGGGTTGCGTGGCGTCAGCGTGTAGCTCGACCGCGTCGTCTTCAGTGCCTCATCGATCATACCCCGGTCGACACGGACGGTCATCGACGGATGATCGACCTTGGCCCCGGCCTTCTCGAACAGCGAAAGCGCCCGCGGGCTCATCACCTCGATGCCAAAATTCTCCAGGATGTGCATCGAGGCTTCGTGGATCGCCTCGATCTGGTCGGCCGAGAGCATCGCCATTGGCGGATAGGGATTGGTGACGCGGCGCAACGGCAGCTGCGGGATGGCGGTCGGTCCCCTGTTGCTGGTTCGCTCAGCGCCGCGCTTGCGTCTCGGTTCGGTCATGCGGCGCATCAAAGCGCCGGCACAAGGATCAGGCTGTCAGAAATCCGCCGCCTGCGGGCGTGATTTTAGCCAAGGCGGCATTTTGGAGATTTCATTGCGACAAAAACGACAGAAAGCGTCGAAATATCTATCCTTGGCTCCGCCGCAGCCAAAGCGGCCGATGAGCCGTTAAGGAACGTCGCAAGATTCCTTTTATGTTTTCGGCCTAATCCTCCTCCGATGGGTAGGTCGAGTTTTAGTAAAATTGTAGCTGTTAGCGTGCTGCTGGCGTTATCGGCCTGCGCGACACCGCCGAGCCATATCAACGATGTCTGCGCCGTATTCGACCAGAATGACGGCTGGTTCGACAACTGGCAGGCGGCTGCCGAGCGCACCGAGCAGAAATACGGCGTGCCGGTTCCCGTAGTGATGGCGACGGTGCGCAAGGAATCCGGCTTCAAGAGCAACGCCAGGCCGCCGCGCACCAAGCTTCTGGGCTTCATTCCCTGGAAACGTGCTTCCAGCGCCACCGGCTTCTCGCAGGCGCTCGACGGCACCTGGGCGCAATATCAAAGCGAGACGGGCAGTTGGGCGGCGCGCCGCACCAGCTTTGCCGATGCCGTCGATTTCGTCGGCTGGTATCATTCCAGGACCGCCGACACGCTTGGCGTCGCCCGCAACGACACCTACAATCTCTATCTGGCCTATTATCTTGGCTGGACGGCCTACAAGCGCGGCGAGCGAGGCGATGCCGGCGTGCAGCGCTATGCGCGGGCCACCGAGCAGATGGCTCGGGACTACGCCGCGCAGCTACGCCAATGCGCACCTTGATGGCGCCACGGATCTAGCCGTCCGTCAGCTTAGGCCTCTTGCCGCGCGGACGCTTTGGCGGAGCGCCGGCAAAGCCCGGACCGGCGGCGCCCTGTGGCGCGTCGTCCGGCACGCCCTCATGGGCGGCATGCTCCTTGTCGAACTTGATCACCGGCTCCATTTTCGCCAGCACGTCGTCGGCAAGCCAGCATAGGCTCATATGGCCATCGCCGAGATTCTTCACCGGCGGCACCTGCGTCTCGCAAAGATTGTCCGGCACCAGCTTCTTGTAACCGCACCGCGTCTGGAACGGGCAGCCGGTTGGCGGGTTCATCGCCGACGGGATGTCGCCTTCCAGCACGATGTGCTTCTTGATCACGCTGGTGTCGGCGATCGGGATCGCTGACAGTAGCGCCTCGGTGTAGGGATGATAGGGCGGCGAAAAAATCTGGTCGGTCGTGCCCTGCTCGACGATATAGCCGAGATACATGACGACGACGCGGTCGGCGATGTAGCGCACCACCGACAGGTCATGGCTGATGAACAGCATCGTCGTCTTGTTCTTGCGCTGGATGTCCATCAAAAGCTCGGTCACCGCCGCCTGCACCGACACGTCGAGCGCCGAGACCGGCTCGTCGGCCACCACCACCTTGGCGTCGCCGGCGAAGGCCCGCGCCACGCCGATGCGCTGTTTCTGGCCGCCGGAAAGCTGGCGCGGCTTGCGGGTCTCGAACGCCCGCGGCAGCTTCACCAGGTCGAGAAGCTCCAGCATGCGCTTGCGGCGGTCGGCGACGGTCTTGCCGACATTGAACTTTTCCAGCGTGCGAATGATCTGCGAGCCAACCGTGTGGCTGGGATTGAGCGTGTCGAACGGATTCTGGAACACCATCTGGATCGACGACACCGTCTCGACGCTGCGCTTCTCGACGCTGGTCGACTCGATCTGCTTGTTGCCGAGTGTCACGCTGCCGGAGCTTGCTGTCTCCAGCCCGAGCAGCACCTTGGCCAGCGTCGACTTTCCGCAGCCGGACTCGCCGACGATGGCCACGGTCTCGGATTCCCGCGCCATGAAGGAGATCGTCTCGTTGGCCTTGACGACGCGGCCTCCGCTCGAGCCGAACACCTCGCTGCCGCCGACCTTGTAGTATTTCCTGAGGTCCTCGATCTTGAGCACGGGCGCACCGGGCTCGATGCGCTCGTTGACCTTCTTGGCGCCGGGCGGCAGCGCCTCCCAGTCGATCTCGTTGAAACGCACGCAGCGCGAAAAATGGCCTTCATGGCCCTCGACCGCGATCATCGGGATTTCGGCGGCATTGCAGACGCCTTCGACGAAATGGTGGCAGCGTGGGCCGAAATTGCAGCCCTTGGGCCGCTCGTGCGGCAGCGGCAATTGCCCCGGGATGGAGATCAGCGGCCGCGAATTCTTGTCGGCGCCGGGCAGCGGGATCGAGCGGAACAGGCCTTGCGTGTAGGGATGGCGCATCCGGTCGAAGACGTCCTTGATCTTGCCGGTTTCCACCGCTTCGCCCGAATACATCACCGTGATGCGGTCGCAGGTCTCCAGGATCAGGCCGAGATTGTGCGACACGAAGATCATCGAGGTGCCGAACTTCTCGCCGAGCCCCTTGACCAGGTCGACGATGCCGGCTTCCACCGTCACGTCGAGCGCCGTCGTCGGCTCGTCGAGCAGAAGCAGCGCTGGCTTCGACAGCAGCGCCATGGCGATGACGATGCGCTGTTGCTGGCCGCCGGAAAGCTGGTGCGGAAAGGATCGCATCATGCGCTCGGGATCGGGCAGCCTGACCGAGCGCACCATTTCGAGCGCGCGTTTATAAGCCTCCTCCTTCGACACCTTGTCGTGGATCAGCGGCACTTCCATCAATTGCTGGCCGACCTTCATCGCCGGATTGAGGCTCGCCATCGGCTCCTGGTAGATCATCGCGATCTTGTTGCCGCGGATGGCGCGCAGTTCCTCCTCGGACAGTTCGCCCATGTCCTTGCCCTGGAACTTTATCCGGCCGCCGACGATCTTTCCGATGTTGGAGAGGTCGCGCATGATACCGAGCGACACGGTCGACTTGCCGCAACCGGATTCGCCGACGATGCCCATCGCCTCACCGGGCATGACCGTGCAGGAAAAGTCCATGACGGCCGGTATCTCGCCCTTGCGGGTGAAGAAGGAGATCGACAGGTTCTCGATCTCGATGATCGGCTCGGCGGGATTTCGAACTGCCTCATTCATGGGTCGCTCCAATCCTGGTTCTTCTAAGTAGGGTCGAAGACCCGTCCATCAATCTTTCATCGATTGTTCACGCAGCGAGTCGGCCAGGAGATTGAGGCCCAGCACGAACGACATCAGCGCGATCGTCGGCGGCAGCGCGGGATGGATGAAGGAGCGCAGCAGGCGGCTGGCGTCCTTGATCGCGGTGCCCCAGTCCGGGCTTTCCGGCGCCAGCCCCAGGCCGAAATAACCGAGCGTGCCGAGCAGGATCGTGGTGTAGCCGATGCGCAGGCAGGCGTCGACGATCAGCGGCCCGCGCGCATTGGGAAGTATCTCCCAAAGCATGATGTACCAGGGCGATTCACCGCGCGTCTGCGCCGCCGCAACATAGTCGCGCGTCTTGATGTCCATGACCAGGCCGCGCACGATGCGGAACACGCCGGGGCTGGAAGCGAACACCACCGCCACGAAGATGTTGAGCTGGTTGGGATCGATATGGATGATCCTGAACGGATCGGCATCGAAGACCAGGCCGGCATAGACCCAGCCGCCAATGATCAGCGTCAGTCCCAGAAGGATATACAGGCGGTCGGGCCGTTTCTTGTAGCGCGTCCAGAACAGCACGCTGAAGAAGACGATCGGAAACAGGAAGAACAGCCCGGCCATCGCATAGGGGATTGGCGTGTCCATGATGCCCGGCGTCACCAGCAGGTAGAACAGGAGGATCACCGGGAAGGCCAGCACGAGATTGGCGAGGAAGGACAGCACAGTGTCGATCTTGCCGCCATAATAGCCGGCCGGCAGGCCGAGCGTGATGCCGACCATCAGCGCGAAACCGGTCGCCGCCGGCGCGATGATCAGCACGATCTGGCTGCCATAGACCATGCGGCTGAACACGTCGCGGGCGAGCTTGTCGCCACCGAAAAGGTAGACAAGCCCCGATTGCGGCTCGACCGCGCCCGGCAGCGCATCCTTCATGATCGCCACCTGGGCAAGCGGATTGAAAGGCGCGACGGTCGACGCGAAGATCGCCGTGAACAGCCAGAACAGGCATATGCCCACGCCGGCGATGCCGACGGCGCTGTCGAAGAGCTGACCGTAGAGGCCAAGCCTCTTCTTGTAGGCGAAGCTTGCGCCCATCACCACGACGAGAGCGATCCAGACCGGCCAGAAACGCGCAAGCACGCCAAGCACCACATCGAAGGCGCCTATATATTCAAGCTGCATCCGCCCGATCCCCTATTGAACTCTGATACGCGGATTGAGAAACGCGTAGCCGACATCGGAAATGAGCTGCGTGATCAGGACGATGAACACCGAGACCAGCGAGCAGCCGAGCAAAAGATCGATGTCGTTGTTGCCGGCCGCCTCGACCAGCGTGTAGCCGAAGCCCTGATAGCGGAACATCACCTCGACGATGACGACGCCGGTGAGCAGCCAGGGAAATTGCAGCATGATGACGGTGAAGGGCGCGATCAGCGCGTTGCGTAGCGCGTGCTTGACCACGACGCTGCCGAAGGAAAGGCCCTTCAGCCGCGCGGTGCGGATATATTGCTGCGTCATCACCTCGACCATCGAGGCGCGGGTCATTCTTGCGATGTAGCCGATGCCGTAGATCGCCAGCGTCATCACCGGCAAGGTGAAGTTGTAGAAGGTGATGCCCCGGCTGGCCGAGGCCGCTGATCCGTTCAGCCAGCCGAGCCATGAGGCGAAGATGACGGTGAAGATGACACCCGACACATATTCGGGCGTCGCCGTCGAGGCGATGGAGGCGACCGATAACGTCCGGTCGGTCCGCGTGCCCTCGCGCATGCCGGCGAGGATGCCGATCAGCAAAGAGATCGGCACCATCACCACAAGCACCCAGAACATCAGGATGCCAGTGGCGCCAAGTGCTGGAAAGAGCTTCGACGCGACTGTGGTCTTGAACTTGGTCGAGCAGCCGAAGTCGCCTTGCAGGACGCCGGAGAATGTCGGCACGACTGGATCGTTGCAGAAGGAGAAACGCTTTGTTGGCTCCCCCGTCTCAGGATTGATCACCGGCTGCTTGGGCGCGATACCCAGCCATTGGGCGTAGCGGGAGAAGAAATTCTGGCGGTAGCCGTGGTTTACCAGCCAGCTTTCGAGCTGCTCGGCCGAGGTGTGCATTTCGGTCTGGCTGATCGCCAGCTTTTTCAGATTGGGATCGAGATTGATCAGGAAGAAGACGACCAATGTCAGGCACAGCATCGTCAATGCCATCGTGCCGAGGCGTCGAAGGATGAAGGAAAGCATGGCGGCCCCCTGCCGGCTGGGTTGGGGTCAGGTGCTGTCAACCCTTGATTTGTCGCATGAATCAGCTTGAAAAGTCAGCAGCGCGCTGACCCACATTTGCGGATCATGTTCGAAACAGGAGGGGGGACGAACGCCCTCCCTCCCCGTTTGCTTCGACCAGTCAAGCCTCGTCGAGCCAGATCTTGCCGTAATCGCGCTCGTATGTCGGGTGCATGGCGTAGTTCTTAACGGCAGCCACCGAGTGACTGTAGAGCTTGCGCCAATAGGGCTGGATGATGATGCCGGAATCCTGCAGGATCTGCTCGATGTCCTTCATCATCTCCTTGCGCTTGGCGGCGTCGGCGACCGAAAGCGCGGCGTTGAGCTTGGCATCCCATTCGGGATTCGACCAGGCCGTTTCGTTCCAGGCCTCTCCGGTGCGGTAGCCGATCGCCAGAACCTGCACGCCGAGCGGCCGCATGTTCCAGTTGGTCATCGACAGCGGATACTTCGTCCAGTCGTTCCAGAACGTCGAGCCCGGCAGCACCGTGCGCTTCACCTTGATGCCGGCGTCGCGCATCTGCGCGGCGATCGCATCGCCTGTATTCTTGTGCCAGTCCTCGTCGACCGTGATCAGCTCGTGCTCGAAATCGGCCTGACCGGCTTCCTCCATCAGCGCCTTCGCCTTGGCCGGATCGCGGGCAATCTTCGGCAGCTCGTAATATTCCGGATGGATCGGGCTGACATGGTGGTTTTCGGCGACAGTACCGGCATTGCCATTGCCCAGCTGGAGCACGACGGCGTTGTCGACCGCGAGCTGCAGCGCATTGCGAACCTTTTGATCCTCGTAGGGCTTGTTGGCCACGTTGGTGCGGCAGACGATGGTCGCTGCGGTAACCACCTCGTACTTGACCAGGTCGACACCGTCGAGGATCGATACATAGTCAGCCGACGTCTCGAAATTGGTATGGACCTCTCCCGATTCGAAGGCGCTGACCGTGGCCGCGGGATCGGTGCCGTAGTCGATGAACTCGATGCCGTCGAGGTAGACCTCGCCGTCCCACCACTTGTTGTCTTCGCGGCGCTTGTAGACGACCTTCTGGCCAACATCGTAGGAGACCAGTTCGAACGGTCCGGTGCCGATCGGACAGGCTTTGAAATCGCCGCCTTTTTCGTCGAAGGTCTTGTGGACGATAAGACCGGGATAGTCGCACATGTTGGGAATGAGCGCGATATCAGGCGTGTCGAGCTTCAGCTTCACCGTCAAATCGTCGACCTTGGTCACCGCGCTTTCGTTCAGCTTGTCATCCTTGACAAGCGTACCGAGGCGGCCAGGCATGGAATTGCCCTCGGCCTTCTTGTCGGCCCAGCGACGAATGTTGAAGATCACGTCCTCGGCGGTGAACGGATCGCCATTCGACCACGTCACGTCCTTGCGCACATGCAGCGTGTATTCGGTGGCATCGTCGTTGACGTCCCAGCTCTCGAGCAGGTAGGGGCGGAACGTGTATTCGGTTGTGTATTTGACCAGCGGCTCGAGCGCCTGGCGCTCGGCATTGGCGATTTCCGACCAGTCGGCCTTGCGCGGATCCTTCGGATCCTTGATCCACATCGCGACTTTCAGTATGCCGCCCTTCTTGGGCTCTGCGTCCTGCGCTCTCGCCGGCGTCGGGTCGGCGAGGCCGAGCATTCCGTAGGCCATCGCCGTGGACGCGCCGAAGACGCTGGCCAAGGCGAGAAATTCGCGGCGATCGACACGTCCGGCCCTGGCTTCTTCGGCCATGGCATGAATGTGATCCGGAACGCGATCGCCGTTACTTCTGTAGATTGTCATCACGAACTCCCATTGTTGGCTTTCTGCCTTTTACCATTCCGCATCCGGGCCATGATGTCAAAAACGGCACGGATTGGGAACATGCCAAGGAATGTGCAACTTTGGAAGGGAAGCGGTTCGCGTGATAACGACAGTCTTGGCGCAAAATTGCTACTTCCCGGCAGATTCCGTTCGAATCTCCGGCATCGATTAAACTGAGACATTCATGACAGCGCCGCGCGTCACGATCGACGCGCAAAGGACGCCGTAGCACTTTGATTTGCGCATGATCCTTTACCGAAAATCGGTACCGATTTTTGCTACGCTGACCTTCGGCTTGGGGGTCATGCGCCGGGTTTTGCGCAGCACCAGCCTTGGCGTCGAACGGCTTCAGTACTCGCGTTCGTAGAAAATGCCGCCCTTGGCCTCACCGGCGTCGCTGGCCTCGCCGCGCAATTTGACGCCGCGCCCGACGTCGAGATCAATCGCCGCCTTGCCCGAACCCGGCTTGTCGCCCTTCTGGATCGTCACATAGGTGCGGTCGTTGAGATATTTTCCCGCCGAGACGGCAGTGCCGCCCTCCTCGTCCGTCGTCACGTCGAGATCGTCGATGCCGATCGCGCCGCGCAGGTTTTCAAGCAGCGAGGTCGAGCCGCCGACACCAGCCAGTTGCGCGGCGGCTTCAGCAAGCTGGGCGATCTGCAACGGCGACAGGTTCGACATCGAGCGGCCGAAAATCAGTTGCGCCAGAACCTCGTCTTCCGGCAGCGCCGGCACCGACGAGAAGTTGAATTTCGGATTGGTCGCCTCGCCCGATACCACGATGGTGACGGTGGCGCTGCTCGTCGTCGATGTCGCCGTGAGGTTGAGATAAGGCACCAGCGATCCTGAAAAGCCGACCGTGCCTTCGGTGAAGGTCAGTCGCTTGGCGAGGATTGTCAGCCGCCCGCGCTGCAAGGTGAAGGTGCCGACCGCTTGCGGCGACGACGCTGGACCGGTCAGCCGCAGCGAGCCGCCAAGCTCGGCATCGACGCCCCTGCCCTGGATGAAGATCTGGTTCGGCGCATTGACCGTGACGTCGAGGGTGAGGCCGCCGCCACCGCTGCTGCTGCTCGCCGTCGCCGGGCGCAATGCCTTGTCCTGCGCGCGCACGGCGGCCGGTGCGTTCTTGTGCTTGACGTCGAGCGCCGCCAGCGAGCCCGGCAGCTTTTCGGGAACGGTGATGACGGTCTTGGCCAGGTTGATCGTGCCTGAAATCACCGGCGCGGACGCGAGCGGCCCCTTGATGGTCAGGTCGCCGCCGAGATTGGCGGTGACCACCCTGCCGTCGGTGTAGCGGCCATCGACGAGCTTGACCGACAGATCGGCCGGAAAACCTTGCGCCGGATCGATGCCGACCGTGCCGCTGGCCGACAGGCTGCCGCGTGTCGACAGCGTGCCGGTCAGCCGGTTGATCCTGGCGACACCGCCGCCGATCGCGACATCGGCGGCGATGTCGTTGATCGCAAGGCCTGAGCGGGCATCGACCAGACGGGCGCCTGATGTACCAACCGTGCCGGAGATCACCGGCGACGTCGCCGGGCCGCGCACCTGCACATTGACATTGGCCGTGCCGCTCAACGACAGGCCTTGCGCGGCGAGTGTCCTGGTCAGGAAGGCGAACGGCACCCTGCCGGAAAAGTCGAGATCAAGGGTGGGCGCGCCTGATGTCGTCACCGCGCCGCCACCCTTGAGGCCAAGGCCGGCTCCGTCGCTTATGTCGGCGTCGAAGGCCAGTTTGTTGCCCGAATATGTGCCGGAGGACGAAACACCCATGCCGCCGAAACCGGCGCCGCGGGTCTGCGACGTCTGGACGCCCGCGGCGTCTATGTCGAAGGCGACGGCCGGATTGGCCGGCGCGCCTGATACTTTCACCGTGCCCGAGATTGAGCCGGCGGCATCGAGACCCGGCGAAAAACTGTTGGCGAGCGAGATCGGCACCCGCGCCAGCGTCGCGTTGAGATCGAGCGCCTGCCCGACCTTGCCCGAAACCGTCGCCGTGCCGCCACCGAGGTTGAGCACGAGCTTGTCCAGGCTGGTCGTGCCGTTAGCGATGGTGATGGTCGACGCCTGGGCGATGGCCGCCTTGATGCCGCGCATGGTCGCCTCGCCGGAAGCGAGCTCGACCGTCGTCGTGCCGTTGGCGATCCTGACACGGCCGGCGGCCTTGGCCGGAATGTCCTTGACGGTGGCGCCGCCGGAAAAGCCGGTCCAGTCGCCGTCACGCTTGAGGTCAACGTCGATGCCGCGGATGACGGTACTGCCTGAGGTGACACTATCGGCACGGATTTTTCCGGAGATCACGGGCGCCGCGAGGTAATTGGCGATCAGCGCGTCGATGGTGACCGTCTTCGCCGAGACATCGCCGCGTGAGATCGAAGCGGTCGAAGCCTCGATGGCGACCTCAGGCGCATTGCCGGTCTTCGAGAATCGAATAGTGCCGCGCACGTCGCCTTCCGCCTTTTCCAGGGCCAAGGCTGCGAGCGGTCCGATATCAGGCAGGTCGAGCGCCACGGTGCCTTCAGGCACGAAGGCCTCATCGAGCGCGAGGTCACCCGATATCCGGTTCTTGCCGAGCGACAGCAAAAGCCCGTCGATGGCGCGCTTGCCGTCGGACGTCGCCAGCACTGCACTGCCTTGCAGGGCCTGACCCGCGACATTTCCGGTCAGTTGCACATTGGCCGCCGGGTTGGCGGCATCAGCCTTGCCGGTGGCGGTAAGCTTCAGTCCGGTGATCTCGCGTTCAGCCACCGAAAGCCGGTCGCTGTTCACCGTGAGCGACAGGTCGGGCGCGGTGCTGGGCCCTTGCGCGTTCAGCGCGAAAGCGATCGCGCCCTTGGCATCCCCCGACAGAAGCGAGATGTCGGCCAGCGCGCCCTTGATGTCGGCGGCGAGTTTGTTGTCGGCAAGGCTGGCCTGCCCGTCGGCGGTCAACGCGCCGGACACCAGCCTGATCGCGTTGGCGGTGACATTGCCATGGGCGTCGCGCTTCAGCGCGGCGCTGAGTTCCGTCCGCTCCGCCAGCACACCGCGCGCTGCCGCCGGCAGCGCCGCGGAAGCCGCATCCGCCTTGAGGTTGAGGTCGATGGATCCGTCGGCCAGCGAGACCTTTCCGTTGAAACCGCTGTTCAGCGCGTCGCCCGTCACCGAGCCGCTGTCGATGACGATGGTGTCAGCGGCGAGGCTGCCGGCAACCTTGGCGGTGATCTTGCCGGCGATCAGCGGCGCGATGGTCGGATTGTCCAGGCCGATCTTGTCCGCCGTCACCGTGCCGGAAATCGGTCCTGTCCGGCCTTTCACGTCGAAAGCATCGGAGTGCAGTGCAAGCGTGATGCCTTCGACCTTGGTAAAATTGGTTGCGACCGAAGGCAGCGTCGCTGAGATATCGAGCTGTGGCTGCGTGCCCTGCCCCGCGGCCTTGACGGACAGTGCCTGCAGCTCGAGCTTGATCGGGCTTTCGCTGCTGCCAAGCGCCAGCGGCAGGCTCGGGCCGGTCGAGGCCAGGTCGAGCGTAAAATCGCTAGCGCCGTTCGGATTGATGGTGCCGGTCGCCTTGCCGGAAACCTTGTCACCGGAAAGCGTCGCCTGGTCGATGGCAATGCCGCCGGCCGACGAGAAGCTGCCTGCCGCGTCGAGACTGAGCGGCCCGAGTCCCGCCTGGCGGGTCTGACTGGTCTCGGCGCCGTTGAGCTGCGCATTGAAACGAATGTCGGGGGCAGCCGACGATCCGGTGATCTGCGCCGTCCCGCCGAGCGTGCCCGCGGCGTCCAGGCCGGGTGAAAAATCATTGGCAAGGGCGGCGGGCAATGCGGAGAACGTGGCTGCCAGGTCCAGCGTCTGGCCGGCGGTGCCGGAGACACTTACCGATCCGCCGCCGACATCGAGCGCCAACTTCTCGATGCTGGTCGTGCCATTGGCGATGCTGAAGGTCGATGGCTGCGCGATCGCCGCCTTGATGCCGCGGACGGTCGCCTCGCCCGAGGCGATCTCGACGCTTGTCGTGCCATCCGCGATCTTCACCCTGCCTGCAGCCGTGGCCGGAATGCCGGCGACAGTGGCGCCGCCGGTAAACCCGGTCCAGTCGCCATCGCGCTTCAAATCGACGCCGATGCCGCTGATCACGGTGGTCCCCGATGTGACATTATCGGCCTTTATCGTGCCGGAGATCGCCGGGCCTTTGAGATAGTTGGCGACCAGCGCATTGACGGCGATGGTCTTCGCCGCCAGATCGCCGCGCGAAATCGAGACGCTCGTCATATCGATGGCGACCGCCGGCGCGCCACCATCATTCGAGAGGCGGATGCTGCCTTGCAGGTCGCCTGCCGCCGTCTGCCCGGCAAGTGCGGCCAACGGGCCGATATCGGGCGCTTCGAGTGTCAACGTGCCGAGCGGCAGCAGGCTGTCGTCGAGAACGAGATTACCCGAGACCTTGTTGTCGGCGAGCGACAGGCTAAGCCCGTTGAGGGAACGCTTTCCGTCGCTCGTGACCAATGATGCCCTGAGATCGAGTGGCTGGTCGTTCACGGATCCGGTCAGTGAGACATCGGCGGCCGGATTGGCGATGTCGGCCTTGCCGGTCGCCGACAGCTTGATCTGCTTTACCGTGCGGCCCGACGCCGTCAGACTGTCGCTGTCGGCCGAGACCGAGAAATCCGGCGCCGTGCGCGCGCCGCTCGCCGACAGTGCGAAATCGACGGCCCCGCCGACCGGTACGCCGACCATGGGCGACAGCACCGAAACGTCGCCGAGCGTGCCCTTGATGTCGGCCTGGATGTCGGTTCCCGTCACGCTGGCGGTGCCGCTGGCGCTGAGCGAGCCGGAAGTGAATTCCAGTGCATTGGCGGCAAATGAGCCTTGCGGATCGCGGGTCGCGGTGGCGGAGAATTGCACGCGCTCGCCGAGAACAGTGCGGATCTGCGGCGGCAGCGCCGTCGACACGGCATCGGCGTTCATCTTCAGCGTCATCGCCAGATCGGCCAGCGTCACCTTGGCCGTCACCGAGGCATTGAGCGCCTCGCTGCGCAGCGTGCCTTGATCGAGGACAATCTCGTCCTTGCTGACCGATCCGGCGAGATCCGCGGTCACCCTGCCGGTCACCAGCGGCGCCAGCGTCGCCACGTCGGTGTTCAGGCCGCCGGCTGTAAGCTTGATGGTGACTGGTCCGCTGCGGTCCTGGATGTCGAAGCCGTCGGAATGGATTTCAGCCGACAGATCGTCCAGCCGCGTGCCGCCCGCCACCACCGAGACCAGGGACGCGCCGATGTCGACGATCGGCGCCTTGCCGCCGCCGAACGCACGGGCCGTGGCGCCTGTGATCGCGACGGTGACCGGCTGCGCCGCAGTGCCGAGGCTGAGCACGATCGGCGGGCCCTTGGCGGCGAGCTCCACCGAAAGGTCGCTGGCGCCGTTGGGGTCGACAATACCGGCGGCAGTGCCATGCACGGCGTCACTATCGATGCTGGCGCGCTCGACATCCACGCCGCCCGCGTCGATCGCGGTTCCGGCGAGGTCGAAGCTGGTCTTGCCCGCAAACAAGGGTTTCAGATTGTCGGGCATAAAGCGCTGGAAGTCGCCATCGCCCTTGGCCTCGACATGGTTGCCCTTGTCGGTGAGCTGATGGCGGCCGGTGAGCTGGGTGACGATCTGGCCGTCGACAACGAATGTGCCGATGCCGCTCCAGTTGGCGACTGGCCCCGAGCCAGTGACGACGATGTTGATCGGCGGCGCATCGGGCAAATTGAGCAGATTGGCGATGATGCCGCCGGCCGGCTCCGATGCCTTCAGATCGAGGTCGAGCTTGTTGTCGGCAGGCGCGAAATGGATGCTGGCGTCGACCGTGCCTTGCCTGCCGTCGTGGCGGGTGATGTTGAGGTTGGTTTCGAGCGCCAATGGCGCCGCGTCGGCCTTGAACGAGCCCTTGGCCGCGAGTTCGGCGATGCCGCTGCCGGCCAGCGCCTGCCCGAGCGCGATTTCGGGCAGGTCGATCTGCTTGATGTCGAGCGACACCGGCAGCGTGGTGGCGCCACCTTGGCTCGGCTGCGTGCCGGCCACCGGCAGCCGCGCCAGCTCGATGCGATCGGCGGCGATGCGGCCGGCGCTGAAGTTTTTCGACAGAAGCGCAAGGGGCGACCAGTCGACGGCCACCTTGCGGGCCACCAGCCAGGCACCCTGGCGATCTTCCAGCACCACATGATCGAGCCTCAGCGCGCCCGACCAGATGCCGTCGATGCCACTGACCGTGACCTTCTGGTCATCGGTCGACGCTATGGTCGAGATGATGCCGGCGAGATTGTCGCGGCCGCGCTCGGTCTTGGTCAGCACGACGAGCGCACCGACCACCGCCGCCACCACGATGAGCAGCGTGTAAAGGACAATGCGGAGGATGCGCTTGAACATTGTCATCAGAACGCCTGGCCGATACCGGCATAGATGCCGAAACGCGGATCGTCGGGATCCCGGTTGAGCGGCACCGCCGCATCGATGCGCAGCGGTCCGAACGGCGTAATATAGCGCAGGCCGACGCCGGCGCCGACCTTCATGTCGGAAAAGTCCGGGAACTCCTTGGTCGAGACCGTGCCGGCATCGACGAATGGCACGACGCCGATCGTGTCGGTGATGGCGATCCGCATCTCGACCGAGGTCTCGAGGAACGAAAGCCCGCCGATCGGCTCTCCGTCGATATCCTTCGGGCCGATGCCCTGATAGGCATAACCGCGCACCGAGCCGCCGCCGCCGGCATAGAAGCGCCGGTCGGCAGGAACATCCTGAAGGCCGGCACCAACGATCGAGCCGATGGCGACACGTTCGGCGAAGACGAACTTCGAAGCCGAGTCGAGCGACTGGTAGGCCGATCCCTCGCCCCTCAGCTTGACGAAGGCCGCACCGCTCAAAATGTCGTAGCTCGGCTCGACATAGCCCAGCACCCTGAAGCCCTTCGTCGGGTTCAGCCGGTTGTCGCGGTTGTCGTAGACATATTGCAGCGGAACACTGGCGATCAGATAGGTATGCTTGCCGAAGGAATCCTCGATCCTCGAATAGTCGAGCGCGACTTCCGCGGACACAGTCTGTTGCTTGTCGAGTTCATAGGACAGACCGGTGTTGCCCTTGACCGAGAAATGGTCGTAGGCGTCGGGATGCTCGAGTACGGTCTTGACGCCGGCGAAGAATTTCGAAGCCGGCCCGACCACGCCAGGCTTTTCGAACATGATGCCGGCATTGTAGTTGAGCTCGGTCAACTCGTTGCTGCCGATGCCGCTGATTTTACCCTCGATACGCAGCTTTTCGGCACGGCCAAACAGATTGCGGTGCCCCCAATAGCCTTCGAGGCCCAGCCCCTCGGTGTTGGAGAAGGTGCCGCCAAGACCAAAATAGCGCGGCTTGCGCTCGCTCACTTCGACGCCGATCGGGATGTTGCCGTCGGCGTCGAGACTGTCGGCCTCCTTCAGCGTCACGCTGTTGAAAACTTCCAGCCCGAGCAGCCGGTCGCGCGCGTCGTCGATCTCCTCGGGCGAATATTGGCGGCCGCGCTTCAGGCCGGTCATGTATTCGGTGAAATCGCGGTCAACCTTCTCGGTGCCCTCGATGGTGGTGTCGCCGTAGCCGGCAACCGGTCCGGCCGCCACCGTCAGCGTGACGTCGAGCGTCGCGGTGGGGTGGTCGGCGACGATCTCGCGGTCCGTCACCTTGGCCAATGGCCTGCCTTCCTCCTTGAGCGCCCGCACGATCGACGCCTCGGCCTTGAGCACGGCGCCGGAACCGGCATCGCCACCGGCGATCAGGCCGAAATCGGCGCTCGCCAGCCCTGCCGCATCGCCCTCCAGTCTGATGTCGCCAAGCGTAAATTTCGGCCCGGTCGCAACGTCGATCACCACCGGGATTGGCTGCGGTCCCTTGAATTCGGCATCGGGCGGCAAATCGTCGAGCGGCTTGCCTTCGATGGTGATGGTGACGACACCCTCGTAGCGGGCGTCCGCGTAAAGCGCGGCGATAAGCTGATCGCGGTCGCCGCGCGCCTTGGCCAACAGGCCGAGCGAACCGGAGACTGGACGTTCTTCGTCGGCCTTCAGAGTCGAGGCGTTTTCGAGCTTCTTGACGAGATCCTTGTCGGCATCGGGCGCCTCGATCGTCACGGAATAACGCAGCGGATCGACGATATCGGCATCTTCGTCCTCGGACGATCCCCACAGCTTGATGCCGAAAATCTCGAAAGCGGCCGCTTTTCCGGTTTCGGCGACCAATGCAGTCGAGCAAAGCAAAGCCAAAAGCAGGGCGAGCGAAAACACACGCCGTGGCGCGGTTCCTCCCGACATCTGCCCTTCATACGCCAACATTACAACTCTACCCTAGCTCCCAAAGCTAAAATTGGAATGAACTTCTGAATTGCTCGTAAAGGAGCCACAATCCAATTGTCTGAAATGGACAGGGCTTGGAATTCACACCTTCTGCGTTGCCGCAAGAAGGCGTGATCCCTGTCCTATGGAGGTACTACCGGTCATCGGCCGGAAAGGAAACCGTTGGCAGGCGGAACCTGCCGCGTCGTCGTGTTGACAAGCTGGACTGAAGCTTGAACATGTTTGGACGTAACGTAGCAGTGTCGGGAGGGTGTTATGACAATGCGCGCGGCTCGTGGTCTGTCGGTCCTTTTGCTCCTCTTTTTCGCCCTGGGCAGTGTCGCGCAAGCGGCCGAAGCACGCCGGGTGGTGACATCGGACAATTCCGACTATTTCGGTTTCGATCTCAGATCCGACCAGAATGTCAGCCTCGACCAGTGCAAGACGACATGTCTCGGCGATCCCGCCTGCCGTGCCTTCACCTACAACCCCAAGGTCAAATGGTGTTTTCTCAAATCCGACTATAATGCGCTGAAACCCTTCAACGGCGCTGTCGCCGGCAAGGTCGTCAACATCGAAGGCGACCCCGATATCGGCGCGCCGCCGGATCTCGCCTTCTTCCCTGCCTGGATGGCCGACCAGGCCCAGCAATACCGCAACAGGCTCACGGACCCGGCCTACACCAAGCCCACCGAAGGGCTTGCGGCGCTGCGGGAGGCGGCCCAACAGGCGTCGCAGACCGGCGACCACCGCTCGGCCATGCGGAAATACGAGGCTTTGGTTTCGGTATTGCCCGAGGACGGCCAGCTCTGGTTCGAACTGGCGCAGGAAACACTCGCCGTGCAGCCGGCCGCCAACAGCGCCGAGGCCTCGGCCCTGCCGTCAAACGCCACCTCCGCCGGCTTCAACGCCTACAAATTGCTGCGCACCACCAAGACGCGCGCCGACGTGCTGGCGCTGCTCGCCGCCGCGCTCGATCGGCGCGACCTCTCCCGGCCCGCCCTGCAGGCCTACGAAGCCAGCCTCGCTCTGGTCAATTCGCCGGCGGTCAAGGCCGACTATGAAGATTTGAAAGCGCGCAAGGGCTTCCGCGTCGTCGATCACACCGTCGAAGCCGACACCAGCGCGCCGCGCATCTGCGCGCAGTTTTCCGAGGATCTGGTCAAGACCGGTGTCGATTATTCGCAATTCGTCACCGTCGACAACGCCGCCCCCGAGGGCGTCGAGGCCAAGGACAAGCAGATCTGCGTCGAAGGGCTCGAGCACGGCCAGCATTACGACGTGACCTTCCGTTCCGGGCTGCCGGCCGCCATCGGCGAGGTGATCACCGCCCCGGTGGTGCTGTCGATCTATGTGCAGGACCGCGCCCCGTCCGCTCGTTTCACCGGCGACAGCTTCGTACTGCCCGCCGGCGCGCGCCGTGGCATCCCGGTCGTCACCGTCAACATGACCGCCGCCGAAATGAAGCTTTACCGCATCGGCGACCGCTCGTTGACCCAGCTCCTGTCCGGCTACCAGTTCCTGCGCCAACTCGACGGCTACGACATCTCCAACATTACCGACCAGATGGGCGAGCCGGTCTGGGAAGGCCAGATCGACATCGCCAACGCCCTCAACAAGGAAGTCACCACCTCCTTCCCGGTCGACGAAGCCCTGCCGCAGCGCAAGCCCGGCGTCTATGTGCTGACCGCGCAACCGGTCGACGAGAATGGCGACGACTATGATTCGCGCGCCACGCAATGGTTCGTCGTCTCCGACATCGGCCTGTCGACCTATACCGGACAGGATGGGCTGAACGTCTTTGCCCGTTCGCTCGGAACCGCCGAGCCGATGGCCGGTGTTGAACTGACGCTGCTCGCCAGGAACAATGAAATCCTCGGCACCGCGACATCAGACGCGGAAGGCCGCGCCGTCTTCAACCCCGGCCTGACACGCGGCGAAGGCAGCATGGTGCCGGCCGTGCTGACAGCCAAGCAGGGCGACAGCGACTTCGTCTTCCTCGACATGGGTCGCGCCGGCTTCGACCTGTCCGACCGCGGCGTCACCGGGCGTCCGGCGCCGGGCGCGCTCGACGTCTATGCCTGGACCGAACGCGGCATCTACCGCGCCGGCGAGGACGTCCATGTCGCTGCGCTTGCCCGCGACGGCGCCGCCAAGGCGGTCGAGAACCTGCCGCTGACCTTCATCTTCACGCGCCCCGACGGCGTCGAGAACCGCCGCATCGTCAGCGATGGCGCATCGGCCGGCGGCCATGCCGTCGACCTGCCGCTCGAACCCAACGCCATGCGCGGCACCTGGACGGTGGCGATCCACACCGATCCCAAGCAGGCGGCGGTCGCCAGCCAGATGTTCCTGGTCGAAGATTTCGTGCCGGATCGCATCGAATTCGACCTGTCTTCCGACAAGCAGGAGATCGCGCAGGGTGAAACCGCCAACGTCACCGTCGACGGCCGCTTCCTTTATGGCGCGCCGGCCGCGGGGCTGGCGCTCGAAGGCGAGCTGACGCTGTCGACCACTCGCAACTGGGATCGTTTCAAGGGCTATTCCTTCGGCCTCGCCGACGAGCAGTCGGCGGAACCGTCAGTCACGCCGTTCACCGATCTGCCGGTGGTCGGCGAGGACGGCAAGGCGACCTTCCCGGTTTCCGTCGACCAGTTGCCCTCGACCACCAAGCTCGTCGATGGCAAGGTTACAATCAGGATGCGCGAGACCGGCGGCCGCGCCGTCGAACGCTCGCTCAACATCGGCATCCGGCCGCAGGGCCACATGATCGGCATCCGTCCGGACTTCGACGGCGACGAGGTGCCGCAAGGCGGTACGGCGAAGTTCAGCCTGATCGCCGTCGACCCCGACGGCAAGCGCGAGGCGCTGCAGGGCGCGCAATGGTCACTGGTCAAGGTCGAACGCAATTACCAATGGTACCGCTCGAACAACTCCTGGAACTATGAGCCGGTGACCTTCACCAAGTCGGTGGGCAACGGACAGGTCGACATGACCGCCGACGGCGAAGCCACCGTCTCGTTGCCGGTCGACTGGGGCCGCTACCGGCTCGAGATCGAGACATCGGATCCGGAAGGCCCGGCGACCAGCTACGAGTTCGACGCCGGCTGGTATGTCAGCTCCACCACGACCGAAACACCTGATGGCCTCGAGATTGCCCTCGACAAGGACACCTATGCGGCAGGCGACGTGGCCAAGCTCAAAGTGTCGCCGCATTTTGCCGGCGAGCTGCTCGTCACCATCGGTGCCGACAAGCTCTTGAAGACCGTCACCGCCAGCGTGCCGGTCGGCGGCAGCACCATCGACATCCCGGTCTCCGACGACTGGGGCGCCGGCGCCTATGTCACGGCAACGCTGTTCAGGCCGGGGGATGCGCAGGAAACGCGTATGCCGGCGCGCGCCATCGGCGTGAAATGGCTGAAGGTCGATCCGGGCTCGAAGAAGCTCGCCGTCGCCTTGGCGCCGCCAGACAAGACCATGCCGCGCCAGCAGCTGTCGATCCCGGTCTCGGTGGCCGGCGTGCAGCCGGGCAGCAACGCCTATGTCATGGTCGCGGCCGTCGATGTCGGCATCCTCAACCTGACCAACTACAAGGTGCCGGATCCGGAGACCTGGTTCTTCGGCCAGCGCATGCTCGGCCTTGAGGTGCGCGACCTCTACGGCCGCCTGATCGACGGCTCGCTGGGCACCACCGGCAAGCTGCGCACCGGCGGCGACGGCGCCAACATGCAGTCGCAAGGCAGCCCGCCGACCGAAAAGCTGGTCGCCTTTTTCTCCGGCCCGGTCCAGCTCGACGCCGACGGCAAGGCGCGGATCGACTTCGATATCCCGCAGTTCAATGGCACCGTGCGGGTCATGGCCGTCGCCTGGACCAGGGACGCGGTCGGCCATGCCCAGTCCGACGTGATCGTGCGCGATCCGGTGGTGATCACCGCCGGCCTGCCACGCTTCCTGGCGCCTGGCGATTCGGCTGTCATGCGGCTCGACGTCACCGACGCGGACGGTCCGGACGGCGATTATGCATTGTCGATAGACACCACCGGCAATCTTTCGACCGGCAGTGCCGCCCTGCCCGAAAAACTGACGCTCGCCAAGGGCAAACGGCAGACGCTGACTGTGCCGCTGATGGCTGAGACACCGGGCAACGCCTCGATCACCGTCAAGCTCGCTCATGCCGACGGCACCGCTGTCGAGCAGACGCTCTATGTTCCGGTGCGCCCGGCGCAACTGCCGGTAACCACCCGCATGGTGGTCGACCTCAAGGGCAATGGCGGGTCGCTGCGCGTCGACAAGGAGCTCCTGGCGGCAAGCCTGCTCGACGGCGCTTCGGTCAGCGTCGGCGTTTCACAGGCAGCGGCCTTCGACGTGCCGTCGCTCCTGATGACGCTCGACCGTTATCCCTATGGCTGCGCCGAACAGACCACCAGCCGCGCCATGCCGCTTCTCTATGTCAACGACATGGCGTCGGGCATCGGCATGGCCAGCGACCCCGACCTGCACGGCCGCATCCAGGGCGCCATCTACAAGGTGCTGAGCTATCAGGCCTCGGCCGGCAGCTTCGGCCTGTGGGGTCCAGGCTCCGGCGATCTGTGGCTCGACGCCTACGTCACCGATTTCCTGACCCGGGCGCGCGAGCAGAAATACGACGTGCCGGCACAGGCGATGAACCAGGCGCTGAGCAATCTGCAGAACTCGATCGGCTACGATCAGGACGTTCAGGACCGCGGCAGCGAGATCGCCTATGCGCTCTATGTGCTGGCCCGCAACAAGAAGGCCTCGATCGGAGATCTGCGCTACTATGCCGACACCCAGCTCGAAGCTTTTACGAGTCCGATGGCCGTTGCCCAGTTGGCGGCGGGCCTGGCGCTTTACGGCGACACGCAGCGCTCGGAAGCCACCTTCCAGGCCGCCCTGCAACTGGCCCAGTCGACCTCGGCATACGACGACTACAGGTCCGACTATGGCTCGCCGCTGCGTGACGGCGCGGCGATGCTGGCACTTGCCGCGGAATCGAAGCCGGTGCCGACGATCGTGCCGGCGCTGATCAAGCTGGTGACGAAGGAACGCGCCGCCGTCCGATGGACCAGCACGCAGGACGAGTCCTGGATGCTGCTGGCGGCCCGCGCGCTGAAGGCCGGCAATGATGCGATCGCGCTGACCATCAATGGCGCGCCGCATGCCGGCGCCTATTCGGACCGGATCGCCGGCAGCGACCTGGCCGACAGTCCGCTGACCGTCGCCAACACCGGCAGCAACCCGCTGCAGGCAGTTGTCACCACTGTGGCTTCGCCGATCCAGCCTCTGCCGGCCAGCGGCAACGGCTTCACCATCGGCCGCACCTACTACAAGCTCGACGGCACCGAAGCCAATGTCACGGAGGCGACCCAGAACGAACGCTATGTCGTCGTGCTCAAGATCTACGAGCAGAACAAATGGCCTTCGCGGCTGGTAATCACCGATCTGCTGCCGGCCGGCTTCGAGATCGACAATCCGGGCCTGGTTTCCAGCGCCCAGTTGTCGAACTTCTCCTGGCTGGCCCAGACCGACGCCGCCCATCTCGAATTCCGCGACGACCGTTTCGTCGCGGCCTTCAATCCCAACGATGGCGACGGCGACCGCAACATCACGCTCGCCTACGTCGTGCGCGCGGTGACGCCGGGCACCTATGCCCATCCGGCGGCAACGGTCGAGGATATGTACCGGCCGCAATATTCAGCTCGCACCGCGACCGGGATGATGGAGGTCAAGGCGCCGTAAGGCGCCGATGGTGGCGAACAGGAACATGGCGATGGCGCTGCCCCTCATTGCCCTGCCGGGCATTTCTCCCCGTATAGAGACGGGGAGAAAGAAGCTTGCGCCGAAGTTTTCGCCAACCTCGAACGTCGCGGAAAGGGCGCCGAGGGTCGCGACGGCCCCCTTCTCCCCGTCACTGTGCGGGGGGAAGGTGCCGGCAGGCGGATGAGGGGCGGCGCCGTGCTCTCCAAAAGATTCCTGCGCCGTTCGGCGATCGCCGCGACCTCTCTCGCTGGTTTCCTCTCCCTCTCCGCCGCCGCCCTCTGGCAGCTCGACCGCGCCTTTCCACCGCCGCTGCCGCCCGAACTCACGGTGTCTACCGAAGTGCAGGACCGCGACGGTCAACTGTTGCGGGCCTTCGCCACGCCGGACGGTTATTGGCGGCTCGCGACCCGCCTCGACCAGGTCGACAAGCAGTTCGTCGACATGCTGGTCACCTACGAGGACAAGCGCTTCTGGAACCATCGAGGCGTCGACGTGCTGGCGCTGGCCCGCGCCGCCGGTCAGTTCGCGATCAATGGCCGTATCGTCTCCGGTGGCTCGACGCTCTCGATGCAACTCGCCCGGCTGACCGAACCGCGCGACAGCCGCAGCCTCGGCTCGAAGGTCAAGCAGATGCTGCGCGCCATCCAGATCGAGCGGCGGCTCACCAAGCGCGAGATCCTCGAACGTTATTTGACGCTGGCCCCCTATGGCGGCAATCTCGAGGGCGTGCGCGCCGCCTCCCTGGCCTATTTCGGCAAGGAGCCGAAGCGGCTGACGGTTTCGGAGGCGGCCCTGCTAGTCGCACTGCCGCAACTGCCGGAAAAGCGCCGGCCCGATCGTAACCTCACAATCGCCCATGCCGCCCGCGACCGGGTGCTGACGCGCATGGTTACAGCCGGGCTGCTTGGTGAACGTGAGGCCGCACGTGCCGCGCTCGACGACGTTTCCGGCATCCGCCGCACGCTGCCGGCGCTCGCCGCCCATGCCGCCTATGCGATGCTGCCCAGGGCCGTCCCCGGCCAGCCGTTGCGACTGACCATCCGCAAGAGCGTCCAGGAAGGGCTGGAACAGGTGGCCAGGGACGCCGCCGTCAGGCTCGGTCCCCGCCTGTCCGTCGCCATGGTGCTGGCCGACGCCCGCACCGGCGACATCCTCGGCGAGGTCGGCTCCGCCAACTATTTCGACGCCAGCCGCTCCGGCTGGATCGACATGACCAGGATCGTCCGCTCGCCCGGCTCGACGCTGAAACCGTTCATCTACGGGCTCGCCTTCGAACAAGGACTGGTCGCGCAGCAAACGCTGATCGAGGACCGTCCGACTGATTTTTCCGGCTACCGGCCGAAAAATTTCGACATGGGCTACCAAGGCGACGTCAGCATCCGGCAGGCGCTGCAACTGTCGCTCAACGTACCGGCGATCAGCGTGCTCGATGCGGTCGGGCCGGCGCGGCTGCTCGCGCGCTTCCGGCAGGCCGGCATCACGCCGGCCCTGCCCCTCAACAAGGCGCCGGGTCTTGCCATCGGCCTTGGCGGCGTCGGCATGACGCTGCGCGACCTCGTCCAGCTCTATGCCGGGCTTGCCAATGGCGGCAAGGCGCACACGCTGCATGATGGCACCGAACCGGCGAATGCCGAACGCTCCACCGTGACCATCCTGGACGATCAGGCGAACTGGCAGATCACCGACATATTGTCGGGCATCAAGCCGCCCGAGGGGGCCGCCCAGCGTGGCATCGCCTACAAGACCGGCACCTCCTACGGCTACCGCGATGCCTGGTCGGTCGGCTTCGACGGACGCTACGTGCTGGGCGTATGGGTCGGCCGTCCCGATGCCGGCGCGGTGCCCGGCCTGTCCGGCTATGTCTCGGCCGCGCCCATCCTGTTCGAGGGCTTTGTCCGCTCCGGCCTGGCTGCCGTGCCGCTGCCAAGCCAGCCGGCCGGCGTCATCAGACCCAGGCGCGACGAGTTGCCGGTGACGCTCGCCCGTTTCGGCGCCGGCGCCGACGGGCTGGTCCAGGCGACGCCGACCGAGCCTGCGCCGACGATCGTCTTTCCGCCCGAGGGGGCCCGCGTCGACCTCGGCACCACCTCCGCCGAGGCCTCGCCGCTGGTGCTGAAGCTGCAAGGCGGCCGCGCGCCGTTCCGCTGGCTGGCCAACGGCAAGCCGCTGGTCGGCATCGACCGGCGGCGCACCGCGACCTGGCAGCCGGACGGCGCCGGCTATTCGACCCTGACCGTGATCGATGCGGCGGGGCGTGCCGCGAGCGTGAAAGTCTTCGTTGAATAGACGGCGCCAAGCGATTCGGGGCATTGGCTTTTGCGCCATGCTGTCGGTTGCCGGTATGGTCCGCGCCTTCGCCGCCGACCTCCCCGTCGGCTTTGTCCGCCTGGCTGACATCGAACCCACCATCCGGCAGGACATCCGCTATGCCGGCTTCGAGAATTTCCTGCACCGCAAGGCCAGCGGCTACGACGCGCCGGTCTGCATTCTCACCGGGCGAGCGGCAGAAGCGCTTGCCGGCGTCCAGAAGGCGATTGCCGCCGAGGGCCTGACGCTTGTCGTGTTCGACTGCTACCGCCCGGCGCGCGCCGTCTTGGACATGGGCCAATGGACCAAAGAAGGCGGACCACCCGACCCGCAATGGTATCCGACGGTCAAGCGCAAGGACCTCATCGCCAAGGGCTATATTGGCGAACTATCCACCCATTCGCGCGGCTCGACCGTCGATGTCGCCATCGCCCGAGCCGACCGCAGGACCGCCCAGAAACCGGCCTGTGGCGCGCCCGATGCCAACACGCTCGATTTCGGCACCGGCTTTGACTGTTTCGACCCGAAGAGCGAAACAGCCCACCGTCCGCTCGCCGAGGGCGTGGCGGCAAACCGCGACAGGCTTGTCGAGGCCATGCGCGCCGGCGGCTTCAGGAACTATGCTCGCGAATGGTGGCACTTCACGCTGGAAAACGAGCCGTTTCCAAAGCAGCGCTTCGATTTTCCCGTCACCGCCGAATAGACCACCGGCCGCCGCGAGCGCAAATCGCGCCCCGATCACATCCAGCCATTGCCGAGGCGCGACCTGTCCCTAGATAGATCGCTTCATGAGCCCGGATTCCGCATAGGGGCGATGCGAGGAAAGAATTTCCTCATCAGGCCAAAAGCCGGCGAGAAATTGCTTCAGAAGGTCAAAAAAAGCAACATTGAATGCATCTAATTTCTACCAATTCGGTAGATTTGAAATGATCTCAACGGAGGCGGAAATGATCAATCCTCATTTCAGGAAACTGCTCGGCGCACTGGTCGCTGCATCGGTCCAGTTCGGAACGCTCGGTTTCGCGTTTGCCGATACCACCATCCTCAACGTGTCCTATGATCCGACGCGTGAGCTGTACAAACAATTCGACGAGGCCTTTGCCGCTCACTGGAAGGCCGAGACCGGCGAGACGGTAACCATCCAGCAATCGCATGGCGGATCGGGCGCTCAGGCCCGCGCCGTGATCGACGGCCTCGACGCCGACGTGGTGACGCTGGCGCTCGAAGGCGACATCAACGCCATCGTCTCGAAATCGAAGAAGATCAATCCGGACTGGCGGACCAAGTTCGAGAACAATTCGGCGCCTTATACCTCGACCATTATCTTCCTCGTCCGCAAGGGCAATCCGAAGGGCATCCAGGACTGGGGCGATCTGGTCAAGGACGACGTCCAGGTGATCACGCCGAATCCCAAGACTTCGGGCGGCGCGCGCTGGAACTACCTCGCCGCCTGGGCCTATGCCAACGCCAAGGATGGCGGCGACGAGGCCAAGACGAAGGAATTCGTCAGTAACCTCTACGCCCATGTTCCGGTGCTCGACACCGGTGCGCGCGGCGCGACCGTGACCTTCGCGCAAAAGGGCCTGGGCGACGTGCTGTTGGCCTGGGAAAACGAGGCCTATCTGGCGCTCGACGAATTCGGCGCCGACAATTTCGATATCGTCTACCCGCCAACCTCGATCCTGGCCGAGCCGCCGGTCGCCGTGGTCGACGCCAATGTCGATGCCAAGGGCACGCGAAAAGTCGCCGAAGCCTATCTGAGCTTCCTCTATTCCAAGGAAGGCCAGACGCTGATCGCCAAGAACCACTATCGTCCGTCGAAGCCCGAGCTGGTGCCGGCGGAGGATCTCGCCAAGCTGCCGGAGATCAAGCTGATCACCATCGACGATCCGCTTTTTGGCGGCTGGAAGAAAGCACAGCCTTACCATTTCGGCGACGGTGGTATATTCGACCAGATCTACAAACCGGCCCAGTAGGACCCAGTAAGCTAGATTCTAGATCAGGACGACATGACCACAGCACCCGCCAAGGCGGGGTGGCGATTCAGACAGCCGAGCGTCATTCCGGGTTTCGGATTGACGCTCGGCTTCTCACTTGCCTACCTCACCCTCATCATCCTCATTCCCCTGTCGGGGCTGATCTGGCGATCGGCCGCGCTCGGCTGGACCGATTTCTGGGCGATCGCCACCGACCGCCGCACCATCAACGCGCTTGAAATCAGCTTCGGCACCGCCTTCATTGCCGCCGCCGTCAATGTCGTCTTCGGCACGATCGTTGCCTGGGTACTGGTGCGCTACAACTTTCCGGGCCGCCGCATCGTCGATGCCATGGTCGACCTGCCCTTCGCGCTGCCGACGGCGGTCGCCGGCATCGCGCTGACCACGCTCTACGCGCCGAATGGCTGGCTCGGCAGCCTGCTGGCGCCGCTCGGCATCAAGGTCGCCTACACGCCGCTCGGCATCGTCATCGCGCTGATCTTCATCGGCCTGCCTTTCGTCGTGCGCACCGTCCAGCCGATCATGGAGGAGATCGACAAAGAGGTGGAGGAAGTGGCCGCCACGCTCGGCGCCAATCGCTTCCAGACCATTGCCCGTGTGCTGCTTCCAGGCCTGGCGCCGGCCATCGTCACCGGCTTCGCGCTGGCTTTCGCGCGCGGCGTCGGCGAGTACGGATCCGTCATCTTCATCGCCGGCAATCTGCCCTACAAATCCGAGATCGCGCCGCTTCTGATCGTCATCCGGCTGGAGGAATACAATTACGCGGCGGCCACTGCGATCGCGGCGATCATGCTCGCCCTGTCGTTCGTGATGCTGCTCGTCATCAATCTGGTGCAGACGTGGAGCCGTAAGCGCTATGGCTGATCCGGAGATCAAATCCTACGCACCGCACCACGAAAGCCAGTCGGCGGCAGTGACCGAAAGCCGCCCGGCGAAAGCCGTGCTGATGATCGTGACCTTTGCCTTCCTCGGCATTTTCCTGCTCTTGCCGCTGATTGTCGTCTTCAACGAAGCCTTCGCAAGGGGTCTCAGTGCTTACACGGAGGCGCTGACCAGCCCCGACACGCGCTCGGCGATCCACCTGACGCTGCTGGTGGCGGCGATCTCGGTGCCGCTCAACATCGTCTTCGGCATCTCCGCTGCCTGGGCGATCGCCAAGTTCGAGTTCAAGGGCAAGGCCTTCCTGACCACGCTCATCGACCTGCCGTTTTCGGTCTCGCCGGTCATATCAGGCCTGGTCTATGTGCTTTTGTTCGGCGCGCAAGGCCTGTTCGGCGCCTGGCTGAAGGCGCATGGCATCGTCATTCTCTTTGCCGTGCCGGGCATTGTGCTTGCCACCATCTTCGTCACTTTCCCCTTCGTCGCCCGCGAACTGATCCCCTTGATGCAGGAACAGGGCAATGGCGACGAGGAGGCAGCGCTGTCGCTCGGCGCCAATGGCTGGCAGGCCTTCTGGTACGTGACGCTGCCCAACGTCAAATGGGGGCTGCTCTACGGCGTGCTGCTGTGCAATGCCCGCGCCATGGGCGAGTTCGGCGCGGTCTCAGTCGTGTCGGGGCACATACGCGGGCTGACCAACACCATGCCGCTGCATGTCGAAATCCTCTACAACGAGTACAATGCCGCCGCCGCTTTCGCCGTCGCTTCGCTGCTTGCGGGCCTGGCGCTCGTCACGCTGGTCTTGAAAACACTTCTCGAGATGCGCTACGGCGCCGAGATCGCCGCGACGCGCGGACACTGAAAACTGAAAAGGGACGGTTGATGGAAGTTCGCGTTGCCAACGTGCGCAAGGAGTTTGAGCGGTTTCCGGCCCTCCACGATGTCTCGCTCGACATCAAGTCCGGCGAGCTGATCGCGCTGCTCGGGCCTTCCGGCTCCGGCAAGACGACGCTGCTCAGGCTGATCGCCGGGCTGGAGCGACCGACACGGGGAAAGATCTTCTTCGGCGAGGAGGACGCGTCGCAAAAGTCGATCCAGGAGCGCAATGTCGGCTTCGTCTTCCAGCATTATGCACTGTTTCGCCATATGACGGTCGCCGACAATATCGGCTTCGGCCTCAAGGTTCGGCATGGGCCGACACGGCCGCCGGCGCAAGAAATCCGCCGCCGGGCCTCCGAGCTTCTCGACCTCGTCCAGCTTTCCGGCTTGGAAAAGCGCTATCCGGCACAGCTTTCGGGCGGTCAGCGCCAGCGCGTGGCGCTCGCCCGCGCCATGGCGATCGAACCGGCCGTGCTGCTGCTTGACGAGCCGTTCGGCGCGCTCGATGCCCAGGTCCGCCGCGAGTTGCGCCGCTGGCTGCGCGACATCCATGACGCCACCGGCCACACCACGGTCTTCGTCACCCATGACCAGGAAGAGGCGCTGGAACTTGCGGACCGCGTGGTGGTGATGAGCCAGGGCAGCATCGAGCAGGTCGGCACCGCCGATGAAATCTACGACACGCCGAACTCGCCCTTCGTCTATGGCTTCATCGGTGAATCGAGCTCGCTTCCGGTCAAGGTCGAGGACGGTCAGGTCTGGATCGCCGACCGCCCGATCGGGCTCTCCGCGCCGCAGGCGCCGCAGGGCGAAGCGACGCTGTTCTTCCGCCCGCACGATGTCGAACTGGTGGACGAATGCAATGGCTGCATCGCCGGCACGGTCGCAGCCAGCCGCCGCGTCGCCGGCACCAGGCGGGTGGAACTCGAAATCGGCGGCGAGCGTCAGCGGGTCGAGATCGAGCTGCCCGTCAACCATCCGGCCTCGCAAAAAAGCCGGGTGGCGTTCCGGCCGGGACGCTGGAAGCTTTTTCCGGCTGCGTAGAGGGCTGCTGCCAAGCGAAGCTACCTCGGCGCGGCGAATACACGCCGAAATGATTCGGCTTGGAAGAAAATCCTAGCAATTGGCTGTTTCGGCAACGCTTTTTCTCACAGCATCACCAAGATCCGGCTTGAATGCCTCGTCGCGGCGGGCATCGTCCAATTATCCTTAGGCATTCGACAAACGGCGTTTTCACGGAGCCCTAATTTTCATGAAGCGATTTTTGTTTGGCGTCGCCACGGCGGCCGGCCTGTTCCTCGCATCCTCCCAAGCCTGGTCGGCCGACACACTGCTGAACGCGTCCTACGATGTTGGCCGCGAATTGTTTGCGCAGGTCAACAAGGCCTTCATCGCTGGGCACCCCGGCGTCACCATAGATCAGTCGCATGCCGGGACGTCGGCGCAAGCACGTGCCATCGCCGAAGGCCTCGGCGCCGATGTCGTCACCTTTAACCAGGTCATCGACATCGACTTTCTGGTCTCGAAGGGTCTTATCTCCGCCGACTGGCAGAAGGACTTCCCCGACAACGCCTCGCCCTTCTATTCTCTGCCATCCTTCCTGGTGCGCGCCGGCAATCCTAAGAACATCAAGGGTTGGAACGATCTGGTGCGAGACGACGTCCAGGTGATCTTCCCCAATCCGAAAACGTCAGGCAATGCGCGCTACACCTATCTCGCGGCCACCGCCTACGCCAAGGAAGCCTTCAAGGGCGACGACGCCAAGGTGAAGGAGTTCGTCACCAAGCTGTTCAACAACGTGCCGATCTTTGACAGCGGCGGACGCGCCGCGACCACCACCTTCGTTCAGCGCGAGATCGGCGACGTGCTGATCACCTTCGAGTCGGAAACGCGCGGTGTCCGCAGGGAGTATGGCGAGGACAAGTTCGAGCAGGTGACGCCTTCGGTCAGCCTGTTGGCGGAGTTTCCGGTGGCGATCGTCGACACAGTCGCCGACGAGCACGGCACACGCGATCTCGCCAGGACCTACCTCGAGTTCCTCTATACGCCGGAGGGCCAGGACATCGCCGCCCGCAACGGCCTGCGGGCCCGCGACGCGTCGGTCGCTGCCAAATACAAGGCTGAATTTCCCGATGTCCGCCTGCTTAAGGTGGAGGACGTTTTCGGCGGCTGGGCCAAGGTCCAGGCCGAGCATTTCGCCGCCGGCGGCCTGCTCGACCAGACCTACGGCAGCCGCTGAAGCAAGCGATCTTCGAACGCGATGGGAAGGCCGGCTTTTGCCGGCTTTCTTCGTTTTCCACTCCGGAACGGTGATTTCCCGCTTTCCAGGCGCCTGCCTTCCAAAACGTTACGAAGAATCAACGCGTTTGCGCCAATGTGTCATCAGGCGGTTTGCCCGCGCGAACGGCGTCGCACGGCCAAACCGTCATGATTTGCACACAAACAGCCGCCAGACGCGGGTGGTTGGGGCTTCATAGGTTGACTCGGGCATGCTGACCAAAAAAGGCAAATACGGCCTCAAGGCCCTCGTGCATCTGTCCGGCCTGCCGGTCGGCCAGCTTGCATTCGTCAACGACATCGCGGTCGCCAACAACATCCCCAAGAAATTCCTGGACGCCATTCTGGGCGAGTTGCGCAATGCCGGCTTCGTCCAGAGCCGCAAGGGCAAGGAAGGTGGCTACCGCCTCGCCCGGCCGGCCTCCGAGATCAAGATCGGCCATGTCGTGCGTGTCCTCGACGGGCCGCTGGCGCCGATCCCTTGCGCCAGCCGCACCCAATATCAGCGCTGCGAGGATTGCGACGAGGCGACATGCCAGGTCCGGCACATGATGCTGGAAGTGCGCCAGGCGATCGCCGAGGTGCTTGATAATCGCAGCCTCGCCGCCATGCGCGATGCCGACAACGACGATTTTCCAATCGAACTGACGTCGCAGATCTGATCAGGCAGCCTAAGGCGAGATTAGCGCCGGCGGCTCATGAATTCGCCTCGAACAGGCTCACGACGTCGGCGACAATATCGGCGATCGGGCGCGTCGCATCGAGCGTCAATGCGTTCTCGTCGGCTGCCGGCGCTTCAAGCGTGGCGAACTGGCTGTCGACCAGGCTTGCCGGCATGAAATGACCCTGGCGGGAGCCGACACGCCGCTTCGCCGTCGCGGGATCGATTTCCAGATAGAGGAAAACGATGTCCTGGCAAAAGCCGCGCAGACGCTCGCGGTAGCTGCGCTTCAGCGCCGAGCAGGCGGCGACGACGCCCTGCCCATCGCCGACCGATCCCGCAATGCGCCGGCCGATCGCGTCGAGCCAGCCTTCGCGCAATGCGTCGGTCAGCGGCTCACCCGCTGCCATGCGCGCGACGTTTTCCGGCGGATGAAGCCTGTCGCCCTCGACGAAGACGGCGCCCAGCGCCGCGGCCAGCGCTTCGCCGACGGCCGACTTGCCACAACCGGCGACGCCCATCACCACGATGGCCGGTGCGGACCGAACGGGATCCCTTCGCACTTGTGCTGCTCTTTCGTCCACGATGCGGGTCAGCGGCTGGCCGGCGCGCGGCCGTAAAGCAGGAGCATGGCGACGATGACAACGCCGTAGATGATCTGCCGCCCCGCCTCCGGCATCTGCATGACGGAAAGAATGGATTGCAAAAGCGTGATCAGGATGACGCCCGCGACCGTGCCGAGGTAAGAGCCGCGTCCACCGAGGATCGAGGTGCCGCCAAGCACCACGGCGGCGATCGACGGCAGGAGATAGGCGTCGCCCATCGACTGCGCCGCCTTGGAGGCATAGCCGGCCAGAAGCACGCCGCCGAAGGCCGAGAGCCCTCCGGATATGGCGAAGGCGATCAGCACCACGCGCCGCGTATCGACGCCGGAGAGGTAGGCGGCGCGCTCACGGTTGCCGATGCCGTAGACGGTGCGTCCGAAGCCGGTGCGGGTCAGCACGAAAACCATCGCGGCACCAATCAGCGCCCAGATGATGACCGCGTTGGGCACACCTGGAATGGCAAAGCCGGTGGCCAGATAGCGCATCGCCCGGGTCGCCGAATCCTGCGGCGAGAAGCCGCCCGTATAGACCACCATCAGCCCTTGCGCGACGGCATTGGTGGCGAGCGTGATGATCATCGAGGGAATGCGCAGATAAGCGACGCCGACGCCGTTGACGATGCCGATCAGCACACCGCAGAAAATGCCGAACGGGACCGCCAGCGCGACGCCGACCGGGCCGTAGGCGGCGGCCGCACAAGCCATCATGGCGCCCGTCGCCACCGACCACGGCACCGACAGGTCGATCTGGCCGAGCAGGATGACCAGCATCATGCCGGTGGCGATGATGCCGAGAAACGAGGCCACCTTGAGCTGCTGCAGCAGATATTCCGGCGACAGGAAACTGCGTGAATAGAGGCTGCCGAGGAACAACAGGAGCACGATGCAGGCAAAGGCCGTCAACACCGCAGGATCGGCGCGGCGGATGAATTTCGGCATGCGGCCGGCGATGCCGCCTATCGTCGTTTCGCTCACAGGAACCACTCCAGCCGGTTGCGGACTCTGAACAGGGCGAAGGCGCCGAGGCTGACCGCGATCAGCAGGATGACACCCTGGAATAGCGGCTGCCAGAGCGGATCGAAATCGAAGACGAATAGCAGGTCTCCAATGGTGCGGAAGGCGAGCGCGCCGAAGATCGCGCCGATGGCGCTGCCCTTGCCGCCGAACAGCGAGACGCCGCCAAGCACCACGGCGGCGATCGAGAACAGCGTATAGGCATTGCCGCTGGCATAGGCCGCCTCGCCCGTATAGGTGAAGAAGGTGAGGAACAATCCACCGATCGCGGCCAGCAGGCCGGCGAGCGCATAGGCGGCGAACTTGCCGCGGCGGATCGGCACGCCGGACATGTAGGCCGCCATCTCCGACGATCCGGCCGCGTAAGCGGCGCGGCCAAGCACCGACCGGCTGAACGGCACCCAGACCACGAGCACGACGGCCAAAAGCACCACCAGGCTCGCCGGCACCACGCCGAACAGCCGCCCGGTCAGCGCGTCGGCGAGATCCTCGTTGACCGAACCGCCCGGAAAGGGTCTGAGCAGCAGCGCGATGCCGAAATAGACCGCACCCGTGGCGATGGTGGCGACGATCGGCTGCAGCCGTCCGTAGATGACGATGGCGCCGTTGATCGCCCCGCACAGCAGCCCGGTGCCGAGCACCGCGACGACGCCGAAGGCGGTCTCGATGCCGGTGCCGATGACCAGCCATGAGGCCAGGCAGTTGGTCAGCAGAAAAATCATGCCGACGGAAAGGTCAATGCCGGCGGTGATCACCACCAGCGTCTGCGCCATGGCGACGAAGGCAAGCAGCACGCCCTTGTTCGAGGCCGTCTGCACGACATTGGCGGTAAAGCCCGCCGGATGGTTCGAGGTGTAGATGATAAACATCACGATGAAGATGCCGAACGCCAGCAGCGTCCCGCGTTGTTCGGCAAGCCAGTAGCGCCAATCTTTCACGCGTCCGCTCCTCGGGCTGGCGTCTTCGCCATGCCTCTGACAGGCATCTCTTCGCCATGGATGTTGAGGGCGCTGGCGATCAGCGCGCGCTCGGTGATCTCGGCGCCGACCAGCTCGCGCTTGACCGCCCCATCATAGAGCACCAGCACCCGATCGCAGCAGCCGATCAGTTCGTCATAGTCGGTGGAGTAGAAAAGGATCGCAGCACCCTGGTCGGCAAGCTTGCGCATCAGCTGATACAGTTCCTGCTTGGTGCCGACATCGATGCCTCGCGTCGGATCGTTGAGCAGGATGATGCGCGGCTGCCGCATCAGCCATTTGGCGATGACGACCTTCTGTTGGTTGCCGCCGGACAGCGCGCCGACCGGAATGTCGAGGCCGGCCGTCTTGATCGCCAGCAGACCGACCATGTCGTCGATCAGCCGCTGCTCTGCGGCACGGTCGATGATGCCGGCTTTTGACAGCCGGTCGAGTGCGGCGAAGGAGAGGTTTTCGCGCACCGTCATCGGCAGCATCAACCCTTCCGTCTTGCGATCCTCCGGGATCAGCGCCATGCCGATCCGGTCATCCCGGGCGGCGGCCGGACTGGCGATCGTGGTCGGCTTGCCATCGATCAATATCTGGCCGGACAGGCCGCGCAGCACGCCGAAGAAGGCGAGCAGCAATTCACGCTGGCCCTGGCCGTCGAGACCGCCGAGGCCGACGACCTCGCCTGCCCCGACCGTCAGCGAGATGTTGTCCAGCCGGTCGGTCCAGGACAGTTTTCGCGCCTCCAGCACCGGAGCGGCGGTGGCTGGCGCGCGCACCGGCTTCGGTGGGAAAATATGGCTGTATTCGCGGCCGATCATCAGCTCGACGACTTCATTGTCGCTCTTCGTGCCTGCCGCGTAGCTGGCGACATTGCGGCCGTTGCGGAACACCGTGCACTGGTCGGCCAGCTCGGCGATCTCGTTCATCCGGTGCGAGATGTAGAGCAGCGCCAGCCCTTCCGAGCGCAGCCGCTTCAAGACGCCGAAAATCTTGGCCACATCCGCCGCGGTCAACGCCGAGGTCGCCTCGTCAAGGATCAGGATGCGCGGCTTCCTGGCAAGCGCCTTGGCGATCTCGACCATCTGCCTTCTTGAAAGAGGAAGATCCTTGACCAGCGCCAGCGGGTGGATGTCGGCGGCGCCCGCGCGAGCAAGGGCTTCTTCCGCAATGCGTCGCTGCGCCTTGCGGTCGATCATGCCGAAGCGCTTGGGCGGATCGGAAATGACGATGTTGTCGGCAACGCTGAGTTCGGGGACGAGCGACAGTTCCTGGAAGATGCAGACGATGCCGGCCTGGTTGGCCGCGGCCGGTGAAGCGAAGGTCACCTCGCTTCCGTCCAGCATCATGCGGCCTTCGTCGGGCGCGACAACGCCGGCCATGATCTTGATCAGCGTCGATTTGCCGGCGCCGTTTTCACCGAGGATGGCGTGAATGCTGCCTGACGTGACCGAAAGCTCGGCCTTTTCCAGCGCCCGCACACCGCCATAGCGCTTGGATATGCCCTCCATGCGGAAGAGCGGAACCGCACCGTCCATCGGCCCCTCCCAAGGCGCTCGTTCTTCGGGACCGGCGCCGCGGGATGTCCCGCGGCGCCGAGCGATCAGCCTACTGGTTTTCCTTGCTCTGGCCCATGATTTCCTGCGCGGTGAAGTTGATGCCACAGGTCGGGAAGGAGTTGCCGACGAAGAAATTGTCGGACTGGTCAGGGAAATAGTCCTGGCCTTCCTTGAAGTTCGGATCCTCGACGATCGCCAGCGGCAGCTTCACCGCTTGCGGGACGACCTGGCCTTCGAGCGCGGCAATCGCCGTCTTGATGGCGACCGCCACCTGGGCGGGGCCGGTTCCGGCCGACGAGCATTTCAGCCCGTCCGCGGCAAACTTGGCGCAGAATTTGCGGAAGCCATTCTCCGTTTCGCCGCCAAACGGCACGAATGGATGCTTGGCGTCGATCATCGCCTGGACGATGCCGGTGTCGCCGCCCTGCCCGGTGACGCCGTCGAAGGGGCCATTGGTGGCGATGGCATCGGCCGAGGCCTTTTGCGCCACGCCGTCGTCCCACTTGCCGATGACTTCGGTGACCTCCCACTTCTTGCCTGAGGCGTCGAGAACCTCATGGATGCCATTGTGGCGGTCGGTGTCGACCGACGTGCCGGCAACGCCGCGCACCTCGAGGATCTTGCCGCCATTGGGCACATGCTTGATCAGCCAGTTGCCCCACAATTCGCCAAGACCTTTCTGGTCGACATTGACGTTGATGGCGTCCTTGGTGTCGAGGATGTTATCGAAGGCGACCAGCACGACGCCGGCTTCCTTGGCGCGCTTGATGACCGGCCCGAACGCCGTCGGGTTCT
The DNA here is from genome assembly GCF_004962245.1 of Mesorhizobium sp. Classification (GTDB taxonomy): domain Bacteria; phylum Pseudomonadota; class Alphaproteobacteria; order Rhizobiales; family Rhizobiaceae; genus Mesorhizobium. The sequence continues at coordinate 4,368 of NZ_SUHQ01000007.1, read as the reverse complement.
GCGCGTTGACGACGATCGCGTCATAGCCGGAATCGATGAAGTTGTTGATCGCCGAAATCTGCGCCGGCACGTCTTCGCCGGTCGAGACGACCTTGAACTCCTTCAGTTTCGCCGCGACCTCCGGCTGCGCCGCATAGGCCTTCGCCGTCTGCACCATCTGGATGCGCCAGGTGTTGGCGATGTAGCCATTGGCGAGCGCGATCCGGTACGGACCGTCTTTCTTGGGGAACTTGAAGAATTGCGTGTCGGCCGCCCAAGGGGCGAAGCAGTCCGGCTCGGCGGACGGGCCGGTGACGATTTCGGGTTCGGCGAGCGCCGACGAACTCAGCATGACGAATGCAGTGGCAGCAACGATGCCGCCAACGAGTGACTTGATCATCGATATTCCTCCCAGTTGCAGTTTCTGATTGTTCTTAGAGGCTGTTTCGAAAGCCGCTCCGGCGAGTCATATGCTGGCTTCGAGAACCGGAGCGCAGCGGACATTTGGGTCCGTGAGCACCGGAAGCGCAGAAAACGCCATCAGATGACCGTCGGAGCAGAGTTTCCAAACAGGCTCTTACGCGTCTTACGCGTCTGGCCCGGCACCTCCCGCCTTGCCCGTCGCGCTTTTCAGGTGGCCGAATGCCGACCCGATCTCCTCCCTTGCCGCTCGGCAACCGAAGTAAAAACTATCATATTATACATAATAAACAAGCGTGAGCTGTCGCTTATATATAATAAACAGACTTCGGTCTTTGCCGCGAGTTTTCACCAGAGACAAATGGTAGCGCTACCATGACGCAGTGTAAAGCGACATTTCGCGAATGCCTGCAAGGTGCTTTCAGCGAGCCGTGCTCTCGCGGCGCTTGAGTTCGAAGCCGAGGTCGACGACCGGCTCCTGCGGGCGCTTGCCTGCAATCGCCGCGAGCGCCATGGCGACCGAGCGCCGGCCGATCTCGTAGCGAGGCGTCCGGACGCTGGTGACCGACGGAAAGGCCACTTCCATCATGTCGAGATCGTTGAAGCCTGTGATGCCGATCGTCTTCGGCACGGCGATCGAGGCGCGGTGGCACTCGAACAATACGCCGAGCGCGATGTCGTCGTTGTTGCAGAAAACCCCGTCCAACGTCGGCGCCTTGGCCAGCGCGTCCCGAAACAGTTCGCGCCCGAGCGTCACGCTGGACGGCACCGGCGTGGTGGTGATCAGCCGCGCGTCGAACAAACCGGCCGCCTCCATCGCCGCGCGATAGCCGGCCAGACGCCGCTGCGAGCGCGGGTCCATGCGCGCGCCGATGAAGCCGATGCGGCGATAGCCCATTTCGAGCATGTGCTCCGTCGCCGCCCTGCCCCCGTCGAAATGCGAGAAGCCGACCATCATGTCGACCGGATCGGGCCCGGTCTCCATGACCTGGACGACAGGGCAGCCCGCCGCCTCGAGCAGTCTTCGCGATGTTGGCGTCTGGTCGATGCCCGCCACGATCAGCGCCGCCGGGCGCTGGGGACCGAACACCTGCAACAGCCGCTCCTCCTCGAGACCGGAATAATGGGTGTTGCCAAGCTGGATGCGAAAGGAACTGTCGGACAGGCTGTCGTAGATGCCGCGCAGCACTTCGGCAAAGACGCTGTTGGTGAGCGACGGCACCAGCACGCCAAAGACCTCGGCGCGCGCCGAAGCCAGCGCCCGCGCATTCGGGTCGGGCAGATAGCCTAGTTCATCGACGGCCGCCTGGATCTGGCGGCGCAAATCCTCCGAAACGCGCTCCGGCTCGCGCAAGGCACGGGAGACCGTGATGGCGCCGACGCCGGCCCTGCGCGCGACATCAGCGATGGTCGGACGGCCGCCGCCGCGGCGTGAGCGCGGTTTGATCACAGCCTTGTCCCGAACGCGGCGCCTGCGCCGAGGCCCGACCGCGCAACGATGTTCAGCGTTTTTGCCACTCTCGCCATGCCCCGACCTGCAGCCCCACCCGTCTGGCGTCGCGCAGCCTTACCCCATTGTCAAGCGAACGGGCCCAAAGGCAAGGCCAACCGCTTCAGGTTGCGCTGCCCCTCTTCCGCCTGCGTTGGTAATTGGCGAAAGCCGAGCCGACATCCAATCTCCCCCCTTGCGGGGGAGATGTCCGGCAGGACAGAGGGGGGTGGGAAGGATCGCCAACTTCCGCCATTCCCAACCGGGATTCAGCCTGAGGGCTTGGCCGCTATTGGTTGACAGGCCGGCGGGACAGCACCCCCCTTTGCCCTGCCGGGCATCTCCCCCGCAAGGGGGGAGATCAGCAGCGTCGCCGGCGGCGCCAGCTCCGGAATTTTGGTAGTTTCAACTTGACAGGTGACGGCAGTTATGCTAGGAATTTATTCATGGTGCTGAATTGCGCCAGCGAACCGCCGCCGAGGCGGTTTTTTTATGCGCCGTGATGCTTCTTCATCGGCTCAGGCCATCGCCGCGGCGCTGCGCCGCGCCTTCCACAGCAACAGCATCATGGCCGCTACGTTCAGCAGGTTCCAGGCAATTCCGTTGAGGAACGCGACGGCGTAGGAGCCGGTCAGATCGTAGATCCAGCCCGACATCCAGCCGCCGATCGCCATGCCGAATATGGTCGCCATCATGACGATGCCGACGCGCTGGCCGGCCTCTTTGGCAGGCATGTATTCGCGCACGATGATGGCATAGCAAGGCACGATGCCGCCTTGCGACAGGCCGAAGACCAGCGAGACGACATAAAGCGAGGCGAGCCCGTCGAAGGGGATGTAGAGCAACAGCGACAGGCCTTGCAGGACAGAGCCGATCAGCAGGGTTTTTACACCGCCGACGCGATCGGCGAGAAAGCCGGACGCCAGCCGGCTGACGACGCCCGCCGCCATCATGATCGACAGCATGTCGGCGCCGCGCGCCACGCCGTAGCCAAGGTCCATGCAATAGGCGACGATATGCACCTGGGGCATCGACATCGCCATGCAGCAGCTAAGGCCGGCGACGACGAGCAACACCTGCAAGGCTGCCGGTGACAGCGAGATCGGCTGGACCGGCCGGCTGCCGGGTGAACCGGGAACGGCGGCACGTGGTGCGCCGCGCCTGAGCAGCAAGATCAGCGGCACCATGGTCGCGAGGCAGACGACGCCGATCGCGGCATAGGTGAAGCGCCAGCCTTCGCTCTGCATGACATAGGGCATCGCCAGCGGCCAGATCGCCCCGGCGAGATAATTGCCGGCGGCGGCGGCCGCCACCGCGACGCCGCGCCGGCGGTTGAACCAGTGCGAGATGTCGGCGATCAACGGCCCGAAGATCGCCGAGGTGCCGATGCCGATCAATATCGCCTGAGCAAGGGTGAATTGCAGGATCGAAGTGGTCAGCGACGCCAGCAGGAAACCTGCGCCGAGCACCACCGAGGCAATGAGCGCCGGGATCCAGTAACCCATCCGGTCGACGGCGCGGCCGACCAGCACGTTGCCGGCGGCGAAGCCGACCATGGTCGCGGTATAGGGCATCGACGCGGCCGCCCGATCGACGCCGAATTCAGCCTGCACGGCGGGCAGCACCACGACCACCGCCCACATGCCAACGCCGCCGATCGTCGCCAAAAGCACGGAAATGCCGAGCCGCATCCAGGCGTAGGCGCTGTCGATGCCGGGGCTGCCGGCCCGGCTGGAGACGGTTGCGGTCAAGGCGTTTCCTGTCGCGGTTCTGCGAAATCGACCGGTTCGACACCACTATCGGCACATTCGCGGCGCCGAGCAGCGCCACGACAGGCAAATCCGTGGCTCCACGGATTTAAGCGGCAGTGGAACAGCAGCCGCCGTCCCGGCGTTTTCCATCAAACGCACCAAGGGAAGGAGTTTGTTCATGACCGCGAAAAGGAAATGGTCGGCCGACGTGACCGAGCACAGCGATGCGCTGGACCTCGAGGAACATGTCTTCGAATCCCACGATCCCAAAAAGATCGCGGCCTCGCTCAAGCGATCGGCCGAACACAGCGACCGGCGCAAGGCCGAGCCGTTCCAGTCCGCCATGTCGATGCTGAATTTCTACATCAACCGGGCCGGCAAGAACCTGCCGGCCAAGCAGAAGAAAGTGCTGGAGGACGCCAAGGACGAACTGCGCGCAGCGTTTGGCCGACCGAGAGAAAATTAGAGTATCGACTTACCGCGACTTGATGACGCTGTCGGTGTTGGCCAACAGCTTGCGCACCGCGTTGCGCGCCGCATCCGGCCGCTGCAGGCGGATGTTCTTCTCGATCGCCTCGTGCAGTTTCTGCGCGTGCTGCAAATCGTCCAGCTCCCGCGTCGTATAGGCGAACAGATGATCGAAAGCCGATTCGATCAGCACGCCGAGCGGCACCAGGAGATCGTTGCCCGAGGCGCGCAGGATGGCGAGATGAAAACGCGTGTCGGCGC
>NZ_SUHQ01000078.1 GCF_004962245.1 Mesorhizobium sp. | reverse complement strand
CCCTCGCTCTCGCCGCAATCATTTCAGCCTGGATCTGAATGAGTCCTCAACCTAGGCCTCACATCGCGAGCGCGCGAACTTAAACTGTGGCGACCGCATTCCCCTCTTTGGCTTGAGCACACATAGAGCGGAACTGCTCCACTTCCGCTTCGGTAAGGCGCTCGATACCGATAAAGTCGTTTTTGCCTTTGCCAGCGCGGATCAACTCGTCGAGTTTGGCCTGGATCGCGGCGCCGTCGCGGTTCTGGGTGTTCTGAATCAGAAACACCATCAGGAATGTTACGATCGTTGTGCCAGTATTAATGACCAACTGCCAAGTCTCGGAATAGTTAAAGGCCGGGCCCGAGACGGCCCAGATCAGTACCGACGTCAGGCAAAGTGCAAAGACCCAAGGTCTGCCGGTGGCGTAAGCAACGGCGCCAGCCACTCGATTGAATGTTTTCTCCATTTTGGTCTATCTCGGGAAATTTGAGGATCTAGGGAGGCGCAGTGTCTGGCGTATAGCTTGATCTATTCCTTCGCCATCTTTGGCCGGGTCGAAGGCACTTTATTGTCCTTCAGCGTATCCCGGAAATGGTCCGCAAGCCCCTTGGATGCCTTAGTGGTCTCCATCACATTTTTCCCATTCTTCCTTGCCTCGTCTGATCGAAGGTGCTCTCGATAACAACTGGGCCGCTTTCTCGTTCCCCCGGGAAAGAAATCTTGGATCGCAAAGTGTGTCGGCATTGCCAGCAAAGAGCTATCGGCGGTGATAAGAGTTGATCTGCCTCGCTGCTGGATCCCTGGGAAGATGAGGACGCCTCAATTCCAGTATATTAGGCAAGTGACCGGGACCAAGACCAGACAGACCGCCATCGCGATAACCACCGTATTGGCCAGACGCTCTGCTCGCCTGACAACGTCGGTAGCCTCGTCGTCACAACTAGGCGGAACGAGATCTCGCACGTAGTTGAGGTCGGGAGCGCGATTATCGTTTGCGGGGGGACTTGCGACCTCATATGCGTTGTGACTGCCCTGGGTAATTGTCACGGTTCGCCTCGCTATCGCAAACGCTCGCCGCTTGCGGCGGATGGGGATCAAAATGAGTGCCCGCTACGGGGGCACAAAAGCGGGCACCCAGTTGACTGCCGACGGTCGCCACCCAACCGCCTGGCAAGGCCAAGGTTCCGCCATCGGACCGATGCGGTTTAGTTCAGACCTTAGTCCCAGCTCATGTGGGACCGGTCTCTGGTTCACCGGCCGGTCGTCTTTCCGTCGGAGGCTGGCTGGCCAATCGCTGGGGGCTGGCTGACCAATCGCTCGGCGGCAAGTGCCGAGACTACCGGCAGTCCAGCGCTTTCGAGCTGCCTGGGCGGAGATGGGAGTGCGTGAAGAGGTTGCTGGAAAGGAGCGGTCGACCCTTCTGGCGGTCGCAACGGCGCTGCTGTAGCGGTACACTAAGAGAACCCGCCCGCAACCAGGGGTGACCGGGTTCATGAATCGGTCAAGCGGCCGCCGCGCTGAAGGGTCGCTTGGATTGTGGCAGCGTTGCTGACGACGTGCGCGGCCACAGCCCGTCGACGGTGGGCACTCTTTCCCGAGAAGATCCGAGCGTGGCCGCCGATCATCTGCCGGTCTTTCTTTGCATGACCCTGCCCGTGCCAAGGCGAAGTAGGGGTACCGCGACGTTTAATGTTGCGCTTCATTCGCGGTTGAACGATCGGCGCATGAGGCGTTAGCCGGGCATATTTGTCAGGAGCCCTTAATGCCAAGACAACATTGAAGCTCGACGACGCCCGGTGCTGTTGCTGCTGCACGGTTGGCAGTATAATCGAAGCATATGATACCGTGATCGACACGCTTCCGTCGGCATTGCGTCTTCGGCACGCATTTGTGAGGACGATTGGTGGCCTGATTCACCGCCCTCACGAAGCAACTTACCTAGGTGTTGATCCTTTGTATCATTGCGATGCCAGGTGAGCGGATGCGGGCAACGCAAGGTGGAACAATCCGACAGCCGGCGAGTTTCTAAGATGAAGGGCGATCTGTTTCAGAGGAAGACTAGGATGAAACGCGTCCTTGCCCAAAATGCTGTACGACTGATGCTGAGCGGAGCAGCCGCCTGTCTGCTCACGGTCGTCGAGATTCCCAACCCGGTTGCACCGTTGTCGCTTGTGTCGGAGGCAAGGGCTGCCACCGACGTTTCCATTTCGATCAGCACGTTCTACGACGACCTGTCTTCCCATGGTGATTGGGTTTCCTACCAAGGAGCGACCGTTTTCGTCCCAGTTGATGTACCTGACGATTGGCGTCCGTATACCCTTGGGCACTGGGTCTATACCGAGCAGTATGGCTGGCTGTGGGTATCCGACGAGCCGTTCGGCTGGGCGACCTACCATTACGGCCGGTGGGGCTATGCCGACGACATCGGCTGGTACTGGGTTCCAGGTACTCGTTGGGCGCCAGCATGGGTGAGCTGGCGGCGTGACAGGGGGCACATCATCTGGGCTCCGCTGCCGCCGCGCCGCGATCCGGATTTGATTTCAATCGAGGTGACCTTCGACGCCACGCCGAATTATTACTGGGTTGTGGTCCCCACCCGCGAATTCCTTGCTGCGGACATTTCTGTCGTCGTTATTCGTGATGAGCCGGAGTTTGTGCGCATTGTCGAGGCGGCCGAGCCGGCCGGCGACGTGACGATCCAGAACAACGTGGTGATCAACAAAGTCATTGATGTTGACGTGATCGAGAAGGAGACGAACCAGGAGGTGACTGTCGTCAAGGTCAACAAGACCGACGCGCCAGACCAGTCAGGCAAATTGGAAAACAATACGGTCACGGTCTTTGATGGTGAGGTGAAAGCCGATCCTGATTCCAAACCAGCTGAGATCAAAGATATCGAGGAGGTGAAGCAGGTTCAGGCCGGCCGGAAATCGAAGCCGACCGAAGGCGCAGCAACGAACGAACAGGCCCAGCCCGAAGAGGCTGGGAAGCCGACGACCAAGGAGCAACCCGCCGCCGAGCAGCAGCAGGCCGAGCCCGACCAGGCGGACAAGCCCCAGAAGCCGAAGGCCAAGGAGCAACCCGCCGCCGAGCAGCAGCAAGCCGAGCCCGACCAGGCGGACAA
>NZ_SUHQ01000077.1 GCF_004962245.1 Mesorhizobium sp. | reverse complement strand
GTGCGCGATTCCGACTGATAGCGAATTGTGCGCTTGCCGAGCGCACGAGAGGCATATTCGGCCGTTGCCTGGTCGTTGGCGCCAAGTACGAGCTGATAGCCGCAATTGCCAAGCAGCGAGTGGCGGGAGGTCTCGCCATAGATTTCGTCGAGGTTCTTGAGGTCCTGGATGATGAAGGCGAGCTTGATGTTGTAGCCGGCCACATAGGGTAGCTTTGTCATAATCTCGTCCATCTTCTTCAACTGTCGGAACTCGTCGAGCAGGAAATAGACGGGCAGGGAATTGGGGTCGTGCTCCAGGGTGAGGATGTCCATGGTCTGCTGCACGAACAGCGTCAGGAGAGGACGCAATAGCGTGATGTCAGTGATGTTGGGCGCGAGGTAGATCGAGATCGGCCGGCGCTTGAGCGCCCGTAAATCCATATCGGTTACGTTCGTGGCGGCTACGATGCGCTCGTTTTTGAAGGGGCGCATGGCCTTCTGAATATCGAGCAAGGCAGAGGCGGCGGCCCGTTCTGACAGCGCGAGATAGGCATTGAAGCTTTCCATCGTGAACTTGGAAAGGTATGGCTCTCTCGCCTTGATGAACTTCATCAGCGCCTGGAGGTCGACGCCGCTATTGATGAAGGAATTGACTTCGCCGAGGTTGCGCCGGCCATTGTAGTGCGGGCTCTCCAGAACGTAGCTGATAGCGCCCGCCATCACTTGCTGTGCCGTGGCCTGCCATACCGAATTCTCGGATTCGGTGTTCTCCGGGACAAGGATGCTCGCCATGTTTTGGATATCCGTCGTCCGCGTGCCGCGCTCCTGGCGCACGAAGTCGAGCGGATTGTAGCGGTTGGTGGCTTCCGATCCCGGAGCAAATAGAAAGACCTGGCTTCCCTTGCGGCGGCGATATCCGGCAGTGGCCTTGAAGACTTCGCCCTTCAGATCGGTGACGATCATCGACCCTTCGTGCAGGAGGGCGTTGGGAATGACGTAGCCAGCACCCTTACCGGATCGAGTTGGACCGATGATGAGATGGTGACGATCATCCTTTGTGCGGAGGATCTTGCGACCGAGGCGGCCGAAGATGTGCCCCTGCTTGCGGAACCATCTGCCGCGTCGCAAGGCGGCAATGTCCTGAAAAGCGGCGTCGCCGAGCGGGTTGGTTGGCGATTTCAAGCCAAGATAGGCCGCCAGGCCGCCGGCGAACAAGCTTGGCAGGAGCGCGACGAGCGCGACCTTCTGCAGGGTATGGCTGCCCTTGTAGAGCCAGAATTGTTGAACAGGCACGAAAGGATTGGTGGTGATCGTGGTTTCGAGTATTCGGCCGTCCTTATAGACGAGCTGCAAGCCAAGTCCGTAAGTGAGGGTCCAGACGGCGAAGACGATTCCGGCGCAGAAGAGAAGATAGAAGGCCTGATAACCCTTGATCATGTCTCATCTCGGGCAAAGAAGATTTCCGAAACGCCCCGTTTTCCGCCATCACGGCGCAACTGGATTACGATCGGGATGACCATTTGGATGTATGACATCAGATCCTGCTTGGAGTAACCCGACGACATTCCGGCCTGCTGCATCATCATGGCGAGTTGTTCATAGGCGCCCATCGGCGTATCCGCATGCACCGTCGACATGCTGCCCGGATGGCCCGTGTTGATGGCGCGCAGGAAGGAAAAGGCCTCGGCGCCACGGATTTCACCGACGAACAGTCTGTCTGGCCGCATCCGGAGCGACGCTTCCAGCAGGTTTTGGATCGTCACGTCTGCGGTGCCCTGGTCGCCCTTGGAGGCAATCAGATGCACTTTGTTCGGCTGCGGCGGAAATAGTTCGCGTGTGTCCTCCAGCGTCAATATCCGCTCATGCGGATCGACGCTTTTCAAACATGCGTTGAGGAAGGTGGTCTTGCCCGACGAGGTGCCGCCGCTGATCAAAATCGACACGCGCTTTGTGATCGCCGTATGGATGAAGTCATAGATACGGCTCGCGCGAAGGTGCGCAATCAGCTCCCGGTCGATGTCGCTCAGTCCGCCGACTGCGACCGAGACTTTATCCAGTGAGCCGCTATCGCGGTACTCCTCGAGCGTGAAATTGTTCACGACCTGCTTTCGGATCGAGATCGAGCCGCCTTCCGGCGCGGCGGGAGGCAGCACGATCTGAATACGCTCGCCCGTCGGTAAGGCCGCGCTTAAAATAGGCTTGGCGCGGCTGATGAACTGGTTTGTTGCGCCGGCGACGCGCTCCCCGATATTTTCAATTTCAGAGGCCGTGAGCTGCTTAATTTCGTGAAACTCCATATGATCGGAGCCCAGCCGTTCCACATAGAGGTGGCACGGCTTATTCACGGAGATTTCGACGACACGCGGATCGTCAAGAAAGCCGCGGATAGGTTCGAGTGCCCGATCAAGGAAGTAATAAGGATTGGTGGCCGACCGGCCCTTGTTACTGACCGCGACGTTCACGCTGTATTTCCTTCATCGCTTCTGTGACGGGATCGTCATACATGGTGCTGAAATCGAGATCCTGGCGCACGTAGACGAAGATGCGTTCGCCCTGGCTGACACTGATCGTCGGCGGGATGCGCAGGTTTTCGCTCAAAGCCTGGTTAGCCATATCGCTGAACGTTTGCGCGATCGTGTCGCGCGCCAGTTCCTCGCCGCGCTTGGCTTCATCATTATTTTGGCCGAAAGCTTCATCGCTTCCATATCCGGTGAGGTAACTAGCTCCTGCCCCGACAATCGAGAGTACGATTGCGGAACCGAACCTTTCCCGCCATTTGTTGTCGACACGGCCGGTCAATCCGGAGCGGCCAAGGCTGTCGGTGCCGATGGAGTTGAGGCGAACTGACACACCGTCATCGCGGAGAAGCCTGGTCCAGATGACGAAAATACGTTTCTGACCCCTAACAACATCGGACTGATATTCGCCGATCAGCCGGGTTCCGGTCGGAATCAGGACGCGCCGCCCGTCAAACGAATAGACATCCTGAGATGTGATCGCGCGGATTTGGCCTGGAAGATCGCTGACGATCGCGGTTTCCAAAATGCCCGGGATTAGGGTGCCTTCAGGCACCAGCGCGTCGATACGTTTGATCTGCTTAGCCTTTGCCGACCTATCAGCCAGGCTCGACGCGGCCGCGAGGAATTTGCTGTTGCGGTCCTCGCCCGCGACACTCAGACC
>NZ_SUHQ01000076.1 GCF_004962245.1 Mesorhizobium sp. | reverse complement strand
GCCAAGTTGCCGCTGGCCAAGGACATCGACGACTTCGACTTCGCCGACACGCCGGCCACCGAACCCCTGATGCGCGATCTCGCCCGGCGGCGCCTTCGTCGCCGATCAGCGCAACATCGTCCTGGTCGGCCGCCTTCACGGGTCACCCAACTCGCGCGGAAGGTCGACCGCATTGCGACGGGCGCGTGTCGACTTCCCAACAATGTCAGACAGGAGACACAACGCTATCGGAGCGATCGCATTGTCCGAAACGATTTTCCCAGTTGGCACGACGGTTGCGGTCCTATGCGCAAAAGCAAACTAGACCTGAGAGCCGCACCGCATGAATGTAGCCTCCCAATATCTTCTCCCGTCTGTGGCGCACCACGAAGCCGGGCACGCGGTGGCCGCCATCGTTTTGAACCGTCAGATGTTCGACGACGACCGTAAACTCCCTGCTTTCTCAAGTGTTAGTATTTACCCCGACCCCGGTGACGGAGATTACCGTGGTGTTGTCGAAGGCGCGGGTTTTTATTCCGCGCAAGGATTCACCTCGAAGCGAAAGCCGATTTTCGAGGACGATATGGATCGATATTTGAAACGCGATTGTGCGATCCGGGAGATAGTTACGTGTCTGGCAGGTCCTTTTGCAGAATCCGCATTCGAAGGCTATCTGGACCCGTTCGATATGGCGATGAATGCGTCCGACGAGAATGAGGGGAGCAGCGACTACGCGGATGCCAAGCGAATCTATGGTGAGTTGCGGTTCCTGATGCCGCGCCGCCCCGATTGGGGGCGGATCGAAGATCGCACGGCCCGGCTAGTACTCGATCACTGGTCGGCCATCGAAGCATTGGCCGCGCATTTGCTGGTCAAGCATGATCTCCAATTCGATGAGGCTCTGACGATTGTTGCGCCGCATCTTCCGCCCAAGCCAGTAGCTACGCCGCCAGAGCGTCCATTTCCGCCGCCTGCTTGATCATCCATTCGATGTGATTTGACCACATCTGCAACACCTCGCGCTTCTCCTTGACGTAGGTATAGAGATTGTAGATTTCGCCTATGTCTGTCAGGGACGCCGCCTTGTGATTCAGTATGTGCTCGATGACGTGTGGCAATACCTGCCGCCTGCCGAGATTTGTCGCGAGCGTCCTGCGCAGATCGTGAAGGGTCCAGTTCTCCAAAGCCGTTGCCCCTCGCAGGGAAAACAAACGTGTCATTGGTCTTCGGTACGACTGGGGGACCGACACCGCCAGTGTGGACAGCGGAATAAGCGTAGGCTCTTCGTTCTTCGTGCGGTCACCCGATAGTTCCCATGTTCCGGCTTCAAGGCTGAGTTCAGACCAACGCATCGCGGCAACTTCCGTACGCCTCTGTCCGGTCAGCATGAGCAGCTTGACGATGGGGCCGAACGAATAGCCGATATCGCTCGGTTCGGGCTCACAGCCCGTACCGGCTTTTCCAATCCGTTCGCGGGGAAACCGCGGTGAGCCGTTGCGGCGGTTTGCGACACCAGTTGAAAAATGCCCGCATATACCAGAAGGCCGTGTTAGCCGCTTGCGGGTGACCCCCGGCGACGATCTTCTTGGTGATGTTAGCAATGTCGGTGTCGGTCACATGGTGGATAGAGCGACTCCCGAGGGCAGGCACAAGATACCGGTTCAGGCTGGCCTCGACCAGTTCCCAGGAATCCCATTCTGCCTTGCCGGTCTTTGCAAAGCCCGCTCCCTTGCATTCGCGTCGATCGGCCGACCCCGTTCGAGAAAGGGCGTGATCTGGTCGGCGGCATGCAGAATCCGGGTGGCGCGGCTGGTCCGGTCGGACGCGGTCTGATCGAGGAAGCCAGCCGGAATGCCGGCGGCTCGTGCGGGAAGGGCGTTCATGAGACGGTCCTGTCGGGCGAGCGGTTTGGGGGCACGATCACCATAGTTGATCAGGCTTCCCGGGTGGGGCATTCTCGTAAATGTCGCTTGCGGACATATGTTTGCTCCTTGTCCAGAAACAGAAAAGGCCCGATGGGACGGCCGGGCCCAGTGCGGTGTTTTGAGGGTCGTTACTCGGCGACCTGGAGGTGATCGCCGTCGCCGTCCTCGGTATCGTCAGCGCTGATCTGCGCCTGATCGGCAAGGAAGGCTGGCAGTTCCGATGGAGCTATGCTGGAATTTGGGTGACGAGGCTGATCAAGCGGCGCTCTGCGGCTTCGTTTTCGATGACCTCGATTCCGTCCAGGAACCTGGCACCTGCGATGAGTTCCGGCAACTGATTTTGTCCTTTCAATCGTCGCCACGTCCTGGCCGCGGCCATGACCAGCTTGAAGACCATCAGCTGGGCGGTTTTCGAGGATAGCGAGCCCTTGGTACGCACCGTGCGGTGGCGAACGGTCGCAAAGACGCTTTCGATGGGATTGGACCTTCGCAGATGATCCCAGTGTTCGGCGGGGAAATCGTAGAACGCCAGCGACGCATTCTGATCCTTCGTCAGGCAGTCGACCGCCTTAGCATACGCCTCGGCTTCCATCTCGATCGCCTGCGCAAGCAATTTGCGCGCGCCGCTGCGAAGTACATCCGTCAGGGTATCACCGATTTCGTCGGGCTGACGAAGGCAAACAATGTTGATAGTCTCGTTCATGGCGTATCGCTCTCCTTGAGAGGTACTGGCAGGCTTCGTCACCCGCCTCGATACGCCGCTCTCCTCAAACCGTCATCACCCAGTTTCCGCCATAGCTCCCCCTGATTGGTCCGCTTCACCTGTGCAACTGCACAGGCTGCCATAGCGGGGAGATTGGCCTCCAATGGCGAAAACTTGCCGCAGGAGACCCTCCGATGACCGTGCCTATGGCGCCGCCGCTACGACAACTTGCCGACAAGCAGCGTGCGATCCACTGCCCCGCTACTGCGCCTTCAAGGAACGTCTGGATCGCGACGCAGGAGCCGATGACCGTTACGGAATCAATTCCCTTGGCGTGCCCTGGTCGCGCTGGCCGTCGCTGTGCCCGTTCGACGGTCTGGTGGCAATTTGGGCACATCTTGTGTCGTCGCCAGTGCCAATGCCGAACGCTTCAACAAAAAGGTGCCTTCGACGTCTGCTGCCTTCGCCGGTGCTTTGCGAAGTGGCATAATGTTTCGACGCACGCAGGCGCGGGCAGGGGGTGTCAGTCATGAATCTCCTGACTGGCGCGGATCAGGCAGATTGGCGGGATGAAAGATCATACGACTACACCGCTGGCCTGACGCTGCGGGAGTGGGCTTGGGAGTTCTTACGCCGCAACCCGGCGTTCCAGCGCGATCTGACCGCTGCGCGCCAGCATTGCAAGACTTGGTCTCTCCAACCCTTTCTCGATATGGTCGCGTCGGTCGGCGACCTGTCACGCTGGGGTGTTCTGTTTCGCGGAGTCTTGTGGCCGGGCTTCGGTCGTATTCTGGTGTCCGCTCTGGTGCGTCCATGTGCTGCCGGTCATTGCGGAACGGTTGCCTGCCTCGTCGCCGACACCGCCGTTCGAACTCTCGGCATTGCCCTGTCGTGCAACCGTCCTGCTGGCGCCCGACAAGAGCCAGCATGTTCTTCTTCGCAATGCGGACCACGCGCTGCAGCTCGCCGTCTCGGGCGCGAATATCCTCCACCCTGTTTGCCTGCATACTCAAGCCATCTGGCCCGCGGTGCTTTTAAAGCATCGACTGAGGGGACTGGAGTGCCTCAATGCTCTCAGTCTAGGGCAACAGTTGCCCCCCCGCTTGTTTGCGCCGGAAAAGCGTGGCGTCCGTTTGTCCTTCGTTCTTCGTGCGCTCGACGGTTCGCTCGCCGGAGCACCACATCGCGAGCTCGCCGAAGTTCTCATCGGTCAACGGCGCGTCCATGCCGACTGGGCGGATCCTCGCGATCATCTGCGCGACCGCATCCGTCGGGCCGTCTCGCGTGGCCGCGCGCTCATGAATGGTGGCTACAGAGATTTCCTAATTTGAAAAGCGACAGTCCACGCTGTGCGTCAGTGGATGACGTTCGCTCGCAGCTGACCCGTCACCAACAGTTCGCCCGCCGACAGGTCTGCATGGCGCCTTGCAAGGTGCGCTCTGGCCTAACTTGTCGATGCCGAAATGAGATCGGGGTCGTGTCCCACCGCGTGGTGTAGGTCGGCGATAGCGAAGCCGCTCGCGAGC
>NZ_SUHQ01000075.1 GCF_004962245.1 Mesorhizobium sp. | reverse complement strand
CGCCCGGAGTGCCCGGTCAACCATCGCCACCTGGACCGCCGGCTTCGCAACCGCAACTACCCCAACCTCCACAGCCTCTGCCGCTGCCGCCTGCGGTTCCCAAGGCGCCGCCGCGCCGGTTCCAACAGGCGCGCACGAGTCTTGGACGCTTCGCCCGCAGCGGTTCCCAGGACGATCTCAGGCGTGGCCTCGGCCATTACTCTCGCAGCGGTCTAGGCGGATCTTCCACGGCCGCACGACGAATGGGAGGAACGTCCCAGAGGGCGGGCGGACTCTACGGCGTGCTCGACGCGCTGCGTACCGGGACGCAAATTCCACCAGAAGTCGCGCTAGACCCCGCCCAGCTTGCGGGCAAATCGCAGATCGAAATCGCAGACCTTATCGCCAGTGCGCTCGCCCCGGTCGACGGAACGCAAGATAGTGAGGCAGCGCGCGATTCGGTGTCGAGGTCTTTGTCCGAACTCTTGGAAGCCGATCCAACCGCCGATCTCGCCAATTTGAACGCGATGCAGATTGATGGGGTGGTGGAGGGCTATATCGCCCATGATCTCGCTCACCGGATCGAGCTTGATGTCGGAAAGGCGGTCCTCGACAAAGCGGATTCGTACGCGGAAGGCGTTGAGCGGCTACAGGACATGAAGTCGTATGTGCGCCAGGAGGTAGCGCGCGCATTCAGGGCGCGGCGGGGCACGCAGCCGATGAGCCGTCAGAATGCGGCTTCAATGTCCGATGCGATTCTGCGCGATACCTTTGATATCTTCGAGAGCTACCTGTGACGACGGTAGGTTGCGCTCCGACCGGGACGAGTTTGCCGCCGGGCATCGACACGCCCTTCGTTCTGTACGGGCACCGATCCTCGCCGCATATCGGTGCTGTCGGAGCGACAATCCCGCCGGTAGTGCGGGCGCTCAATCTCAGCCCCGCGGCACGCGCCTGGGATTTCCTTTCGATCGCGCTGTCCGTGATCGCAGCGGATGAAAGCTGCACTCGAACGACAAGCGCCGATGGATGGACGCGCCAGATCAAGCTGACGGTCGCGGTGATCGATCCGCATTTTTGGTCGACTGCCGCGCCGCGGCTTGAGGAAGCGCTTCGCTTTTTGACGGCCGACATTTGGAGGCTGGAGTTTATCGGCGGAGGATATCTTCCGGCGCCGCCAAATCCGGTCAAGGTCCGGACCGAGGATGTCGTCTGCTTGCTATCTGGCGGCATGGACAGTCTGATCGGCGCTATGGACCTCGTCGCGGATGGCCATGTGCCTTTTCTCGTCAGCCAGATCGCCAAGGGCGACAAGCACGACCAGCGCACTTTCGCCCAGCGGATCGCCAAGCAGGCGATGCATCTGCAGGTGAACCACAATGCCTCACCGCCGGGCCGGTCAGAGAGATCGCAACGCGCAAGATCGATGATGTTTTTCGGTGTGGGGGTTCTCGCCGCTACATGCCTGCAAAAATATGGGCAGGGCGCTCCGGTTCAGCTCTTTGTGCCCGAGAACGGATTCATCAGTCTCAACGTCCCGCTTACGCCGATGCGTCTCGGTTCGCTCAGCACGCGCACGACCCATCCGTTCTACCTCGCAAAGCTTCAAGAGTTGCTCGATGCCGCTGGGCTACGCGTAAAGCTGGTCAACCCATACCAGTACAAAACGAAGGGGGAGATGCTCGCCGGTTGCAAGAACCAACTGCTTCTGAAGCAACTCATTGGATCTACCACTAGCTGCGGCCGGTATGCCCGCACCGGCTTCCGGCAGTGCGGCCGCTGTGTACCCTGTTTGGTGAGGCGCGCGTCCTTTTTGAAGTGGGGTGTTGCCGATACTACGCCTACCTACAAATATGATGCGCTCGGAACACCGGGCCGCCGTTTCCGTGACTTCGACGATGTCCGTTCGGTTGCTGTGGCGGTGCACACGGTTGACACGCACGGTGCGGAAGAATGGATAGGCGGCGCTCTGAATTCGGCGATCGTCGGCGATGCCGCGTTGGCTCAAGGAGTGGCCGAGCGAGGGCTCGATGAGCTTAAGAAATTTCTACAAGTGCAAGGCGTCCTTTGATCGATTTTCATTGCCATATTGACCTGTTCAAAGATCCGATACCGATCCTGGACGAAGCCGAAAAGAAGGGCGTTTATCTTCTCGCAGTCACAACCACGCCTAAGGCTTGGACCGGCACAAAGCGGCTGATCGGCGACAGGCGTCGTGTTCGGGTCGCTCTGGGTCTTCATCCAGAACTGGTGCGCGAGCGGCATACCGAGATCGCTCTTTTCGAGCATTTTCTGGCAGAGACGGACTATGTCGGCGAGGTTGGGCTCGATGGCAGTCCGCATTTGAGCGACAGCTTTGAGCTGCAGACGAAGATATTGCGCCGGATTTTGCTCGCTTGCAGCAAGGCAGGCGGACGCATCATCAGTTTGCATTCGCGGCGCGCGGCCTCGAAGGTCCTGGACCTCTTGGAAGCTGAGCCTGCAGCTGGAACCCCGATCCTGCATTGGTTTTCGGGGAGTGCTCGCGAGCTGGAGCGGGCCGCTCAGCTCGGCTGCTGGTTCAGCATTGGACCTCTGATGACCGGATCGGCAAAGGGTCGAAAGTTAGTCGAGATGATGCCGCGCGAGCGCGTTCTTACCGAGACAGATTCGCCGTTCGCCCAGATAAACGGCGCGCCTCTATCTCCTTGGGACGTGGATTTGGCATATCCGGTTCTCAGCGAACTCTGGAACTGCTCGGACGAACAGGTGGACAAGCAGGTTCTATCAAACTTGCGAAATTTAACAGGGGTTAAGGGAACAGCTCGCGGCGTCTGAGCGCCTTTTGCGAGTGTCAGTTTCGCTTCCCGACGGAACGGCAGCTATCTTACCTTCATCGACAAATGGCGACTGTCCACGGCCCCAAGCGCTGGGGGCGTGTCGGAGGCTGATCCTGCGCTCCCCTCGCCGCCGTGCACGCGCCGAGCGTGATCCATCGCTTGTCGTTGTGATGGGGTGGGTGGAGTGACGCTACTCTTCCTCCGGAAACGTGCTTGCGGTGAGCGGGAACATCCGATGAACATTTCCGAGTGACGACGCGGCAGAGGCAACTCAACCTGCCGATGTGCCATCGGTAGGCGGTGCAGTGAACCTACCCGTGCTTCAGGATCTTGATCACTTCGCCGAGCGTGAGACCATCGCGCGTCAGTGTCCATTCGATGCGATCGTACACGGCCAGCATCGCCCGGTAGTCGGCGACCCGGTTGGAATGAGAGTTGAGCGACCTGTTCTTGAACTCTTCGAATCGCCCCATGTTTTGGACGAGGAACCGTGCGATACTGAAATAGGTGCCTTCCTCGTTGCCGTCGAACCCGTCGAACTTGGGATCTCGGTTCCATTCGCCTGTTTCCGCTTCGACACGGTCGCGGTCCTTGTCGCTCCACTTAGCGGCCGCCCTTTCGATCTGGCGCCACATCGTCATCGTGCGGGCCACGAAATCGACTTCGTGAGGCTTGTCGTTCTGGGGGTCGAAGAGGCCGGTCAACGTCCATTCAAGCGCCCAGAAATGCCCTCCGTAAATGGCATCTTGGATGAGCTTGACCGTTTCCTGATCCTCGTAATCTTCCTGTTGCTTGAGAAGCTCGGTCAGCAACCAGATGATCAGCTTCTCGCTCCGCGAAGGGTTAAGCCGACCCCGGCTGGCATCAGCCGCCAGGCCGGCCTCGACGAGTTGCCGCATCGCTTCCGCTCGGGATGCCACCTCCGGGTGTTCATCTGCCCAATCGTCGATCAACTCGACGGTCCGCGGGTCCAACCTCATTTCAAAGCGCTCAGTTTTCGGAACCATCTCTCAGCTCTCCGTATGATCCGCCGTAATATACGGTTTCTTGTACGGAATATACGTATCCTAATCCGTACATTCAAGTGGCGGGTACGCCTGCCCGGCTGGCTCCATAAGCGACCTTCGAGATCGTCTTGGCGAGGACAGCTTCGTGGCGCGTAGCGTCGGTTACGGTGGATGCATCAATCTTGACTGGCCGAGAAGATCAGATACTTTTGATGCGTGCCTTGAGAATAAGCGGCGCCAGGCATCAAAGACAGCCGCGTGATAACCGACGACAGGCAGGCCCTTCACGTCGAAGATAAGAAGAAACAGCACCAGCTCAGGCTGGCCGCGCTGCCGACATAGC
>NZ_SUHQ01000074.1 GCF_004962245.1 Mesorhizobium sp. | reverse complement strand
TGAATCAGGCGGGGGAAGGGGTTTCTCCCGGCTCCGCAGTGACGGCACGCCGGCCGCGAAAAACCCGTTTCCCGTTTCACGTGAAGCAACAAACAAGAAGAAGTTGGCCGCGGCCAACTTTGCCTGCCTGCTTGCCAGAAGCCCTTGAATCATAAGGGTTCTTGGCATGGTTACCGAATCATGTCACTTTCGATACGGATTTTTAGCAATTGCTGCGTAAAAAGCGCATCGAAAGGGGAAATCGATGTTGCAGAATCAAAACGTATCGACGGCCATTTCTTCCGATGCGCGGATTTCACACCACGCGCGGCAGCTGTCTATGCAGTTGCAGTTGCTGCGAGAGCGCCTATTCCCGCCGTCCTCGCAAAAAATGCTCAAAACATTCACCTCTGGTGAGGCGGCTCAGATCGTCGGAGTGTCAGACGGCTACCTTAGACAGCTGTCGCTGGACGGCAAAGGCCCTTCGCCAGCTGTCTCGCCGACAGGAAGACGCTCGTACACCCTCGAACAAATCAACGATCTGCGGAAACACATGGCATCCGCCAAACCGAAGGACGCCATCACATATCTGCCGTGGCGAAGGAGAGGCGATAAGCTTCAGACGATCGCCGTTGCCAATTTCAAAGGCGGCAGCGCAAAGACGACGACATCGATCTACCTAGCACAGCATCTTGCGCTACAGGGATATCGTGTCCTTGCTGTCGATCTCGATCCGCAGGCTTCTTTGTCATCAATGCTTGGCGTTCAGCCAGAATTCGATCTGGAGGAAGGCGACACCCTGTACGGCGCGATCCGTTATGACGACAAACGGCGGCCCCTTAAGGACATCATCCGCAAGACATACTTCGCAGGCCTCGACTTGGTTCCCGGAAACCTTGAGCTGATGGAATTCGAGCACGAGACCCCAACCGCGTTGATGGAGCGGAAGACAACCAACAGCGAAATCTTCTTCAGGCGCGTCGGCGTGGCCTTGGCTGAAGTCGAGGCCGAATACGACATCGTCGTCATCGACTGCCCTCCACAGCTTGGATACCTGACGCTGGGTGCCGTGTGTGCGGCGACCAGCCTGTTGATCACAATCCACCCGCAAATGGTGGACGTCGCATCAATGAGCCAGTTCCTGCTGATGACCGCGGATCTGCTGTCGGTCGTCCGCAAGGCAGGCGGTGACCTGAACCATGATTTCATCCGTTACGTCATCACTCGCCACGAGCCCCATGACGGCCCGCAGGCGCAGATCGTAGCCCTGCTGCGAAGTTTGTTTGGCGACGAGGTTCTGGCGGCGACCGTCCTGAAATCCACGGCAATCGCCGATGCTGGGCTGACAAAGCAGACGCTCTACGAAATTGAAAGGGGACAAGTTCGCCGCGCGACATTCGACCGGGCTATCGAATCCCTCGACGCCGTTAACGGAGAAATCCTGGATGGCATCAAGAGAACGTGGGGGCGGACATGAGCAGGCGGGACAAGCTTACGGGCATCTTTGCCGATACCAGCCGCGAGTTGGCCGCGGCCAACTTTTCGGGGCAGGGCGACGGAGGCCGTGTGTTGGCAGGACCCGTAAGGACGATGGGGCTTGCCCTTGACCGCATGGATCAGGAAGCTCGTGAACTGCAGGAAGCCCTGAAGGCAGGCGAGAAGGTTGTCGAACTCGATCCGGAACTCATCGACGGCTCGTTCGTGCGAGATCGCCTGGACGGTGAGGTTACTGCGACGGACGATTTCGTAAGGTCGATCGAGGAAAACGGGCAAGAGGTGCCGATACTCGTGAGGCAGCATCCCGATCTCGAAGGTCGCTACCAGGTTGCCTACGGGCACCGGAGGCTTCGCGCTGTCCGGCTTCTGAAGCGGAAGGTGAGGGCGGTTGTCAGGCAGTTGACCGACAACGAGCTTGTCGTCGCGCAGGGCATCGAGAACACCGCAAGAAAGGATCTCTCGTACATCGAGCGGGCCCTCTTCGCAGCGAGCCTCGAAAGCCACGACTTCAGCCGGGATGTCATTATGCAGGCGCTGTCGACCGACAAAACGGAGCTTTCCAAGCTGCTTTCCGTCGCAAAAGGCATCCCGAGCGGAATCGTCAAGGCCATCGGCGCAGCGCCCTCAATGGGCCGCCGCAGGTGGATGGAACTCGCTGAAAAGATCGCCGAACCCAACGTGCTGGAAACTGCCCGTAATGCCATCCAGAAGCCCGAGTTCGGGCCCCTGAGCTCGGACGAGCGCTTCATGCTAGTTTTGGCCGAGGTTTCGAAGAAGCCCCAGCGGGAACAGACTGTTAGCGAGTGGAAGCCACAGGACGGCAAGGTTGCTGGGAAGATCAAGGATAACGGGAAGGCGTATACGCTCTCCCTCAAGACTGCCGGGGCTGATGAGGGCTTCGGCGCATATCTGACAGGGCGGCTGGACGATCTCTACGCCGACTGGCAGGCAAGCAGCAAATCGAAGTAGGAGTAGAACCGCAAAAGAAAAAGGCCCCCGAACGACCTTAGTCGTGGAAGCCTCTCTCAAAGTTGTAGCAAACTGAGAATCGCATTTCCACGAATCACTGTCAAGAGTCACAGCGTCGTGTCGGCGAGCGGATTTCTTTTGCCTGATTGAAAGGCGAAGGAAGAAATGGAGACGGGTATTGCAACGACGCCCTTTGGGCGGCGACCGATGTCGCTTGCCATGCTGGCAGCGCAGAATGACTCGAAAGAAATCGCGGAAGGGAAGGCTGTCGACAAATGGCAGGTCTACAGGGACCTGTGTGAGGGAAAAGCTGTCGTCGGCATCGGGGACCGCTCCCTGGCGGTATTGGCAGCGCTGCTGTCATTCTATCCGGACACCGAGCTGAGCGAGGAAAACGGCCTGGTCGTGTTCCCCTCGAACAAACAGCTGGTCCTGCGGTCTCACGGGATGTCGGAGGTAACGCTGCGGCGGCACCTGGCGACCTTGGTGGACAGTGGCCTTATCGTCCGCCGGGACAGCCCGAACGGCAAACGGTACGCCCGCAAGGGGAGGGGAGGGGGCCTTGAGGAAGCGTTCGGCTTCTCGCTTGCCCCAGTACTGGCGCGTGCAGACGAGTTCGCGGAGGCAGCGGAACGCGTTCGAGCGGACAATCGTGCCCTCCGGCTCATGCGAGAGCGCATCACGCTGCACCGCCGGGATATCCAGAAGCTGATCGAAGCGGCCGTCGAGGAAGATGTTCCCGGCGACTGGGGAGACCTGTGGAGGCGTTTCAGGGCAATCGTGGATGCGATTCCTCGGAGGGCGGCGATCGTCGATCTGGCGCCGATTGTGACCGACCTAGCCGAGATCCGTGAGGAGATCGACATCCTGTTGGATTCGCACATGAATGTCGAAGATTCGAACGGCAATGCCGATCGTTTTGAACGGCAGCAATCTGATTCAAATACCGACTCTATTTTTGAATTTGAACCTGCTCCAGAAAAGAGCGGGGCACCGGTCGCGCAAGAACGGCGAACGACGGAACCGCCGAAAGGTTATCAACTTGGGCTTGTATTGAAAGCCTGCCCGGACATTATCGACTACGCTGTGAATGGGATAGCCAACTGGCGCGACCTGATGGAGACCGCCGCCCAGGTGCGGGGCTATCTTGGCGTGTCGCCATCGGCATACGGGGATGCCTGCCTCGTCATGGGACGGGAAACGGCGTCAATCGTGGTCGCCTGCATCCTGCAGCGGGCGCAGCATATTAACTCCGCCGGCGGCTATTTGCGCGTGCTGACGGAGAAGGCGCGGGCAGGGCAGTTTTCTGTCGGACCAATGCTGATGAGCCTTCTTCGAACGCAAAGCCGATCGGGTGAGGCGCGGGCAGGGTGATGGGCGCGATTGTCGCCTAAACGGACAACACGTTTGATCAGGGGCGCACCCCGGGCGATTACCTTCACGCGCTGCAACTGTCGAAGGAGGATAGCAGGGTCGCTCAATGGCCTTACTCCTTTGTCGGCGATGAGGCCGTGGCGGCGTCAGCCGCCTTCTGCTGTGCGACCATGCGCTTAACCAGGGCGAGGAGATCGCGCGTCGTGTCGTGGGACAAGGCCGCCATAAGTTTTGCCAGTTCAAGACGATCCTCGGCTTCCTCTGGCGTCCGGCCCCAAAGATGAGGAGCAGCCTCAAAAAGCATTTCGACCGGCATGAAGCCGAGGATTTCACAGAGGTGGATCATACGAGTGACATGCATTTTGGAGAAAGCACGTTCGTATCGCCCGTAGACAGGCATTGACAGGCCAAGCAAAGGCGCGAGATCCGCGCGCGTCAGCCCTTCGTCCTCGCGCTCCTTGCGAAGAAAGGCCGCGATCTTCTTGTCCATCTCGCCCAGGGTCGTGATGCCGTCAAACCCCGGGCGTCGATAAATCGGCTTGTCAATCTCAGGATCGGTCGTTTCCACCAATCCCTTTGCACTTTTATAGGTGTTCATATCCCGCGTCACGGACCCATCCCTCCAGATGAAAAACCGCCCGCAGGGCGGCACTATGTACCAATTTTGTTAGACTCGGCACTAGTCCCAATCCCCAGGACTAGCTTTTTCC
>NZ_SUHQ01000073.1 GCF_004962245.1 Mesorhizobium sp. | reverse complement strand
CGCAAGATCATCAAAATCATTGAATGACCTAAAGCAACTGGGAGGACAGCCCGCCCTGCCGAAAGGTGCGGCGGGTGCCAAGCAAGGAAGAAAGTGATCACCATGTCGAACCGTGAGATTGGAGCGTCCCAGGCGCTCCGAATGCGCGTGACGGACCTCAACGAGAGGATGCGCGGAGCCCGGATTACTGAGAGTGAACTGGAGACCTTTCGAAAGGTTGCAGCCGTCATGGAGGACGGCAAGGGCAGAATCGATGCCGACGATTTGATTGCCGCATCCTTCATCGTCGAGACGCTGGACTAACCTCTAGAATGCGAAGCGCTGCAATGTCCCTCTCTCCCAGTTGGTCTGACTTTCCCAATGCCCGCAGTGCAACTTCGCCGTCGTCAAGAGCGGCAGAGCATCGGCGACCACGGTCGATTAGCACGCGGCCGGCGCTGCGCCATGCAACAACAATTCGTGCACTGGAGGGACCTCGAAGCAACTGACAGCTTCGAGGGCGACCAACGGCGTTAGCCAGCACCAAGGTAAGGGACCAAACACCGCTTCACGAGCTTGAGGACAGACACCAAAACGCACAGGCGCGGCAATGCCAAATCACCTTGCCGAAATTTATGCAAACAACGCAGATCTCGCCGTCCTGGGCGGGATAGCAACACTTGCATCGGTAGGCGTCTGTCTTGTGCTCAGGCGTATCCTGGTCGCTGTCCAACGGCGTCACATGAAACCAGATGCCGACCTCAGCGAAGGCATATCTGATCCCCCCGAGGACTCCTCTTGGGATTGGCAAAGCCCGATCGACTTTGCAACCGAGCCAGCTTCTTCTCAGGCTGCCGTGTCCTTAGACACGGCAGACCTGGACGTTCAGCCTCAGCATGCCAAGTACCTTCGGTTCGGGGTGAGAATCGAGTATTTCGACGTAATTTCCGAACCTTGCGAGAGCTCGTTGGTTGCCGAACCCAACGCTTTCGCATCCGCGACGGACATACCGCAATCCGGCCGTGTTGCGGCGTTGATCAGAGAGATCGATGACCAGTTGCGTCATACGGCTTACCCGCGCAAAGTTGCTCAGTTGGCCAATCCTGCGCGTGGCGCTTTGAAGGTCACAGCTCAGGATTCCGACCTGACCATCGCGACGGCCTCACCTCCTCGCGTTCGCAGGCCGATCGGTCTTGTGTCCCGCTTCGGCGTCGCAATCTGTTTGGCGGCGCCGCTTGGCTATGCGATGCCGAGACAAAACTGGGTCGACAGCGCCCCCGCCATTTCGCTGGCTCAAGGTCAGGCCTATCCGGACCCTTCACGACCCTTCGCGATTCCGGCGAATGCTGCATTAGACATGCGTAGACCCACCCACGGTGACGAGCACATGAGTAGCGAATTGCTCAGCCCTGATATCACGGCTTCTCGGGCCAAATGGGGGGCAGCCGGTGCTCAGGCAGCTGCGAGGGAATTGGCCGGCCAGGAGCACCGGGCGGCGGAAGGCGAGCGCGCCAGGAGCGCCGCTCTGCAGGGAGCGCCCTTCGAGTCGCATGAGCAGATCGACGCGTTGAGGACAAGCGCGACAGTCGCCGACAACGCACGCGAGGAGCGATTGCGCAACGAGCTCGCGGCAGCCCGCACGCTTGACGCATTGCAGCGCATTGCGGGAGATGCCCCCAAGCTGCTGCGCGAAGCCACCAGCTATGTCCTCACGGAGATGCCCGCTGCTCATCTGGAGCGTGAGCGAGCCGAACGGCTGACGCGTGACCTATCGCGAGCACGGACGCAAATTGAACAGCTTGAGGCCGAGGCTGCCGAGCATCGCACCAAGGCCAAGGGTTCGCTGGCGCAAGCGAACGGAATGCTCGACGACGAGCGCCGGAAGTCAGAGGACCTTCGTGACGATCTCGCCGAAATGAACCTGTCCTATGCCGCGCTCGTGGAGCGCGCAGACGCGGCTGAGCAGGAACGGACCGGTGCAGTCAAAGCGAGAGAACGAGTGGAGCAGACGACAGCCGAGACGCAGCGGGCGCAGGCGCGAGAACGCGCTGCGGCAGTGTCGACTCGTGACGAGCTGAAAAAAGCTCGCCTCGAGCGCGACGCGGCTGAACGGGAGCGCGCCAGAGCAGTCTCAGCGAAAGAGCGTGCCGAGCAAACTGCAACCGAGATAGCGCAGGCTTTGGCACGAGAACGTGCTGCAGCAATCTCGACCCGTGAGGTTCTCGATATAGCACGCCTCGAGACCGACGCCGCCCGAGCACTTTTGGCACAGGTCGCCAGGTTGAAGGAGGCTCTGGACAAGCAACGTGAAGCCACTGTTTCTCTAGCCCGCGACCTGGCCGCCGCGCGCGCGGACAATGACAGGCTCAGGGCTGAGCGTCGCAACGCGCAGATTGAGCGGCCGCTGAAGCCGCGTTCTGGCCGCGCGGCAGCCGCTACCGGCCGGTTGAAGGCTGTCAGCCAGAAGAAGGCATCCAGCAAGCTTCGCAACCCGTCTGGGATTGCCCGGGCGCGTTCTATCGCGCTTCCCTATTCCCTAAGGCCAAAATACGCGACGTTGAAGTGATTTCCGAAACGACTGCGCAGTCCCCCGTTGAAGGCCCAGGCTCTTTAAGAGGGTGACGACCCCATTCGAATCCATCCTGCTCTTGCCGGCGAGGAGTTCTGCGCGACGCTCTATGTCAGCCCAATGACGATGCCGTTGGCGTTCAATTCGCATTTGATCGGCGCCTGCCGCGTCTCCACATTGCCTTGCCGTACGTAGTCGATGCTGACCTTAATGGGAGCCGAGATCATATCGGGGTTCACCTGACGTGGGAAACCTGCGCTGCTGACGCGCACACTTGCCGCGCCAAAGGGGGCGGCAGCCATCTCGATTGCATCGCGGCAGGCGCGAACGACTTCGTCCGGGACGCCCGGCAGCGCTCTGATTGGACTGACCGCCGATGAACTACTGCTGTCGCCAGCAGACTGGAGCGCGGGAGGGAGGCCGAGCGACTGTCCGGCCCCTACGGCAGCGCCGGCCGTAGTGCTGGTCCCGTCGTCCTCCACCGACGAACTACTGCTGGAAGGGCTGGGATTGGCGCCGGCTCCTTTTTGAGAGCCGCCCTTTCGGCCTTCGCCGCGATCGCTATCAGCGCCATGGCCTCCGCCGTGTTGGCCGCCAGCGTCATGCCCTCCGCCGCGCTGGGCGCCGGCTGCAGATCCTGCGCAAGCAACCGCGATCGAGCAAGCGAATGCGAAATATGCCCAGCTGGATCCACAGGATTGACGCACGACAATCTCCATAAGTGCGTCGGTCAACCGTCTTTCCGCAACGTGCAGTCAGAACGGCCCAACTGCCGCCGTCCCGGCAAACTTACGACCAAGGCGCCACCGGTAACTAGAGGATGACTCCGGCGTATCAAGGGCGTGGTAGGTTGACCTGCAGGGGATTTTCTCTGCTGTCTCACCATC
Source organism: Mesorhizobium sp. (assembly GCF_004962245.1). GTDB lineage: Bacteria > Pseudomonadota > Alphaproteobacteria > Rhizobiales > Rhizobiaceae > Mesorhizobium. The sequence goes on along the minus strand of NZ_SUHQ01000073.1, from coordinate 1,931 downwards.
GATAATGACCTCTTATCGGCACTGATGCCTCGGCGGCCAAGGGGCGCTGGACACCGCGCAAAGTCACAGCCGCCGTCACGCCGTGCGCGACATGCTCGTGTGTGCCTGGCCTGTCGCGATGGCGACAAACCGGCGCTTGACCGCGGCAAACAACGCGGCGGCAGCGGCCCGTAATAGCCGCTCTCCGTGTCCAGCGGCCGGATGTCGGGGCCAGGCCAGGCGAACCGGTTGCTTTCCGTCAAAACGATCCACGACCGCTCACCGTCAAGCCGCAAGCGCAGCTTGACGCAGTCGGAATCTCGATGGCATGAGCGGGATCGGACGGCGGCGTATGGGTGATCGGCAGGACCCGGACGACCGGCGAGCCATCCTCCTGCATAGCGACCAGCGCCAGCACCAAGCAGGGCCTGTCCTTGTCGCCTTCTTCGCGGCCCTCGCGGTGTTGCCAATACCAGAGATAGGAATAACGGAAGACGTGGCCGACCTTGATTTCAGCCGGCAGCATTTTTTGCCGTCAGGCCTTTTGCCCCGGAGAGTTTTGACCCCGAGGGTTTTGACTCAGAGAGCTCGTCGTTGAGATGGTCAAGACCCGGCTCCATTTCGGTGGCTTCGACCGCGGTGATCTCGTCCGCGCTGAGTTCTGTTGTCAGCTCGACCCGGCGGTCGCGCTTCGACAGCCGGACAAAATCCTCGTAGGCCAACAGCACGGTGCGCGGGCGGCCGTTCTTGGTGATGATGACCGGATCGCGGACCGCGGCATCCTGATAAGCGCCAAAATTTTTCGAGACGGCGGCGGCGGTGACAGTGGTGGTCATCGGCAGGACCCCTTTGTTCCGAAATATCCGGGCTTTCCGGTCTTTCCGCAAGTGTCGGACGCCAGCCACATGGAAACGGGCCAAAATGACCGGGCAGCTTGCCAAGACCCAGAATGCTGAACTCGTCGCGTGGCAGACCGAAGCCCTCGACGCCCTCGATTCCGTGCTATCGTTCGATCGTCGCGATTCTGGCCGGGGTTTTGACCGACGACAACGCTGCAAGAGATTCGCGAGCGCGGCATAGCCTGGCGAGCGGTTGAGCGCGTCACAGACCGCAACGACCAGCCGACCACCGGGTTCGAGCACGCGCGTCATTTCCCGCAGGACGGCGACAAAGGTCCTCGAAGAGCATCAGGCCGAACTGGCTGATCGCCGCGTCCAAGCTTCCATTGGGAAACGGGAGTTCCTCGGCGCGCCCTTCTCGCCAGTCGGTGCGATCGCTCTTGCAGCGAGCCACGCCGAGCATGTCGGGGTTTGCGTCGAGCCCGATGACCTCGCCCTGTGGTCCGACCCGCTCGAGTTCTGCAAGCGCCAACACACCCGTGCCGCAGGTTACGTAGATCACCCGTTCGCCTCTTTGGATTTGCGTCTGGTTGGCGAGAACGGGTCCCCACTGCCGGAACGTGCTCGCTTGCATGACCTTCCCCGCGCGAGCACTGGGCGCAGATCGCCAGCACCAATTCATTTGAACGCGTCAACCGCGAGATCAAGCGGCGAGTCGACGTCATCGGCATCTTTCCCAATGACGAGGCCATCGTCCGATTGGTCGCGCGCTGTTGCTGGAGACCAACGACGAGTGAGCCGTAGCGCGCGCTACATGAGCCTTGAAACACTCGCCCCGAGACGGTCGTTGAACTTTGCTTGGTTGGGAAGACCAGTCAGCAGGTCACGATGGGCAAGATGACGAACAATGGTCTCGCTTTGGCTAAGCCTGAGGGATCGCTTCCTCAGGAGGCTGATGAACAGTGACAAGGCGCAAATCGATACGACGGCCAATATGGCTAGCTGTGCATGATGCTTCGTAAGTTTTGGGCTATCCAGGATCAACCAGGGCGGATGTACTAGCTGTGGTGCCTCAGCAGGTTGTCCCGATCGAAGCCGAGGCGGCTGATGGGT
>NZ_SUHQ01000072.1 GCF_004962245.1 Mesorhizobium sp. | reverse complement strand
GACGCCGGAGGTGCGCGCGAGAGTCTATGACAAAGCTCGCGTCACCATCGCAGACCAGCTGGCCAAGAAAACACCGCCGCTGGCGCCGTCGGTCATTGCCCAGCATGAGCGGACCTTGGAAGATGCCATTGCCACTGTCGAGCGGGAGTATGCAAGGCCTGCACCGGGATCCGATCCACTGGCCGAACTGGAGGACATCCTCTTCTCCGTCGACCGCAACCGGAACCTGCCTAGTCAAACAACGACCAGCCCAGAACCCGCCGTCAATGCGGCGAATACGGGCGAGAGCATAGAAGCTGCGCTTGCCGACGCACTTGAGGTTGCACCCATAAGCTCACAATCTCAGGCAGATTCTGCAGCGGCATTTAGGTTTGGCAGGCCTTCCCAAGGGAGCCCGAGAAGGACCAGGCGAAAGCGACCTGCTCGTGAGAGGCCGCCCGAGCCGGCCATCACTGAAGGTCCTAGATTTGAATTGCGCGGAGGCAAGCTGGCTGGCACCACGGTGCCCCTTGGAAACTTTAGCGAGAAGGCGCAGGCCGCACTGCATCGGAATTTACGGGCCGTTTTGGCAGAGTCTGAGGCGCAGTTCGCAAAGATGGAAAATAAGTTTCCAGAACTGGTTAAGGCTGCTCGGGAATACACTGCACTAATAGCGCCAGAAACGAATAACTTGGACGTGGTCTCCATCTACGCGGTAGGCGCCTCATTGTTGAGTTTCGCAGACGCCTATCGAGAGCAGAATATCGCGCTAACGCTTGCGGAGCCGATTGAGCCCCAAACTGCCGCTGCGCTACAAGCCATTACCAGAATTCACGGCGCGTTCATTATGGGATTTGAGGAGGGCGCCGAGCTAGTGCGCAAATCGGACGAGTTCCTCCTCGATGTTACTCGAATCCGCGAGATCGAGGTTCCAGGCAACGCGCTTCTGGAGAGCTTTGTCACTAATAGCAGAATTATCGAACAAGAAACGCTCCGTGCGAATGAGCCCGTCCGCGATTATGTCGTGCAATTTGGATGGAGTGGTTCTCGAGCCGGATATTCGGCATATGTCTCGGTAAGAAATATCGTTATTTCGTCCACGAAGATACTGTTTGGCGAACTAAGTATTCTTGGCGTCCTCGGAGGCGCCGTAACAGTGTCCGCACTGGCTGGGGATCCAAATATGGAATTTATCCGAAATGTTGTGCCGATATTGCGGGCCAATGCCGCAGACTTATTGACTTTTTTCAACCACTCACCCGAGCTTCGTTCTTACATAGAATGGGTAATCCAAACACTGGAGCAGGATCACAAGCTCGACGAATAGCATGCAATGCCGTGAACTGGATCACGCCGCACGCCGCTTACGCTTGCCAGGCGGTCCAAATTCCCGCTCGGCCCAAATCGGACGCTCAGGCGGGCGGAAGCCGATATGAAATTCGTCCATGTAGTCTAGCAAGTCATGGCCGATGCGATGCCATGTCTCCTCGGCCAACTCGCGCGGAACCTCACGGCGGTCTTCGACAATTCCCGCTTCAACAAGCTCGCTGAAAAAGTCGAATCCGCTCATCATGTACATCAACCACGCCTTGGCCTCGTCCGGTCTGGCTTTTGCCTTCCTGCGTCTAACGGGCATTTGTGTTTCCTTATTGTTGACTGCTGCACCACGCTAGAAGCGGGTCGAAGCCAGCCGTGTGGCACTCGGCCTCGAGCCGAGCGCATTCAGCTTCCTCTGCAGGTGTGCGTTCCTTCAGTTGCCACAGCACCCACACGCGGCGCAGGGCGTCGACAGGCATGCCGTCTTTGCGTCTGTCGTTTCTCCGTCGGACTGGCACTAGGCGCGACTCCCGTAATCACGGGTACGCGGCGCGCGGGGAGCCTCTACCGTGTCGATATCCAGGCCGAGTTCACGCACGCCGCGCATAAACGCAACGCGCGCATCCCTCTCGATAGCGACAGCCGGATGCGCCTTCTTGGTGCCGAAGCGATCCGTAATGACGATGCCGTCAGCCTTTAAAATCTTGCGTGCTTCCTCGCCGCGGTCGTGCGCCTCGGCCGCCTTCACGAGGATCTTGAAGTGATACGACTCGAGGTCAAAATCCGCGATAATTCCGGCAACCCATTTGCGCGTTGCCGCTTCCAAATGAGCCGGAATCTTGTGTTCCGACATATGGTTTCTCGCTATTTGAGTGGGAAATTCAGAACGATTCGGGGCAATGCGCATGCGTAGTGTGGGGGCGGCCCGGTCAGGCAGGTGTACTGCGCCAAGCCCTGACACACCCCCTCCCCATGCCTACCTGATGCCGCGCAGCCTGTGCGCCGCTTCCGCTTTGCGCCTGATGGCTGCGGCTGCGGCGGAGGCGTTGTGCTCGGCGCGACTACGACTCACGTCCGACTGCGAATACGCCGGCCAAACCACCGCAGACACTTCGAACAGGTCAGCTTCCAATATGGTTCGCTCGGGCAGCGCATCGTAGCTGTCTGGTTCTGCCCAAACCTCTTTCCGAACCAAGAAGCCAAAGCTCATCCCGTGAGTGTCTTGCCGACCGATGGACGACAGAGCCAATGCTGCGTCTGGATTTTCAGGATCCAGATCGGCTGAAAACCATAGACCCATCCGCCCTTCATCCCGCAGCTGCAACGTGCCGCTTTTGGTGCGTGCAAGTGGTCTGTTTCCGTCATGCCCCCACAGAAACACGACATCACTCAGATCCTTAAAGGCACCGGGTGCGATCCTTTCAATGAAGGCTTGGCCGATTGTTGTTGGTTCATTGTAGCGGACAGCAAACCCGCTAACGGTGTTACTTACCGCCATGCTTACGATGCCTCTTCTCAGCGGCATCAAGCTTGACGCGCTTTGCGATTACCTCTGGGGCCTCGCTGCGGGTGGTGTAGCCACTATCGCCTGGCAACTTCACCAAGCGGGCACCCGAGCCTTTGCGGCGCTTATCTGCGTATTCCGCGCGCTCGTCAGACTGCATAGCCGGCCTCCCTTATGTAGGCCGCAATACGGCGATCGGCCTCGCGCGCACCGCCGAGGAAGAACGGCTTTGGTGCGATGTGGGCGACTCTAATGTCTTCAGCCTCCGCGGCGCCGCAAAGGTCGTCAAAGTCCCGGTGCGCGGCATCTAGGACGCGCATAGCGTTGACCATTGCCGCAATGCGCTTATCAAATTCCGGCTTTAGGATGGCGCACGCGTCGCGATTTGCGGCAGTGTGCGCGTCCTTAATTCGCTGTTCGAGGATCCGCATTGCGGATTCAATGTCCTTGATTTCGGAATTTACTTCGGCCAGACGCTTCCGGTTCAGCGCCTTCGATCCGGGCGCGTCGCCGAGAAGGGCGGCGATGGATGGCCGAACCTCGCGGCTCGTGTCCGCGGCAATTTCTTTTTCGAGCCGGCGCTGCTCGGCGACGCGGCCCGACATGACGGAGTTTAGGTCAATGCGCTTGGCAAGTAGCTCGCCGTACACCGAGTTTGCCTCTGCAAGCGACGGGACGATGAACGGTTCTGATTTCTTGAGGATGGCCATCGTTATTTCTTTCCAAAAATGTCGCGCACGGCGTCCACGAATGCGCTGCCGGTAATAGTGGTACTCTTGCGGTGTCCAGCGTGCTGCCATGCCGAGGCATCAGCCCCCGGCGCAACGAAGCGCTTGGTGTTACCGCTGGTGGCGTCGTGAATGGACACCTCACGCCAATTACTGACGACTTCGATCCGGTCGCGGCGCAGCAGATCCGCGCTACCGTGAATCGCGACGTCGGCCATGATGTCCAAGGCACGGCCGGCAGTATCAATGCTGGCGGGTGCGCCAATAAGATCGATGCCGCCAGGCGTAAGAGCGCGATATCGCGTAACAGCGTCTGGCGCCTCGTGAAGGGCCGTATCGGCGGCGAGCGCGATAATCAGCGACACGACATCATGTGCATCGAGTTTAGGTGCGATGCCCGGCGCCCCGACAGGAATTACGCCACGCTCTTGGAGGCGGCGAGAAATGGTAATACTGCGAGATTTTGGAAATCCAAGATAGTGCTCGATCGAGGTCAAGCAGGCTTTAAGCGTAGCCATGCATTGGCGCTCCTTTCATCGTTTGAAATTACGTATGTGATGGACAAAAAAACACCGCCGCAGCCGATACGGCTGGACGGTGTAGGCGCACGCAGTTTGGCAAAGACGTGCGCAAAATGTTCCCGCCTGCGGAACTGCCGCAATGGCGGGCGCCGGTGCGCTGGCGACGCTGACTGGCGAGGCGCAGTAACCTGGGGAGGAAACCTGCGCGAACTGTTTAGGGTAGCTTCCTACCCCTCATATTATATCGGATTGAAATGCAAAAAGGGGACACGCTAGGCAGCTTTTCTGTACCCATTATCATTCGCAGCAAGAATTGCGTCGAGCTTCTCGCAAGCGTCTACAACGAGTTTCTTGCCATGACGTTCTGCGTTCTTTCCTTGCCTGCCGAACGCGATGCCGATCTCCTTGAAGTTCGCAGCGTCTAGCGCCTTGTCCAGCACGCTGGCCGTGTCCTTGCCGACCAGCTTGCGGATGTCTGCCGCCCACTCGCGATCGATAATAGGATCGGGGCAAGGCAATGAGCCGGGGTTATTATTACCCATGCCGACCGTTGACTCTATCTCTGGCGGTTCGCCCTTTGCGCCACGGAACTCGTCGGAGGGCCGCCGCCATGTTTTTCCCTGCCGATACCGGACAAGCGAGCCGGTGGGCATGGGGACTTCGCCCCTCACCGGTTTGTCGAACTTCAGAACGGTGCACCTCTCGACCTGATCGCCGTTGCTAAATTCAAGCCCACGAATGCGCTTTACAATACGGTAGGTGCGGCGCGGTGCCCTTTCTCCAGATGTCTCGCTCGCCACGTGGATCGGGCCTATCGCGGTGCCCCATTCGACGTCGCCTCCGATAGCAACTCCACGGTGGTATTCGACGTCCTTCTTCTTCCAGACTTTCGGCTCGAACTCGCGCCGAAGTTCGTTTTCGTTTGGCCGGATTTCGCTGACCGTGTCTAGAAGTTGCGGCGAAGGCTCGTCGTGCTCGTCAAAATTATTGTCATTGTCGGCATGCAAATCGTAGCGCAACCAACTTGTGGCAAGCGGATCGTCTGGCTCAGTGGCGCGCTTCCAGGTCATAAGGCTTTTCAGCTTCCCTGAAAGCTTGTCGTGCCGCGCCCGCGTTGTCTTCGCCTCCCTTGGCAGTATCTTGCCGTCGTGCTTCGGAGCATTGGCCGCCCAAAGGGCATAGGCTTTGCGGTACGTGGACGGAGTCCATGTTTTGTCGGTAATGAAGGCCATGAAGTTCCCCAGGTTTTTGAGAGCGGCCCGCCAGAGCCGTAAGTATACTAAATATAGGTTTGAGACGCGAAAGACTCAACTCTACACGCTAGATGTGGTAGGTGTGGAAAACCGGAAGGGGTTCCAGCCCCTTCCAGGGTGTTCCACCCTGCGGGGGGTATAAGGGGGGGTGGAAGAAC
>NZ_SUHQ01000071.1 GCF_004962245.1 Mesorhizobium sp. | reverse complement strand
CCGGCGGGCGGCGCATGTAGCACAATTCTTGCGCCAAAACGGTTATTCCGGTTATGCTCTGCAAATCATCGGAATCAGCATGATTCCGACTCGCGCATTCTAACGTTTCAAGACGGAGAGACAGAGACCGGCCCAGAAAAAGAAAAACCGCTCCCGAACGAAAATCCGGAAGCGGGTTTGCAGTGAAAAAATAAGCCAAAACCTTTCTCGCAAACCCTCCCTTCCTTGTCAACTGATAAACACCGCTTCGGTGAACGGGGAAGCTTTGCCTGGTCCCTAACAAAGGAGACGAGGACATGGGTGACCCCCAAACCGATCGGCGGCCAATCGGTCGCCGAATGACGCCACAACGTGCCGATTACCGGCGACTGGCACAGTCGGCCGAGATCGGAACGGTGACGCGCGGCCAGCTTGCCGTGCTTGCACAAAACCTCACTTGCACTGGATTGATCAGTGCGACCGAAAGCCATCTTTTGGTGACTCTGGTCAACACGGCCCCGGCCGAGGCCTTTGACAAGTCCGGCCGTCCGATCATCTTCAAGTCCAACCAGCAGCTCGGCTTCGAGATCGGCCGCTCAGCCGGTCGTGTGAGCCGTATGCTGTCCAGCCTTTTCGACGCTGGCTTGATCACGATGCAGGATAGCGGAAATTACAAGCGCTACCCGGTGCGAAATCGCGATGGTGCGATTGTAGACGGTTGCGGCATCGACATGCGGATCCTCATCGTCCGCTATCGAGATCTCGACCAGCTCGTGCGGCAGGCCAAGGCCGAAAAATCGGCCGCGAGCGCAGCATTGCGCCGCTATCGCGGCGCGCTGCGCAACCTACGCTATGCTCTGGCGACGATTACGGCACCGTCGGATCGCGTCCTGGCTCGCATTGCGGGCCGCGTCGAACGGGTCGTCGCCCTTGTCGGCGTTGCCTCCAAGGCACCAAGCGCCCTTCTCCGACGTGCTTCGGCCCTTTTCGACTGGTTTGTGGAGCGCTTGATGCAGCTTCCACTGCGTTCAGAATCTGCGTCGGAAATAGAAAATTCGACATGCACGTATGCCGAAAACGGCATGCACAAACAGACTACAAACCCTGATCCTCTTGAAGAGAGTAATGATAATCGGCGTTCGACTGACGCCGAACAGCTTCATTTGCTGGAGGCTGGCTCCGCCAGCAAGAGGGCTTATGAACCAAGCCTGGGGGGCGGTTTGCGCCAAGTCAACGGGCGAAGGCGCCAGCCGCAGGCGGTAGTGGCATTGCATGACCTGGTGCGGGCAATACCGGCCTTAAAGGCCTACGGCTTTGCCCTGCCCCGCAGTTGGGCCGATCTGGCGCGGCTCGTGCCGCAGATGTGCCGCCTGACGGGCATTTCCGATGATGCGCGACTCCGCGCCATCGAACAGATGGGCGAGCAGCAAGCAGCGGTCGCAATCGCGGTGACGCTGCAGAAATACGACCGGCAGGAAGTTAAATCGCCGGGCGGCTACTTGCGGGCCATGACGGACCGCGCCACAGCTGGCGAGCTTCATCTTGCCCGCTCGATTTTCGGGCTGGCAGCCCGTAATTCCATGGAGGCATTGAATTGAGATTTCGAACGATATTGGCGGCCGTGGCCGTAATCTGGTGCATGGAGGCGGCGGCCGAGCCGTCGGCATGGTCCGGCCAGGCGCGGGTAATCGACGGTGACACGATCAGTATCCGTCAGCAGCGCATTCGGATTGCTGCGATCGATGCATGCGAACTCGACCAGACCGGCTTGAAGGGCGGCCAGACCTGGCGTTGCGGTGTCATTGCTCGCAGCTACCTTCGAAAGATGATCGACGGACAGCATGTCCGTTGCGAAATCATCGACCAGGACCGGTATCGCCGTTTGGTCGGGCAGTGCTTCATCGGCGATACCGATGTGGGCCTCGCTATGGTGAACGCCGGGCTAGCCGAGGCGATGCTTCGATATCTGCCGTCATCCCATCCTATCAGCCTGGTTGAGTACGGGGAGGCCGAAAACCGCGCGCGTGGCAACGGTCTGGGGATCTGGTCGGCTGAGATCGAAAGTCCGCATCTCTATCGCCGCGCCAAGCCCTCAAAGATGCCTTAACCGTAGATAGCCACAATGGTGCTATCGAATGGCAAATGACATGAGCCATATTGCTTCGCGTTTTGGCGCAAAACCCGGCAAAGCTCGTTGCATCGGTTCAGAGAATAGCTAATATAGGCTCATATCTTGTCGCGTCAGGCGGACACCGAACAGGGGGAATGTTGCCAAATACGTCCATGTCTCACGCCTCTGCGGTGGTCGCTTTTGACGCTCGTTCGCACGTCGACGCGGTTTGCGCAAAGCCGGAGAGCGCAAAAATTTCCCCGCCTGCGGCTTCCTCGCGCGCCAAATTTTTTCGCCCTCCGGCCTCTTCCGCTTCGCTCCAGCCTTCGGTGCACACCGCTTTCCGCCGTGCCATGTGAACGATCATCGCAACCACCAAAGAGGAGTGACTGACATGACCACCACCAACTACATCCAGTTCGATGCTGACGACCTCGACGCCGCCAAGGGCAAAGGCCTCATCTCCACCATCGAACGCGACCTGGACATCAACGCTGTGCCGTTCAGCTCGGACAACGAAAAAGCACCGACGCATCGCGTCTATGCCAAGTCGCCGCGCGGCCATGACATCGAGGTCGGCGGCATCTGGAAAAAGAAGAACGCGGAGGGCAAGCCCTACTACACGCTCTCGATCAAGCGCCTCAGCTTCAACGCCAATCTCGGCCGCTTCCCGGGCCAGGACGACCCGACTCTGCAGGCGATCATCGAATGGGAACCCCGCGATTAATCGCAGTAAAGCGCCCGGCCAAAGCCGGGCGCCCACTTCAGAAACCCCGAAAATCAACCCAAAGTGCTGGATTTTCAGCACTTTTCTTGCTAGGGTGCAAGGCAACTGGAGTTTTGCCGATGAACATCCATTCCGCACGTCCGGATCGTTCTCCGGAGGCCATTGCCAAGCGCAAGAAGGCCACCGATCAAGCCCGCGCTGCCAACGTCCGGCAGGGCTATACCCACGATCCTGTTCTCGAGGCGGCCAACACCCGGTATGTCGCCGGCGAGATCACGTCGGAAGAATTTCGCGAGCAGATGAAGGCGCGTTTCAAGCGCGCCTGACGCTCCAACTCTGATTTGAACAAGCCGCCTGCGATCACGGGCGGCTTTTTTCATGAGGAATCGTATTGGCGGACGAGTCAAAGGGATCGTACACCTACCCCGACACGCCCGGCGATCCAGATCGCACTGGTGTCCTACGCAACAAGTTCGGGCTGACCAGACACTCGGAGCTGGGACCGGCCGACTATGCCATGACGCATATTCGACAGAGTGAGATTGCGGAGGGCCGCGGCCCGAGCGGCAATTTCGACAAGGAACATCTGAAGGCCATACACGGGTATATTTTTCAGGACGTTTACGAATGGGCCGGTCACACGCGCAACGAAAGCCCGATCGTCGACGGCCAGCGCGTCGAGCCGATCGGCGGCCTTTCCAAGGGCAGCACCTCATTCCTGCATGGCTCACGCATCGACTTCGGACTGGACGAGGCCTTAAAGCCGATCCGCGATCCCGATGTTCTTCGCACTGGCACCCCGGAGCAATTCGCTGAGCGTGCGGGCCAGGTGCTCGCCGAGCTCAATTACGTGCATCCATTCCGCGAGGGCAACGGTCGCGCCCAGGAGGCGTTCATTGCCGAACTTGGCCGCCATTACGGCCATGAGGTGGATTTTACCGTCATCAGCAAACCGCGGATGATCGAGGCATCAATCGAGACCACAAACGACCCGTCTAGTCCGGCAATGAAGCATGTGCTGGAGGACTCTCTCAATCCGAACCGCCGCGAAGCGCTTCGCGCTGCATTTGCCGACCTCGAACGGTGCGGCGAGAAGCCGTTTGAACACAATATCCGCACGGCACGGCCGAGAGAGGAAATCACCGGCCAAATTCTCGGCCATGACGATAGAGTCGCCAGTATCGTCACGGATGAGCGGATCATTGCCGTCGACCGCGCCGACTTGCCCGAACGCTTGCCCGACGACAATACAGAGGTCTCTTTCACCGCCCGCTCTGACTTTTCCCGCCTGGGACGCGAGAGACAGGCCACCGAGCCACACCTGCGGCCACAACAGGCCGAGCAGCCACAGCGGGACAGAAGCGCCGGGCTGAAGGCTATCGAGGCCGAAATGGCGGCTCGGCGAGACCGTGAGCGCGACGACGACGATCGCGGTCGATAACCCCTGCCCTAGGCAACAAGCTGCTTTTCGTCGAGCGGTCGTCGAGCTGGTCGATGTCCGATGCGTTTCGGCGCCGCCTCAGTCCGTTGGGTGATTTGACGGACAAGCTACGATAGCCCCTCCCCCATGCAACCGCTGTCGCGGTCCTCCACTCCGTTTCGGCCTTACAGGTGCATGGGCTCGATTCGGCCATCTCCGTTCTTTGCCGTCAACCAACGGAATGGAGACGGCCATGCAGAGCATCAAGGACACCTACCAACGCATCACCGATACCATCGTCGAGCAGCTTGAAGCCGGCACCAAGCCCTGGATCCGCCCCTGGCGCGGCAGCGTACGACACTCCCGCATCCCGCGCCGCGCGACCGGCGAAGCCTATCGCGGCATCAATGTCCTGATGCTGTGGGTGTCCGGCCAGATGTTCGGCTACGAGGAAAACACCTGGATGACCTATCGCCAGGCGCAGGACCTCGGCGGGCAAGTCCGAAAGGGCGAAAAGGGAACGCTCGTCGTCAAGTACGGCACATTCACGCCGAAGGACGGCGAAGACGACGAGGATCGCTCGATTCCCTACCTCAAGGGATACACCGTCTTCAATATCGAGCAGATCGAGAACCTGCCGGACCGGTTTTTCAGCCCGGCCGAGGAACTGCCGATTGTTCCTGTTCCGCACATTGAAACCGTCGAGGTTTTCGTCAGAAACACCAACGCAAGGGTGAGCTACAGCGGCACGAAGGCCAGCTATCGACCGACCAGCGATGACATCCTCATGCCGGACCGCGACCGGTTCGAAAGTGAGGTTCACCTATATTCGACCCTGCTGCATGAGATCTCGCACTGGTCCGGCGCAAAGCATCGCCTGGACCGTGATCTCAGTGGCCGATTCGGAACGGAATGTTACGCCGTGGAAGAGCTCGTCGCTGAACTCGCGGCATCATTCCTTTGCGCCGATCTCGGCGTGGCTCACGATCCGCGCGATAACACCGCCGCCTACCTGGCAAGTTGGCTCGCCGTCCTGAAGAACGACAAGCGCGCGATCATCACCGCCGCCGCCAAGGCGCAGGCCGCGGCCGACTATCTTCACCAGCTCCAATCGTCGAGCAGAGCGAACGAGGCCGCTTAGCGGCCTCCATCTTCCATCTGGTTCATCAACGCCCGGGCGTCGATTTCGATTTCGTGACGGCTCGGAGGACGATATCAGGATGGCTTAGCACGTAGCGGCGGGTGCCCTTTGGATG
>NZ_SUHQ01000070.1 GCF_004962245.1 Mesorhizobium sp. | reverse complement strand
GAAAATCGAACGGATGGAAGTCATCGAACAGACGGTCGATTTCGCGACGCAGGCTTTCGAACGGAGCCGTCCAGTTGCCAGCTGGCGCCGGCGCAGTGCTTTTCTCTGTTTTGACAGGCAGTTTGGTGGCAGCTTCGGCCATGGGTCTTCTCCTTGGAAGTGAGTTTGACGGACAGGTACCGCCGCCTCCACCCTTCCACCTTTAGGTCTCCCAAGAGGCGCCAGAGTTGGAGGCCAGCGGACCCGCTCGCCAGGTGTCGTCGCCGGACTGGTCCATTGCTTCGCGAATCCGCGTTTTGCCCCGGTTCATCGCGCCCGCATCACCAAGCTCGGCTCAGCCTGACAAGAATTGCATCAAGGCGTTTGTAGGAGAGGCCGGCTTTGATCGATGTCAAAAGCCTCACTCAATTCGAGATAAGCCGATGAAATGATCCGGCCTGGAGGATCGAGCGTGTCACGCCGCCGAAAGCCAATTCCCGGATGCGACTATGGCCATAACCACCCAGAACGATGAGATCGGCTGCAATGTCTTGCCCGATCTGAAGAAGAATTTCCGCCGGCTCCGAGCGGCATCCATCCACCACTTCGGATCGTGCGCTCACTCCATGCTTTGCCAGAAAACGCTCCACATCCGCCGCGCTCGCGCGGGACGTCGAATTCCCACCATCGACGGTGGCGATCACAACGTCTTTCGCGCCGGCCAGGAAGGGCATGGCGTCAGCCACGGCGCGTCGTGCCTCGCGTGTATCGGTCCACGCAATCAAAACACTTTCGGGCTCGATCGGGGCAAATGTTTCCGATGCGATGAGAATCGGGCGGCCAGCGGAAAGAATCAGGCTGTCTGGATCCACGAGGCGGTGATGGTCGACCAAGAAATCGGGCATTGGAGACCCCGTCACTACCAAGTCCGCGGCGCGTGCGTTGAACGCAAGTCGTTCGGTCGGATTGCCGATTTCGCCTCGCCACGAGGCGCGATTGCTGCCGTTCACGGTACCCAGGAATTCCTCCTTCAAGCAGTTGAGGCGGTCTTCTATTTCTTCGAGTTGACACCACATCGCCCTTGCGGCGGCCCTATCGTCAGGGCCTGAGGGCATGACGAAACGGCCTTCCGCAGCACAGAAGCCGATCAGATCGGCCTCATACCTTTGGGCAAGGTCCCACGCGAACGAAATACGCGGCGCGGCGATGACATCCACATCCAGTTGAACCATTATCGTCTTGAAAGACATCGCCCTGGCCTTCTGCATCTGGCATGAGAACGCCACCAAGCAGGATCAGGCGCTTTGATGCGTGTCAAAGCGCATGGGATCAGGTGGTGCGGATTGTTCAGTGCCTTTGGCAAAGGCCGGTGCACGTTGACCTTGATCAACGACGCATCGCAGGCTGGCGCTAGTGTTGTCGATCAAACAACTACGGCCCGTACCACGGACCACAACGGAGCGACAATCATGCAGACTCAACCTGATCGGTCGCAATTCGCCTTACAGCCCTCGCCGAGGGCGAACAATGGCCTCCGGTTCCTTCTCGCAGCAGCGGATCTTCAGGCCCAGGCTTTCAAGGCGATGATGCGTTGCCAGATCGAGACGCATTCCTTCTTGAAACACCGCTGCGAGCAGAACGTCAGACTGGCGGACGATCTCGTCGCTGGCAACGAATTCAACGATGCCTTCGATGTGCTCAACACCTTCTTTCAGAACGCGACCTCGGACTACGCGATCGAAGCCGGCAGGGTTGCCTCGATCGGCTCCAAACTTGCTTCGGAAACAGCCGAGCGCGTTCGGAAGGGAACCGAGACCACGGTTGAGGATCTGGCCGCAAGTACGGTAGGCTGACCGATGGAAATCGAAGCCGTCGATAGCCAGCCGAATAGGCATTCTCCATGAGGGTTGGATTCCCGACCTCTGTTCCTGCGCTCGCGGCAATCCTTGCTGCAGCGTTTGGGCTGCATGCCCCGTGGGCGAACGCCGATCCTGTATCGCGCGGAAAAGCGTTGCTCGAAGTCAATTGCGCTCGATGCCATGCGATTGGAAAAACAGGCAAAAGCAGCCATCCCGATGCGCCGGAATTTCGTACGCTCTCGCAGCGCTATCCGCTCACCGATCTGGAGGAGTCATTCGCGGAAGGCATTTCGACCGGCCATCCCGACATGCCAGAATGGGTTGCTAGCCCCGATCAGATCGAGGCAATCATCGCCTATATCGAGAGCCTGCAGCAGCCCTGACCGCTGCCCAAGCAAGCGGGCAGGGCCGGGCTATCGCAACATACGGTCGGCGGCCCGGAAGAATGTCCGTGCGTGCGCCACGACCTGCGCTTCCGTAGGATGATTCGCCGTTTCGACGCCGACGATGCGATCCTTCAGGTGTGGATGATGGCTGCGGATATGTTTGACCAGCTCGTCCTTCGCCGATCCTGATCCTACGATCAACCACTCCTTTGCCGGCTGCAGGCCGCTGACAATATCATGGTAAAAAGACTGGTTTTCCGGCGCGCGCTTTCCATCGATGGTTCCCGCCTTGTTATGGGTCTGGTGATGCGTCAGCGTGGTTGCAAGCCTCAAGCTTTCGACGGCGCTGCGATCGAAGAAGAACACCTTGGCTTCGCGATGGTCCAGCCATGCGACGGCATGTTGAGTCTGCATGTTGATACGTCCTTGGATTGCTGTTGAGATAAAGGCAGAGTCCTGAGCTGTCAGATGCAGAGCGCCCTCAGCCCGGCTACAGCGTGTCGTCCAATGTTGCCAGAACCGAACCAGGCTCGATAATGGCATTCACCGTGGCGACGATCGTCGCGCGCCCGGTTACCGGCGCAACGATCTCGTGCAGTGCGTCCTCAATTCGAACTTCCGCTATGCGTTCGCCAGCCTTGATCGCGGCACCGCTGGCGATGAACCACCGCTCCACGATACCCTCCGGCAGCATGCTCGATGCCCATAGTGCTTCATCGACCTTGATATCCTGCATAGCGGTTCTCCTTGAGCCGGGACCATATCCCACCCGCCAAGGCGGTCATTTGATCACGATCAAGGTGTCGGTTCGGCATCCCTAGGCGGTGACGCGCATGGCTGCAGGTCGATCTTGCGCTAAGCAATTTCGAAAATGATTCAAATCAAGGCGGGACCTGCCGCCTCTACGCATCATGATAGAATGTGGAAACCAATTCTAAGCGCTCCGTTCGATCGGGATCTCGAACTCGCCGTCCTCGACGAGGACGGCGAACATGCGCTTGTATTTCCCTGCGTAAGGGGACGGGAAGGCTGGAAGAACGCCGCGACCGGCGCGCGGATCGACGTCCACCCGACCCACTGGCGCGACTGGAAGTCGGAGAGGGTGCCGGCAACCGCCGATAAGCCCCTCGGTGACTTTCCTTAGCATTTTGCAGCCAAGTGGAATCACTTGGCGTCGCACAAATGCCGCTAAAACAAATAGATAGAGCGGAATGCCCGGTTCAATCCAAACGCATTCCGCTCTAGTGTTTGGATTCCACGACCAACGCCATGCGCACAAGATGCGACAGGCTGCTCGCACCCATCTTGCTCATTACATTGGCGCGATGAATCTCGACCGTGCGCGGGCTGATGCCAAGATCGTAGGCGATCGTCTTGTTCGGTAGGCCTGAAACAAGCCCGTCCAGCACCTGCCGCTCCCGCTCCGACAGCGTCGACAGACGGCCGTTGATCTCCGCGGATTGAGGGTGAACTGCATGCACCGGGTTGCGGTTGTCCAACGCGGAGCGGATCGCATCGATCAGCAGCTCGTCGTCAAACGGCTTTTCGATGAAATCGGCAGCACCTTCCTTCATTGCTTGAACGGCGAGCGCGACATCGGCGTGACCCGTCATGACAATGACCGGAAGCGTATGTCCACGGCTTCTGAGCTGCCGCAGGAACTCGATGCCGTCGATGCCGGGCATACGCACATCGGTCACGATGCACCCATCGAGATTGCCTGTCGCTGTAGCCAGAAAAGCTGTCGCCGATTCATACAGGCGCACAGCGAAGTCAGCCGTCGCCAGAAGAAAACCAAGCGACTTGCGAACGTCCACGTCGTCGTCGACCACGTGCACAAGATTATCGGCCATCGGCGACCTCTTCCTTTTCAACGATGCGCAAGGTGAACCGGAAAGCGGTTCCTCCTGTCGGCATTGCTTCGGCCCAGATATGGCCGCCATGCGATTCGATGATAGTACGGCAAATGGAAAGGCCTACACCCATACCCTGCTTCTTTGTTGTGACAAATGGTTGAAAGAGCTGGGCCGAGACTTCAGGCGCAAGGCCCGCGCCTGTGTCGATCACACTCACCTCTGCCATGCCGTCATCCCTGGCAACAGTCGTGACGTGCAGTTCACGGCGAGGCGCTCCTTGCATGGCTTCCACCGCGTTTCGCATCAGGTTGAGCAGAACCTGCTGAATCTGGATGCGGTCGGTCAAGACCAGTTCGGCGGCAGGATCAAGCTTGTAGCTGACGCGCACATCTATTTCCCTTGCCCCGACCAGGGCCAGGGACGAGGCCTCTTCGATCACTGCCGGCAGGCGTTCGACCTGACGCTCGCTCTCGCCTCTTGCGACGAAGTCCCGAAGATGGCGAATGACATCTCCGGCCCTCAAGGCCTGATCCGCAGCCTTTTCAACGGCCTCGCGCAGTATCGGTGCGTTGTCGTCCGTACTTTTTTCGAGAAGCCGTCGGCTGCCTTTGAGGTAATTCGTAATGGCCGTGAGCGGTTGGTTGATCTCATGCGCCAACGTCGAAGCCATTTCGCCGAGCGCGGTAAACCGCGCCATGTGGAGAAGTTCCTGCTGCTGCTCCTGTATTCTGGCTTCCGCTCTGTGGCGTTCGGTCAGGTCGCGGCAGAATCCGGTAAAGAACCGGCCGGTTCCGGGATGCATCTCACCGACGGAAAGTTCCATCGGAAAGGTCGAGCCATCCTTGCGCATTCCGGTGACGGTGCGGCCGAGCCCGATGATCCGGCGCTCTCCGGTCGTCAGGTAGCGATGCAGATAGGCGTCATGTTCGTCGCGGTAGGGCGACGGCATCAGCAGACTGACATTCTGACCAAGCACTTCGCTGGACTGATAACCAAACAGCGTTTCGGCGGCGGTGCTGAAGGATTGAATGCAGCCTTGTTCGTCGATGACGACCATTGCATCGGGCACCGTCGCCAGGATCGAGCGCAAATGATCTTCGCGCAATTGAAGGGCAGCGTTTGCAAAGGAAAGCTCGCTGACATCAGTGCCTTCGACAAAGATTGCCGTGATGCGGCCATCGTCTGCCTTGATGGGCTGATAGACGAAATCGAGGATACGCTCTTCGATCGGTCCGTCTTCCTTGTTGCGAAGGGCGATCTTGATAGCCTGCCCCCTGTAGGGCTCGCCGGTTTCGTACACCTGGTCAAGCAGTTCATAAAAGCCTTGGCCTTCAAGCTCTGGCAGGGCCTCGCGTACCGACTTTCCAATTACTTGCCGGTGGCCGATCAGCCGCTGATAGGCAGCATTGGTCAACTCGAAGACGTGACCCGGCTCACGCAACAGCGTCATGAAACCCGGGGCCAGCTTGAACATCAGGGCCAGCCGGTCGCGCTCGGCCGCGGCCCGCTCTTCGTTGCGAACGCCGGTCGACAAGTCAGGTGTTCGTTTGTTGTTCAAATGAAGTCCTTTGATCGGGGAACCCGCGTCTAATTATCACTCATCTCTCTTCCCGCAGGTCGTGTCCCACCGCGTGGTGTAGGTCGGCGATAGCGAAGCCGCTCGCGAGCGC
>NZ_SUHQ01000006.1 GCF_004962245.1 Mesorhizobium sp. | reverse complement strand
CTCTCCTGTTTCGCGAAATGGGCCGGACATGGCGCCACCGGGAACGGCGGCTGCTCGTGGTCGTTGCTCGTTGTGAGTTCACGGGAGGAGCCCATGGAAAATAGTATCCACGAAGCCCGCTGGTTGCTTGGCACGGTCTTCGCCGTCTCCATCACGTTTCTGGCGATTGGAGTGATCACCAGCTAGGGACCGACCGCACTTTGACGATCGGACAAGGAACGAAATTGATATCTGCGCAGCTACGTCCCTTCCTGCGCTGATAGGGGACCACCCGCCATTCCTCGATTTGGCGGGTGGTCCGCATCACGGCTCATCAAGCCCGCCCAGGCGAGGCCTGCCGGCAGTTCAAGGTGGCGAGGCGGCATCACCTCACATCAGGTATTCAACAACCCCGTCGAATTTTCTTCAGGCCTACGCTAGGGAGGCTTCTGCCTGTGTAGTCTCTGTTCAGTTGCGGCCGCCTCGATCATTTCTGACAGTTAGTTGCGAGAACGAGTAGTTCAGTTTCTCAATCTAACTGCAATCGCGGCGCCAAATGCCCTTGGCACCGATCGCAATCACAGCGGACGGATACGTCCCAGGAGTCCGGCCTCCTGCACCATCACTCGCGATACCACCGGGGCAGCCGCCTTTCTTGGCAATGCCAGGAACGCCCGCCCGCTACGGCTTCTAGCGTCCGTTCACCAGTTTCAGGGATCGGTGGTGGATTGCTACGACGTGTTAACCTTTTGGTAACCCTCCGAACTCGAAACTGAGAAAGCAGTGGCTCATTTAGCCTCGATAAATGTTAGGGCTGATATCGGAGCGAGACAAAGGAGAAAAGACCGGGATGGCCACGGTATTGAACGCCAAGGGCGTTCCACTCCCCTACAGCGGGTCCTCCGTAAAGTGGTACTCGGCGACGAATTCCGGCCCAGCCCTTTATGGCAGCCTATACAACGACTCGATGTACGGCGATGGCAGCGTCACCGTCACAATGTATGGCGGCAAGGGCGATGACATTTATTATCTTTATTCCTCGAAGAACAAGGCGGTCGAGCTGCCCAACGAGGGTGTCGATACCATCTCGACCTGGATGAGCTATAGGCTTCCAGCCAATTTCGAGAACCTGACGGTCACAGGCGACAAACGCTACGCTTTTGGAAACGCGCAAAACAACATCATTACCGGCGGCTCCGGCCAACAGACGCTCGACGGCTTGCAGGGCGATGACGTGCTCAAGGGCGGATCCGGGGCGGACATTTTCGTCGTGACCGAAGGTAACGGCAGTGACCTGATCCTCGACTTTCGCGCCGAAGATACCGTGCGCGTCGGGAGCTACGGCTTCACCTCCTTCGAGGAAGTGCGGGCCAACATGGTCCAGTCGGGGGCGAACGTCCGACTTAATCTGTCCGATGACGAGTTTCTCGTCTTCGCCAACAAGACCATCGGCGAGTTCACCGCAAGTCAGTTCAAGCTGGCCGTGGACAGGTCGGCTTTGGAACTTACCTTTTCGGATGAGTTCGACACGCTGAACCTGTGGAATGGCTCGAGCGGCACCTGGGACTCGAACTTCCCGTGGGGAGCCGCGAACGGCAGCTCGATCACGAGCGCCAACGAGCTTCAATGGTACATTGATACCGACTACGCCCCGACGAGCTCCGTCAACCCATTCAGCGTTGAGGACGGTGTTCTCACGATTACTGCCGCCCAGGCTCCTGAGGCGATCCAGCCCTACATAAACAATTACCAATACACGTCAGGTGTGCTGACGACCTACGAATCCTTCGCGCAGACCTACGGCTATTTCGAAATTCGGGCCGACATGCCCGAAACACAAGGTGTATGGCCGGCCTTCTGGCTCCTCCCGGCGGACGGCTCCTGGCCACCGGAACTGGATGTCATAGAGATGTTCGGCCAGGATCCGAACAAGCTCATTCTGACGGCTCACTCGAACGCGACGGGAACTCATACGAAAGTCGGCTCGACTGCCTATACCGCGGATACCGAAGGTTTCCACACATACGGGGTGCTGTGGACAGAAGACGAACTCGTCTGGTATTTCGACGACGTCGAAGTTGCACGTGCCGCAACGCCTGCCGACATGCACGATCCGATGTATATGCTGGTCAATATGGGGGTTGGCGGCCTCGCGGGAGCCCCCGCCGACGGGCTTGCGACGCCTGCAGAAATGCAGATCGACTACATCCATGCCTATGCGTTGAACGATTGGATTATCTAAACGTAACACCCGACGATGGGTTCGGAACGGGCACGTTCGGCATCAGGCCTGATTTCGGGCGCGATCATTGCCGCCTGAGACTGAACTGGGACTGATGTGAAGGCGATGTCGCATCCCCATCCATCCGAGCCGCCGCGAACAACCCTGGCAGCGGTTCTGGCTTCCTTCCGGCGAGCGTTGGCGGGAATTGCCTTGATGAGCGGCGTCGTCAATGTTCTGGCACTGACCGGCTCGTTCTTCATGCTGCAGGTCTACGATCGCGTCATACCTGGCCGCAGTGTGCCGACGCTCATCGGGCTTGCGGTGTTTGCCGGCACCCTCTTTGTTTTCCAGGGCGTTCTTGAACTCATCCGGTCGCGGCTGCTCGTGCGTATTGGAATGGCCCTGGACGCGCAATTGAGCGGACAGGTCTATACCGCCCTTATGCATTTGCCGTTGCGCACCAAGCTCGCAGGCGACGGCCTTCAGTCATTGCGCGACCTGGACCAGGTGCGGTCGTTTCTGTCGAGCGCTGGCCCGATCGCGCTTTTCGACCTGCCGTGGATGCCGCTCTATCTCGCGATCTGCTTCCTGTTCCACTTCTGGATCGGGATGACGGCACTGGCCGGCGCAGTCATACTCTTCAGCCTGACGTTGTTTGCCGAAGCGCGCACAAGAGAGCCTGCAAGAAGGGCCAACGGCCAGGCCGCAGCGCGCAACACGCTTGCGGAGGCGACGCGTCGCAATGCCGAGGTTCTGCAGGCTATGGGCTTTGGCACGCGCATCGCTGAGCGCTGGTCCAGCGTCAACGCCGAGTACCTCAACACGAATGCGAAAGCCAGCGATCTGGCTGGGACCCTCGGAACGCTCTCGAAGGTCCTGCGCATGATGCTGCAGTCGGGCATCCTGGCGATTGGCGCCTACCTGGTCATTCATCAGCAAGCCACAGCCGGGATCATGATCGCCAGTTCGATCATGATGAGCCGGGCGCTCGCGCCGATCGAACTGGCTATCGCCCACTGGAAGGGCTTCGTCACCGCGCGTCAGGCATGGGCCCGGCTAACGCAGCTTTTGGCGCTGCTTCCCAAAACCACAACAAGTGTCTCGCTAACGGCGCCTATATCTGCTCTTGCGGTCGAAGGCCTCAGCGTCACACCGCCGGGCGAACCCCGCGTGGTCGTGCAAGACGTCACCTTTGCATTGGAAAAGGGTGCTGGCCTGGGCATCGTCGGACCAAGCGCTTCGGGCAAATCGTCGCTCGTCCGTACGATTGCCGGCATATGGCTCCCAGTCCGCGGAACCGTCAGGCTGGATGGCGCAACGCTCGACCAATGGTCGCCGGAAGAACTGGGCAATCATGTCGGCTACCTGCCGCAGGATGTGCAACTGTTCGACGGCACCATTGCCGAGAATATCGCGCGCTTCGAACCGGGAGCGCCATCCGACAAGATACTCGAGGCTGCGCGAGCCGCCGGGGTCCATGATCTCGTCATCCATCTGCCGGAAGGCTACGAGACGCGGATTGGCGAGGCCGGGTCGGCGCTTTCGGCTGGCCAGAGGCAGCGGGTTGCGCTCGCCCGGGCTCTCTACGGCGATCCGTTCCTGGTCATCCTCGATGAGCCGAATTCCAACCTTGACGCGGAAGGCGAAGCCGCCTTGACGGAAGCAATCCAGGGTGTGCGTGCACGCGGCGGCATTGCCGTCGTGGTGGCACATCGGCCGAGCGCGCTTGCCAGCCTGGATCAAATCCTGGTCATGGCAAATGGCCGGATCCAAGTGTTTGGCCCGAAGAATGATGTCTTGAACAAGGTAACCCGTCCGGCAGGTGTTCCTCTGAAGGTCGTCTCTGGTCCTGAAGGATCTGCATCCTGATGGCACGCCGCCCTGCATCCGCCATTGACCGGACCATTCGGCGCTATCTGCTTGGTGGGGTCGCAGTTTGCATCCTTCTGATTGGTGGCGCGGGAAGCTTGGCCGCCGTCACCGAGATCTCCGGGGCCGTGATTGCTTCGGGAAAGCTGGTCGTCGATTCCAGCGTCAAGAAGGTCCAGCATCCGACGGGCGGCGTTGTCGGTGAAATCTTGATCCGGGAAGGCGATGCCGTAAAGGCAGGCCAGATCCTGATCCGCCTCGATGAGACCGTCACTCGGGCCAATCTGGCGATCGTCACGAAGAGCCTGGACGAATTCGAGGCCCGTTTGGCGCGCCTCGAGGCCGAGCGTGGTGGCACCGACACCATCGCCTTTCCATCCTCGCTGACCTCGCGGCAGGACGATCCCGAGATCGGGCATGCGATGGCCGGCGAACAGTCGTTGTTCGAATTTCGCCGGCAAGCACGCGCTGGTCAGAAGGCTCAACTGAGCGAGCGTATCGCTCAGCTCGCTGAAGAAGTTTCCGGCTTGACCGAGCAAAAGGATGCCAAAAGCCGGGAAATCGAGTTGATCGGGTCTGAACTTGAGGGGATGCGCAAACTCTGGCAACGCAAGCTGGTCTCAATTGACCGCATAACCGCACTCGAACGCGATGCCGTCCGGCTCGAAGGCGAGCACGGACAGCTGACTGCGTCCATCGCGCAATCGAAGGGCCGCACATCCGAAATCCGTCTGCAGATCATTCAGATCGATCAGGAGTTGCGGAGCGAAGTGGCGAGCGAACTGCGTGAGGTCCAGGCAAAGATTTCTGAATTCGTCGAGCGCAAGGTTTCGGCCGAAGATCAGCTCAAGCGGATCGATATACGCAGCCCGCAGGCCGGCGTCGTTCATCAGCTCGGTGTGCACACAGTCGGTGGTGTTGTTTCTCCCGGAGAGCTCATCATGCTCATTGTGCCGGTCACCGACGACCTGACCGTCGAGGCGCGTGTGGCTCCGCAGGATATCGATCAGCTGGCGCCAAGGCAGAGCGCAACCTTGCGGCTTTCGGCCTTCAACCAGCGGATAACGCCAGAGCTAGATGGTGTGGTCCGTGAGATTTCCCCGGATCTCAGCATCGATGAGCAAAGCGGCGCCGGCTTCTATACTGTGCGTCTCAGCCTGCCACGCACCGAACTTACCAGGCTGAAAGGCCTGGTTCTGGCGCCAGGCATGCCTGTCGAAGTATTCTTTTCGACCGGCAGCCGCACGATGTTGTCTTATCTCGTAAAACCTCTGACCGACCAGATTCAGCGGGCCTTCAGAGAAGAGTAAGTTGTGCCTCTCCCGTAGGGCCCCGCAGTCGCCGAGCATGCCATTGCTTGAAGCTCTTCGTCGGGCACCAGCCGGGGCACCACGGAGAACAACAGACATCGCATGTCCGGACGCTCTGCCGCGCCTAGGGCATTCAATTCCCCTTATGGGTCCGAACCTTAGTTGGTCTTCAATTGGCCGACGCGATTTTCGGCGATCCAGCGAGCGGCGAGCACCAGCGCACCCATACTGAAATCCTTGCCGTGCTTGGCCACCATTTCTTCCGACAGCCTGGCGAGTCGTTCGAAAAACTCGTCCTTGCTCTCGTCCTCGGGCGTGGATTCGGTTTGCATTTTTTCCTCCTGTTTCTTGCGGATCTGCTTCCGCTATTTGAACATCTGCGCGGGAAAGGTGACGATCGCGGCGGTGCCGTCGACGGCGCCCACCGCCAGCTGCCGCCCGTCGCCGGACCAGGCAAGCGCGGTCACCGCGCTGCCCAAGGGTCTGACGAGGAGTTCACCCGGCGCGCCGATCTGGGCGATGCTTATCCGGCCGTTGGCGTAGCCGGCCGCGATGAGTTTCTTCTGCGGGTGCGCCGCCACTGTTTCGATCAAAACCAGCCCGGTGCGACCCGTCTCCAGTGCGCCAGACTTTTTGTCGCCAAGGGGAGGGGCGGTCATCGACCAGCCGGCGATCCGGAATGCGCCCGATGCGAACAGCGCATTGTCCGGCAGGCTCCAGCACACCGTCCGGACCGGTGACGGAAATCCCGCGACAATGTCAGTCCGGCCATCGGCTACGCTGACCAGGGCAAAGCCCCCGGCTTCGAGCCCACAGGCCAGCCATGTGCCGTCGCCACTCCAGCGGATCGATACCGGGCGCGCCGAAAAAGACACCTCGCGTATCGGGGCCGCGTCGCCGTCGACCGCCCAGATCGATAGTCCATTATCCCGGCCGCTGGCTAGGCGCTGCCCGTCTGGCGAAAAGGCGAGAGTCTCCGTGGGCTGTGTCGCTCCGTGTCGCAATCTTATCGCATCGTCTCGGTTGCGCGACAGGAAGACATCCTGGCCGTTGCTGACGGCCGTCGCCGCCGCCTTGGCACTATGGTCGATGGCGACGATCGGTCCATCGATCTTCACCAGCGCCTCAACAACATCTCCGCCCGCAGTCAGATGCGCCGCTTCGCCGCCCGCCGTTCCGACGAGGAATCCGGACCGAAGGTAGCTGGCGAGCGGGACGTCTCCATCCCCCAACGCGACGGTGGCGATCAACGGCGCCGGTGGCTTCTCCCGCGGGCGGATCGTCGTCTGGCCGAGATCGCCGCTCACCCTAATTCGCGACTCGGGCGGCTCATGGTCGGCAACCGCAGCGATGGCGACCGTTCCGTCCACGCAGGTGAATGCAACAGCCGAGCCATCGGCGCTGAAGCGCAGATCGGCGATCGCCGACGCGCGATGCCAGCTTCGCGCCAGAAGGTCGAACAAGGTCAGGTTCTGTATCGCGTGCTGGTTCATGACCATTCCCTTCGTCAGTTACCTTCGGTCGCCGCGAGGCTGCGGTCGACGTCCTCGACGTCGCCTTCCGCCGCGACGATGCGTTGCTCGCACGCAGCGCATGCCTGCATGGCCGCCGCGGCTCTCTCCTCCGCCTCATGCAAATCCTGCACCAGTTGCGCGCTGGCGCCGCTCCTGCCGATTTCGAGTTCCAGGCGCAGCACATCCATCTCGACACCGGCGCGTTTCTGATTGAGCCGCAGCGCCTCGGCAGTGAGCGCGGAAACGTTGGCGACGAGTGCCAGCCGCCGGGCGAGCAGCGCGTCACGCTCGGCAGTTTGACGCATGGGATCCTCCTGTCATTCTTCGCTTCCAGGCGCCGATCCCGGCGGCTTTTCGAAAGCCGACAGCAATTTGGGCAACGTGCCGGCCTGCGATTGGAATTGCTTTTCGGCCGTTTCGATGTGGCTCTTGAGCTGATCCCATATGTCGACCCGGATCATCGATGTCGTGTCGCCGGTGAGGTGCTCGATCTCGTCGATTCGGAACTGGCGCGACAGCGAAACACCGGAAAACACGAATTCGCGCAGCAGGATCGCATGGTTCTCGATGAACAGATGGATCATCGGATGCGTTTCCGTGGTGATGCCGCTGGCGGCAAGCTCGGCTCGGATGAAGTCCTGGAAGTGGCTCTGCAGGCGGTACTGGCTCTCGCCCATGAAGCGCATGACAAAGACCAGGTCGCGGGGCATCAGCCTGACAAGATCGCCGGTGACGCCGCAGGCCTCGCTCGACATCGGCTCTGGTGGCTGACGGCTGTCCTTGTCGTTGGGCATGGTCTCTCTTCAGCGTTAGGCCCCTTCATGGGCTGTTGCGCTCAAATAGTATAGGAAGGTGGTAAATTGAATAGATGAAATGTATTTTTACATATGCTGCAGGTGCTAAGCAATATGCTGCAATTGCGAAATAATTGTAAATATTACAGGTGTAATTTACAATTGTAAAAGAACGTTACGGTCGGCTGTCTTTTCAGATATCGAAAACAGCTTTGTTTCTGCTTGAAGGCCGACGGTAGGCCCTATTTCCAATCTGGCACGGCGCTTGCTTTGTTCATTTCCACAAGAAGCCCATCGCGCTTTGACGCGGTGCCAAAAGAACGAAGGAACGGAGGAAGCAGGGACAAGTCACGTCCGCTTCGATACGCCCATCGCAAGTGCGGTTGGCGCCGCGGTCCCTGCCCTCGAGAACCTTTGCCACGATCCACTTGAATGGCCGGACCATGAGTCGCGCCTGAACGCGCAACCCTTTGTCATGCCGTTCGCACTCTCACTGGCGGTGCTGTGTGCCGCCTCATGCCGGGGTCAAGGGACCTGCGGCTCAAACCTGGTGGAGGCTTATGACCATGACGTCTCTGACGCTCAACAAGATTACCTCGCAACGCGGAATCTCCGTCGGCGAGGCAACTAAGAAGATTGCCGATCTCGGCTGGAATCCTTCCTACGTCCAGGAAGCGATGACGTTTCCGACGGACTACAAGATCAACAAGACTCCGCGCGACCCGATGAAACAGGTCCTGCGGTCTTATTTTCCGATGCAGGAAGAGAAGGACAATCGTGTCTACGGCGCGTTGGATGCGGCGTTGCGTGGCGACATGTTCCGCAACGTGGAACCGCGCTGGGTCGAGTGGATGAAACTCTTCCTCGCCATCATCCCGTTCCCGGAAATCTCTGCTGCCCGCTCGATGGCGATGGTCGCCCGTATCGCGCCGGGCGAGGAGCTCAGGACCGGTTTTACCATGCAGATGATCGATGAGTTCCGCCACTCGACGATCCAGATGAACCTGAAGAAATGGTACATGGAGAACTACATCGATCCGGCCGGCTTCGACATCACCGAGGAAGCCTTCGGAAAATGCTACGCCACGACCATCGGCCGGCAGTTCGCCGAAGGCTTTATCACCGGCGATACGATGACCGCCGCCTGCATGTACCTGACCGTGGTTGCCGAGACCGCCTTCACCAACACGCTGTTCGTCGCCATGCCCTCGGAGGCCGCCCGCAATGGCGACTACGCGCTGCCAACCGTCTTCCTGTCGGTGCAGTCCGACGAGAGCCGGCACATCGGCAATGGCCACTCGCTGCTGATGGCGGCGCTCAAGGAGCCGGAAAACCACCTGCTGCTTGAGCGCGACCTGCGCTACGCCTTCTGGCAGAACCACGCGATCGTCGATGCGGCCATCGGCACCTTCATCGAGTACGGCACCACCAACCGCGACAAGAACAAGGAGTCCTACGCGGAAATGTGGCACCGCTGGATCTATGAGGACTACTACCGCACCTACATGCTGCCGCTCGAGAAATACGGCATCAAGGTCCATCACGACGACGTCCAGGCGGCCTGGGAACGCATCACCAAGAAGAACTACGTCCACAAGGTCGGACAGTTCTTCGCCGTCGGCTGGCCGGTCAATTTCTGGCGCATCGAAGCCCAGACCGACAAGGACTTCGAATGGTTCGAGCACAAGTATCCGGGCTGGTACGCGGAGTTCGGCGATTTCTGGAAATGGTACGCCAAGCTCAGCCATAAGGGCGAGAAGGTCCTCCTCTTCAATAGTGACGTCGGCTACGTCTACCCGCATCGTTGCTGGTCCTGCCTCGTCCCCTGCCTGATCCGCGAGGATATGGTTGTCGGCGAGATCGACGGCCAGTTGCACACCTTCGCCCACGAGCTCGACAAGTGGACCGCGACCGTGGCCTTCGCCGACGAATATGAGGGCCGTCCGACACCCGCGATGGGCCGCTTCAGCGGCAAGCGCGAGTGGGAGACGCTCTATGACGGCTGGGATCTGGCCGATGCCATCAAGGACCTGAACTTCGTCCGCTCCGATGGCAAGACCCTCGTTCCGCAGCCGCATATGCGCTTCGACGACAAGGAGATGTGGACGCTGGACGACGTGCGGGGCAACACGCTCGGATCGCCGCTCAATGCGCTGCGTGCCATGTCGCCCGCGGACCGTGAGAAGCACCTGGCGGAATACCGGGCCGGCTTCACGATCAATCCCTGCAACTGATCAGGCCAGGGGGCGGGTTCGTCCCGCCCCCTTCCTTTTACTGGAGGTCCGTATGTCGGAAACCCACACGGTCAGGCTCAGCCCGGTCGGCGTCGAATTCGACGTCGAGCATGGCGAAACGGTGCTCAACGCCGCTTTCCGCCAGGGCATCGCCCTGCCGCACGGCTGCAAGGAGGGGCAATGTTCGGCCTGCAAGAGCGTGTTGCTCGATGGCGAAGTCGACATGCTCAAATACTCGACCTTCGCGCTGAACGACATGGAGAAGGAGAGCGGTCACGTCCTTTTGTGCCGCTGCATCGCCTACTCCGATCTGGAAGTCGAGCTTCTCAACTACGACGAGGAGATTTTGGCGAAAGCGATCGCCGTGAAGACGTTCAAGGGCCGGATTGCTCTGATCGAGCACCTGACCCACGACATTCGCGGCATCGAGATCGAACTCGGCTCGCCGATAAAGTTCTGGGCGGGGCAATATGTCGACATCACGGTTACCACGGAAAAAGGGGAGACGATTACGCGCTCGTTCTCCATGGCAAATACGCCGGACCAAACCCAAAAACTCTGCTTCATCATCAAAAAATACCCTGAGGGAAAGTTCTCCGGAGAACTCGATTCCGGAGGAATCAAGGTCGGAGCCGAAGTCACCGTCGTTGGACCCTACGGAACCTGTTTCCGTCGGGAAGAACGGCAAGGACCTCTAGTCCTGGTCGGCGCCGGCTCGGGCATGTCGCCGATCTGGTCGATCCTCAACGACCATCTGAAGAGCGGCGAGAAACGTCCGGTCTATTTCTTCTACGGTGCCAGGACGCGCAACGACCTGTTCTATCTCGACAGGATCGCCGAGCTGATCGGCCAGCATTCGGATGTCACTTTCATTCCCGTGCTGTCGCACGCGACTGATGACGCCGAATGGGAAGGCGAACGCGGTTTCGTACACCAGAGTGTCGACGCCAAGCTCAAGCAACTGGCGGTCGACGGGCAGGGCGATGTCCATGCTTGTGGCCCGCCACCCATGATCGATGCGCTTCAGCCGGTTCTGTTCATGAATGGGTTCGAGACGGAGCGGATCTTCTTCGACAAGTTCACCACATCGACAGGTGCTACGCCGACCCACTGAGGGGACGGCCACGCAACTGCAACCACAACTGCAACAAGGGAGTGAAGACTATGCCAGCTACCTCGAGTTCAGTCGGATCCGGAGCCGCCGGCGCGGCGATCTTTGCCGACTCCGACAGCCGGAAGTACCGGTATTTCGACCCGAAGGGCCAGCGCGCCACGCACTACGAAGACATGACGGTCGACGTACAGCCTGACCCTGAGCGTTACCTGATCCAGGACTGGATCATCTCCTTTGCCGACGGCAAGGGCGCTTATGTCAAGCAGAACACCGCCGCGCAGAGCTCCAACTGGCATGCCTTCCGCGCCCCCGATCAGGAGTGGGAACGCACACACTACCAGCGCCAGTCGAAAATCGAGACGATGGTGCAGAGCGTCATCAACAATGCCCGCAAGTCGGGGGCGCCGAAGACCTTCGACCAGGCCTGGGTCAAGATCCTGCAGACGCAGCTCGGCGCCTGGAAACACGCCGAATTCGGGCTCGGCACTTCGCTGATGCAGGCGCAGCGTTACGGCTACACCCAGATGATCAACAACGCGACGTTGACCAACTCGTCCTACAAGCTGCGGCTTGCCCAGGACATCACGCTCTACCTTGCCGAAATCGGCATGGACTTGCCCGGCTGGGACGACGAACTTGGCAAGAAGGCATGGCTCGAGGACGCGAACTGGCAAGGCACCCGCGAAGCGGTCGAGACCATCATGGGTGCGACCGACTATCTTGAACAGTATTTCGCCATCAACATCATCTTCGAGCCGTTGGTTGGCGAAGTATTCAGATCGGGTTTCCTGATGCAGATCGCCGCCGCCAATCATGACTTCATCACGCCTGCAGTAATATCGGCCGCCGAAGCCGACTATGAGCGCAATCTCGCCAACACGATCGACCTCATGTACTTGCTCGCCAATGACGAGAACCACGGCGTGGCGAACAAGAAGCTTTTCCAGGGCTGGGTCAAGAAGCACAGCGCGCTCGCCGACAAGGCAGCCATCGGCCTTCAGCCGATCTGGTCGATGCCGCATTCCAAGCCGGTCGCGTTTGCGGATGTCCGCGCCAAATCCGAAGAACGGATTGGCCAGATCCTCGGCGAACTCGGCCTCAAGCGCTGACAAAGGGAGAAAACCGTCATGTCAACTGCAGCACGCGACGCATCGCAATCCAACATCTTCAGGTCGATGAAGGACATCACCTTCGAACAGACGATTTCGCATCAGTGCGGCGTCACCATGAACGACTCCGTGGAAGCCAGGGCCATCGCTGAATTCATGGGCCAGAAGCCGGGGGTCACCATCACCTACCAGCCGGCACTGATCCGTATCGACGGTGACGGCAAGCTGATCTTCAAGATGGACGCGATCGGTGAATATCTCGGCCGCGAGATTTCGGCCGAGACCTTCGAGGTCAACACCTCCACACACTACGGCCGCATGGTTCGCGTCGACGACAACACCGTGATCCTGTTCGGCAACATGGACGAGATGTTCGAATACATCGAATAGACGCCAAGAAAACAGGCGCGCCGCTGGTTGCGGCGCGCCGCCCCGATCAACGCAATCAGTGCTGAGGGAACCATGTTTATCACACCGGAAGGCAAGGAAATCTTCGTGGTCGACGGCCACACCCATTTCTGGGACGGCAGCCCCGAGAACCAGAAGAATGTTCATGGCAAGCAGTTCATCGAGTGCTTCTACGCCTATCACACGGGGCTGAGCCCCAAGGAGCAGCTGTGGGAGAAGAGCAAGTTCGAAAAGTACAGCGCCGACGATCTCTATCGCGACCTGTTCGTCAACGGTCCCGATGATGTGGCGATCGTGCAGTCGACCTATCTCAAGGATTTCTACAAAAACGGCTTCAACACGATCGAGCGCAATGCAGAGGTGGCCAAGCGCTATCCGGAGCGTTTCATCGTCAACGGCGCCTTCGATCCGCGCGACGGCGAGAAGGCGCTCGAGTACATCCACTTCCTCAAGGAGACCTACGACGTCAAGGGCGTGAAGATGTACACGGCCGAATGGAACGGCGCCTCCAAGGGCTGGAAGCTGACCGATCCCGATGCCTACAAATGCTTCGAACTCTGCGACAAGCTCGGCATCAGGAATATCCATGTCCACAAGGGTCCGACCATCATCCCGCTCAGCAAGGACGCCTTCGACGTGCATGACGTCGACCATGCAGCGACTGATTTCCAGAACCTCAACTGGGTTGTCGAGCATTGCGGCCTGCCGCGCCTCGACGATTTCTGCTGGATCGCGACGCAGGAGACCAACGTCTATGGCGGGCTGGCGGTGGCGCTGCCGTTCATCCATTCGCGCCCGCGCTATTTCGGCGAGGTCATCGCCGAACTTCTGTTCTGGATCGGGCCGGAGAAAATCCTGTTCGGTTCCGACTACGCGATCTGGACGCCGCGCTGGCTGGTCGAGAAATTCTGGGCCTACCAGATCCCCGAGGACATCGCCGCAGAACGTGGCGTGCAGCTAACCGACGAGATCAAGGAGAAGATCCTCGGCCTCAACGCCGCGCGTCTCTACAACATCGACATCGAAACCAAGAAGGCGGCGCTCGCCAGTTCGCCCTTCAGCATCGCGGCGGAGTAGGAGCCATGGCAACCGCCAGCGTTTCCGGCAGCCGCGAGAACGAACTCTGGCGGCGCCTTGGTGAAGTCAACGACCCGGAGCTCGACGAACCGATTACCGAGATGGGCTTCGTCGAGCGGGCCGAGATGACGGGCGATGGCAGCGTGGAGATCGATTTCCGCCTGCCGACCTACTGGTGCTCGCCCAACTTCGCGTTCCTGATGCTGGACGGCGTCCGCAAGGCGCTCGACCAGCTCTCATGGTCGCCGGCCTATCGCGTCAAGCTGCACGACCATATGTTCGCCGAAGAGGTCAATCGCGGCATGGAGGCCGGCAAGACCTTCGGCGACATATTCGCCGAGCTTGCCGAGGATCAGGATCTCAGCGCTTTGCGCGAAACCTTCAGGCTGAAGGCATTCAAGCGGCGCCAGGAGGCCGTGCTGCGCGGCTTTCGGCAGCATGGTCTGACCGAGCGGGAAATCCTCGGCATGGACCTGCCGGCATACGATGTCGCGCGGTTCGAACCGGGCGAAGCGGCCAACCAGCAGCCGAGGTACCGGGCGGCTCTGCTTGAGCGCTTTCCCGATCGCCGTGGGGATGACCCTGTCTTCGTCACATGGGAAGGGCAGCGCATACCAACCGGCGCACTCTGCGCGCATCTCGCCGAGTTGCGCAGTGTGCGCATCAACATGGAGTTCAACGGCGCGCTTTGCCGTGGCCTCAAACAGACAAGATACAAGGAACTGGGTGTGGTCGACGGCGAACCGACGCTGGTCGATTTCATCATGGATCGTGTGCCGGCAAGAGCCGCACCGATCGCCTGAAGCCGAGCTGAAAACAACGGCCTCCCTCGCACGAGGCCCCTAACCAACAACCCGCCCGTAAGGCGGAAGGAGGAATCATGCCCAAAATAATGCTTCACAATTCCGAGGCCCGCCGTGCTCTTGCCCGTGGCGTCTTTCGGTTGGCAGCGGCCGTTGAGCCGACACTCGGCCCCAAAGGCATGAACGCCATGATCGACCGGCCGATCGGCACGCCGATGGTGACGCGCGACGGCGTCAGCATCGCTTCCGAGATCGAGTTGCACGACCGTTTCGAGAACATGGGCGCGCAGGTCGTGCGCGAAGTGTCGATGCAGACCAACGAGGTCGCCGGCGACGGCACCACGACTGCCATCGTGCTCGCCAACGCGCTCATCCAGAGCGGCATCGAAGCGAATGAGCGCGGCGCTAAATCCGTTGATCTGTGCAAGGGTATCGACCTTGCCGTGGCGGCGGTGGTGGCGGCGCTCAAGGCTTCGGCCAAACCGGCCAAGGGCAACGGCATTCTCGCTTCGGTCGCCAACATCGCGGCGACCGATGCCAGGCTTGGCGCGCTGGTGGCGGAAGCGCATCAGCGGGTAGGGGCCGAAGGCGTCATCACCACCGACTTCAGTGTGACCACCGAGACAACGCTTGATGTGGTCGAGGGCATGTCCTTCGAACGCGGCTATCTCTCGCACCACATGGTGACCGATCAGGAGAAGATGGAGGCGGTTCTCGAACGGCCCTACATCCTGATGACCGACCTCAAGATCAAGGAGCCCGAGGCGCTGGATGCGGCGCGCCGCATTGCCGACGAGGATGGTCGGCCGCTGCTGATCGTATCCGAGGAAATGTCGCCGGAAGTGGTGATGACGCTGCTCGGCAAGCAGGGACCTGGAAAATACCTCGTCGTTCATCCGCCGGAATACGGCCATTGGCGCAAGGCGATGATGGAGGATCTGGCCATCATCACCGGCGGCAAGGTGATTGCCCGCGATCTCGGCGGCCGGCTGGAGGACATCACCGCCGACGATCTCGGAACAGCTGACCGGGTGAAGACCAGCTCGTCCTACACCTCGATCATTCGCGGCGGCGGCGACCATGCCGCAATCGCATCGCGCCGCGCCCAGGTGCAGCGGCAGTATGAAGCCTCGCCGCCGAATATCGATCAGGACAAGCTGCGCGAACGCCTGGCCAAGCTTTCTGGGGGCACCGCGATCCTCTATGCCGGCGGTGTTACGCCGGTCGAGCAAAAGCGAACCATACAGCTCATCGAGGATTCACTGAATGCGGTGCGCGCCGCCTCAGAGGAGGGCGTGGTCGCCGGCGGCGGCTCCGCACTCGCCCAGGTCGCACCGCTGCTCGACAAGGTGGCGGCGGGCGTCGACGGAGATGTCGCCGAAGGCGTGCGCCTGGTGCGGTCGGTGCTGTCGAGGCCGCTCTGGCGTATCGCTGCCAATGCCGGGGCCGATCCAGAAGCCGTCGTGGCCGAAGTCACGCGCATCAACGGCGGCTACGGCTACAACGCGTCTGCCGGCAGCTACCAGAACATGTTCGAGGCCGGGATCATCGATCCTGTCCGCGTCACCTACACAGCACTCGCCAACGCCGCTTCGGTGGCAACGCTGATCCTGACCACAGAAACGCTGATTGGCCATCTTGCCGAGGACGAGGACCCGACGGCCGGACCGGCGCGCGGCGGTGGCTCTGAAAAGCTCGGCCGCGCCTGAAGAAATCCGAACAATCTCGACGTTGAAAGGATACGACGATGAAAGCTGCCAGACTGTACGAATACGACCCGCGCATGAACGTCCAGCTCAAGATCGAGGAGGTCGCGGCGCCGACGATCACCGCGCCCGACGAGGTGATCGTGCGGGTCGGTGCCGCCGGCCTCTGCCGCACCGACCTGCACATCATCGAGGGTGTTTGGAAACCGACCATGGACCCTGAAGGTACGCTCCTGCCTTACATCATGGGCCACGAGAATGCGGGTTGGGTGGAGGAGGTCGGCAGCGGCGTCAGATCGGTCAAACGCGGCGACGCAGTGATCTGCCATCCCTTCCGCTCGTGCGGCATCTGCCTCAACTGCCGACACGGCGAGGATATGTACTGCGACAACGGCCAGTTTCCAGGGCTTGGCATGAATGGCGGCTTCGCCGAATATTTCATCACCAGCGAGCGCTCGCTGATCAAGCTGAACGCCAATGTCACGCCAATCGAAGTGGCGCCGCTGGCCGACGCCGGCATCACCGCCTACCGCGCCGCCAAGCGGGCGGCGAAGCTCTTGAGGCCAGGCAGTTACTGCGTCCTGCTCGGCATAGGCGGGCTCGGCCATATCGCGCTGCAGTCCCTGCATGCGATTTCGGGCTGCCGCATCATCGCCGTCGATCGCGAGCCGGCGGCGCGGATGCTCGCCAAGGATCTCGGCGCCGACTTCGTCCTCGATGGCGGGCCGAATGTCGTCGAGGAGGTCAGCCAGATCACCGGCGGCGGCGCCCACGTGGTCATCGATTTCGTCGGCGAACTCGGCGTCGAGAACATCTGCTGGAAGATGGTGCGCAAGGGCGGCCAGCTCTTCGTCGTCGGCTACGGCGGCACCGTCAACGTGCCGACCGCGCATCTGGTCATCGAGGAGATCAACATCGGCGGCAGCCTGGTCGGCAATTTCACCGAACTTGTCGAACTGATGGAGCTGAACGCCGACGGCAAGGTGAAGATGCACTACACCGAATACAATCTCGCCAACATCAACACCGCGCTCGACGACTTCAAGAACCGGCGGTTCACCGGCCGTGGCGTCATCGTACCATAAATTGCCTAGACCCGGCGCGGGCGAGCGCGCGCCGAACACCAGAATTCCTCCCACCCATGGCGCAAATGCCATGGGTTTCGTTGCTGTCAGGAAAAGCGACGGCGGATGCCGTACTGGTCGAGTTTGCGATAGAGCGTCGGCCGGGAGATACCGAGCCGCGCTGCGACCCTGCTGAGATTGCCGCCTTCGGCTGCCAATGCGTTTTTCATCGCCTGGCGTTCCGCTTCGGCAAGCGTGCCTTCAGGCGCCTCTGATGCGAGGGTTGTATCGTTGTCGGGCGTGGCGCTCGATTCAGCGCTGGGCGCCGTGATTTCCTCGGGTAGGTCGTGAAGTCCGATATCGCGGACGCGCGCCAGAACATGCAGCCGGCCGATGAGATTCTTCAGTTCGCGCACATTACCCGGCCACCGATAGGCACGCAGGGCATCCAGCGCTTCGTGCGAGAATTCCAGTGGCTCCCCGTCAGCCGCAGCCGCGATCTGCCGGTTGAAATGTTCGGTCAGCAAAAGCACGTCCTCGCCGCGCTCGCGCAGCGGTGGGACGGTGATCGAGACTGCGCCAATTCGATAGTAGAGATCGCGGCGGAAGCGACCGGCCGCAACCTCCTGCTTGAGATCGCGATTGGTCGAGGCGACCAGTCGCACGTCCACAGGTCGCCCCCGGCTGTCGCCGATCCGGTGGACCACGCGCTCTTCGAGGACACGCAGCAGAAACGGCTGGATCTCGAGTGGCAATTCACCAATCTCGTCGAGACTGAGCACGCCGCCGCTGGCGAGCTCGAAAACACCCGGCTTGCCTTCACGCGAGGCGCCCGTAAATGCGCCGGCGACATGGCCGAACAATTCGCTGCCAAACAGGTCCCTGGTGATCGCTCCGCAATTCATCGCTATGAACGGGTCATTCGCCGTGCGTCGGCTGCCGGCATGAACGAGCCGCGCAAACAGCTCCTTTCCGACTCCCGTCTCGCCTTCGATCAATAGCGATGCGACGTTGTTCGACCGGGCGACACGGCAGGCGACGTCGACGGCGGCCAGCAGCGCCTCGCTATTGCCCACAATCATGGCGACAGCATCGCGAAGATGCTTATCGACTTCCGCGCGGACCACCGTCACGCTGGAGACTGCTGGCACCGATGGGAACACCAGCGCTGCGCCGCGGAGGTCGCCGTCAAGCTTCAGCGGTGTGATGTGGCAGGATCGCAGATGGGCCGGTAGCGCCCTGGCGAGATCTCCTTCGTCCCCGGACGAAGGAAGATTCATGAGCCAGCGGCCACGGCCTGGCTCCATCGGCCCGTCCATCATCTCGGTCGTTTCGCCATCGGGGACATTGTTGCAGAAGATTGCGCGGCCGCGATGGTCGACGATCACCAGCCCGTCTTTTCGGCGGTAGCTGGGGGCAGACGAAATGAAGGCTTCGAGCAGGCGCGTGCGCTGTTCCTGCTGCTGTTCGGCCAATGCCTTCTCGATCTGCCGGGCTGTGGCGGCGACGAGCGCGGTGTTGTGCGGCCGGAAGATCGGCGAATAGCCAGACAGGTCGACGACGCCGATGATCTTGCCGTCCAGGGGATCGCGGATCGGCGCGCCGGCGCAAGTCCAGGATTTGATGCCGGCGCAGAAATGCTCGGCCGCATGGACAAAAGTCGGCTCACCGGTCCACAGCGCCGTACCGATGCCATTGGTTCCGACGGCATCCTCGTTCCATTTGCCGCCGATGGCCAGGTGGATATCCATGCCGTCATGCAACGTCTTCTTGTCGCCGATGGCGTCGATCAGCACGCCGTCGCTGTCGGCCAGAACCAGCATCGCGCCTGTCCCGTCCAGTAACTGGCCAAGCGAGGCGAACGATCGCCGCGCCGCCGAGAGCAATTCGGCATTGGCCCGCGTCAGATATTCGATCTCATCGCGATCACTGCTTAGCGGCGCTTCAATACCTTCGGCGTTGATGCCGCCCGTGGCGCTGCGATACCAGGAATCATGGATGAGAGAGCGGACGGGGCTTGGCTGGATCGGATCGCGGGCACATTTGGGCTCGTCGGCCAGAAAGTTCTCCCAAGCGCGCATGGTGGCGCGCTCATCATAGTCGATGTTGCCCAGAACCATTCGCCCGGTGGCTGGCGACGCACGCGCCGGAAGAGCATCGATCTTCATCTGATTGAGGCCTATCTCGCGTTTCATCCAGTCATCACAGAACCTTTGAGGTATGCCACTGCTGTATGCTGTTATGTTCGAATGCTATCGCGGATTGGACGTGCACACGTGCGAGCGTCTGCTCGTCAGTTGATGCCGAGTCTCGCGCCGATGTCGGCGGCAAGCTGTTCTTCGGTATAGGCGGCGGCGAGGCGGGACCCGTCCAGGTCGGCGAGCGCCTCGGCGACGGTTTCGTCGACCGGCGAGAAGAAGCCATTCTGCTTCGTCGCCAGGACGAAGATCTGGTCCTCGCCTCGATTGCGGATGTCGCCGATATGGTGAAGCTGGCGGCCTGTGTTCTGGTCCTTTGAGATCACCCGGCCGTTCATGGTGACTTGGATGGATGGCTTGGCGTCGGCCGCAGGTGTCTTGCTGCTCCCCACA
Source organism: Mesorhizobium sp. (assembly GCF_004962245.1). Taxonomy (GTDB): domain Bacteria; phylum Pseudomonadota; class Alphaproteobacteria; order Rhizobiales; family Rhizobiaceae; genus Mesorhizobium. Next base: position 246,225 of record NZ_SUHQ01000006.1, on the reverse strand, counting down.
TGGATGATCAGGCCTGCCGCCTTCGGTTGCTGGCGTGGCTTCCTGGAAGCCGAATAGCCGCCGCCGCTGATCTGGTCGGCAAGGCGAACGATGGTCGAGCGGTTCTGCTCGATCAGTCTTTTGACTTGTACGTCCTCGCGCCGCGGGCCATCCCGCTTGGAGATGATCTCAACCATGAATCCTCCCAGATTCGATCAGCGTTGCCGTTTGTACGGCTCATTCTTCTTGTCAGGCAAAGCCTACACTGCCTCAGTGAGATACGCCATTCATATTAGATAGCGCCAAAGTCCATGTCGTTGGTAGCAGGTGGCTGCTACAAGCCTGCTCATCAGCGGCACGAAGAAACGCACTTCAGTCCCAATCGATGCCGGTTTCGGTACCGAATTGAAGCCCATCAGGAAGAGGGCCCACTTGGTGCTGCTGGGCGATAGGTCGAAGCGCTCATGGCATGGATGAACCGTCGCGCGCTGTGCCCGAGATAAGAAGCGCCACCGCCTCGGCTTCGCAGCGGGTCCTTGCCCATACGGCGGGCGAGGGCGCGTAGCGGCTGCCCAACGAATAGCGGCTGCCGACATAGGTGAGCTTGTTGACGGTGGCGACAATCGCGCCCGAACAGGTCCGCCGATGCAGGAGCAGGCAGGGGTCGCCTGGCCGGATCATCAACCGGCGGGCGGCCATTTCGTCGGCGGCGACGGCCGAGATCACGTGCTCCACCTCCGTCAGCGGCGTCGCCCGCTGCAGATAGTCGTAGGTGGTGGTCGCAACGAAATCTTGCCGGTGATAGTCCGGTGCGGGAGCCGGATTGACGAAGCGCTCCTCGAGTTGGACGGGCACCTCGTCCTCGAAATGCACGATGATCGAATGGGCGACCGGTCTGCGGCGCATGAATTCGAAGGTGACGACGAGGTCCAGTCCCGGGTTGCGGATCTTCTCGACGATGACGACCTCGGCCCTGTGGCGTCCGCCGCGCGCGGCGATCTCGCCAGCGATGTTCCTGATTTCGATGAGGGCAGATTGCGGTTTCGGCGGCGCCACAAAGGTGCCTACGCCCTGGATGCGCAGGAGGTGGCCTTCCGAGGTCAGCTCCCTCAGCGCCCGGTGCACGGTCATCCGCGAGATGCCGAGCGTGGCGACCAGCTCGTTCTCGGAAGGCAGCCTCCGGTCCTTCGGCCATTTGCCGCTGCCGATGTTGCCGAGCACGTAGTCCTTGACTTTTTCATAGAGCGGCCCGGCGGTCTCGGGAAGCTTGATCATCGTCCTGTCTCCATTCGGACGATGGTCTTCAGGCCGCCGCTCGCGCCCGCGATCAGGCGCTGGTAGGCGGCGGGAATCTCGCCGATCGCGATCTCCTCGGCCACGAAGCGCGACAGCGCGGGGGCGAGATCACCAAGCATCGCGACGGCCGGGGCCAGTTCGTCGGCAAAGGCATGGCAGCCGACCAGTGCGATCTCGCGCTCGACCAGGAGGTTCGGGTCGAGATCGAGGCGGCCATGCGAAATGCCGACCAGCGCCAGCGTGCCACCGCCGGCCAAAAGATCGAGCAGCCGCGTCATCACCGCCACGCTTCCCGTCGCGTCGATGGCATGGCGCAGGGTGGGATCGCAGGGCAGGGCGTCCAGGTCGGCAATGGTCGCGCCGGTCACCTCGGCCACAAGGCCCGCACGCGCTGCATTGCGGTCGGCGACGAGGACCGGTCTCTCGCCGGCCCGCGACAGGATGAGCGCAGCCAACCCGCCGATCGGGCCGCAGCCGGCGACAAGCACCGGCGCCCCGGCCGGGGCCGACAGCCGCCGCACTGCGTGCAGGGCGACCGCCAGCGGCTCCGCCATGGCGGCAACTGCGGGATCAAGCGCTGGGTCGTGGCGCAGGAGCAGCCGCGCCGGCAGCTCCGTCTCTTCCGCGAAGCCGCCGTCGCAGACCTCGCCGACAAAGCCCAGCCTGGCACAGACATTGTGCAGGCCGGCCCGGCAGGCAGCACATTCGCCGCACCAGAAACGCGAATCGGCGACGACCCGGTCTCCGATGGCCAGCTGGGACACTTCGGCCCCCACGGCGGTCACTTCGCCGGCGAACTCATGCCCGGCGACGCTCGGCGCGCGGCTGATCCACTGACCGGTGCGGAAGTTGTGGAGGTCGGAGCCGCAGATGCCGGCGGCCGTCACCCTGAGCCGCACCCAGCCAGGCGCCGGTTCGCCGGGAGATGGCACATCCTCAACCCGCAAATCGCCCGCCGCGTGGAGTCTGGCCGCCTTCATCGTCCGCTACCGCACCAGATATTGGTCGCGCACGTCGGAGACGGCGTGTTCATGCGAGGAGAAACCTTCATAGCGGGCAAGGGTACGCGCATGGCGCGCGAACTCCGGATAGGCCGCGGCCGTCACGTAGCCGATGGAAGAGCGCTTGATGAAATCCGTGACCGAGAGCGGCCCGCAGGTACGCGCCCAGCGGCTGGTCGGCAGGACGGCATTGGGGCCTAGCCCGAAATTGCCGATCGAGACCGGCGTGTGCGGCCCCATCAGGACCTCGGCGGCTTCGGTGATGTGGCCAAGGTGCGCGAAGGGATCGGTGGAGAGGATCTCCAGATGCTCCGGTGCGTAGTCGTTGATGAAGCGGTAGCTCTCCTCGATCGACGCCGTCAGCACGATGCCGCCGGAGGCGCCGGTCAGCACCGCGGTGGAGAACGCTACCCGCTGCTCGGTCATGCGTGCCCAGTGCTCGGGCAACGCCGCCAGTGCCTCCTCCGCCGCGCGGCGGCTGTGGGTCACCAGATAGGCAGATGAGTCCGGCCCATGCTCCGCCTCGATGAGGAGGTCGAGCGCGGCCAGCCCGCCATGCACGCTGTCGTCGGCGAGGATGATCGCTTCGGACGGACCGGCGGGAAGGCCGGGATCGATCACTCCGGCAAGCAGCCGCTTGGCCGCGACGACCCAGGGGCTGCCTGGACCGACGATCTTGAGTGCGGCCTTGACCGTCTCGGTGCCGTAGGCGACCGCGGCGACCGCCTGCGCGCCGCCGCATTTGTAGACCGTTTCGACGCCGGCGATGCGTGCCGCGACCAGCATCGCTGCGTCCACCGAACCGTCGGGCGCCGGCGGCGTGACGATAGCGAGTTCCGGGACGCCCGCCACCACGGCGGGCACTGCGGTCATCATTGTGACCGAAGGGAACGCCCCCTTGCCGCGCGGGACATAGAGCGCCACCGAGCGGATCGGCGTGAAGCGGTCCCCGGCATAGGCGCCGGGCCGCATTTCCTTGAGCCACATGGCTTCCGGCTTCTGCTCTTCATGGAAATGCCGGATGTTGTCGATGCCGAAGCGAATGGCGGCGACCACGTTCTCGTCCACCATGCCGAAGGCGGCGTCGAATTCGGTGGGGCTGACCTTGAGCCGCGACGCATCGAGATCTGCCTTGTCCAGGTCGCGGGCGAAGCGGACGAGCGCGGCGTCGCCTTCGGCCCGGACCGCCTCGATGATCGGTGCGGCCTTTTCCACAAAGCCGGAGAGATCGGTCTCGGAGCGCCGCATTAATGCCGCGCGACCAGCGGCATCGAGCTGGCTCAAATCATGGAACGATACGTTTGGCATAGGATTTCCCTTTCCGGCCCGGCAGGCCGGCATTCCTCATTTCGATTTCAGGAAGATGTCGAGCCCGACCAGCCTGTCGAGCAGAAAGATGGCGACAGCCGAGCAGGCGATGAAGACCACGGAGATCGCGGCAAGGTCCGGTGTGATGATCGAGCGGATCGAATTGTAGATCAGCACCGGCAGCGTCACGATGCGCGCATCGACGAGCAGCAGGCTGACCAGGAATTCGTTGAGCGCAAGGATGAACATCAGCAGCGAGCCGGTGATCACCCCCGGCATCACCGCCGGCAAGGTAACGGAGAAGAACACCTGGAGCGGCGGCGCGCCGCAATTGGCGGCGGCCAGTTCCAGGTCCGGGTCAAGCCCGGTGGCACTCGCCGTGACCGCCCAGATCATGAAGGGGAGGTTGATGACGCAGCAGGCGATGCCGACCGGCCAGAGCTGGCCGAGAAAGCCGGCCTTGCCGAAGATCAGCATGAGGCCGATGCCCGATCCGATCAGCGGGATGGTGAAGGGCAAAAGCAGATAGACCTGGATCGCCTTCTCGAAACGCACCGCATATTTCGCCAGCGTGATGCCGGCCAGCGTGCCCACGGGAATGGCAACGATCGTACAGACCGTCGCGACCTGGAGCGTGCGCAGGAAAGCGTTGCGCAGGTCGGAGGCCTGCGAGATGCGCGCGTACCACCGCAGCGACAGCCCGTCCGGCGGAAAGGTGATGATGTTGCCGCCGGTGAAGGAAGCGCCGAGCACCACGATCGTCGGTGCCGAAAGCGTCACCAGGGCGATCGTCACCAGTGTCCACAGGACAACGGATTTGCTGCGCGAATAGCTCACGCCCGCGACCTCCCCATGGCGAGCGTTCCGGCTCCGAACAGCGCGAACACAAGGCCGACAAGGATTGACCCGAGCGCGACCAGCATAAGCGCCAGCGTCGCGCCGAGGCCCTGGTCGGACGTTCGGAAGAACTGGTCGTAGATGGCGTTGGCGGTGAAGTCCTGCGAGCCGCCGCCAAGGATCGCTGGGACCGCGAAATCTGTGAGCGAAAGCGTCAGCACCACCACGCCGGCGCCGATGAAGCCCGGACGAGCGAGTGGCAGCACGACATGGATGAACGTGCGGACCCAGTTCGCGCCGAGCGATCCGGCGGCCGCCTCCAGCTCTTCGGGAATTGCCGTGAGTGCCGGCGCGAGCATCAGGACGGCGAAGGGCAGCATGTACTGGACGAGGCCGAACAGCACGGCGGGATAGTTGTAGATGAGCCGCATTGGAGCGACCACGACAAGGCCGAGCGCCTCGTTCACCATGCCCTGGTTGCCGAGGATGATCAGCCAGCCATAGGCACGCACCACCTGGCCGATGAAGAAGGGCAGGAACAGCGCAATCAGCAGGAACTTGCGCAGTCGTGGCGAAGCCGTGCGCACCATCAGATAGGCATAGGGGAAGGCGAAGACGAGCGTCACCGCCGTGACGATCAGGGCGGCGATGAGGCTGCGCCGCGCGACAACGAGGAACAGCGGCTCGGTCAGCGCCCGCTGGAAATTGGCGATGGAATAGTCGTCCGAGAACTGGAAGGTGGTGGTGTCGAGCGTGCGCAGGCTCGCATCCGCGATCTGGATGAGACCGAGCACCAGCAGCCCGACGAGCAGCACCGCCGGAAGCAGCATCAGATAGGGTGTAGCGCGCCTGAACCGCGCCGGCCAGATGGCCGCGGCAACGCCTTCCAGCGCATCCATGATGCGCCATTTCAGGGGATAGGCTGTCCTGGCTGCCCGCATGAAAAATCCGTATTCCGACGTCGTGAAGGAGTCGGTGCCGCGCCGGGGCGGCACCGGGCGACCGGCGTCAACCCTGCATGATCGCCTTGAACTTGGAAAACCACTCGCTCTCATTCTCGACCTGGACCTTCGACGAGATGCGGATGAGGTGCTGGAAATCCTCTTCGGTGGTCGGATAGGACGGATCGTCCACCAGGTCCTTAGGCGGTGTGAGGCCCGGCACCACGCCCGGCAAGCCGAGGCCGTCCAGCCAGACCTGCTGGGCTTCCTTGGTCAGTGCATGGTTGATGTACTGCTTGGCCCAGTAGAGTTCGTTTTCCGGCAGGCCCTTGGGAATCCACAGACCGTCCGTGTCGAACTTCGCGCCCTCTTCCGGCACGACCCATTCGATTTCCACACCGTTCTTGCGGGCCTCTCGCGCGTTGGTCGAGATGGTGCAGGCGGCGTCGATCTCGCCGTTCTGGAACCAGGTGGTGAAGTCGGGATCCTCCCCGAGCAGCGGCTGCTGCCCCTTCATCTTGGTGATGAAATCCCAAGCCGGCTGCATGTTGCCGGGTATGTCCTCCAGCTTGCCGCCACCGGCGACCTGTGCTGGGAAATGGAAGCCGATGCCGTCATTGTAGAAGGCAAGCCGACCCTTGAACTTCGGGTCGAGAAGATCCTTCCAGGACTTGGGCGGTCCGTCCGGGAACGCCGCGGGCCGATAGGCTAGCACATAGACGTAGCCGTACGTATTGACGATCGGGAAGCCTTCCAGGCCGGCAGGCTTGGCAAGGTCCGTCACATTGGCGAGGTTCGGCAGGTCGGAGAGGTCTTCCGTCACGCCGCGCAGTGCCGATTTCGTGGCGTTGGTGGTGGTGTCCCAGTTGATGTGGATCGGCGGGACCCGGTTCTGCGCCACGGCGGCCCAGACCTTGGGCTGGATCTCGTTGTCTTCGGTCAGGTCGTGACGGACGGCAATCCCCGTCTTTTTGGTGAAGCTGTCGGACACGCCGGCCTTTAGGCTGTCCACCCAGCTGCCGCCCCAGGCGCGCACGATGATCTCCGCCGGCTTTTCCGGTTCCTGCGCATAGGCGCCGCGCAGGCCGAGCGCTGAGGCGCCGCCGAGCGCGGCGGTAGCCTGAAGGAAGGTTCTGCGGGAAAGATGGGATAATGTCGGCTTGAAGCGCTTCATCTGCATTCTCCTCTGGGTTTGACCGGTTTCCGGTTCTATCGAAAAACAAGCATGTCCCTGGCATTCCACCCCAGGAACACGCCTTCGCCTATGTCGAACTGCGTGTGCGCGGCGGGATCATGGTCGAAAACGCGAATGACCTCGTCGCCAATCGCGGCGCAGGCCACCTCGTAGACCATGCGCTCGCCTTCGAAGATCGTGTCGGTGACGGTCCCGGCCAACACGCAGTCGAGCTTCGACAGCTGAGCAGCATCGCCGGCGAGACGGATCTGTTCTGCGCGGATCGCTCCCGATGCCTTGCCGCCCTCGGCGGGCGGATTGACCGGATCGCCGACCTTTCCGGCAAGCACCAGATCACCCCGAAGGATGGAGACGTCGCCTGCTTCCGAGATGGACCGTACCGTACCGGCAATGAAGTTGGTGACGCCGATGAAGTCGGCGACGAAGGCGTTGCGGGGCTGGCGGTAGGCGTGGATCGGCCGCGCCTTCTGCTGGATCTCGCCCTGATCCATGACGACAATGTCGTCCGAGACCACCAGCGCCTCGCGCTGGTCGTGGGTGACGTTGATCGTGGTGACACCGAGCTCGCGCTGGATGCGGCGGAATTCGAGCTGCATTTCCTCGCGCAGCTTTCGGTCGAGCGCGGCCAGCGGCTCGTCGAGAAGCAGCAGGTCGGGTTCGAACACCAATGCCCGCGCGATCGCGACGCGCTGCTGCTGCCCGCCGGAAAGTTCGTGAATGCGCCTGCCGCCATAGCCCCCGAGCCGGACCAGCGCGAGATAGCGCTCGACGCGGTCCGCAATGGTGCGTGCGTCGCGCCGACGCATCTTCAGCGGGAAGGCGACATTCTCGGCCGCCGTCATATGCGGAAACAGCGCAAGCCTCTGAAAGACCATGCCGATCGAGCGCTTGTGCGGTGGCACCGCGCTCACCGCTTGGCCGTTGATGAAGATCTCGCCGCTGCTCGGGGTCTGGAACCCGGCGATCATTCGCAGGAGGGTCGTCTTGCCGGACCCCGAAGGCCCCAGAATGGTGAGGAACCGGCCCTTCGGCAGATCGAAGGACGCATTCTTGACGGCATGAACCCCGTCGAAATCCATCCCGACGTTGCGCACCGCGACCGCGATTTCCCTGCCGCCTTCCGCTTCGTGCGAAGCTACGGCCCGGAAAGGCTCCTGCTGCATTGTGGTTCCCCTTTCGTCGCCGGTCGCATGCAAGAACGCCCAGCGTTTGAGGTGGTATATACAACCATATACAAGTCGGGTCTACACGCTTCCTGTTGCACCGCACCTATGTCGCTCAGATGGATGCTAGGTAGCCGCCGTCGACAGGGAGGCAGTGCCCGGTGACATAAGCGGATGCCCCGCTCGCAAGGAACACGACGGCTCCGGCCAGATCCTGCATCGTGCCGAAGCGCCGCTGCGGGATCTTGGCCAGCATCGCCGCCTGCCAGTCGGGATCCTCATAGAAGACATCCGTCATCGCCGTATGGAAATACCCTGGAGCGATGGCGTTGACGCGGATGCCGAGCGATGCCCATTCCGCGGCGAGCGCGCGCGTCATGCCCAGAAGTCCGGACTTGGACGAGCCGTAGGGCACCGCGGTCGGAATGCCGACATAGGAGGTCAGCGAGCAAAGATTGATGATCGCGCCGCCGCTCTTGCCGGCGGACATCCGCCGCGCCGCGGCCTGCGCGCAGAAGAAGGCGCCTTTCAGATTGGTCGATATGATGCGGTCCCACACCGCCTCATCCACGTCGAGCGAGGCCCGGACTTCCTCGTAGCCGGCGTTGTTGACCAGAATGTCGAGCCCGCCAAAGGCTTCCGCGACTTCGTCGACCACCACGCGGATGCGATCGGTGTCGAGCACGTCGAGAGACCGGCAAAGCGACCTTCGGCCGACAGCGCCAATTCGGTCCGCTGTCTCACGAAGGGATGTTTCGTCGCGAGCGGTCACCGCGACGTCGGCACCAGCCGCGGAGAGCGCCTCCGCCATAGCCTGGCCGATGCCACGGCTGGCGCCCGTCACCAGCGCCTTCTTTCCCGTCAGGTCGAACAAGCCGGTAGCGTCCATGCCGTTACGGTTCCTGCATTTTCCAAAAATTGCATGCGGTCGGATTGGAAACGAACACCAGTTGCGGCCGGTTGTCTATACATCTTGCGCCGCCGCAGGCCGGTCTTCACCAAAATGACACGGCGCCGAGACGCTGCCTGGCATGAATCCGACCAACGCGTTCATCCAAGCTCGGGCAGGTATGAATCATAGCGGTCCGGAGCCAGGTTGGCTGGCGCCTGGGAACGTGCACCAATCCATACAGCAAGCCATTTGCGAACTTCGCGGCTGCCGGAATCTAATGCTGCAGCGTCTCGATGTAACTGGCCAGGTTGTGGATGCGTTCCGTCGTGACAATCTCGCCGCCACTGGGGCCATAGACTTTTACGTCCTCTTCGAGGAACTGGCGACCCCACACAGGCATTTCGCGATCGCCATGGCTTGACACGGCATAGCGACCGTCGATCGTCGCGAACACCCTCGAATAGGGAAACGCGCCGCCGTTCCGTTCGGAAAGACTTGTCAGGTCGGCCGGGCGCTTCAACAGCACATCGCCCAAGGGCCCATCGCCCCTGCCGTAAAGGCCGTGGCAGACCGCGCAGGAGTTTAGGTATTCCGCCTCGCCATAGCTCATTTCCTGCGCGGTGGACGCCTTGCAGGCCATGGTTGCAAGCGCTGCGGCAATGAGGAGTTTCATCTGCGGTCCCCAATTGGTAACTCAGCCTATAGCGTCAGCACGTGAACACGTTGATCCGGATCAATTTGCATGCGGGCGGTCTCCACCAGATGACGCGAGCGCGGGGTCTTCCCATTCGCCAGTGCCTGCGAAGCCTCTTGATGGTCAACCTCACAACCGCTGACATGCCATCCAAAAGACGAAAAGGGCGCGTCGGATCGTTCACTGTGCAAATGAACTCGCGATGTGAGGAGTTCGCCATGCTTCGTACGATTGTGTCGACTTTGTTCGCCGCGCTGCTCTGCTCGGCAGCCGCGCGTGCCGCCGAGCAGGAGGTCCGCTACTATCCCGTTCCGGAGGGCGCCGGCCCGCACGATGTGGCTCCGGCTCCGGATGGATCCGTCTGGTACACCGCCCAGGGGCAAGGCGCGCTTGGGCGGCTCAGTCCTGAGACAGGCGAGGTCGAGCACGTCACCCTCGGCGACGGCTCGGCGCCGCACGGCGTGATTGTCGGTCCCGACGGCGCCGCCTGGGTGACCGACAGCGGCCTCAACGCCATCGTGCGCGTCGATCCCGAGACGGAGGCGGTGAAGGCCTTTCCGCTCCCCGAGGGGCACGCCAACGCGAACCTCAACACTGGTTCCCTCGACAAGAACGGGCGGCTCTGGTTCACGGGGCAGAGCGGTATCTACGGCAGGCTCGATCCGGCAAGTGGCAGGGTCGACGTCTGGAACGCGCCGCGCGGTCGCGGCCCCTACGGGATCACGACCACGCCGTCCGGCGAGGTCTACTACGCCTCGCTCGCCGGCAACCATATCGCCCGGATCGATCTTTCGACCGGCGAGGCTTCCCCGATCGACCCGCCGACCGCGGATCAGGGCGCCCGCCGCGTCTGGTCTGATTCCAAAGGTCGCATTTGGGTCAGCGAATGGGACGCCGGCCAGGTCAGCGTCTTCGATCCGGCGGCGAAGGATTGGCGGAGCTGGAAGCTGCCTGGAGACGAGCCCCAGGCCTACGCTGTCTATGTCGATGAAAGCGACAAGGTCTGGCTCACCGATTTCAGCGCCAATGCCATCGTCCGCTTCGACCCGGAAACGGAGACCTTCGCGAGCTTCCCGTCCGATCGCGACAACGCCAATGTGCGTCAGCTCAATGGGCGTCCCGGCGAGGTGTGGGGCGCGGAGTCCGGGACCGACCGGCTTGTCGTGATCGAGACCGAAACGGGCGGCTGAAAGCGAAAGAGGTGCCACCATAGGGGTCGCGGTAGCGCTCAAGAGGATGCTTAGCTCTGTGGGCGCGACACCGGTGGGGCTTCTGAGGGGCGATGTGATGCACCGCGCCTGAAGCCGAATGGTTGATGGCAAGTTCGCACCGCTCGCCCTTTTCGGCCAGGCCGGGAACATTGTCGATCCCCGCGACGTTCATAGTCGGAAAGGGACGCTGTTTGCGGAGGCCTGTGATGGGCCAGTTCCAAATGATCGATCTCGTTTCCGTCATAAACGCCTGTACGACCGGCCGCGCCGCGGGGCGATTGGTGTCGATGGCCAAAGCCGTGGAAGAGTGGCGGGTACTGACCGGCGACTTCATCTCGCCGGACGAAACCGTGGCCAATGCCCTGTCGCCGGTAGCGCTGGCGCGCGGCTGCGCGGTCCTGTTCGACGAGCAGCCCGGCGCCGACATCCTACGCACGCCATGGCGAGAGGCCTGACTGGCGAAGGACGCCTGAGCGTTTGCGGACTATCGGCAGCCGCGCCAGCAGGCGCCGCGCCCGTTTGACGGCGCGGTGCCGCGCAACATCCAGGTGAGCGAGGCAATTGGAGAAACGCTATGGCTAGAAACGACACCCGTTACGAACACGGCGCAACCAAATACCCGGCCAAGACCGATGCGGACGCTTCGGACCAATTCTCCCAAGAGGCGGCCGGCAACAAGAAGCCTGCCGGTGGAATGGGCCTGACACGGTCAAAGGGCGAGGTGGAGGACAAGACCCGTCAGTCCGAAGGGCAGAATCCGGCCAGGCAAGCCACCCCAAGTGCCGCGACACAAAAGACGTCCGGTGCAGGCCCCTCGATCGCCGGGCGCTCCAAGGATGCCAAGACCCCCAAGAGCGGCCACCAGCCGGGCGCCTACGTCAAGGAGTGACCGGCCCGGGGAAAGTTGCAGGTCAACGGCCTTTGGTCCGCAGGCAGGCAAGCACCGTCAGCCCATCATCGTCTTCAGCGGCTCCCGGGCGAGGTCCGCCTCGATCTCCCTACGGCCCGGCGAAGGGTGATGCCTGAAACAAAAAACCGCCTTGCGGCGGTCGTCGGCGCAAATCAGCACTATGGATAAATTCCTAGCATTACTGCCGTCACCTGTCAAGTTGAAGCCACGCAACTACACCCTCTTGCGTCAATCCCGGGTTCTGCGCTCCGCTTCGCGAAGACCGTGGCCCGCAATCACCAGAAAGAAAATATCGCCGGTGCGTGCGCCCCCGGCTGTCGGCGATGAGCTAACCGGCAGATTGCATCGATGATTTATTCTCGAACCGCTCTGCCTGCTGCAGCAGCCGGACCACCTCCGTATCCGTGGTCTGCTCGAAATTCTCATAATACCGGCCCACCGCAACAAACGGTTCGGGCGTGGCGAGACAGACCACTTCGTCCACATCGGGATTTATCAGGTCCAGCGTCTCCCGGGGCGCTACCGGAACGGCCAAGACAACATGGCCGGCCCGATCCTTCCTCAGCGCCTTGAGCGCCACTCTGACCGTTCCTCCGGTCGCTATGCCGTCATCGACGACAATGACGGTCCGGCCCAGGACTGGAGCCGCAGGCCTGCTGCCGAGATAGAGGTTTCTGCGGCGCTCGATTTCGAGGAGCTGCCGCCGTTTTTCTGCCTCGACGTAATCGTCTGACGGCTGCACCAAAGCCATCGCCTCCTCGTTCAGCACGAGCTGCGGATTTTCCCCGTCGACGACCGCGCCGATACCGTATTCGGGATCGCCCGGTGCGCCGATCTTGCGCACAAGCAGCACGTCGAGCCGGGCACGGAGCGCCTTCGCCACTTCGAAGCCAACCGGAACCCCGCCGCGCGGCAGCGCCAGCACCAGCGGATCGGCCGCCGCGAACCCGATCAATGCGGCGGCAAGCTGGCGCCCCGCATCCGCTCGATCTCTGAATCTCGGCACGTCAAGGATCATTGTCTTTGCCTTCCCAGGGATGATTTGGCGAAACGGCGATCGAAGGCAATTGTTTCGTCATCCGTCGATAAGATTTAGCGGAATGGGCGATTGATGCCCAGTCCTGCGGTCGAAGGCGGGCGATCTTGCCGCCCAGCCTTGGGATGCGCGGCGAAACGCTGCTGGAACAACGATCACCCTGGCGCGTTCGACTGTTTTGCACCTTCCCCCCGGGGGTCCTTGATGGCGCCGCGTCCTTTCTGGAAAGGCTATCTGAAGCTCTCGCTCGTGACCTGTCCGGTCGCAATGACACCCGCTACCACCGAGAGGGAAAAGGTCCGATTCCATACGCTCAATCGCAAGAGTGGGCATCGCGTCGTCAGCCAATATGTCGATGCCGTCAGCGGCAAGCCCGTTGCTGAGGACGACGAGGTGAAGGGATATCAGCGCGGCGAGGACGAATACGTCCTTCTCGAGGATGATGAACTCGACGCGGTCGCGCTGGAGAGCACGCGTACCATCGACATCGACATGTTCGTCGATGCCGACAGCATCGGCTGGATCTGGTACGACAAGCCCCACTACCTCACCCCGGACGATCCGGTCGGGGAGGAGGCATTTTCGGTCATTCGCGACGCGATGCAGTCGACAGGGACAGTCGGAATATCGCGACTGGTCATGTACCGCCGCGAGCGTGCCGTCATGCTCGAACCGCGAGGCAAGGGCATCGTGCTGTGGACACTGCGCTATGGCGACGAGGTTCGCGATCCCGAGGATTATTTCGGCAAGATCGACGATGCCAAACCCGACCCGAAAATGATGGATATGGTCTCGACCTTGATCGATGAGCGAACCAGGCAATGGGATTCAGGCATGACCGGAGATCCGGTCCAGGCGCGGCTGCTGGAGATCATTGCCTCGAAGAAGAAAGGCAGGAAGCGTCCAGCCAAGGCGAAGGCCGAGCAACCGCCCAGCAACGTAATCAACATCATGGATGCGCTGCGCAAGAGCATCAACTCGGAGGCTGGAAAGCGAAAATAGGCGCCTGGAGGAGGCGGGATTGAGGAACGGACCGGGTGACTGAAAGTTGCGCTTCTTGCGGTAAGTCTCGAGCGCCATTTGTCAGCTGGCCTTCCGGGGCGGCGCAGTCTCCTTCGCCTTTGCGTGGCGCGCCGGCTTTGATTTTGCCGGGGGCTTCCTGGTCGAGGGCTGCTTGCCGCCAATGCCGGCACTCTGGCGCAGCGCGTCCATAAGATCGACGACCTTCTCCCGCTTGGGCTGCTTGGGAATTGCGATCTTTTTGCCCTCGAGCTTTGCTTTTACAACCTCGGCAAGCGCCGTCTCGTAGCGGTCGTCGAATTTGGTTGGATCGAATTTCCCCTTTTTGGTCTTGATGATGTGTTCGGCCAGTTCGAGCATATCGCCCTTGATCTTCAGGTCCGGGACGTCGTCGAAGGCCTCGTCCGCCGAGCGCACTTCGTAGTCGAAGTTCAGCGTGGTTGCGACCAGCCCTTCGTCATAGGCCCGGATGAGCAGGGTCCGGACACGCCGGAACAGGACGGTCTGGGCGATCGCGGCGACTTTCTTCCTGCGCATGCCTTCGCGGATCAGCCCGAATGCCTCTTCCGCGTGTTTGTCCGGCGGGGCGAGGTAATACGGCTTGTCGAAATACACGTCGTCGACCTCGGAACAGCCGATGAAGGCCGAAACCGATAGCGTCTTGTCGCTTTCGGGGACAGCGTCTGCGACCTCGTCGGGTTCGAGCATGACGTAGTCACCCGGGCTGATCTCATACCCTTTGACCTGATCGTCCTTCTCGACGGGTTTGCCGGTGTCGCTATCGACGAACGCGCGATGCACCCTGTGTCCCGTGGCGCGGTTTATCGTGTGGAAGGCGATCCGCTCGGAGGCCGAGGCTGCCGTATAGAGCGCCACCGGACAGCTAAACTCTCCAATTTTCAGGAAGCCCTTCCAATTTGCTCTCGGCGCCAAGACAACAGCCTCACTGTCACAAGCATTGCACTGGAAATGCAACGTGGCGGCGCCGCGATTTGTTCCTTCGGCGCTTCTTTGGCCTTAAACGTCGGTTGAGGTCAGCGATCCGTGATTTCTAACGGATCGCTGCGACCTCATATCGGCCGACCTGCCTGGCATATCGCTCGATGGGATGAGGCCGGCCGACCAGGAAGCCCTGCACCGCATTGCAATCCTCGGCACGCAGGAAATCAAGTTGCGCCGATGTCTCCACGCCTTCCGCGACGATGTTCATGGAGAGCCCGCGTCCCAATCCGACGATGGCGCGGATAATGGCGCTGGATTGGGGCGTGTTCTTGAGCTTGGCGACGAACGATTGATCGATCTTGATCTTATCGAACGGGAAGGATTGCAGGTAGGAAAGAGACGAGTAGCCGGTGCCAAAATCGTCCATGGCTATTTTCACGCCAAGGGTTTTCAGCCGCCTGAGGATCGAGCTCGCGCGTGAAAAGTCGTCAAACAGCACGCCCTCGGTAATTTCGAGCTCCAGGCGGCCAGGATCTAGGCCGGTCTCGAGCAGGATTGTGTGCACCAAGGCCGGAAGATTGCCGTGACGGAACTGGACCGGCGAAAGATTGACCGCGATCTGGAGGGGATTCGCCCAGGATGCAGCCTCCCGACAAGCCTCACGGAGAATCCACTCGCCAATCGGAATGATCAGCCCGCTTTCTTCAGCCAGCGGGATGAACTTGGATGGTGAAACCATGCCATGCACTGCATGTCGCCAGCGGGCCAAGGCCTCAAAGACGATGATCTCGCCGGAGACCAGGGCCTGTGGTTGGTAGTGCAACATCAGCTCCTTGCGAAGGATCGCCGACCGGAGATCCTGCTGAAGGACGCGTCGTTCACGCAGCCGCCTGTCCATATCGGCTTCGAACACGCGAAACACGCCACGACCCGCAGCCTTCGCACGATAGAGCGCGGCGTCCGCATTGCTGAGGAGCGTGGCCGCAGTCGTGCCGTCGTTTGGGAAAAAGGCGATTCCGATGCTCAGCCCGACGCGCAGATTTTGACCCTCGATGTCGAAGTCTTCCGCCGCTGTTTCCAGTAGACGATCGGCAAGCGCAACCGCGGTCGCAGGCTGCGGGCCGTCGGCGACAACCAGGGTGAACTCGTCGCCGCCAATGCGGGCCAGGAATGCGCCGTTCGCCGCCGCGGCAAGACGGCTCGACATTTTGCGCAGAAGTTCGTCTCCCGCCGAGTGGCCAAACACGTCGTTGATATCCTTGAACCCGTCCAGGTCGAGACACAGGACCGCGAAGCGCTCGCTGTTCGATGACGCCCGCTCAAGGGTAAAATTCAGACGCTCCGCAAAGGCGGGACGGTTCGGAAGATCGGTAAGCGCGTCGTGGTTTGCCAGATGGGCAATGCGCGCCACGGCGCGCTTGCGCTCGGTTATGTCCTCGGCAACGCCGAGCAGGTATTTGTTTTTTCCATCGTCACTGTCGACTGCGAGTCTTTTCATCATGAGGTCGCGCATCCCATTGGAGCGCGTGCGGACAGTCTCCTCCTCTGCGATCTGCAGACGATCGGCACGCAACACTTCCTGGTCGCGCATGAAGAACAAATCCGCCTCATCCCTTGGAAAGAGGTCGTAATCCGTCTTGCCGATCAGTTCATCGCGAGGAATGCCGAGCAATTCCTCGCCCGCGCGGTTCATCAGGATGTAGCGATGAGTTAGAGCTTCCTTGACGAAAAGCATGGCGGGAACGTTTTCGATGATCGTGTCGAGAAATTCGCGGGTGCGGCGGAGTTCGTCATTTGCCCGCTTGCGTTCAGTCACATCGACGACCGCCACCATTGCCGCCGCGCGGCCTTCATATTGGAACCTCTGGGAGTAGACGATGACGTCGATAAGGCTTCCGTCCGCCTTCAGGTGACGCCATGTCTGGCCAGTGTCGTAACTATCCCTTTTCGTTCCGGCCATCTTGCGCAGTGCGTCGGCATCCTGAGCCGGCCTGATGTCGAGCAATGTCATCGCCAGGAACTGCTCTCGAGTGTAGCCGTAACTCTCGACCGCAGCGTCGTTGACAGCCAGAAACCGCAAGCTGCTTTTCTCGAATACCCACATCGGAACAGGGTTGCTGTCGAACAGAAGTCGCGACGAGGCCTCACGCTGTTTCAGTTCGGTGATATCGGACAGGGAACCGATGACGAGGCGGGTGCCGTTAGCAAGGCAGGCCCGTTTCTTTCGGGTCAGGATGGTGCGAACCTCTCCATGGTTACCGCGGATGAACTCCTCGTTTTCGTTGATTTCGTCGGTCTCCAGCACCAGCTGGTCGATCCGCCGAAAGACGTCTGCAATCTCCTTTGGCATGAAGTCGTGATCTGTCTTGCCGGCCAGTTGCTCGTGTCGATGCCCCATGAGCTCGCACATGCTTTGATTCAGCACGACAAAACGGTGCTGGTCGTCCTTGATGAAGATCGGATGCGGCACAGCGTCGAGCACACGCCGCAGAGCATCAATATCTTCCGCCGGAAACGTCTCGGCCGGCGTTTCGGCCATAGCTTTTGAACGGGGCATGTCTGAGCCTCTCGGCAGCAATCGTTGCAGCAAGGTCTTTAGAAATCCTTCAGCGGCCGTTGAGACTTGGATTTATTCCTCACGCAGGACCCCTTGGCGTCGTCTTCTTGTTCGAAGCTTCTTGGATTGGACTTATGACAATGCTGGTCCCAAGCAGCCCCTGCCATCCGCAAAGCATCGGGGAGACTGCCGGCGACCGGCCGATCCTTCATTGCGTCCGGATCTCATCCCGGCTGGCTCCGCTCGACCAGATGGTACCTCTACCGATCTCGGATGAACGCATTGAAGAACCGGCCTTTTGACGTGGCTTTGCGGAATGCGGCGTAGGTCCGCGGCGGTACGTTGTCGTAGTCTAGCGATGTGCGCTTGGGACGAACCATACGGAGAGCGTCCTGGTCGCCGGATCGTAATTCATGCTTTGGATGGCGGTTGAAGGCATTTCCCAACACTCGACGCGGTCTGGGCAATAACCCTCCCGGCAAGCCAGGTTCCGCCGCCGATGGAACCGGAGCGGGCCTGGCACCGGGATTCGGATCGGGCATCGGCAGCTCGAAGCGGGTATCATCGCTTCTTCACACCGCTTTCGATACCTATCTGTCGAACGCAAGGCATGCATTGGAAACAGGCAGCGAGATTTGGCGCAGCGATCGGGAAGTGCTGATCTTCCGCTTCATGGCGGACGGGTGCCGAAATGGCTCGGCGACCGCATGACGCGCCTTGGCGCGGTCATGTGCGAGGCGATCATTCACCATTACGGTCGCGAGGAGCTGCTGCGCCGGTTGGCGCATCCCTTCTGGTTCCAGTCGTTTGGCGCCGTCATGGGAATGGACTGGCATTCATCCGGCATCACGACCAGCGTCATCGGTGCCTTGAAACGTGGTTTGGCTCCGCTCTCCGGCGAACTCGGTATTCACGTGTGTGGCGGCCGCGGCGCGCATTCACGCAAGACCCCGCACGAGCTTGCCGTCATCGGCGAGCGCGTCGGCTTCGACGGAACAGCCCTGGCAACTGCCAGCCGGCTCGTCGCCAAGGTTGACAGCGCCGCCGTTCAGGACGGCTTCGATCTGTATCTGCATGGCTTCATCGTCACCGACGAGGGCGACTGGGTCGTGGTGCAGCAGGGCATGAACGGCGACAGTAAGGTGGCGCGCCGCTATCATTGGCTGTCCGAAGGCCTGAAGAGCTTCGTCGACCAGCCGCATGCCGCCATCGAGGGCGCCAACCAGGGCGAGATCGTCAACCTGACCGACCGCCGCGCCGGCGCTTCGCGCAAGGGGCAGCTGGAGCTCCTGCAGGACCTTGGACCGGATCGCATCCTGAGGGAGTTGGCCGCTTTGGAGCGCGGCACGGCCGAGGCCTCGGACCAGGCGCTGGACCACCAGCCGATGCTGCCGCACCTGATCATGCCGGCGCACCACGACGTTCGCGAAAGCGATGTCGTCATGCGTCGTCTTCACGGGAACATGGCGGCGGCCGCCGAGCGTGGCCCCGCCGATTTCTCCGAGCTTCTTCTGGTCCCCGGTGTCGGCGCCCGGACGGTGCGGGCGCTGGCACTGGTCGCCGAGGTGCTGCATGGCGCGCCATGCCGATTTTCCGACCCCGGGCGCTTCTCGCTGGCGCATGGCGGCAAGGACAGGCATCCATTCCCCGTGCCGCTCAAGGTCTATGACGAGACGATCGATGTGCTGAAATCGGCCGTCCGCAAGGCCAGGCTTGGGCGCGACGAAGAAATCGGCGCCTTGAAGCGGCTGGACGACCAGTCACGGCAGGTCGAAGGCTATGTCACGGACCCCAGCCTGAAGGAAATCGTCGCCGGAGAGTTCGATCAATCGCATCTGCTGGGCGGTCGCAGCGTGTTCGGCCGGGAGCCCGCACCCGAGGCGTCCGCGCCCGCGGACGTCAAACAAGTCAAGTAAGAAGGATAACCGGGGCTCGGGCCGCAATTCAGCGGAGCTCGCCTTGGTCGGCGTTCGGTTTAAGGCATTCGATTGCTGTCCTTACGGTCATCACGTGTCTATGGCCCCGAGGCAGCAAAGCCCGATCGTCGATTTCAGACCACCGGGGAACGAGATACGACGCTTCGCGTTTGTTGGCAGGGCGTTCGAACAGGTTGAATTCATGCACAAGGGAGCCTCCTCATTCATTCCATGGCGTCAATTACGTGTGGGCGATGAGATGGCTCCGCCATTGTCGATGTCCTGATGTCGACGCCGGGACTGGCGTACGGACCATTGGCAGAGACATGCGTGCACCTGTGCGTCGATATGCAACGCTTGTTCGCATCACCATCGCCTTGGGCGACGCCGTGGATTGAGCGCGTCCTGCCTCTGATCGAAAGCCTTGTCGAACGGCGGGCCCGGCAAACCGTCTTTACCCGGTTCCTGCCCGCACAAGAACCAGGGCAGGGGGTTGGTGCGTGGAAGCGATACTACGAGCGCTGGGCGTCGATGACGATGGCTAATCTCGACCCCGAAATGGTTGACCTCCTGCCTTCCCTGGCACGACATTGTCCGCCGGCAGCCGTCATCGACAAGCACATCTACTCACCGTGGCTGGAGGGCAGGCTCCAGGCTTTCCTGTCCAGGCACCACGTCGACACGCTGGTTGTTACCGGTGGGGAAACCGATGTCTGCGTGTTGGCCACCGTGTTGGGGGCTATCGATTTCGGCTATCGGGTCGTTCTGGTCACCGACGCGCTGTGCAGTTCCTCGGACACAACGCATGACGCTCTCCTGACGGTCTACCACCAACGGTTCGCCCAGCAGGTCGAAACAGTCGAAATGGAGACCATCCTGTCATCCTGGACTTGAGCAGCTTCGCTGCAATTGGAAGCCGGCAACTGGCTCGAAGTCGGTTGCCGGCTTCCTGATGAGTTTCTCTTGATCGTCCAACGTTTCGAGGCTGCAGAAACCTCCCACACTGGCGAGGCGGCTAGTCGCCGGACGATCCATCGACAATCCCGGACGTGGGCAGAATTCCAAAATCCTGCGACTTGGCACCTTGTGCTGCCATCAGAAATCCGTCCGCTTGGAGACCGCGCCGCAGCAACTCTCTCACGGCAGCCGACCGGCTTGGCATGCGCCTTTCGAAGCGCCAGTTTTCCAATGCCACTAATTCGTCACCAGTTAGCATGATCTGCAGTCGTTCGGGTCTTTCCAGTTCGGCCATATCCGCCTCCAGCCGCTTAAAGTTAGTATTTATCTAATTTGAAGTAAAATTAGGGATCCCCTCACCGGACGTCAAGGCCGGCTCATACGCCGTCGACGCGGAATGCCCACAGTTACTGGAAGGCACTGACAGTGCAGTCTGCTGGATATGCTAACTAATTGATTTAATACCATAATTTTTCGAATTCTGCTTGCCATTCGAGCCGATATGGCACATGCTGAATGTGAGGGATAAACCGCTCCTGAAAGCGAGGGTTTTTTCCATGAGAAACGGTTTTTCGGCTCATTTGTGCCACGACGTTGACTTGCAGGTTTGGGCAGCCGCCCGGTCCAGCGGGATAGTCAATGTTACTGGGGTTGCGGAGGCCGTTCGGCTGCGGAACCTCGCGGAAAACATCGCGCTGGAAGACATCGAGTGCCTTGTGCTGCAAGCGGCCCAGTTCTGCGGGGTGCCCATGGAACTCGATAGCCTCGCCGTTTTTGAATCAGGGAACATCGCTCGGCTTTAGGCAATCCTACCCTCGATATTCTGGAGGACAGAGCCGTTTCGCCCTTCTTCACCTAACGGGCCAAACGTAGTAGGTGGCGTCAGCATAAATTGCTCGGGCGGGACACCGCTGCAGCGAAATTCCTTCAATCGACCGCGATATCATTCAGCGATGCCTGGACGGAGTACAGCGGCGCCTCAAGCGTCCAGGTGACGCCTTGCTCGTGGAATACCAGCCGCCCGTTGCCGCTGAGTGCCTGCGGCGCCACTCTCTCGAGGACGACGGATCCGAATCCGCGCCTCCTGACGGCGTCCAGGATCGGCTCGCCCTCCTCACGCCAGACCAGTCGAAAGATATCGGCGCCGTCACCGGCAGGAACCACATCCCAATCGATGTCGACATGTCCGCCATTGCCGGACAGGGCCCCATGCTTTGCCGAATTGGTGGCGAGTTCGTGGAACGCAATGCCGAGATACTGCACGGCGTTTGGCTGCAGCAGCACGATCGGCCCGGACATCGACACGACGGGCTGCGCTGCGAAGGCCTTGAGCTGAGCTTGGGCCAGATCGCCGACGGTCGCGCCGGCCCAGTCGGCATTGACCAGGAGATCATGGGACTCCGAAAGCGCCGTGATGCGCTCCCGAACCTGATCCAGGAAAGCCTCGGGCGTGCTCGCCAGCTTGCTGGTCTCGCGGATCATCGAAATGATCACCGAATACTGGTTCTTCACGCGATGGTTGACCTCGCGCATCAGCAGCCGGATGCGTCGCTCGCTCTCCTTGTGGGAACTGATGTCGCGCGCGATTTTGGAGGCACCAACGACCCGCCCGATGGCGTCGCGGATCGGGGAGATAGTGAGCGAAACCGGAACGAGGGTGCCGTCCTTGCGCAGGCGCATCGTCTCATAGGAGGGGACGCGTTCGCCGAGGCGGATGCGACCGATGATCGAGGCCTCCTCGTCGAGCCGATCGGGTGGAATGAGGATCGTCACCGGGCGGCCGATCGCCTCGGCGGGCGTGTAGCCGAACAAGCGTTCTGCCGCATCGTTCCAACTGGTGATGATGCCGTTCATGTCCTTCGAGACGATGGCGTCCATCGACGATTCCACGATGGCGGCAAGACGCATGCGGGCTTCGTCGCCCATGGTCTGCTTGCGCAGGTCGAGCAGCGTGTTGATGGCACCGACAACATTGCCCGCTCCGTCGCGAAGCAGGCGTGGGTGAGCCCTGAACGGAACGAGTTCGCCATCCGGCCGCTCCGCAATCGCCTGGTCCCATGAGACCTCACGTCCTTCGCGCAGCGCCACAGCCATCGGACATTCGCCATGCGCCATTGGCCGGCCGTCGATCTGGCGAAGCTTCCACGAGCCGCACCACTGGTCCTGGCCAATGACGGGACGACGGCCCCACAGCTCAGCCGCGGGTTCGTTGAAGAAGGTGATGCGGCCCTGCTTGTCGACGGTGTAGATGGCAACGGGCAGCGACTGCAACAGATCGGCAGAGGGAACACCCGGAACTCCAAGGCCTATATCGGCTTGTTGAAGGAAGTCCACACTATTGCCTGCGCCATTCTGGTGGATTTGTGCGGACATAGAATGCGGCTGAGCGATTTAGGTTCCCGTCGGCTCATTGCGTGCGCCACCATCTCCCCTGCCGGATGCCGCGACATTGCTCGACGCGACATCCGGGGGGCACGGTGCGGGTGGCGCTTAGATGCGCCCGAGCAGGACCAAGATAATGACAATGAGCAACACAAGGCCAAGGCCGCCGCCGCCATAGTAGCCGGTGCCATAGAACGGCCCGCCACCCAAGCCGCTAAACCCGCCAAGCAACGCAATGATCAAAATGATGATGAGAATGGTGCCGAGGCTCATGGTGGTTCTCCCTGTTTGCGCACACACGCCATTTACAAGGGCACGTCCCATGCGCCCGTTGATGAACATGAACTCGCAAGAGGGCGTTCCTGTTCCACCGGCAGAAGCCAACAGGGCCTGGGAAACCAGAGATCGGGACCGCCTTGGTTATCCGATTTTCAGTTATTCATCGGCGGGTCACGGGTCGCCCTTTTACGCGTAAGCCGTTCGCAAGGCGGAGGTCTTCATGCGTCTGGGGAGATGTCCGCCAATCTTGTGGCGCTCCTGTTGGTGGCCCTGACGGTTGGCGGCGTCTTCCTTCTGTTCGGCCAGCCGTTATGGCCACGGCGCCACGCAAACATAATGCTGGTGCCGGAACTCGATGCATGACGAACCGCATCGACACGCAAGATTTGCGACCCCCGCGCCATGCCTGCCCGACACCGTCGAAGCAGACACTGCCTTCCCGTCCCAGATCGATTGGCCGTGATCCGCAGCCTGGCGCCTGCTTTGGACCGAAAATTCTGTTCCAGCCAATGAGCGAACCGGCATGCGGGCAGCTTCCGTTGGGAACAAGCCACATCCGATGGCGTTTACCGACTGTGCGATCCCGCTGCGCATGGAGTGAGGCAGCGTAGCGTAAGAGGTCACCATGGTGAAAGGAGACAATCATGAGAACGCATTTTTCCATTGCAGCCGCCGGATTTTTGCTGCTGGCAGACATCGGCGCCGCTGCCGCTCAGGACGTGATCATCGCGCCTGAACAGGAGACCGTCATCAGGGAATATGTGGAAAAGCAGCCGCTCGCATCGGTGGAAATCCCTGGAGTGGAGCTCAATATAGGCTCAACGCTGCCCGATACGGTCGAGCTTCACGAAGTGCCCGACGTCGAATACCGCTACGTTGTCGTCGATAATCAGACCGTCGTCGTTGATCCAGGCACACGCAAGATCGTCAAAATCATCCGGTGACCGTTGCCGCTGAAAGGCCCGTCACTTTGGCAAGCGGCGGGCTTCAACGGAAGAACGCGTGCGTCATCGCTAACGGTAGCCTCGGCTTTGGGTGACGTGAAGCAACCCGCGCCTTCATATTGCCAATTCCGGGCCAGGACCGGCCTTGTCAGCGCGTCACGGCGCGATAATTTTTTCCCAGGGCGTGGGCGCTTCGACCGATCGAAAGGAGCCGACTATGAAACACCAGACACTCGACCAACTGCAGACAATCGCGGAGGTCAAGCTCTCGGCGACATACCCGACCATGACTCGAAGGCAGCGGATCGAGCGTTGGGCGGAGCTTCTCGAACAAAATCCACAGCGCTGTCTCGGAGCGCTTACAGGCACCGAATACCTCACTCCCGAAGCCCGTGCCGTGGCGCGTGGCGCGGGGTCGCCGATCACCGTTGCCTACGAGGATCCGGTGCTGCGCGCCGAGGGTTTGAAAGACGACACCTATGGGGAGGCGAAGCGCTTCTTCGAAGTGAGTGACTGGCAGTTGCACGACATCGTCTGCCATTGCCACGTCGGCGCCACGATGCAAGCGCGATGGGCTGCCGCCAGGGTCCGCCGGACAATCAACGGGAACAGAGTCCTCGCTTGGCTAAGGGCGGCGCTAGCGCATTGACGCCGCGCGGCATGGCGACAAGTCGTGGTCTCGAAAGCGGGCGCCGGGTTTCCCGGACGGCTTCGTATCGCGGTGCAGGTCCGACATTGACGAGGCCTTAGAGGCCGACATTGCCGGCATAGAACAGTGGAAGGTGCCCGGATCGAAAAGCCGCAAACCGGACGGCTCCGACGCCCTCGAACTCGCTAACGGGAACGAAAAGGTTGTGGAACGCTTGATCACTGAACGTTGAAGGAGTCGCGAACCATGTTTCCGGTGTTGAACAAAAAGCTCTGCGCCGGCCTTATTGCCGGAGTTCTGATCTTCCCGGCCGACGGCCTTGCGCCGGTCGCAGCTCAGGAAATCCCGAATGATTTCACAGCGATCGTGCGCCAGAAAATACCGGCCGTGGTCGCAATAACCACCCGACAGATTATCCAGGGCCAGACGACATTGGACGATTTTTTCAGCCCTTTCGGTAACCCCGGACCGGCGCAACCGCAGGTGCGCGAGGCTCTTGGCTCCGGCTTCGTCATCAACCCGGAGGGCTATATCGTCACCAACAACCATGTTGTTGCCGACGCGACCGAGATCCACGTTGTCTTTTCGGACAAGGAAACGTCGCCCGCCCGGCTGGTTGGCCGCGATCCGGGAACCGACATCGCCGTGCTTAAGGTCGATCCGCGGCCCAACATGACGACGACCGCCTGGGGCGACTCCGACGCAGTACAGCCCGGCGCATGGACGATCGCGATCGGCAGTCCGTTCGGCCTCGGTGGGAGCGTCACCGTCGGCGTGCTTTCAGCCCGTTCGCGCGACATTCAGGCCGGCCCCTATGACGACTTTCTCCAGACGGATGCCTCGATCAATCGGGGCAATTCCGGCGGTCCCCTGTTCAACGCGCGCGGCGAAGTGATCGGGGTCAATACGGCCATCGTATCTCCCTCAGGCGGCAGCATAGGGATTGGCTTTGCGATACCATCCCGCACTGCTCGCAACGTCGTCGACCAGTTGATCCGCACCGGCAGGATCGAGCGTGGCTTCATCGGCGTGCGTCTCCAGGAGATAACCCCGCCGATCGCCGAAGCGCTTGGCGTATCCGGTAGCAAGGGCGCGCTGGTCGCGTCTGTCGAACCTGGCGGTCCGGCGGAGAAGGCAGGCGTACAGGCAGGAGACGTGATTACGCGCTTTGACGGCAAGGACATCCAGAGCGTCCACGATCTGACGCTCGCGGCTGCGAGCCAAAAGCCGGGGACAAAGACGACGCTCACAAGGAACCGCGGGGGCAGCCAACAGGAAATAGCCCTGACCGTCGGTCAGCGCGACGACGAGGAGGTGCAGACCAGCGCCGTTCCAAACCCGGAAGCAGCGGACGCGCGCCTTGGATTGTCGCTGAGCCCGATTCCCGATGAGGCGCGTCAGCAACTGCGACTACAGCCGGGCACTACAGGCGTATTCGTGCAGGATGTGGCTCCCAACAGCCTCGCCGCCACAAACGGCCTTCGGCCTGGCGACGTGATCGTTTCGGCCAACAACCGGAATGTGACACAGCCATCGGATGTCCAAGAGGAAT
Organism: Mesorhizobium sp.; assembly: GCF_004962245.1. Taxonomy (GTDB): domain Bacteria; phylum Pseudomonadota; class Alphaproteobacteria; order Rhizobiales; family Rhizobiaceae; genus Mesorhizobium. The sequence goes on along the minus strand of NZ_SUHQ01000006.1, from coordinate 220,564 downwards.
GGGCGAAATCACGCCAGCAGAACAAGCCCTTATTGTTCCGCATCGACAGGCAGGGGCAGTCGCTTTTCGTTGCCGTAGCCACATCTTGACGGCAAGGCGTCGTGTAGGCCTTCGTCGGATCGACCGCCTGCTGCCGCGAGGGACCGCCTCTTAGGGCTGCCAACGGGAACAACAGCGGACCACGGTCGTTTCGTGACGCCGGGCCGAGTCAGTCACCGCTTTTAAAGCGCCGCCGGCGCAAGCGGTGTTCGGGCTGGACCGTGGATGACTGAACCGTCGGCTGCGAAAATCGACCCATGGCAAGGGCAATCCCAGGTGTTGTCCGCGTTGTTCCAGGTCACGGTGCAGCCCTTGTGGGTGCATGTCGCCGAAACGGAATGGAGTTCGCCTTCAGCGTTTCTCCACGCCGCGATCTTTTCGTCGCCCCTGACGATTACGCCGCCCGCGCCGGGCGCAATGTCGTCGGCGCCTGAGACGATCGATTGGCTGCGGCCGTTCTTGTGGAAGTCCTCGGGATAGGGGCGCGCCGGATCGTAGAGCTTTTGCCACGGGCTTGGCCGGGCGCAAATCAAATCCGCGATCATCGCGCCAGCGGCCGTTCCGTTGGTGATGCCCCAGGCGTTGAACCCGGTGGCGATGTGGAAGCCGGAGGCCTTGTCGGGATCGGGTTCGCCGGCATACGGAACCCGATCTGCCGTATCATAGTCCTCGTTACACCAGCGCCACGCAATGTTCCCAACCGGAAGGTTCTTCCTTGCCCATTTTTCCAGCTCGATGAACCGCTTTGCCACGTCGCCGTCTTGGCCGGTGTCGAATTTGGGACCGAGCGTGACCAGCAGCGGACCGTCGGGGTCGCGGCCTGTGCGAATGGAATGCGTCGGATCGTCGATGCCGATGAACATACCGTCGACGGCAAGGGGGTCCTCGATCCGAAACGCCATGGCGGTGTGGCAGCGCGGCTGGGTCCGGTTCGCCATGCCGACAGGGCTCTTCACTGTCATGTTGGTGGCGACAACCAGATGCTCGGCGTGAACGGTGCCGCCTTCGGTGACGACGCGCCAGCGGCTCGCCTCGCCGATCGAGGCGGCACGGCTGTTCTCGAAAATCCGCCCGCCAAGGGCCGTAACCGCTTGAGCCAGGCCAACCAGATACATCGCCGGATTGAACTGCGCCTGGTCGGAAAAACGCAGAGCGGCGGCCGTTTCGAAAGGGAGCGGCGCGCGTTCGAGACTATCGGCGTTCAGCCCGACCTGACGCGCGGCCTCAGCCTCGGCCACGATCTCCGCGCGCCGGCTTGTATCGCAGGTGTAGGTATAGGCGTCCTTGGTCTCGAGATCGCAGGGGATGGCATAGTTGCGAACCCATTCCCGGATCTGGACGGCGCCGGCGGAGTTCGCATCGGCGTAGGTTTGCGCCAGGTCTCGGCCGAGAGTGTCGATAAGATGACGATAGATCAGCGCGTGCTGCGTCGTGATCTTGGCCGTCGAGCGGCCGGTCACCTGGCCGCCTGTCCGCAGGCCTTCGACAACGATCACCGATCGACCGGCCTCGCAAAGGCGAAGTGCGGTGGTGAGCCCGACAATTCCAGCGCCCACGATCACGACATCGGCATCGACCGAGCCCTCGAGCTGGGGATAGTTCATAGCGGTGGCTGCTGCCGTCCAACAGCTTCCCGTTTTTCCCAAAAGAATGGCCATTTCAACCGCGTTCCTTGTGCGTCGACCTGACATTTCGATAACCGCGTCTGCACGGGAACGTTCCCTGGACAGCCGATCCCAGGCGCGAAGCCGGGCTTCTAAAGCAGCCGGTCGTTGGTTTGGGACCCTTTATCGTCGTGATGGCACGCGCGTGGTGATGGCTCGCGACCGTAGCTTTAAATTGTGTGTCGGCTACGTTGATGTGCCTATGAAAAGATGGTAACGCGATATTAAAGGATGTTTCGGGTCGTTACCTTGGGCGGGGCGAATGGGATTTGTGATACCGCGGGCATGGTTGTGCGCTGGCCTGCTGACAGGCTTGATGATGTCCGCGACGCCGATGGAGCAAGCATCGGCCGACGCGGTGTCTGGTGCCATGGCCATCGGGCAACCGACATCCGTCCCTGTCGGCTACATCGAATTCTGCCGAAGGTATGCCGCGGAATGCAGGATACGATCAGGCGACGTTCCTCCGGTCGTTATGAGCGGAGGAATGGAAGATAAGTTGGCGTCCATCACCAGGCTCGTGAACAGATCGATCAAACCCGCGAGCGACCTTGCCGTTCATGGAACGATGGAATTCTGGTCCTATCCTGACAACGCGCGGGGCGACTGCGAGGACTACGTCCTGCTTAAGCGCCAGATGCTCGAGCTGCAGGGCATATCGCTCTCGAACCTGCTGATCACCGTCGTCAAAAAGAAGGATGGCGAGGGGCACGCAGTGCTGACGATCAGGACCGACAAGGGCGACTACGTGCTCGACAACCTCAACGACGACGTGAAGCTTTGGTCGGAAACCGGGTATAGGTTTCTAAAAAGGCAGTCGTCCACAGATACCGAGCGCTGGGTCGCGATACGTGGACATCCCGATGTTCTGGTCGGGGCAGTCGACTGAACCTTTCGAGTTTGCGACTGGATAGCGCTTGGCGCTCCCGCGCCATGTCCGCGAATGGCAAGGTTTGACACAGGTTGTGTGGACGCGATTTACGTGACCGGCCTCGACGGTCCCCAGTCGCCAGCATTGCGGGTTTCTTGAAAATCGCTGTGCCTGTGCTATGTTAGACGAAATCGCGAAATGTCAGACATAGGAGGCTGCGTCATGGCGAAGGCAGCGAGGAAGAAACACACAGGTAGCGGTACGGAGCGACAAGGGCATTTTGTCATTCAAAAGCGCGCTGACATGGCATCGAAGGTGGATGAGCCGCTTTCGAAGGTCGGTCGGGTAAAAACGACTGGTACCTTTGTCCCGATCAGCAGAACCCGTTTCGAAGCCGTCCTGAAGGCGGCGGAACTTTCTGGTCTCCTAGGCGACAAGAGCACGAGGATCGGCGGTCGCATTAGCCCGGTGCTGATTGAAAAAGCAAAGAAGCAGACTGGGATTGAGACTGATACCGACTTGATCGAATTCGCCCTCGCCAATGTCGCGCTCGACGATAATTTCGGAGAAACATTCAGAAAGACGAGGGGAACCGTCGATCCGTCCCTTAAGCTTGGGTTCTGAATGACGGATTTCGATTTCGCTGGGTCTGTCCGCTGGGCACGGTTCGATCCCCAAAAAACACTGTCTCGTCGCAAGGATGATGAACTGCCTTTCCTCGACAATGTCGCCGAGGCGGGGCAGGAACTCATGCTCGACACCTGTGTCTATATCGATGGTTTGCAGGGACGCGCCCCGGACGTCGTGGCCGATCTGCTCGATCTCAGGCTCAGCAATCATTCGACGATTGCCATCCAAGAACTCATGCACACCGTCGGCGTGCTAGACCCCAAACATCCCGGTACAAAGACCGCAATCAAGCAGATTGGCATGACCATTGGCGTCATGCACTCGCATCGTGTGTTCTCACCGGATCCCGACGTGCTTGGAAAAGGTGCCCTACTGTCGGGCATCCTATGTCGCCTTCAGGGCTACCGGAAAGATGCTCGGCTTCGTGCCCTTCAGGATTGTGTTTTGTTCCTGCAGGCGCAGAAACTAGGGTTTACGGTCCTCACCGGGAACATCAGCGACTTCGATTATCTTCTCCAGCTAATCCCGACCGGGCGAGCGCTGTTTTATCGTCGAGCTTGATCATCACTCCATGGCGAGGAGAGCACCATGTCAACGAGCACACGCGCGATCAGACCTATGGATCATCGCACCGACATCGTCTGTTGCGTCACTGGTGCGCGCGGGTGAACGCGGGAGCGCCCGGTCCTTTGTCACGCCGGTCACGACGCGCGTAACGGCCGGGCGGCTGCCCCACATGGCGGCTGAAAGCGGTGCTGAATGTGCTTGCCGAACCATAGCCAACCCGCCTCGCAACTTCGTCGAGCGCGATGCCCCTGCTCAGCAGAAGGTCCTTCGCAACAGCCATGCGCCAGCCGAGGAGGTACTCCATCGGCCGGAGCCCCACGGTGCGCGTGAAGCGGTCGAAGAAGGCCGATCGGGACATTCCCGCCTTGCGTGCAAGGTCAGCCACGGTCCACGACCGCTCGGGATCGCTGTGCAATTGCCGTAAGGCTTCGGCGACGCGCGCGTCGGCCAGCCCGCGCAGGAGTCCGGGCGGTGCGTCTTTCCCCTGAGTTGCCCGCAACGCTTCGATCAGCAGGACCTCGACGAGACGCGCAAGCACAAGATCGCGGCCGACGCTTTGCTCGCTGGCCTCCTCGCCGACGAGGCGAACCAGCAGCGAAAGCCGCTGGATTCCGCGCACGTGAACCATCGCGGGGAGAAGCGACACCAACAAAGCCGCATCGGGAGACTCGAAAACGAAATAGCCGCCGAGCAGGCGCACGTCGGGAGGGCCGTCGAGCCGGCCGTGACGAACCTCCCCAGCGGGCACGGGCGTCACCTTCGGATTGATGTGTCTGGGCACCGCCCATTCGAAGCTGGACATCGTGAAGGCGGGCGTCGCCGGCAGAAGCACGAAGTCGCCTTCCTCAAGACTGATGGGGTCTTCTCCATCGACGGCAAGGCGACATCGGCCCTCGATTACCGCGCAGAAGCCCGGCTCGCCGAACTCGGAATAGCGCACACCCCAGCGCCCTGCGCCGCTGATCCCTTTCGAGAAGACGGTGCGTGGCCGCAGGAGTTCGATGACTTGACAGAGAGGATCTGGCATTTCCGGACTGTCCCTCACGAAATACGGACTTCTGATCGATGATAGTCCTGATCATGGAGGTTATTTCTCTCGCGTCAACCTCCATGAAGGGACCTCGACATGAAAACCGTACTCATTACGGGCTGCTCGTCCGGCTACGGACTCGAGACTGGCGCCATTTCCATTCCCAAGGATGGACTGTCCTTGCCACCATGCGAACGCCGCGCGAAGGAATTCTGCCTCGGTCGGATCGCATTCGCGTACTGCCGCTCGATGTCACCAATGCGGAGAGCATATCGGCGGCGCTCGAGGCGAGCGGCCCAATCGACGTGCTCGTCAACAATGCCGGCATCGGTGTCGTCGGCGCCTTCGAAGCGACACCAATGACTCATGTGCGCAAAGTGTTCGAGACCAACACATTTGGCGTTATGGCGATGACCCAGGCCGTAATACCCCAGTTTCGTTCCCGCAGATCGGGCGTGGTGGTCAACGTGACTTCAAGCGCAACGCTTGCTCCGATGCCGTTGGCAGCGGTTTACACCGCCAGCAAAATGGCCATCGAAGGGTTCATGGGATCGTTGGCCCACGAACTGCGGGCGTTCGACATACGGGTCAAGCTGGTTGCGCCCGGCTACGCCCCAACCACGCGGTTTGCGCAGAATACGGAACTGCGCATCGACGAACTGATTCCTGAGGCATATGCGTCGTTTGCAGGACCGATCTTCGCTGAATTCGCCAGGCCTGCCATGGTGACGAAGGAGTCCGACGTGGCCGAGGCGGTGTGGCATGCCGCGAACGATGTATCAGGCCAACTCCGTTTTCCGGCAGGACCCGACGCTGTGGCGTTGGCTCGAGCGAGTTAGGGGGCCGGCGCCGGCCGCCAGCGCATGAGCACCATCTCCGCAGCCATTCGGAGACCTTCAGGAGTATCGGTCGACAGTTTCTCGCGGGTATGAGGAAGATTGGCGAGAGGGCCGTCGGCCGGCACGAGGAATGTGTTGGGCGTGATGACGTAGGGCTTGGAGAAGTCGATTACCTTGAGGCGCTCCGGTTGGGTCCGATGGTAAGAACCACGTCGAACCTCCCGGCGAGCAACGACGGAATCTGGCTATCCCAATCCTGCACGACGACCTTGCAAGCAGCCGTGCCTAAAGACGGGCCTTTGTGCTGCGCGGCGTGGCCAGCAGCAGGCTCGTCTCGCTGCCGGTGATACCGGGCACAAGGCGTATCCGGCGCAACACCGCATCGAACTCGGTGAGGGTTGCCGTGTTGAGTTCGACCACCAGATCCCAGCGCCCATTCGTCGTATGGATCGTAGCGACTTCCGCAAAACCGCCAAGTGCGCGGATCACCCGATCGGCGGCATGGCCTTCGATCTCGATCATCATGATACCTCTGACGGCCGAGCTGATCGCTTCGGCGCGCAGGATAACCGTGTAGCCGATGATTTCGCCGGACTGTTCAAGTCGCTCCATTCGCGAGCGTGCCGTGGCGCGCGATACGCCAAGATCCGCCGCCAGGTCGGAGATGCTCCGCCGCGCGCTGTGGCGCAGGAGCGTGATGAGTTTTTGGTCGAGCGAATCCATCATTTTCCCAATATGGCAGCCAGATATCTCAAAATGATAGCTCTTGCTGCGAATTTTGCCAATCAGTGCTATTCATTCTGCCGGCAGCATACGCTTCAACTCCCCCTCGGCCTCATAGAGGGAGAGCTTGTATGAATTGCAATATTTTGGGCGCGCCGGTGCAGGACGGCGCTGGACGAATGGGCTGTGAAATGGGACCGAGCGCCTTGAGGACGGCAGGGCTGGTCGGCGCTCTCAGGGACCTTGGCCATACGGTAAACGATCTTGGCACCGTCGCGCCGGCGGCGATGCGACCGCTTGCTCATGGCAACCTGGCGCTGAAGGCGCTGCCGGAGATTTCAGCTTGGACGGCGGGCATTACGGACGCCGCCTATGCTGCCAGCGCCGACGCCATGCCGATCTTTCTCGGTGGAGATCACTCCATCTCGGCCGGCACCCTGTCGGGGCTTGCACGTCGCGCGGCCCAAGCCGGGCGGCCACTGTTCGTGTTGTGGCTCGACGCGCATCCGGATTTCCACACGCTCGACACCACCGCCAGCGGTAATCTCCACGGCGTGCCGCTTGCCTATGCCAGCGGCCAGCCCGGCTTCCACGGCTACTTTCCAGAGCTGCCGGAGCGGATCGATCCGACCCGCATCTGTACGTTCGGAATCCGCAGCGTCGACCCGGCCGAGCGGCAGGCGCTGCGCGCCGCGGGCGTCAGCGTGCATGACATGCGCGCCATCGATGAACACGGCGTCGCTCCGCTTTTGGGCGCTTTCCTCGACCGGGTAGCGGCCGAGAACGGCCTTCTGCATGTCAGCCTCGATGTCGACTTCCTCGATCCGTCGATCGCGCCCGCGGTCGGCACCACCGTTCCAGGCGGGGCAACATTTCGCGAGGCGCATCTGGTCATGGAGATGCTCTCGGACAGCGGCCTGGTCAGCAGTCTCGACCTTGTCGAACTCAATCCCTTTCTCGACGAGCGCGGCCGCACGGCCACGCTGATGGTCGACCTGACGGCGAGCCTCATGGGGCGCCGCATCATGGACCGGCCGACCAGGAGCTTTTGATCGATGACCGCCAGACTGAACATCGTCCCCTTCGTCAGCGTCGACCACATGATGAAGCTGGTGCTTGCCATCGGCGTCGAGCGCTTCCTCACCGATCTCGCTGAGTATATCGAGGAGGATTTTCGCCGCTGGGCGCTGTTCGACAAGACGCCTCGCGTCGCCTCACACAGCATCGATGGCGTGATCGAACTGATGCCGACGAGCGATGGTCGCCTCTACGGCTTCAAATACGTCAATGGTCATCCCAAGAACACACGCGACGGCCGGCAGACAGTGACCGCCTTCGGCGTTCTGGCCGATGTCGGCAACGGCTATCCGATGCTGCTTTCCGAAATGACGATCCTGACCGCCTTGCGCACGGCTGCCACCTCGGCGGTGGCCGCGAAATACCTTGCGCCGAAGGGCGCGGAGTGCATGGCCATCATAGGCAACGGCGCACAGTCGGAATTCCAGGCGCTCGCCTTCAAGGCGCTGCTTGGCGTCAACAGACTGCGTCTCTACGACATCGACCCGGCGGCCACGCGCAAATGCGCGGACAATCTTGCGGGGCTGGGGTTCGACATCACGTCCTGTGCTTCCGCGCATGCCGCCGTGGAGGGAGCACACATCATCACCACGGTGACCGCCGACAAGCAGTGTGCGACCATCCTCACCGACAACATGGTGGGCAGCGGCGTTCACATTAATGCAGTCGGTGGCGACTGCCCGGGCAAGACCGAGCTCCATCGTGACATCCTGTTGCGTTCGCAGATATTCGTCGAATACACTCCCCAGACGCGGATCGAGGGCGAAATCCAGCAGCTCGCTGCGGACCATCCAGTCGTCGAACTTTGGGAAGTGATGACTGGCAAGACATCGGTGCGGGCCGACAGCCGCGCGGTCACGCTGTTCGATTCCGTCGGCTTCGCCACCGAGGATTTCTCGGCTCTCCGCTACGTGCGCGACCAACTTGCCGATACCGGCTTTTACGAGGAGTTGGATCTTCTTGCTGATCCCGATGAACCGCGTGACCTGTTTGGAATGCTTTTGCGGGCCGCAAACAACGACTGAAACTGCTGTGCTGGCCATCCAACCGGCAGCTTCACCGTCGAAATGTATAGTTGCAGCGCGACGGCCGCGGCGCAGAGCGGGTCCGTAATAGCCGAAAGGTACCGTGTTTAGTTGACGCGGGAAGCAGGGAAGCGACGAGGCTGGCAAGGTGACTTGAAGTGCTCACGTCAACGAACTGACCCGTGCCGCGCCGACAAGCAAACTCGCGTTCCGGGAACCGAAGCGTAGCCAGCCCATCCTGGGCACGAGCTGATTTCGGCATGCAGACGGTTCATGCCCTTCTTCTGATCGTGCCTTCGAGTTTCGTGGCCATCGCAACAGTGTTGGAGATCGTGCCGTATTTGCGGACGTTCTTGTGCAGAAGCTCGAGACGCTGGTCGGTTTCGTCGGTGTCGATCGTCAGTGCGTACTCGATCGAAATGATCTTCGGCGGACTGTCCTGCCGAACGGCATGCAGTTTGACCTCGACGCCATGAAGTTCGAACTTCAGCATCGGCGTAACCCGCTCGATGCCCTTGATCATGCAGGCCGCAACAGCGGCCAGCAGCAATTCGGCCGGATTGAACGCGTCGAGGCGCCCTCCAAGGCTGGTATCGAGCACGATCTCGGCGCCCTTGGCCGTTGCGACGCTGCCCTGCGCGTTAATTCGTTTTGCTTCGACTTTGTACTCGAGCATTTGGGACCTGCCTAATGGGACTTCTGGCCATCATGCCGGTGCTTGGCGCATTCGTGATCTGAGTGCCGGCAGCGGTCGGGCGCGGTCAGCCTCATGGACATCCTCAAGGAGCGATTGGTGACCAAGCCGAGGCGGGCGATCCTTGGCAGCTAGTCCGGTGCTTTGCGTCCTAGCTGCCGTCGAACCAGAACAAGTGTCGGATCGTCAGGATAGGTTGTCACTACGAATCCCATATCGCGTTCGAGCTCAATGGCCTCACGGTTTTCGCGATTCTCGATCGACTCGATTGTATCGAGGCCCAGCCCTTCGGCATATCTCGCTATGTAGGCGAGCAACTCCCAGCTGACTCCCAGGTGCTTGTGATCTGCGCGCGTGCAGATCGCGACTTCTCCGTGCTGACGAGGCTGATCGCATGCCAGTGTCGCAACGGCGATCAGCAATCCGTCGGCCGAAAAGGCAAGGAAGTTGTGTATCCCGGCATCATCGGAACGCGTCATTGCGACGAGCCGCTCATGCGAGACCGCCTTCACTCCGCCGAGAAAGCGAAATCGCAGATCGTCCGGCGTCACATGGGTGAAGAACTCCGCCAAAGTTGGCTCATCCTCGGGGCGTGCGCTGCGCACGTCGAAGCGAAATCCAGTGCGCGTGGTAAGAGTTGACTTGCTGTTCGTAGTCATGCTTTGCCTGTAATCCTGAGGTCCGCAATTACTGGGTGGACTGGTGAAGGCGAGCGTGGCCGTTTCCGGCCTGCCGCATTCGGGAGATCGGGCGAAGTTCCGTCATTCGCTCATATTGCGAAGCGCGTCGTGCTTGACGATTTCGATGCTGCGCAGGTTGAGCAGGCGGATGACGCCTTTGTCCTTCAGCCGGGTGAAGACCCGCGATACGGTCTCGATGGTGAGGCCGAGATAGTCGCCGATATCCATGCGCGACATCGGCAGTTCGACCTGCCGCAATCCACCCTGGCGCTCCGCCATGTCGACCAGGAACGCGGCGATGCGTTCGATGGCGTTCTGGCGACCGAGCACCAGGAGGTGTTCCTGAGCCCTTGTCAGTCCCTTGAGCGCCAAGGGCAGCAACTGATGGGACATGTCAGCCCCGGCGGCGAAGCGGAAGACGCGCACACCGGTGGCATTGATCGCTTCGGCGAAGAAATGATGCGTGGTGTCGGCCTCGAAGCCGAAGGTCTCTCCAGCCAGGTGGAAGGCGCTTATCTGCCGGCGGCCGTCGGCAAGCAGGCGGTAGACGCGGACGGCGCCGAACTCGACCTGGTAGAAGGCGCCGGCCTTTTCGCCCTGGGCATAGATTTCGGCACCGGCGGGAAAGAAGCTGACCGGTTGCAGCGGTGCGGTGTCGAATGCCGCCGGCAGGCTCGGCTGGGGGGCATGCGAGGGCAGGGCAATCCTTGAGGTCGTGTAGGCGTGCATGGCTGTTTTCCCGGTTGATCCGTGACACAGCAATCGCGCGGATCGGCGGCTCGCGAAATTCGGTTATGTCCCTACGGGAAACTACCTAGACGTCGGCCGGACGGCCTGTCGAGGGCTGCCAACTGTTATGCTATTTGCTGGCACGCACCTTGACGTTCGTTAACCCGGCCGCCGGTATCCTGGTGCGGGCGGAGCGAAAACGCATGCCACTCGAGGCTTGGTCGTCCGGCGTCGGGCCGTTCGCTGAAATCTTCGCGTTGAGGCGGATCGATTTATATGGCGGCGCTATGACGGCGGTTGCCGTCAACCCTTCAATCACGGCAGTCTCCGAGAGATGACAGCCCGCTTTTTGGATCTGCAAAAAAGGCCAGCGCGAGTTCCATTGGATCGAACTGCGCGAGGCGTCTCAAAAGCCGGTCTTGTTGCTCTTGATTGCTAGGATCATCTTCCTATTTATCATATACCCCATGCTTTCCCCTGGCATGGGCGAGCGATGGATCCCTCCTCCCTGATCCATCGTGGTGCTGAGCCCGCTGCCCACTCCCTCCGGCAGCGGGCTTCTTTTTTGTCGATGCAGCCAATCGAGCCAACTCAACCGCGACCGTCAAGGAGGACGCGAATGGACTGGCGATCGTTAAGGATCCCTCCTTGTTTCGGTCTTTAGATTCGCCATGAGTGCGGTGATCTGCGGCAACGCCGTGCAAATGGGATGGTTTGACCAGCCTAGCCGCCCAGAGGTCCCCATATGCGCCGGCGCCAGCCTTGACGAGATCTTGGGTTGCGGCTTCCATGCCTGCGTATTGGCGTTCTGGTAAACGTCGATGGTGATGCCGCGCCGATCATCGACCGCCTCGGCGAGGACGACGGCAACGGGCGCTACTGACATGGAGCTTGAATTCGGAGGCGGATATGTGCTGCGCCGGGCGCTGCGAGAGGACCATCCGGCGCTCAACCTCATATCCCTGAGAACCGGAGACTCCGGCCAGGATGCAACGGCGCGGGAAGACGATCCCGATCTTCTTGGCCTGATCTATTCGGTGCCGTACCAGGTGCTGGAGCCGGACTTCGCCTTCGTGGTCGAAGGTCCCAACGGCGTGTGCGGCTACATATTGGGCACGCCCGACAGCGCTGCCTTCTATGAACGGGCGGGGCGTGAATGGTTTCCGCCGCTGGCGGCACAGCTCGCCGATCCGGGGCCGGACGAGAGCCGGTGGCGGGGCAGCGACTGGGCGCGGCGGGCCATCCATCATCCGGAGTTCATTTATCCCGAGGCGCTGCATGAATGGCCGGCGCACGGCCATATCGATCTTCTGCAGGAAGCCAGAGGCAAGGGGATCGGACGCCGAGGCATGCGATACCTGATGACAAAGCTTCGCGAGGCGGGCGCGCAGGGCATGCACCTGCATGTAAGCCCGAAGAACCTCGGTGCGCAGGCCTTTTACCGGACACTCGGTTTCAGGGCAGTGCAGCATGCGAGCCTGCCGCAGTATACGGTGTTCATGGCGGCTGTGCTTTAGCAATGCCTAGCAGCTGGAACTCAGCCGTGTTTTCTCCCTGCGAGGTGGAGTTGAGCCAGTGTCCGAAATGGGGTGGTGAGTTCTATCAGGTCACCTGCATAGAGCTGCGACAGATCCTCGTGGGACAAAAACATTGGAACAGATTTGAACGCTGCGCAGTCCCACCGATCCCTAACCGCCGGACTTTGCCTGTTTTTCAACATCCTTCGGGCCTGCTGTCGTGTCCAAAGGCCGTTGATTTACTTGGTTTTTTGCCTTCTCGTTGCCAATATTGATCGCGACAGTTTCCGATCGAATTCGGCGATGAATGGGCGATAATGACCGTTGACAGTTTTCTCCGTTCACCCGAGGTCGTTAATCATCGATTTTGGGACTGCCTGACGTCAAGGAGCCGAGCGTAATGGCGCTGGATGGTGTGCGTGCCCTGGTGTTCGACGTCTTCGGCACCGTCGTCGACTGGCGCAGTGGCGTGGCCCGTGAAGCAGACCCGTTCCTGAAACGGCATGGTGCGGGAACGGTCATTCCCATCGGCTTCGCCCCCACTGCTTTTGCCGATGCGTGGCGCCGCCGTTACTCCCCGGTGATGGAGGAGGTTCGCAGCGGCCGGCGGCCGTTCACTAGGCTCGACGTGCTGCACCGGGAAAATCTGGAAGCAGTCCTACCGGAATTCGGGATCGACCCGGCTTCTGTGCCGGCCTCGGAGCTGGATGAACTGAACTTGGCCTGGCACCGATTGGAGCCCTGGCCGGACGTGGTGGTCGGCCTCACACGACTGAAGGCCCGATACATCATCGCACCGCTCTCGAACGGCAACATCATCCTCATGCTCGACATCGCGAAGCGCAGTGGCATCCCCTGGGATGCAATCCTCGGCGCAGAGGTCGTGCAAGCGTACAAGCCGATGCCGGAAGCCTATCTTCGCACCGCTGACGTTCTGGCAATGAAGCCGGATGAGATTTGTCTTGTGGCCGCGCACAATGGAGACCTGGCAGCCGCGCGGGCGTGTGGACTGCGAACAGCCTTTGTTCCACGTCCAACCGAGCATGGCGCAGGGCAGACCACGGACTTGCACGCCGACGGGGACTGGGACCTGGTGGCGGGGGACTTCATTGAGTTGGCTGAATGGCTTCGGTTGTAGCGGATCGGCGCGGCATAATTCGCAACCCGGCATAATGGCCAAGCTCGTGCAGCTGACGCACGATGCGCCCGATTTGCCGAGCCAGAAGCCGGATGCATAGCATGTGCGCAGGCTGGGTGGTCGAAATGGATTTTGACGGCCAGTTGCCGATCTGCTGCAAGTGACGAAGAGAACATGGCTCAACCGAGTCCCCGCCACTGGGTTCGTCGCTGAGCACGAGAATGCATGAATGCCGTCCGAGTCTGTAAAATTTGCAGTATCAATGGCTTGTGGCGATTTCTTTATAAAGTTGATAAGTTGGCTTCGTTGCATCCATGACCCCAGATCAATTGTTTCCCGCAGGAAACCGATCCGGGGCAGGACGATCATGTGCCCGTTGCTTCTTCTGATCTTGCTCCTGTTCGTGCGTCGGCACGGCCAAGGTTTGCGTCATTGCATCAGGGTCAATTTGACAATCGAAGGATGGAGCTAGGTAAACTGAACTTCAGCGGGCCGTCTGGACACACACCAGCCTGATGATGGTCTCGGTGTTGAAGGAGAGGCGCTCGGCCAGTGCCTCTTTCCCCATGAGGTCGCGCTCGAAAATGATCGAACCGGTGAAGCGATTGGTCAGATAGTAGTAACCGATCGCAGCGATCGTGATGTTGAGCTGCACGGCGTCTATTCCGGGACGGAAGACGCCGGCGGCAGCGCCGCAGTCGAGCAAGTCGCTGCCCATGTTGACGAACTTTCGGCTGACGACCTCGATGATCTCCGACTTCTTCAGATGCTTGGCCCGATGAAGGTTCTCGCGAGATCGGTGAGCGTGCGGTCGAGATCGGTGAGCGCGTCCGGGCGGCGGGCCTGAGAGTCGTGGGGCTTGCCGTACCCCGTTCCTTGTTGGCCCGCTCGCGCTGCCATCCCGCGCCGCCATTATGGACGATTTCCGCATCTCGATCGACATGGCCGCTGGCCTCGATGCGCCGGTGCTCACTATCGTCGTCGGCGGCGTTGAGCCGAACACACTTGGCGTTTCGGAAAGTCTGAAACTGGTCGCCGACCGCGTCGCGGATGCCGCGCCCTATGCGGCCGAACGCGGTGTGAGCCTCGCGTTGGAACCGCTGCACCCGGTCTATGGCGGCGACAGGTCGTGCCTCGTCACGGCGCGCGATGCGGTAGGTCTTTGCAGCGCGATCGGTCATGACAATGTCGGGCTTGCCATCGACGTTTATCATGTCTGGTGGGACACGTCGCTGGCTGCGGAACTGCGTCGCGCAGGGCAGGCGCGCATCCTCGGCTATCACCTCTGCGACTGGCTCGCGTCGACGCGCGATGTCCTGCTCGATCGCGGCAAGATGGGTGACGGCTTGGCGGATCTAAAGGCGATCCGCGCAGCCGTGGAAGCGACCGGCTATGCCGGACCCTGCGAGGTGGAGATATTCTCGGCCGGCGACTGGTGGAAGCGCGACCCTGGGGAGGTGCTCGACCGCTGCGTCGAGCGTTTTCGCACGGTTTGCTGATAAGCTAAGTTCCAGATTGGGATTCTTGCGCCCATGAAGCGGGTGGCGAGTAGTGCAAAGATTCGCGTCAGGCTTGACGACCCGACATCATGTCGTCTTCGCCACACACAACCTCCAGGTACCGCAAAACCTGGGAATACCCCGCGTTTGCGGACGGCTTTTTTCTGCGTGGTGATCAGTCGGCAACACCAGCCGGGCGGGAAGAACTCGCCCTGCGTAGAGCAAGTTACTCGCCGGAGGCGTGCGGATAATCGAGGCCGATGTCCAGGATCGGTGCGCTGTGCGTCAGCCAACCGACTGAAATCAGATCGACGCCCGTCGCGGCAATCTCGGCAGCCGTATCCAGCGTGATCCTGCCGGATGCCTCGGTGATCGCACGACCGGAAACCATCGCCACCGCTTGCCGCAGATCGTCGACCGACATGTTGTCGAGCAAGACAGCGTCGGGGGCGAGGGCCAAGGCCTCCTCAAGCTGGGCCAGCGTGTCGACTTCGACTTCGAGCTTGACCAGATGACCGGCACCGGCCCGCGCCCGCTCGATGGCAGGGCGAATTCCGCCGGCAATGGCGATGTGGTTGTCTTTGATGAGGATCGCATCGTCGAGGCCGAAACGGTGATTGGAGCCGCCGCCGGCTCGCACGGCATATTTTTCTAGCGTTCGCAAACCGGGCGTCGTCTTGCGTGTGCAGACGATCTTTTGATCATGCCCGCGAACCGCGGCGACTATCGAAGCGGTCGCGGTGGCTATGCCGCTCAGATGGCACAGAAAATTGAGTGCTGTCCGTTCAGCAGTGAGCATGGCGCGGGCCGGGCCGCTTACCGACGCAATGATCTCGCCCTGCCCGACATGGCTGCCGTCTGCCCGCTCCACCACCATTTCGAGGTCCTGGTCGACAAGCCGGAATGCGAGCATCGCCAGATCGAGCCCGGCGATAACTCCGCTCTGGCGCGCAACCAGAACGGTCGTCGCACGATGACCTATCGGCACGATGGCATCAGTCGTCAGATCACCAGCCCGGCCGAGATCTTCCAGAAGTGCGGCCCTGACTGTGGGCTCAAGCATGATGGCGGGAAGCGGCGAGAAGTTCATCATATCGCCTCTTCAAGTGCTGGCGAGCCTGCGAGTTCCTGGGCTGTCGCCAAGGCGGCTTTGAGGGTGAACTCGAAACGACGGGCAACGGCCGCACGGTGCGGAAAGTCCGTCCGGTAGTGAGCACCGCGACTTTCCTGGCGCAGGAAGGCAGCAATTGCGATCATCAGTCCGACGGCCGCTGGGTCTGATGTCGCGGCAAGCGGCAGCAATGCGCGTATAGCGGCTTTCAGGCCTTCGCCGTCGCGCGCGAGGCCTAGCGCGCCCGACAGGAGGGCGCGCACAGGCATTGGATCATCAGGCGAATCCTGATCGCTGGCAATCGCTGGTTTTTGTCGGCCGCCAGGCGAACCCGCCGCGCTCTCGGCGACCCAGAGCGCGCACACGATCGCCTCGGTCAGCGAGTTGCTGGCAAGCCTGTTAGCGCCGTGCAGCCCAGTCGAAGCGACTTCACCGCAAGCCCAAAGTCCCGAAACCGACGTGCGGCCGGCTCCATCCACGGCCACGCCCCCCATGTGATAGTGCTGGGCGGGTCGTATGGGAATGAGGTCGTGCCCCGGATCGATGCCGGCGCCCCGGCATGCTGACGCGATCGTCGGAAACTGCCGCGCGAATGTCGGGCCGGGCTTTTCCCGCGTATCGAGAAAGACGCAGTGGCCATTCGAAAGATGTTTCCAGATGGCGCGCGCCACGACGTCGCGTGGCGCCAGTTCCGCACCTTGCACGCCTTGGAGGAAGCGCTGGCCTGTTTCGTCGACGATCGTCGCGCCTTCGCCGCGAACCGCTTCGCTGATCAGCGGCATGGGGCGATCCGCCCCATCAAGTGCGGTCGGATGGAACTGGATGAATTCCAGGTCAGCAAGGACCGCACCAGCACGCGCCGCAAGCCCCAGACCCTGTCCGCAGTTGCCCAAAGGGTTGGTGGTGTCGAGGAACAGTCCGCCAATCCCGCCGGTGGCAAGAACGACCCGTCCCGTGACGAAGAATACCGGACCAACGGAGCAGCGAGCCAGGACGCCGACAACCGTATTGTCGTCCACCGCCAGACGGCGCGCCTCCACGCCCTCGATGACCGTAATCGACGGAGTGGATCGCACTGCTGCGACAAGCGCGCGCATGATCTCGCGTCCACTGCCGTCGCCGCCGGCATGAACGATACGCCGCCGGCCGTGTGCGGCTTCCAGCCCGAGAAGCAGCGCTCCCGCTGGGGTCCGATCGAAACGGACCCCAAGACGCGCCAATTCTTCGATCGCAGCCGGTGCCGCCTGCACGACGCGACGCGCAACGTCTGCGTCGCAAAGTCCGTCGCCGGCGGCGAGCGTGTCGGCTAGATGGAGCAACGGTTCGTCGTCGAGGCCCAGGCTGGCGGCAAGCCCGCCCTGGGCCCATGTGCTCGATGCGTCTGCTCCAAGCGGCATTCTGGACAACAGGACTGCCGGCTCGGGCGCCAAATGAAGCGCGGTCATCAGCCCGGCGATGCCGCCGCCGACGATAACCGGTCGGCCGTCAAGGTTGCGGATCTCCATATTCATACGGCCAGCATCCGTTCGACCGCGAGCCGTGCTCGTCCTGAAATCCCGGGCTCGATCCTTACCTCATGCCGGTTCTGCTCAAGCGCTGAACGGATGTTGGCGAGCGTTATCCGCTTCATATGTGGGCAGAGATTGCAAGGCCGGACGAACTCGACCTCGGGATGCTCCACCGCGACATTGTCGCTCATCGAGCATTCCGTCATCAGAACGACGCGAGGCGGCTTTTGGCTTCCGACATAATCGGACATGGCGGCCGTCGAGCCGGAAAAATCGGCCTGCGCGACCACGTCGGGCGGGCATTCGGGATGGGCAAGCACCGTCACCCCCGGATAATCCTCGCGCAATTGTCTGATGTCTTCAGGCGTAAACCGCTCATGCACCTCGCAATGGCCCTTCCAGGCGATGATCTCGACGTGCGTCTGGGCGGCGATGTTCCGGGCCAGGTATTCATCGGGCAGCATGATCACTCGAGGAACGCCGAGAGATTCGACGACGGCCTTTGCATTGCCGGACGTGCAGCAGATGTCGGATTCGGCCTTCACCTCCGCTGACGTGTTGACATAGGTGACGACCGGCACGCCGGGGTATCGTTGGCGCAGCAGGCGGATATCGGCAGCGGTGATGGAATCAGCCAGCGAGCAGCCCGCCTTCAGGTCCGGGATGAGCACCGTCTTTTCCGGATTGAGCAGTTTTGCGGTCTCGGCCATGAAGTGCACGCCGGCAAGCACGATGACATCCGCCTCGACCGCCATCGCCTTGCGGGCCAGCGCCAGGCTGTCGCCGACAATGTCTGCGACGCAGTGAAAAATCTCCGGCGTCTGGTAATTGTGCGCCAGTATGACGGCGTTTTGTTGTCGCTTCAGATCAAGGATGGCGTCGATGTCGTCGGCAAACACCGGCCATTCGACGGGCGGGATGACCCGCCGCACCCGATCGTAGAGCGCGGAACTCCGCACCAGCCCATTTGCCATTCTCGCCTCCGGGAATAATGCTCTAAACGAGTATAACTGGAGCATATGCTTACCTTGAGCATAAGGAATGTCAAGCACGCGAGAGGGGTAATTTCGTCCCAGAGGTTGCGCGCTCGGCAAGAACGCCGTGCCGGAAGCGAAACAGCTTGGCCGGTCGACCACCGGTGTCGGCGGTCAACGCTCCGGTCTCTTCGACCAGTTCCTGTTGCTCGACCAGGCGCCGAAAATTCTGCTTATGGACAAGTCGGCCGGCGAGCGCCTCCACGGTTCGCTGCAGCTGCAGCAGTGTGAATGTCGGCGGCATCAGTTCAAACACGACGGGGCGGTATTTGATCTTCGCACGCAGCCTGGCGATGCCAGTGGCCAGGATACGGCGGTGATCCGCCTGCATAGCTCGGCCGAAAACGGCGTTGTCCGCACCGCGACCGCGATGCGCCTCCTCCACAAACGACGCCTCGTAGAGCAATTCGTAGCGTTGTAGCACCAGATCCTCGTTCCATGCGTAGTCCTCAAGCCCGAACGCGATCGCCGCCCGTTGCCACAGGTGATGACGTAGGGCACGACTATCGGCGGCGTCGGCCCACGCCTTCAGACGCGGGACGATTGTGTCTGGCAAAACGGACGGGACACCGGTGCGGTGATCTTCCCAAGGGAAATAATCGTACCAGTAGCGCCAAGCGGCCTTGTCCGCAGGCTCGGCCTGCTCCTCGCGGGTCAAGGCGAGATAGCTGATTGAAATCACGCGTTGTTCGCTTGCGTCGCCGGCGCGGTCGCGGTCGGCGAAGGTGTAGAGTTGCTCGATATAGCCCAGCGGGTGGCGCGTCTGCTGTTCGACCCAGTCCCTCAGGCCGGACTGCAGCGATCGATGTCCAAGCTCGAACGGGCCGGAAGGCAAGGCTTTGCCTTGTCTGATCGTCATAACGCGCGGTTGGCCAGCAGTCACCGCGACCAGAACTGCAATCAGTTCCGCGGCAATTGAATTCCGCTGGCCGGCTTTCATGGGCCGCCTCACAGCTTTGGTCTCGTGTTCAGTCATTGCCTGGTTACGTCGCACAATGCATTTCGGTAGGGCCTTGCGGCCAAGATCGATTCTGAACGTGAACCGCGCCGTTGCGGCAGTCAAACCGTTCGAGCCGAAGCACATTCGGGAGACCACAGGCTGATTGTCTCAAATCAATCGGCAACACGCGCTCTGCGGGCCTCGCCGACGCCGTGAAAAAACGATGGTCTCTTTCTCGGGGCCTGGAAGGAGGCGCCTCTGAGGGGATCATCGTTGTTTCGATCGGGCCGCAGCAGGCGCAGGAGACCCTGCGCCCCGCGCTCGCCATGGGCGCCAACCGCGATCCTTGATCGCCTGCTTCATCATTCGACAGTGATCACCATTCGCGGTGACAGCTACCGGCTTCGCGAAAAGCGTCGTTCCGGCCTATTGCAGAAGGCCGGAACGACGTTTGAGACCAACGAAACCGCAAAACCATGAGAGGGGGTCAGTTCTTCGTTTCGCCCAAGGGGTCAAATCCTCACTTCGCTTGACATCACCCGTGTCGGCAGGCTTGAGTTGCGGGTTCCGCAGGATCGAACTGGCCGCTTCTCCACCGAGCTGTTCGAGCGTTACCGGCGTTCGGAGCAGACCTATGGCGGGCTGGCGCTGGGCCAGGCGATGATTGGGCTCGCCGTTAATTGCGATTGAATGCCAGAAGCGATCTCTATAGTTGCCCGTCCAGCCACTCCCGCAAATCGCGGTCTCGCTCACTTTCGGCAATGGGCTGCGAGGGCCGCCTCCAGACATACCAGATGGCGGCAAGCACGCCGGCAGCCCACGCGCCGGCGAACATATTTGCAATGAGGTCGATCGGAACCTCCCAAGCCGGCAGCGATATTAGCACGGCATCAATTAGGTGTGCGACACACCCATTAGGGGTACAGATCGAGCGATGGCTGTGTGGCGCCGGTCCAAGCGAACGTTCTACCGTCCCAACCAGCCTTTCTTCGCGATGATGCAGCCAGCCGAAACCCCGACGCTGCCGGCGAGCGCTTTGATCACAGCGTCCTCAAGGGTCGGGTGCCGACTTGGGCTGAGCATCTGCAATGCCTCGATGCCGAGACCAGCCACGACGACCAGGCCAAGCGCCAGCATCCAGTTGCGCTCGTGAGCGAGGCCGAACAACAGGCCAAGGACAAGGAACGCGGCAACTCGTTCTGGCTCTGGGCCAAGGCCTGAGTGGGGGCGCATTCCAATCGGAACAATCGTCACTGCTAGGATGGCGATGACCAACAGCCATGCGGCTGCCCGGAAGACGGAACGAGGCATTTTCCCATCCATAGAAATGATTGGGATGCAACGCTACTCCACGTTCTAAGGCCTGAACAATCCACCAGTTCTCCGCCCAAAGAAGATCAGGCGTCGCGGTGCGGTGAATCTGCGCTGAGACACGCAGTCCCATGCCCGATGGTTCATCCTATTAGCTTATATCCGAACGTATCAGCAGGTGCACTGATCATTTCACGATAACATTCGACCTTGGCCTGACGCAAAGTCCGGAACGTGATTATGGAACGCAACGCCCACTATCTCGTCATAGATTTCTTACGCATTTTTGCAGCGATTTTGGTGTTGCTGAACCATTTCGCGACATTCGCCTGGAACAGTGCGTCAGTCACCGAGGGGAGCGATGTCGCCTTCGGTTTTCTATCGGCGTTTGCCGGTTTGGGTGCCGTAGGGGTCGAGATTTTTTTCGTAATTTCCGGCTTCGTCATCGCCATGAGCGCCTCGGGCGAAGGCGGAGTGTCGCAAGCGCTGCGTTTCGCGCGCATTCGCGCTACGCGTATATTGCCAGCCTTGTGGTTGTCCGCGCTTGTCAGTTTGGCCGCACGAACTCTTTATGGAGAGGATTTTCCCCGTCTTCTGATGGACTTTTGTAGATCTGTAATATTGTCGCCTAAGGGTCCCTATATCGACGGGGTTGTATGGTCCCTCGTCATCGAGGCCGTATTTTATTTCCTGGTGGTCCTGTCGATTTTGTCGAGGTTTCGTCTGTCACTCTATGACCTGGCCAAGATAATAGGGTTTTCCAGCTCGGTATATCTTCTTGTTGTCTCTGGGTTGCATATGCTGCCGCCGTCCACGCGGTTGGAGGAAGCGATTTCGGTACTTTCGCGGTTCCCCTTCAAACTGCTTCTGCTGCAGCACGGCGTTTTCTTCGCTGCAGGTATGATCTTCTTTCTTGTCAGGAACGGTGGCGATGATCATGGCATAGCGGGGCATCACGGGTGGAAGGCAGTGTTGTTATTGCTTTTCGGCGCTATGGGCATCGCGGAGATTTTCATCTCGGTTGAACGCGGCTATGCGTACAAATTGTCAGCCGTGATAATTTGGCTGGTCTGTATGTATGTAATGATCGTAGGGATAAGGTACGGCGATTTTATCAAGAGAAAACTTTTTGAACGTCAGGGGCTGATAAAATATATCGGAGGAATAAGCTACCCAATCTATTTGAACCATTATTCCGTTGGGATGGTCATGGTTTGGTGGTTGTTTTCTTTGGGTCTTCCGATGCCTATTGTCTTTGCTCTCTCCTTGTTGTTCGTTCTAGGTTTGAGCATGGCCGTTATGTGGCTGGAGAAGAGGATTCAAAACGCCATCAAGGGATGGTTTCCTAAGCCCCCGGCGCCAAATGAGCTCAAAATGGCGGTTTAGGCTATGGAACGCAGCAAGGCGGTCGAGGCGTCGCTCGCCCCAAGCGCTGGATCCATATGTATAAGCCGATTGTGGTCCCAGTTGCACGGGCTTTGGTCGGCGGCATCGGCACTCCAGACATACCCCTCTTCCCGGGCGCGTGGCGACGGATCTGCCGACATTGGAGCATCGTAGCTACTGCGAATGAGGTATGCCTTGCCACTGTGTAGTGTCTCAAACGGAGACAGCATGGCTAGAAAGAGAGGCGTCAATTGACCCATTCCGGCCCTGGAACTCCGGCGAGGGTGCTCATCCGGTTGTAGTGGTTCCGAGCCTTTGGCGAACGCTCTTGTCCATTGAGACGCCGTTACGGCAGAAAAAATCATGCCGGGTGCGACTTGCTTGTCCTGTGAGACAACTGACCTGCCGCGACTGCGCTTTGTGGCGTGACGCTTGAGTGAATCGGTGCTGATCGACTGGGGTATCCGAGACGTTATCTGCGAGCGAAATCAGGAGGTTGCCTCAAGACGTGGCAGCAACGTTGCGGAACGCCACGGATCAATCAGGCAGCCGCAACTTGTCTCGTTTCCACCGAAAAGCGGCGTTTACCTGGGTCCCGCTGAAGCAACCCCGCCGCTCCTGCCAACATGTTTGCAACGCTCGAAGTCGGTGCAATTGCGCTGAAGCATGTTGGCGCGGACAGATTGCCGAGCCGTGAAAGTCAGTCGAATTTCATAGTGAACTCGGGTCTTAGTTCGGCCTTGATCAGGCATGATCCTTGCTTTGTCGAGAGGGCGCAGTGCTACATCATCCGATAGGTGTAGCCAGGTGAGGGTACTCAACACGTCAAAGCTGAAGTACATTTTTGCCTAGGGAGGTATCTGGGGGAGGATTGGCGGGGTTCAAATGACGTATGCTTCACGCCCTTTTATGGGGGGAAATGAAAATCATCCGTCGTCGGTCGGACTGAAAAACGACGATAAGGCGTATATCAAGGCGCTAGGGTTCGTCACGAAGCGATATGCGGCAGAGACCGCAATCGTCAATCAGGGAGAGGACAGCGATCGCGTCTTCATAATCGAGTCAGGCTGGGGATGCATTTCCCATGATCTTGCCGGCGGGCAGCGACAGATTTTGGACTTTGCCCTGAAGGGCGACATTGTCCTGCCACAGTCGTACATGGGCACAGCTCTTGAGACATTTGTAGCCCAAACCGAGCTTGCGGTGTTGGAAGCCTCGACCAAGACACTTGTTGTTGGCGCAGCGAAGTCGTCCCGTACAGCGACCCTTTTTCTCGAACCTCTCGTGCATCAGAGAGCGCTCGTTGCCCAACATCTCACCAATATAGGTCGGCGCAGCGCCCTGGCGCGTACAGCACACTTGCTGCTCGAACTGAGAGCGCGCTTGGAACGTGTCGGCGCTGTCACCCGTAATGGCTATGCATGCCCGCTCACCCAATACGACCTCGCCGACGCGCTCGGCCTGACTCCGATTCATGTCAATCGAATGTTGCGGGAATTGCGGGAACGCGGGCTTCTTGAGTTCCGCCAAGGTCATGTCCGCGTGCTCGATCAACCGGGCGCTACGAAATTTGCCGAGTTCGATGACAGATATGTCCATAATAGATATGTCTATAATTGACGCTCTATTGGCATAGCACGCCAAGACAACGGGACGCGCCTGAAAAGCCATCCCGATAGGCGAAGCCTACTATCCCATTGGACGGCGACTGCTTGCATCTGGCAACCGTGCGAAGTCCAGCTTTCGTTCGGCGCAGTCCCTCACCAGCCCCCTCCTAGGCCAGGTGAAGTAGCCGAAATTTTTTTTTACATTTTGTTAACCTAAATTAGTGAAGGCCCGCCTTTTGGCCGATAATCTCTTCTACGCAATAGTGCTGTGACCATGGCGGGGGCCTGGCAATCTCACAGTTTGAAGGAAGTTGGCGCGAACAGAACATCGCTCGCGGGAATGGTATTGTCCGAAGTCCCTTTCGTACTGGTCTCGAAACGTGAGTAATGTTTGGGGAGTAAGTTCATGGTACCGACAATTCAATTGGATGCCAAATCGCCCGGTACACTGGAATTCTTATCGGGTAACATTGGGAATGGAATTCATCTTCATAGAAACGGCCTAGCGGAATCCTGCCTGGCTCTGCTGGATGAGCGGGTGCTTGACCGACAATGTCTTGCACAATGCTTGACCGCTTATGGCGTCGGGAAAGAAATCCTGTCGTTCGGTTCGATCGAAGAATGGCGGCATCAGGAGAACGCACTGTCGGCATCGGCCATTCTGCTGAACGTGGGCAGCCGAAAGGTGACAGATGCAAAGACCGGCAGCGAAATCGCCGATCTCGTGAATGAGGCTCACCCGGTTCCAGTGGTGATTTTGGCCGATACCGACGACTTGGAGCAGATTCTAAAGGCGTTGAATTACGGTGCAAAAGCCTACATCCCTTCGTCGATCCGTTTCGAGATCTGCGTTGAAGCCGTAAATCTTGTTCTTGCCGGCGGCACATTTGTCCCCGCAAGCAGTGTGTTTGCCCTGCACAAGGCGATCGACACGGGCGTCGATTCGACGAGAGCCATGGCGAGCGTGTTCACGGAGCGGCAAGAAGAGGTTGTCCAGGCTCTGAGGCGTGGGAAGGCGAACAAGATCATCGCTCATGAGCTCAATCTCCGTGAGAGCACGGTCAAGGTTCATATCCGCAACATCATGAAGAAGTTGAAGGCGACCAACAGGACGGAGGTCGTCTACAAGCTCAATGAGATGTTCCCTGGCACCCTCGTGTCAGGCCGATCCAGTTAACTGGACAACGGTTACTTGCGATCATGGGACATAACGGTGGCCACGGCTGCACGTTCGTAATGGGGCTTGTTGGTAGAGCCCTGCTCGGCCTGCAGTTCGCCGCTCCTTTCGCTGCAGATATGGATTAAAGCCATGCTAGACCGGCCGTTAGCGGCAATTGCCCACAAGCCATGGCTTGGGGCCGATGCACCGCAGGATTTTATCAGCCTCGCTGACATTGTTTCTTTTGTCCGGCAGTACCTCTTCTCGATTCTTGCGTTTATGGTCGCCGGAATCGGTTGCGCCACATTCTACTTTGCTACCTCGGATTCGATCTACGTGGCGCGAACGCAGATCTTGATCGAACCAAAGATCCCCAGAAACTTTCAGCAGCAATCCGCCGAGGTAAATCTGTCGCTCGACACCGCCCAGATCGAGAGCCAACTCGCAGTTCTGCGCTCCCAGAAGATCGCGATAATGGTGATCGATGACCTTGGGCTCATGGATAACCCAACGTTCAGGGACATGCATGGCCCGACCATCGGCGAGAGGATTGGCAGGGCCTGGATGAGTGTCGTTCAGGCCGACGGACTCCACACCAGCTATGCCGCGCTGACGGATTTCTTCTATCGAATGCTGCCCTGGCTGGGTCGGGAACAAACGAACAGTCCGCCGTCCGAAGCCGAACGTGAGCGTACCGCGGTGGAGATATTCACCGATGGACTGGATGTTCAGCGTGTCGGTGTCTCATATGCGATAGACATCACATTCCAGTCTCTGGACCCCGCATTGGCGGCACGCATCGCAAACGCCACGGCGGAGGCGTTCGTACGCGAGCAAGTGCAAACGACAAAAGTAGCCGCTAGCCAAGGCATCGCATGGTTGGAAAGGCGTATGCGGGAGGTCGGCGACCAGATGAACAAGGCGACCAGGGTCGCCCAGGAGTTTCGTGCAAAACACGACTACAGTATTGGCCAGGAGGAGACCTCCGTCGAAGGACAGGGGCAAGAAAAGCCAGCACACCAGACGACGCTGGAGCAATTGGAAGTCACGGCCGACACCTATCGGAAGATGTATGAAAGCCTGCTCGGAGCGTATACGAACTCGGTCGACCAACAGCCCTATCTGATCGCCAATGCTCGTGTCATTACATCCGCAACGAGCCCAAAGACGGCAAGTCGGCCGCGCAAGAAGCTGATCCTCGCCTTTGGCGCACTTGCCGGACTGGTAGCTGGCATCGGGTTTGCTGTGGCGCGGCGCGGCCTCGATCGGAACGTGAGGACGCCTCATCAGATCCGCCGCGAACTGGGTTTGGCCTGTATTGGAGAATTGCCGCCGGTCAGCTTCAGGCGGGGTGGTTTTGGCCGGCTTGACGAGGTGCTCAGGAATCCGGACTCCTCATTCAGCGGAAGCCTTCAGAGCGTCAAGGCGATCATGAGCCTGGCCGGAACCTCCCATCCAAGGCGCCGCATCGGAGTCACATCCGTGTCCCCCGGTGATGGAAAGAGCACCGTTGTAAGCAATCTGGCGGCCCTCTGCGCGATGTCGGGCACGGCAACCCTGGTGATCAACGCCGACCACAGGTCGGCGCTGGACAAAGAACTTGTCAATTCCTCCGATCTCGACGTGATCGATCGAGATTCCGGGAGCCAGAAGGACTTCGTTAAGCAAATCCAGTTTGTTGAAAAGACATCGTTTTATTACTTGAAGAACGATGAGTCGAATTCCGCGAATTTGCTTGTTCCCGACAATATGGAGAGATTACTGGGCGACGTTGGCGCGTACAGTGTCGTCATTGTTGAGCTTCCACCGTTTAGTTCAGGTGCTGAAGGACTTGCTGTCTGTCCACTTCTTGATGGTGTGATTGTTGTGGCGCAGTGGGGTGTGACGTCGCTTGATCAACTTGAGGATCTGACGCAGACCCTCAAAAATATCAATTCGTCCGTCCTTGGGGTGTTGATGACCCGTGTTCGTTCTGTTTCGGCTCATCGTTACCGGAAGCGCGCAACCCAAGCACCGCGCTGACATCGATCCTGTCTTCCTCGCGGCAGGGGCACTGCCCGTCAATTCGGCACCTGCCTGCCAAATGTTTCTGCGCCGCCAATCAGGGGCGGCGCAGAGAACAGCGCGTCGAACGTTTGATTCCGATATCGTGCCTGCCATTGGTCGGAACAGCCATTCGTCCGTACCTGATCTAGCATCTTAGGGGTAGCCCGCCGCTACCAATCATCCCCCAACTACCACCTTTTCTCTGCTTGCCCGCAGTCATCCGTCATTGACAAAATGCGAAGGAAAAACAGCTGAAATCGAGCGTGAGCAGAAATGTCCAACGTGATTGAAAGCCACGTGCGGCCGTACAACGACTTGGCCGTTCTGATCGGGGCCAAGCCTGCGGCGACATTGCTTCTTCGGCGTGAAAGCGGCGCGGCCGCCACATCGAATACGCCAGACCTCTCGTCGCCTCAACTCGACGCAAGCCCTGACCGCGGCACCACTGCGCTTGGGCCGGACATGCTAACGGCAAGCGTTCAAGAAGATGTAGGGGGCGACCACCGAGAGCCTCTCGGCGGTTGGGCCAAGAGGCTGCTGGATCTGTTGGTAGCCTCGACGGCACTTATTCTGGCCAGTCCGATCCTGGTTCTTATCCCGCTGCTGATCAAGGCCACCACAGGCGGTCCGGTGCTGTTTGTCCACCGTCGTATCGGGTTCAACGGAAAGGTCTTCGACTGCTACAAGTTCCGCACCATGGTACCGAATGCCGAGGAGGTGCTCCAACGGCATCTGAGCTGCGATTTACAAGCCGCCCAGGAGTGGGCAGCCAACCAGAAGCTGAAGTGCGATCCGCGTATCCTGTTTTTCGGAAAGATGCTTCGCAAATCGAGCCTGGATGAGCTGCCGCAGTTGTTCAACGTCCTGCGCGGCGACATGAGTTGCGTCGGTCCACGACCTGTCGTTGCCGACGAATTGCAACGCTATGGCGCCGCTGCGCACGAATATCTGAAGACTCGGCCAGGGCTGACCGGCCTCTGGCAGATAAGCGGGAGAAACATGACCGAATATTCGCATCGAGTGCTGCTGGATACGCAATACGTTCAAACATGGTCTCTATTACGCGACTTCTCGATCCTGATCCGGACAATACCGGCCATGATGAAATTTGATCAGACCTCCTGAATTGGAAACGTCCAGGGGAGCAGAAACGGTCTCGGGGATTATCGCCCCCCGCCTCGGGCTGTGCCACAGTACGGCAAGCGCTAGGCCGGCCAAGTAGGCAACTTGGGTGACGACAACGAGATAGAGTGTCGAGCGGATGGTGGATTCAACAGACAGGTGGAGAAAACTGCCCGCAGCGATGCTGCCGGCGATCACCACCAAAGTCGCCGCTATCAGCGCCGGCGCGCGCAGGGTAAGCCCTGTCACCAGGGCAAGACCCGCAACGCCGACAATGGCAAGCAACACGGCGACCTCCCAGGGGTCAATTTTCTTGGCTCAAGATCAACGCCCTCGTAAGCAAATCAGAGTCGCTCCTTTCTGTGAAGCCATTCGCTTAATTATGCACAGTCAGGATCAGCGATCGTCGGAGGGGTGAAATGCAGATTTCCGTCGTTGGGGTGCTGATCTGCGCGGGAATCCTGGCCCTCGTCGTTTATATGCGCTGGTCGATCATCGCTGCGCTGATTGCTTCCCTGGCTTTTGGCGCGACGGCAATCGGGACGATAACCTCGCTTGGCGGCTCATCGCCACTTATCTTCACTGTCTTTGATATGCTCCTGATAGTGACAGCACTAGCTCGACGGGGAATCTGGAGAGAAATTGGATCAGTCTTTGCTCGTATAGGCGCGGCATGGATCGTGTGCGCGCTCATGATCTATGTGAGCATCGGAGCGCTGTTATTTCCGAGGCTCTTTGCCGGGCAGACGAGCGCCTTCGTCTCTTCCCGCACCGGCAAGGGGGTCTACGAAGCGGCCTTGGCGCCGGTGTCGGCCAATATCTCTCAGGCGGGGTACTTTGTTCTGGCAGGGCTGACGTTCCTGGCGGTCTGTCTGCTGCTTCAGCGCAGCGGCACGTTGGCCGATATCAGGCGAGGCTTCTTCCTGTGGTTCACCTTGCACGTGTCGATGGGCATTCTGGACTTGTTGGGCAAGGTGAGCGGTGCCGGCGACATCCTCGCCCCGATTCGTAGCGCCAACTACGCCATGCTGACGCAAGTTGTTGAAGCTGGGTTTTGGCGGATTGCGGGGGCGTTTTCAGAAGCATCGGCGTTCGGCGGGGCATCGCTGGCAGGGCTGGCGTTCACCTACACCTACTGGCGCAAGACTGGATCCAAATTCGCATTGGGATTGGGAGCGACCCTGTTTGTTCTCCTGCTGCTGTCGACATCGTCGACTGCCTATGTCGGCCTTGCAATCGTAAGCGTGCCCGTTGTCTTTTCCATCGTGAAGTCGCTCGCTTCAAGTCGGCTGAGGTCGGGGGAGGCACTGCTTATCGGGTTGCTGCCGCCCTTGCTCCTCTCCGCGATGGCCGCCAGTCTGCTCTATCCTCATGTCTTCGATCCGGTTCTGCAGCTCGTCGACTCCACGGTGATCAACAAAGCCACGTCAGCCTCCGGCCAGGAGCGCAGCTACTGGAACTACAAAAGCCTGCAGTCTTTCTTCGATACAGGTGGACTGGGGGTCGGGTTGGGAAGCTCGCGGGCCTCGAGCTGGCCGATCGCGGTGCTTTCCCAGTTGGGGCTGTTCGGCACCGCGATGATGACTGCTCTGTTGGCAATGCTGGTGCGGGGGCTGCGGGGTGTCCGCAGTCGCATCGATCCCGAGGTCGACGCGATCGCGTCCAGTGTCCGCGCTTGCGCCTTATCGGGGCTCGTGGCCGCAACCCTGGCAAGTGGCAGCGCCGACCCCGGTATCGTGTTCTTGATCCCTCTCGCTGTCGTTCTTGTCAGCCGGGTCTTGCCTGTTGAAGACGACAGTGTTGCTGAGGCAGCGGTGGGGACGCTCAGCATTCGCGCGATTCCAGCGAGCACGTGATTCAATCGCAGATCGGCACTGTTCCCGGCCGCGTCTAAAGCGTATCGAATCCACCGTACAAAAGCGCGACCTTTTCGGGTCACCATCCAAATGCGCAAATGCAATTTTGTCCGGCAACTGTGTGGGAAGCGTATCTTCGAACCATCCCTGGTGAAGAATAGGCTGCCGAAGATTCAAGCGCTTGAAATTTGCTATGAGCGCATCCTTCGTAGTGGCCATGTCGCCCTTGTGAGCGTTGGCGTGGCCGTTTTCGGCGCTGGCGTTCGGGAGACCTTCGAAGCTGTCATACAAGTGAAGGTTCCTGCTTGGATCGTAGTGCTGAAGTATACGTTGGAATACGACGGCTGACTTGCCTTCGTGGCATCCCAATTCACAGAAGTCCCCCGGTACGTTGTAGAAAAGCGCTGCGCTCGCCAAGTGATACATGTCCATCCTCTGTTCGACACGTGCGAACAGGTGGTGCGAGGACGAGGTTTATTCCGAGTTTTCGGAGAACCTTGTTGGCAAAGCGAACCGTCTGAGACTTGGATGGCTTTTGTTGAATCTATTCATCGAACGTGTTGGTCAAGAAGACGTTGGGCAGTTCCGTTGCTTGCATGGCGAAGTCTCTTTTTCTAGAAAAAGAGCGCGATGGCGATAGGGCCACATAGTGCGTGTATTGGTCAAGGAAGTTAACTGACTTCCATCGATCAGTCGCGCGCTTCTACCCTCATCCTGCTCGCAGAATCCGCCGGCAGGCTACGGAATGCCTACGGTATCGCCGACGGTTTCTGCTTTGAGTTCTATTCCCGGCGCCTTGCGCTGCTCGGTCGATGTCGAGTCCAGCGCGCCCATTTCATCCGGAGCCAGTGGTATTTCAATCTTGATGGTGTCTCCGGGCTCGACGACGCTCGTTTCGTTGGCTTGTATTTGCACCGTCGTGCCATCCGCCGACGGTCGAAAGATCGTGTAGATTGGCGCAGCCAAATCCAACTCGGCTCGGCGGGCAAGAAGTGTCGGGGCAGATATCTCGGAATCGTACAATAGCCGCCTCGCTGTTTCGGTCTTGCTGTCGAGAGCATCGAGCTCGGCTTGGGTTTGGCGCAGATCGATCGTTACCTCATTTCTCCGTCCTTCCTGGAGTTCGAGAATGGATATATCGGTTCTGCTGATTTCCTGACGGCCTCGCAGCAGACTGGTTTCCGCCGACAGCCTCTCGCTCTGCGCCTGGGCGAGGGTTCGTTCCAAAGCAAATTCCCGCGGCGCCGCCGCCAGACCCTTTGCCACAAGCGCCGAGACGGACGTCAACTCTTTCTGGATAGAGGCAATCTGCTTGTCGAGGAAGACGAGTTGCGCTTCCAGCGAGGTGAGTTCCTTCTGAAGAAACTCACGCAGACTTTGAAGCGCCTTGACCTGGGTGTCCAACCCCTCCCTGCGCGCCTGGAAGATCAAATGCTCCTGCTTCATGAGCATGGCAATGACGTCACCCTGCGTGCGTGACGTCAACTGGGGCGGAAACTCAATGTCGCTGGCGTGCGAGAGTTCCGCCTCGAGCCTGGCCTTGCGAGCCAGGAGATTGGCCTCGCTCAGCCTAAGCAAGCTCACATCCCCTCGACCCTGGATCACTTCGCGCTCGAACCTGGCGTCCCTGTCCTCCCGCGTCCGCAGCCCGCCCGCAATGCTCAATGCCTGCAGGACGGTCAGCCCGGGCCGATATGCGAATTCGCCCGATTGCGTCACCTTGCCGACGACGTAGAACGGTCGGAACTGGACGACTTCCACCGCGGTGTTCGGTTTTCGCACCAGGCCAACATTCTTCATCAGGCTGTTGCCGATGGAGTTCGCAATCTCGCCGGTCGTGAGGCCGGCGGCCTTGATTTCACCAACCAGCGGCAGCGAAATGGAGCCGTTCGGACCGACCGTATATTCGTCGTTGAGAGCACCCCAGGCAAAAATCGTGTCGCGCGACGCACGCCATTCGTAGACCTTGATGCGCAGCTTATCCTGCGGGCCGAGCACATACTCCTTGGCGCTTGCAGCCGAAGCGCCCAATATGCAGGCCAACGTCATCCCCGCCGACACCACGACGTGGAGCAGGCGCCGAGCCGCGCGCCGACAGGACAGCCTGTCGAGGGCTCGGGCTCGGCGATTTGAGCGAGTGCCTCTGTCTATCGAAAGGAACGGGTCATCAAGCATCTTTTATCCCTGCACTAGATCTCCAGAACATATTCCGGCTCAACCCGGCCTCTTGCGACGTGTGAAAGCGCCAGAAGATTGCCGCGCAGACGTCCTCTCCGGTCGATGTAGGATTCCGGCCAGAGACTGCGCGCGAGATTGGCAAGCAGATTTTTGCTCATCAACTTTAGTCCGATAGGCAATGGAACCGACCCTTTGCGGATGAGATAGATCGGGTTCGCCACCTGCGAATAGCCGAAACGAACGCCGCTTACGCGACCGCTCTTGACGCCGAGATGAACGCCGCGGATCGACTGCAAGGAGACGACCCGCCCCCTGGCTCTCAGCCGGCTGGTGAAATCGACGTCTTCCTGCCAGCCGTAGAGCACAAGCCGTTCGTCGAAGCGCAAGCCGCCGATGAATGCCGCCCTGATCGACATGTTGCACCCATAGGCGCTGAGTTGATCCACCCCGCGCGCTTCAGTCGCCGTGCCGGCCTCGCGAAGCGCCTGGATACCCTCTTCCCACGTGAACCCTGCAGTCGTCGCACCGTCCTTCAGCACGTTTCCAGTCACTACGGCCCAGTCCGGCTGCTGCATGAACGCCCGTGACACGCCATCGAGATAGTCGTCTGCAGGAATGAAGTCGTCGTCGAAAAAGGTGATTATGTCGAAACGGTCGCCTGCGGCATCGAGGGCAATGTTACGCTGTGCCGGCAGGCCCGTTTTTCCAAATACGCTCGATACCGGAAACCGGCAGGCTATGTTGCTGGGAACATGGTTTGCGTCGGGCGCCGAAATTATGACCGCGTCCGGGAGCCGGGTCTGTCGCTCAAGCTGCGCGAGAAGCCGCGCCACTTGTTCCGTGCGACCAAACGTTGCGACGATCACGACCAGTTTTTTCGACAATCAACTCTCCGCACAGCCAATGAACTGAGTGCGCTATCATCCTAATCCGCCGGTCGCGCCGATGCAGCCTGCGCATAAGTTTAGCGTTGCGGCGTGCTTAGGCCCATCGGAGTAGAAGCCGTACCTCGTTGGAGTGCAACCGGCTTCGAGCGAGGGCGGAGCTTAACCCGATAGACAGCTTGTTTGGACGGGACGGACGACACACAGTCGTTGAGCATCCGGGCAAAAACTGAATTCCCGAAGGGTGCCAACGTTCCGGGAGGGCAATGCATGCGCCATGTGCGACAGCCGAAAGCAACCACCATGGTTGGTCATGATACGAAGCATCTGCGATCCATCGGCAAGGCGCCATTTGCTGCCATCGACCGCAATGCGCGTATCGCCGTCGTGCATGACTGGTGCCCGAATTTTCGCGGGGGGGAGCAGGTCCTTGCCCGGATCTGCAGGCTCTTCCCAAGAGCCGAGGTCTTCACTCTTTTTGATTTTCTCCCGAAGGAGGTCAAAGACGAGCACTTTCCAGGCGTGGTTTTTCACGTTTCTGCGATGAATCGGCTTCCATTGGTGAAAAAATACTACAGGTCTCTATTTTTTCTTTGCCCGTTTATGATCGAGCAATTTGATGTCACTGGATATGACGCGGTAATTTCTTCTTCGGCTGCATTCTCTCGAGGCGTTCTCACGCGCCCGGACCAACCACACCTTTGCTACGTGCACAGTCCGGTGCGCTATGCGTGGGACGAACAATTCTCCTATTTGCAGCAAGCCCATTTGGGATTTGGCCCGAAGGGTCTTGCCTTTCGTTATCTGCTTCACAGGCTGCGGACCTGGGACACCCGCACGGCGCATGGTCCTGATTTGATGCTGGCAAATTCGAACTACGTCCGCTCCCGAATTGAACGGATTTATGGCCGCGATGCGCGGGTAGTCCATCCGCCCGTGGCCACCGGGGAACTTAAACTCGTCGCCAGCAAGGATGACTACTACGTAACGGCCGCATTCCACGCCCCGTATAAACGTACGGATCTGATTATTGAGGCGTTCAGCAAAACGCCGTCGCGTCGCCTGATTGTCGTGGGCGACGAAGTACAGTCCAAGCATCTGCGATCGCTTGCTGGTCCCAACATCATCTTCACCGGCTATCTGCCGCGGCATGAATACATCGAAAAAATCGCGAACGCCCGTGCGATGGTGTTCGCCGGATGCGAGGATTTCGGGATAGCGCTTGCCGAGGCCCAGGCTTGCGGCACTCCATTGATCGCCTTTGGCCGTGGAGGTGCCCGCGACATTGTCCGGCCGCTTGGCGAGAGCAGCCATCCGACAGGTGTGCTCTTCGACCGTCAGTCCGTCGATTCCATAGCCGAGGCAATTGACCTGTTTGAGGAAAATGCGGTGTCGATAGCGCCGCACGCCTGTCGTATGAACGCGTCTAGGTTCTCCGAGGAAAGGTTCGACCTTGCGATCCTCGACGCCCTTGGCTTGGCCCAGTCTGCCCAGCTTGCGCGCGAAACCGGGCACAGAGAGTTCTTTGGAACCGAAAGGCGCGAGATAACCGGTTCTCTTGCCGAGCCAGCTCTCCCATGAATTCGATTGACCTTCACATGGCCAGCTACGCCAAAGCGCTTCAACCGACCTCGTGTCCGTGCTGCTCGGCGCCGGTTAGCCGGTCGATTTACAGGGTCGAATCCATCCCGGTGCATAGCTGCGTCCTGCTTAACTCGGCCCAGGAAGCCCATGCTTTTCCTCGTCGCAACCTTGACCTCGCATTCTGTGAAGTCTGCGGATTCATATTCAACAAGGCTTTTGACGAAGCGGTCATGGGCTACTCGACCAATTTCGAGGAATCCCAGCATTTTTCGAGCACTTTCAACAGTTTCGCAAAGGAGCTTGCACGTGAGATTGCACAGAAATGTGCGATAGCCGGCAAGCATGTGTTGGAGATCGGCTGCGGCAAGGGCGAATTTCTCCGCGAACTTTGCATGGCGGGCGGCGCCACCGGGCTCGGCATCGATCCAGGCTATCGAGCCGACAAAGGACGCAATGAAGACTACGGCGACATTCAGATGATCGTCGATTTTTTCGGACCAGATTACCAGCATCTCCAAGCGGACACAGTCCTTTGTCGCCACACGCTCGAACACATAGGATCCGTGTCGACTTTCGTGCGGCTGATCCGAAAGATGATCGGTGAAAGGACCGAAGATTGGGTCGTCTTCGAAACGCCGGATGCAAAACGTGTGCTCGTGGAGAGCGCATTCTGGGATATTTACTACGAGCATTGTTCCTATTTCAGCCCCGGCACGCACGCACGACTGTTTCGCCAGGAGGGGTTCGACGTTACCGATCTGGAACTCGTCTATGACGACCAGTACATCGTCCAGTACGCCCGGCCGTCGGCAGGCCCGACGACACCGAGACTACCGCTCGAGCACGATCTGGAAGAGATGCACCGTTTGGCGGAAACCTTTCCCGTCCGGGTGCGTGCGGTTCAGGATTTCTGGCAGGAGCGCATCCGCGCCGCATACGCCGCCGGCCGGCGGGTCGTCCTGTGGGGCGGCGGGAGCAAGGCGGTGTCGTTCCTGACGACCTTGCGGCTTGGAGACGAAGTGTGGGCAGCGGTCGACATCAACCCTTACAAGCAAGGCAAGTTTACGCCCGGAACCGGTCACCCGGTCATCGCGCCAAGCGATCTCCTGGACGCTCCGCCTGACCTCGTCATCGTCATGAACCCGATATACCTGAATGAAGTGGCGCAATCCTTGAATGCGCTGGGCCTGCGACCGGAAATCGTCGCGGTCTGATCGCGCTCTCGTCAAGAAGAAGACGGAAAATGGAACATTCCAAGCCGCCCCGAGTATCCCTTGGTCTGCCCGTTTACAATGGCGAGAATTTCGTC
Organism: Mesorhizobium sp.; assembly: GCF_004962245.1. Lineage (GTDB taxonomy): Bacteria > Pseudomonadota > Alphaproteobacteria > Rhizobiales > Rhizobiaceae > Mesorhizobium. Next base: position 184,807 of record NZ_SUHQ01000006.1, on the reverse strand, counting down.
TCCGAGGCGATCCAGTCGATCCTGGAGCAGGACTTCGATGATTTCGAGCTCGTCATCACCGACAATGCCTCGACAGACAGGACAGCCGATATATGTCTGGAATTCGCGCTGCGGGACAAGCGCGTCCGCTATGTTCGAAACGCACGCAACCTGGGCGCCGCGGCCAATTTCAATCGAGCTTTCGAATTGAGCTCGGGTGCATATTTCAAGTGGTGCGCGCACGATGACGTTTTGGACCGTGGTTTCCTGACGGATTGCGTGCGTGCGCTCGACGATAACGCCGGCCACGTCATTGCCTATCCGCGCTTGCTGGGAATCGACGAGACCGGACAACTGACTTCCTATGTCGAACGGGTGCTGCCGGATGTGGGAGGATCATCGCCCGCGTCCCGGTTCCGGCTGATGATCGCCGCGCACGGATGGGATGCGGCGATGTTTGGCCTTTGGCGCCGAGAGTCTCTGCTCAAAACGACATTGCATGAGCCCTATTATGGGTCAGATTGTGCGCTTCTGGCCGAGATGGCCATCCTCGGGCCGTTTGTTCACGCGCCCAACGCGATACTCTACAGCCGTGACCATCCGACGCGCTCGGTGCGATTGCCAAGCTCCGAACGATTGGCCTGGCAAAATCCAGACGGCTCCAACGCGAACGCTTTTGAGTTGTCGAGGCGGGTAAAACACCTCGCCGCGATTGCCTATCGGCACAGGCGGACAGCCCCGCTGGGTAGCACGCTGTTTCACCTGCTTGCATGGATCTTGGATCCACTGCTCGTTGCCAGATTTTGCCTGGAAGTTGTAGGCGTTGTTTCTCCGCAGCTTCGTAGCAAGTTGCGTGGCGCCGGACTTGGAGCCCTGAGACGCATTCATGCCGTCTCAGACCGCTCTCCTGGTTAGAAACGAGTGATCTGGTGCGACGATCCGCCGGAGGCCTTTGAATGAACCGTCGCCAAGCCGCGCCCGCAGCCGTGGGAGCGTCAGCCTCCCAGCGGTTGCCCGAGGGCTCGGGCAAGAGAAATCTGGTGATCGTGCGGGCGGGGCGCGGCTCTTTGCATGCCGGCTGGACTGAGGGGGCGGGCGAAGCCGACTTCGATCTTCTCGTCGCCGCCTACGAGGCCGGTGTTTCCCATGGGCAGAACGATTTGAGCGTATTTCTGCCCGGGCGCAAGATCGCAGGGTATCATGCCTTGTTTCAATGCTACCCTGAAATTGCGACGAAATATGACTTCATTGCATTGATCGACGATGACATTGAGACGACGAAACTGGATTTGAATCGTCTGTTCGCAATCGGCCGACAATATAGACTTGATCTGTTTCAGCCAGCGCTTTCATTGGACAGCTATTTCTCCTATGCCGCGACGCTTGTCAGCGGCAAGCGATATTTGTTGCGATATACCAACACGGTCGAAATGATGTGTCCGGTGTTCAGCGCCAGGTGCCTGCAGGCCGCGTTGAAATTATTCGGGCTCGGCTACGAGACGGGAATAGATCTTCTGTGGACCCGCCTGACTGACATGCCTTGGCTGCGTTACGCCATAGTTGACGACGTCGTCGTTAGACACACGCGGCCGGTGGGGACAACAAAGTCGCTTCAAGGCTTCGCAGCCAACGAGCGCTACGACGTACAGGTCGAGGCAGTGTTGAAGAGGTTCGGCGCCACGTTTCGCGGGTTTGTAACTTATGCGGCGGTCGACCGGAGCGGGCAGCTCACCCGGTCCCGTTTTTTTATCGGGCTTAACTCCCTGCTGCTTTTTCGGGCGCTGTTCAGGACGCCGCTCAATTGGATACAGTTTATGCGTCGGTCGACCGATTATACGCGACATTGCTGGCTGAGGCCGCTCAACCTGCAGCGGATCGACGTCGATGGAGAGGGAAAGCCAGGCCGTCAGCCGCAGGTGGGGGTTCGTCAGCTCATGCCACGATGATATCGGGTGCCAGTCCAAGCTTGTTTGCCGCCTGGGCAACTTCGTCCCGATAGAGCGGGTTCATCACGATGATCGACCGCAAGGGCCTGCCGCGCAGGCTCTCCGGCCCAACCACAGGTGTCCCGGTGCCTGGAGCAAATCGCCCTTGCTTGTGCGGATTGACGTCGACCAGAGCGCTTATCCGCGCGCCTCCGGGAACGACGTTGACGAACGTGACGCCCTTTGATCCTGCACCCCAGACAACAGTCTGCTCCGGATCCCGTTCCAGGAGGTAATCGCGCCACCAGGCGACCTTGTCGCGATAGGTCTGGTCGAAGCAGCGGACCAACGCATCGATCTTCCCAGTTCTTGAAAAATCGTCCGTCATCCGGGTTTCGAGAGGTTTTGCCTCGATGAAGAGGTACTGGTCGCCGAACGACGCGCCTTCGTCCAGCACCTCGAAGCCTGCTGTCTCCATCGCCGCGCGCAGTGAGTGCGGCGTAAAGTAGGAAATGTGCTCGTAGATCAGGTCCCAGATTCCCATGTCGCGCAATGTATAGAGCGCATTGGGCACCTCGATGTAAAATACGGTGCTGGGCTCAACGCCTGGATGGGACCGAAGCCCTTGCAGGAAGGCGATCGGGTTAGCTATGTGCTCCAGGACGTGACGGCAGGAAACGAAGTCAGGCTTGACGTCCGGATAGGCATCGCCGAACCAGTCATTGATGAATTCCACGCCGGCGACGTTCTCACCCCGATTGTCTTCGAAGCTCCTGTCGAAGCCGATTCCCCTGGCGCCGCTGGCCGAGCAGAGCCGCTTGAGGAAATCACCCTTGCCGCAACCGACGTCCACGGCCAATTTTCCCTTGAGTGCGTAAGCAGTGGACAGGCGTTCCGCGAGGTCCTGCGCGAAGGCGACGAAGCGCGGCGAAAAATGCAGCGAGTTCTCGTAATTTTGCGTATAGCCGATCCGGTCGTCTTCGAACGCGGCGTTGAAAAAATGTTCGCAATTGCGGCAGAACGTGAGGGCGAATTGGCCGGTCTGTGCGGCGGCGGCCGAGTTCGCGTCAGGGTGCAGCGAGTTGCACGACACCGGCAGGGCCTCGAAGGACACGGAATGCAGCAGATCCTGCTGCCGGCAGACCGGACAATCGACGCGAAGCCGCATCGAATTCGTCACCGGGTCACGCGCTTCGGCGCGGGCAGCGCTTCGGACCTGCACGGTCACACGATCCGTGGGGTCGGCACGGGAACGATGAATTTTCCGCCCCTGGCCCGATATTCTGTTTGCTGCGCCATGATCTCATCGAGGAAATTCCAGGCAAGCACCAGCACGTAGTCCGGCTGCGCCTCCAGCAGAGCCTCCGTAGAGCGGATAGGAATTTTCTGACCGGGCATGTACTTGCCCTGCTTGTGAGTGTTGCGGTCTACGACGAAATCAATGAGATCGCGTCCGATGCCGACCGTGTTGATCAAGGTGGCGCCTTTGGCCGCCGCCCCATAGGCAGCGATCGAGGCGCCGGTCGCTTTCAGCTGGTGCAGCAATGCGGAAAGCTCGACTTTCAACTTGTCGACCGTCGCGGAAAAATCGAGGTAGTAGTCGATGGAATCGATCCCACGCGCTCTTTCATGAGCGATCTGTTTCGTCACGCTCTCCCCGACACGTTCCTGCCTTTCGACATACAGGCGAATTGAACCGCCATGAATCGACAGGTGTTTTATTTCGTTGAGATAAAGGCCATGTCTCCGAAACAGCTTGTCCAATGCCGTCACCGAAAAATAGCACAGGTGTTCGTGGTAGATCGTATCGAATTGGCAATGGTCGATCATCGGTTCGACATATGGCGCCTCGAGCACCGCAACGCCGTCGTCCTTGAGCAACCGTGCAATGCCTGAAACAAAACCATTGGTGTCGGCCACATGGGCGAGCACATTGTTTGCGTGGATCACGTCGGCTCTTATGCCCTCCTTGCGAAGGGACTCGGCCAGTTCGCGCGTGAAGAACGTCAGACGTGTCGGCACGCCAACCTTCATGGCGGCGGCAGCAGGCCCATCGGCCGGGTCGATGCCAAGCACTTGTATGCCCGCCTCGACATAGTTCTTCAGCAGATAACCGTCGTTGCTTGCCAGCTCGATCACGAAACTGCCGGAGTTCAAGCCGCGGCGTTCGATCAGATCGAGCACGTTGTCTCGAGAATGCCGCAGCAGCGCTTGCGAGAACGAGGAGTAGTAGGGATAGGCATCGGCAAACAGGATCCTGGGGTTCACCGTTTCCGTGATCTGCACCAAGCTGCAATCGCCACAGAAGGCGACATTGAGCGGAAAGACCGGCTCCTCCTCGCCATCGTCGATGCTCGATGGAAGCCGATCGGCGAGAGGCGTCGTGCCGAGCTTCAGGAACGTATCGATGTGACGTCCGCCGCAAGATCGGCAGACCTGCTCGGTTACTGACGCCGCACCAGCGATCATCATGGCCATGGCTCCTGACTGTGTTTGCTCAAATCGCCATCGCCAATTGCGGCGTGCGGCGCAGATCGGCATCCAGTTCGCCGTTCCGAATCAGCTTCTGCACATGGGCGATGCGCTTGAACCGCTCGCCCTCGAAATCCTCGACTGTGAGACCTGCTGCGCGAAATGTGGAATAGAGCTGTTCAATGCCGCGCCGCGCCGTCCATTGCGGCTTAAACCCGTGCAGGCGGCGGCCGATATAGGCGCAGTCGACGCGATAGCACCGCTTGTCTGGCCCGGCGTCCGGCGCGAACTCCACGCGGCTGCCGGGAACGATCGCCTGGACCAAGGCCGCGATCTCCCGGATCTGATAGTTTTCCGTGGTCAAGCCGACATTGAATGCCTCGTTGTGGACCAAATCCCGCTCGGCTTCGAGGACGGCGATATAGGCCAGCGCAATGTCCTCCACATGGACGATCGGACGCCACGGCGACCCGTCGCTTTTCAGGTAGACCAGGCCGGTTGTGTAAGCCCAGGCGGTCAGGTTGTTGACCACGAGATCGAAACGGATGCGAGGCGAGAGGCCGTAGGCCGTGGAAGCACGCAGGAATGTCGGGCTGAACGATTGATCCGCCATCGGGGCGACCGCTCGCTCCACATTCGCCTTTGAGACGCCGTAAGGCGTAACCGGGTTGAACGGAGCATCCTCAGTCAGAAAGCTGTCGCCTGCCGCGCCGTAATTGCTGCAAGAGGAGGCGTACAGGAACCGCTGGACACCGGCGGTCTTGGCGAGCTGCGCAAGCCTTACCGAAGCGCCGCAATTGATCTCTTCGGTAAGCAGGGGCCGATAGTCCCCCAAGGGATCGTTTGAAAGTCCAGCGAGATGGATGATCGCGTCGAAGCCGGCGACGTCGTCAACCTCGATGTCACGGATGTCTTTCTCGATCGTCGGCACTTCGGCCAACTTTCCCACGAAAGTGCATGACCGGAAGATGTCGCTGTCTAGACCCGTGACGTCATGGCCGCGTTCAAGCAGCATCGGAGTTAGGACGGAACCGATGTAGCCGAGGTGGCCTGTAACCAGAACTTTCATCGATCAATTCCCATGTTTTCCAGGGCGCCTGCCCGCTGTCCCACAATTTCTGAAGGAGATGCTTCTCGCGGATGGTGTCCATGCATTGCCAGAAGGATTCGTGGCGAAAGGCCATCAGTTGGCCGTCGGTCGCGAGCCGCTGCATTGGCGCGTGCTCGAACATGACGTCGTCGCCATCGATATAGTCCTTTATGCCGGGCTCGAGCACAAAGAAGGCGCCATTGATCCAACCCTCTGAAGCCTGTGGCTTTTCCGTGAAGTCGACAACGCGATTGCCATCGAATTCGATGTGCCCATAACGTGCTGGCGGACGCACCGCCGTCATCGTTGCAAGCTTGCCATGCGATTTGTGAAAGGCGATCAGGTCATCAAGGTTGACGTCCGAAACGCCGTCGCCCCAGGTGAGCATGATCGTCTCGTCGCCCATCCAGTCGATCAGGCGTTTTATGCGGCCGCCCGTCAGCGTATTCAGTCCCGTCTCCACAAGGTCGACGGACCAATCAGGCAGCGAGTTTGAGTGGCGCTTGACGCTTCCCGATGCGGCGTTGACAGTCAGGCTGCCATCGAATGCGACATAGTCGCTGAACCAGCGTTTGATGTATTCGCCCTTGTATCCCAACGCGATGGCGAAATCGCGGTGGCCGTAGGCATAGTAATGCATCATGATATGCCAAAGGATCGGCTTTGCTCCGATCTCGACCATTGGTTTCGGCCGGATCTCGGTTTCTTCCGCTAGCCGTGTTCCCAATCCGCCAGCAAGAATTCCTACCTTCATTGTTTTCTCACCCCAACCACTTATCGTTTTTGCTAGCATGCGTGGGTCGAGTTGGACCACACGGAAGAAGGGATGATCGGAACCATCGATGCGTGACGTCAGGCATACGATTGGCGCTATGCTCGATAGAGCGATGCGTAAGGGGTCTCATCCATTCGACGTAGCCGACTGGCAGGCGTCGGCGGTCATCATTGCACCCCATCCCGACGATGAGACATTGGGGTGTGGGGGGGCGCCAGCAAGAGTTGAACTCGGGCGCCGACGTCCGGTTTATTTTCGTTACCGAGGGTTCGGCATTCCATTCAAATCGGGTTGATAGGGAGGCACCGCGGATCACCCGTGAGGGCGAGGCGATCGAGGCGGTTTGCCGGTTGGGCGGGTCGGCCGATCGGGTCAGGTTTCTGCGTGTTCCCGACGGCATGGCAAAGCATCATGTCGGCAAGATCGCAGATGCGATCGCTCAGTTGCTCTTCGCCTGGCAGCCACAGAGCGTGTTCGTCACCCACATGAAAGAGCCGCCTGCGGACCACGTCGCCACCAATCTTGGCGTGCGAGGCGCGCTTCAACTGTATGGCCGGCGCGTGACTGTGTTCGAATATCCCGTCTGGTATTGGTATCAGTGGCCGTGGGTTCGTCTGCGCGACGACGTGCTGGGCTCAATCGCACCGCATTGCGGCAAACGGTCCGGACCGTTGCCGGCTTGCGCGGCGTCAGGATGTTCAACTCCAATGCCTATGTCGGCGACGTGATCGATGTAAAACGTCACGCGCTGGCGGCGCACCGGTCCCAGATGGAGCGGCCGGCGGGACAGACGACTGGCCTGTCCTGGCGGACATGGGTGGGGGCGATTTTCTGAGGCGGTTGCTGAGCGACCACGAGATGTTCACGCGATATGACCTTAACGCGTGAACGCTGTCATCTGAGCGATAGCATGAGGGGTACCGCTAGACCGGCAAAAGTATGAGCAGACCAACCGATGTCTAACTCGAAGGTGGCCGTTCATTCTGCCATCTTCGAACGGTACGACGCGATTTGCCGTGCCTGGATGTGAGCTTGGTCTGTGAGGATATTGTATGAGGTTGGCGACGAAGCTCCGCGATGTCTTCTACAGCATGCCTATCGTTGCAGAGGGTAAGGCCGCCGGCCTGAAGATCTTTTCGCGCGGGGCCGACCCCGATTTTGCCCGGGGGACTTATGAGCTTCCGATCCAGGAAACGATTGCATCGCTTCTGGCGCCGGGCAACGTGTTTTATGACGTTGGCGCCAATATCGGTTTCTTCTCACTGATCGCAGCGCGTCGCGTCGGCCCGCTTGGCCAAGTCTATGCGTACGAGCCCGTCCCCCGCAATGCGGCCGCCATCGAGCGAAGTCGTAATGTCAACGGCTTGAGCATTATTCACGTTTTCACTGAAGCGGTTGGGGCGCAGACCGGCGACGCCGAATTGTTGCTGGCGCGCCATCTCGGTGGCGCAACGCTCGCCATGAACTCCATGCCGCCGGATATGAGCGGGCGTCTCAGGGTCAGGACAACGACACTCGACGACTCCATCGCAAGACACGGCCTCAGGCCGCCAACCCTCGTCAAGATCGATGTCGAGGGTGCAGAAATCGACGTGCTTCGCGGCATGACGGCGGCATTGACCGCATATCGCCCCAAGGTCATTTGCGAGGTGGACGCTGCAACGAAAAGCGAGGCCGATCGCAGAGCGCGCGAAATCATCGGGTTCTTGGCCACAGCCGGCTATGCCGTGTCTTCCTTGCCTGCCGCTTATGCCAACGATGGCTGGCAGGTCGAGCACATTCTTGCGCAGCCCATGACGACGTGAGGAGGCCTTGGGTGTTGCATCGTCGTGACTGGGCAGTAACTGCTGAACAGGCCGAGTCCGGCGTTGTCGGACCGGAGATTCTCGTCGCAGACAGTTTTCAGGACGATCGCACCCGCGGCACGGTGATAGGGACCTTGGCGACAAAGGGAGGGGTCAGGCGAGGGCGCGACGTCGAACGCCAGATCGCGATCGATCACGGCGCACTTCGTTTCCAGCCACTCGTCAGGCCAGGCTGGGGCCGGCAAGGGATTTCCTATGGTCCCTTTCAACGAGAGGCTGGTCTGGTGTTGCTGGTCTCCATCACCAACGGCCACAACACATCGCAGGGATCGCCACTGCCTGACGACATCGCCAGGCGAGTCTACCGTTGGCTGCGGGGACCCGGCATCGACCCATGGCCCGGCCGCCTGATGTCATTGCTACGTGCGCCGCGAAAGAGATCCACACTTCGCCGTTTTTGGTGGTGGTTGCTTAGCACGCCCTGGACCTACCGGGGCCCGAACATCAACGAGAACCTGGCTGTCGGGTGGTTCCCCAGCGAGGCGCCGGTCAGTCCCGTGGAAGAGGGTTGCGGCTTTGTCGTGCACGCTGCCGAAGGTGAAAATGGCGAGCTGTGGGCTCGTGTGGGAAAGCAATGCCTGAGTGCGTTCCGGCGTCTAAAGAACCTTCGTGTCTACTATGTTGTGGCGTTGCGGGAGCAGGGCGCTGTCTATTATGCGGCAGCCGACCAAAAAGCTCACGGCCTCGCTGCTTTTCCAATGATGCGTCCGATTGCGATTGATCCTTTCAACAAGGACGAAAAGCTGTTTGCGGGCGTTCACCAGTCGGCGCTAGGCCAGATCGGGTTTCGCGTCGACACACGCGTCCAGGCGGTTCATGTCGGACGGCTACCTGAATTTTCGACGGTGTTTGGCACCGCCCACGTCGCCGATGCCCTGGCGGAAGGCTTGCCGGCACAAATCGCCGCAGTAGGGGGGCGGTGGCGTTTTCTGCAGGACGCTGGCGACAACCTGTCCGTCGTCGATCCCGGTCGCCCTTCAGGATTGATCCATGGGCTGCTGGAAGTCAGCGCGGCCTCGGATGCGTGTGGTCTCGTCTGGCGGTTTCGGGACAAGGACAATTTCTGGCTGCTGAAACTCTCGACGCTCGGATGCACTTTGGTCAGCAGGCAATCGGGCAAAGAGACGACGATCGCGACCAATACGGAACACGGCTTGCGGGAGTGTTCTACCCATTCGGTCCAGATTCTCGACTGGGACGGTCAGGTGAGCTGCTTTCTGGATGGGGCTCGTCTTTTCGACCTTCCTGCTGAGGCTGGTTCAGCCGAGGATGCTACCGGGGTAGGTGTATGGACAAGCGCCGACAGTGAGCCGCGTTGGCATAATTTCGAGGCTCATCCTTGCGAAGTTCCCATCCCATTGATGGCGCCTCTGGAGGCATCCTGGAACCAACTCGGAGCAAGCCTGTCCTACGCCGACGATTTTGCCGGCACCGCCGGCGAACTGGATCGCCGCACGACGGAGTTCGGCGGCGGACAATGGGCAAGAACACTGGGGAGCGGGGTCATCGACGTCGACGGGCTGGGCAGTGCCCGTGTGCGCGCGAGCGTCGACAGACCGAACCCGGGTCGGACATTCTATTCGCTGCCTTGGGATCTGCCGGGGTTCAGCGATCTCGAGGTTACAATCGAGCCTCCCGGGGAGCGCCGAGGCCAAGATCAGCGCAGCCGGGCAGGACTGCTCTTCTGGCAAGACAGCGACAACTACCTCTGTGTCACGACTTGGCTTGACGATGTCTACCAGGGGGCTTCGATCTCGGTGTTCATCAAGCGGCTCGGCTTTGAGGAACTCTATGACGCGGTCTGGACCAATGTGGCGGACAAGGTCGTCTGGGGAAAACGCTTTCGCATGCGCGCTGCATTCGACGGAAACCGGTTTGCGATCCTGATCGACGACGAGCTGGTGATGCAGCGAAGCCTCACCGACATCTATCCCGACGATGCTGCCCTTCAAATTTTGCGGGTCGGGCTCGCCGTCAACTGGGAATGGGGGGATGACACGGGCTCGCTGTTCACCTCGTTCAAGGCCAGGCGCTGAGCGCAAGGGCGGTTTCGCTTTCCAAGCCGTGAACGGTGAATGGCGATGGCCTTGTCGTACAGGTTCCGGGTCGACTGGCTTATTTTTTCCCACGCATAGAGATCGGCGACCCGCTCGGCTCCCTGTCGTCCCAGTTTTGCCGCTCGCGCTGGATCTCCAAGAAGGCCGATGATCTGTGCTGCCAGTGCATTCGGGTCGTTCTTCTCAACCAAAACGCCGCCGCCAGTCGCTTCCATGATCTCCGTCATGCCGCCTACGCGAGTGGCAACGACAGGAGTGCCATTGGACAGCGCCTCGATCAGGCTCATTCCGAAGGACTCGCTGAGAGAGGGATTTACGACAAGTGATGCCTCGGCATATCGCTCGACCAATTTCTTGTAGGGCTGCGTGCCAGCGAAACTGACGGTGGGCGCGATCGCCGGCGCTATCATCGCACGCAGCGCGGCGTCGTAGGAACCGAGGTGCGCGCTACCGCCGTGGTAGAAGCGAGCGAGATTCCGGACGTCACGGTCCGTGCTCAGGTCGATCAGGAACTCACGAGGAAGAGTTGCCGATGGGCCGACGATCTCGAGGCGGGCTTCAGGACAGGCTGCAATAACGCTCTGCCAGGCTTCGATCAGCGTGTGGATGCCTTTTTCGGGCGACACACGGCCGACGAACAAAACCTTTCCCGGTATTCGAGCGACGGCAGTGACGTCCTGGTTCGCGGGCGCTCCGTTCGGCAGGACTGCGAAGTTTGTGTCCATTTCAGCAAATCGCGTGCGCGCCGCGGCCACGACATGCTCAGAGCACCCGACGGCAAGATCAGTGGCGGCGAGCGATTGCTTCATCGCATTGCGGTCAAGTTCCGCAAGCCAGTCACAATGCATGTGCAAGACGATTGCTGCTTGCGGCGACGCCCGTCGAATGGCGGGCACGTATTGCGGAAAGTTCTGGATGTGGACCACGTCGGGTGAGAGACGGCGTATCGTCCGAATGGCCTGGGCAAGATAGTCGATTGCATAGATGCTTTGTGCGACCAGCGGCGACCGCGGCCAGACACGGCTCCAGAGGCGGGATGCCATGCTCCAGAGGCGTGCCGGCGCGCATTTGAGCAGCTCGAAACGGATGCCGTCGATTTCCATCTGGGCTGGCAGCCCGCGCAGGCGCCGGGCGACTATGGTCGTGTCGCAATCTGCACCCAGCCGCCTCGCGACTTCATACGTCCAAATACCGATCGAGTTTTGGATCGGGGGCGTGACCGTGTCAAAAGGCTGGCTCAGGATTACGATCTTCATCGAGCCCTCAGCCTCAATACAAAATTGCGTGCGTTGAGCAGGTCGGGGCGCACCAGCACGAAGGAAGCTGCCGCATAACCTGCCGCGCCAATCAAGATAGCGCCGGCCAGTACGATTCCAGGCGCGGCACTTGCCGGGGCGCCTTGCAGCCATGCGCTGACGACCGCAGACATCAAGATCGAAGCGACCGCAAGCCGTGGGAAAATGACCAGGGGCCTCAAAACGTCGACATGGGCAATTCTGTGAACCTGGACGAGGAAGACCGGCAGAAGCAGAACGTTGCTGGCCACGAGGGCGGCAATGGCCCATTCGAAGCTGATCTGGACTCCTGCTGTGATCAAGACAAGAGCCAGCACCGTATAGACCATGTTCAGTTTCAGGATCAGGCCCGAGCGCCAGGATCGTGAACGAGCAGAGGCTGTCAACGGTGCGCTGAATGCCCAATATCATGAGTATCTGTATCTGTACAGCCGCCACACCAACCGACCATTGCTGGCCGAAAATGAAGGGAACAGCGACCGGTGCGACCGCGGCAAAACCAAAAAAGGCTGGAAAACCTATGACACCGGCCACGCGCACCGTTGCGTTGAAAAAGCTGTTTATCTTTTCCGGCTGAGCCTGGATGCGAGACACGGTTGGCAAGGTGATGGCCATGAGCGGCGAGAGCAGCGATTCCACCAGGAGATCGAGAGTCGACGCGCGAGCGCGTATATACCCACCACATGAGGGCCGAGGAACGCACCGAGCACAATCTTGGGAAGTTCGTCGTTCCAGAAATTCCAGAGAGTCTGCAGGACAAGAGGGCCAGCAAATCCGAACAGCTCCCGAATGCGGGCGTAGGAGAATCTGAGACTTGGGCGCCAGGAACTTCCAGATCGCCGCCGGTACGACACCAAACGCCTGGATCACAACGATGGCGCTGGTCCACTTTACGAGCGCCTCCATGCTCGGTTGCTCGAACGCGGCCGCTACTGATCGCAGCGCCTGTGGCGGCAAGGAGGCAGAAAGCCGAGTCAAGGTGAATGGGATCGATTTCCGCCCGCAGGACAATGGCGTCGGGCAGACCCCTCGTTACCGAGCCGCCAGAATATTGGGCACCACCATGGCGAGCGCCGCGAGCCCGAATGCCTCGGGCCAAGGTGGCGGGCCAGCACCACAAATACGCCGAACATAGCGATCTGTCGGCCCCACGTCTCGACAGCTGACCAAACAGCTCCGCTGACGACCTGTCGGCCGAAAACGTTCATTGAACCGCCTTCTGAGGCTCGCTGAGAAACAGAACCGCATGTCTGGAGCGAAACTCATATGAGTGGATCAGTTCCGCCACGATCTGTTCGCCGTTCGCCTCGTCGCTGTCCAGTTTCGACACGTAAGCGGAAAGCCCGGTGTTGTCCGGCTCCCGTCCCAGCAGCGTTCGATAAAGAAGGGTCACGTATCGCCTATTTCCAAGCCCAACCGGCTGATTTTCAGTCCTGAATTCAACCGAAAGCAACAGCTTCGTCAGCAATGGAAAAATGGCTGGATCCTTCTTCATCGCTGTGACCTCGCGCCACTGCTCGGTCGGCGACGGCATGCGACGCAAGACCAGACAGTAAGCATATGCAACCTGATTGGCGTGATTGGAGGCAGACTTGTCGAACGCATCGAGCGAACAGGGGTGAAATGTGCCGGCATCGGCAACCGGGGGGACGGACGTCTGGTCCGGAGGCGGCGAGTCCTTTGTCGGGACGGTCGGCGAACTGGGTTCTGCGCTGCCGTCTGCAATGATCTTTTTTACGGCATCATACGCCGGCTTTCGCCCGCTTGGCATCCATAGCCCATGGCCGCGCTTTTTCAGGCGGACGAGGCCCATGAAGGCCTCATAGCTTGTCCCCCAGTAAGGCTCGTCGAGCAGTTCGTAGATATGGGCGGCTTCCAATCCATATAGAGATTGATATCTGCGCAGGAGCGTCATGGTCTGGACCAGACCTTCGGCCTGCTGCTTTTCCCCTCGTTGGCTGCCGCCGCTGTAGTTGAACTCTGTCAGCCAGATGGGTTGGCCGAATGTCGCCAGGAATTTGAATGCTTCCTCCGGGTCACCTTCGTAAAGATGCCAGACCGAAATATCCCATCGGATACCGTCCTGGAGCATGCGGGTGAACGCTGCACGGTGACCCCAGCCAGCCGTCCCCATGGCTTTTCTGATGGTCGGATCCACCGCGATGGTTGCATCCGATAGACCGCGCAGCACCGCGCTCACCTTCGCCCAGCGCGGACTGAAATAGTCGGATGTCATGGTGCCGCCGGCAGGTCCCCACGAGCAGTTGTACTGTATTCCGCTGTCCTGCATCTCGCAGGGCATCAAGATCGCATAGTTCTCCATCTCGTTGCCAAGCTCCCACACGCGGATGTCATCCTTGAAGCGGGATACGAGTGTCGATGCGAGATCATGGGCCTGCGCGTAGAGGTCGTCGACGGTTCCATTGTCGAGGTCCAGTTCGGGGGTGATGACCGGTAGGATCTGGACTCCGCGCTCCTTGGCTGCCTTGATCAGTTCGGCAAGTTTGGTGGCGTTGTCGGCGCTGGAAATGTTGACGCGATACGACTTCATGCCGAGGTCGCGGACGTAGTCGAGCTGCTGTTCGATCGATATTCCAGAGTAAGCGTTGAAGGGATGGCCATTCACCCCCCAAAGCAGGTCTGCTGAGACCGAGCCTGTCATGACCAGCAGACATGCCAGGGTTGTCCACAGACGCCTGGTCGCGGCGACCACCCGTCCAACTGGACTTGGTCGCGATCCATTGGCCTGCCACTGCATTAGCTCGAACTTGCTTGTCTTGCGCCAGATATCATGCGGCTTCACTCCATTCGCTGAACTCTGCCTGACATCCATCCAAGCACGACGATTGAGGATCTGCCGCACTGCCCAATGCAGTCTACCATTGCCGCGCCAGGCGGAACCTCACACATTCGGCGTAAGCGTCCAGGATTTGCCACGCCATTCGGATGAGAGTTGCCGGAAAGCCTTTTGGGCAAACGTTCGGTTATGTCCCAAAGACCAAGATGACCCGGCCGTCCTGGTCATCCAAAGTCGCGGAACTGATGCAGAGCGCTGGCGACCGAAACCCTGGCGCCCGGACGTGGTTCGTGATGACACGATATTGGACGATTAACGGCCGTTTTCTCGCGCAGCCGACCACTGGAGTTCAGCGCTACGCACGCGAGGTCGTTTCGGCGCTGGATGCCCTGATCGTGGGCCAGGCTCCCTTGGCACGGGATCTGGCCGTCGAGCTGCTGGTTCCGCCGGGGGCGCTTGACACGTTGCCCTTGGCCGCAATCCGTGCCCGGACTGTCGGCAGCTTCGGCGGGCATGCGTGGGAACAAGCTGTGCTTCCGGCCTATCTTCGCGGCGGCCTGCTCAGCCTCTGCAATACGGGGCCTCTGACCGTACGCCGGCAGGTTCTGTGCATTCACGATGTCAATACGCGAACGTGCCCGCAGAGCTATTCACTTCCGTTTCGGCTTCTTTACCGCACCTTGGTCCCGGCCCTGGGCTGGACCGCGCTCAGGATTGCGACGGTGTCGCAATACTCCGCAGGTGAGCTGACGCGTTTTGGCGTGTGCCCGGCGGCAAAGGTCGAGGTTGTAGGCAACGGGCACGAACATGCGCTGCGATGGGCTCCTTGTCACTCGGAGCAAACCCTGGCAGTCGCCGGTCCTGGTACGATCGTCGTGCTTGGCAGTTCTATCCCGCACAAAAATGTCGGCTTGATCATCGGCATGCACGACCGACTTGCCGCGGCGGGGCTACAGGTTGTTGTCGTGGGCGCATCAACGCCCCGTGTCTTCGGCAGCATCGGCAACAAGACGTCACCGAACGTCATCTGGCTGGGAAGAAGGTCGGACGCGGAACTCGGCGCACTTCTGCGCGATTCTCTTTGCCTGGCGTTCCCCTCCTTGGTTGAGGGGTTCGGACTGCCGCCGCTCGAAGCCATGGCACTAGGATGCCCGGTGGTCATGTCGAACCGGGCCAGCTTGCCCGAAATCGGCGGGGATGCGGTTTTGTACGCATCGCCTTGTGATGAGAATGCATGGTTCGATTGTTTCATGCGCCTGGTCCACGAAGAAGGCCTCAGAACCAAATTGATCGCACGTGGTCGCGCAAGGGCGGCCCGATTTCAGTGGGCCGCGTCGGCTCAGCGGTATTTGGAACTGATGGCCAGCGCGGATGGACTTCCGGTGCTGCCGCCTCTTGGGGAAAACGAATACAGCCCCAATGAGCAACTTTCGGCCGCAACCATTATTGTTTGAGGAGTCTCAGCCGAACGGTCGGTTCAAAACCGTGCCTGATGATCATGCCGTCGCCAAGCCGAGCTGCGCTGTGGAGCAATATTCGCTCAGAGTATATCGCATTGAACCAAAAAGCATTATCGCTGGGCCAAGAAATCGCTGGGGTATGGGTTTGTGGCCGGTAGTCTGTGATCCAACGCGTTCTTCATCCTCGACAACCTCTAGTCATGCTGGGGATACTGAGAGCAAGTGGGGTCGCGAACAACTCTACACCACTCGGGCAAAAATGCTCTAACGATGGATACTTCTAGCTTTTCAATGCCTGATTCGTTCGTCCGAATGGTTCGTGATCATCGACACACGACCAAGTTCGCTTGGAGCTCCAAGAGGACAACCTTGCCGTGGTCGAGCTGTCGACTCGAGATAGCGCCACGTTTGTGGGTGCGCTTCTCGATCCCAAGCCGGTGAACGCGCGCTTGCAGGACACCATTCGTCGTTACCGCGAGCTCCTGGGGATTGAGAAGCGAGAACTCCTGAGAGCCATCTGCAGGAGATAGGAGGAGGGTGGCTATACGCTGAAGCGTATTTGGACGTTCTATACGCTAGACCGTGTATCGGTATTTATCCTCTGAAGCGTATATTGACATTTATCCCCTGGAGCGTATATAGCGTGCCTAGAGAGGGACGCCCGTGGACCAGATCGCCCGAACGCCTAAGCAAATCGGAGATGCCATCCGCCGGCAGCGCCGCAAGCTCGGCCTGAACCAGACCAGCATCAGGGACAAGACAAAGCTACGACAGGCAACCATCTCGGCCGTCGAGCGTGGGGCGCCCGGGACTCAGCTCGGAACGCTTTGCGATATTCTCGCGGCGCTCGACCTCGAGTTCGTTATCCGCCCCAGGACGAAGGCAAAGCCGGCTGAGATCGAGGACATCTTTTGATGGCCCGCCCGCGGCGGCGTATCCCGCTCAATGTCTTCTTGAACGGTCGTCTCGTCGGGCGCCTGAATAGGCAATCCAGCGGCGCAATCGACTTTCAGTACGATCCGTCCTGGCTTGCCTGGGAGCATGCGCTGCCCGTGTCGCTATCTCTGCCTCTGCGTGAGGATCGCTATATCGGTGCGCCTGTCATCGCCGTCTTCGACAATCTCCTGCCCGACAGCACGCCCATCCGCCGTCGCATGGCGGAGCGAGTCCACGCTCAGGGCATAGACGCTTACGACCTACTTGCCGCTGTTGGACGGGATTGCGTCGGCGCATTGCAATTCCTGCGGGACGGCGTCGAACCCGGCGCCGCCGGTGCTGTCGACGGCAGACCTGTTGACGACAAGGAAATCGCTCGGCTTCTCGGCGACCTAGCATCGGCTCCCCTTGGGCTTGGTGAGGACGAAGACTTTCGGATCTCGATCGCCGGCGCCCAGGAAAAGACCGCGCTCCTGTTCTGGAAAGGGCGTTGGTACAAGCCGCTGGCGACTACGGCCACCACGCACATCCTCAAACCGCAAATTGGCCGACTGCCGAACGGCATCGATCTTTCCTACAGCGTCGAGAACGAGTTCTTCTGCCTCAAGCTGACAGCCGCTCTTGGGCTTCCGAGCGCCCCGACCGCCATTGAGGAGTTTGAGGGTAACCGCGTGCTCGTGGTCGAGCGGTTCGACCGCCGCTGGACCAGCGACAATCGTCTCCTGCGTTTGCCTCAAGAGGATTGCTGCCAGGCTCTGTCTGTGCCGCCGTCCTTGAAATACGAATCCGAAGGCGGGCCTGGTATTCCGGCTATCCTCAATCTGCTGAAGGGAAGCGATCAGCCGGAGGCAGATCAAACGACCTTTTTGAAGACCCTTATTGCCTTCTGGCTTCTCGGCGCTACGGATGGGCACGCCAAGAATTTCAGCGTTTTTCTCTCTCCCGGTGGTCGCTTCCGGATGACCCCGCTCTACGATGTGATCTCGGCGCAGCCCAGCCTCGACGCGGGCCAGATCAAACGTAACAAGATGAAGCTGGCCATGGCGGTCGGTGACAGTCGCCACTACGTCATCGACGGCGTCGTGCCTCGCCATTTTGTTCAGACCGCCGCCAAGGCAGGGATTGGTGCGGGACTCGTGACCGCGATCTTCGATGAGCTGCGCACACAGGCGCAAGCGGCGGTCGAGCAGGTCACCGCATCGCTCCCGAAAGCATTTCCTGCCGAAGTCGCCGACACCATCAGCAATGGGGTCAAGGCTCGTCTGCGCAGGTTAGAGGAAGCGTGATGCCAAAGATCGACATGCGACCAGCTAATCCTGTGGCTACCTGTTCCAGAGAGCGGGTCAGCGAACATCGTGACCGGCAATGGGTTCAGCACTGAGGAAAAGGATGGTCAACATCTAAGGTCGCGGTCACTGACCGATTAAGTTCGGTTTCCGAGATTCGAAATGCAGAGCCGATCATGGCTGAGCGCTATGGCAAGCCGACATTGATCAAGCCACGATTAGGGCAAGGAGCATTCCGCCTGACGATCACTGACAGCTACCAACGTCGTTGCGCCGTCTCTGGCGAAAGAACCTGCCAATCTTAGACGCGGTTCACATTCGAGCATTCAGGCTGGTGGAGAGCATACGCCTTCGAATGGCTTGCTCCTACGCACTGATAGCCATCGGCTCTTTGACACCGTTTCTCCGGAAGTCGGCTGAGGTCAGCAGCCGCCTACGGCGGCGAAGGCGAGACTTGCGAGTGCGAGCTTCATGGCTGGTTCCCCATATTTTTTGTAATGCATTTCAAATTTGCATTCTCGCTGGAGGTACCTCAACGACGGTGCAACGTGTCTGCGTCAGCGACCGTCACGGTTTCGACAACTCCGAGGCGATAGGGTTGAATGGAGAGCCTGATGGTCGACTATGTGGCGCTAACTCACCTATCGCAACGTCGAGCGGCCGTCGGCGTCGCACGCCCGACAATTCTCAGATGCGGATCTGCAGTTTGACGTCCGTCGGGCGGCCTTCCGCCGCGCGATCGAAGGCCGCCACGCTGTCCTCGAACTTGAACGTCTCGGTGATTAGCGGCTTTACGTCGATCTTCCCGCCGGCGATCATGGCGATCGCGCGATCGTAGACATTCGCGTAGCGAAACACCGTCTCGACACGGATTTCCCTAACCTGCAACGCGACGATGTCCAGCTCCACCGACCGGGCCGGCATGCCGACCAGCACGAGCGCGCCGCCCGGCCGCAGGAAATCCGCGATGCCGCCATAAGCCGCGTTCGCTCCGGAGCATTCGAAGACGACATCCACCCCCCAGCCGCCCGTTGCCCTTGCCACCTGTTCTGCCGGCGTGCCGTTCACAGCGCGCAGTGCCTTGATGCCGCTATAGGTCTCGGCGATGCGGAGCTTGGCCTCCTGCGGGTCCACGATCATGACGCCCGCGCAGCCGCCGGCGAGCGCCGCCAGCGCAACCAGAATGCCGATCGGGCCGGCGCCAAGCACCAGCGCCTGGTCGCCCGGTTGAATGCGGGCCTTTGCCGCGGCCTGAACGCCGACCGCGAGCGGCTCGACCATGGCACCTTCGGCCATGCTGACATTGCCTGGCAGCTTGAAGGTGAGTGCCGCGGGATGGACGACCTCTGGCGTCAGGCAGCCGTGGACCGGTGGTGTTGCCCAAAAGGTCAGCTTCGGATCGAGATTGTATAGGCCGAG
This sequence comes from Mesorhizobium sp., assembly GCF_004962245.1. Taxonomy (GTDB): domain Bacteria; phylum Pseudomonadota; class Alphaproteobacteria; order Rhizobiales; family Rhizobiaceae; genus Mesorhizobium. The sequence continues at coordinate 165,451 of NZ_SUHQ01000006.1, read as the reverse complement.
CTTGCTGGCCCGCGAGGAGAAGTCCGGAATGCCGGGCTCCACACAGACCCGGTCGCCGACCGCCAGTCCCGTCACCCCAGCTCCTTTGGCGACCACTGTTCCGGCCCCCTCATGGCCGAGCACCATCGGTTCGTTCACCACGAATGGTCCGATAAGCCCATGCATGTAGTAGTGGATGTCAGAGCCGCAGATGCCAACGACTTCCATGCGGATGCGGACGTCGTTCTCGCCCATCGTCTGGTCGAGCTCGATGTCGCGAAGGGCGAGCTCCCGCTTTCTTTCGAGGACCAGTGCTAACGGCATGAACCTTCTCCTATGCTCAGATCGAGGTGTAGCCCGCGTCCGCGGTGACAATGCTGCCGGTCATCAGGCTCGATGCGTCAGACGCAAGGAAGAGAACGACCGACGCGATCTCGTCTGGCCTGCCCATCCGCTTCATGGGCGTGAGGTCGATCCAGCGATCGACCATGCCTTTGCTCTGTTCCAGGCCCGCAAGCAACGGCGTCTCGATGTAGGTGGGCGCCACGGCGTTCACACGCACGCCGCGCTGCGCCCATTCGACAGCCAGCGATCGCGTCAGATGGTGCACCCCGGCCTTGGAGGCGTTGTAGTGACATTGCGGCTGCGGCGTGTTGACGATGTCCGCCGACATCGAGCCAATGTTGATGATAGAGCCGCGGCCGGCCTGGAGCATCTTGCGCCCGAAGGTGCGGCAGCACTTGAAAACGCCAGTCAGGTTGACGCCGATGATCCGGTCCCATTCTTCGTCCGTCAGATCCTCGGCCGCTATGTTGGAGACGATACCCGCGTTGGACACCAGGACGTCCAAGGGCGGCAAGGAGTCGGCGAGCGCGCCGAGGGCCTCGCTCTTTGTAACGTTCAGTTCATGCGCGTCGGCCTTCAGGCCGCGGCCCACGAGCTTCCCGGTGACCGCCCTTGCGCGCGCGCCGTCGAGGTCGGTGACGTGGACATGGGCTCCCGCTTCCGCCAGCGCGGTCGCGCAGGCCTCGCCAATCCCTTGGCCCGCGCCTGTTACCAGCGCGATTCGATGCGTCAGATCGAACTTGGACATGTATGACATAGGTTCCTCCATATTTTGCCGTCCACACTCCCCACCTTATAGTAGTAGAACTACCATTTTCGTTAGAGCCGTTGTGGCTCCGGCCGCTTGTCAAATTGGCTGCAGAGCCGAAAAGGCAATGAAATCCTGGTCGATTGTTGGAAGCCTATTCGATTCACATATGCAAAGCAAAGGCTTAGATGAAAAAATGGCGACATCAAGAAATTGGCCGCCGCTCCGATCTGGAAGAGGTTGCGCCAACTAGTAAATCTAGTTTATGAGAGATCGATGGATCGGGCCCCAAGTGCGGGGCGGGTTGGAGGAAAGCCGTCCGTGATAACGGAACTCGCCGAGAAACTGTTCATAGATGGTGCCTGGAAGGCGGGCGAGGGTGCTCGGATTCCGGTCGAAAACCCCGCGACGGGCGAGCTGCTCGCCCATATCGCCGCCGCGGCGCCGGCCGAGGTCGATCTGGCTGTCGCGGCCGCCCGCAAGGCCTTCAAGAGCTGGTCACGCCTCGCTCCGGTCGAGCGCTCGAAGGCGCTCCACCGTCTGGGAGATGCCATCTTCGCCGAAGCGGACGCCATGGCCCGCATCATGACGCTCGAACAGGGCAAGCCGCTCAACGAGGCCAGGGGCGAAATCCTGAAGCTTGCCGAAGCCTGCCATTTCTATGCGGAAGAGGCGGTGCGCATCCACGGCGAAATCGTCCCGAATACCACGACCGACATCGACAGCCTCGTCGTGCGCGAGCCGATCGGCGTGGTCGGCGCCATCACCCCCTGGAACTACCCGGCCGAGCTGGTCGGCTGGAAGCTGTGCGCGGCGCTCGCTGCAGGCTGCACCATCGTCATCAAGCCGGCCGAACTGACGCCGTTTACGGCGCTTGCCATCGCCAGCATGGTCGAGAGGGCGAAGATCCCCGCCGGCGTCGTCAATATAGTTACCGGTTCCGGCTCCAAGGTCGGTCAGGCGCTTGTAGAGCATCCTGGGGTGGACAAGATCGCGTTCACCGGCTCCAGCGCAGTGGGCCTTCATATCCAGCGCTCGTGCCCGACCATCAAGCGGCTGTCGCTGGAACTCGGCTGCAACTGTCCGCTGATTGTCACGGCATCGGCCGATCTCGATGCGGCGGTGAAGGGCGCGGTCCGTCGCTCGTTCCGCAACATGGGCCAGATCTGCATCGCCATCAATCGCATCTACGTCGCGCGGCCGATCGCCGACGCGTTCGTGGGTCGTCTCGGGGAGGCGGCGGACAAGCTGGTCATCGCCAACGGTATCGACAGGCCGGACGCCGATGTCGGCGCGATGGCTTCCGCCGAGCCGCTCAACAAGACGAAGGAACATCTGGCCGACGCGCTCGCGAAGGGCGCGAAGCTCATCGCCGGCGGCGGTGCGCCGGAAGGTGACGCCTTCGCCCGCGGCCACTTCTTCCGCCCGACCGTGGTTGCCGGCTGCACGCACGATATGAAGGTGATGACGCAGGAGACCTTCGGGCCGCTGGTCGGCGTGATGGCCTTCGATGGGCTGGATGAGGCGGTGGAGCTCGCCAACGACACGCCTTTTGGTCTCGCCTCCTACGTCTATGCCAAGGACATGGACGAGATCCGCTATCTGGCGAGCCGGCTCGATTACGGCAACGTCGCCGTCAACAATGTCGACGCCGGCATCATGAACGCGCCCTATGGCGGCCGCAAGCAGAGCGGCGTCGGCTACGAGCACGGCCGCGAGGGTATGCTTGAATACCTCAACTTCAAGCACGTCCGCATCCGCTACGACGAGCCGAAGGGGAGGTGAGCGCGGTGACGCAGGCTCTCCTCGGCATCGACATCGGCACCTCCGGCTGCAAGGCGCTGCTCATCGACACGGACGGCAAGGTGCTGGCAAGCCGCACCGAGACCTATGGGCTTTCGCAGCCGCATCCGGGCTGGACGGAGCAGGATCCGCAGCTCTGGGTCGAGGGCGCCCGGGCAGCCGTCGCCGGCGTCCTCGCGCAGAAGCCGGGTGTCGGGATCGCAGCGATCGGTCTTTCGGGCCAGATGCACGGACTGACCCCTCTCGACGAGGCGCACAAGGTGCTGCGTCCGGCGATCCTGTGGAACGACCAGCGCAACGGGGCCGAGTGCGACGAGATCAACGAGCGGGCAGGCGGCCTCGAAGGGCTGCTCGCGCGCACCAACAACCGCATGCTGGTGGGCTACACCGGCGGCAAGATCCTTTGGATGCGCAACCACGAGCCGGAACTGTTCGGCCGGCTGCGACACATCCTGAACCCCAAGGACTATCTCCGTCTGCTCCTCACGGGAGAACTCGCGACCGAGGTTTCGGACGCCTCGGGCACCGGCCTGTTCGACACCCGCAAGCGGGTCTGGGCGACCGGCCTGCTCGACCTGATCGGCGTCGACCCGGCGCTCCTGCCGCCGTGTCACGAATCGCATGTCGTCAGCGGGCGTGTCAGCAAGTCGGGCGCGGCGCTGTTTGGGCTCCCGGCCGGCACGTCGGTGGTCGGCGGTGGCGGGGACAGCGTCATCCAGACGATCGGCTCGGGGGTCATCGCGCCGGGTGAGCTGCAGACCACCATCGGCACGGCAGGCATCCTCGCGGCAGCACTCGACGAGCCGGTGGCCAATCCGGACGGCCGGTTGCAGGTCTTCTGCAATGTGGCGCCGGACAAGTGGCACTGCATGGGCGTCTCGCTCAACGCCGGCGGCGCGATGGAGTGGTTCCGGGCGTTGCTCGGCGGCTTCGCGGGTAGCGATGCACCCTCCGCCGAGCGGATCGCGACGATTGCGGCCGGCGCGCCGGTCGGGTCGCGTGGCCTCCTCTTCCTGCCTTACCTCAATGGTGAGCGCTGCCCGCACCCCGATCCGTCCGCGCGCGGCGGTTTCGTTGGGTTGACCGCACGCCACGGCGCGGCCGACATGGCCCGCAGCGTCATGGAGGGCGTGACCCATTCGCTGTTCGACATCTACGCGCTGATGGAGAGGGTCGACATCGGCCGGACGATGATCAAGGCCTCCGGCGGCGGCGCGCGCTCGGCGCTGTGGCGGCAGATGCAGGCGGATCTCTTCGGCTGCGACGTGGTGACGACCGAAGGGGCCGCGGAAGGCGGCGCCTTCGGAGCAGCGTTGATTGCGGGCGTCGGGGCGGGGGTCTGGCCGAGCGCGATCGAGGCGGCACGGGTGTGTCGCCCCGTCACCCGCGAGACAGCGGATGCGGCCACGGGCGAGCTGCTCCGCAAGGCCTTCGATATCTATGGCGGCCTCTATGGCGCGCTGGCCCCAAGCTTTGCCGCGATCGGCAAGGCTGGACTCGACCGTTGATGGCAGAGGGAGGCGTTGCATGAGCCCGCGCAAGGACAGCTACAAGGCACTCGTCTTCGACCTTGACGGCACGCTGATCGACAGCGCCCCCGACATCGCTGCCGCCGTGAACAAGGTGCTGGAACGCCGCGACTGGCCCACTCAGAGTGTCGCCTTCGTTGAGACGTTCATTGGCTTTGGACCGCGCAGACTTCTGCTCGACATCTTCGTGGCTCTCGGCCTGCCGAGCGACGATGCGACGGTGGACGAGGCGGTGAAGCAGTACCTCGACAACTACAACCGCGAGCCTGCCGAACGCACGCTGTTCTATCCACATGTCCGCGAGGACCTGGAGGCACTCCATGGCGCGGGCATGCGCCTCGGCATCTGCACCAACAAGCCGCACGAACTTTCGCTGAAGGTGCTGGAAATCCTCGGCGTCGCGCCGCTGTTCGAAGTGGTCGTCGGCGCGGATGCGGCGCCCGCTTGCAAGCCGCACCCAAGCCATCTGCTCGCCGTCGCCGAGCGCATGGGCATTGATGGCGACGCCTGGGCCTATATCGGCGACACCGCCGTCGATCAGGCAACCGCCACCGCCGCCGGCGTGCCGTTCTATGCCGTTTCCTGGGGATGCGGCGAACAGGTCGCCGTAGAATCCGAATGGCGGCTTGACCGCCTGATCGATCTTGCAGCCAATCCCATATCTGTTCAGGGCAGGTAGGGAGGGCGGTCGATGAGCCTGTTGCAACGCATCGTGCAGGAAAGCGGGGAGATGGGCTCGGCCGAGCGCAGGGTCGCCCGCTTCGTCAGCGCCAATCCAAGCGACGTCATCCACATGAGCATGGCACGCCTTTCGGAGGAGTGCGCGGTCAGCGATCCGACCATCATGCGCTTCTGCCGGCGCTTCGGCTTCCAGGGCTACCAGGACTTCAAGCTCAACCTTGCCCAGAGCCTGGTGCCCTCCGCGCCCTTCGCCTACGAGCAGATCGTTCCAGGCGATTCGATCCAGAACGTCGTGCGCAAGACGGCGCGCAATTCGCTGAACGCCATCCAGCGGCTGCTGGAGGATCTCAATCCCGGCGAGGTCGAAGCGGGTGCAAAGCTGCTGTCGGCTGCATCGTGGGTCGGCATCTATGCCAGCGGCATTTCCGAGATCACGGCGCTCGACGCCGAACACAAGTTCCAGCGCCTCGGCACGCGCTGCGCGGCCCTGATCGGGCGCAAGAAGCAGTGGCTGCATGCGGAAACCTCGCGGCCGAACGAGGTCGCGCTGATCTTTTCCCAGTCGGGGCACACCAAGCAGATGATCGACGTTGCAACGGCATCGCGCGCCGGGGGCGCACGCGTGCTGTCGATCACCGCTGCGGGGAGCCCGCTCGCGCACGTGTCGGACGTGCTGATCGCGGTGCTGCCCTACGATCGAACCGAGATCATGACGCCGCTGGCGTCGCGTCTCAACCACCACCTCGTCGTCAACATGCTTGTGACGGCGATCGCCATGACCAGCGGAAGCGAGTTCCCCGACCAGCTGCCGGCACTCGATTCCTGGCAGACAGAGAAGATCTGAACACTGCCCGCCTGCGAGCGGACGAAAGGAAGACGTGATAATGAGCGCACAGGACAAAGCCAAGAAGGCGGCCGGACGCCGTGTGGTCGAGGAGTTCGTCAGGGACGGCATGAAGCTCGGGCTCGGCTCCGGCACGACCTCGCATTTCTTCGTTCGTGAACTCGGCAAGCATGTCGCGAACGGCCTGAAGCTCACCTGCACGACCACCTCCCGTTCGACCAATGACGTGGCCCGCGAGGCCGGCATCGCGCTTACCGATCCCAACGAGATCGGCGAGATCGACCTCACGATCGACGGCCCCGACGAGATCGATCGCGAATTCAACATGATTAAGGGCGGCGGGGCCTGTCTGCTGTGGGAGAAGATCATCGCCCATGCGTCCAAGCGCATGATCACCATCTGCGACGAGTCCAAGATCGTGGAGCGGCTCGGCGCTTTCCCGTTGCCGGTGGAGGTCGTGCAGTTCGCCTGGAAGCAGACCGAGCGGATGGTCGCCGAGGCGCTGGCCGACCACCGCATCAAGAATGCGATCATCGAGCGCCGCATGCGCGACGGCCAGCCGGTCGTGACCGACAGCGGCAACTTCATCCTCGACTGCCATTGCGGCGTCATCCCGTCGCCGGCCAGGCTGGAGACCGAACTGAACCGCATTCCCGGCGTGGTCGAGAACGGCCTGTTCACGCGCGAGTCGCAAGGAATGGTTGTCGGCCGTTTCGACGCTACGACTTACGTCTCGATGCGCCAGACGTAGTGAAGCCTATATTTTGGATCAATGCCAGTGACGCGCCGCAGGCTGCGGCGCGCAATCGAAACGCATGAATCGAATTGTCCAGAGTTTGACTTAAGTCCATAAAAAACTTGAGTTTCTTTCAGAACCTAAACGCCGATAGCGCCAGTTGCCGTGGTTGAAAATCGCACCGGTAAGCCACGCTTGCCTCTTGCCTTAATATCCAATAGCTAGTATTGCTAGATAAATCACACCCTGGGAGGAACAGATGGATAGATTGAACGGACTGACGCGTCGTGGCCTGCTGAAGGCGGGCGGCGCACTTGGCGCGGCGATGGGCGCCAGTGCGCTCCTGGGCAGGTCGGCCTGGGCGCAGGAGGCCGGCTTCATCCCGTTTAGCAACAAGAGCCTCGACTACTACTTCTTCGTCATCCAGGAGGAGGCGGTGAAGCGTGCCGTCGAGGCGAACAAGATGAAGTTCCAGGCGACCAACGCCAGCTTCGACAACACGCGTCAGCTCGAGCAATGGCAAAGCCTGATGCTGAACCAGCCCTCGGCGATCGTGTCGGATCCGATCGACAGCCAGGCGATCGTCTCGGCCATCCGTCGCTACAACCAGAAGCGGATCCCCGTCGCGATCATCGACACCCCCTCCGATGGCGGCGATGTCGCGATTACCGTCAGCTTCGACAACAAGCTCGGCGGCGTCATGGCTGCGCAGGAGATCATCAAGCGCCTGACCGAGAAGCATGGCAGTCCGAAGGGCACGGTGCTCAACTGCTTCGGCGCGCTTCAGAGCGTGGCCTGGCGTCTGCGCAAGGAAGGCATGGACGAGGAATTCGCCAAATATCCCGACATCAAGTATCTGGCGCGTCCGACCGAGGGGCAGCTCGACCAGATGCTGGCCGTGACCCTCTCGACGCTCTCCGAATTCCCCGATCTCGACGCTGTCCATGCGCCGTCGGACTCGCCGTCGCGTGGCATCGTCACCGCGCTCCAGCAGAAGGGTCGCTGGAAGAAGGTCGGTGAAGACGGTCACGTCATCTTCGTCAACATCGACGGCGAGCCGGTGGCGCTGAAATGGATCCAGGACGGCTTTATGGACGCATGCGTCTCGCAGGACCCGATCGCCTATGGCGAAATCGCGGTCGAGATGCTCATCAAGCACTCCATCAAGGGCGAGGCCGTTCCGATCGGCACCTACGAGAACAAGAAGTACTTTTGGGAGAAGGGCGAGATCGTCGCCGGCGCAACCGGCCCGACGCTCATCATCCCGCCCTTCGTCATCGGCGGATCCAATTCCGGCGACAAGCGTCACTGGGGTGCGATCTCGGAGAAGGAATGGGGTATTCCCTACACTTGATCGACCGCGCAACGCGTCGTCCTCCCGTGCCACGCCGGTTTCCGCCGGCGTGGCACTTGCGGCGTGAGCGATCGCGCCGCGTGATAACAGCCCGACCGATCGGAGGTTCGTATTGACAGCCGCTTCCGCCAGACAGTCCGGCGAAGACCCGTTTATCTTCAGGGTCGAGAACCTCAGTAAGCGCTACGGTCCAACCCTGGCGCTGCGCGACGTGTCGCTCGGTATCCGGCGGGGCACGATCCATGGGCTTCTGGGTGAGAACGGCGCCGGCAAGTCCACGCTGGTCGGACTGATCTCCGGCCAGCGCGTCCCATCCGGCGGCACCATCTATCTCGACGGCCGGCCGATCGAGAACGTCGACGTGAAGCAGATGGAGAAGGCTGGCGTGTTCCTGGTCACCCAGGAGCCGATGATCATCGATCACGTCACGGCGGCGGAAAACCTGATGCTCGGCATCTGGCCGAGCAGGAGCGGTTTCGTGAACTGGCGCAAGCTCAGGGCCGACGCCTCACGCATGCTGGAGGGCACGGGCATCGACCCGCAGGCGATGGCCGGCAGGCTGGACGCGGTTGCCCGACGCAAGCTCAACATCCTGCGCGCCATGTTCAGCGGCGGCAAGGTGATCATCCTCGACGAGCCGACCGCCGCTCTCACCGTCGAGGACCGCGCCCATCTCTTCACCTTCATGCGCGAACTGAAGGCGCAGGGCGTCACCTTCATCTTCATCTCGCATTACAATGACGAGATTCTCGAGATCTGCGACGCCTGCTCGGTGCTGCGCGACGGGGCGCTGGCTGGCGGCGCGGAAGACGTCGGCAGCCTGACGTCCGAGCAGCTTTCGGAGCTGGTGCTTGGCCGGGGTCTCGTGCTGTTCCAGCGCGAACGCAGCGCATTTGCGGGCGAGGAGCCCGCGGTTCGACTGCGCGACGTGGCCAGCGACACGATCGGCGTCAAGGCGTTCGACCTGCGTCCCGGCGAAATCGTCGGCTTCACCGGACTGCCGGGGGCAGGGGCCAAGGAACTGGCGCGCACGATCTTCGGGCTCGCGCCCACCCGGTCCGGGACCATTGCCTTCGGGACGCAAGCGCCGCGTCCGCTGCCCGCCACCCCGCGCGACGGCTTCGACATGGGCATCGCCTTTCTCTCCGACGACCGCCATCGCGACGGTCTCGTGGCGCAGATGAGCATCGGGGAGAACATCTCGCTGTCGTCGCTCTCAGTCGTCGCGCGCGCCGGTTTCCTGCGGCCCGAGGCCGAGAAGCTGCTCTCGGACCGCTACTTCCGTGCCATGGGCATCAAGGCCGCAGGCCCCGCGACGGTGGTCGATACGCTGAGCGGCGGCAACCAGCAGAAGGTCTGCCTTGGCCGTGTGCTGGCCACCAAGCCGCGCCTGCTCATCCTCGACGAGCCGACGCGCGGCATCGACATCGGCGTCAAGCAGGACGTGCTGCGCATCATCGACGAACTCAGCCGCACCGGCGTGTCCGTCATTATCGTCTCGACCGACACGGACGAGATCGTGCGCGTCGTCGACCGGGTCTGCGTGTTCGAGGACGGCGCGATCCGCGAGGAATTTTCAGGCGAGGCGATCTCCAGCGAGCGCCTGCGCCAGGGAACCAAAGAGAAGGCGGATGGATGACAGCCGCCGGACAAGGAAGGATACCATGAGCCAAGCGACCACAGCCGCTGCCAAGCCGACCACGGCCTCCGCCCCGCAGCAAGGCGGGAAGTCGGTGCTGGGTTGGGTGCTGCACAACGTGGTGTGGATCTGGCTGATCGCGCTGGTGGTGATCTTCGGCCTGTTCAACGAGTATTTCTTCACCACCTTCAACCTGCAAAACATCATGGTGCAGGCCACGGTGCTCGGCATGATCGGGCTTGCGGTCGCGCTTCCGCTGCTGGTCGCCGAGATCGACCTTTCGCTTCCGGCGAACCTCGGCTTCTCCTCGGCGATCGGCGCGATGGCCTATTCCGATCTCGGCCTGCCGTGGCTGCTGGCGATGCTGGTGGGGATCGCGGTCGCCACCTTGATCGGCTTCTTCAACGGCCTGTGCATCACCAAGCTGAAGATGGTCTCGCTCATCCAGACCCTGTCGATGATGATCATTCTGCAAGGCGGGCTGCTGGCGCTGACCCAGGGCCGCACCATCACCAACTTGCCGGACGGCTATGTGTGGATCGGCCAGGCCGCCATCGGCGGCGGCTGGCCCGTCATGCCGATCGTCTTTGTCATAGCGCTCCTCGCCATGGCCGTGCTGCTGCGCAACACCGTGCTTGGCCGCAGCATCTATGCGGTGGGAGGCAATCCCGTCGCCTCGAATACAGCCGGCATCCGCGTCGACCGGATCAAGATCATCACCTTCACCATCGCCGGCTTCCTCGCCGGAGTCGCGGGCTTCCTGCTTGCCTCCTGGCAGATGGCCATCACCTCCAACCAGGGTTCCAGCTACCTCCTCTACGCTATCGCCGCGCCGATAATCGGCGGCGTGAGCGTGTTCGGCGGACGCGGCAATATTGTCGGTGTGCTGGGCGGCGTGCTGCTGCTCACCGTCATCCAGGTTGGCCTCGCCATCATCTCCGTGCCGTCCTTTTACGTCGGCATGATCGGTGGGTTCATGATCTTCATCGCCGTCGCCATCGACGCGATCCGCGTGCGCTACTTCGGCTGATGCCGCCCGCCGCGCTCGAAGCCTTTAGCGCCGTCCTCGACGCCGCGGGCATCATCGACGGAACGGCGCCGGAAGCCGGGCGCTACCTGCATGACTGGACCGGTGACTATCTGGGCACGGCGCTTGCCGTGCTGCGGCCGCGGTCGGTCGAGGAGGTGCAGGCGCTGGTGCGCATCTGTGCCGAGCACCGCGTCCCGATCGTCCCGCAAGGCGGCAACACCGGCCTTGTCGCCGGCGCCACCGCGGGTGGCCCGCCGAGCGTCGTCGTGGTCTCGCTTGAACGGCTCAATCGCATCCGCGAGATCGACGCCGCGAACTTCACGCTTCGGGCCGATGCCGGGGCCGTCCTCCAGACGCTGAAGGATGCGGCCGAATCCGAAGACATGCTCTTTCCGCTGGCGCTGGGCGCGCAGGGTTCCTGCCAGATCGGCGGCAACGTGGCCACGAATGCCGGCGGCATCAACGTGCTGCGCTACGGCATGATGCGCGATCTCGTGCTGGGGCTCGAAGCCGTCATGCCCGACGGCAGCCTGTGGGAAGGCATGACCGGGCTGCGCAAGGACAATCGCGGCTACGATTTGAAGCAGCTTCTGATCGGGTCGGAAGGATCGCTTAGCATTGTGACGGGCGTCGAGGTGAAGCTCTTCCCAAGGCCAGCCAACCTCGAGACGGCCTATCTCGGCGTCAGTTCCTTCGCCGACGCCATGGCGCTGTCCGGCATGGCGCGCAGCGTGTGCTCCGACCTGCTGACGGCCTTCGAGGTGATCGGCTCCGAATGCATCGCGTTTGCTGCCCTGAGCAATCCCGAAACCCGGGTGCCGTTGGAAGGCGAGTGGCCAGTGCATGTCCTGATGGAGCTTGGCTGCAGTTCCGCCATCGACGGCCGCGCGCTGCTCGAGGCGCTGCTTGGCGAAGCGTTCGAGGCCGGCCTGCTCGGCGACGGCACAATCGCGCAGAGCCGCGCCCATGCACGCGCCTTCTGGGCAATCCGCGAAGACCTCGTGGAAGGGCAGGCGAAGCGGGGCCGGCACGTACGCACCGACCTGTCCGTGCGCCTGAGCGACGTAGCGCGGATGATCGAGGCGGCCCGCAGCTACGTGCTGTCAAGCTGGCCCGGCTGGGAGCCCATCGCCTACGGCCACGCCGGCGACGGCAACATCCACTTCAACGTCATGCCGCCGCTGGCCCTGTCGACCGGGGAGATCCGCGAGCAAGGCCGAGACCTGTTGGATGGCCTCTACGGCATCGTTCGCGGCTTCGGTGGCTCCTTTAGCGCCGAGCATGGCGTCGGCCGGAGCCGCCGTGCCGTCTACTGGCAGTGGCTGACGCCGGAGCAGCAGAAGGCCGTTAGCGCGATCAAGGCCGTCTTCGACCCACTGGGCATCATGAATCCCGGCTGCCTGGTGGTGTCCGACTGATATTGTGGCGTTTCTCGCCCGTCCGCCGTTGGTCGGAGCTCATGCCGTTCAATCGCAGGCTCGGCATCAAAGGAAACAGCTTCGACATTGGGCCCGGGTCTGACCGCCGGCCAACGCCGCGACTGGGTTGCGACTGCCGCTTTTCGTCCGACCCAGTCGATCCGAATAGCCAGGTTGAGAGACCGTTTGACGATCATTGCGGACACCCGGCCTCTGATGTAATTTAGAGCTCGATTACATGAGGATTATGCCCGCTGTCGCGACGGCTTTTCTCTCTTTTCTGTCTCGGCAGATAGCATGCTCTCTAACGGACCTTGCACTGCAAGCTGTGTTCTTGTGGGTCGCTAGGTAACAGCGGTTAAGGGATTTGCCATGCTCCGACGTTGCGGATTCGTTGCAGCCGTCATGCTCGCAAGCTTCACGACCTTCGAAGCTTTTGCCGTCGAACGAAGGGTCGCTTTTGTAATCGGCAACTCCGATTACCAGGAAATCTCGGCCCTCAAGAACCCGGCCAAGGATGTGGTGGATGTATCCAACACGTTTCGAGCGGCTGGTTTTGACGTTTTCGTCGCGAAAGATCTTACAAAGCTGCAGTTTGAAGACCAGTTCCGCAACTATCTTGCCGCAGTGGACGGCGCGGATGTGGCTGTCGTCTACTATTCCGGTCACGGCTTTCAGATTGGCGGAGAAAATTTCCTGATCCCCGTCGATGCCTCGTTGAAACAAGCGGCGGACGTCGAGGTCCAGGCAATCAAGCTGAACGACGTGCTGCAGCAGATGCGTTCGAAATCGAAGATCCAGGTGATCATCCTCGACGCCTGCCGCAACAACCCGTTCCCTCGTAAGGACTATTGGCTCAGGGACCAGCTTTTGGCCGCCACCGGCACCGGCCTTGCGCAAGTAAGAAGCTCGCTGAACACGCTGATCGCCTTTGCCACCGAACCCGGCGCGGTTGCCTATGACGGCGCCGGCGACCTCAGTCCTTTCTCATTGGCATTTTCTCGTCGCGCGCTCGCCCCGAACCAGGAGATCCGCACGGTCATGTCGGCCGTGCGCCGGGATGTGGTTGAGGCTACCAAGGGCTTGCAGGTTCCCTGGGAGAACTCTTCGCTGATCGACGAAGTCGTTCTGATGCGGCGCAGCAGCCGGCCATCGCTGCCGCCGGTGCTGGAGAAGGTCGTGCTGTCGGGGGCCGGCCCTGTCGATCTGGATCTCCCGGAACCCGTCGACGTCGACGGCGGGACAATCACCGTCAGCATCGAGAGACCGCCTACGCTCGGACGACTGATGCTGGACGGCAAGGTTGTCGAGGCAGGAGGACTGATCCAGGGCAAGGATCTGCCGCGTTTGCAGATGGATGTCCCCAAGGGAATCGGCGAGCCGGAAGAGATGGACATGCTGGCCTACGCCGCACGCGACAACTGGGGCGGCGAAGCCAAGGGCATGCTGGTGTTCCGGGTCAAGAGCGCCGAAGGTACCCAGGGCGAACAGGTGATGGCCTCGCTCGAGGCCGAGCAGAAGCAGCAGGTGCTGGAACGGGGCATCCATATAACCGGTGCCGCCGAGGCGATCGAAAACCGGGAGATCGACGTTCCGGTCGGCGTCGGTCCGATCCCGCTGAAGTTGAATTTCCCGACACAGGACCCCGCGGTCAGCCTGAAAGTTGCGAGCTATCCGGCAACGGGAACGCTGTCCCTGCCGGATCGAATCTTGTCGCCCGACTCGAGCCTGATGGCCGATGAAGTCGACCGGTTGCGCTATGAGCCCCAGATCGGAGCCGGCAACACGGTCGAGGCGGCCTTCGAAATCCGGGCGGGTGGTGCAACGTCCAAGCCCGCTACAATGAAATTGTCGCCAACCGTCGATCCGTGCGACTCGGCTGCCGGCGAACCTCTCGATCTTCAAGGCGTCGTCCCCGGTCTGCTGCCAAATGAAATCGGCGCCGACGCGGTGAAGCTCTGCGAAGCTGCGGTGAAGGCGTATCCCGATGTCGCCCGCTTCCGCTACGAACTGGGACGCGCGCTGCTTGCAGCCGGCAAGGTGGACCAGGCCAGGAAAGCCATACAGCAGGCTGCCGATAGGGGACACGTGCGCGCTGTGTTCGAACTCGGCTACCTCCATGCGACGGGAACAGGCGTCGCTGTCGACCGGAAAAAAGCCAATGCCTTCTACGCGGCTGCAGCTGACAAGGGCGATCCCTACGGGATGACCTCATGGGGCCGCGCCTTGTTCCATGGCACCGGCGTCGAGCGCGATACGGGCAAGGGGCTGGACCTGCTGCTCAAGGCGGCGGCGATGGGGCACACATATGCCATGAACGATCTCGGCGCGATCTTCACCGAGGGCCGCAACGGCGTGCCTGCGGATCAGGCCCGTGCCGTTGCCTTCCTGGAGGCTGGCGTCCAGCGGCAGGACATGTATTCGATGAACCTGCTCGGCCGGAACTACCTGTCCGGCGCGGGCGTAGAGAAAAATCCGAAAACGGCAATGGCCCTGTTTCAGAAGGCCACCGAACTCGGCCAGCCCTACGCTCCAAGCAATCTAGCGCGCATGTATCGCGACGGCGTGGGCGTTGAGCGCAACCCGGCGGAAGCGCAAAGACTGTTCGAGATGGCAGCCATGCGGGGCGATGAGTACGGTGCATTCGATCGCGCGGTTCTCGAAATGGAAAAGGGCGAAAAGGCCGACCAGGCCACCGCCGTCCGTTATCTGGCATTCGCGGCTGCACTCGACACCCGCAATCAGCTGCCGGAAGCCCAGAAGAATCTCGCGAATTTCGGCACGAAGGTGAAAACGACGGCGTTGAAGCAGCTGCGCCAGGAACTCAAATCGAAGGTCCCTGCGTCCGGTTCGCTGGACAATCAGCTGGTCAACGCGGCCAGACGGGTCTGGGAAGAGGCTAATCCACGTCGGGACGTGTTTTGATCAAGCGGGAGGTGATCGTGAGCAGGAAATGGAAGCAGGCAATCATCGGAATAACTCTGTCCGTCGCCCTGCCGGGGCTCGTAGGCTGTACGTCCTGGCCACCCGAATTGCGACCGACGCCGCTGGTGGCGACGCCCGCGCCGAAGCCGCCGCCGAAGGTCGTTCGCAGAGCCCCTCCGCCGCGAAAGGTCGTCAAGCCCGCTGCCAAACCGGTGGCCGCCAAGAAAGTGGTTAAGCCGGTTGAGGAAGAGCCTGTTGCCGCACCTCCCGTGATCGTTCCTCCTTTAGGAGGTGGAAACTCAGGAGGCGGAGGCGGTTGGGGAGGTTGATCAGGCAAGCAATCAGGATTCAGATCACTCTCTAGTACGCGTCCGCTGACTGGCGCAGCGCCTCGATCTCGGCCATCTGGATGCCCATTTCGACAAAGGCGGAAAGGACCGAAAAGCGGTCCGCCAGTGCGACACGTGCCAGTCCGGCCAAAACTCCCGCGCTCACAGCGTGGGCGGCGGGTAGTGGCTGCAAGGCCGATAGCGCTGACGCCTCCATAGCCGAACCGTCGCCGCGCAGTCCCGCAGCCAAGGCAATCCAGGCAGCCGGCGTTGCCGGCGGCATCGCGGCGGCCTTGCTCACTGCCGCGCGAAGATGGGGACTGTCCGGTTCGCCGACCCAGTCACGAATGAGCGCGAGCAACTCCTGGTCTCTGCTGTCGAGCAGATCGGTCAGGTGGTACAGGCACTCATGGGCCCACCAGACCGCGGCCCGCTCGGGAAGCAGATAGGCACAGAACGTGATCGCCTCCTCGGGCACCCGCCCAGCAAGGAGGGCGCGGCAAAATTCGATTGAGGGCTGTTCGGTCGGAAGTGCCACCATCTGCCTTGAGACAGCGGGGCAGGCCATGAAAAGATCCCGTGCCGTTCTGAATCGAAGCTCATTGGCCATGGCCGCCACGCTTTCACCTAGGGAACAATCGACACTGAAGCGCTGGACGGGGCGCTGGTCAAGTCTCAGGCCATAGCAAGATGAAACTGCCGTATACTCTTCATATGCTCGACGTTTATTGACAGACAATCGCTTCGGGATTTGGTATAATCCGCAGCCGCCGAAATCGGATGCTCAAAACGGGAGTACCGCTATGAAGTTGGGCAGTTTAGCCTTCGTGTTGACGGTCGCGATTTTTCCAACTCACGCTTTCGCTGACCCAACTCAGAAGTCAGAAGACATCGTGAAGTTTTTTGCCGGGGTGAACGAGTTCGGCGCGTCGCGTGGAATTTGCGTCGGCACCGAAGACGAATGCAAGAGCAAGCAGAATGACGCGCCGGCCGACAAGACCAGCCTCGATATGCTGATCAATTTCGGCCTGGATTCCGCGGAACTCGACGCGACTGCGCGCGCTGAACTCGACGAGTTCGCCAAGGCGCTGAAGGACAGCCGACTGAGCGCTCTCGACTTCGTCGTTGAAGGTTACACCGATGCATCCGGCCCGGCTCACTACAACGAGGGACTGTCGGAACGAAGAGCCAGATCGGTAACAACCTTCCTGACCTCTAACGGCATCGACCCTGCCCGCATCAAAGCGACAGGCCTGGGCGAAACGAAACCGCGCAGCCCCGACCCATACGATCCGGTAAACCGCCGGGTGGAGATGCGAATAAGGACTGAGTAGGGTCGCGGCGACCAGGGCACGGCTCACGTCGGCAGGTTTGAAGCGCTCGTCAATTGCCGTTGTTGAGCACGCCACCCACGGCCACACCGGTGCCGAAGATCAGCGCCTTGGTCAGGAAGTCATTGTTATTCGGCGGCGGGTCATCCCGTCGAACCACCTCGCGGTTGCGCCTTTGTTGAACGACCTGCTGCCTGCGGGGCTTCTGCACCACCACCGGCTTTCGTGCGCGGGCCTTCTGTGACACCGGTTTCTTTGTGCGGGCCTGCTGCACCTGTTTTTTCGACTGTGCTGCACGAGCCTGATCGGCAGCGTATCTGGCGCGCACCGATTCCATCATTGGATCCGTCTGGATCACCAGGAACGCCAGTTGCTCGCGCGTCAGAAAGGTTGTCTGCGGCAGGCCGTTCTTCGCTTGCCAGATGCCAATCGCCTGGCGGGTCTTTGGACCTATGTTTCCATCGATGCGGCCAAGCTCGTTGCCCAAGGCTTCGATGCGCAACTGCAGATCGATACGACCCTGGCGATCGAGACCGATCGCACTTTCCGTCAACTCGGTGCCGGGGGCCTGCTTCACCTCGTCCGAAACGCCAACCGAGGTGCGAACGGCTGAGCCGGAATTTGCGTTCGCCTCGTCCTCATCGACGGCCGCGACCTGCCGATTATCGGCTTTCGGTTCGTTCAACTGGTCGATGTTCAGCCGCGCCACCGTGGCGAAGCGGCCGTTTGGAAACTGTTCGAGATAGGCCTCATAGAACGGAATGGAATTGCGCTTGGAAGCCTCATCCCACAGACGCTGCTCCACCTCCCAGGAAGGAGGCTCGTTGGTCACCGGGGCAGGGGCCGATGTCGTCGCGCCGGATGCGCCGACAACGACAGGTTTTGTGGCAGGCGCCGCTTCCGCTACGGACTGCCCCAGGAACACCTCGCGCCCCAGTGATGCGTTGTGCCAAGGTCTCTGGCGACCTTGTGTCGTTTCGGTCACCTGGCCGCGCACACGCGTCAGCGCGCTCTGGATTTCAACGCCGGGTTCAGTCAGGTGCCTGGCGAGCGCCGCGGAGTAGGGGCTGTTGACGCCATTGCCGTCAAAAGCGATGGCGCCGGGATCGGTTGCATACGCAATCAAGATTCCGCCGGTTCCAACGCCATCCGATTTTGCTTCGATCGGCGCCAGACCAGTGCCGAACGAGGCGGAACGGCTCTTCGGCATCGAGGCGGCCAACGTCCTGGCCAGCGGATTGTCGCGGCAGGCATCGAGGATAATGACGCCGATCGCCGGCTCGGCCGGTAACGCCGCCATGAAGTCGTCGATCTGAACGGTACGGGTCTTGAGATAAGCGGGCGATGTCAGTTCGGCGTCCACCGGAATCAGGAAATTCTTGCCGTCGACCTGCATGCCGTGGCCGGCATAAAAAATGACGGCGAGGTCGGCATCGTAGGATTGCTCGGTAAACCGACTGATGAGGCTATGCATGCCTGCATTGTCTTGATCGATCCCCTCGATCACCTGGAAGCCGGCATTGCGCAGTGTGGATGCGATGAGGCGCGCATCGTTGGCGGGATTGGGCAAGGCGACGGCATGGGCATATTTGCTGTTGCCAATGACCAGCGCCACGCGTTTAGCATCAGGCGCGGCAGCCTCGGCGCCAAGCGAGGCAATGATAAACAGGATAAACCCGCTCAGAAAGACGGCAAACGCTTTCATGGACCAGCCCTCCGCCCACCGGGGCGCACTATTGATGTCTGCGCATGCTAATATTTCATCAGCGACATAGTCGCTTCCGCCAAAATGGCTCTTGGGCGTATGTGATCTCGACCACAATTATGGTTCACAAAGCGCCCGAAAAAAGTTGTCTATAGTAACACTTGGCAGCAGGAACACCAATGGTCTAACGGCAAACTCGCACGCCGCGCGGGGCAGGCTCAAAGCGTATTCTGCATCGAGCCTATGAGCGCCGTGATTGCCTGCTTGTACTTTTCGAACTCCGGCGATGTCTGGCGGACTTGTGTCGTCGTCGTTGTCTGCTGGCCGGCACCGGTCGCCGACGGGCTCAGCTTCCGGCCCATTTTCCGTTCGGCCCAGTCCACGACATAGCTGGCGGTCTTGCCGGTGAGAAACGGGTTGGCTTGAATGACAGCCGACCCGAGCACGGCGCTCAATTGCGCCGAACCCGGCGCCGCCAACACTTGATGCGCGCCTTCCATTCCCAGGAAGTGACAGAGATAGAGTCGGCCGGCTGTGATCTGGTGGCCGCGCGCCCGAAGATAGGCTTCGCCTTCGCGCGCCAGATTGCTGACCATCTCGCGCGATATGGTGGCGTCGTAGCGCAGAGCGAGCAGATCGGCGGTTGACAGTGTCCGCGCAAGTTCGGGGCGGTAGGTGTTCATCATCCTGATCCACGTCTTCGTTATGAACTGACCGGCACCGGTCGCCGAAGAATTTGGGTTCTTGGCGCGGGCGCGGCCGCCACTTTCGACGTGAACGATGCGGTCGGTCAGCGTCTCGACAGCGGAAGCGTCCGTTGCGATCGCCGTAACCGTGCCCAGGGGATCGATCGCCTGCCCATTCCGATAGAGCTCGAAATGCAGGTGCGGCCCCGTCGAGAGGCCGGTGGTGCCGATATAGCCAATGATATCGCCTGCCTTCACCCTCGCGCCGACACCGCCCTCGATCGCGAATTTCTGCATATGCGCATAGCGCGTCTCGCGCCCGTTTCCGTGCGACATCTTCACCAGATTGCCGTACCCGCCCCCATCGCCCTGAAAGACGATTTCACCGTCGAAGGCGGCTGCAATCGGCGTGCCCAGAGGTGCCGCCCAATCCACCCCCTTGTGGATGCGAACGGTCCCGAGGATTGGGTGCTTGCGTGGGCCGAAGGTGGACGTCATGACCCCGTTGACCGGGGTGACCATGCCGTTGGTGACGGTCAGCGAGCGAACCTGATCGTCGCCGCTAACGCATGCGAACTGGCCGTCGGTCTGCTGGAAGACGAAACAGTCGAGGCTTTTTTCGGCACCCTGGACGCCCACATACAGCACTCGTCCGGCCGCCTCCTCCTTGCCACGCGGCCTTTGCGAATAGATCAGGACCAGACGTTGGTCTTCGCTGGCGAACGCATCCAGATCCTGTCCTCGCGAGAGATACATGATCGCTTCTCCGATCACGCCGGTCGGAACTTTGTTGCGGGCCGCTGTCGAGTAGATTGCGTCGAGTAGCCGGTATTGCCTTTTGTGCGTGCCTTGCGCCTGCGCGCCCGAGTAGTTGAACAGATCTTCACGGACCCAGGGGTCGACACCAGACACAAACGCACCAGCGGCATTGCGCGTCAGCGTGCCGACAAATACGTTCTTGGCGTAGATCGAAACCTGCATGAGGGACATGGTTGTCGTCTCGCGCGTCGGCCTGAAACCGCGCATGGCGATGACATAACCTGGCTCGAGGCTTTCCCGACTGAAAAGCGCCTTCAGGGCTTCGCCTGCCAGCTTGGCATCCTCGGCGGAGAAATGCGCATCCAGGGCAACGCTGTCCAAGCTGCGATCGTTGAGAATCTTTACGAACGTGTCTTCGGTGGCCTCGAATCGTTGATGTTCGCTCGTGACAACCGCAACGCTCGTGTTGTTTTCGATCTGGGTCTTGCGGAACGCGGGAAGGGCTGCCTCGCCTGCATCGATTGTTTCGCCCCAACCTGCTTCGGAATCATCGGCGGTCACCTGCGGGTCCGAAGCAACCGGAGCCTCGTTTGCAACGGCTGGTGGCTGAAGATCGTTTTGCAGATCGTTGGATGGGGCCGCCGCCGTCTGTCGCTGCGCCTGGAAGAATGCGAAATCTTCTTGCGTGGACGGTATCGTGGTCATGAATTTTTCGCTGGCGCTAAGCATCACGTCGGAAAGAACCTCGATCTGGGGTGAAACTCCGGCCTGATCGAGTTCTGCCGGGCGCGGGACCACTTGGCCTTTTGTCGCGGCGCCGGCCTCGGGCGAAAGGGTGATCCACATCGGGTCCCCTGCGAGGTCGATGATGGCTGGCACATAAACCGATGCATCGGCCGGTACGTCGTCGGTCCCCTCGACCGCCTGCAACTCCTCGTCTTCATCGCCAAACGACCAATAGTCCGCGGTAAGATAGAAGCCGGCGGCGATCGACGACAGGACAATCACGGCAAGACCGGCAAGAAGTCTGTGCCAGAGCCTGCGTCTGCGCAGAGCGGCGCGCGCCTGCTTTTTCAACCTGAAACTTGTGTCGATACTGTGCGTCACGGGTTGCTTCCGGTCAGGAAAAAGGTCCACCGCACCTGTTCAAGCGTATCGACTTCCAGAAACCGTGCGGCGATATGACCGCGCTGCCAGCATTCGTCGATGCCGCGTATCGAGAAGCGCCGCCGGTCGATGCACATTTCGGTCGAACCGCTCAGGGTCGCATGACCAAAAACGTCCGTCGCATAAATGTAGATGTAGCGGTTCGTGAGTTCCTCGCGGATGACGTTCACGCATTGATTTGCGCCGATGGTCCACCAGCCATCGGTCTGGTCCGCATTGTCGACCTTTTGGCCGACGGCGAGATTGACGACGTCGAGCGTCTGATTGCAGACAGTGAATTCGGCGCGCGCTTCGTGGGACGACAGGAGAGCCAGCAATGTCGCGCCCAACATAACCGCAAGTTTGATACGGCTTCTCAGGGCAGGCAGCATGCGAAGCCCGTCACGCTGATTTTTGGGCGGGACAGCGGTCACGAAGGAGAAACGCGAGCGGCGGAGGTCCATTGGCGTCCATGCTACCCGCCGAGCCGGAAGTACTTTGCAGTCGCGGAGAACTCAGATCCGTTGGTCTCGATCTCTTCAAGAATCTTGGGCAACAGTTGCGCGGCTGGTGTCGGCACGGGGAACGCCGCAGCCTGAATATCCTGTGGACCGGTGATGACCATTATGATCTGCGGCAAGACCTTGCCGGCCGCCTTATCGGCTGCGCCGAGCTCGATCGGAATGCTGAAAGTGGCCTTGTCCGATTGCACCAAGATACGATCGTCGAGGTTGAATGCCATGCCCCTGTGGTCGATCAGCAGCAAGCTGGAAATCAGGCCGCCATGCGTCACCAGCGTGCCGCCGATCGGCGAACCGCTCGGCACCGTCGTTCGATCGAGAACAAGCTGCGGCTTGTCGGCCGCTGTCTGGTCCAGAAAGCGCAGAAACTTGGTGACTTCGCATTGGGCTGGTTCAATAAGGCGGAGGCTGATGTCTGGTTCGACGTGGAATCTTGCCTGGAAATCGTACATCATTCGTTCGAACGGCGGGACCTCCGTTCCAAATCCCTCGATCGTGGCAGCCTTGCCGGTTGCCGACGTCATCGCCGCATAGAAACAGTCGCCGCCGTTGAAGTCGCGCACCCAGGAGAACCGTTGTGCAGCGTCGTCGACCGCAATTCCCGGCGGTATTTCCGGTTTCGGCACGTTCAAGGCAACGGCGGCTTCGTCCGGCTGTTTGCCCGCCGCCGGTTCGTCCTGTTGCCCCTTTGCGTTCGCGTCATCCATCTGGCTTGCAGAGGGTTCGGGCATCTGCACGACCGCCTTGGGTGCTGCCGGCTGGCTGGCCAATTGCTCGGGCTTCTGGCTCTCCATGACGTCGGGCTGGACCGCTGGTGGCGGCGAGGCTTTTCCTGTCGACTGCTGAGGTGCGCGCTCCACTTTCTGCGCCTGCGCCGCGGCGGCCCTGCGTTCGGCGTCGAGCCTTGCCTTTTCTTCCGAAGCGGTCCGCATCGCCGCTTCCGCCTGCTGGCGTTCCTCGTCTTTGGCCTTCGCCGCCTCGGCCCTGGCCCTGGCCTCAGCTTCAGCCCTCGCCTGCGCCTCGGCCCTCGCTTCCGCTTCGGCTTGAGCTCTTGCCTCAGCTTCAGCCTTCGCCTTGGCATCTGCCTGATTTTCAGCTGGCGACAGCGTCTCGACTACCGACGGCGCTGGGATTTTCTCGGTGGGTGAGGGGACCTCGGCGGGCTGTGTCGGTTCCGGCATTTGATCGGCCGCCGCACCTGCCTGATCTTCAGCTGGCGGCGCAGTGGCTTCTGGTTGTGGCTGCTGCGGTGGAACCGCCTTTGCCGGCTCATCGTCCGGCGAATTGACAACACTGTCCGTCGGGGCCGGCTTTGATGCTGAGAGCTTTGTCTCGCCGACGCTCGGCGTGGAAGGCGTCATCAAGCCGCTCAGATAAATGCCTGCACCGGACGTGACAGCTAATGCCGCCAAGGCAGCGATCGCGAAGGATCGGGTCTTGGCTGACTTTCCAGGGACATTTGGCAAAACCGCCCGAGGAGGACCGGCAACTGCCGAAGGCCTCGGTTCGGACAGATGCGCAGGGCGGACATGCGGGACGAAGACCCGCTCACCCGGAGCCGCCGGAGGTTGGCTCTGGAGCTTGGGGCCAGGCGCGATGGTCCCACCCGCTCGTGGCAAACCCGTTCGGTCGCGGGGGGTGATCGACGTTGGCGGCGCTGTCCCCTCGCTATCCGTGTCGTCACGTGTCATCCTGGCGATGTCCGCCATGCTGACCGGCCGGTCTTGTGGATCCGGCTGCAGCATGGCTTCAACAATTCCGCGAAAATCGGCGTCGATGTCGGATAGGTCCGGAACGGTCCGGCGTTTTTCCACGATCTCGAACTGGGAGCCGCCCATGTCGATCGGTTTCCCACGAAGAGCAGCGGCCAGCACCAATCCCAGGCTGTACATGTCGGATTGCTCGCTGACATCGCCGCTGTAGAGCCCGAGTTGTTCGGGAGAAACGTAGTTGTACTTCCCCGCGAACTTGCCGCCGATCAGGGTCTCTCCGCCGACGGTCGCCGACCGCGCGATGCCGAAATCGATGATCTTTGCGCGTTCGACCCGGCCTCCTGGCAGGATGATGTTATCCGGGGAGAGATCGCGGTGAATTGCGCCTGCCTGATGCACGGCGCTCAAGCCGGAAGCAAGGCGATGGCAGAGCTTACGCACGTCTTCCGTCGGCATCGGGCCACGTCGCATGACATCAAACAGCGATTGGCCGTCGACGAATTCCATCGCGAGGTAGGGACGGCCGATCCCGGGATCTATCGTGAAGACGTGGTATCGCACGACCGCGTCGTGCGACAGGTGATTGAGGATTGACGCTTCCTTGCGAAACAAGGACAGGATCGTCTGATCGCGGGCGAACTCGGGTAGGACGATCTTGATCGCGACGTGGTCGCCGGTCTGGATGTTGTGGCCACGGTAGACCTCGCCCATGCCGCCGAAAGCGATCCGCTCGTCGAGTTCGTAAATGCCGCTAAGCTGCGTGCCTACCGCCGTGTTGGCGAAGTTCGGCGATATTCGCGTCTTGTCGTCGGCGCTCATCGACCTCAACCCTCCGCTCTCGACAGATCCGGACGGAGCGATTGCCCGTTGCGCCCGTCCCCGATCTTGACGAGTACAATCGTGACATTGTCTGTTCCCCCGCGCGCCAGCACCGTTTGCAGCAGGTCTTCGCATGCCGCCTGAGGTGTCGCGGACACCGCCGCCGCCTCGATCTCGGCGTCGGTGACATGCGCTGTCAGCCCATCAGTGCTTAAAACGAAAATGTCTCCCGGCAAGATTTCGCCTTGCTGGAAGTCGATGACGATCTCGTCGCTGACACCGACCGCATGCGTAATGACATTGCGGCGTGGCCAGGTAAGCGCTTCGGCCGCGCTGATCATGCCGCGGTCGAGGAGTTCCTGAACTTCGGTGTGATCCTTCGAAATCTGCGAGATCGAGGCGTTGCGGATCAGATAGACGCGGCTGTCGCCCGCCCACAGGCAGGCAAACCGCCCATCCATTGCCAGCAGGGCGGCGACAGTGGAGCCGATGGTTACGCCGCGGGATTCCGATATCCTGCGGATTTCGGCATTGGCCCGGCTGAGCCGGTCCTCGAAGCGCGCGCGAAGATCCGGCGCAGAGCTTGCAATGCCGATCGTTGCCAGATGATCGATG
The DNA here is from genome assembly GCF_004962245.1 of Mesorhizobium sp. Lineage (GTDB taxonomy): Bacteria > Pseudomonadota > Alphaproteobacteria > Rhizobiales > Rhizobiaceae > Mesorhizobium. The sequence goes on along the minus strand of NZ_SUHQ01000006.1, from coordinate 140,797 downwards.
ATGCTGGCCGAAGCGATTTCTCCAGCATCATGTCCACCCATCCCGTCGGCCACCACCCACAGGCCGGTTTCTGGCTCGACCAGATAGCTGTCTTCATTGAGCTCACGGACACAGCCTCTGTGGCTGACGCCGAAGCTCTCAAAGGGAAGGGCGACATTGTTCAATTTGCCACCAAGCGCGTCTCAAGCGTCCTCTGCGGCGCACCGTCAGGGCGCTCGCTCGCGCCAGTTTGCCACAGGCTCGAACATTAGAGTATCGAAATCCACGTCGGCGCGTCTGCTGCCGATGGACAGTGTCGCCGTGCTGGAAAGCTCAAAGGTCATCTCAAAACGCCTTTGGACAGCTGAACTCCGAAAGCGCAGGAAGAAAGAGAGGGTTGGGGTCCGAACTGGCCTGGATCGTGTAGGCGACATCGCGCCCGCCGATCACGAAGCGGGCTTCAGTGTTGCCACCGGTGCCGCTGATGGCGGCCTTGTCCAGCAGACGCTTCAGCGCCCATGGACCGTCGAACTTGATCGCGGACTCACGGCCCGGCATTTCCGGCATGAGGCTCAGGCCCGCGGACGCGGAAGCCATGCCGCTCGGCCAGGTCACCGTACTCGGCGCGTTGCCCGCCTGGTTGCTTTGGACAATCTGACCATCGATGTCGAGTATCGCCATATCGGCATCGCCATGCAGTGAAAACGGTGTGAAGGTGACGCTGACCGACGGCACCGAACCACCTGAGGGAAAGAAGGCATTGCGGATTTCCGCGGCCATCTGGAAGTTTTTCAAGGTCGACTTCGACAGGTCGCGCCCGAAGCGGGCATCCTGTTTCCAGCTCCAGTCCTGGCCAGTCATGTCGATCAGCGATGCGAGATTTTGTGCAAAGAACCGATCCATCAATCCGCCTGGAGCGAACAGTTTCGCGAAATCCGCCATCGCAATATCCTCGGCGCCATCGCTGGCGAAGGGATAACGGCCGTCAACCACCTCCTGGCAGGCGCGCGTGACGGTCTGGTCGAGCATCTGGTTCAAATTCGCCAGCGAGGTTTCTGCGACGTTGCCCTCAAACTCGTCGGCGGTCGCGGTGACCATTCGGGCGAGTTGCTTGGGCAGACGTGAGACATTGGCGCGAAGGGTGGATATCTGCAGCTGCAGATTCATGTTGACGCGTTCCGTCTGCGAAGGCACGTCGGCCGCCAGTCGCAGGCTCTGGTAGATGTCGCGGAAATTCTGGGTCAATGCATCCATTGGGCGGCGTCCAGCGGGGCCGTTCACCAGGGCCTGGAACGATCTGAATTGCGCTTCGATGTTCGCCCCAGGATTCGGGTTTTGCGCGCCGGCGGACCCAATGCCGGCCCGGCTTTGCGATTTGCCGGTGGCGATTTGAATGCCGATGCGGACCAACCCCCTGGCGACATCTGCGGCGTTCTGTGGCTGGTCTTGAAGCGTGCCGGAATCGGCCTCGGAGCCATAGCCTTTGCCGGAACCAGCTTCTCGCGTCAGGGCTGTTTCGTCGGCAATCGCTGTAAAAAGCTGGTCGATTGGCGAGGTCGGTGACGCGGCGGCGGACAGAGCGATGTAGTGCGGCTTGTCCGTCAGCATCGCCTTGAACTTCAACTTGTCGAGAACGCCGTTCCACGCCGAGGCGAATTCTCTTCCATAGCGCTCGACAAGTTCGGGACCGAGCTTGAGCAACTCCTGATCGATGCCACCTTGCTCGCCGCCGCCGCCGAGAACCCACTGATCATCGACAAGCATCTGCGCGATGCGCGAGAGTTGTCCGAGATAGAAGTCGTTGAACCCGCTATAGGTGTAGATACCGGGAACGCGAAGGCCTGACAGTTCGCCACCATCGACACGTTCGAACAACAGCTGCGCTTCCGGGCCGCCCTTCACGGACACGGAAAAATCGTCCAATGCTGCCGCGTATACCGCCGACTTGACCAAGGCGGAGGCACGATCGGCAAGGCTCATGCGTCCGAGCGAGCGTTGAGCGGATTCGACAAGCGGCTGGTTGAGTTCGAAGACCGGGTCGTAGGCGTCGTCCAGTGCAAGCATGGCCCGCAAATGCTTTTCCAGTTGCGCCCGTCCCGCGCGGTTGTTTTCGCCCGGATACCCGTTCTGCTCCCAATCCTGCCTCATCCAGGAAACGATCAACTCGTCATCGACCTTCGGCGCCTTGCCGCCAAGCATCAGGTAGATTTTCAGCGGTTCGTAGAGCGCGGCAGGATCAGCCATCTTAGCCTGGATCGTCCGTTCGGCCTGAAGCAGCAGGCGCGAGCGGAATGTTCGCTCCAGAGCTTGCCGGTAAGCCGTTTTGGATGCCGAAAGAAGCCTTTCCCGCTGACTGAGACCGAACGTTTCCTCGATCGGTGTCGGTAAGTCACTGGTCTCGAACCCGGCCGGCAGGTTGCGCAACTGGTCGAGCGGGCCAATAACGTTTTCGAGGTCGACATCGGCGACCGTCGTGCTTTTGAGCAGCGGGTCCGCCGTCTCGCGATACTGGCTTACAGCTTGCGTTGTAGAAGCGATCAGCGACGTGTTGGCCGCAAAGCTCAGGGCCAAGGTGCCCAGAGCTGCGGCAGTGATCAATGCGATTGCGCTAAGGACGCCATATCTGGCGATCGCTGCACGCCTTTCAGCGGATCTGTCGTATGACACCCATCCGGATTCCGCGAAAATGACGCGGGTCAGAAGATCGTGCAAAAAGAAGCTTTTGCCCGCGCCGGAAAGATGGCCGCGCGAAGCGCTGCCGAAACTGCGACCGATTGCGCCCAGCACCTGGTCGATCGGCGTACCCTCCTGCGTGCCTGACGAAAAATAGAGTCCGCGCAGGCTGACGTTCACCTGGCTGCGGGCCGGCTCGAATATGCTGGCGATGAAGCTGGCAATACGGCTCTTCAACGCGCCAAACTGGGCTGGAAAGCCAAAGATGGATATGCGCACGACCGGATCGGCCTCTTCCTGCAGGCGGTCGGCCATCTCCTCCGCCAGGCGTTTTGCCAATGCGTCGAATTCGGCCGGTGCCTCACCGACCATGTTCTTGCCGCGATCGGCGGTCTGGAACGTCGCGCCCCACACTTTGCGGCGGCGTTGCTCGTCGAAACCGCCAAAATAATCCATGAAACCGGAGACAAGGTCGGCCTTGGTGAAGAGCAGGTATACCGGGAACTGGATTTTCAGCGTTTCGTGAATTTCGCGCAGACGGCTGCGTATTTCAACGACATGGGCGTCAAGCTGCTGATCGTCGAGGCTCATGAGGTCGGCAAGGCTGATGGCCAGAATAACGCCGTTTATCGGTTGCCTGGTGCGGTATTTCTTGAGCAGCGACAAGAAGGCAAGCCAGCTCTTGCTGTCGCTCTTCGCATGGGAATCCTGCGTCGTGTAACGCCCGGCAGTGTCGATCAACACGGCTTCGTCGGTGAACCACCAGTCGCAGGAGCGTGTGCCGCCAACGCCGGCCACCGGCTGCGCGCTGCCCGAACCAGCAAGCGGAAATTTCAGGCCCGAATTGACCAGCGCCGTCGTCTTGCCGGCACCAGGCGGGCCGATGACGATGTACCAGGGAATCTCATAAAGGAAGTTGCGTCTGCCGCTCGATCGCTTGAGCGCAGCGATGGCTTCGCTCATACGCGCCTCGAGCACCTGCGAGTCGCCACCGTTCTCGTCACCGTGGGCGACCGCCGTCTCGATCGCCTTTTGCGCTTTTCGCGTTTGCCAGAAACGCAGTCCGTAAAACAGCGCCAAGATCGCCACGATCACACCGATGATCGTGGCGCGCAGCCAGACCGGCCCCAGTGGGCGGCTATCGGCAAAGCTGACCAATGGTCCGGCAAACCAGACCGCTGCCGCGAACCCGGCCAACGCGATCGCGCTGAATATCCGCAGCAGCCAACGCGTCATAGGCGCTTCCAAATGGCCGTGCTCACAACGTCTCCTCCTTGGGGATCATCACGTCGACACGGCGATTCTGCGCGCGGCCCTCCGGAGTCGCATTGTCGGCGATTGGTTCGTCCTCGCCCTTGCCATCGACAGTGATTCGCGAGGGGTCGCTGAACCGCGGTGCCATCATTGCTTCGACCGCTTTCGCCCGGGCAATGGAAAGGTCGAAGTTGGATTTGAACGCGCTCGATTTTCGCGGCTTCACATTATCCGTATGGCCGACGATCGAGATCGGTCCGGGCTCGGGTTCCAGCGCGGCGGCGATGTCTGCGGCAATCGGCTGAAACTCCGGGTTTACCTCGGCCCTGCCGGACTGGAACAACAGGACGTTGTTGATCTCCACCACGATGAACCTGCCCTGCGTGCCGACGGCCAGTCCACCGCGTGCGATATCCTTGGCCAGTGCCGAGCGGATGCGATCGATCTGGGTAGTGGTGGCGGGCGGGGTAACTTTCATCGGCTCAGCTAGCGGCACCACGCTGGCGCGTTCGATAGCAATCGGCGTCGATGGATCGAGCGCCAGCAACCCGCCGGCAAGGGCTTCGCCCTCGTTGGTGATGACGACCCGCAAAGCGAAGAATGCAGCCGTCAGCAGTGCCGACGCTGCGGCCGCAATCACCCAGAGCGGCAGCCGGGACGGCGACTGTACGCTTGACACCGCCAGGCTTTGCCAGTGGGGCGAGATGTCCTCGTCGGCACGCGCTCTGAAGTAGCGAAGCGTCTCGTAGACGTCACGCCGAACGCGTTCAAGATTGTTGTCTTCGCGCGCCAGGCCTCGATATTGGCCTTCGAACCCCAGAGACAGGCAGGCATGCATCAGTTCGAGCAAATCGTAGTGTGTTTCCGGGCTGGCCAGTATCTTGTTCAACGCTTCGTAGAAGCCCGTGCCGGTGGGCGCGCCGTGAAAGAACTGCGACAGCATGCTGTGCTGCGCCCAGGCGTCTCTGTTGGGCCACGGCAGGTTGCCGATGAGATCGTCGGCGGTTTCGCAAAGGGCGAATTTTGCGATCCGCGCATCTTCTTCCTGGACGCCGGCTTTCTCCATTGTCCGGTCTAGTTTTTCGATCGCCTCGGCGACATGCTCCGCCAGTTGTGCCGCTTGTCTTTCGACAGGCATGAGCCTGAGCTGGCCAAACAGCATCAGCAAAGGTGCGGCTGCGGCGAGGATCGGGTTTGCCGCGGAATATCTAACGCTGTCCGCGGCATTCAGCAGGATCTCTTGCTGAATGCCTGGCTTCGGCGTCGCCGCGAAGGAGCCGGTTCCCGTCGTCGCACCGGGATCGGCACCCTGATAAACCACGGTTCCGGATGTCCAGCCCGGCGGCGTATGCTGACCGACACCCGGGTCGAAAACCGTTGAATCCTTGACCCGCGAGGGACCGGGCTCTCCGCTGTCAGGAACAGGTCCCCGAGGAGATGGCGCTGATTTTTCCGCGCGGCGCGGTGCGCGAATGACGGTCTTGCCCGCTGGGCCGGAAGGATCGTCCTTCGAGCTCATCGCCAAACGTCCGTCCACGCCCGGTTCCTGCGTTTGCGCAACAGGGGAGCAAAACGGTCACTGGCCAAGCGCAGCAAACGCAGGCGCTGCTGACGAGGGCAGTGTCTGGAGGAAGGTCGGCTACAAAAAACTATCCCGCCGTAACATGACATGTGCCGCAGACCCCCAGGTCAATCAGCCTTACCCGCTGGCGAACTGTCGTATGTGATCGTAAGCTCAGAAACGGTCGATTGGAACCAGATGCAGGGCTGCGAAAGGATTTTTCTTCGCCAATTACAGCGCCGTGTCCTTCGGGCTCGCAAAAGGACGCTCTAATACTTTCCACTTTGGTAAATGATCCGTTCCGCAGCCGAAGGTCAGCCCAGCAAACCGGTCCGATTTCCGGGGCATGTGCCAGGTTCCGTCTTCCCTGCCTATTTTTGCTTGTCGGCTTTGGCATAGGCTTCGCTGAAATAGGCCAGGAATATGTCCAGCATTCCGTTTTCGTGCGCTTCCTCCATGGTTCGCCATTTGGCGACGAAAGCATCCCAAGCCAGGCTCTTCTTCGACGTGAATGACGTGGGTGGGAGTTTCTTGCCGATCGCCTCGGGAGACAGGTCGTCAAGCAGCCGGGAGAGCGCGGCTTGCATGGCTGCGTAGGTGGCGAATTCGTGCGTCTTGAGATCGCGGAAGGCATCTTCGATACTGTGCCTGGCATCAAGATAGCCGGCCCTGCGCCGTGCGAACATGATTTCAAGGATGTCGTCGGTTCCCGGGACGAACTTCAGGGGATTGTTATCCGCGGCACTGATCATCGTCCGGTGCGTGCTCTTGGCCAGTATTTTCGCAGCCGCACGTGCCTTCAGCAGCAAGGCCAGTTCCTCGACCACCGTCCGCAGCACCGCGCCGATTTCTGCAGCGACTTCATGCGGATCACGCGATTGAAGCATTTCCGGCGGGATACCGGCTCCGATCGCGATTTCCCGCAGCACCTCGTCTCTCGTTGAAGGAAGAGGGGCAGGCGGCGAAGACGTCGATCCCGGTGGTCGCTGCCCGGGCCGTTGCTCTGCCGGATTGAAGAAGGGCTCGCCTCCGAAGTCCAGCGGCCGACCATTTGTGACCGGCATTTCTCGTTGCGTCGACCCGTGGCTGCTTTGAGGATGACCGGTCGGAGTGCGCTCGTCGTCGATCGATACGAGGATGACGTAGCGGCCGATCAGCAACCGGTCGCCATGGCCGAGCCGATGCGGGCCAGCCATGCGCTGGGTCGATCCGTTGATGAATGTTCCATTGCGCGAGATATCGTGCAGCCAGAACGCGCCTGCCTCATATCGGACTTCGCAGTGCCGGCCTGAGATGAACTTGTCCGGGTCGGGCAAGGTCCAGTCACAGGCCTCGCGGCCGATTTCGAAGCTGCGACCACGAGCTGAGTAGCCGGTCGAAATACCGGCGGGCAGGGAGTCGGCATTGTTGATCTGCAGCCTGATGAACATTCAAATCGCCGTCGATCGCCTGTCGGGAAACTCACCCAAGACAGCCCATTATACCAGTAATTTGTGAGCACGGCGGCACAGAGGCATTCAAGCCGACGATTCTAAAGTTAACCACGCTGCAGCCCACCAAGCGGTCCCCTTTGGTCGTTGCAAGACATGTGCTAGGCTCAGGCAGAAACGAGCGGCGGGAGGGGCACGACCCATGCCGAACGAACGTGCCACGGTTGTGCAGACGCCGGTTGGCGCTGACCTGTTGACCTTCACGCATCTTGTCGGGCGCGATGAGATCAGCCGTTGTCTGGCCTATACAGTCGGCTTCGTGGGCACCGACCCCGATATCGATCCGTTGAAGATGCTGGGCGGTGCTGTTTCGATCGAAGGTGAATCCGATCCGAAACGTTGGTTCAGCGGCCTGGTGTCCGAGTTTCGGCTGACTCGGATCGAGGACCGTCTGGCGTATTATGAAGCAGTTATCAGGCCGTGGCTGTGGTTTCTCGGAAATACGACCGATTGCCGTATTTTCCAGAACATGAGCGTCATCGAAATCGTCGAGGAGGTCTTCTCGAAATACAGCACGGCAAAATTCGAGAAACGCTTGCAAGGCTCTTATCCGCCGCGCGAGTACTGCGTGCAGTATGACGAGACCGACCTCGATTTTGTGCAGCGGCTGCTCGAGCACGAGGGCATCCTGTATTTCTTCGAGCATGACGAGGGCAAGCACACGCTTGTGCTCGCCGATGCCATGAGCAAGCTCAAGCCGGCGCCGGGCTATGAGAAGGTGCCTTATCACTTTGAAGGGCAGGGCTCCCGGCGCGATGTCGAATATATCACGGAATGGATTCCGGGCAGCTCGGTGCGGCCAGGTACCTATGTCCATACCGACTATGATTTCGAGAAGCCGGGCGCCGACCTGATGGCCAAATCCGCCCAGCCGTTCAGTCACAAACTGGCCGCGGGTGAGAATTACCGCCAGCCCGGCGCGCATCTCGAAGTGGGACGCGGCGACAGCCTGGCGGCGATCCGGCGCGAGGAAATCCAGGCGGTGCACCAGCGCATCGCCGCCGTCGGAACCGTGCGCGGCCTGTATTCGGGCTGCACGTTCAAGCTGGAAGGCTTTCCGCGCGAGGACCAGAACCAGGAGTATCTGGTGGTCAGCGCCGAATACCGGCTGTTCGATCCCGGCTACAGAGCTCTTGCCGACGTCGAAAGCGAGAACTTCAAGGTGATCCTCGGCGTGGCGCCGACCGCCTTGCCCTATCGTCCGCCGCGGATCACCCCGCGGCCGATCATGCGCGGCCCCCAGACGGCGACGGTGGTCGGCCCGTCCGGCGAGGAGATATTCACCGACAAATATGCCCGGGTGAAGGTCCAGTTCCACTGGGACCGTTTGGGCAAGAAGGACCAGAACAGCTCATGCTTCGTGCGGGTCTCGCAGACCTGGGCCGGCAGCGGTTGGGGTTTCATCCAGATACCGCGCATCGGCCAGGAGGTGATTGTCGATTTCATCGAAGGCGATCCGGATCTGCCGATCATCACCGGCCGCGTCTACAACGCCTCCCAGATGCCGCCCTACGGGCTGCCGGGCAGCGCCACGCAATCCGGCTGGAAGTCCGACTCCTCGAAAGGCGGCGGCGGCTACAACGAGCTGATGTTCGAGGACAAGGCCGGCTCCGAACTGGTCAACTTCCAGGCGCAGAAAGATCATAACCTCCTGATCAAGAACGACCGCACCAAGCTGGTGCAGCACGACCAGTCGGACCGCATCGACAATGACGCCAAGCACTCCGTCGGCCACAACCTCGACGAGGACGTCGGCAACAACAAGACGGTCAAGGTCGGCGTCGATCAGACCACGGATATAGGCTCGAACGATACCGAGACAGTTGGCAAGAACCGATCACTGACGGTGGGCATCGACGAGACGATCAATATCGGGTCTAACTCGACGGAGACGATCGGCGCCAACCACACGCAGACCGTTGCGCTGATCCAGACTATCACGGTTGGCGCCGCGCGCATTGATAGCGTCGGCGCCGCCGAAACCAGGACCGTGGGGGCGGTGCAGACCAACACTATCGGCGCCTCGCGCTCGGTGACGGTGGGCGCGGCACAGTCCCACAACATCGCCGCCGCTGACAGCTGGGCGATCGGTGCGGGGCAAACGGTCAACGTCGCGGCCGACCAGAGCGTCACCGTTGGCAGCGCCCAGACTTTCAGCGTCGGCGCGGCGCGCAGCGCCAGCGTCGCGGCCGACGATTCCACGAGTGTCGGCGGTGCTCATTCGCTGAGCGTCGCAAAAGATAGTGGCATCAGCATTAGCCAGGATAGCTCGATCAAGGTAGGCAAGAAGCTGGTGATCGACGCAGGCGACGAGATCCTGATCCAATGCGGCTCGGCCAAGATCATGATGAAGAAAGACGGCACGATCGGCATCGAGGGCAAGGATATTTCGGTCAAAGCGTCCGGCAAGATCAGCATCAAGGCGTCGAGCGACATCACCATGAAGGGTTCGAAGATCAGCGAGAATTGAGGTGCAGCGATGGGCGACGTTCGCGAACGCATTGACGGTGTGGTGATCGGCATTTTTCTCGGTTTCGACGACGACGCATCGCCACTGGTGGTATTTCCCGGCAACCCGGAAGAGACAGCCTTGCCGGCTCGCAGCCTGACCGAACTGACATCCGATATGATCGGCTCCGAAGTGGCTTTGCTGTTTCAAGAGGGCGACGCCATGAGGCCTCTGATCGTCGGCCGTATCGTCGAGCCGGCGCGCAAGACCGCCGCCCCGCACCTCGTGCGCGACGGCGAGTGCGTTCGCATCATCGGCGAAGAGCGCATCGAACTGCGCTGCGGCAAGGCAACGATCCTCATGGAAAAAGACGGCCGCATCACCATTCGTGGCACCTTTGTCACCAGCCAGGCGAGCGCCGCCAATCGTATCCGTGGCGGCTCGATCGATCTCAACTGATGTCGGCCGCAACCCGAAATCAAAAATCGAAAGGCGCACCGGAACGGCCAATAGTCCCGGATGTCGTCAGGCAGCATGTCGAGCAGGCGGCGTTCTTCTGGGCACAGCGCGACACGTTGATGATGGACGATCCCCCTGACCTTCATGTGGTCGCTGGGGTCGACAGGCGGCTGGAAGCCAACCTCGATGGTTTGCGTATCGCCGGACCGGCCGCCTGGCCGTTCGTCGTCGCAGCACATGAGGACTTCCCCGAAAAGGGCGAACTGTTCCTCTATGCATGGATGGCGATCGAGCAGAATGACGGCCTCCATGTATCCAAGGTTGTCGAACTCGGTCGCCAAAGCGAGGACAACGCACGTGGATTGGTCGGCGCGCTGGCATGGCACAAGCCCGGAACGATCGCCGCGGAAGTGCGGGACTGGATCGGCGCGCAGGACGCGTTCAAGCGATTTCTAGGCGTATCGGCTTGCCTCGAGCATGGCGTCGATCCGAAGCAGATGCTGGCGCGACTTGTCCGCGATCGGGATGCGCGCGTTCGCGCCGTCAGCCTGCGCCTCGCTGGAAAGCTGAGGCGAGCTGATCTTGCTAAGGAATTGCGGGCGGCGCTGGAGGATGGCGAAGACCAACCAAGGTTCTGGGCCGCCTGGGCGTTGGCTGAACTCGGTTCTGGCGATCTGGCCATTCCCGAGCTGCGGAAGGTGGCGGTCGCCGGCGGTCCCGACGCAATGACGGCTCTGCGCGCGGCGGTCAGGGCTGCGCCCGATAAGGACGTGCGCGCCTGGATGGGGGGTTTACTCAAATCGCCTGAAACCGCGCCCTTGGCGGTGCGCGGCGCCGGAATGCTGGGCGACCGTACCCTCCTGCACTGGCTGATCCATCAGATGCGCAATCCGGCACTTGCGGCTGCGGCCGGCAGCGCGCTGCTGGAACTGTTTCCGGAGGCGCGCGAGGCCGACCTGTTCACAACCGAGCCGAGCCAGGTTGGCCAGGATTTTGAGGATCACTTCGGGGATGAGGTCGCGAAAGTGCCGTTCGCCGACAAGGTGAAGGCATGGGGCAACGCCGGCGGCTGGCTGGCGACGTCCTGATAAGAACTGCCCGCCAAATCGATGCTGCCAAGGGCAGGAGGCTAGTCAGGCGTAAATCTGTGTAGCCATTGCACCGAATTCTCATCGGTCCACCGGTTCCCGCCAAAGGAGCCGTGTTTCACGATCTGTGCCGGCAGTAGCGCTCTGGCGAGCCTTGCCTCAGGCCGAAAATCCTCACGTCGGTTGAGATCGATGAGTGCCGCACGAGGCCGGGTTTGATACATCGCGCCTGTCGGAAGTTCCCGATAGGCATGCGCGGCCCGGCTCGCTGCCGGGTGCAGGTCGGGAAATTCCTGCAGGATCGAGGTGCCCAGGAGCGTAAGCCAGGATATGCATTTGAAGCGGTTGGCGAGCCAGTTGACCGTTACGTCCTGGTTCCAGGCCTCCACGCCCCAATACCTCTGGCATACGGAATACATATGGTCGAACGCTTCGACATCGTCAGGCCAAGGCTGAAGCACATACCCGCACGTTCCGCTTGTGAAGGGAGCCATGGCCGCGACCTCCAGCACAAAGGCCTGGATTTCGTCCTGATCGCAGTCGTGCGGGAATTCGAAGCGACAGAAGCTCGACTTGTTGGGCTCGCTTACCGGTTTGTAGCTGTGGAAGACAAACAGAAATGCGCCGAGCGATTTGTCGTCATCGAAGGCGTAGCCCCACTCCAGCGTCCTGTACAAATCCGGGATATATTCCTCCAGAAATCTGCGATGCGCGTCCTCATTGAATTCTTCGATGAACGAGTCCGACCATGTCGCCAAGTATCTGCGCATTCTTTTGCCGAAGCGCGACATGTATAGATCGTAGATGCGCCTGACGTAGACGATTTCAATCGCGCGACTGAAATAGAGAATGAAAACCAGCTTGAGTTCCCAGCGTGGAATTTTCTCGCCGAAACGCGTTTCGACCTTGAAGAAAGTGTTCGACGATCGCAGGCTTGGGCTCATCGCGTCAGACCTTTTCGGTCTGCCTTGTGGCGCGCAATGTCCTTCTCGAGTTCGGCCTTTCGCGACTCGAGATAGGCCACGAAGTCCTGGTGCTCCTGGCGGATGCCGCCGGAATCGATGTCGACAACATCGATTTTACCTTTCCTGCTGGCCCTGAAGGCGACGGAATGAGCATCGTTGTCGGCCTGGCAGAAAATAAAAATCTCACCCTCACTGAACATCTCCGCGTCGACAAAAAGCTCGTCCATTTCGGGGTTGTCGAGAATGTGTTTGGTAGACAGCAAGAAAACATTCGGTGCATCGAAATTGTCGATACCGTCATGCGTCCGCAACAGGTTCAGGTAATCATCCGGGAGAGGGTGACGCCAAAGCTTTTTCAGCTTGTTGATATCCTGTTCGTCCGCCCCCGGCCTGAACACAGGCTCTCGCTTGATCCTGAAAAAAGATCGATGTTCAATGGCTCGCTCGGCTATCTGTTTTACGAGCGAAAGTACGGTCTCATCATTGGACATGGAGTTTCTCCTCACTAGAGATCATGCATCCGGGGGGCCGTCCGGACACTTGCAACTCGGATGCGCGCGTATCGGCAAGCCATCATGGTCGCCGGAGTTATCGCGGTTGTACCTGCCCATGGCGGCTCCAATCGTCGTGTTCACCCGCGTATTCAGCATCTTGAAGTTGCGCATGCTGGCGAGCGGGCCGCCCAGGGCCGCATCATGCAGATGATCGGCATTGAATGGAGCGCTTGACCCGCCTTCTGTCGGGTTTGCGGGCCTGGGGTCCATCGCGTTCCATTCCTCGGCCGCGCATGGGTGCGCGAATTGACTTTCCATTTTGTTTTTCTTGTCGGCGGCACGCGCGGTAAAGCGCTCAGTATACGTCGCCTTGTACGAATCATAATCGGATTGGCTATAGTCTACCCTGCGCAGGGATTTTCCCTTGGGGGTGCTTACACCGCGGTTTAGCCGTGCACGGTCAAGAGACGCCACCTTTGCGCAAAGTTGTTTGCACATGCACGGCGTCCATTTTTTCTTGCCGCGCTTCTTCATTTTCTTGTCGCAGCGGATGTTCAGCATGAAGCAATCGGTTGCTTTAAGCGGGTCGACATCTCCGGCTAGGTTCACCGTGTTCTTGTCGTTGTGGAACTTCTTGTCGGTGTGACGGCATGTGTTCTTGCCATCCATTTTGACATCGAAGGAATAGGTGATCCAGTCGGTCGCCTTCTTGAAGACATTCGACTTGACGCCGCCGACCGTACCCGGCTCGTCGCCTGAACTCATTCCATACTGCGAGCCCTTGATAGCGATCATCTTGCCGCCCTTGGCAAAGACCGTCGTGGTGCCATCCTTGAGCGTGCTCTGGTTGGCGATATTGGGGTAGGGCAAGGGGATCGGGCCGCCCGGACTCGGGGTCTTGCAGACGTCGGGAATAGTAGCGATCGAAAGGCCGATCGTGCCCTTGTAGGTCAGGCCCAGATTGTTGACGACGATATGAGTGGTCATCAGCCGGCCTTTCTCGGGCCGCCGAGCAATACGCCCGCCCGTGCGCCGTTTTCGGAGCTTGCCCAGATCAGCGATAGCGGGCCAGGCTGGTAACCGCGCGCTTCCGCTTCTGTGATCAGGCTGACGAAGAGAAGACCCGACGCCGCGCCGACATCGCCCCAGCAATCGGCAGGGGTCTCGAAATCGGCAGCATCCTTGAAGCGGCTGGGATTGCGGATGACCGCGAACCCATACTCGTTGCCGCGATAGCGCTCGCCGTTCATGTCGCAGATGATGCGATCGACCTTGTCGATAGGCGCGTCCTGGAAAAGAAAGCGGAAGGCCGCGCCCAGGCCTTCGCCCAGCACGACAGTCTCCGTCTTGATTCTGTTTTCCTCGCTCGCAATCGAAGTGCCGACGATTTCCAACAGTGGACGAAGCCCGTGGGCGCGCGCCACGCCAAGCGTTGTTAGCAAGGCAAACCCCGCCGCTTCACCCGGGCAGAAACCATATGTCGTGGTGTCCGAATGAAGCTGCTCGTTTTCGTCGAGCCATTCCAGCGTTTCCGGCTCGAGATAGGTGTCGACGCCGCCGGCAAGACAGAATTTGGCCCTGCCGTCACGCAGCGATTTGCAAGCGTGATAGATCGCAAGGAGGCCCCCGGCATGGCCGCCCGCGGTCGAGCCGCCGCCTTCCAGGACGATATGCTCCCCCAGGTGTTTGCGCAGCCGCGAATCGACCTGGGCGGCGAAACCATCCGGCTGGCCGGGTCGAGGCTCGCCGGTGGACAGGATGAGCGTTACCGCAGCGGTGGCGCCCGACTCCAAAAAGGGCCGTAGCGCGTCGAGCGCCGGCGATGCTGCAATGTCGACGGCCCGGTCGACCCCGCGCAGATCGACATCGATGCCGATATCGCGGGTCACCTTCATCCGCTCGCCGAACCGATCGATCATGTAGGGATGGTCCTGAATGGCGGAGATTCCGGCGCGAACCGCCGCGGCACTCGAGGCCGCGTCGAAACCCAGCGGCGTACGCGCGCCCACACCGACGACAACAATCGTGTCTGCCTTGGCCATCATTCGTCTTCGTCCGCCAGCCAGACGCCGGTCGCCGCGATTGTTGGTGAAATGCCGGTACGCTCGCGGACGCTAAGGTTCGTCATCTTCAGGCGCTCCTCGTCGTAAGGCACTGCCAGGGTCGACATCCACGTGATCGAGAACTGCCTGAGATCGGGCTTGATACGCAGCGTATGGATGGTGGCTTCGCCGTTCTTGCGATCCGGGCGGTTGTAAAATTCGGTGGTCATGTCGAAGGTGATGCGAGGCAGGAGAAACTGCAGGAAGCCATCCGCGGTGAAATTGCCAAGCCGAACATCTTCATAGCCGATCAGCGGTGTCTTGGTCTGTTGATCCTCTGGAGCGCACTGGTAATACATGCGGCTGAAATCTCGGGGCAAAAGCGGGTCGCGCGTCTTCTCCCATTCCTCGCCATAGGTTCCGGCATATTTCATCCGCGGCTGCCAGTGCCGTGCCACCGGACCGAATCCGGCCGGCTTGCCGCTTCTGTGGTCGCGATAGGGCGCATCTGGATACTCGAGGTTAGGCGCGATTTTGCCAATCAGCCGCTGCGGATCGACTGTAAAGCCCGTACCGACCGGATTGCGCTGGTCCCAGTTCGGCGTCGATGCTTCCATATCCGTGCCACCGTAGGTCCGGCGCCAGCTGATCGGCATCTTCTTGAATGGTTCCGCCCGGCTCATCCTGACCGACACCGGGCCCGGCATGAACACGCGGTCGCCCATTACCTTGATGGTCTTGTCGACGTCGCCGACTTTTATGCGCGCAGCGCTCTCGATGTTGGGACTGCCGCCAGGCGCATAGACGTGTCCTTCGACCAGAATGTCGGTGTGCTTTTTCTCCAGGTTGAGGTCCGTCTCGTCGAGAAGCTCATTCGGGTCCGATCCGTATACGGGCGCCAGGTTCACCGGCGTCTGGTCCTTCAGGAGCCGCTGTTTGCCGTCGGGATCAATCTCGAACGACGCTTTGATCGCGATCAGCCAGACCTCATGTCCGTGCTCATCACGCGTCCAGCTTTCTTGGGCGGCAAATGGCGTCTCGTTGGACAGTATCCACATCTGGAACCACGCATCCTTACGTGATGGTGAAACGGCGAGCCTTCAACTGTCTTGGAAATAACCTGCCGACGCGGCATCCGTGTCCGTACCAGCTATTAGATGTCGTCAAATTCGCATGCATCAGCTGGTCTCCCAACTGGCTGCAAAGATCTGTTCAACCGTTTTTTGCGGCGCCTGCGGATCGATGTCGAAAATGTCGGAGCGGGCAGTCCACATCACCATGTCGTCGATAATGTCTCCGTCCTGCTCGACCGGCGGCACCGGCAGTGCGGCCAAAGCGGTATCCAGTTCGTCAGGCGTCAGCTCGCCGTGTTGGGCTGCGATGGCAGCCTCTTCGATCCTGGAAAACCACGCATCGGCGCGAGCTAGCTGAACGGAAGCGTCAGGAAGCTGCGCGACGACACTCAGCGGAAACTGCCTGCCGACCCTGTCGGCGCTCTGCAGAACAATACCTGCCGATGCGCCGAAAGCCGCCGGACCCGCCAGGAAGCGTAGCGCCATATCGCGCGGCCAGGCCTCCGAGCCGATCAGCGGCACGAGATGCTGCGCCAGCCAGCGGTCCCAGACGCGGACAAAATCCCCCGGCAGTCGCCGCGTGACGAAATCGCCGGTGGCGGGCATTTTGCCGTAAAAGCCGGGCAGGATCATATCTGCGGTGGACATGAGAATTTCTTGAACATCTCCAGGTTGTAGGGGTTCTCGACGCTTGCCGCCTTAAGTTGGAAATCGGCGTACATGCCTTTCGTGCCCAGTCGCAGGCTGTAGACATCCGTCAGCGAGGTGCCGGTGAAGCGGCCACTGCGCAGCATCCTCAGCCACGCCCAGCTGCCGGTTTCGTTGAGCATGATTTCGGGCGAGCCGTCGATCGGCTGGAAGGCGAGCGAGATGACGCCGGTGCCGTCCTTGCCGGGCCAGGTCATCGGCTGCGGCCGCGTTGCGTTGTTGTAGTAGACGAGGTTCTGGCCGTCGAGATTGAGCGTCACGCGCGTGACGTTGGGCGACAGGTCCTTGGGTTCGAGCGTGAAGCTCATCACCGGGCCTGTGCCGCCTGGAAAGAGATCGTCTCGGATGCGCCTCGCCTGTTCGAATGCCGCCAGAGCCGCCGGGTCCAGGCCAAAGTCAGCGCGCCATTTCCATGGCTGGCTGGCTGTGTCGACATAGCTGATCAGGTGGTCGTTGATGAAGGCGTCGATCATCCCGGCCGGCCCGAACAGCCGGGCGAAATCGCGGACATTGACGTCGACCGCGCTTTCGGGGCTGAACGGATAGCGATCGTTCAGCGCCGCCTGGCAGAACGGCAGGATGTCGGCGCGCCAGATGGCGTTAAGCTCGGAGGTGACCGCCTTCTGTGTCAGGCCGCTGGTGTCGCCGGCGATGCCGCCGAGCCAGTCGTCGATTGGATCGGGCAGGATCTGCGCTTGCCTGGCGACCGCTCCCGTCAACTCGGCGAGACCGCCCTGCTTCTTGATGGCGTCCTGAGGGTCGGGATTGGCCGTGACCGTCTGCAGCACGTTCGAAAGCGCCGTCAGAGCCACCACCGCGGCATCGAGTGCCGGCGGCTGGCCGTCAACCTCGGCGATTGCGCCCTTGAGCGGCTTGAAGTGTTCGGCCACCAGGCTGCCGGTAAGGTCCACCTCGTCGGCGGAGCCTGCGCGTGGCAGCAGTTTTGCCCCTGTCTTCACGATCTTTCCCAGCTTCCCCAGCTTGCCGAGCAGTTTCGAGCCGCCCTTGGCCGCTGCCTTGTTATCGGCTGGTGCTTCATCGGATCGGGTAAGCTCGGTCTCCTGAACGACCGCCGTAAGCAGGCGTTTCAGCGCGGAGTCGGCGCTCGAAAGATCCTTGAGGTTCTCGCTGGCGATGTTGAGGTCGGACAATGGCGCGAGCCTCATATCGCGCAGAAAACTGTCCCATTGCGCGATATAGTCTTCGTAGTAGAGTTTCAGAATATCCTCCGACAGCGCCGAGACAGAGGTTTCGGAGTTTTCCGAACAGCCCCCGGCGAAGACCGCTCGATCCAGCGCCGCCTGCGCGGCGACGTCCTCGACCCGGTCAAGAATGGCATCGTGGAACCCGGAATAGGTGAACGCGCCCGAAATGCCGACGCGCAGCGTCTTGTCGGAACGCCGCGCAAAAACCTTGGCGCCGTTGGGACCGGCGAAATTCGCGGGGATCCATTCCTTGAGTTCGGCCACCGCCGGGTCGGCCAGCAACTGCCTGTAGGCACGTGCCGGCAACGAGATCGTGCAGACGGTTTTCAGCGCCTCGGCAACCAGCGCCTGATCCGGGGCGGTGTAGCTGTCGTCGACCGCCATACGGCGGATCGCGGCAAGCTGATGCTCTTCCGCGTCAGTGGTCGGAAAGGGCGCCGCCGGCGCGAATTCGGGCAAGTCGTTGACCCACCAGTTCTGGACGAAATCGGCATCCATCTGCGACAGGCCCGTCATCATGCGATAGGTCTTCAGTGCCCCGAGCATGAAATCAGGATCGCGGATCTGCCGCCACATCGTCGCCTCGAGCAGAGCCACCATGTGCGGCTCGAGAATGTTGCGCAGAGCGTGGTCGTAAGTGTCGGCCTGCGCCCGCAGCAGTTCCGACGAGGCCGATGGCCCCAGCAGATCCTGGGCACTGCTCGGCGGTGCCGTTCGGGCATTTACGACCTCAGCCATCGCATTGAGCGCGCCATCGATGGCAGGCTGCTCCACCGATGCCGGGCTTGCGGCTGCCGCGGTTAGCGGCGCCTGCAGCGCCTCGAACTGACTTGCCTGCGCCGTGATCGCATTGCGGTTGTCAAAGTAGGACCAGGTGAACACCCCGCCGGCCAACAGGGCCACGGCGGTACATGCGGCGGCGGCGCCGCGCCAGATCCAGGCGCGGCGGCGCTGCGCCAGCGGGTCGAATGTCCCCAGGCCTGCTTCCCTGAAGATGACCTCGGTCAGCAGATTCTTCAGGAAGAAGCTGCGTTTTTCAACGCGCGGCGCCGGCATGGCCCGGCGCGGCGGAAGACCGAAGGATGAAGACAGCGCCGCCGTCAGCCGGTCGATGGGCGCGCCTTCCTGGGTTGCTGACGTCAGATAGAGGCCGCGCAGCCACGCAGCTTCTTCGTACCTGCTTTCGCCGAACATTGCCTCGATCAGCACCTGGATCGGCTCGGACAGGCTTGTGAGCTGGGCAGGGAATCTGAATATCTCGGCGCGGGTGGCGAGTTTGTCCTCGTCCTCCAGGCGCGGCACCAGCCGCCGCTCGAGCTCCGTCGCAAGGGTGGCGATTTCCCGCTCTATGGTCTTCGCGTCCACACGCGCATCCAGCGCGAAGGTCGTCCCCCACACCTGTTCGCGCGAGGCCGTCGACAGGCCACCGAAGAAAGCCTCGAAACCCTTGATCAGATCGGCCTTGGTCAGCATCAGATAGACCGGAAGTCGGATTTCGAGCCGGTCGTTGAGCTCTGCCAGCCGACGACGAATCTTGCGGCCATGAGCCTTGATGGCCTCGTCGCCCTCGGAAAGTACGTCGATCGACAACGCGACGATCACGCCGTTCAGTGCCCGGCGGCCGCGGTGCTTTTTCAGCAGGTCGAGGAAGCCCAGCCATTCCGCCGCATCGACGTCGGGCTGGCTCTCCTGCTGCACATAGCGGCCCGCCGTGTCGATCAGAACCGCGTTCTCAGAAAAAAACCAGTCGCAGTTGCGCGTGCCGCCAACCCCCTGCAGGTCGTCGGTGAGATCGATCGGAAAGTTCAGGCCGGACTGGCGCAAAGCCGTGGTCTTACCGGTGGCCGGCGGCCCAACGATCACGTACCAGGGCATCTCGCGCAGGAACTTGCGTCCGCCTAGTTTGCGGCGCTTCAATTCGGCCATCACCTCGGCGAACTTGGCACCGACGGCGGCGACGTTCTCTTCGCCGGGGCTCAGCGGTTTCTCAACTGCTGGCGCTGCGATTTCGGCGACGAACATGCGATTGGCCCGGATCGCCCGGCGCTGCGCGACGATCAGCCAGATCAGCCAGAAGATGACCAGCAGCGCAATGATGACGATGCGCACATTTTCCGAGGCGAAGGGTTCGTAAGCACCGACCCTGACGATCGGGCCGAACACCCAGATAACCAGAGAGAGCAGCGCGATGCCGATCAGCGTCCAGAGCCAGCGCGATGTCAGAACCGCCCAGAGGAAGCGCAGGATGAACATCTCACAGCCTCTTTTCGACCAGCACCTCGACGCGGCGGTTCAAGGCCCGGCCCTCGCGCGTGCTGTCGTCGGCCACTGGATCGGTAGCTGCACGTCCTTCGGAACGAATGCGGTCCTGCGGCACGCCGTTCTGAACCAGTATGTCGGCAATGGTCGCCGCGCGCGCTTCGGACAGCCGCTGGTTGGTGGAAAGCGGATTGGACCTTTGCAAAGGAACACTGTCCGTATGGCCGACCACCGTGATGTTTCCGATCAGTTCCTGATTGGCCAGGATCACTTTGGCGATTGAACCGATCAGCGGTTCGAAGCCTTCCGTCAGTTTCGGCCGCGACGACTGGAACAGTTCGGGGTTGGAAGCCTGGATGATCAGCCTGGCCAGCGAAACGCTCTCGGTGCCACGGAGCGCGGCTTTGAGATTTGCTGGCGCTCCGGCCTGAAATTCGGGCAGCAGCGCGAAATCGACCGGCTCTGGCGGCGGCGCGTCGACTTGTGGCGACGTGCGGCTGATATCGCCGCGCGTGGGCGGCGGCAGCGCGCGAACGAGCGCGGAAAGCTCGACCGCCTGACTGCTCAGTCCCATCGACAGCCCGAGATGGATTGCAGTGGCGATAACCGCCGCACCGAGCGCCATCACCCAGATCGGAACGATGAAGCGCTGCGGCTCGTCGGATGCGATCACGCCTTTCCAGTTCGGCGACAGCGGCGCGCCGTCGGCGTCGGCATCGCGCAGGAAGCGCGCAGCAGCAACGCGAACGGCATTGAGCGAGCGGTCGCCCGACCGGCCGGGCACACGGTATTTGCCGCGGAAGCCGAGCGCCAGGCAATGATATTGCAGTTCCAGCAGTTCGCGATCCCGGTTCGGATGGCGCTCCAGTTCGTCGAGACGCGTGAAGAACTGCGTGCCGGCATCGACATCGCCTCGAAGCATGACCACAAGCGGCTGGCGCGGCCATGCGCTGGCACCGCCCCATGGTGTGTTCAAGGCCAGGTCGTCGAGCAACGCCGCCACCACCCAGGCTGCTTGGTCGGCGCGCTCAAGCGAGGATCCCGCCGACATTGCCGCGTCGCGTGCCCGAACCAGCTCATCGAGCAACCGGGTGCGCAGAGCTTCCGGGTTTTCCGGTGGCAGCGCGCTTTCAAGCTCGGGCGCGAACTCGAGCAAGGGTGCGAATGCGTTGACAAGTGTGTTGGGATGCGAACGCGACCGTTTCACCGGCGCGCCCGACAAGAGTGGCGTCATCGGTCGCGGCATCGGCGAGCCGGTCAGCCGTATGCGAGTGCGTTCACGATCCTCCGACAGTCCGAAAGGATCATCCCGGCTCATGGTCTCACCTGTTTACCGAGTAGCAGTCCACCTGCGGCTCGCTCGGCAGTACGCCCGACACGCCAATGACGAAGCCGGGGGCATCGAGCAGCGAGGCCCAGTGCTCGCTTTTCTGATCCAGCTCAAGGCATAGCCGATCGCCGTCGTAGGGGATTTCGCGGGGCTGGGAATGAAGCGGTTTCAGCGGAATGCCGGGGAGACGGGATTTCCACAGGCCCTCGAACTGATCGGCCGAACCGACAGTCGCCTGGTTGACGAAAATCTTGCGCAAGGCGTCTTCCGACAACTCGGACCCGACGCGGATGACGATCCGGCTGGCCACCAGCAGCTTCGGGTTGTCGATGCGGATTTTCCAGACATTGGTCGAATGCCGCATGACGGGCAGTGCGCGTGATTTGGGCTCGATGTAACGCAGGCTCAGGATGAGTGAGCGCAAGGCGTCGGCCAGCGCCGAATATGCGGGGCCGGGCGCCATGTGATCGTAGGCGGGCAACTCGCTCAGCCGTCGCGCGCTCGAGCCATAGGTCGCCATTGAACCGGCAAGACCGGCAAGCTCCAGATAAAGCTCGGCCGGATGGAAAACATCCTGCGCCAGCATGTGGGCCAGTCGCGGACGCGCCGCATTGGCGAGGTTGAGCATCAACAGGTCTTCGACGCTGCGCCCTGGCCCGCCCATGACCATTTTGCCGTGCGCCTCAGCGATTTGGTCGAGGCCGGTGACAACTTCCAAAAGCAACTGCCGGTACCAGGCCACCGCTCCGGTAACCAGTGTCGGCGGCAGGAACGTCTCATCCAGGGAGACGCCGCCATCGGCTCGGACCCCTTTGATGTCGGCTATTGGCAGGGCGGTATAGCCGCCAACCGATTTTCCGGGTGCAAGCAGCAGCGCCTGCGGGCGGGCGATTTCGATTTCTTCGGGATCTGAACCGCCCTGGACGGCGTCGCGAACCGAAACGATCCGGCCATGATAGCGTGCGCCGGTGGATGCGGCATGCGCCGGGTCGAAGCCGACACCGCCAGGAGGCTCGAGCGGCAGTGCGACCAGCACCGGTCCGGCACCCGTATCGGCGGTGACGGGCAGCGGTCGTGGCGCGTCCATCATGTCTGGAATGGAGAAGGGGGTTCCATCCGGAAAAATGCCCCGTGCGGACAGTATGGAGACCTGGCCGGCATCAAGCATTGCCTGGTCCAGCGTCAGTTGCTGAAAGCCGAACGTATGCAGTTGCCCGGCCTGCAACGCGCCGCGCACGGTCGCCTCGAAAAAACGATCCTGCTGCTGAAAATGCTGGGTCCGGAGAAACAGGCCTTCGGACCACAGCACCCTGTTTGCTTCGCTCATGCCGCTACTCTCTGCATTGAGCACCTCTTACCCTGGCCGCTAGGCGGAAATGCCGCCACTGCCAAGCGTGACGTTGACGGTAAACTTCGATCCCGGCGACACCGACTTGGTTGTACGCCAGTTCCGGCCGCCAGGCTCGCGAACGAGGGCAACGAAGCCCAGCGCAGCCGCGTCCGGCTCGACCGTGATGGTTTTGGATGCGGTCTTTCCCGGTCCGACGGAGATCTGGTCGGATCCAATGAGATCGCCTGCGAGTGCGGAGCCGGCATCCCCCTGCAGCGCGAAATAGTCGGCCGAATTGAACTTGCCGGTGCTGCGCAGCCGCATCACAAGGACCGTCACGGGCCGGTCGCCGCCACCTGGTCCCGGGTTCATGCCGGCTGCGCCGGTCATGTTGATCGTGATCGCCGATGGTTTTGGCGGACCGCTTTGACAAGCCGCAAGCAGCCCCGTTGCGCCCAGAGCAACGATGAATTCGCGCCGATCGATCATTTTTCACTCCTCCTCATATGCATCCCGAAAATCAGCGCCGATTTCGCCAAGGAAGCTTGATTCCGCACTCTGGGCGATTTCACGATGGCGTTTCTGGTATAGCTCCCACAGCTTGGCGCTGCGCCCGCCCGAAAGCAGGGTGCCGATCGCGGAGCTCGATTTCAGCTCTTCCTCGATCGCTGCCGGGTCAAAACGGTCAATCATCCGCCGCAAGGCGGACTGCAGGCCTCGCCAGGCGCGCACGTGATGTTGCGCGAGATCGCGGATCGCGTCCGCGATTGCCGCTTCGCCGGCCAGAAATCCGGGGCTGCGCTCCGCGATAATGGTCACGATGGCGTCGTCGACCGTCGGCAGAAACTTGAGCGGATTGACTTCAGAGGCCCCAACCACCGTCTGGGCGACGCGAGCGTTTCCCTTTTCCTCGGCCCGCTTGCGCAGCAGCTGCATCAGGCCTTCCATCATGAGCCGATATTCGCGACCAAACTTCTCCATCTCCGCGACACTGTCGCGTCCGGGAAAATCGGCCTCCTCAATGCCCATGCCACGCAAGAACGCGGTACGAAGCGCGGTGTTCATCTGTTGCGCCGCTGCCAGGGAGGCGGCGGGTTTGGGAGCAGTGCCCGCACGCGGCGGGGAGGGGATATCTGCCGCGTGGCCAGGCAAATCCCAGGGATTGGCCGGCTGCGGTCTTCCGGCGATGTGTTTTCGCTGATCGGTCGAGCCGGCGCCGTTTCTCAAATCAGGCGGTGCGGCCGGCCCGAAACCGAAGTCATCGAATTCGGATGACTTTCCCGAAGCGGCCTCGGTTTCACCGTTGCGGGAAGGCACCGGATCGAGGCTGAATGGGTCTGCGGGGCCTGGCTCACCACGTGGTTCGGAGTAGGCAGCGCCTTTCGGCGCAGGCGTTGATACCGGGTCGAGGCTGAACGGGTCGTCGAAGGCAGGCGAACTGCGCTGGTTGGCCCGCTCGAACGCTCCTGGAATTGGCTGCTCGAACGGATTCGGCAGATCGGCGGGACGCGGTCCTCGTGGCTCTTCTTCGACCGTGGCTGAAAAGAAGTCATCGCGACCGATGCTTACCGGCGCTCGTGATGCCGGCGGCGACCGTTCCGGGACCGATTGGCTGGCTGCCGGTGCTTGAGCGACCGGCGTCTGCAGGTCGACGCATACGATGTAGTCGCCCAGCCTCAGCCGCATGCCGTTTTGAAGACGGATCGACGCGCCAGCGCCGAGCGGGCTGTCGGAGTCGTTTATAAACAACCCGCTGCTTGATGTGTCGGTGACGAAATAGCCATCCCGCCCGCCGGTGATCCTGCAATGGGCGCGTGAAACGAACATGTCGGGATCGTCGATCTGCCAGCCCGCTTCCGCGCTGCGGCCGATCACCAGCTCACCCTCGTCCAGCCGGGTCTGCCGGACCGCCTGGGTGCGTGGCCCTTGCTCCAGCGTCAGCAGCAGACTCATGCCGCGACCCCCGCCATTTCCGGCCGCCATCCGACAATTGTCCGCAGCCGCATATCGTCAGCATCGCCCCTTTCAGCGGGCCGCGCAAGCCAGGTCGTTCGGCCGAGCTGTACCGCCCCGATACGGGGCTGCGGCACGGCTTCTCGCGCGAGCACGATCCGCAGATCGACGTCGAGCGATTCCCCCACCATGTCGCGAACGGCCTGTTTGAACATTTTCAGACGTTGACCGCCCGGCAGGAACGCCTTGAACTCCTCATACCCCAGCGGGCCGACACGGAGTTCGATCCTGCTGTGGCGGCTGAAGACGCGCGGGCCGATCGTCGCCCCGCGCCCCAGCACTGCGAACGCTCTGGCAAGACGGGTCTGGAGCGTCGCCGGTATGGTCATCCAGGTGGCAACGAACTCCTTGATCTGGACCGGCACCTTGAACGCTTCCGCCAGGAACAGTGTCAGCCGCTCCGGACCGTCGACCTGGCTGGCGAGCGATGCTGCCTGGCGAAGCTTCACGGCGTCGAGATCGGGATTGTGGGTGCCAGGAAGTCCGATTCCCGCCATGGCTTCAAGCATGGCTCTTACGCGGCCGCCGACCGCACGTTCGACCTGTACTGCCGGATGCGCATCCGCCCAGGCCCGATAGTACAGCGCGATCATGCGGTGCTGAAGGATATTGACGAAGTCCACGAACGTCGTGTCGCTGGTCTGCTGGCCGTCAGCGCCGGTGAACCAGCGCTGCGACAGACGATCGAGCACCCAGCGTGTCAAATGAAGCGGCATCGGGCCTTCCGGCCCCATCAGCCCGAGATTTGCAACCGTGACCCGGGCCGGCGCCCCTTCTTTCCCCGGCGTCTTAACCGTGGCTTCGCGGAACTCAACCACGTCCTTGGCGGAAAAGCTAAGACGCACATGCTGCCCAAGCCTTGCCGGCTCGCGATCCGCGTGGCCTGAATAGCCGAACAGCCCGCCCCTCCGTTCGAGCCGGCGCAACAGTTCGAAGAAGTCGAATGTGTCAGATAGCCCTTCGACCCGGTCCAGGTCGAATTTGTCTAGATCAGGTAGCGATTGCCGGGCGTCATCGGCCATAGCACATCCTCCTGCTTCTGCAGCAGCCGCGTGCGGGTCCGCACAAAGCCGTTTATTCCGGCGTGACGGGCAAACAGCCGTGCAAGCAAGGCTGAAAGCAGCAATGTGCTTTGCCCGGCCAGGACCGACTGGTCCACATGCAACGTCACTTCCGTGCCCCGTCCGAAGCACATCGGCCCATCGATCTGCAGCCGTTCGATGACCGACCGCGAGTCGACGCGAACGATCGAATGCACATTGCGGGCGAGACTCGGATCTCCCCGGTCGGCATAGAGATCGAGCAGCGCATGCAGCGGATCGACACCGCGACCCTCCTTGGCAAGGCTGAGAAAGTTGAGCGCCAGCTGCGCCACAAGCCGCCAGGCGAGATTGTCGGCTCGGGATTCGCCTTCGGCGCCCGCGGGCAGGGCGGCCGGGATGGCCGGCTGGGGCGGACGCAACGCACCGAGAAGCCGGACCGTTTCGACAGGGTCGCCTGTCTCCAGCGTCAAGGTTGGGGTGTCGTCGAGGATCGGCAGATCGCGGTTGGTGCAAAGCGCCATGATATCGACACGCTTCAGCGGCCGGTTCGCCGGGCTTCCGACCGGCCGTGAAATCGAAAGGAAGACGTCGTCTCCGGTGTATGAGGTGCGGGTCAATCCGTCGCGCCGCTCATCTTCGGTGGCCCGGCGAGGGCGCCGTTCGGTGGAATAGACCCAGCCGCTGCTGCGGTTTTGCCCCAGGCTGAAGAGCTCCGGAATTTCGGCGTCGGTGCCCTCCGTGTCGGCGTCCTCGACGCGGGTCACCCGATAGATTTCGAAGTCCCGCGCCCGCGTGCGGTCGGCATGCAGCACGTTCCGCGTTCGGCGGGGGTCAAGCTCGATGACGTTGCAGTCACGCTCGAAGAGGTTGATGATCGGCGTTGCAAAAAGTTCGAAATCAGCCGGTGTCACATCGGCAAGTTCGGGCACCGGACGCCGGAACATGAAGATGATCTCGATCCCGGCTTCGCATCTGCGCACGACCGGTTGCAGTCCTGAGACCCGCACGTAGTGAAAGCGCTCGGGCATCATGAAATATTCGCGCAGCAGACGGTAGCCTTCGAATGTCGGACGGGTACGAGGCATCAATGCCTCGTCGTCGCTGATGCCGACCATTTCGGGTTCCGGCAAAGGCGATAGCGGATTGGCCTTGCCCTCCGCTCGTGCACCAACGGCCGAGCAGGCGCCGAAAATCGCGTCAAACAGCAATGGCGCCTTGGTGCGCCCGGCAAAATGGAGATCAAGCCGGTCGAGCGCCAGTTCGTCGAGCTTGCCTTTTCCGGTCCGAGCCAGCGTGATACGCAGCGCCGCCTCGCCGCTCACGCCACCGATCGGCTTTATGCCGGCCGCTGCCAGCCCGCTGCGATCCTGGAAGTAGCTGACCGACGTGATTGTTATCGGCCACAGCGTCATGTCCTGCGCGGTGGTGAATGTGCAGCGCGTCGACAGGCCGGGTTGCAGACTGGACACCAGCCGCGTGTTCCGCTTGACGACATGGCCGGCAATCATCGATTGGACCTGCTGGCCGGGTTTCAGCACTGCCATCGCTGTTGCCGGCGCTGGTGTAACCAGATCGGGATACAGGACATCCAGGACGCTGCGTGAAAACCGCGAACGCTCGGCATCGACCTTCAACCGGGTGCGGGCAGCGAGGAAAGCGACGCCGTCGAGCAGCCGCTCGACATATGGATCCGGGCAGGGGACCGTATCGAGCGAAAGATTGCGCGCCACCGCCGGATGCATGTCTGCAAATTCGGCCGCGAGTCCGCGGATATGGGTCAGTTCCTCCTCGTAATATTCTACGAAGACCCGATCCATCTCAGGTGTCCCTAAATTCGGTCCGGGCCAAGCCGTTATCGAGATTGATTGTGGTGCGCAGGCGCATGCGTTCCGGCGTCGGCGTCATGATCAGCACAGCGTCTATCTCGATCTTCAGGCCCACGCTCTTGTCACCAAGGGTCACCGTTACCTTTGTTGCGCTTTCTTTGAGACGTGGCTCGAACGTGGCAAGGATCGAGCGGATCTCGCGCGCCAGGGTCTCGCGATCAAAGTCTCGGGACGAGCGGCCCGAGAAGGAAGGCACGCCGTAGTTGACCACACTTCGGCGCACTTCCGGAAAGTCGGCAAGCGATGGCGGATTGTCTGCAGCCTGTTCGCTTTCGAGATCGGAAAGAAGCGGAACAGCTTCGAAACGCTCGGTGTTGAACAAGGCCTCGATGTCGCGCCGCACGGCCTCCCTGAGGACCCGGGCCGATACAACCACGCCGCGGCTTTCGATCTCCGCGCGGTGTTGGGTCTGAAAGACCAGGCGGTGCAGACGCCGCTTCTGATCGGACGTCAGCTCCGCATCGGCGTCGATGAGCCGCGCACTGCCCGCAACGAAGGCTTCCAGTCGGTCCGCGCCAAGCTCGTCCTGTAAGGTTTGGCGCAGACCGTCTATCTCGGAAGTCAGGCCCGGCAGGTCATTGACGAGGCGATCCCAAAGAGAGGGCTGGACCGCTTCGCGTTTCGCTCGCGAACTGCCGGTGAGCTGTAGCTTGTCGGCGCCGGGCCGCCGCGCCTCACTTGCCGACATAGACATCCATTTCGATTTCGTCATCCTTGTCATAGACGAACTTGATCTTCTTGTAGGCGAAGCTGACCTCCTCCTCGATCAGGTCTTCCTCGTCCTCGGCCTGCGACATGTCGTATTCCATGATCGAGGCGTCGGTCAGGGTAACGACCAGATAGTCGCTGGTCTCCCCATCGATGGTCCGGCGGGCGGAGAACACAACTTCGTCCAGCGCCTTGTTGTCGAACAGCGCCTTTTTCAGATAGGGCGAGGACTTGTCATAGTGCTTGGTGAACTTGATCATCCCCAGGGACACACGACCGCGGCGTGAAAGCGAATTCGGATCGTACGGCGCGACTATCTTGTAATCGACCCCATGGACTTCGATTTCATCCTCGTGGCCGTCTCGAACGCTTGGACCTTTGATATCCGGAACCTTTAGAAAACCATCAATTTTCACTGGCATTGTCTTTCTCCACCGCTTTTAAACAGAACAAGGTGTGGTTGCTGCGAATCAAGTCTTCACGGACGGTAGTTCCGACACCAGTCGGAGCGAGGCGTTGATGCCTTCCAGCTGGTAGTGCGGACGCAGATAGAAGCGGGCATTGTAATAGCCCGGCCGCCCCTCCACGCTGTCGACCTGGACCTCGGCCGCGGCAAGCGGGCGCTTGGCGCGCGCCTTGTCGTCGGCGAAGGCCGGGTTGGCCAGCACGTAGCGGTTGATCCACTCGGTCAACCAGATCTGCATGTCGGAGCGTTCCTTGAACGACCCGATCTTGTCGCGCGCAATGGCCTTGAGGTAGTGCGCAAAGCGCGAAACCGGGAAAAGATAGGGCAGGTTGGCGCTCAGCCGTTCATTTGACTGGGCGTCGGGATCGACCAGCCGCCCGGCGCGCGTCTCGTCGTCCTGCAGCGAATGCGCACCGATAAAGGCTGCGAGATCGGTGTTCTTGCGGTGCAGGATGGGCATCAGGCCGAGCTTGGCCAGTTCCGCCTCGCGCCGGTCGTCGATGGCAACTTCCGTCGGGCATTTCATCGCGATCGACCCGTCGTCGGTGGGGAAGGAGTGCACCGGCAGGTTGATGACTGTGCCGCCGTTCTCGACGCCGCGGATCTGGGTGCCCCAGCCGTAGAGCTTGTGACTGCGGTTTATGTTGACGCCCATCGGGAAGGCCGCGTTCATCCAGACATATTTGTTGTGATCGGCCTGCACCTCTTCCTCGAAAGTGAAGCCCTTTACCGGAACGGTTTCCGAGCCATACGGCAGTCGCGCCAGAACACGTGGCATGGTCAGGCCGATGTAACGCGCGTCCTCGCTCTCGCGCAGCGATTGCCACGAGGCATAGGCCGGGTTCGAGACGATCATCTGCAGGTCCTGCGGGTTCGGCAGTTCCTGCCAGCTGTCCATGCGGAACAGGCGTGGCGAGGCGGCCGCGATGAACGGCGTGTGGGCGGAGGCGCAGATGCCCGAGATGTTGCGCAACAGGCCGACGTCACGCGGATGGTTAGAGAACTCGTAGGCGCCGACCAGGCAGCCGATCGGCTCGCCGCCCAGCATCGAATACTCGTCCGTATAGACTTTCTTGAAGATCGGGCTTTGATCCCACATCTGGCCTTCATAGTCTTCAAGCGTGTCGGCGAGCTGCTCCTTGGAAATGTTCATCACCCGGATCTTCAGCTTCTGATCCGTCTCGGTGTTGTTGACGAGATACCACAGGCCGCGCCACGTGCCTTCCATTTCGCGCACTTCCGGCGCGTGCAGGATCTCGTTGACCTGCTCCGACAGCATCTTGTCGATGCCCGCGATCAGCGACTTGATCGACTTGATCGCGTTGGACGAGATGGTCGTGGTGTCGGAACGGGACTGCGCCGCCAGCGCAAGATTGCGCACGAGTTGCTGCAGCTTCTCGCTGTCGTCCTTCTTGACCTTGAAATCCTTCTCGAGGAGCCCGCTGAATTCTCCCAGATCGATGGCTTCCGCCTCAGCGGCGACGGCTGCGGTTTTTTGTTGTTCGGCCATGATTTACTCCTGAACCTTGTCGTCGTCGGATAATGCCTGGTTGGCGATCTTGCCGAGAAGCGGCTCGTTGTTCAGAAGCTGCGCGATGCGCTTTTCGGCGTCGACACGGCCGTCCATGAAGCCGAGAAGTTCCTCGAGCTGACGACGCATCTTGAGGATTTCGGCCAATTGCGGAACTTGCTCGGCGATCTTGTCTGGCGCGAAATCACCCATTTTGGTGAAGGTGAGGTCAAGCGCCAGTTCCTCGTCCCGCTCGGCGCCTTCAGCCTGGGGCAGCGTATTCTTCACGCGGGCTTTCACGCGTGGCCCGAGTGCCTCCATGAACTTGGGGAAGCGGTTGGCGTCGGTCTCGACAAAGGCGCGGTCCAGCACCGATTTCGACGCTTCCTTGGTCTGTGAAGCGCCGGAAAGGTCGGCCATCACGCCCATGACAAACGGCAGTTCGATCGTCGTCGGGCTGCCGTAGGTCTCCACATCATAGGCGATCTGCACGCGCGGTGCGCGATTTCGTTCGATGACCTTCGCTTTGCTTTCGGCTGGCATGGCTTGTTACCTTTCATCCTTCTGAGCCATCTTCTTGGCATCAGGAACGCCAGCAAGAAGCCGGAATTCCTTCAGCCCAGACGGGGCGAGATCTTCCATCAGTTCAACAAAATCCATATGCACCATCCGGCGCACGCGCCGCGCCAGGTGCGGGATCGGGCTCGACGGCTCGGTGCGGTCATAGAAGGCGACGACAAGGTCGAGGCATTTGACGACGTCGTCGCGCGAGGAAATCCGATCAGGCAGCCCCGTGCTCGGTTCCGCGTAACTTGCCATACTTGCCATAGGATCGGCTCCGTGACCGTTTCGAATAGGCATTTCCGGACCTGCAGTCGTGGGGGCTGGCTTCGCCGCGCCGTTCGTCGTTGCGCCGATTGTGGAATTCCGTTCGAGGGTCGACAGCAAACGCTGCAGAAAGCGTTTCAATTCCGGGACGGCGGCGCCGCCGCCCTCCAGACGAACGTTGAGAGCCGTCTCGACCGCATCAAGAGCCGTGATCGCCGCTTGGGCGTCGGCGATGAGCGACGTCATCTGCGCATTGGCTTGATCAGCCTGTGCCGCGCATCCGCTGCGCACCCGATTGAGAAGCTGACTGTGCGCGCTGACAAGCGCTGCCTTTTCGGCCGCATTCAATCCTGAAGCCGCCTCCAGAAGCATGACCCGTTCGTCGAGCGCGCCTTGCTCCAGATCGCGTCCGCTGATCGGTCCGATCGCGCGCGGTGCGAAGAACGTCATTTGCCGCAAGTTCGCCAGCAACCCGTCCTGGCCATTTTGGAGGTCGAGCAGGGCGTTGATACGACGCAAGGCGGCGTCGCGTGGCGCAGCATTGGGCCGCAGCGCCGGATGCATGGTGTCCCAGTGCTGGTCGAAGGTCCGCGCAATAAGGGTCAGACCATGGGCCAGCCCGGCGAGCCCCTGCTCGTTGGCCAGCGCGCGTGTGACAATGACAAGCAGGCGCAGGTCCCGGCCATGCGCGCGCAATTCCTCCGCCTTGTCGAGAACGGCGGGCCAGTCGACCGGAATGGTGCTTTGCGACGAGGGCTTGTTGCTCCCGTCATGGACGACCTTGACCTGGGGTTCCGTGAGGCGCTCCAGCTCATGAAACGCTGGATCGTTGCGCAAATCCTCCCCTGACGGATTTTCACCGTCCAACGGATTCAGCCAGAGTGCGAGATCAATCACACCAACCCCCAGCAAGCGGCCCCTGTGCCGTGCGTGACCCAACGTTAGCACACTGCGACACTTTACCACAATTCAGTTACCGCTCAATCTTAATGGAAGCTTGCAAACCCGGTCCTGAGCTCGAAATCGGCAGCACAATTGTCGAATTCTGAAGGTGAATGCATCGCAAAAGATGGGCGTTCCATGGCTGTTTGCGGCCGATGGCGTGGGCTTTGTCGGACGTACGAAGTCGGTGGAATCGGACACTCAGGCGCCTGATCCATCACACGCTTTGTCAAGTCGCTGCTTATGTGGCAGTTTATTGACTGGCAGATCGCAGGAGCAAGTTCGATGGAACAGCGCCGGTCGTCGCAGAGCTTCAAACGCAAGGAACTGGTCGGTAAGCTTAATCCCGTCTGTTTGCGCGCCTTCAAGGCTGCGGCCGACACCGCCAAACTGCGCGGCAATCCCTACGTCGAGCTCGTTCATTTCGTCGAACAACTGGTGCTTTCCGAGCGCTCGGATGTTCAACTGATACTGGCGGACGCCGGGGTGGATGCGAGCCGGCTCACGGCCGATATGACCCGCGCCGTCGACAAGCTGCCTTATGGCGCCACGTCGATCGAGGAGTTTTCCGATCATATCTTCCACGCCATCCAGGAGGCCTGGAGCCTGGCGGGGCTGGAATTCAGCGTCGAGGAAGTGCGCAGTGCACATATTCTGCTTGCCTGCCTGAAGACGCCGGTGCTGGAAGGCTTGCTGTCAAAGATCAGCGGTGAATTTGACAAAATCGATGCCGACGCCGTCATCGCGCGGTTCGTGGAAGTCATGGAGGGTTCGCTCGAAGCGGGTGCCTCGGCTGCGGTTCCCGCCGCCGAACCGGCGCGGCGGGCTCCGGGCGGGGATTCGGCGCTGGCGAAGTACGCGACCGACCTGACCCAGCGCGCCCGCGAGGGCAAGATCGATCCGGTCGTCGGGCGCGATCCGGAAATCAGGCAGATCGTCGATATCCTGATGCGGCGCCGGCAAAACAACCCGATCCTGACCGGCGAGGCCGGGGTCGGCAAGACCGCGGTCGTCGAGGGCTTTGCCTTACGCATCGCCGAGGGCGACGTGCCGCCGACGCTGCAGGGCGTCAGCGTGCGCATGCTCGATGTCGGCTTGATGCAGGCGGGCGCAAGCGTGAAGGGTGAATTCGAAAAACGGCTGAAGGCGGTCATTGATGAGGTCCAGTCCTCTGAAACGCCAGTCATCCTCTTCATTGACGAAGCTCACACCTTGATCGGCGCCGGCGGCGCGGCTGGAACCGGTGACGCGGCCAATCTGCTGAAGCCGGCACTGGCGCGTGGTGAGCTTCGCACGATCGCCGCAACGACCTGGGCCGAATACAAGCAGCACATCGAAAAAGACCCTGCGCTGACTCGCCGTTTCCAGGTGGTCAAGATAGATGAGCCGTCGGAAGCGGTCGCCGTTCTCATGCTGCGTGGTGTGGCCGGTATACTCGAGCAGCACCACAAGGTGCAGATACTCGATGAGGCGATCGAGGCGGCGGTCAGCCTGTCCCATCGCTACATCCCGGCGCGGCAACTGCCGGACAAGGCGGTCAGCCTTCTCGACACCGCCTGCGCCCGTGTCGCCATTTCGCAGCATGCCACCCCGGCCGAGGTCGAGGATATTATGCGCCGCCGCCAGGCGCTGGAGGTCGAGCGCGGCATCATCGGCCGCGAGGCAGCGATCGGCATCGACGTGGCCGACCGGCAGGCTCGGGTCGAAACAGGGCTCGCCGAGACCGAACTCACGCTCACCGCCGCGCAGGAACGTTGGGATCGGGAAAAGGCGCTGGTTGGCGAGATACTCGAATTGCGCGCCAGGCTGCGCGGCGAGGGTGTGCCGCTCGATGCTGTGGAGGCTCCGGAGGCGGTCGCCGAAACGGCGGGCGCCGATGCGCCTGAGATCGAAACATCTGAGATCGAAACGCCGGCGATCGAAACATCTGAGATCGAAACACCTGAAACCGAAACGCCTGAAACCGATGCCGAGGCAATGGCCACTGCCGGTCCCTCTCCACCCGATCCGGCCGCTGATCTCGCGCGACTGCGCGAACTGATGGCCGAACTGGCCGAAGCGCAGGGTGAGACGCCGCTGATCCTGCCGTCAGTCGACCGCAATGCCGTGGCTGCCGTGGTACAGGATTGGACCGGCATCCCGACGGGACGGATGCTGTCGAGCCAGACCGAAAAGGCGCTGCGGCTCGCCGCCACATTGTCCGAACGCGTGGTCGGCCAGGATCATGCCATGGAGATGATCGCCAAGCGCGTGCAGACCAGCCGCGCCGGGCTCGGCGCGCCCGAAAAACCAGTGGGGGTCTTTCTGCTCTGCGGTCCTTCGGGTGTGGGTAAGACCGAAACCGCGCTCGCCTTGGCCGAGATGCTCTACGGCGGCGAGCAGAACCTCATCTCCATCAACATGTCCGAGTTCCAGGAGGCGCATACGGTCTCTACCTTGAAGGGCGCGCCGCCCGGATATGTCGGTTACGGCAAGGGCGGCATCCTGACCGAGGCGGTCCGGCGAAAGCCCTATTCGGTGATCCTGCTCGACGAGGTCGAAAAGGCGCATCCGGACGTGCACGAGATCTTCTTCCAGGTTTTCGACAAGGGGATGATGGACGACAGCGAGGGCCGGCGGATCGATTTCAAGAACACGCTGATCCTGCTCACCTCGAACGTCGGCTCCGAGGTCATCATGGACCGGACCAGAAACGGCACGCTGCGGGCGGGACTCGACGATCTGGACACAGCGTTACGCTCCCCGCTGTTGAAGGTCTTCCCGGCCGCCTTCCTTGGCCGGGTGGTGACCATTCCCTACTACCCGCTGTCGGATTCGATGATCGAAGCCATTACCCGCCACCAGTTCGCCAAGATCGCCCGCCGGCTGCGTTCAAGCAACGATGCCGAGCTGGTGATCGGCGACGGTGTCATGGACCTGGTCAAGGCCCGCTGCACCGAGATCGAATCCGGCGGGCGCATGATCGATGCCATCCTGACAAATACGCTTCTGCCGGAATTGAGCCGAGGGGTGCTGAACAGGTCGCTCGAGGGCCAAAAAATGACGAAGGTGACAGTCGGAGCCTCCGAAGGAGGTTTCACCTATTCTTTCGAATAGCTCGGGAGCAATTCGAACGAAGCCTGCGGACGGCTTTTGAGGAGAGCGCTACGAATTGAGAACAGTCGCCGGGGCGGTGGAGATTTGAAGCAGCGCCACCGGAAAATCCTTTGTTTACAATGGATCATTAATATGTGTTAATCCAGACTCTTAACAGCCCAGAACAATATCCAGTGAGCGGTTCAAGCGTTCGCTGCGGCGGCTGATCGCGACAACACAACACTGGAAATCCGAAAATGGGGCGTCCGTCGCGATTCGCGCGCCCTGATGCCAATGGAGCTATAGAGCAGGCTCGGGCCTTATTGATCAGGGCCACTAGCCGAAGCGCATGGTAATGCGGTGCTAGTCCTTGCGCCTGCCAATATGATCTCGATACGCCCGCGCGTCCTGTACGTTGCTTGTCGCGATCGCCTGAGCAATATGATTTCTAACAACCGAGCAGAAGCCCCTTGTTCCGTAGGGTCGCTATGGGGTCGAAGCGGTTGTCAGCCTCAAAGATGCGTGTACGAACATTGAAAGGGACGATGATGAATAAGCTGGGAGTTCATGCGCTGGTCTGGGAGGCGGGCTGGAGCCATGACGAGTGCGCGCGTGCCATTGCAAAAACGGCGGAGGTCGGGTTTGACTACATCGAGGCGCCGGCGCTCGATCCGAGCTCCATCGACGTCGACTTCACGCGTCGCCAGCTGGAGAAGAACGGCATCGGCATCAACCTCTCGCTGGGCCTGGACGCCGATACCGACATCTCGAGCGGCGACAGGGCCAAGGCCGCCCGCGGCAAGGCGAGGCTTGAACAGGCGCTGAGCGTCGCGCGTGATGTCGGCGCGACGCATGTCTGCGGCATCCTCCACTCGGCTTTTCAGAAGAACGCGGTGCCGACCACCGCCGCCGGCGTCGCCATGTCAGCCGACATATTGGCGCAGGTCGCCGAAACGGCCGCCAGGAGCGGCATCACGCTCGGACTTGAGGTGGTAAACCGCTACGAATCCAATGTGCTCAACACGGCGTCCCAGGGTGTCGAACTGTGCAAACGCATCGGCGCTCCCAACGTCAAGGTTCACCTCGACGTCTACCATATGAATATCGAGGAATCCGATATTCCGTCGGCAATCAAGGAGACCGGCGACTATCTCGGCTACTTTCATACCGGCGATTCGCATCGCGGCTATATGGGGTCCGGAAGCATCAACCTCGCCGAAGTGTTCCGCGCCATCGTGGCCTCCGGCTATGAAGGCCCGATCGCCTTCGAGAGCTTTTCCTCGCGCGTTGTCGGTCAGCCGCTCGAAGGCATTCTGGGCATCTGGCGCAACCTTTGGGAAGATGGTCACGACCTGGCGTCGCACGCGTTGATGTACACGCGGGCCCAGTTGAAATCCGCACATGAAAGTCTGAGGCAGGCGGAGCGCAGCCGCCTGCCATGAACAATCTGCCCGTTGCCGGTCGGTGGATCGATGGAGCGGCTGTACCGGCGCTGGTCATGATTTCATCGGCGCGCGCGCGGATGGGCCTCGAAATCCCGCATCTACAGGCCGCGCCCGACAACCTAGCCGCGAAGCCTGAGGAACAAGTCTCGCGCATTGAACAGCTCAGAGCGCACCAGCAAGAAGAGAGCCGTACCATAGACAGAGGCTCCAAGGAAAATTGCGCTAATAAGGAGTGTTTCCTCGGCGGCGTGCTCAGGCGCGCTGCGCAGCCACGCGCTGACGGCGCCGAACATCAGCAGGGCGGCGAGAGCCAGTCGTGGGAAGATCTCAAGGGGTTTCAGCACGTCGATACGCGCGATGCGCTGCGCGTAGAAGAGGAAGATTGGTAGGAGGACCAGGCTGCAGGCTACGAGCGCCACCATTGTCATCTCAAGGCTGATCTGCGCAGTGACGGACAACAGCATCGTTGCGACAACAGTGTAGGCTATGTTCAACATCAGGATCAACCTGGAGTGACCCATTGCAAGGATCGTAAACGCGCAGAGGCTGTCGATAGTGCGTTGCAGGCCCAGCAGCATGAGAATCTGGACAGCGACGACCGCGCTGGCCCATTGCGGGCCGAAGATAAAGGGAACCGCGATCGGTGCGATCGCGGCAAACCCGATGAATGCAGGAAATCCCGCTATCCCGGCCATGCGGACGGTCGTGTTGAAGAAACGGTCGATCTTTTCGGGTTGATCTTGAATCCGCGCCACGGTGGGCATGGTGACAGCCATCAGCGGACTGAGGAATACTTGCACCAGAAGGTCGAGCGGACGACGGGCGAGAGCATAGATTCCGACCGCATGGGGGCCGAGGAACGTACCGAGCAGGACCTTTGGAATTTCCTCGTTCAAAAAATTCCAAAAAGTCTGGACGATAAGCGGGCCGCCAAATCCTAGTAGGTCACGAACCTTCGCATAGGAGAAGGTCAGCCCGGGCCGCCAAGAACTGCCGACGAGAAGAACAGCGGTTTCCACAACCGCTTTTGCTAGGTGCATCCAAATCATGCTCCACACGCCGAAACCGGCTATTGCCAAGACGATGCCGAGTGTGCCGCCGACGAAGGTGCCGGCAATTGTGCGCAACGCGAACAAGCGGAACTCGAGTTGGCGCTTCAACACAGCCCCAGGTACCGACGAGAGGGCCTGAATTACGACGACCACGCTGCTCCAGCGAATGAGATCTTCGAGAATGGGCTGTCCGAACGCTGCAGCAATCAAACCGGCAGACGTCCAGATGAGCCCGCTAATCACAGCGCCGGTCGCGGCGAGAAGCCAGAAGGCCGAGTCAAAGTGTGAGGCCTCGATTTTAGGATGCTGGATGAGTGCCTCCGGTATTCCGATCGTGACCGGAACAGCAAGAATGACGGGTACAACCATGGAGAGGGCGGCGAGGCCGAATGCCTCAGGTCCGAGATGCCTGGCTAATACGACAAAAACGGCAAACATGGCTGCTTGCCGACCCCATGTTTCGACTGCTGCCCAGGCTGCGCCGTTGACAATCTTCGCGCCGATTGATGTCATCGCACGTCTCTTTGCCCGTTGGCATACAGGCCCGCGACTTTCGATCGCGCAGCCAAGGCTTTCCGACTTCGTTTCACGGCTGCGGCGCTAGCGATCCGGCCCGGTCTACGTGAATAGAAAGCAGAGCCGTCGACCTCTCTCCAGCTATCGTTTGTCGAGCTGGAACCTCGCGAACGCAGAGCCGTCGCGGGCCACGGACGGCGTTTAGCGTGATTGCTCGTCATTCTATTCCACCACCCACAAGCACCCATGGCCGAGGATACTGTGGTTGGAGAGGAAGGGTGGCTGCATCCAGTTGTTATTGGTCATAGGCAGCTCCCCTGGAGATCCTCTTTCTAGCGCAATCATCCTGATGTCATCGCCGCGGGCGCGTTGCTGGGGTTGGAATTCGTTCGAGTGCATCGTGCCGAACCTTACGCCGGAGCGTGGGAACGTAAACGTCCCCAAACGGCGTATGTCTGTTTGGTGCAGCCTGATTACCGATTGACCATCCCGCGTTCCACACGCCCATCCGCGCGGGCGATCAAGAAGCGGGCTTGCCAGCTGTCGCTTTGCGTGCCGGCCTAACAACAAGGTGCTCGGTCCGCTCGGCGGTGACCTTTCCAACTTATATCCCCGCTCGACCCTCTCTTTGAGCGCACGCCAGTCACGCAGCGTGGCGTTTCACATTCCCGGGTTGGGCCGTGGACCGTCATGTAATCGCTGAACCAGGGCTTGATGTGCTCGCCCTTTGATCCGAGCGCGATGGGTAGCGGTAATGGCGCATCATGATGTGCCACAGGATCGGCATCGAAGACCGATCTCGACCATCGGCTTGGGACGGCTCTCTGTTTCCTCGAGCCAGCCGCGGCCCAAACCCTGCCCGAGGATACCCATGTTCATAAGCCTTCCCCACCGGCAAACACGGGTCTCGAACGCTCGTGAGTTCTGTTACCATGGCGATCGGCGTTCAACGACGCCAGCGAACCGATGATGAAAGCGCACCGATGTGGACTTTTAGGCGGACCTTCAGCACCATGCTTGATAATCAATTGCGATTGCGACTTAGGCCGTTTGAGATAGGCGACTGGTCGGCGTCTGCTGTCATTGTTGCGCCCCATCCGGATGACGAGACGCTGGGTTGCGGTGGCGTTGCGGCCAAAAAGATTGCCTCGGGCGCCCAGGTCCGTTTTGTTTTCGTCACCGATGGCGCCGCGTCTCATCGCCACCTTATGCATCCTGAAACCTTGCGGGCGACACGCGAGGCCGAAGCCATAGAAGCAGTTCGTCGTCTGGGCGCATCATCCCAAAGTGTTACATTCCTACGCCTTCCAGACGGGGCGGCCAATCATCACCTTCATGAGATAACAGCTGCGGTCGTGTCGAGGCTCAACTCATGGCGGCCGCAGAGCGTTTTCGTGAACCATGCAAAGGATCCGACTTCCGATCATGTCGCCGTCAATGCAGCAGTTCGCGCGGCGCTTCGTGCCTATGGTCGCCCTGTCACGGTATTCGAATATCCAGTCTGGTACTGGTACCATTGGCCATGGACAAGTCTGTGGGGCGATTTGCCGAATATGTGGCGTGTTACTTTGCGGCAGACGATCAGGACGGCGGCAGGGCTGCGGGCGCCGTTCACGCTCAACAGCCTCGCCTATGTTGGCGATGTTATCGGCGTAAAGCGTGAAGCGCTGGCGGCGCATGCGTCGCAGATGCAGCGCCTGGAGAACCAAGATGAATGGCGGACGCTGTCGGACTTGTCGGGGGGAGATTTCGTCGGGCGGTTGCTGGCCGACTACGAAATGTTCACACGCTACGAAATCAACATTTAGCATGTTTGGCCGCCTGATCGCGGTCATTATGATCGGGTGCACCCTCGCAAGTTGCGACGCCGCTCAGGGACAGGGACCTCCCGAAGAAATTCTGGAGTCAGGTCTTGTTTTTGAACGCAAAGAGATTGCCCCCTATTCAGGAGACGTAAAGCTTGTCGGCGATATAGACGGCGATAATCGACTGGATTTCGTCCTTGGCGGCTTCCCCGAGGATGCGATGTCTTGGTGGCGCTGGCCCGATCTGGTCCGCACCGTAATCGCGAGGCCCCACGTCGAGTTCACCACCGACGGCGTGCTTGCCGACATCGATGGGGACGGTGATCCCGACATCGTCACGGCCGATGGGCCCGATGCTGTCAATCTCGTCTGGTTCGAGAACCCGCGGCCGAATGATAACCCGACCCACGGTCCCAGCTGGAAGCGCCGGGAAATCGGTGCAGTCGGCGGCTGGGGCAAAGACATCAAGGCGGCCGATTTCGACGGGGACGGCCTCGTTGATATCGTCGTTCGGGCGCCTGGCGAAGTGATGATTTTCTTCCAAGAAAGCCCCAGTTCCTGGATCCGCGTCGGCTTGTTCTCCTTCAACTTAGGCGAAGAGGGAATGGCAATCGGGGATATTGACGGCGATGCTGATGTCGATCTCGTCCTGCACGGAGTATGGGCGTCCAATCCAGGCGCAGCGACAGCACGCGATCCAGCACTATGGCGCAGCTACGAGCTTGGTCCGTTCAATCCTGCATTCAAGGCGCTCGTAACCGACCTTGACCAGGACGGCCGCGCCGACATTCTGACTTCGAGTTCCGAGCACACTGACGACGTCGCCTGGTTCCGGCCCCTCGCCGGACCGACGGGCCGCTGGATCCGCCATGTCATCCAGCCATCTGTCGCGGGCGCCCATACGCTACAGGCAGCCGACATGGACGGAGACGGGGACATCGATGTCGTGGTCGGGCAGATGCATACGACCGAGGAGCGCACACTCGCGATCCATTACAATATCAACGGGCAAGGAACGCGCTGGGCCCGTCATGTGATCGACGATGTGGGTCTCCACAACGGCGTCGTCGCCGATGTCGACAGGGACGGCGATTTCGACATCTATGGGGCGAACTGGGTGGGCAACCCGCCCGTCAGAGTGTGGATCAATCGGCTGGATCCGCCTGCATCGGTCCGCCTCGACCGCTGGACCTATCATCGCATAACGAACGGGCATGTCCGCTCCTTTGGGCTGGCTTTTTCCGACATGGATGGTGATGGTCGCACAGACATCATCTCGGGTCCGTTCTGGTACCGTCAACCGTCCGAAGCCTGGAGCACAGAATGGGAACGGACCCGGCTTGCTGAGGGTGTGGACGCGGTCGCAGGCCTGGATCTCGATGGCGATGGGCGCGGGGAGGTCATAGCACAGCGCGGCCGAGGCAGGGCGCTGCACCTGGTGTGGCTCCATGCCGAGGACATCGACGCGCACCGATTTGAAGCGCACGGGATCGGAGAGGTTCCCGCCGCCAGTCATGAGCTCGGCTCTCAGGGCCATGCGCTCGCCCAGATCGTAAAAGGTGGGAAGCCGGAGCTGGCGGTATCGAGCGGCGGCGGGGTTTTCTATTTTAAGATTCCTGACGATCCAACAGTCGAGCCATGGCCACGCACCCGCATCTGCGTCGACGCGTCTGATGAAGGGATTGCATTCGCCGATATCGATGGCGACGGTCTACTTGACCTTGTCGCCACGACCGGCGATGCAAAGACGGTCGCATGGTGGCGCAATCCAGGTGACGGCTCGCCAGACTGGGAGCTTCGGCATGTTGGAACAGTTCCTGAAATGGTCTATCCCGACCGCGTGGCGGCCGCCGATCTTGATGGCGATGGACGTGCGGACATCGTCGTGACCGAAGAAAATGGCCAAGCCGACAGCGCTAAGGCGTATTGGTGGCACAACCCCGGCGACAGCTCCTCCGACTGGGAGCAGCACGAAATCACCACGCGCGGTTCCCTTAACAGCCTTTCCGTGTCCGATATGACTGGGGACGGCAGGGTGGATCTCATCATGGGCGAGCATCGCGGCGCACTTCGCCTCTCAAGCTGGCATAATCTGGGTGGGGGACGGTTCATCGAGCAGCTGGTCGGCGAAGGGATGGAAAGCCATCTGGGAGCAAGGACGGTCGACCTCGACGGTGACGGGGATCTCGACATCGTGTCGATCGCATGGGACGCATTCGAAGCCATCCATGTCTGGCGCAATGACGCGGTCGGCGTGGATGCTTACGGCGACCAAAAGGTCCGCTGACGGGGAGGGGTGAGCATCGGCCGGCGCGCCGCATGAACCGTAGCGACCTCGTCCGCCACCACCTGTTTACACCGACTGCGCGGGCGCTCATGCCCCGGCGCTCAAGTCCGGGAAAATTCGATGCGCTGAACGAATTCAACCGCTCGACGTATTAAATCATTCGACATTGTCGATGACAGGTTGACCAAGCCAATGCCGCAAGCCGGGCCGCTCATGCCTTTATGACGTTGTCGGTGCGTGACTGACTACGCGCACAAGCATTTCTGGTATCGAGCACCAGCTTTGCGTGCTTGGCGACGTTCTGCCAATCAATCGCATCATGGTCTGTCGAGATGACAACGGCATCATACAATGCCAGACTGCTAGCGCAGATATCCACAGAGGGGCGACCTGCCAGGGTGGCGTACTCTCTTGTTCCGGGTATTTCCGGTACATAGGGGTCGTGGTAATCAACGACTGCCCCGCGTCGCTCCATGATGTCGATCAGCTTCAACGATGGGCTTTCTCGTGTGTCACCCACGTTTTTCTTGTAGGACATCCCGATCACCAAGATCCGCGAACCGCTCAGGCCGCGGCTGGCTCGCTGGTCCAAGGCCTCCACAAGGCGGGCAACCACATAATGCGGCATGTTCGTGTTGATTTCACCGGCAAGTTCGATGAAGCGCGTTGCTACTTCGTACTCTCTTGCCTTCCAGGTTAGATAGAATGGGTCGATCGGGATGCAGTGCCCGCCGAGCCCTGGGCCTGGATAAAACGCCATATATCCGAACGGCTTGGTCTTGGCGGCCTCGATCACCTCCCAGACGTCGATGCCCATCCTGTCAAAAATCACCTTTAGCTCATTGACCAACGCAATGTTCACAGAGCGAAATATGTTCTCGGTCAGCTTCACAGCCTCTGCCGTTGCGGTGGAGGCCACGGGAACGGTTTGCACGATGATCTGGTCGTACAGTTCCTTGGCAACCTGTAGGGACGATGGGTCGTCGGCGCCTATCACCTTTGCAACCGTAGCGGTGGTGTGTACATCGTTGCCTGGGTCCACCCGTTCGGGCGAATAGGCGAGAAAAAAGTCCTTTCCTAGAGAAAGATTCGTCGCCTCGAGCAGCGGCTGCACGACCTCTCGCGTCGTTCCTGGCCAGGTCGTCGACTCCAGAACGACAAGTTGACCGGGGCGCAGCCGCTCGGCGATCGCACGTGCGCTGTTTTCGACGAACGACAGGTTCGGCTCCCGGTTTTTGGTAAGCGGCGTCGGCACCGCTATCAAGATCGCGTCGGGTTCGCCCAGGTCGGCGAAATCGCTGGTGGCGCGAAACCGCTTGCTGTCGACAGCCATCTTGATGGCAGCACCAGGCAAATGATCTATGCCGGTTTCTCCGCGGTTAAGAAGTGCAACCCGAGACGCGTCGATGTCGAAACCGATGACCTTGAACCCCGCGTCCAGCGAGATCATGGCGAGCGGCAAGCCAACGTAGCCGAGGCCCATGATGCCAATGGTGTAGTCCCGCGCTCGGATGCGGTTAACCAGTTCCTGAAGGTCTGGAGCAGTCTGCATGAGATGCTGGCAACTTTCGCTTCAATGTCGACAATAAAGGATCGCCTCAATTACCGCGGGGAAGCAGTTCACAGCAATCAGCAAAATGTATGCGCTTAGCCAGCCCCAGAGCTGAAAATAGCATGGGTTGCACCATTGGGAGAACAGCCGAAGTGCTTACCCCAAGCCAAGTTGTCAAATAAATCTTGCGCTGCCACATTTAACTCTCAAGCGTCCTAAGGATCTGCGAGCCACGTTCGCTCGCGAGATCGAAGATGCCGCGTTTGGCGAAGGGACGCACATTGCATCAGTCGATTAAACTGTTCGGTTGAGGTGGATTATGACGCAATCGATCCTGGTAACTGGTGGAGCGGGCAATATCGGCAGTGCCCTCACTCGTGCGTTGGTCAAGCTACCTCAGACCCAGGTGGTCGTCGCTGACAACCTGTCGACCGGAAGTCGAGACAAGGTACAAATAGACGCGGGCAATCTGACCGTAGTAAAGGCGGATGCGAACGATTTCGACGACATCTCATCGTTGTTCTACCGCTTCCATTTCACCCACGTCTTCCATTTCGCAGCCGTGGTCGGTGTGCAGCGGACTTTGGCAAATCCGTTGCTCGTGCTGCGCGACATCACCGGCATCGAGAACGTGCTGAGGCTATGCAAGAACACCGGCGCCGAGCGTGTCTACTTCGCTTCGTCATCGGAGGTATATGGCGAACCTTTCGAGATTCCTCAAAACGAGAGCACCACGCCGCTTAACTCACGTCTGCCGTATGCAGTGGTGAAGAATCTTGGAGAGGTCTATCTGCGCACTTTTGAGCGTGAGTTTGGACTGCCATTTACCATTTTTCGCTTCTTCAACACCTACGGGCCACGTCAGAGCGAGGATTTCGTTCTGCCGCGATTTGTGCGTGCAGCCCTGCGCGGCGAGCCCCTGACGATTTACG
Organism: Mesorhizobium sp.; assembly: GCF_004962245.1. Taxonomy (GTDB): domain Bacteria; phylum Pseudomonadota; class Alphaproteobacteria; order Rhizobiales; family Rhizobiaceae; genus Mesorhizobium. The sequence goes on along the minus strand of NZ_SUHQ01000006.1, from coordinate 96,378 downwards.
GGGACGGTTCTCAGACCCGCACCTTCTGCTATGTCGACGACACGGTTGACGCTTGCATCGCGGTTCATCGAACGCGCGCGCACGAGAACGAAGTGATCAACGTTGGCAGCGACGTGGAAATGAGCATTCGACAGCTGGCCGACTTTGTCATCGAAGTGCTGGGCTCGTCATCGAAGTTGGAATTCCGACCGCCCCTTGCGGAGGGCGACATGACGCGCCGCTGTCCTGACACGAACAAGATGAAGGCTATATTGAACCGTCCCCTGGTGCCGCTCGAAGAGGGCATTCGCCGCCTCGCCGATCACCTCTCCCGACCGGAAGACCGCCCTGCACTTAGAAGAGTCGCCTGAACGAGCTGGCGGTGGGGAGTGACATGAAGCTCGTATATGTCGGTCAGCCGTACGATAGACTTTTTCCGCCTGTTCAAAACTCAATCGGTCTGATCGTCTACAATACGGCGCTGCGGCTCGGCGAAGGCCTGCAGATTACGCTCTATGGCAAGCATTATCGAGACGACACGGTGCCCGCGGACCTGCCGTTCGCGGTGCGGCGGGCTCCGGCGCGGCGTGACCGCGCGCTGCAGCGGGTCATCCACCAGTTTCCGCGTCTGGCGCGCTGGTTGCGGCTGGATCGGAAGGCCGATGACCACTCGCAATATCGTAACAAGGTTCGTCGCTACCTCGCCGTCGATCAACCAGATATCGTCCATGTGATGAATTACTGGGCATGGTGCAGGGAACTGAAGGCAGCCAACTCATCTCATCGGCTCGTGCTTGAGATGCAGTGTGAGTGGCTGTCACAGCGGGACCACGCTCAGGTGGCCCGTCAGCTCAAGGTGGTCGATGCGGTCGTCGCCGTCAGCGACCACATCGCAACGACCTTTCGTTCTGCATTCCCGGACTATCCTGGCGTCGTTGCCACTGTCGGTAACGGCGTGGACGTTTCTTACTTTCGGCCGAGCGAGCAGCGGGCTCCCGCATCCACCAGAACCCGACGTGTCATTCTGTTCGTTGGGCGGGTGTCGCCAGAGAAGGGGCTTCACACACTGATCGAGGCCTTCAGTGAGGTTGCGGCCAGGTTCGCGGACGTGGAACTGCGGATCGCAGGGCCGCATTCTCCGCTTCCGGTGGACTTCCTGACCAGCCTCTCGTCGGATCCGCGGGTAACCGCGTTGAGCCGTTTCTACGATCGCTGGGGCAATTGCCAATATCGGGAACACTTAGAGGAACTCATCGAGCGCCACGGGTTACGTGATCGAGTTCACTTCATGGGTAACGTGCCCCACAAGGACCTCGTAGCGACGTACCATGAGGCCGACATTGTTGTGAATCCGTCCCTCAGCGAGAGCTTCGGAATATCGGTCGTGGAGGGCATGGCATGCGGGATACCGGTGGTGGGAACGCGCGTGGGCGGGATGTGTGAATCCATTCTGGCTGGCAGGACCGGGATGCTGGTCGAAGTCGATGCTCCTGGCGAGCTCGCCCAGGCATTGATCACGATGCTGGAGGATACGGTCCGGGCAAGCGAAATGGGAAGCGAAGGGCGCAAGCGTGCCGTCGAGCTGTATTCGTGGGAGGCGCGCGCAGAACGGCTCAAGTCCGTCTATCAGAAACTGCGCCCAGGCAAGCGGGTCCATGTTTCCACGTGAGCCATTGAGCCTTGGCGGTGGGCGGCGATCGCCAAGTGCTCGCAGCTTGTAGGCCGATGTGATGCGCATGCGGCGATCCTCAGTGTAGCGCTCAACCCGGTATCGGTCTACGGACCAACCCATGTCGGATTGGAATGGGCCCGTCAGGCCCGCCGCTCTCTTCACCAACGGCCGTCAGGTGCGCCCAGCCCAAAGGGCGGGGTGAAGGAGGCCGAGTGGACCTGGCTTTAACGCTCCGCAACCTGTTGTCCAAATCGCAACGCATTGCTGGTGGCGAGGCGGGTGGCCTCAGGATCGTAACGCGGGCGGCGACTGAGATTTTGCGCGGGGCGCGCCTGCGAGCCGCCGGTCCAGCAGCACTTGCATCGAACCTGAACGCAGGTGGACCAATGTCTACGACATCGATTGCGCCCCACCGCGTGGGGCGGCAGGGCGCGTCTACGCATTTGAACCGGTGTCGCAAAGCGCTGGCGCGATTGAGCAGAGTGCTCGGCCCAACAGGTTCGACACCATGTGCATGTTCGCCGAAGCGGTCGGTCCTAGGCGAGCGCCTCCCGCAGGTGATCAATGAGCTCGACGACGCCAGGCGCGAAGGCTTCAGCGCAAGGCCCGGGCAATCACGTCATTTATGGCATCGATGGACTACCATTCTGCCCGCCTATACGCCAATGGCAACTGGCACGCCGAGCATGTGCTGGCGGTCCGGCGAGCGAAACCGCGCCTATCCGACGGGCGGAGCCGTCGGCTTCGACCGAGGTCGTCTTCAAACATGGGCACCGGCCCAACGACAGCCGAACTATGCAGTGCGCAGGATCGGCAGCCGCTTATGGATCGCGGGTTTCTCAACAAGATGCCAGCTGAGAAAGCCCGCGCAGACTGCTATAGGCAAGGTCAAGATCGTAAGCAGCATAGGCGTGATTGCCGGAACATACATGATCATTAGCTTCTGAATCGGCCATGCGTAGAGATACACGCCGTACGATATATCATTCTTTCGGTTGATCGAATTCAAGACGCTGTTCTCGTTCAGAAACGCCAAATACAGGAGCAGATAACCTCCAAACACGCCCACTGCGAGGGGCGCTAGCCGTTCCGAGAACATCCCAGCGATGAGAAGGATACAGCACAAAAGCGCTATCCGATTGCTCCTCCTCAAATTCTCCTTGAGCAACTGAAACAACGCCCCGATGGAAAATATCATCGTAAAACGTACGGCATCGTCCACGTTACCGATGGGCTCAAAGTTTCCTAGATCGTAGCGAAAGTAGACACCTTGCGAAATGGAACTAACGAGGATTATTGCCAGTAAAACCGAAATGATCGAAAAGACAAGCGTGGCGTGACCGAGGCAAAATACCACAATTGCCACAAGCACATAACAGCGAAACTCGTATGCAATAGTCCATAGTGATCCATTAACATCTGGTGCATGGGAGCCGGCAAACGCCGATCCTACCTGCGCCGGGTTCAGCAAGAGCGCCATTTTGGAAAGCTTAGCCGCCCACCGGCTCGGAGATAGTTCATCAAAGTCACCACCTCCCAGCCAAAATACCAGACTAATGCTGATCAAGTATGCTACAACAAATCCTGGAACTATACGAAGTACACGTCTAGACAGAAAGGCGTAGATGCTGCTTCGCATAGCGCTGTCGAGTACGAGGAAGCCACTAATGAAGAAGAAGCCGTAAACGGCTACCTGACCTGAGGTCAATGTACCGAAGATATTCTTCAATATCTCACGATTAGAGTTCCCATCTATAAGTTCCGGCGAATGAGATATAATAACAAGTGACGCAAATAGTAATCGGAATAAGCTTAGAGCGTTTGGCCTTCGTAAGTCGAAATCACTCATTTGGTCGCCCCCCCCGCGATGTGATCTCTTGCGTTGCGCCCTTTGCGACTCAGCAAGGAGAGTCGTTTTTGGGCGGAGCGCGTCAAAGTAAGCTTAGAGGCCGCCGGCGGGTATTATAAGTTCGTCCTTTGAGTGCCGAATACATCCTTTCGAAGGTACGTGCCTCACGACGGATTGGATGATTCCAACGTTTCCGAAGCAAGCGGAACAATGTTACTTTCATCGGTGCGATCGGTGGCCGCGTTTCGGATGACTGGTCGTCACGATTTCTTTGGTCTCGCCTTCCGACAGTGCCCAAGTGCCGGCACACGCCAGCGGACAAGGCCAAGACCAAGCAGCGCCAGCGCCGTGAAGCCCGCGCCCGCCAGGAAGGTCATCTGCGGTCCAAAAGTATCCCAGAGCAGGCCTGCCAGCAGGCTGGCGGCCAGCAGCGCGAGCCCGCCTGACAGGTTGAACATCCCGAACGCGGTGCCTCTCAGCTCCGGCGGCGCGGTATCGGCGACGAGCGTTGCCAGAAGCCCTTGTGTGAGTCCCAGATGCAGGCCCCAGAGGGCCACGCCGAGCGCGACACCAGCAAGACTCTCAGGGAGCGCCAGCACAAGGTCCGCAGCAATCAGGATCAGGAAGCCGAGAATTAGCATGGTCAGGCGATTGACGCGATCGGAGAGCGCGCCGGCCGGGTAGGCCGCGAGCGAGTAGACCACATTCATGACCACGAGCACCAGGGGAGCGAGAACGATCGGCAAACCCATGTCTTGCGCGCGCAGTATGAGAAAAGCCTCGCTGAATCTTGCCAACGTGAACACCGTGGCGACGCAGACAACGAGCCAGAAGGGCAAGCCCAGGCGCCGCAGCTCGGGCAGACTCAACGGCGCGCGCACCTTGCGCAGGTCCGCAGGTCGAGCCGGCTCGCGGACGGCAATGACCAGCACTGCAACCGCCAGAAGGCCGGGAACAACAGCGGCCCAGAACACGGTCACAAACTGATTGGCGGTGAGCCACATGAGGCCGATCGCCAGGAGCGGTCCGACAAACGCGCCAACCGTGTCAAGCGACTGGCGAAGCCCGAAACTGGCGCCGCGCGCGTGAGCCGGGGCGATATCTGCGATCAGCGCATCGCGGGGCGCACCGCGGATGCCCTTGCCGATGCGGTCGACAAAACGTGCCGCCACCAGCCAGTCGACCGAGGCGGCCAATGGGAAGACCGGCTTGGTGAGCGCGGCGAGACCGTAACCGATGACAGCCAGCAGTTTGCGTTTTCCCAGCCAATCGGACAACGCTCCAGAGAAGACCTTGGTGATGGCGGCCGCCGCTTCGGCGATGCCTTCGATGATGCCAACCGTCACCATCGATGCCCCCATGACGGTCACGAGGTAAATCGGCAGCAAAGCGTGGATCATCTCCGACGAGACATCCATCAACAGCGAGACGAAACCAAGCGCCCAGATTCCAGTGGGGATGGTGCGAAGCGAGGTGGGGGTATCTTCTGACGTCTCGAACTGTTTCATACTCCCGCCTCGACGGTTCGATACTGCCGCGATCGCCGCCTTTCCAGGTCGTGTTCAACGTAACGAAGCCGTGCTGGTCATGTCCATTCAGATCAACATCACGGCGCACTTTGACGCTTTGTGACTTCGGCGAATGAACGATCGCCGAATCATGCAGACGACAGCGCCAGAATCAGAACACGAATTCGACGGAAGTCAGCGGCCAGGAGCCGCGGGTCCATTCGATTGGTACGCCGTTGCGGTCCTCGTTGACGGCATTGATGCGGAATACTGGCGTTCCGGGCGTCAGCCGCAGGATTTCCGCTTCGTCGGGGGATGCAAAGCCGCCGCTGATGCGCGTCTCGACCCGCCGGTAATTTTCGACGCCATGCGCGCGGAAAACATCGGTCACCGACTGACACACGCCGTAACTCTGCTCGAAGTCTGGAAAGAGATGGGCTGGAAAGACCTTGGTGTTGACGTAAACCGGCTGCTTATCGGATGTTCTGATCCGGCACAGCCGGATAATGGTGGTATCTGGCGCGAGGCGCAACCGCTCCGCTACGGCCGGTTCGGCCGGTTCCCGAAGAATCAGCAGCGTCTGGGTGCCGATTTCCTGGCCGTGGGCTTCGAAATTGTCGAGAAAGCGCTGTCCGTCGCGAACCGTGAACGTCGAGGGCAGGTTTCGCACGAAGATGCCGACACCCTTGCGGGCGGTGAGGTGACCTTCGTGCTGTAACTGCAGCAGCGCCCGCCGAAGTGTGATGCGGGTGACCGCGAGTTTCTCCGCAAGATGCGTTTCTCCAGGAAGTTGGCTGCCTGGCGGAAGACAGCCGCTCTCGATCAGATTGAAGATGTGATCGTAGATCTGCTGCCAGATTGGCGTATCGCTGCGTGGCCGAAAGACCAGTCCGTCAAAGGCCAGAAGGCGATTGCCGCTGCGCTCGTGTGGTGCTGGAATTTTCGTATCCTGGTTCATGAAGCCTTGCTCATCGGCGATCGTTGTGCCGACCGTCGGTCTAAGCGGGAGAGTCCGGCGGAATAGACGATTTGTCCATGAACCATGGTGGCCACCACACGCGGATGCGCCGGATCGCCGGCGTCGACGAGGATCAGATCCGCCCGACGGCCGGCAACAAGCAATCCGCGGTCGTGGAGGCCGGCTACCCGAGCCGGATTTGCCGAGACCAGATTCCAGATCGAGGGGAAGTCGCTGGCGTCTGGCGAAGACAGCCTGAACGCCGCATGTAGCGGCGAAGGGTAGTGATAATCGCTGGTCAGCACCGTGCAGAGCCCGGCTCTGATGGCCTCTCTGGCATTCAGCGCACCATTGTGACTGCCGCCCCGCACGACATTGGGTGCGCCGAGGATCACATCCTCACCCATTTGCCGCGCGGCCTTCGCTGTTTCAAGCGTCAGCGGAAATTCCGAGGCCTTTGCGCCGAGATCGCGGAAATACATGCGTTCCTCGGGAGATGCTTCGTCATGGGCAAGAAGCACATTGCCATTGGCCCGTGCGGTCGCCGCCAGCTTCTCGATTGCGATCGCCACCTCGGCACGGCGGGACCAGATCTCGTCGAGCAACCTCATATATGCCTCCCGGCTCAAGCCGGATCGTTCCGCCATCTGGCCGATCTTGCGGGCGATCGTGCCGTTCAATACCGATCCGGTCGTGTGATCGTTGAAGGCGATGATCGGTCGCGGCGAAAGAGAGAGCCATTGTATGACCTGCGCCATCTGATCAAGCGCGAAGGTCTCCCAGCGCAGATGCAGACGCGTATCGCAGCCAAGAGTATCGCGCAGATCGCAGAGCGCGCCGATCAGGTGCTCGGCAGCTTCGAGCGAGCGAAGTCCAGGCTCCCACGACACCGTGACGCCGTGAAAGGCCGTGGTTACGCCGTTGGCGACAAGCTGGCGGTCCGTATCTTTCAGTGCCAGCGCTGTGTCGAAGCGGACGCCCGGCCGCGGCATGATTTGCCGCTCGAAGCCGTCGCCGTGGATATCGACGATTCCCGGAAGCACGAGCAGACCATCGGCATCGATTGCGGATGCACAGGTCGCTTGTACCTCTGACAGTATCCCGCCCGTAACGCTCAGGTCTGTCGTTGCAAGCCCCCGGTCGGTAAGGACGCGACCGCCCTGAATGTGCCAGTTCACTGTATCCCTCAAAAAGAAAAGCCTGCCCGGTGGCCCCGACGAAATGTCACGAGCACGTCATCTGCTGCGTATAGGGGTAAGCGGGTAACAGTTTCCTGTCTATACAGCAAAGGAAAAATGATGATCCGCACCATCGCAGCCGCACTCGCCATAATGCTCGCCTCCGCCCTTCCGGCTTTTGCTGAACCGGTGAAATTCGCGGTAACCGACATGGAGGGACTGGAGGCTCTTCAGCAGGAATTCGGCGCTTTCCAGGCCGCTCTCGAAGAGGCGACCGGCCTGGACATCGAACTGTTTCCGGTCAGTTCGCGGACCACTGCCGTCGAGGCTATGAAGTCCGGGCAGGTCGATCTTGTCCTGACCGGTCCTGCTGAATACGTGATCATGAAGGAATTGGACCAGCCGAAGATTGTTGTTGCCTGGCAGCGCCCCGATTATTTCGCTCAGATCGCCGTACTGGCGAATGGGCCGATCCGCTCGGTTGAAGACTTGAAGGGCAAGAAGGTCGCATTCGGCTCGATCGGCTCCACCTCCCAGCACCTCGGCCCCGCGCAGGCGCTGGCCGATTTCAACCTGAAATATGCCACCGATTACGAACCGGTGATCATATCGCGCAACATTGCGGCCGAGGCTCTCGTCCGCGGTGACATCGCCGCTATCGGTTTGAATTTCGGCTATCTGAACTCGGTCCGTGAAGCGTTCCCCAACGTCGCCTTCTCGGTAATCGCACGGGGCCGCGATCTGCCGAACGACATCCTTGTCGCTCGCAAGGACATTTCAGACGACGTGTTCGTCAAGGTCCGCGATGCCTTTGCGAAAAACGGCAACGAACTGATGAAAGCGATCCTGACAGGCGAAGACAACCAGAAATTCAAGGGCGGGTTCTTCCTGACTGATGTCAAGGATTCGGACTACGATTATGTCCGCTCGATGTATCGCACGATCGGGATCGAGACCCTCACCGACTCCGTGAACTGAGGCCTGCGCCTTTTGCTTCGTCGCAAGGCCGGCGGCTAATCGCCGGCCTACTTCGTAATCCCGATCCGGTCAGGGCCAAGAGGTTCATATGACAACAATCATTCGCGCGCACGACCTTGCGAAGAGCTATCCGAATGGAAAGGCCATTTTCTCCAATATCGGCTTCGACATAGCATCGCGCGAACGGGTTGCCTTGATTGGCTCGAACGGCGCTGGAAAATCCACGCTGATCAAATGCCTGATCGGCCTTTTGCCGTCGAGCGGTGGCGAGGTCGTCACCCTCGGCGAAAGTTTCCGCTCAACGCCATCCGTCGCCCAACTGCGGCGCATACGAAGGCAGATCGGATTTGTCTTTCAGCACCACGGATTGGTTAGCCGCCAATCCGTTCTTACAAACGTTTTGCAAGGAAAGCTCGGACTGCCCGGCGGCTGGCGCGGCTGGCATCATTCGATCGCAAAGCAACAGTGGCGCGAGGAGGCAATGCAAGCACTCGCCGACGTTCGGCTTCTCGGCAAGGCATGCGCCCGCGCCGACGCGCTTTCTGGAGGGCAGGCGCAGCGGGTGGCGATCGCCCGGGCGCTGATCCGGCGTCCGAAGCTTTTGTTAGCAGACGAGCCGGCGGCAAGTCTCGATCCGGCGGCGGGACACGATGTCATGCGCGTTTTTTCCGAGCTCACCCAGGAACATGGAATTACCTTGGTCTACACCACACACGACATGGAACATGCTCTCGACTATTCCGATCGCATGATAGCGCTCAAGGCGGGCAGGATCTTCTTCGACCGGCCAACAGCGCAGGTGGCCCGTGCCGATCTGAAAGACGTCTTCGATGCATGACCGCCTTTCGCCGAGCCGGGTTCCATCGATCTCGCCCCTCACTTTCAGCTTTGCCATCGCTTTGGCGGCTCTCGTGATCGTTTCCGCCGGGCAGGTTGCACCTTCACCTGAACAATTGGCAGGCGGAGTGCCCCGCATGGCCAATCTCGTCGGCCGCATGATACCCCCAAATATCGAGCCAGGCTTCCTCCTGCGGGTTTTCTGGCGCATGATCGAAACCTTTCAGATAGCGCTCGTGGGAACAGCAATCGGTGTCGTTCTGAGCCTGCCATTTGCCTGGCTCTCGGCCAAGGACTTGACCCCGCTCGGCCCGTTCCGGCATGTCTCCAGGATGCTGGTTTCGCTGTTCAGGACCGTTCCAGATTTGGTCTGGGCGCTTCTTTTCGTGTCCGCCGTTGGTCTCGGGGCGGTTGCCGGAACCATGACCATCATCGTCGATACAATCGGTTTTTGCGGACGGTTCTTCGCCGAGGCGATGGAGGATGCCGACAAAAGACCGCAGGAAGCGCTGTTTGCAATCGGCGCCAGACGGTTCTCGGTCCTCTGCGGGGCAGTCCTGCCCGACGCCATGCCGTCCCTGATAAACACCACGCTCTTTGCGCTTGAAAAGGCAGTGCGCTCGTCCGTGGTTCTTGGTCTTGTCGGAGCAGGTGGCATCGGACAGGAACTGAAGGTTGCGTTCGATCTTTTCCAATACAAGAATGCCTCGACCATTATTCTCGTGATCTTCGTCATCGTCGTGTTGATGGAGTTCGTGACGGAACGCTTGCGCTCAAAGGTCCAGTAGTCGCAGGCCAGCCATAAGGTGCGCGGCGCGTTGATCCTGATCAATGAAGGCGCACGGTACCGCTTTTAGTGTAGCCATCGAGGCTCGTGCATACCGGGCCGATCCATCTGTCGCCTTACCTCTCAACAGGAGTGCGAATATGCAACCCGCAGCAGATCAGCCCAATTTCTTCTCGCCTGCCATGGCCAACGGCCAAAAGGCCTTTCTCGCAGCCTCCCGCCTTCAGGCGCAAGCGTTCAAGGCGATCATGCGCTACCAGATCGAAACGCTTTCCTTCCTGAAGCACCGCTACGAGCAGGACGTGAAACTGGTCGACGACCTCGTCGGCAGCGACGAGTTCAGCGATGTCTTCGACGTGTTCAGCAACTTCGTGCAGAACGCGACGTCGGAATATGCCATGGAAGCCGGCAAGGTCGCTTCGATCGGCTCGAGGCTCGCTACGGAAACGGCCAAGGGCGTCCGCAAACAGGCCGAAGCCACGATCGAGGATATGGCGGCCACAACGATCGCCTAATCTGCAGATCCAGCTACACCATCGGCGTGCGCCTGCATCTTGCAGCCGATCGGCCGCCCAGTGTCTTCACCACGAGGCTCTACAACGATGTCGTGGAAACCGCCGACGGCCGGTTGTTCCATCGCCCGGTGTGGGAGATCGCTCCGGAGTCGGTTCTCGTTTCCCCGGCTCCGGGAGCGATTCTGGCCCGCGGCCAGCCAACGGAGGTTTGGGGGTGGGCCTGGTCCTTTCGGCCCGCTGCACTCGTGGAGGTCAGTCTAGACGGGGGCGCAAGCTATCGTGCGGCCAGCCTCGAACCTCGCCGCGGTTGGGCATGGCAGCGTTTCTCCCTCTTGTGGCGGCCGAATGTTCCGGGGAAACTGCGTTGCGGGTGCGGGCGGCGGACGAGGATGGGAACGTCCAGCCGGACAACGGCGCGCGCAACGCCCTGCATACGGTCCACGTCACAGTCGAGTGAGGGAGATTTAATGCCGGTCATCTCGAAGCAGGGCATTCGCCTGGCAAGGCATGAGGAACTGGATGAAATCAGCGCGCTGGTCTCCGATGCCTTCACATCGTTTCAGCACGCTCTGCCACGGCACATCTTTGAACCTTACGCAAACGATGCCTGCGATCTTGCGGGGCGATGGGAGGATGCGAGCCTGGCGGTGTTCGAACACCAAGGACGGCTCGTCGGGACAGTCAGCTACTACGCGGAGGCCGTCCACGAAGGCATGGGCTGGCCTCCCGGCCTGGCGGGCCTCAGGACCCTCGCGGTTGCTCCCTCGGCACAGGGACACGGCTATGGCCGCGCGCTTTGCGAATGGTGCGTGATGCGCGCCCGCCAGCAGGGCGCAGGTGCCCTTGCGCTCCACACTGCCTCGTTCATGACGTCGGCATGCATGCTGTATGAGAACCTCGGCTTCCAGAGGCGCCCCGCCTATGACCTTTTCGCATCTGATATTCTCGGCTTTGATCCGGCTCTCGGCGATCAAAAGGTTATCGCTTACCTATTGCCGTTTCAGCATGGCGACAGCCCCGATCGATAAGGGTCCGACCACTGTTGGACGGAATGGACCATTTCGCTTTCCGAGATGCCGTCTCGCAGCTTCCGCCGGTTGTCCCTGCGCCTATGGATCCTAACTTGGGCAACCTCCACCCGAAGGGCGGTTGCCGACGAACCCGACGGGAGTTGGCCGAGTCTAACGTTGTCGAGCAATAAGGAGCCTGAAATGGGTGCACCCTCTCCTGAACTCTGCAATCTTTGGCTGGCGCGCGCTTTCAATGCCCAGGACGTGGAAGCCGCTGCTGCGATGTATCATCCCGAAGCGTCGATCGTTCAAGTCCATGGCGGCACCAGGACAGCGCGCGGGCGCGACGGCATCCGCGAGACGATGGCCGCCTATATCGGCATGAAGCCTCACATGGACGTTGTCACGCATCACACCGCTGTGTCAGGCGACTTCGCCATGACTCGTGGGCAATGGCTTATCAAGGGTGAGGACGACCAGGGCAGGCCGGTCGAAGTGCATCATCACGGGATGGAGGTGCATCGGAAGCTGCCTGACGGCACTTGGGCCTTCTTCATTGACTATCCTTTCGGCGCCGATCCTTCCTGGGCAGTCGAAGCTCCGCCTGCGACCAAATAAGGAAGCCGGGTGGGGAGAAGGCCGTTGTTCGGCCGCAGGTGTCAGCGCCAACCCAAGGCCGGCGCGATATGGGTCAGGATCGCCTCGATCACATGCGCATTGTAGTCGACGCCGAGCTGGTTGGGGACGGTGAGCAGCAGCGTGTCTGCCTCCATGATGGCGTCGTCCTTCTTCAGTTCCTCGATGAGGACGTCCGGCTCGGCGGCATAGGTGCGGCCGAACACGGCGCGCGTGTCCGCTTCGATGTAGCCGAAGTGATCCTCGCTCTCACTGCTACCGAAATAGGCGCGGTCACGGTCGTCGACCAGCGCGAAGATGCTACGGCTCACAGACACCCGCGGCTCGCGTTCGTGACCGGCCGCCTTCCAGGCCGCACGAAAGGCCCGGATCTGGTCGGCTTGCTGGATGTGAAAGGGTTTCCCGCTCTCGTCGAATTTGAGCGTGGAGCTCTGCAGGTTCATTCCCGATTTCGCCGCCCACTCCGCGGTGGCATTGGTGGCGGCGCCCCACCAGATCCTGTCGCGCAGACCCTCCGAATGCGGCTCGACGCGAAGCAGGCCGGGAGGATTGGGAAACATCGGCCGCGGATTGGGCTGGGCAAAGCCTTTGCCGCGCAAGACTTCGAGCAACACCTGCGTGTGTCGCCGGGCCATGTCGGCATCGCTCTCACCCTCTTGCGGGGCGTAGCCGAAGTAGCGCCATCCGTCGATCACTTGCTCGGGCGAGCCGCGGCTGATGCCCAACTGCAAACGCCCGCCGGCGATCAGGTCGGCAGCGCCCGCGTCCTCGGCCATGTAGAGCGGATTCTCGTAGCGCATGTCGATGACGGCCGTGCCGATCTCGATCCTACGGGTCTTGGCGCCGACGGCCGCCAGCAGCGGGAACGGCGAGCCGAGCTGACGGGCAAAGTGATGCACGCGAAAGTACGCCCCATCCGCGCCCAGCTCTTCGGCAGTGACGGCAAGCTCAATGGACTGCAGGAGTGCGTCGGATGCCGACCGCGTCTGCGACTGGGGCGAGGGTGCCCAGTGTCCGAACGACAGAAAACCGATCTTCTTCATAAGGGCGCCGCGTCAGGTAAGAGGTGCTTGCATTATCTAGTTACGAAACCGTTGGCGCGCCACACCGAATTCGGGCCTGAGAGATGCGGAGAAGAGCAGGAGAGGGGTTTTGCCAACCACAGCCCGAAGCAACTCGCGCCTCACTCTGCATCTCCGTCACAAATTTTGTCCGCAGATAGGCGTCAAGCCCTTCGATGCCGCTCTCTGAGCCATAGCCGGATTCATTGACGCCGCCGAACGGTGTTTCCGGTGTCAACACCATCATATGCTTGACGCCGACCATGCCGGTTTCCAGTGCGTCTCTTCTTCAGGTCCCTTGGCTCGAACTCTTGGCCATGCTAACCACCAGCGCGAAATTGGTGTCGTCTGCCTATGATTTCATCAGGAGCGGTGATCCTGCAGCCGGTTCCAGGCATGCATGCGGTTGGCGACCTGCACCGCGACCGGATGGAACGGTACCGGCTTCATGTTCGTCACCGGCAGCGACATCTGTTCGTCTGTGCGCCGGCCCGCTGCCCAGCGACCGATCTCCTGGCCGAGCGACAGCGATATCGCGACGCCACGGCCGGAATAGATGCCGCCAAAGACGAGACCGGGCGCCAGGCGATACAGGCGCGGCCTGCGGTCAGGCACTACTGCGAAAGTCCCGTGCCAGTATTCCTTCATCTTCGGTTCGCCACCAAATGCCGGAAAGGCCTTGCCTAGCATACGCGAGACCTTGGCACGGCCGCGATCGGCCTCGTCGAACCAGAAGGTATGCGTGCCACCGCTGACCAGGCGATTGTCACGGTCATAGTGGAAATAGCGGATGTCGTTGCGCATGTCGGAGACGGCCGGATTGCCGACAAGGATTTTCGCGCGCACGTCTTCCGGCAGAGGATCGGTCGCCGCCTGGAACACCTTGAAGGGTACGAGCGTCTTCTTCAGCCCTGGCCAGATGTCATCGGTCAACGCATTCGTCGCCAGCACCACTTCCGATGCCGTGACACTTCCCGATTGAGTGAACACACGCCAGCCGCTTTCCACCTTCTCGAGCCGCGTCGCACGGGAGTTCTCGCAGAGGGTCACGCCTTCGCGCTCCAGCGCCGCCGCAAGACCGATGGTCATGGCAAACGGATTGATATGGCCCGAATTGTGCGCCATCCAGCCGCCGAGATAGGAACTGCCGATGCGCGCGGTGACTTCAGTGTGGTCGAGCCAGGAAACGTTTGCGCCGAAGGCTTTCCATTCCTCGTAGAACTGACGCGTGCGGGCGAGCGTCGTCTCGGTATGAGCGGGCTGGATCCATCCTTCCTGTGCCTGGTGGGCATCGATGTTGAAGCGTTGCATGAGGCCGAAGGCGACACCGGCCGAATCCGCCACCATGCGGTTGTAGCGGGTGCCGACGGTCTTTCCATAGGCGGCCTCGAATTCCGAAGGCGATGCCTTGGAGTGGTGCGAGATGACAAGACCGTTGTTGCGGCCGGAAGCCGCCGATCCGATCTCGTTGCCTTCGAGCAGGATGACGTCGACGCCGCTGTCTCGCGCGCCCAGTGCTGCGGCCATGCCGGTGAAACCGCCGCCGACGACCAGCACGTCCGTCTTCAGATCGCCTTGCAGCGCGGGCGCTGTTTCACGCAGATTTGCGGTCTTGCGCCAGAGATGCGGCGTCTTCCAGTCGACTTCAAACACGAAGGACGTCCTCGCTGGCGCTGCCGAGATAGTGCTCGCTCAACGCGGAATGCGCGGCCATCTCCTGTGCGGGGCCGTGGAGCTTCACTTTGCCGGTGTTCAAGAGATAGGCGTAGTCGCCGCATTCAAGCGCCAGCTGAACATTCTGCTCGACGAGCAGGATGGAAATGCCGTTGCGCGACAGGTCGAGGATAATGCGGAAGATCTGGTGCACGATCTTCGGCGCAAGGCCAAGAGACGGTTCGTCGAGCATCAGAAGTTTCGGCTCGGCCATCAGCGCGCGACCGATCGCAAGCATCTGCTGCTGGCCGCCGGACATGCGACTCGCCAAGCCGTTGCGCCGCTCCTTCAGCACCGGAAACAGATCGAACGCCTCGGCGCGCAGCGTTTCAAAGCTCTTGCCGCCACGGCCGATATGGGCGGCGACCAGGTTTTCCTCCACCGTCAGGCGCTGGAAGATCTGGCGGCCTTCCGGGCAATGGGTGATGCCGAGGCGCACGACCTGCTCGGGTCGCATGCCGGTGATGTCGCGCCCTTCGAAGGTGATGCTGCCTGCGGTCGGACGCGCGACGCCAGAGATGGAGTTGAGCAGCGTCGTCTTGCCGGCGCCGTTCGGGCCGAGGACGACGACGATCTCGTGCGGATCGACTTCGATGTCTATGTCTTCAAGAACGCCGACGCGTCCGTATCCCGAGCTGAGCCCGGCGATCCTGAGCAGCGGCCCGGATGTCGTCGATGTCATTGGCGGTTCCCAGATAGGCGAGTTGGACGTCGGCACTGGCCTGCACCTCGGCGGGTGTGCCCCGAAAAAGCAGCTTTCCGTGGTGCATGACGATGATGCTGTCACAGAGTGTCATGACCAGATCCATGTCGTGCTCGACGACGATCATGATCCGGTCGGGCGAACGCAGCGCGGTGAGTTTCGCAGTCAGATCCGCCGTCTCGTGATGGTTCAATCCGGCGGCGGGCTCGTCAAGCAGCAAGACGCGCGGATTGCAAATCAGGGCGCGGGCGATTTCAAGCATGCGTTGGCGGCCATACGGCAGGCCGCCGGCATCGACCTCGGCGTAGCCTTGCAGGTCGAAGAAGCGCAATATCTCCATGCACTTTTCGCGACGGCGCTGCCGCCGGGCCGTAGCGTAGGGCGGCCAGACCACTTCCTTCCAGGTGCCCGCGACCTCGGCGGGATAGAAACAGACTTCGAGGTTCTCGATCACCGTCATCTGGTCGAAGAGGCGGATGTTCTGATATGTGCGGGCGATTCCCGAATTGGCGATCTGGTATTTCTTGAGCTTGTCGAGGCGCTTGCCGTCGAGCGTGATCGACCCGGAGGAGACCGTGTAGGAACCCGCGGTCATGTTGATGAGCGTCGACTTGCCGGCGCCGTTGGGTCCGATGACACCGTGGATCATGCCGGGGGCGAAGGCGGTCGACACGTCGTCGATGGCGACGACTTCGCCGTACTCCTTGCGAAGGCTCTGAAAGACCAGCGTCATTTTCCGAAAAGCCCCCGGATGAGCTTCTCAGGCCCGAAGCTGCGCGGCACGATGCCAGCCGGGCGCACGATGATGAGGAAGATCATCAGCAGCCCGAGGAAGAGAATGCGCCATTCGGCGAATTCGCGCAGCACTTCCGGCAGCAGGATCAGGATTGCCGCGCCGGCGACGATGCCGAGAATGTTGCCGATGCCGCCAACCACGATCATCAGTACGATCAGCACGGATTCCTGAAGCGTGAAGCTCTCCGGGCTGACGAAACGCTGGGAGGCGCCGAAGATCGCGCCGGCGATCGAGCCGATCGTCGCGGACGTGGCGAAGGCGGCGAGCTTGGCGTTGGTCGTGTTGATGCCGACGCCGCGCGCGGCGTCCTGGTCTTCGCGGATCGCGGCCCATGCCTTGCCGAGTATCGAATGCTCTAACCGCCAGGCCACCACGCCCGCAACGACCACGACGACAAGCAGCAGCCAGAAGAAGTCGACGGGGCGAGCGATCTGCAAGCCGAGGATCGAGGCCTTGTCGAGACGGGCTATGCCTTGCGGTCCGCCGGTGAGCCAGTCGAGATTGTTGATGATGATGCGGATGATCTCGCCGAAGCCAAGCGTGACGATGGCGAGATAGTCGCCGCGCAGTCTGAGCACCGGGATGCCGAGCAATATGCCGGTTATCGCGCCTAGGCAGGCGGCGATGACCAGGATAAGCAGGAAAGGCAAGTGCAGGTCGAACTGGGGGCTGGCAAGCAGCGCATAAGTGTATGCGCCGACCGCATAGAACGCGACGAAGCCGAGATCGAGCAGCCCCGTGTAGCCGATCACGATGTTCAGGCCGATGCCGAGCAGGATGTAGATCAGCAGGCTGTTGACGACCCGGACGTAATAGTTGGGCAGAAAGGGCGTCGCCACGATCAACGCGATCGTGATGGCGAAGACGAGCAATGGAACGATCCGGCTTGAACGCGGCCTGACAGCCGTACGGGCTTCGGCGACGGACATCAGAATTCCCTCTTGTACACGACGCTTTCCTCGGACACCGCCTCACCCAATATGCCGGCGGGACGAACGAGAAGCACGAGTATGAGGATCGCGAAGGTGAGCACGTCGCGATATTCGGTGCCCAGCACGCCATGGGTGATAACGGGCAGCAGCGCGGTTCCGCCAACTTCGACGAAGGCGAGGATGAACGCGCCAAGCATGGCGCCGGGAATGGAGCCGATGCCGCCGAGGATCGCGGCTGTGAACGCCTTCAGCCCAATGACGGCGCCCATGGTCGGCGACATGATGCCGTAATAGCTGGCATAGAGGATGCCGCCCGCCGCGCCGAGCAGCGGCCCGACGAAGAACACCATCGAGATCGCGCCGTTGACGTTGATGCCCAGAAGCTGCGCCGTGGGACGGCTTTCCGACACGGCACGCACGATGATGCCGATACGGCTGCGAGTGACGAGGAAATGGAGGCCGAACATCAACACGAAGGCGGCGACCAGGATGCCGATCTGCATCGAGGTGATGGTGCCGCCCATCACCTCGTAGCGGACGACGGGAAAGAAGCTCGGGAAGGCGACCGGCTGCGGGCCGGCGAGAATCTGAATGCCGGTGACCAGCGACAGCGAGACGCCAAGCGACGAGAGCATCGGCGCAAGGCGAGTGGAGTTTCTGAGCGGCTTATAGGCAACTCGTTCAATGCCGACGCCCACGGCGCCCACCAGGAAAATCGCTATGACAAAAGCCATGGCAAGTGCAATCGCGCCTGCCATGCCCACATCGCCGACGAGCATGCTGAGCAGCAGAAAGGCGACATAGGCGCCGAGCATGAACATCTCGCCATGGGCGAAATTGATCATGCGCAGCACGCCGTAGACCATGGTGTAGCCGAGCGCGATCAGCGCGTAGATGGAGCCGATGGTCAGAGCGTTGACCGTCTGTTGAATGAGGTTTCCCAGCATGGGCTGCCGTCCTGTGCAATGGGTTCCGATCGACCGGTCGAGCCGGGAAGGCAAAGACTCGACACGGCCGCCGCGCTTCAGGCGAGGCCGTCGACAGGCCAAGGGAGCCGCATGCGAAGGGCAGGCGGCTCCGGCGCCGAGCTGCTATTTCGAGCCGACAAGCTGGAAGTTCGACCCCTCGACCTTGTAGAGGTAGGATGGGGCGACTTTAAGTTCGCCTGTCTCGTCGAATTCCAGGTCGCCCACGGCGGTCTTGACCTTGACCGCGTGCAGTGCCGCGTTGATGTCCTCGCGCGTCAGGCCCTTGGTCGTCTTCAGCACCTGTTCGAGGATCTGGCCCTGGACGTAGCCGTAGATCGAGTAGGGACCGGCCTCCTCGCCATACTTGGCCTTGTAGGCCTTGGCGAAATCGGCAATCGCCGGCGAGGCGTCCATTGGCGGCACCTGGATGGCGACGAGCGTGCCTTGGATGCTGGGTTCGCCGGCCTGCTTGATGAGGTCCGGCGTATAGCCGCCGTCGGGTACGATCAGCGTGGCGGTGATGCCCTGCTCATGCATCTGCTTTGCAAAGAGCGCCAGTTGCGGCATGACGGCACCGAGATAGATCACGTCAGGCTTCTTCGGCTTGATCTGCGCCAGCACGGCGGCGAAGTCCACGTCGTTCGGCGCAACGGCAATGGTGTCGAGAAGCGTGCCACCGCCAGCCTGGAAGTTCTTGGCGAAGATTTCGGAGATGCCCTGCCCGAAGACCTGCTTGTCGTTGACGACCAGGGCAGTCTTGGCGCCGAGCTTGCCGATCGCGAATTCAGCCGGCAGCAGCGCCCCGGCCAGATCGTTCGCGACCGGACGCACCATGAACTCGTAGCCCTGCTTGGTAAGCGACGGATTGGAGCCGAAGGTCATCGTCGGCAGCGTGCAGTCCTCGTAGATAGGCAAAGTGGACTGAGCGACGCCGGAATTGAAATTGACAAGGCCAAGGACCACCTGGTCATTGTCGCAGAACTTCTGCGCCACGAGCGTTCCCTCGCGCGGGTCTGCCTTGTCGTCTTCCTGCTCGTAGGCGACGGTCACGCCATTGACCCCGCCCTCGGCGTTCAGCTTGTCGACATAGAGCTTGAATCCGTTATGCCATGTGGTGCCGAAATAGGCCTGCGGGCCGGAGAGCGGAGCCGACAGACCAACCGTGACCTGCTCGGCCATGGCCGGCGCTGCGAATAGCGATGCTCCGAAAAGAAGTGTGGCGGCAAATTTCCTCATGATGATTCCCCTTGACTACTGATGACTGCGGGAGCGGCCGTTGCGGTCTTCAACTCCCCTGTGATCCATCGAAGCAGACAAAGGGATCGCCGTCAAGAAAGTGTCGACACTATTGCGTTCAATTTTGTGGTCAGATATCGATTAAGCGTCGCGGGTCCTTCCGCGACGCTTCAGTTCGGCGCCGTTGTCGGGCGCGAAAACCTTGAGCAGGGCGTCCTTGAGCGCTTGCTGCGTCGCGGAGACGGTCATTTCGATATGCTCGCGCAACAGTTTCGCGCCATTTTCGGCATCGCGCCTGACGGCGGCGTCGACGATCGCCGAGTGGGAGGTGATCTGTGCCTTGTCATGCGAGGGGTGTTCGATCTGGATGCGCCTGATGAAGCGGATGCGCGCATTGATGGAGGCAAGCTGGCCGACGATTTCCGGATTGCCGGAGAGTTGGGCGATGAGCATATGAAAACCTTCGTCCTCCGCCAGAATGATGTCCGGCGGCTGGTCGCGATAGCCATCGACGATCGCTTCCCAATACTGCCGCAAACGGTCGATTTCGCTGTCCTCCGCGCGCTCGCACATCAGCCTGAACGCAGCGCATTCTATGATGGAGCGCAATTCGTAAAGGTCGAGAAGACCCTCGGTGCTAAGGCTCCTGATGAAGAAGCCGCGATTGGGCGTAAGCGAAACGAAGCCTTCGGAGGCAAGCCGGTTCAGCGCCTCGCGGATCGGCGTGCGCGACACGCCGAGGCTGCGCGAAAGCTGAACCTCGTTGATGCGCTCGCCGGGCTTGAGCTTGAACTCGACCAGAAGCTTGCGGATGGTGTGATAGGCGCGTTCGCTGCTGTCGGCGCTGCGGCGCGTTTCAGTGTCGTTCGCAAGGGACGGCTCGCTGTCGGCGCCGGTCTCGGCTCGTTCGGTCATGAAGATTCCAATCTGATTTGTCTGCAGGCTGTGTCGACACTTTATGATACACCGTTCTTTCCCAACTTCATGTGAATGGCAAGCCGCAGGTTCAACCCCGGGGGGACAACAATGATCATAGGCATTCTTGGCGTCGGGCATCTGGCGGCGTCCATGCTGGCCGGGTTCCTGCGTTCCGGGCTCGACCCCGCTGCGATCGTCCTGTCTCCGCGTGGCAAGGCCACAGCGCTTTCCGCCCGGCACGGCTTTCAGCTCGCAGCTGACAATCGCGACCTCGTCGAACGCTCAGATGTCGTGCTTCTTTCCGTGCGGCCTGCTCATGCGCCGGAGGCGGTCGCAGGCTTGCCGTGGCGCATGGGACAGACAGTGGTTTCGGTTTGCGCCGGCGTACCGCTGTCACGGCTTGATGTTGCGCCTGCTCGCATTGTACGCGCCATGCCGTTCACCGCTTCCGAGATTGCCGCAAGTCCGACAGTCTATTTCCCCGATCTCGGAGAGGCGCAGGCGGTTCTCGACCGGCTCGGGCCTTCGATTGCGCTCCCCACCGAAAAGGACTTTGAGGTGGCGACGGTCAGCGCCGCCGTCTACGGCTGGGCGCAGGATCTGATCCGCAAGACGGCTGAATGGTCGAGCGCCGAGGGTCTCGACCCGACGATTGCCCGCCGGCTGGCGGCGATGACCTTCGTGGCGGCCGGGCAGCTGATTGCCGAGAAGGACGAACCGATGGACCAGATGCTCGAGGAACTGGTGACACCGGGTGGCATCACCGAACGGGGCCTGCAGGTGCTTTTGGCGCGCGATGTGCCGGCGGCGTGGGAAGAGGCGTGTGGGGCGGTGCTCGACAAATTGACAGGGGCGTAAGTGGGGCTGCTGCGAGGCGTCGCCGACGCCACGCGGTCCCCGGTCAGCGCTGTGGCGCAGGCGGATAGATCTGGCCGCCGGCTGCCTGTTCGCTGGGGGCGACGAGCAGTTCGGCGATATCGACATGATCGGGCAGTCGCAGCGCAGAAACGAGCACAGTGGCGATGTCCGCCGGGCCAAGCGGCCGCTGCACGGAATACATGCGTTTGCGCAGGCCTTCGCGATCGCCGTCGAAGGCCTTCAGGTAGAAATCCGTTTCCACGCGCCCGGGGGCGATCTCGGTCAGCCGCACACCCGTGCCTGCCAGATCAAAGCGCAGGATACGACCGGCCTGCGAGAGGCCGGCCTTGGCCGCGCCATAGGCCGTCGTACCGGGAAATACGGCGCTGGCCGCAGTGCTGGTGAGGTTGAAGATGTGACCACGCCTGCGTGCGATCATGCCCGGCAACAGCAGGCGAATGAGCTGCAGCGGCGCGGTGAGGTTTAGAGCCACCACCTCGGCTGTCTCCTGCGCGTCCTGCTCGTGCAGGGGGCGCACGCTTTCCAGCCCGCCGGCGTTGTTGACCAGCACGTCGATTTCAGCCGCGCCAAGCGCGGACGAGATTGCTTCGCAGTCGCGCACATCGGCGACAAGCGGCCTTACGCGTGGCCCCAGCCGCTCTTGCAGGGCCTGCAGCGCGTCGTGGTTGCGCGCGAGCGCGTAGACGGTCAACCCTTCCACGATCAGGCTCTCGACGATTGCCGCGCCAATGCCTTTCGAGGCGCCGGTGACGAGGGCGGTTTGGTAGGCCATTGCCGTTCTCCTGAGCCATGACGATTAAAGCGCGCCGCGTTCGGCCACCGTTTTCAGAATGCCGACGAGGCCAGCCTCTCGTGCGGCTTTCAGTTCCTCCTGGCTGCGCCCGTCCGCCGCGGCATCCGTCGAAGCGGTGATCGCGCGGATCGTCTCGGGGTCTAGCTTCGCGTCGAGCAGCGTGTCCCAGATCGCCTGGTATGTCGGGCCATATTTGCGCAGGAAGTCTTCAATACCATCGGCGTTCAGGCTGTTGGAAATGAACGAGCCTTGCAGCGTCCATTTCGGGCCTGGTCCGTACATGAAGGCGCGATCGACATCCTCGACGGAGGCGACGCCGTCGCGCACCAGCGCGATCGCCTCGCGCCACATTGCGCCCATCAGGCGCAGGGCAATATGGCCCGTCACTTCCCGGTTGAGCGTTACTGGCTTCTTGCCGGTCGCTTCATAGATCGCGCGGGCGCGAGCCACCGTCCGCGGATCGGTTGCCTTGCCGCCGACGATCTCGACCAGCGGCATCAGATGCGCCGGATTGAAGGGATGGCCGAGCACGATGCGGCCGGGCAGGCGGCACTCGGCCTGCATGTCGGACACCAGCAAGGCGGAGGAGGAGGAAGCGATGATGACCTCGTCACCGACATGGTCTTCGATCTGGGCCAGCAGATGGCGTTTGAGCGGCAGGTCTTCCGGACCGTTCTCCTGCACGAAATCGACGCCTTCGAGCGTCTCGGCGAGTGTCGGGAAAAGACGGATCGAGCCGGGCGCGACCGCGGCTCCCTTCAAGGCGTCAAGGTCGGACATGAGCGCTGGCAACGTCTCGCTGAAAGCCGCCTCGCGCCGATCCGTGGGATCGAATACACGCACCGCATGGCCGGCATGGGCAAAGCAGGCCGTCCAGCGCTGGCCGATCACGCCGAAGCCGACGATACCGATGATCATCTTTTCCATTACCCGGCCCTCCTGCTATCAAGCGCTGCCCGAAAGGCCTCGTTGAGGTCGTTCCACGGGATGAGTAGGTCAAGCCAGGCGCCCACCCGTCCGGCCACCAGGATTGCCTCGTCGATCAAGGCATCGAAAGCATGTCCTTCGCCCATCGCCGCCTTGAGCCGGAAAAGCAGGGCTGGCGTTTCCTCCATGTGGCAGAAGTCACGCAGGCGGGTCGCGGCCTTGTCGAGCGCGAGCGCGGCCGTCTGGCGGCGCACCGCCTCGTCCTTGCCGCGCTCGGCGCGAATCCACCACAGGAATTCATGCAGCACCCGCGCTTCCGACTCCGCGGTGAAGACGGGACCTGCCGGATGCATGATGGCGCGGGACGTGGTGATCCGGCTGATGTCGGCGGGACATGCCGCCCACAGCGTCTTGCGTGCGGCGACGATATCCTGCGGCAGCGGCGGCGCAGCCGATGGCTCTGGCGCAACGCCATCCGGCCTGCCGAGCGTGCCTTCCAGGATACGACGACCCTGGTCGCGTTTCAGCGTCGCGGCAAGCTCGGCAATGCCTTCCACCGGCGCGTCGAGATGGCCAAGAACGGTGATCTCGGCATTTTCCGCCTGCAGTGGGGCGAAGGTGATTTCGAGAAACTGCCGCACCGGCCAGTAGATGAAGGCGCCGGCGGTTGCGGAAAGCACATGCGTCGCGCCCTCGAGATCCTCGACGAAGGGCGCATGCCAATAGATATGGCTGCCGGCGATCTTGGGCGTGTGGAGTTGCAGGCGCATGGGCAGGGCGCAAAGTAACGCCCGGCGCGTGCGCTCGGCATCGCCGGTGAGCCGCAGCGGCCAGCTTTGCCGCCCGACCGAGAAAATCAGGTCCATCTTATTTTCCCGGATTGAAGAAGGAGACGGGTTTCAGGATCTGGTTGCGCATGTCGAGAAGATAGTCGGTCTCGATCACCTTGTGCCGATAGGCCTGCCATTCAGGATCGGCCTCCATGCGGTCGCGGCGCTCTTCCCTGTCGGCAAGGCTTTCATATTTCCACAGATGCACGGTGCGCGAGAGATCGCCGATATGCGTCTGGAAGAAGCCGAAGGGCTCGCCCAGATAGTGCCGCTGCATCGGCAGGCCGACCTCCTCGTAAAGCTTGAGGAAATGCGAAAGCTTGTTTGGACGGGCGGTATAGGTGCGATGGTCGAAGATCATTCTGGTCACTCCTTCTGGCATTTTGTTTTGGCGCCCCTCGGCGCAGGTGTGGTCTTGTCCGCCCCTCGCGGTTGATCCGGCGGGCCGGGTGTCTGCCGGCTCAGCCGGCGCTGCGCACCGTTTCTGCAATGAGCCGGGCGGTCAGTGCCGGAGCCTCCATCTGCGGTACATGGCCAATGCCATCGAGAAGGTGAACGGCGACGAAGCCGGGCGCGCGGGCCGCATGGGCGACCGGAATGACGCGATCGAGCCTGCCCCAGACGAGCCGTGCCGGCACGGCAAGCTCTGCAAGCGCACCGACGAGATCGAAGCCCTGCGTGCCGTCCGGGAACAGGCTTTCGGCCATCGCCGCGAGAGCGCTGCGATTGCCGGTCTTTTCGATTTGTCTGAGCGCAGCCTGCGCATAGCCGTCCGGCAGGGCAGAGGGGTCTCCGACCATGACCGTCAGCCACTGTTCCAGGGCCCGCACCGTGGTCACGCGGGCAAGGCCGGCAATAAAGCCTGCATTGATCTCGGGACCAAGCCCGCCGGGAGCGAGAAGCGTGACCGAGCGCACAGCGAGACGACCCAGCCTGGCGAGTGCAAGAGCCGCTGCACCGCCCACGGAATGGCCGACCAGATGCGCATCCTCCACGCCCATGTCTTCCAGCCGGTCGGAGAGGTTGAAGGCGATCTCCTCGATGCTCGCAGCCGGCCTCGCGGCTTCGGTACCGTGGCCAGGCAGGTCGAGGCTGATCGTCTCGATCCCAGGCTCGAGCAAGGGAACAACCTGACGCCAAACGGAGCGATCCGCCCCAAAACCATGGATGAGGACGACCGGTGCCGCCTGCCGGGCCGGTGCGGAAACGGCGGGCGCCCGAAGGCCGTCCGAAGCCGGCCCCGGCCGGACAGCGATGCGGTGCCCGTCTTCGAGAGCGGCAAGGGTGGCATCGATGTCGCGCTTCTTGATGCGCCCTTTTGGACCGCTGCCTGAGATCGCTGAAAGATCGAGCCCCGCCGTGGCCGCAAGCCGCCGGGCGAGAGGGCTGGCGATCACGCGGCTGCCGGGCTGATTGGTGCGCGAAGGGGCGTCCGCAGGCCCGGGCAAATGGGACGCCGCAGGTGTCGCGGCTGGCGCGACCGGAGTCGCCTGACCAGACACAGGCTTCTCGTCCGCGATCGTGCCGAGCACGGCACCCACCGGCGCTTCCTGCCCCTCGGCGAAGAAGATTTCAGCGAGCCAGCCATCGCGGTCGGCCTCGATTTCGGTTGCCGCCTTGGCTGTCTCGACGGTGACGACAAGATCGCCCGCTTTGACCGGATCGCCTGAGTTCACCGCCCAGGCAAGCACCAGCACGGCTTCCATATATTCACCGCCGGCGCTGTCGATGCTGATCGGATGGGTCGCCATTGCCGTCCCCCTCACTTCAGCGTCTTCAGCGCGGCGGCGCGGATCTTCTCGGCACTCGGCAGCATCGCCGTTTCCAGAGGTTCGGAATAGGGGATGGGCATGTCCGGCAGCGTGACGCGCGCGACGGGCGCGTCCAGCTCGTCGAAGGCGTGGTCCATGATCGTTGCCGAAAGCTCGGCGGCGTAGCCGCAGAAGCGCCATCCCTCGTTGACCGCTACGGCATGGTGCGTTTTCGAGATCGAGGCGATGATGGCGCTGACATCAAGCGGGCGCAGCGACCGGAGATCGATGATTTCGGCCGAAACGCCGTCGGCAGCGAGAAGATCGGCAGCTTTCAGCGCCTCAATCACCATCTTGGAGGTGGCGAATACCGAAATATCGCTGCCCGCGCGCACGGTTGCCGCCTTGCCAAGGGGTACGGTCACGTCGCCTTCCGGCACCTCGCCGCGGGTGTTGTAGAGCAGCTTGTGCTCGAGGAAGACGACCGGCTGGTCGTCGCGGATCGCGGCCTTCAGCATGCCTTTGGCGTCGGCCGGTGTCGATGGGGCAACGACCTTGATGCCGGGTATGTGGGCCAGCATGGAATCGAGCGCCTTGGAGTGCTGTGCGCCGGCGCCGGCGCCGCCGCCGCCCTGCGTGCGCAGCACGAAAGGCATCTTCACCTGACCGTTCCAGATGTAGTTGTAGATCGAGGCCTGGTTGACCAGCGCATCAAGTGTTAGCGGCACGAAATCCGCATACATGATTTCCAGCACCGGACGGGTACCGGTCATGGCGGCGGTCACCGCCATGGCGGCCAGCGCCTGCTCGGAGATCGGTGTGTCGCGCACCCGCGTCTGACCGAATTCCTCCATCAGCCCTTTCGTCACCTTGAAGACGCCGCCATAGCGGCCGATGTCCTCGCCGAAGAGGAAGACGGAAGGATCCGCCTGCATCTCTTCGCGCAGTGCCGCATTGAGCGCTTCAGCGTATCGCATCATGGCCATGTCAGTGCGCCTCGCTGTAGGGATTGCAGGCTTCGTCGATGGAAAATTCCGGCATGGGATCGGAAAGCGCGGTATCGAACGCCTCTGCAACCTCGGCCTTGGCCGCCGCCTCGATCCGGGCGAGCTGCGCCTCGCCGACTTCGCCCAGAAGTGCCGTGCGCGAAATCTGCAGCGGGTCACGTGCCTTCCAGTTGGCGATATCTTCCGGCTTCTGGTAGCCGCCCATGTCGGACGTGGAAAAACCTTCGATGCGGTATGTCTTGCATTCGACCATGCCGGGGCCTTCGCCGCGCCGGGCACGTTCGACCATGGCCGAGACAGCGCGGTAGACGGCCACCGCGTCGTTGCCGTCGACGATCTCGGCCGGCATCGCATAGCCAGCGGCGCGAATCGACAGGTTCTCGACTGGCGACTGGACATCGGAGGGAACGGTCAGGCCGAACTGGTTGTGCTCGAGCACGAAGACGACGGGCAGCTTCCACAGCCCCGCCATGTTCATCGCCTCGTGACAGATGCCGGTCTGGGCGGCGCCGTCGCCGAAAACGCACATAGCGACATTGCCAGTGCCGAGGATCTGCATGGACAGCGCCATGCCGGCGGCGGCCGGAATACCCGCGCCGACAATGGCGTTGCCGCCGATCACGCCTTTTTCCGCATCGGCTATCAGCATGTGGCCGGCGCGCCCGCCGCAGGCGCCGGTGGCCCGCCCGAGAATCTCGGCGACCACAGGACGCATCGCCATGCCCTTGCCGATATAAACCGCATGGCCGCGATGGGTGGTGGCGACCTTGTCGCCCGCTTCCAGCACAGCTGTCGCGGCGACGCCGACGGCTTCCTGACCGTCGCAGCGATGGATCGGACCGCGCGTGCGGCCCTCCTTGTGAAGCGCGCCAAGGCTCTCTTCCAGATGCCGCACCAGCAGCATCCGGTGATAGATTTCCAGCTGTTGTTCGACGGAAGGAGTGTTTTTCACGGTGGTCCCCGATCTCGTGCCGAAATTAAATACAAAAGTGTCGACACTTTGCAAGAGCTTCTGCAAGATAGGGCAAAACAAGTTTTTGAAAAGGGGATTGATCATGCGTTTGAAGGGCAAAGCGGCCATCGTCACTGGAGGCGGCGCCGGTATCGGCGCCGCCGTCACCGAACTGTTCGCGAAGGAGGGCGCGCGCGTTCTGGTCGTCGACCGCGACGGCGCGCGGGCCAGCGAGGTGGCCGGCGGGACCGGAGTGCTGGCCATGGAGGCGGACGTCTCGGACGAAGCCTCCGTCGCGACCATGGTGCGCCGCGCGCAAGAGGCATTGGGTCGGGTGGACATCCTGGTCAACAATGCCGGTTATGGCATACGTGGTTCGGTCGTCACCACTGCGGCGGCGGATTGGGACGCTCTCATGGCCGTGAACCTCAAGGGCGTCTTCCTCTGCTCCAAATATGTCATTCCCGTCATGACCGCGGGTGGCGGTGGGGTGATCGTGAACACCGCCTCCAACGTTGCCCATGTCGGACTTGCCGATCGGGCGGCCTATGTCGCCTCTAAGGGTGGCGTCGCGGCACTGACTCGCGCCATGGCGCTTGACCATGTCGCAGACAATATCCGCGTCAACGCCGTGGCGCCGGGTGTCACCTGGTCGAGCTATTTCCAAAGCATGCTGGAAACCCATCGCGATCCCCAGGGGTTTGTCGCGGCATTGAATGCGCGTTCGCCGATGAACCGCGTCGCGCAACCGGTTGAAATCGCAAATGCAATCCTATGGCTCGCCGGCGACGAATCCTCTTTCGCCACCGGCTCGATCCTGACAGTCGACGGCGGCATGACCGCCTGGTGAGGTGCGCCCGTCGGCGGCGGCAAACGGAGCCTGCCGCCTCAGGCGGCAGGCTGGATGGCGCGGATGGCGCTCAGCATCTCGTCGAGGTCGGCGCAGGGCAGGCAGCCAAGGTTCGCGATATCCCTTGTCACGTCCACCGGCAGGCCCGAGTTGGACTCGTCGGGCACTTCGTTCAGTCGTCCACCGATGAGGACCGGCACGGCAAGTCCGCGCGTGGCAAGCGCCGTCTTCACCGCCTGCGCATAACGCAGTGCCACGCCGTTATAGGTGCTGATCGCAATGGCATCCGCCCCAGTTTCGGCGGCGCGGGCGACGAGCGCTTCCGGATCGACGGCAATCCCGGCATCGGCAATGGTGACGCCCATGCGTTGGAGCGCCTGTTCGACGAGATATTTGCCATGCTCATGCACGTCGGTGGTGCCGATGCAGATAGTGAGGGATCTTGCCGTATCCAATGGCTGTTGCGCCGCGACCCAGGTGACGGCCTTGTGGTTCAGCTCGCGCGCCCATTCGGCATGGATCAGCGGCGTGCGCGCGCTCGGGCCTGCCGCACCCGGGCCGAACAGCGCTTCCATGCGCCTTGGTCCCATGCGCCGGATCGCCAGCATCAGGGCGGCAGGGTCCTCGATATCTACGCCCCGTTCCGCCAGACCCGCCAAGGCGGCACCGGTAAAGCGGCGCCCGCCTTCGACCAGCACATCGGCCATTGCCTCAACCTTTGCCCAGTCGAAGACCGGGTCGTAGAAAGGCGCGTGCAGCGTCAGCCGATGCGCGAAGGTTTGTGCGTCGATGATCTCGTCGACATCTGGAATGCGCTGGTTCTCGGTCACCGGCACCGGATTGATCGCATGGCCGGACGGCCATCGCCCCACAGCGAGTATGTCGGCCAGGAGATAGCTTGCCAGGCTTGCGTAGTTGCCCGCCGGGATCGACTGGTAGGAGACGGTATTGCCGAAGATCATGGTTCCTGGCGTATCGCTGACCCGGACCAGCGCGGCATGGAAGGCGGTGCGCGAAAGCGGATCGCTGAAGTGGTGGCCGTAGCAATGGCCTAGCCGCGCGCCGATCAGGTCCTCGACGATGTGCTTCTCGATCAGCACCATGCCGAGCGCGCAGGCCATGTCGATGAACAGCCCGGCGAATCCATCATCGAGATTGGAATGGACGAGGATCTCGGCATCCTGCGCGGCAATCAGGCCGAGCGCGGTGACGGTCGCCTCGGTGGTCGCCACGTCATCGTCCCAATAGGGCAGCCGGAAGGTGAAATACTGTCCCAGATTGCCCACGGCCGTCGCCCCGGCGGCGATCGCGGCGCGCGTGTTTTCCATCGCAGCCGGCAGTCCAAGCATGAAGTCGCCGAAATGGGCGGCGGCGGGCGCGGCATTTGTGATACGGGCGAAATCCTCCGGGCCGGTGAGCACGATGCCGGTGCCGCGGGCGGCCTTTGCCCGCATGGCTTGCGGATAGCCCATCGACCAGTCGAGGGTGATGCCGAAACGGTCGACCGTCACCCCGGCCTTTCGGCATTGGTCGTGCACCTCGCCGATCGCCGCTACGGTACGGTCGACGCTGCGAAAGCCGATATGGGCGTGCTGCATGACCCGTCTCTCCGTCGCCGCCTTGCGTTTCCATGCGGCTTCGGACGGCATTCCGGTCTCGGCGAGGAAGCGGCAGCTGCCGAGCCGCCAGTCGCGCGCCATCGCGCGCCCTTCAGCAAGGAGGTCGGCGCCAGGCTTCAGGCGTGGGTCAATGAGAGTGGGGTCGACTTCAGCGGTCATGATTTGCGGTCGGCTTCGGCAATGAACTGGTGAACGATAGCGGCAAAACCCTCGGGATCGGCGAGGGGATGAAAATGCGCGCCACCAACGGTTACATAGGTCGCCTGCGGTATCGCAGTGGCAATAGACTGGGAAAGAGCGGGCGGTGTCAGTATATCGCCCGCGGCGGCAATCACCTGAACCGGGACGGCGATATCAGGCAGATCGGCGAGGCGATCATGGTCGAGCAGCATGCGCACGCGCGCGGCGCTGACGGCAAGCGGGGCCAGGGTGCGAGGGGAGGCCGCGACCGCCGCCTCGAGTGGCCCGGCATGCGTCTCGAGATAGGACGGCTCGTAGCAGAGCACATGGCCAAGGCGCTGGTAGGTCTCGGCCATGCCGGCCTCCAGCAGCTCGGCGCGCGCTGTGAAGAGCGCGCGGAAACGGGCATCGGCCCGCGCCCAGGAACTGCTGATCGTGTAGCTCAGGCCGAGTTCAGCATGATCGAGCGCCAGCACCTGCGCGATGGCACCGCCGGTGGAATGACCGACAATGTGCGCCGGTCCGCTTGTGCGTGCCAGCAGGCCGGCAATGTCGCGCGCGATCAGGGGAATGGAGTACGGGCTTTGCGGGCGGTCGCTGCGTCCCGCGCCGCGATGGTCGGTGACGATCACGCGATGGTCGACTTCCAGCAGGCGCACCACGCCTGACCAGAACCTGCCGTCGCCGCCGAGCCCCGGGATGAGGATGAGGCACGGGCCAACGGCACCTGATGTCTCGTAGTGGATGCGGCAGCCATCGGCGGCGGTGAAGAAGGGCATCAGCGAACGCCTTCCGTATCGAGCAGCTCGCCAAGCGCCGCGACGAGGCTGAGCGCCATGAGCGCCGAGGTTTTCGGATTGTCGGGCGACGGCGCGTTGGTGAAGCGGAAGGAGGCAGTGCCGGCGGCACTCTCAGCCTCGATTTCATGGGTGTTGCCGGCCGCCTTCGGATCGGCAACCACACGCACCGTCACCTTGTCGGCGCCCGCTGCGAGCGCCACGGCGAACGCGGCGTTGAGGTTTTTCGGGTAGGCTCTTGTCGCTTCTTCAGGCGTGCCCTCGAAAAGCGTTAGCTCCTCATGTTCGGCTGACAGGCCGAGAGCGGTAAGTTCGGCCGTCCAGGCAGCCGGCGGCTTTCTCGATGTGTAGCGCACGCGCGCGTCGGGAAGGGCGGCTATCGCTCTGAGGTAGTCGAGGCCGCCCAAGGCGCCCGCGGGCAGGATGGCGCGCGCGCCACCATTGCGGCGGAGGATGGCGATCCGGTCGGCAAGCACCGGATCAGAGAGGGCGCCGACCGAAGCGATGACGGTCGGGATGCCGGCTTCGAGAAGCGCGGGCACATAGGCGGCCACCGCCGCCTGGCCCGCCGCCTCCACCACCGCCTTAGGGCGCGCGTCGATCAGCCTGTCGAGCTGCGCGACCGCACGGACATTTGCCGGCAGGTCGGGACTGGCGCCTTCGCGCAGAAGCGCGATCCAGCCGACCGAGTCCGGTGGGAAAGCGGAGACGATCCCGCGCGCGACCGAGCCGTAGCCAATGAGGCCGAGCGTCAGCATCCGAGCTTCTTAGGGGTTCTGTTTCGTGGGATCGAACTTGTCGGCAAGGTCTGCCCCGAACACCGTCTTGCGCTCGATCTCAAGCACGTTCTCCGGGCGCGGAAAATTGGAGGGCACGCGGTCGCCCGGCTTGCGCGGCTTGCCGATAAGGCGAAAGAAGTCCTCCAGCCCGTTGGGCACGATCAGCCAGATCCAGCGAAGGCGCGTCTCGCCGTCATTGATGAACATGTGCCTGACATTCTTCGGCAGGAACACCACGCTGTCCGGGCTGAGCGGATATTCCTTGCCCTCGACGACGGCGCGGCCGTGGCCTTCGATGACATAGATGGCCTCCTCGTTGCGCTCATGCGTGTGCTCGCGCACATAGCCGCCGGGCGCGACCGATTGCGTGCCCAGCGCAAAGGGATGCTCCATGCCGACGATGTGCGGCGCGAGCGCCACATCGATATGGCCGTTTGCCGGTACCGGCTGCCAGTAGCTTTCGCGTGCGTCGGATCCGGAAATATGGATGCCGGACGGGGCGGTTGGAAGGCGGGTATCGTCCATGGTTCTGCCTGTTGCAAGGAGCTGCGAGGAACATGCCGGCAAGCTGCCGACCTCCAGGGGAAACTACAGCGCAAAAAGTGTCGACACAATAGTAGACAGATTTAATTTCCTACCCCTATAGTGCTGCGGCGATGAAAAAAGCAGGGGGACGCCAATGGACGAATGCGACGTTCTGGTCATCGGTTCGGGGTCGGCGGCCTGCTCGGCGGCATTGAGAGCGGCCAAGGGCGGTCTCAAGGTGCTTGTGATCGAAAAGACCGAATGGCTTGGCGGCACCTCAGCCATGTCAGGCGCCGGCGTATGGGTGCCCGCCAATCATGCCGCAGCCGAAGCCGGCATTGCCGATAGCCGCGAAGATGCGCTGACCTATCTGCGCCACGTCTCGCCAGAGGGCTGGGCCGGAAAGGAGGACGCGCTCTGGAGCGCCTTCGTCATGGCCGCGCCGGACATGTTGCGCTTCCTGTCCGGCAGCACGCCGCTCGATTTTCGCCTGGTCAACGAGCCGGACCCCTTTGCCGAAGCACCGGGCGGCAAGCTCTACGGACGCATGGTCTCGCCCAGGCCGCTCAGCCGCCGTATCCTGGGCAGGTTCGCGGCCCGGCTGCGCCACTCCACTTTGCCACACAGCTTCACCTATCAGGAGGTGGTCGACCTCGATCTTTATCACCATCCCATCCGGGCCGGGTTCAAGGTTTGGCCAAGGCTGCTTTGGCGATGGCTGACGAATTCCGGCGGGCAAGGTACGGCACTGATGACTGGGCTCATCAAGGGCTGCCTCGACGCCGGCGTCACCTTTCGGCTGGGAACACGCGCCGTCACCCTGCTTCAGGAACCGGACTCCCGCATCACCGGCGCGGAAGTGGAGAGCGACGGCCGGCGAACGAAGATTCTCGCGCGCCGCGGCGTGGTGATCGCCACCGGCGGCTTCGAATGGGATGCCGAAATGCGCCTGCGCCATTTCCCCGGTGCCTTCGACCGGATCGGCAGCCCGCGCAGCAACGAAGGTGACGGCCAGAAGCTCGCGGCTTCCGTTGGCGCGCAATTGGACCGTATGGACCAGGCGAACGTCTATCCCTGCCTGCCGACGCGCTACCAGGGACAGCCGCACGGCCTGCCCATGACCTTCCAGGCGGAGCCGCATTCGATCGTGGTCAATCGCGATGGAAAGCGCTTCGTCAGCGAAAACGACTTCAACATTGGTGAGGCGATCGATGCGCGCAGGGCGGATGGCTCACCCGCCAATCTGCCCTGCTATCTCATTGGCGATCACCGCTTCCTGAAAACGTCGCTGCCTTTCCGCTGGTATGCCTCCTACGAACGCGATTGGGTCAGGAAGGCCGATACGATTGGCGGCCTTGCAGCCGAGCTCGGGCTGCCGGCGGTGGCGCTCGAGGAGACGATCGCCCGCTGGAATGATTTTTGCGCGCAGGGCCGTGACGCGGATTTCCGCCGCGGTGAGAACGGCTGGGAGGACTACAAGGCGCATGGCCCGGAGAACCGACTGAAGCCGATCGACAAGCCGCCCTATGTCGGCATGACGATCAATCGCTCGATTCTCGGCACCAAAGGCGGCGCCCGCACCAACGAGCGAGCGCAGGTGCTGAGACCGGACGGCTCGATCATTCCCGGCCTCTATGCGGCAGGGCTCGCCATGGCCAACCCAGTCGGTACGCGCGCTGTAGGAGCCGGCACGACCCTTGGCCCCAACATGACATGGGGCTTTATCGCCGCCGAGACGATCCTGCAGCAAAATCGATGATCGCGGAACCATACGGAATAATGCGGGAAGGTCTCCAACTCCGGCCCACAAAAAAAACCAATAAAATCCATGTTTCCGGCGCATCCTCCGGGCCCATCAAACTATTTGATTTTGTTGACGAAAATTGCCGTAGGCACTTGCAGCGAAGCGACCCCGGACCGAGCCCGGGTGCCAAGCCCGGAAGTTGATTGGGCAGCCCGCAGCCAACTTCGACGCCCCAAGCTTCGCGAGGTCATCGTTTCCTATTGCACCAAGCTCGGGCCGGCTGACACAACCCCTCGACGGCCGCTAAGTAGCAGGAATCTATCACTACTCAGTCAGCCTGCCACTGCGGTGCCCAAGCGCCTGCCTGGCGGCGTACATGGTCGGCGAGCGCTTCCCGGGAAGGTTCGCTTCGAGAACAAGCTGTTCGACAAAACCCTGGTTAATTTCAATCTCCACGCATTGGTCGAGTTTGTCAACGATCCAGACAGCATAACCTTCGTCTTCTTTCAATTTATAGTCAGAGTCATCCTTTGGGATCTCCAATTCTGGGAATTTATTAACTAGCATTATCTTGGGTTTTGGCAGATCAAATGTATGACCTTCGTAGGCGTAGCCGACAATCAACCCGCAAGAAAGCTCTTTCTCTGGCTTGCTGCCCAGCATATATGTTTGTGCAGTCACAGTAACAACGGCTGTGCCAAATTCCTTTATATCCAATTTAATACTGAAGCTGGCTCTTATCGGTATATGAGGCAAATTGCCTTTGCCGAGCATTATGCCGCGGCGGACCTTATTCGATGTGGCTTTCTTAAGTACTTCTTTCGCTGCGTTGACTTCCCGTTCGTCGGCGCTAACGTCATGTGCTGTTTGGACATAAATGTTGGTGTTCGAGATTTCGCTGGCCTGTCCGGGAATGGAAATACCAATTTCCGCCTCAATTCCGTAGAGCCTGACCTGCGTTGCATTATATGCACCGTTGGGGAATGTCAGTGTCGGACGGTGATAGTCGTCGCTCATGATGCTCCTCCTCGCTTCGGCAATTCAGTTCATGAAATTTCCCGCCATCTGAAGTTTTCTTCAAACTTTTCGCGCAACGCCGGCGCGATGCGGCTGCCGGCTTCGGCAACGGCCATCGCGGCATTCTCAAAGGTCAGATCGTCAGCTTCGAGGCTGGACCAGGTCCGGGCAAGGGTCAGCGCCACATCGTCACGCGCCCGGGTAAGCGCGCTCTTGAACAGGAACGGCCTGGCACGGAAGGCCAGCGCCGTGAAATCCGAGATGCGGTGCATGGCGGCCTCGTCGATATCCCTGATGTCGATGTCGAGAAGCCGCTCGTCGGCTAGTCCATCACCCACGAGATTCGCGTGGTAGGTGTCTACGATCGTATCGAATACCGCCCCCGTGAAAGGCCGCGACCTGTCATGGATCTCATCGGAGACTTCAGACATGCGGCGCGAATTGCTGGCGAGGCGAATCTGCTGGTCGCCGATCAGTTCGGCAATGCGGTTGAGTTCGTTCATGATGAGGAGGTTGCCGTTGCAGTGGCGCAGCAGCCGGTCGAGACCGCTGTCGAAATGCAGGAAGGACAGAAGCGACGTTATGTCGGCGCTCGCCTCATGGAACGACGCGAAGTCGCCGGTCTTCAAGCCATTTGCCGGCACCCCAAAAAGGGAAAACAGAATCGCATGACCGACCTCATGCGCAATCGTATCGAAGTTGAGGGCATAGGGATAATTTCGACCGTCGGGCGCCCTGTCCACGCCAAGTTCCAGATAACCATAGCCAGACTGGGCGTTGTTCCAATCGACCCACGGAATGATCTCCAGCCGCTCATAGGTTTCGGCGAAGTACCAGGTAATCGGCCGCCCAAGGTAGCTTTCCCAGATGTCCAGGACCCGGCTGACTGCCCCGAAGGCGTGTGCCGCCAGGAACTGACGTGAATTCAATGAAATCTGGTCGAAGTGACCGTCGTAGGCGGGTTCCGCCGGCGGGAAGACCTCGCCAACGAAGGGCGGCAGATAGGGATATTCGTAAGGTTCCTTGTCGAGGAGCGGATCGCGGACATAGATGCGATGGTCCTCCGGACCGGAGCGTAACCGGCCCGGCGGGGTCGATATCCAGACGGTCTCGGGTGTGCCGTAATCAGCGAGGTGGGGCACCTGGGGAAATAGCAGGAAGCGCGTGCCGACGGAGCGACTTTGGTCGCTGGATCGATCGAGCGTCCCCAGTAGCTCAGCCCCTCTCATTCTAATACATTAGCAAAATGCCATACGTATTGTAAATTGAGATTGAGAATTCTCGCCCTGACGCTTTCAAATCTTTAACCCGGCTTCGTCGAGATCCCTTGAGAAAGCCGCCGTCAATTGGAAATCCGGCAGGGGTACCGGCCTCTTGAATAAACCGTGATGCAATAGCTGGAGTGCATCACGCGCATCCTGCTTCTTTTGCTGAACAAAAGCTGCGGCGAGGATCTCCTGATATTTCTCGACAACGAGATCACCTTCGCATGACAAGGCGTCACCGACCATGCGGGCGAGCGTGCGCTCGCGAAAATTGAGAACTTGCGCGGCGCGCTGCAGGCTGGTTCCGTATTCAGCCGAAATGATGCCTCGACGGCAGGCCCTGCGAACCGTCATGCGAAGATCGATCAGCGCGTGGGTTATGGGCGCGGAGTTTACCTCCCATGGTCCGTGCAGCACGGCCACTGCATCGTCAGGCGCAAACGCAAAACGACGATACCACCGGTAGATGAGCCCCACTCCCTGCATGTATGGAAAGAGTTCCGCAGCGCGAAGAGCCCCCATGCTCGCTGCGCCTATTACCGGAACACCTTTCGCCATTGCCCAAAGGATTTCCTTGTGCCTGACCGCCGGCTCCGATTGAAAGCCACCGTCGATGATGACTATCGCACTCGGATCAAAATGCTGCACAGCCGCAATGATCGAACCCTGCACAGCCGGCGGAAGGCAGATCGCCTCCACCACTTCCAGCACTTCGCCCTGTGACAGGGTGGGACCGGCAAAGACCAGCTTGGGACGCATTTGCCTAGCCATGCAACAGCGGCGTTAAGGCCGGTATGACGATCCTGACGACCGACAGGTCGTCGAGCGGTCTCGTATCGATTTGAATCCTATACACTGTATCAATTCCTGCGGCCTCGATCTGTGCGAGAAGAGCGTACATCCTATTTCCCGCGCTGGCGTAATACTGCCCGGCAATCGCATGGAAATGAACCTCTCGGGGGCCGTCGGACAGGAGGCGCCGGTGCGCCGCAATTTTTTGCCAATCGGGATATTTTGGATAGGACGCACGCGTCAGGTCATCACGGGCGCCGGAGATCGCCGTCAGTCGCGACTGCGCCGCCTCGTAGATTGCGTGAACGATCGCGGACGCGGCATCGAAACCTGCAGCCGAGCCCTCTGCCGGATGGTGAAGAATTGCAGTTTCCGGCGGCCGATCCTCCATGAGATGGCACCAGATCACCGGTAGTCCCAGCGGTGAGGGGGCGTGCCAAAGCGCCACCAGCAGGCCTTTGGCTTCCAGCCTTTCGAGAAGGCTCGCAACTGTCGGATCGTCGATCGTTCTTGGGTCAATTCGATGGCGCTGGAAAAAGCCATGGATTCGCTCCGCCCGCGTGAGTGCGTCGCGCTCGATGCATTCCATCATACCGTGCAGGATAGAGTCCGTTTCCTCGAAGGAGGCCGCCAGGCCGGACGTCGATGAAGCGAAGATTTCCTCGTGGGGCCACGGCGGGAACACGTAGGCAGTGTGTACAAGCTCGAATGGAACCCAATCCTGTAGACCACCCTTGAGGATATTCTCGGCATGAATCCAAGCTATCTCGCTGCTGCGCCAGCCTGGGTCGACACCAGGCTGGAGATGGGCTTCGAATCTTTCAGGAGGAATATTCAGGGAGTCTGCGGAGGCCACGATGGGGTCGTAGTGCGCCAAGCGCTCGGCAAAGTAGGACTCTGCGGCCTCGAGAATGGCCGATACCGCAGCTTCGGTTCTGGTCGGCCCCTTGCCTTGCGAAACGGAATTTAAAAGGGAGAAAGGCCTGACCGCCTGAACCACGGGTATGTCGAGCACGTCGAGACCTGTGATGTCTGCAATCCGTGTGATGCCCAAGAGCTCGCGCATCGTCATTAGCCGCATGAGTGCTTCGCGCGGCGGAGGACCCGAGCGCTCGTATCGTTCCAGCATGGAGGCTCCCTGATCTCCCAGCCGCGCGGGCTAGTGGCGCAGGCTCGGTTCTAGATTGACGAACAATGCCGCGCCTTGCTCGATGGCTGATTTCGCTAGGTCGACGCGACTGCGGTACTGCCGGGATAGTTCCTCTGATACGCCCCATGTCCTGAGCATCTCGTATGCATTGAGCAGGATTGGCACCGCGTTTTGCTCATCGGCGGTAGCCAGGCTTTTGGAGAGCGCGGCAACAACATCCGTGCCTGAGGAACCTGTAAGTAGAAGGAGATGGGCCTTTCGCCGATAGAGTTCGGCGAGCCAAGAAAGACTGCCACCTGCTTCGGCTTCCGCGACCGCGGAAGAGACAAGCGCAAGGGCCTCGTCAGTCTCGCCTGTCCGGGCCAGAAGCTCCGCCAGCATGCCGTAGTAGACAGGATAGTCTTCCGGCGTCTGGAGTTCGCCGTGGATCGCGAGACCCTCCTTGATCTGGTCCCTGCCTTGCTCTACCCGAGCAGCATTTCCTTCGCACCAGCCTTCGAGAATTTGCGCCAAGGCGGCAAGGGAGGGCAGATGGTGGCGCTTCGTCAATTCGCGGATATCGGCGATGACCCCCCGGAGCGCTGAGAAATCGCGGCGATAGCAATCAAGCATCGCTTCGTTGATATAGACATGGGCGATACTTCCAACATGCGCCGTTTGCATTGCCCAGCGCCTGGCTTCAGCCAACGACCGAACCGCGCTTGCGGCCCGGCCGGTAAACCATTGAGAGAGACCCCTGTGCGACAGGCCGCAGACCCTGGCGTCATGGCCGCCGAACAGAGTGGCATTCCCTGGCCTTTGGCCCGTCCCATAGAGCGCAAGTCCTTCGTCGACCGCCGCGATGCAGTTCTTGTGATGTCCAAGATTGAATTCGATTGCCCAAACGCAGTGTCTGGCCTGAAACTGCACTTCGGGGTCGTCGACATCCCTCAGGTCGGCGAGGACTGTCCGTGCGCGTTCCCCGTCGATGGTGGGGCCGGTGAACCACCAACCCCAGTAGATCGGAAACCACTTCGCACGCTCGGCGAGTGGCCGCCGCCTGGCGATCTCTACCCCGTCCTCGTAAAGTTTGCGTGCCGGCAGCGAGTTTGGACCTTCCGTGGCTGTAAGTATCGGCCCGAGCGGCATCATCGCGGCGAGGCGCAAAACATCCTGCTTATCCGGCCTTCTCACGCGCTGGCAAAGGGTCATGGCATGGTCGAGAATCTGTCTCGCCTCGGCCATTGCAGAGCGGACGTAACTCTCCCGGCCGGCTGCGATGAACTGATCGATCGCTTCCTCGATAAGGCCAGCGCGTTCAGCATGTTCTGCCAGTTCAGCCGTACCCAGCCACGGCGCCAGATTTCGGTCGCGGCCGACAGCGGAGAAAAGCGACTGATGGAGGGCCTGCCGTCTCCTCCGCAGCAATGCATTGTAGATTGTCTCCCGGATCAGGGCATGACGAAATCCATAGTCGGGCTCGCCGGAAGGCCTGACCCGGATCAGGAATCCCGTCTCGATGAGGGTGTCCAGTGCATTCCCGATCGTCTCGTCACTGTATTGCGCCAACAGCTTCCGGAGCAATTCCAGATTGAAACGATTGCCGGCGACGGCGGCCGCTCGTGCCACATCCTTTGCGGGTCCCAACGCTTCCAGTCTGGCTTCAAGGATGCCTTCAAAAACCGATATTCGGCTTGA
The DNA here is from genome assembly GCF_004962245.1 of Mesorhizobium sp. Lineage (GTDB taxonomy): Bacteria > Pseudomonadota > Alphaproteobacteria > Rhizobiales > Rhizobiaceae > Mesorhizobium. The sequence goes on along the minus strand of NZ_SUHQ01000006.1, from coordinate 56,610 downwards.
TGAGCCGGCTGGCGCAAGGCGATCCGTTATGGAGGCTGCATTCTCGGCGATCCATTGGCAGATTTCCTCGATGAAAAGAGGTACGCCCCCGGTTACTTCCTCCACCATGCTAATGAGTTCCGAATGCGCGGCTGACCCGATTTCCGGCCGCATGGCCATGATTGCCTGTCGCGTTTCCTCGCGATCGAGCGGCTTCAGAGTAATATGCGGCAAGTCCCGGAACCCTGAATAAGTCTCAGATCCAGGTCGCGCAGTCATTATGAGAAGCACGGGCACCCGATGAATGAAGAGTGCAAGTTCCGCCAGCAATTGCCTCGACGTGAGGTCGATCCAATGTATGTCTTCGACCACCAGGATGAGTGGTCCGCGTTCGCATATGGCTTCGATGCTTCTGCGAACTGCCCAGGTGGCTTTCTCCCGGATGACCTTGAGATCAGCCTCCTTCAGAGCGGGATTCGATCCTTCAGCCCCAAGCAGAAACGAGAAGATGTCGACCACTTCGTCATCGTGAACGTTTTGATTTGCGAAGACCTCCGCTACGTCTGAAGTCTCCAGCCGACCCTCTTTGCCAGCCAGGTCACTCCGAACATTTTGCAGCAGAGGATAAAGGGCCGAGTGGGAGCCGCCGGGCTGACATTGAAAAAGCAGCAATTTTGCTCGCTGAAAGCGTGTCCTCTTGCGGACTTCATAAAGCAGGCGGGACTTGCCGATACCGGCCTCACCCTGCACTAAAATGACGCCGCCCTTGCCGGCGACGGCATCACGCCAACATGCGGCGATGGTGGCCAGTTCGTCCCCACGGCCTATAAAGGTACTGTTCAAGCGCCCGAAGGCGAAGAAGCGGTCAACGTCCCGCTTGTGGCTGATGGCACGCCAAGTCCGCTCCGGCTCCGCGAAACCCTTAATAACGTGAATGCCACGAAAACTGAAAACGTGGGACCGCCGCGCCAGATTTCGGGTCTCATCGGACACCAATACTGCATCCGGCTGAGCCATAGCCTGGAGCCGCGTCGCCATGGCCAAAGCAGGGCCCGTGACGCTGGCATGCGCCGGGTCACTGCCGTCCCCGTGAACGAGGATGATGGATGTAGCAATCCCGACCCGAACATGTAGGTCCGTATGGTCTTTCTCCAGCCCGACCTGCTTGCACGCTTCAATGATTTCGAGTCCTGCCCGGATCGCTTGCGAAGCCGCGTCCTTTGCCTCCATCTCTGCTGGAAAAAGTGCGACACCGCCGTCGCCGGCCTCGCTCACGATAACGCCCGAGTACGATGAGATTGCCTGTCTTGCCTCACGCCGAAAGGCCGACATCAGTTCTTCATAGTCCTCGATATCCAGAACTGCGAGCAGGTCGGTTGATCCGACCAGATCATAACAGAGAGCTGTCATAACGCGCCGCTCGCTTCGAACGTCGGACGCACTGCTGTCGTCCTTGCTCAGAATGCCCTTGGCAAGGCCCACGATTGGAGGCTCTGCTCGACGCTTTTCCGACATGCTTCATTGCCTTGGCTGGCGGAGTGGAGCGATACTATCAAATGCGCTAATATTCACCAGAGCGCTCGGACGACCCTCATCTCATCATAGGCGATACTTCGGACGAAATGCGTCGCGCTCCCTGGCCGCCTAATCTCACGAGATTGCCGAAAGCAGGATGAGTCTCTCGCAGTTCGTCCAGCTCAGCCACGTGCCGCCTGTCCGAATCCTAAATTGCCGAGCAACGCGCGATTCTGGCCGATAGTTAGCGGCTATTCCCTATCTCGGAAGTGGACGACACACTGGTGATTCTTGAACCGATTGCAGGAAGCGAGACTATTCGAAGTGGCGCCAGGCGACGAAAAGTAGACTCGACTGTCCACTAAGGGTTGGACCGAGACCGTCGGCCGGTAATTGACCAATGACTGCTCGTGGCGTGGAGGAGGCATTGGGTAAATTCGACTGTACGGTTCGCGGAACCATACGGAACGATACGGAAAGGATGTTTGATCTGTGTCCACGAAAAAGACAAATTAAATCAACTATTTGATGACGTCCTCCGGGCCTACCATTCAGTTCGCCAGTCTTGGCGGCTTTCTACCGTCTCAGAATAGCTGCGATATTCCCGTCGGTTAGCGACAGCTGATCGGCAACAGTTTGCCGAGACGCCACCTTCAGAGGCCAGAATCCTCCGATTGTCGGACTGCGTCTCTGTCGGGGCGAATCCCGTGGCCAACTGTTTGGAAAAACGATGCCCGGCTGATGGGCCCAGAGTCAGAGGCCGAGGAGCTCAGCCTGGTCGGTCCAGACAAAGCCCCAAGCCGGCAGAGGCGAGCGTGGGCTCGGCATCTCAACCGTGCTCGACCGCCTCATCCAGCAGGCCCTGGTCCTGCAACCGCCGTTCGATCCGACCTTCTCGAAGGCGAGCTTTGGCCCTTGTCGAAGGACGGTTCTCCCTCCAGCGCACAACCAAGAGCAACTGGGTTGTGATCGCTCACCTGCATCAGGACGTCGGCGTTGAGGTGGTCACGGCCGCATTTGCCAGCCCAGCGCCGCCTTTGGCCAATCCGAGAGCAAAGTGATGCCGAACCTTGGTGACGCTTCGCGGAGACGCTCGATCTCCTCGGCTGTCGGCGGCCCTACGACTTCGTCCGGTTGAAGTTCGTGGCCACCTTCCTCGAGAAACCGGTCGAACAGAGCTGGGACCCCGATCAAGATATATCTGCAAGGATTGCCGCTCATGTTCATAAGCTGGTGCGGAATGCCGCGCGGCAGGAAGATGCTGTCGCCTGCGGTCAGGCGTCTAGGTTGGCCGTCGAGCACCGCAGTCAGCTCGCCTTCGATGATGTAAACCGTCTCGTCGTCCTTGGCGTGGACGTGGATCGGCGTCCTCGTGTTTCCGTCGCTGTTGTTCTCGAAGAGGCAGAACTGCCCCGCGGTCTGTTCTCCGGATAACAGGCGTTTCATGACGACCCCCGCAAGAACGAACTCTTTGCTGTCGATATCACTCATCGTCGTCTCCTTTCCACGGATCGTGCAGGTGAAGGGTGGCAGGATCTCCATTCAGCGGAGTTGGGATACCCAAAGACGATCGGCGCCGCGATGCGCCGGTCCTGATACGAGCCTCGATCAGTCTTGGTGCGCAATGATCCAGTCGGCTGCCGCCGCGAGATCGGCGACGGTTGCGGTCGGGCGCGGATCAAACCGTTCCTCGTCGCCCTGCCGGTATTTACCTGTCCGCACCAGCAATGCGCCCGAAAGTCCGGCGCGCAGGGCGCCAGCTATATCGGCCTCTGCATCGTCGCCGACCATGATCGCCTGATCTGGCGGACAGTCCATGCTTGCCAGCGCCGACAGAAAGAATGCCGGCGAGGGCTTGCCGAGAACGGTCGCGCGTTTCAGGGAGGCAAATTCCAATGCCGCAACGAATGGCCCGGCATCGAGGCTGAGCTCGCCGTCGCTATCCCGGAACGTCCGGTTGGTGGCAAGGGCCAGCAATTCGGCCCCCGCGCTCAGCTCGCGGAACGCGTCATTCAACGCCGCATAGGTGAAGGCCTCTCCGGCATCGCCGACGATGACAGCACGCTTGTCGCGATCCGGCAGTTCGTAAAAATCCGGCGCAAGGCCGGGGTGAATCAACAAATATGGCGCACGGCCATTCCGAAGGAGCCATTCGCGCGCGGCGTGCGCCGGCGTGAAAACATCTGCCTTGGAAACGGTGAGTCCCATCGCCTCCAGACGTTCGAGAATCCTCTGTTTCGATGAGCGCGTGGTATTGCTTACGAAGCGTACGGCCAAACCCGCCTGGCGCAAACGCGCGATGGCGTCGACTCCGCCTGGTATGGCGGTCTCGCCATCATAGATGACGCCTGCAAGGTCCAGCAGCACACCCCTTGTCATCCGTCCAGCATGACCCACGAGTCCGCCGTGCGTCAAATCCGGAACAAGGCCCTGGCTATTCCTTCTGGGATCAGAGCGGGCAGGGGGACACGGTCAGTGACGATGGTCTGCGTCCGCGGCGGCAGTTCGTCGGCAACGTCGAACGGAAACCTATGGGGACGAGCCGCCAAACCCGGGTCATTCCGATCTAGGGAACCCTCAGTCCCGAGGAACCGATTTTCCGAAGCTTCTCGAAAACCAGCAGCTTGCTTCTGCGCACACCGTCTTCAAGCAGGCTTCCGTTTGCCAGATGCGCGGCGATGGCGCTGGCCAGCGCGCAACCCGTCCCACGCATCGATCCGGCAAGACGCGGCGCGTCGAAGCGGACAGGTTCTCGACCTGAGCGCAGCAGGATGTCCGTGGATCGACATCCCACGGCGTGGCCGCTCTTGATCAGCAGGGCCTGCTGCTCAGCGGTCAGCAATTTTTGACCCTGTTGCAATGCGCCGTCCTCGTCCATGGCCAGTTCCGAGCCGGCCAGGATAGCCAGTTCGATGAGGTTGGGCGTGACGAGACGGCAAAGCGGGATGAGTTCATGCTTCAGGACGCCGATGGCGCCTATTTCCAGAAGCGGCCTGCCCGAAGAGGAGGCCAGTACCGGGTCGACGACTGCCGGTATCTGTGGGTTTTCGCGCAACACATTCGCCACGGCGACGATGATCTGCTCCGTTGCGAGCATGCCGATCTTGATGGCCGCTACCTCGTTGGCTTGCAGCGCGGCACGCATCTGATCGGCCACCAGATCGGGTTGCAAATTGTGGATTTCCGTGACGGCTTCATGCGTCTGCACCGTCACGGCGGTAACGGCAAGGCAGGTGCGCACGCCGAGGGCCGAGATCGTCTCGATGTCGCGGGCTATGCCGGCGCCGCCGCTGGAGTCCGATCCGCCGACGACAAGCACATGCGGTTCGCGCCTCAGCGCCATCGGCTCGACTTTTCGATCCACTCGCATGTTCGCGCTTCCGGGTCGGCATTCAATGTAATGTCGGTCACGACCGCGGCGCTGTCCGCACCTGCACCGAAGACACCCTCGATCCGGTCAGGGTTGAGGCCGCCAATCGCGACCAGGGGTGTCGGCGCGATCCGGCGCTTCCATTCGCCAATCCGATCGAGCCCCTGCGGCGCCCATTTCATCTGTTTCAGGATGGTCGGATAGATTGGGCCGAGCGCGATATAGTCCGGTCTGGCGGCAAGGGCTGTTTCGAGCTCGAGATGGTCGTGCGTGCTGAGGCCGAGACGGAGACCTGCAGCCCTTATCTGGCGGAGGTCCGCCGCTTGCAGATCTTCCTGCCCGAGATGAATGAAATCGCAGCCCTCCTCGATCGCCAGCCGCCAGAAGTCATTGATGATGAGCTGGCATTTGTAACGGGCGCACAAGGCCTTCGCCTTGCGGATCTCGGCGCGCAGCGCGGCCTCGTCCAAGTCCTTGACGCGAAGCTGCACCAGCCTGACGCCGAGCGGCGCCAGCCTTTCGATCCAGGCGGCGCTGTCGACGATCAGATAAAAAGGGTCGATATTCATTGAAGGACAGCCTGGCCAATTGTCGGCGTCGATGGGACGGCGACGTCGCGCGGCTCGAGCAGGCCCGAGCGATAGGCCTCACGGCCGGCATCGACTGCCTTGCCGAACGCGCGCGCCATACCGACCGGATCGGCGGCCCTGGCCACTGCCGTGTTGAGGAGCACCGCGTCGAAGCCGAGTTCCATCACGAGCGCCGCGTGGGATGGGCGGCCGAGGCCCGCATCCACGATCAGCGGGACCTCCGGGAAATGGCCGCGCATCGAACGGAGCGCGGTGACATTCACTGGCCCGAGCGCCGAACCGATCGGCGCGCACCACGGCATGAGCACCCTGCATCCGGCTTCCAGCAACCGTTCGGCGACGACGAGATCGTCCGTAGTGTATGGAAATACAGCAAAGCCGTCTTCACACAGGATTCGCGCGGCCTCGACCAAACCGAAGACGTCAGGCTGCAGCGTGTCATGATTGCCGATCACCTCGAGCTTGATCCAGTTCGTGCCGAAGATCTCGCGTGCCATCTTTGCGGTGGTGACGGCTTCCTTGACGGAATGACAACCGGCGGTGTTGGGCAAGACGTGCAGCCGCAGCGATTGGATGAGCGACCAGAATTTCTCTCCACCCCTGCCGCCTGCCATTTCGCGGCGCAATGAGACGGTCACCGCGGATGCGCAGGACGCCTTGACCGCGTCGGCAAGAATGGCGGGCGAGGGGTACTGTGCGGTGCCGAGAAGAAGGCGCGACGCAAGCTTCGTTCCGTAAAGCTCGAGCACGTTGCTAACCTCCTTGCATGGGTGAGAGAATTTCGATCCGGTCGCCGTCCTTCAGCTGAAACAGCGCCCGTTCCGCCGCATGCACGAGGTCGCTGTTCACGGCCGTTGCAAGCCAGTTGCCCTCGTAGTCAAGCGTAGCGAGAAGCTCCGCCAGGGTGGCGGTGGCGATCTCATGCGCTTCGCCGTTGACCGTCAGTTTCATCTGCAAGTTCCACTGGTTTGTCAGAATCGAAAACAAGCTCGGCGGCCCAGCGGGCCATGGCGGGGGCCAGAAGGAAACCATGGCGGTAGAGTCCGTTGATCGCGACGGTTCTGCCATGCGATTCGACGCGCGGCAGATTGTCGGGAAAGGCCGGGCGAACACCGACGCCGGTCTCAACGATCGTGGCCTCGCCGAAGGCGGGGTGAACCGAATAGGCGGCGTTCAGGAGTTCCATCATCGAGCGCGCCGTGACCTGTCCCGTGGACAGACTCTCGATCATCGTTGCGCCCGCCATGAAATGGTGGTCGGCGCGCGGCGCCAGATAGAGCGGCAAGCGCGGGTGCAGCAGCCTGACCGGGCGCGACAGCGAAATATCCGGCGCATGCAGGATCAGCATCTCGCCGCGAACGCCGCGAAGCCTGTCATCGCGGGATGCCATTCCCGCGCAGTCGATCTCGCGGTCGAACCCCGTCATGTACTGGGCGTCCGCTCCAAAGTGGAATTCGACGCCGCTTCCGGCGAGCTTTTCATGCAACGCAGCCATGGCACGGCGCGGGTCGAGATGGGCTTCACCCGGGAAGAACAGCCCGCGACGGAAACGGCCGGCGAGATCGGGCTCCAGGAGCGCAATTTCGTCTTCGTCGATCCACCGATGGCCCGACGTGCGGCTTGCAAACCGGTTGAGTTCGCCCGCATCCCGCGACATCGCCAAAACGAGCGTTCCGGCCCGCGTGACGTGGCCCGGCAGCACCGCATCCCACCAGTCGGCGGCGTCGTGTCCAAGGTCCAGCACCGGCTGCTCGGCGCTTTCGCGCTCACACCAGGGCGCCAGCATGCCACCGGCCATCCATGATGCGTTGCCGCCAAGGCCATGCCGGATCTCGGCGATGGTCACCACCGCACCGCGGGCGGCGAGTTCGAAGGCGGCGGTGAGACCGGCGACGCCGGCCCCCTTGACCAGCACCCTCATGATGGCTCCGTCACCTTCGGCCCAGGCGGTTCGCCATTCACCGCCATATAAAGATCGCCGCCCTCGCGGTATTTTGCCGCCATCGCCGCCATGCCCTCTTTCTGGGCCTCGGCCCGAATGTCATGGGAGATGCGCATCGAGCAGAATTTCGGTCCGCACATGGAGCAGAAATGCGCCAGCTTGTGCGCCTCCTTCGGCAAGGTCTCGTCATGGAAGGAGCGCGCCGTTTCAGGGTCGAGCGACAGATTGAACTGGTCTTCCCAGCGAAATTCGAACCGCGCCCGCGACAGTGCATCGTCACGGAGCTTGGCTGCCGGATGACCCTTGGCGAGATCGGCGGCGTGAGCGGCGATCTTGTAGGTGATGACACCGGTCTTGACGTCGTTGCGGTCAGGCAGGCCGAGATGCTCCTTGGGCGTGACGTAGCAGAGCATGGCCGTGCCGTACCAGCCGATCATCGCCGCCCCGATGCCGGAGGTGATGTGGTCGTAGCCTGGCGCGATGTCGGTCGTCAGCGGCCCGAGCGTGTAGAACGGAGCCTCGCCGCAGACTTCGAGTTGCCTGTTCATGTTCTCCTTGATCTTGTGCATGGGGACATGGCCCGGCCCCTCGATCATGACCTGGCAATCCTTGGCCCACGCGATCTTGGTCAGTTCGCCAAGCGTTTCCAGTTCGGCGAATTGCGCCGCGTCGTTGGCATCGGCGATCGAGCCGGGGCGAAGGCCATCGCCGAGCGAGAAGGACACGTCATAGGCGCGGCAGATATCGCAGATTTCCTCGAAATGCTCATAAAGAAAGCTCTCGCGGTGATGATGCAGGCACCACTTGGCCATGATCGAACCGCCCCGGCTGACGATGCCGGTGACCCGGTCGACCGTCAGCGGGATGTAGTGCAGCCGCACGCCGGCATGGATCGTGAAATAGTCGACCCCCTGTTCGGCCTGTTCGATCAGCGTATCGCGGTAGACTTCCCAGGTCAGATCCTCGGCGATGCCGCCGACCTTTTCGAGCGCCTGGTAGAGCGGGACAGTACCGATCGGCACCGGAGAATTGCGGATGATCCATTCGCGGATGTTGTGGATGTTGCGGCCGGTGGACAGGTCCATGACGGTGTCGGCTCCCCAACGGGTCGCCCAGACCATTTTTTCGACCTCTTCGGCCATCGAGGAGGTGACAGCCGAATTGCCGATATTGGCATTGATCTTCACGAGGAAATTACGGCCGATGATCATCGGCTCGCTCTCCGGGTGGTTGATGTTGGCGGGAATGATCGCCCGCCCGCGCGCAACCTCGTCGCGCACGAATTCCGGCGTGACGAAATCCGGGATTGCCGCGCCGAAAGACTCGCCGTCGCGCTGCATCCCGCCACGTAGGCTCTCGCGGCCGAGATTTTCGCGAATGGCGACGAACTCCATTTCGGGGGTGATGATCCCGGCGCGCGCATAGGCAAGCTGCGTCACCGCCTTGCCCGCCCCGGCCTTGAGCGGTCGGTGGCGGACAGGAAATTCCGGCGTCAGCCGTTCGCCTGACACGAACCCATTGTCCTCCGGCCTGACACTGCGGCCTTCCTGGAATTCGACGTCCCCGCGCGCCTTGACCCACGCGTGCCGAAGCCGGGCAAGCCCGTTCTCGATACGCGTCTCGACGGTCGGATCTGTATAGGGGCCGGACGGATCGTAAACGGTGACAGGCGGTTCGCCGGCCGTTGGATGGACGGCGATTTCCCGCATCGGCACCCTGATCTGCGGGTGGATCGTGCCGGGTTTGTGGATCTTCCTGGAGGCGGGCAGCGGTCCCGTCGACACGGCGGGGGTAATGGCATTCATTTGAGGCTCCTTTGCTCATGCATTGGAGACCCAGTTCTGTGCCGGAAGGATGAAAAGACGCTTTGGCCTGCCTGCTTACAGGTTTTCGGGCATCGACTCCCGCAAAGCGCTTGCACCGTCCCTACGCCAGTATGAACTGGATCAGGTTCAACGGGTCACTGCGCCGCGAAAGCCAGCAGTATCTCAGCCCCTTGCCGGGACTCCCCTGGTGAATGCGTCAAGTTGAGCGGGCGATCGCCATCTTGTCAAGCGCATTCGGACTGCCGCTGGCCGAAAGGGCACCCCAGGAAACCGATAGCTGGACCGCGCAGCCAGGGCGTGACGCCTGGCTTTCGCACACCCCGGACCACAATTCAGCTTGAGTTTCTCGCTTCCTGCCATTAGCTAGGTGCTACCAGGCCGGGCCCCTCTGGCAGTCCATCAGGACTGTGATGTCGGACTGGAACTCCAATCTGGGTGGCCTGGCTTTGAGATCTCCTCAGCTGTAGCGGCATTCTTCTTGTCATACGCGGTATCCGCGTTGCTCTACGGTTATGCTCGCAAGCCGCGTCACCCCTGAACGCAAGGGTGCCGTATGACAGAATTTTTCAGTCCCGAAGCAATGACCGCTCTCTTGCAGGTCATCATGATCGACCTGGTGCTGGCCGGCGACAACGCCATCGTTATCGGCCTTGCCGCCGCCGGGCTCCCCAAGGAGCAGCGCAGAAAGGCGATCTTCGTTGGTATCGTCGCAGCGGCCGTTCTGCGCATCGGCTTTGCGGCTGCGACAACCCAGCTCCTGCAGGTCGTCGGCCTACTGCTGGCAGGCGGTGTGCTGCTGTTGTGGGTGTGCTGGAAGATGTGGCGCGAACTCCGGCAAAACCATGCACAGGAAACACAGGCGATCGAAGCGCTGTCGGAAAGTGACGTCGACCACGACGGCATCATAGCCGGCAAAGCTCCACGCAAGACTCTCGCGCAGGCAACCTGGCAGATTGTCATCGCCGACGTCTCCATGTCGCTCGACAATGTTCTGGCGGTAGCGGGTGCCGCGCGCGAGCATCCGAACGTATTGATCTTCGGCCTTATCCTCTCCGTCGCGCTGATGGGCATCGCCGCAAGTTTCATTGCCAACCTGCTTCAGAAGTATCGTTGGATTGCCTATGTCGGCCTGGTGATTATCCTCTACGTTGCCGGCGAGATGATCTATCGCGGCGTGCTTGAACTTCTGCCTCACGTCGCGGGTTCTTAAGACGCAAAAGGCAGGCAGGCCGGAACAACGTCGTTTCGGCCTGCACGTCTTCGATCTCCAGCTCTGTGCCGACGACAGGGCGCATCGCCCTCGTGCTCAGATCCGTGTGAGTCGCGGCTTGTCCCCACGCAAACGGCCAAAACGGAAGGCATCTGAAACGGCTGAGCGGACCATGAGCATCTCGCCTATCGTTTCGTGTGTCATGAGCCCCACCAGCCGTTCGGAATTGTCCACGACGGCAACGGCAGGCACGTCTGACTGCTGCATGAGCCGCAGGCTTTCCTCGAGGCTTTTGCGGTAATGTATCTTCGGGATATCGTTGCGCATTGCGCTCGTAACCGGTGCAGCGGGTCCCTTTTCCTTCAATGTCCGGATCATGTCGTCGCGTGTCACCAACCCCTGGAGATGGCCAGCGGAGTCGATGACAGGGAATTCGTGCTGCGTGGTGGCGAGCAGCATCTCGATTGCCTCGTCGAGCGTCGCCGACCGTTCCAGCCGGGCGAACTCGGTGATCATCACGTCCCCGACCAGGACGCTAGTGGCAACCTCCCGGATCTGTGCGTTCTGCGCTTCCGCCGCCGCGGCGAGATAGACGAAGATGCCGATGAAGATCAGCAGCGGGTTGTAGAACAGCCCAAGGAAACCGAAGACGAAGGCCAATCCCTGCCCGATCGTGGCAGCGATCTGGGTCGCGCGCGACCAGGAAAGGCGGGCGGCGAGGGCGGCGCGCAGGATACGGCCGCCATCCATCGGGAAGGCCGGGATCATGTTGAAAAGCACCAGGAAGACATTGACCCCGGCAAGCCTGGCGAGAAAATTCGTACGCGGATCCTCGATCCCGGCCATCTGTTCGACACCCACCGACCCGCCGAGCAAGGCGAAGATCAGCGCAGCGATCGCGACATTGACCAGCGGCCCCGCGACCGCGATCACGAACTCCTGCCCCGGCTCTTCCGGCATGCGTTCGAGCCTGGCCACGCCGCCGATCGGCAAAAGCGTGATGTCGGGCGTGCTGATGCCGAAGTACCGTGCGGCGGCGATGTGGCCGAACTCATGCAGGACCACGCAGGCAAAGACGGCAATGATGAAGGCAACGCCTTCCCAGGCTGCTGGCGCGCCGCCAATCTGATAATGCGTCAGCCAAATCCAGACGAGCAGAAGCAGGAAGGTAAAGTGAACGCGCACGGTCGTGCCTGCGATCGTCCCGAGATTCAGCGACCAACCCAAATCCATCCACTCCGAAAGGCCACTCCATCATAGGCCTTGGCGGGACGCTTGCAATCGTCCGAAAACATCTGCGCTCATGCCTAGCGTCTGCAACTGAGGGCCACCCCGGCCGCGAGATAACGTTTGGACATGGTTGACGAGCTTGTCCTGCGGAGCGTCAGCGTCGGCCGACGCTCCGCAGGACAATCATGTTGACCCGGCGTTAACGCGTCACGTCAGTCAGTGAGCGGTTTGCGAATGTTCGCCTCCCGGCATCGAGATGCCGCTTAAGGCCTCTCCCGCTTCTGCCGCTTCGCCATTCGTCGCGAGATCACCAAGGGAGATGATGCCGACAAGCCTCTTGTCGCGGTTCAGAACCGGTAGCCGACGCACCCGCAGGTCGCCCATGTTCTCAAGCACATGCTCGACGTCTTCGTCTTCGAAGCAGTATTTGACCTCCGGGCTCATGACATCACGCACCTTGGTGTCAGGTCCCTTACCCGATGCTACGCCGCGGATCGCGATATCACGATCGGTGATCATCCCGACCAGCCGATCGTTGTCACCCACTGGCATCACCCCGGCGTCGAGCCTGCCCATCATCTGCGCTACCTCGCCAATGGACTGTTCGGGGTTCGCGATCTCGACATTCCTCGTCATGCAGTTACCGACTTTCATGGCAATCTCCCTTCACGTTCGAAGCCCACCGCCGTTTTGGTGTCGATGACCTGGGGAACGAACTCTTCGGCGGTAATGTTCCCTTGAATCTGGATTGGATAGCCCGCAGCAGATGTTTCAACCTGCGGCTGGGGAGGGTTGGGAAGCCTGGGTCGCGGGAATCTTGCGGAATGTCTTTGACGCGAAGTCGAACCACCCAACCAAAGCGCCCACCGCTACAGCTGCCGCGGCAGCAACATTTTCCGTCGCGGCAGACGCACAGAGGCAGCCATCGCTGCCAAGATCTCGGTTTGACGGAACTCGGGTAATCATCGATGCATTTGTCGAACGCCAATGACTAGCCAAACTGGAACCTCGATGGGCGATATGACGTTTCAGAAAGACAGCGCAGTCAACGGAGAAGTCGAATGCAGCCCTTAGCCGCAAATTCCGCCCACCGCCGCAGCGCGCTTACGATCACCCCGTTCAATGGAACCGTGACGGTCAGGTTCTCCGACGCGATCATTGCCTCAACCGATCGGGCAAAAGTACTTCACGAAGAAGGACATGATCCTGTTTTCTATATCCCTTTCGAGGATATCTATTTCGACCTTCTCGAGAAGACGAACACCACAAAGCGCGCCCCGTTGAAGGGCACGGCGAGCTATTGGCGGGTTCATGCGGTCGGCGGATCGGCGAACGACTTCATGTGGGCCTACGAGACGCCCGACACCCCTGCATTGGCCATCGCCCGCCATGGCGCCTTCGATCCCGACAAGGCGCGGATCGATGCCGATCCTGCCGAGGATAAGCGACATACGCCTCACATCCCCGAGTAGAGCGGCGCTTGAAATTTCCACATCCGGTCACGCCGCAGCCGGCAATCTTTCCGTCAGCCGGCGAATTCTTCGTCGAGGATCCGCAGGCCGTCTTCATATTTCGATGTCGATGTGCCGACCTGCCGTGCCTGCCACAGATTGTCAGCGAGATCCGCGCGCTTGACCGGCAGCGCCAATGGATTGGCTGCTGCTCTGCGCACGAAAGCGAGCTCGTCCTCGTCTGGCCTGCGTGTCATGGCCTCGACGGCCGACACGATTGATGTTCCGAAACCGGCCGCCTCGAGTCGATCGCGGTCCCAACCGTCTCCCTTCTCAGGAACGTCGTGAAGGTAGGCAACGGCCTTCTGGTCGAGCGTTTCGACGGCATCAACGACCCGGCGGCAATGTTCGATGTAGGGCCGTCCGGTCTTATCCGTCTGCCCGGCATGAGCCTGTTCGGCGATTTTTGCCGCGCGGTAAAACATGCTCATCGTATCGATCCTTGCGTTGCCCCAGACGAGGTCCTTGATTTCGAGCCAGTCGTCCGGGCGAGCGGGTATTTCCGCCGTCAATAGCCTCCGATAATCGGCAATATCTCGCCGGTGATGTAACTCGAGCAGTGCGGCGACGCGAGGAACACATAGGCGGGCGCGATCTCCTCCGGTTGCGCCGGTCGCTTCATCGGCGTGTCTGCGCCAAATTTCGAAACGTCACTGGCTTCCTTGTCCGACGGGTTGAGCGGCGTCCACACCGGACCCGGCGCCACGGCGTTCACCCTTATGCCCTTGCTGATCAGGTTACCCGAAAGCGCGCGCGTAAAGGCATGAATGCCGCCCTTGGTCATCGAATAATCGACAAGTTGCTTTGAACCCTCGATACCAGTTACAGAGCCGCTGTTGATGATCGCCGAACCGGGCTTCATATGCGGCACGGCCTCCTGCGCCATGTGGAAATAGCCGTAGAGGTTGGTCTTCAGCGTGGTGTCGAAATGCTCTTCGGTCAGATCGCCAAATTCGCTGGAATGGATCTGGAAAGCGGCGTTGTTGACCAGCACGTCGATCCGGCCGAATTCCTTCACCACCTCGGCCACCGCATTGTGGCAGTGGTCGCGCTCGCTGACGTCGGCCTTGATCAGCATGCAGCGCCGGCCTTCGGCTTCCACTGCCGCCTTTGTCTTTTTGGCATCCTTGTCCTCAGCCAGATAGACGATCGCCACGTCCGCGCCTTCGCGCGCGTAGAGCACGGCCACCGCTCGGCCTATGCCTGAATCGCCCCCGGTAATCAGCGCCACTTTGCCGTCGAGCTTCCTCGACCCGATATAGAACGGCGCATCGTAAAGAGGCGCCGGCTCAATCGCCCATTCGTGCCCCGGCTTCGGCTGGTGCTGTTTGGGAAAGGGCGGCTCGGGATATTTGCGTGCTCCAGCCTGCATGGCGCCTTGCTGCTTGCCGCTGGATTTCGATTTGTCCTTGGCATCGATGCGACGCTGTATATGGCGCTGCTTCGCAGCTTCGCCGGCGATCTCGGATTTCATTTGCATAGCTGTCTCCTTGGTTTGCGAATGAACAACGCATGTGCAGCGAAAAGGTTGATGCGATGGCGTCATCCTTCAGTCCGGCGACGCGCTCGAGAAACGGCCGTTGCAGCCGCGGCAACGAGTGATGAACGCCAGCTGGTTCTCGCCAAAGCGCCGATGAGAATCGCCCTTCCAATTGCCAGCGCCGAATGTTGTTCCTGATCGCAGGGAACCCAAAATCGACGGCGCGTACTGCCCAACTGGCAACGAATGACGCAGCCGGGCGTTTGGGCACAAGCGGTGTCGAGAACCTGAAGTCGTGCTAGCAGAAGGTATTCCGAGGCTGGTAAGCTGAAGATTTCCCGCGTCTCGGCCGTACAGGTAATTTTGACACAGGATCGCGCCAAGGGAGAGGAAAATGGCTGAAGGTCATTCCAAATTAGACGGGCCGGATCTGGCCCAGGGCATCGCGTTCGCCGATCTTCCCGAGGGCGGAAAACTGGTCGGCCATTGCGGCGATGAACAGGTGCTGCTGGTGCGCCGCGGGGCCGAGGTCTTCGCCATCGGGGCGACGTGCACACATTATGGCGGGCCGCTCGCCGACGGTCTTGTGGTGGAAGACACCGTGCGGTGTCCCTGGCATCACGCGTGCTTCGATTTGCGTACAGGCGAGGCCTTGCGCGCCCCTGCTTTTAATTCACTCGCTTGCTGGTCGGTGGAACAACGCGATGATCGGATATTCGTGGGAGAAAAGCGCAAACGGACGGCACCGAAGCGGCGCAATGGAAGCTCAGGCCAGGTCCCGGAGAAAATCGTCATTGTCGGTGGCGGCGCGGCCGGTTTCGCGGCGGCCGAAACACTGCGGCGCGAACACTATCAAGGCAGCATCGTCATGCTCAGCAACGACAAAGCGCCGCCCGTTGATCGGCCCAATCTTTCCAAGGACTACCTCGCCGGCAAAGCACCGGAGGATTGGATTCCGCTGCGCGGAGAAAGCTTCTACTCAAAGAACGATATCGACCTGCGCCTCAATGCTAACGTCGCCAGCATCGACGCACGTTCTGGCGAAGTTGTACTCGCGGACGGGCCCCGGATTCCTTACGACAGGCTACTCCTTGCGACTGGAGCCGAACCGGTTCGCCTGACCATACCCGGCGCCGACCAACCACACGTTCACACGCTGCGCTCGTTCGCAGATTGCAAGGCGATCATCGAGCGAGCCACGACCGCACGCCGCGCCATCGTGCTTGGCGCCAGTTTCATTGGTCTGGAAGTTGCCGCGGCCCTGCGCTCGCGCGATATCGAAGTTGATGTCGTGGCGCCGGAAAAACGACCCATGGAGCGGATCCTGGGACCGCAAATGGGCGATTTCATCCGCGCCCTCCACGAGGAGAATGGTGTCGTTTTCCATCTTGAGGACACCGCGCGCAGCATCGACGGCAAGAAGGTGAAACTCAGCAGCGGCGATACGTTGGCGGCGGATTTCGTCGTCGCTGGCATCGGCGTGCGACCGCGGACGGGGCTTGCCGAAACGGCGGGGCTCATCCTTGACCGCGGTGTCGTCGTGAACGCCTTTTTGGAGACGAGCGCACCAGGGATCTTCGCGGCCGGCGACATTGCGCGGTGGCCCGATCCTCACAGTGGCGAGAACATTCGGGTCGAGCATTGGGTGGTTGCGGAGAGGCAGGGGCGAACCGCGGCCCTCAACATGCTCGGCCATCGCGAGAAATTCGTCGCGGTGCCGTTCTTCTGGAGCCAGCATTACGATGTTCCCATCAACTACGTCGGCTATGCCGCGCAATGGGACGAGATCGCGGTCGATGGAGACATTGCCGCCAAGGATTGCCTACTCCGCTTCAAGCGCGAAGGGCGCACAGTGGCTGCCGCTTCGATTTTCCGCGATATCGAAAGCCTGGAGGCCGAGGTGGAAATAGAGCGCCAGATCACCTAGCGAAGGATGCTGTTGAAAAGCTTGAACTGCCGGGTGATCGGTTTGCATCATGTCAACCCGAGCCGAACCAGGTGGCCGGTCACGGGTGAGAAGTGTTGCTCATCGATATAGCCGCCGGTGCGCGTAGTCTCGAACAGAGAGCCTGCGAGCGAGGGATCCTCGACGATCGGTATTGCAAGGCGCTTGGATTCGACGACCATCTCATCGGCGATGCGACCCTGCCCCTTGGCAACGACCACCGGTACCTGCGTTTCTCCCTTGACGTAGCGCAGCGCCACCAGCCGGTCGCGTTCGACGATGACCAGGATTGCATTCTTCAAGCCGAGCTTCACCGGATTTGACACTGTCTCGCGCCGCTGGCGCTGGAATTCCTGCCTGATCAGCGGATCCCCCTCAAGGTCCTTGTACTCGCGCTTGTATTCGGTCTTGGTCATGCGCATGTCGCGCAGGAAAAGCCACCGCTGGATAGGCATGTCGATGATGCCGATGGCGACAAATGCAAGGGCGCCAGCAATTCCGAGCGGGGTGAGCACCGCCATGATCATGAGTTCAATACAGGAGTCACCGCATGCTGGAGTGTCGAAAAGCGGCTGCAGCCAGGCCACGAGGATGATCACGAACAGGCTGGCCAGCATGACAACCTTTGCCAGGCTCTTGATGAACTCAATGACGTTGCGCAATGACGCGATTTTCTTGAGGCCCTTTGCCGGGCTGATGTTGTCGAACTGTGGCTTGAGCGGTTCGAAGGAAAAAACCGGCCCGTAGGTGGCGATCACGCCGAACACCAGCGTGAGTACGACAATGATGCCGACCAGTGGCCCCATGACGACGAACAGCGCCACGATCGCATAGCGGCCCGCCCTCACGCTGGTTTCCTTGAACGAACCGTTTGCCGACCCGGCCACGATCTGCACAAGCTGGTCCAGGTATTCCCACATCGTCGGCCAGACGAAGAACAGGTATGCGAGGGCGGCAAAGAGCGTGAAGCCCGAAATGAGGTCGCGGCTTTGCGGAACCTGACCTTTCCGCCGCGCTTCGCGCAGTTTCTTGTCCGAGGCGGGTAAGCCTTTTTCCTCAGCTTCTTCGCTCATATCACGACCTTAGAGCGCATCAGGTTCTTGTGTGAGATGTTGCCGTGTGTAAGGTCGTCGCGGGCTTGAACGGAGAGGTGGATATGCGACTGCGTATCGTGTTCATGGCTGTCGTTACGACGGTGGCGTTGTCCTCCTGTCAGACAGCCAAGACTGAAAAGGATGCCGAAGCCCAGAGCGCATCGACCCAATCCGATCGGTTGCTCAAGCTGGCTGCCGACATTGAAGCGCGCGGCGAAAGCGGCACGGCGATCGCGCTTTATCAACGCGCGACGGCCATGCCTGATGCGAAGCCTGTCGCCTTCGTCAAGGCGGGCGAAGCCTATATGCGCGCCGGCTATCCGGCCGAAGCCCAGAAGGCATACCGCGGGGCTCTCGCCAAGGCACCCGATGACGGACCGGCATTGCTTGGGCTCGGTTCGGCAATGATCGATTCGGGGGATGTCGAGGCAGGCATCCGCGCCCTTGCGCAAGCCGCGCCGATCGTCAACACCAGCCGTGCCTACAACCGGCTTGGCGTCGCCCAGATTTTCGCCGGACAGGTTGAGGAGGCGCAGGCCACCCTGGCGCATGCCCTCACGCTGGAGCCTGGCGACCTCGATATCCAGACCAATATGGCGCTTGCCGCTGCCTTGGAGGGCAATTCCGCGACGGCGCTGCCCCTCGTTCAGCGTGTGGCTTCGGCGCCGGGCGCGCAACTGCACCACAAACGCAACGTTGTGGTCGTCTACGGCCTGCTCGGGCAGGCCGAGCAGGTGAGAGCAGCTCCCCCTACCGGTCTGACGACGAAAGAAGTCAACACATTGCTCGCCAACGCCAAATCGATCCGAGGCAAGGCTACCATCAAGGCGAGGGCAAAGGCACTCGGTTCGATATCGGCCTAGCTCTGCGCAGGCGCCGCCACGCTCGTATCTCGGCACTACCACCGGCGCGCCCGCGCAGCGCCGGCCCATGGGTCAATTGCCCTCCTGAAGCGGCGCTTGTACAGCCGCCCCACCGTCATTGGCGCCACCGATGGGGATGTCTTCTCCATAAATGTACCGCCGGGCCGCCCTGGCAGTGGGAGCCCCGGCCGCCGCGCCCATGCGCCGCCCTTCGGCCAGATCACGCTGGCTTTCGGCCATGCGCTGAAGATTATAGGCATTGGCGCAACCTGCCGGCAGATGCGGCCCGACATCCGATACGATCGTCAAGTCCGTCGCTGCGGGAGAGGGGGAGACATCAGCCGGATCGTCGAGGCAGGCATCGGGTGCGAGCACTGCGACATCCGCGCCCTTTTGCGAGCCCGCATTGGTCGAGACATAGCTGTAGCCGGATGAATAGTCCTTAGGCGGTGGTTTGCCGTTGACGCAGCCCATGAGCGCGGCAAACGGAAAGACGAGCATTGCTGTGCGGAAAACAGAAAAGTTGGTCATGGTCGGTCTCCCGCTACTTCACGATCAGGCCCATCGCGGACGGGTCCTTGGTGCGTCTGCGTTTGGCCGGTCGATCGATCGGCGTCGCCAGACTGTGATCGCTGACCGGCTCCACCAGAAAAGGCGTGATCAGGATAACCAATTCGGTCTCTTCTCGCTGAAAACGCTGGGACTGGAACAGGGCGCCCAACACCGGAACGTCTCCCAGCACGGGAAATTTTTCCAGGTTGCGTGTGAAATTCTGCTGAAACAACCCGGCAATCGCGAATGTCTGGCCACTGGCGACTTCCACGAAGGTGTCGGCCTTGCGCACCACGAAACTCGGCAGGTTGAAGCCGTTGGCGCTGACGGCGGCAGCATTGGTCGAGATCGAACTGACCTCGGGACGAACATGAAGGCCGATGCGGTTGCGGCCGATGAGCGTCGGCGTGAAGGTCAGCGAGACACCGAAGGATTTGTATTCGACGGTTACGGTGTCCTCACTTTGAGGCACCGGAACGGGGATTTCACCGCCGGCGAGGAAGCTCGCGGTCTGGCCTGTGACAGCAGTCAGGTTTGGCTCGGCTAGTATCTTGACGATGCCATTGCGCTGCAGCGCTTCGACCAGCACATCAAAATTGAAGCCGGTTGCCTGTTCTATGCCTGCGCCGAAATTTCCGCCGTCGGCTGACGGCACGGCGTTGTCTTGGAACATGCTGAACTCGAAGCCGCTGGACTTGTAACCGACCGACCAGTCGACGCCGTAGGACTGCAACTCGCTGCGCGAGACTTCCGCGAACCGGACGCGGATGTTGACCTGCTGGGACCCCTGGATCGTGGTGTCGTTGATCGGCGGCGCCTCCGGCGGAGAATAGGTGCGGGCAACGTTGTCAACATCGACGGCCTCCTCGACGCTGCGCGTCTGTCCGGTCGCCACAATACGATTGCCGAAGATCATGAGTTCCGTAGAGGAGGTTGGCTGTAATGCCTGTCTCGCCTGGTTCGCCGGTGCCGACTCAGCGGAAACGCGGAATTGCGCGGTCGCTTCGATGCGCTGATCGGCGGTGATTGCGATCAGGTTGGTAAGCCCGGGCTTCAGGCCGAATACGTAGATCACATCCGGCGAAACCACCTGTAGATCCGCAATGGTGGTGTCGGCGATCAAAACCGATTCCACTGGTTCGTTAAAACGCAGGATGCGCCCCTGGCCGACAGGCAGGTCGATCATCGGTTGGCTCGGCAACGGCGTCACCTCCTGCGCCGACACCCCCGTTACTATGCAAAAAAGCGCTACGAAATACCAAAACGCCGCGATAGCCAGCGAGCGGCATTCAATCGGCCCAAAAGGCGGCCGAATACCCGCAGCCATATCGTGGATTCTCATTCTGTCCCTCTCTTGAGCATGCATCGCCCTCTGGCTCGGTCATGGAATCGCCCCGCTCTCTGCGCTCCCTGTTGGGAGTGAGTGTGAGGTTTGCCGGCCGTTCTGAAGCGACCCGCCGGTTATGGTGGCGAGTGGCTGTACGTTGAATTCGGACGACAGCTCCTGATAGGAAAGCACCGGAAGCTCCAGGCCGTGATGCACGAGCAGGCTGCGCATGTGGCGGCGCACGTCCGCGGCGGTCAGTACCGCCGGCAGAACCCCGGCCGACGTCTGCGCGAGTGCACGCTCGATCTGCGTTACCAGCGCTTGCGTATCGTCGCCGGAGAAATCGAGGAAAGTGCCGGTGGGCGATGACTGCACCGCCGCCCTCACGACGTCCTCGGCCGACCGCTGCAGCACATAAGCTGCGATAATGTTGTTGCGGTCGGCTGATCGAAAACTGATCTGCCGCTTTAGCGCTGAGCGCACATGTTCAGTCAGCAGCACGACATCCTGCTCGCGCCGGCCCCATTCGATGAGGGCTTCCAGGATGAGCCTCAAGTTACGGATCGGCACATTTTCTGCGACCAGTCGCCGCAAGACTTCGGCGATCTTCTGCAACGGTACCGCGTCTTGCGCTTCCTTCACCAGGTCCGCGTAGTCCTGTTCCATGTCGGAAAGCAGCCGGCGAGTTTCCTGTATGCCGACGAAATGACCGGCATAGAGTCGAAGTGCGTAAGACGCCCATTTGGCAGACGTTTCAGCGGGCGGCAGGAAGCTGAGACCGCCTTCCTTCAAGATCGCTGTCTTCGCCTCGTCGACCCAGATCGTGTTGGGACGGTCGGCCACCGGCGGGCCTGCCTCGTAGGCGACGCCGATAAGGTCAAGATGCGCTTCGTCCTCCTCGACCAGTACGCGGCCGGCAGGAATCTCGGCTTCCAGGACGGGGGCGCCTTCCAGGTCGATGCGGAGGCGCTGCGGCGTCAGGGTTTCGTCGATGTGGAAGCCAATTGCCGGCACATCGACACCGAGATCCCGAAAGAGATCGCGACGAACGCGATTTGCATGCGCGCTGAAGTCGGATTCGGTGATCGCGTTGCCGAGACCGTGGCCAAAGCGCGCAATGATCCGGAATGACGATTGCAACGTCTCGATGTCGCCGCCGGAACTGGCATCGGAAAGCATGTGCTCTTGCGGGGCCGCGGCCGGTAGGCCTGCTTCCAGGGCATCGGGTTTCGGGCTTTGCCGGCGGATGAGATATGCACCACCACCGAAAGCGGCGGCGAGCGCCAGGAAGGCGATCGACGGAAAGCCGGGCACCAGGGCGAGCCCGAGCATGATCACGGCGGCGAGTGCGAGCGCGCGCGAGTCGCGCAGCAACTGGCCGGTGATCTGGCGACCAAGGTCGCCCTGGTTGTCGGCTCCGGCGACGCGCGTGACCATCGTGCCGGCCGCCACTGCCACGAGCAGTGCCGGGATCTGGGCAACCAGGCCATCGCCAACGGTCAGCAGAGAATAGGTGGATGCAGCATCGCCGAGCGACATGCCATGCTGGAGCGTGCCAACCGCAAAACCGCCGATAAGATTGACCAGGATGATGACGATGCCGGCGATGACGTCGCCCTTGACGAATTTCATGGCACCGTCCATGGCGCCGAACAGCTGACTCTCGCGCTCGAGCTTCTGGCGCAGCCGGCGGGCTTCGGCCTGGTCGATGTCGCCGT
This sequence comes from Mesorhizobium sp., assembly GCF_004962245.1. Lineage (GTDB taxonomy): Bacteria > Pseudomonadota > Alphaproteobacteria > Rhizobiales > Rhizobiaceae > Mesorhizobium. The sequence goes on along the minus strand of NZ_SUHQ01000006.1, from coordinate 34,458 downwards.
TGCGCAGTTCCGCGTCGATGCTCATCTGCTTACCGGGCATGGAGTCGAGCATGAACCGCGCCGCAACCTCGGCGACACGCTCGGCGCCTTTTGCCACGACGATGAACTGGGCCACGGTGATGATGAGGAATATCACCAGGCCGACCGCTATGCTGCCGCCGACGACGAAGGTTCCGAAGGCTGTGATGATGTCGCCCGCATCGGCCTGAAGCAGGATCAGTCGCGTCGTGGTGATGGTGATCGCCAGCCGGAACAGGGTTGCAATCAAAATGACGGAGGGCAGCGAGGAAAATTCCAGTGGCTGCACGACATAGAATGAGACCAACAGGATCAGCACGCTGAGCGCGATGTTGGCCGTGATCAGCGTGTCGACCACGAAGGTCGGCAGCGGTATGATCATCATCACGATCGCGACGAGTATCAGGATGGCGATGACGAGATCGCCGCGCCGCGACAGTTTGGCCAGCAATTGCGTCATCCGATCCAACACGGCTAGTTGCCCTCCCGCCGCGAAAGATATGTCCGGAACATGGCGCGTGCCTCCGCCGTGCGGCCCGCTGCCAGCAGCGCGCGGCTCTTCAGCAGAGCAAGCGTGGGATGTTCCATGCCTTCCAAAGTCTCCAATCTAGCGATCGTGGCGAGCGCCTTGTCTGCCTCGCCGTCGAGTATCAGCAGGTGAGCGAGCGTGCGCAGCACTCCGGGGTTTCCGGGCGAGAGCTGGGCGGCGATGAGAAGATAGGCTGCCCCCCGTTTCACCTGCCCATGACACCCGTAGAGATAGCCCAGGACGTGCAAGAGCTGGACCGTGTCGTGCGGGTCGGTCAGGTCTCGTTTCCTCCCTGCAACTGGCCAAGCAGATCCCGATGGCGGCCGATCTCGTCCCGCATCAGGGTTCGCGCCAAATCCTTGAGCTGTTCGCCTCCATCGAGATTGGGCACCAGGTGGGTAATGCAATGTTGGAGGATCGAGACCGACCGTCGCAGGATCACCGGGTCGGAAATACGCGGCATGACAAAATCGATGAGGGCATCTTCCAGGGATGTGCCCGCGGCATCCTGAGACGCCTGAGAATCAGTTGCCTCTGGTCTATCGGACTGTTTGGCTGCACCCGCTTGATTGGTCCGGCTGGTGGTTTTGCCGATGCCATTCAGCCGCCGCCGATTGATGGGTTGGCTGCGAAGGCCTTCGGCATGCTGCGCACCGCGCCCAGATGTATCCAGTCTGGCCGAATCGAGCCGGGGCCCTTCCAGGCGACGGCTCACTGGTATTTCAGCGCGACCCTGGCGCCACCTTTTGTCAGCAGAAGTTGTTTTTCGCCGATGCTTTCGATGATCCAGCCGTCATCGGTAAAGGCGCCTTCATGGTAGCGCGCGCCTTCTGACGTGATGATATAGGGCCGCTCGCCATACCAGATCGCCTGCATGGTCAGACGCGGGGCACGCGTGTCGGCATTGCCGGTGGTGACGTCCGAGGCGAGCAGCAGATGCTCTCCATAGGTCCGATCGAACCACGACTGGACGTCGGTCCAGGCCTGGAGCTGCGGCGCGGGAATGGTGCCTGAAACCGTCAGGCGGCCGGCGGACTGTTCGATGGCGAGCCCATCGATGCCTGCCTGTTCCAACTGGAACTCGAGTTGCCTGCCGGCAGCGTCGGCGGTTGCCGGCGGCGTCGGCCCGCTATCGGCATGCGAGGCGTCGGTGAGCGCATATTGCTGGATGCCGTCGGCGAACGCCACTTTCGTCAAACCCGCATCCGAACGGGCTATTTCGGGGCCGGCCACGGACAGACTGTTGGCCGCCACGACGGCGGTGGATGCAACCGCGAGCAAACCCGCGACGACCAGCCAGGACCGCCTCGATAACCGTGACGGAACTTCGGCTTGGGTGGGGCCGGTGAGCTTCAGCCGCGCTTCCCCAAACGATGCTTCAAAGGGCAATTTGCAGCGACGCCCATGTCCGATGGGCACGACATCGCCGTTTGCCAGTACGACATCTCCTCCGACAGCTTCGACCTCGACAAGGCCGGCCTTCCGGCGAAGGCGGGCATGTTCGGCAGCGATTCCCGAATCCCTCAGAACTATGCCGGACCCGACGCTCGAGCCGATCGTGTAAAGGAGTTTATCCAATTCCACCTTGGCGCCGCTATGCAGTCCGCCGACGATCTCCAGGATGGCTGGTTGCATTGCCGGCTGCCTGTCGGTGCGTTCGGCAAAAAGCTGCGGCAATGCGGCGTTCCACCGTCCGAGAGTCGATTTTGCGGTCATGCCGATTGCCCTTCCATCCACCCATTTGACACGGGGCTGGTGTGCGAACGTTTCTCAATGCCGGACAAAGCATGTGCGCCGCCCAGGTTCAGGCGGCGCACATGAATAACGCTATTACGAACTCGCTCGGGCAATTCCTTCCGCCATGCGGTTCATCGCTGCCTGCTTGGATTCCTGCATTGCCGATTCGAACTTCAGGCCAAGCATTCTGATATCGTGAGCCTTTTGCTTCTCGAGCAACTGCTCCGGTGTCAGCTGAGTGTTGTTGTTGATACCGGGTACGTCTCCCATCTCGCTCGTCCTTCATCTGGTTGAACTTCGAAGACCCAAAAGATGCCGGAGGCACTCAAGGTGCTTCACGGCTACAATCTATGTCAGCGCGATCCGAAATGGAAGTCCATTTGGAATGGAATTGGATTCGAAGTTCCATATGTTGCGTTTATTGCGTTCCAAGAGTAAAATCGGCGAGGGGTGAACGGGTGAGGGTTATGGAAAAAGGTCCTTTGACGGAACAATTGGTGGAACGATTTGAGGCAATGCCGCCGCAGCTGCAGATAGCTGCCCGGTTTGTGCTGGATCATCCGCAGGATGTGGCGCTGATGTCGATGCGCGAACAGGCGCATCAGGCCGGCGTTTCGCACACGACGATGATGAGACTGGCGCGGTGGCTTGGCCTCGACCGCTACGAAGACATGCGCAGTCTTTATGCGAAGGCAATGCGCGCGCCGGGCTTTTCCGCTGGCGGATCAACTGGCCTGGATCGCAGAGGGGAGGGCGATGGCGGCCATGCCACAGCCGGCGTTGTTGCCGATACGCTCGCAGCACAAATCGCAAGCCTTGGCGAATACGGCACCGCCATGCAGCTGATCGCCGCGGCCGAGGTTCTTGCCGGCTGCCGCAGCCTTTTCAGTCTGGGCTTCCGTTCGGAGCATTCTGTTGCGCACCATTTCTCTTACACGATGTCGCAACTCGGCAAGCGGGCGGTGCTGCTCGATGCGGCCGGAGGGCTTGGCATCGATCTCCTGCGCGGAGCCGGTCCGGCCGACGCGGTGCTTGCCGTGAGCGTGGCGCCCTATTGCCGGATGACCATCGAGACGGCGCGGCAAGCCACCAAGCAGGGCGTGGCGGTCGTCGCCATTACCGATAGCAGCGTTTCGCCGCTCGCCCGTATGGCCAAAGAAAGCGTGCTGGTGACCAGCGGTTCGCAATCCTTTTTCAGAAGCATGGCACCGGCCCTGGCTGCGGCGGAAATACTTGCCGCGCTGATTGCGGCCAAGTTCGGCGCAAGTACCGATCAGAAAGCCAAGGACGTCGAGCGCGAACTTGAGGCGCTTGATGTTTTTTGGATGCCGCCTCGATAGCCGTCCGACGGATTTGTCGGGCGCGGGGGCGTGACGGCAGTCTGACTGCTGGAACAGGATTTGACGTGTTTCCGGAGATTGTTCGATGGTCCGCCCGATTACCCTGAAGCCTTCAAATCCACCAAATCCGCCCCAGAAAGTCGCGTCGAAAACGAATGCCGATCGGACATCGAGGCTTCAAAATGAGGCGGCCAAGCTGCAGGAGCAGATCAGGCTTGCCAACAAGATGGGTGAGCGAGACTGGGCGGCGCAGGCCCGTCAAAGGCTTTCGCAAGTCAATTCCGAGCTGAGTTCTCTGCAGACCCCGCCGATCACGACGACCGCCGCGCCCGCTGGGCCCCGTGTCAACGGCACCACGGGCAGTCTGTTCGGCAATGGTACGACGACGCCGGCGCTTTTCACGACGCCGGTCACCTTTAACGCCACCAACGGCACGCAGCTGGTGACGTTGGACGGCGCCACCGGTCAGAACCCGCAAACCACGGCCAACGGCATCGTCAAGGACATCACGGATGGCAAAAGCATCGACAACATCGCTGCCGACCGGGGGATGACGCGTGATGACGTGCTCGCCGCGCTGAAAGCTGGCGGCATGACGGTATCGACAACCGACCCGACCAGCGACAATGGCGATGTGCGGACCACGCGGATAACCGACGGCAGCGGCAAAACCGTCACCGAGTACTACGATCTTCAGCATGGCAACTATCATGCGCAGGTGACCGGCCCGGGCGGCACGGAGACGACCACGCCGCTTCGCGACGGACTCGGCCGCAAGCAAACAAACAGCTACAACCCCGACACCGGCGCCATCACCACGCGATACGAGGACGATCTCGGCAGCGGCACCGTCACGACACGGACTTCCCGGCCGAATGGCGCGACGGTCGAAACGACGGCGCCGGGGGCCGGCCCTGCATTGCCGGTGACCGTGGTGACCTCTCCCGATGGTCGCAAAACGACGCTGGCCGCCAAGCAAGACCCCGGCGGAGACAGCACGAAGGCAATCAAGGATGGGCTTGCCGCGGGCAAGAGCCTCGAACAGATTGCCACGGAACAAGGGCTGACCCGGGAGCAGGTGGTTGCCGAGTTGGAGGCGAGCGGCCTGCAGGTCAAGTCGACCGACCCGAAAAGCGACAACGGAGACATCCAGACCGTCGAGACCGTCGATCCGCACACCGGCGACAAGGTCACATATCGGAACGACTATCAGCATGACGTGCAGACCGTCGTGACTGTTGTCGACGGCAAGGAAACCAGTCACTCCGTGGACGGCTTTGGCGGTACCCGCCATAGCGTCAAGAACATCAAGACCGGTGAGAGCACGACGACTATCGTCGATCCGAAGGCGAATACCGAGGTCAAGATCGTCGTCGACAAGGAGGGCCGCACAACCACCACGACGACGGAAAAGCTCAACAATGGCACCCGCGAGACCGTCAAGGTCACGTTTAATGGCTATACGCTGACGACGCACCCCGACGGCAACATGACGCTGCATGACGACAAGCTGGGTACGGACCTGAAGCTCAAGGCCGGCAGTCGCAACGCGGCGCTGGCCGAGACGCTGATGTCGGTCAACCCCAATAGCAGCGATCCGGCGCGCGCCAGGGAAGGCCAGGTCGTCAAGACATTCGTGGAGGGTGTGTTCGCTGGCGAGGCGTTGCCGGGCCTTTTGGCGGCCGCCAAGCAGAAGGGTGTCGACAAGCAGCAGCTCATCGACAAATACGGGCTGGGCGTGGTCGCATCGCCGACGCGCGATGAAAACAACAAGGTCATCGACCCGTTCGGCAATCCGCCGCAGGGCAACGCGCCATCGGGCGGCAAGTGGATTCCGATAAAGGTCGACGGTGTCTATCGCTGGGTTGACCCGGAGGTCGGCAAGGCGATCATCGCTGAAAACACGGCGTTGTCGCGGGTCACCGAGGCGCAAGCGCGGGCCACTCAAAAGCAGGCGCAGACCGACGTCTATCTGCTCGACCCGGCCTATAAGGACGCGGTTGGGGGAGCCCGGACCGTCATCAACAAGGCACTCGCTCCGCACGATCTGATCTGGGTCCCGGAAAAGCCGAAAGGCACTCTGGCCGAGGCCAATGCCCGGCTCACCAAGGCGAACACACTTCTGGAGAATGCGACGAATGCGCGGATCGAATATGAGAGCGCCGAAAGCGGTCTCGCCGACGCGATCGCCAAGAATGCGCAGCTGAAGCCTCTGAGCGATCCCAACGCACCTGCCGCCTATCCAGCCGACGGTCCGCGTGTCGATCGCCATGCCGAATATGCCCAAGGGCTTGCCGACCATGCCAGCGTGAAATCACTCTTCGCCGATATCGGTCTGCATATGAGCAAGGGTGATAAATTCACGGTCGACTATATGGTCGGCCAGGCAGAGTTTCTCGGGGTTTCGCCGGATTCCGAAGAATTCAAGAAACTCAAAGCTATGCAGGAGGCGGCTGACAGCCAGGTTGAACTCGCCGAAGCCTATCAGACGTTCTATAGCGCGCATGCGAATGCCGCCGATATAAACGCGCAGGCAACAAGCCTCGAGAACCAGCTTCTCGTTGAATACAACAAGAAAAACCAGCATCTGTTCGAGCCGGACAAGAAACACAGCACCTATGGTGGTGACTATCTCGGCAAGTTCGTACGGCAGGAGATAAAATACCACGAAGACGGCCAGATTTCGGTTATCAATCATTTCGAGGAAGGCACCACCGAACAGAAACTCACCGTCAACCTCAGCGACAAGAACACGACTGAGGAATACCGCGACAGGGCTCTCAACCGGCAATGGCAGGAACTTCTTGGCTGCGGCTCGGATGGGCTTCAGGGCGCGAGGATGGCCGAAGCCCAGGCCGGCAAAGACCTCAATACGGTTTTTTCCGATCAACTCGGCAACGGTCTGGAGGATCTGACGGCGCAGCTCAAAACGCTTCAAGCCGACTACGACAAGGCACTCACCGATTTCGGGCCAGGTAGCGTGGCCCCTCCGAAAGGGACTTTGCCCGAAGGCGTCGAGCCGGTCGAGATCACCATTGGCGGACAAACGATCAAGGTGGCGCCGGATGTTGCAGCCGAGGTCGAGAAGAACGGCATCGATGCGCTGACGCAAGCCGGCAAGGCGGTCTGGATCGATCTCGATCCGGGCGATTCCAGCCAGGGCCGTTGGGTCGATCCCAGGCTGGCGGTCGCCAGGATCAAGCTCGTCGACACCCGAAACCAGTTCGACAATACTGAGGATCTGCGTCGGCAGGTCGACGGATTCGTCAGCTGGCACGATCTGCGCACCCGCGAGCCGGGCCTGCTCTACGATCGCAACAACTATTCGGACAAGGCCTATCTCGACAGGCACCAGCAGGAAACGCTGGACGGCCTCTTTCAGCCCCAGTTCCAGAGCCTGCTGGAGAACGGCTTCGACAACCAGTTCCGCCCGCTGGACGCCGATGCGCTCGACCGGGACGTCACGACCGCGCTCCATCTCGACACTTCGACGGAACAGGACCGCGACATCCTGGCCGATGTCACCGATGAGATCCGCGAGATCGGCGGCGACAACGCACAGGTCCGCAAGGTTCGCCTCTACTACGTGAGCGATGGCGCGCCGACGGAAGAGGTGACCCTGTTCGCCGTCAAGAATGGCGACGGCGTTCGCTATGTCGACCGCACCGGCAGGGCGTTCGACAATCTCGGGGATTTCCAGGACAACAACATACAGTTCAGCGAGCACGGCAAGCTGGTCGCGCCGAAAGGCCTGGAGATGAAGGCGGGCGATGACGGCAACGTGGCGCTCGAGGTCGTCAAGGCGCGCAATGTGTCGGTCATGGACCGGGTCGTGGACCCGGTGATCGGCATCGGCACCGGACTGGCGACACTTGCTTCGTTCACACCGCTTGCGCCGGTGGCGGCACCCCTGGCCTACGGCGGCGCCGCCTACCTGGGAACGCGGGCGGTGATACGGCAAGTCAACCATTTGAACCATGGCGGTGAATGGGACGACACCGAGTCCGTGATGAACGTGGCGAGCGTGGTCACGACCGTCCTGCCGACAGCGTCCAGCGCTTTCCGTACATTCGGTATGGCAAGAACGACCTCGATGACGTGGACGCAAGCCTTCCGCGGCAGCATCGGCGCGACGAAGGCCAATTCCACCCTCGCGCAGCAGACCCAGACCTACATGCAATCCACCGCCGCCCTCAACAAGGCGGCCTGGGGCATGGATGTCGGCGCCATGATCGTCGGTGCGCCGTTGCTGGTCGCATCGGGGTACGACCTGGCCGCCAACGGTGACCAGATGACGGGCCTCGAACTGGCCAACGCGATCACCGGTCTTGGAACCGGCATCGCCGGCACCGGCCTCGGCATCCGAGGCCTACGCCACCTGCGGCCGGGTTCCGGCGGCCAAACCCCCGCCAGCCCCAATGCGGCGGTGCCGCCGAATGCGGCAATCCCGCATGCGCCGAACCAACCACCATCGCCGCCCTTGGCCGGCGGTCCAAAGGGAGCAAATCCGCCGGCAGCGCCGATCGTGGTCAATGCGGCTGGTCCCAACGTGCCTGTCGGACGGCAAGGCGGCCAACAACCCATTGTTGTGCCAACCGCCTTGGGCGGCAATAGCGGCCTTCGCCTGGTCTGGGATCCGGCGACAAAAACGTTCTCCGGCACGCCGGAGCGCAATCCAGGAGAGTATACCTACACGAGCGGCAAGGACCCCAGGACACGTTCGGCCTATCTCGACGGCCTGACGCCCGAACAGTTGTTGGCCAGATATCAGCGCGAATCCGGGTATTATTCCGCCCGTGAAATGGCCGAGCGCTATGGTCCGGACGGTTTGCAACTGCCGGCGAAATCGCTGAAGGACGGATTGCCCGACTTCCGGGTCGGCGTCACCTTCCGGGTACGGCTGAATACCGGCCAGTTTGCCGGCATCGGTTCGCCGACCATCTCTGCGGTCGGGTTCGGCATCGGCACAAAAACTGATTTTGGTGTCATCGGATGGTCGATCCTCGACAGTTTTAGCCAGAAAAGCATGGCGCCTCTGAAAGACGCGCTCAGCACGCAGGGGGTTGTGTCGTTCCGGGCGAGGGAATACCTCAACATCACCGGCCTGCAGGCCGGCGTCTGGCCGGTCTCCAATCAGACGGCATTCCCGGTCCGCGCCAAGGATCTGGCAAAGGTAGCCCAGGAAGCGCTGTTCACCGACAAGGCTGGTTACGACGCGCGAGTGCGCGATGTCCGCGTGGCCGGAAAGACGCCCGACGAGGATGGCGCCGCCACCGTGATCGAGCTGGGCTATACCCCTTCGCTGAAAGGTGAAGAGGTGTCGCTTGCTCCCGGCGAGCATGATTTCTTCGGCGTCCCCGCTGAAAGCAACGGCGGTCATGTGCGCCTGCAAGGCACGCTGCCCTTCGACCGGGTTATGACTGAATTCAAGGCGGGCCTGCGCCTGCCGGTGCTTGCCAATCATATCGATACGGTCGATCAGCTGCCAAGGGCGGGTTTTGAGAAGCGCCCGGAATCGCCGGTGAAAGACACGCTTAAGGCCGGCGATGTCGTGTCAAAGCAGGCGTTCGACCAGATCGAAGCCGCTTTGGGTTCGACCACTTTGCATGTGCGGTTCACGGTCAAGGATCCGGCCAAGGCGGCCGACCTCGTCGCCGCGTTGAAAATGGGCGATGTCGACGCAATACGCGCCCTTGTCGCGGCTGGTGAGATCGATCCCGCGAAAACTGTTTCGTTTGTCGAGAATCCGATTACAAGCGGGTTTCGCCTTTCGGCAGTGCCCGGCAAGACACCCTCAAAGGATATCAATCTTTTGACGGGCGAGACGGTTCGCATGGGCAATCCCGATGCGATGCTGATCGACGTGATCTTCAACGACAACAACAGGCTGCCGGGCGTGCTCGGCTTCAATCCCGACAAGATGACCACGTCGGCCAGCTACAAGGTAAAGGGCAAGGTTCAGTCCTGGCTTCCGGAGGGGATGCAGCCCAACCGGCCGCCCCAATCCAGATCCATGCCGACGGACGGCAACATCTACCAGGGCCTCTACGGTTCCTACGGCACGCCGGCCACGCGCTATACGGCCTCGCTTTCCACGCCTCCCTTGCCATCCGGCCCCTTTGCCTACAGCGCCGAGGTGAGGGTGCAGTTCAAGTCCAGCGCTCCAAAGGCGCCTTCCTCGATCGCGAAGGGCAAGAATGCCGTCCTGACATTCGACGGAGTGGACGGCAAGCCGGTGGAGATCACCGTTCCCGCCTGGCTTGCGCATGCCCTTGGCGAAACGCCTGCGGGGGCGGCGACGGTTGTGCCGAAGGGCGGCAAGGCTTCACTCGACAAATTCCTGGGCGACCTGGAAAAGCAGGCGCGACCTGACCAGGCGAGGGCGATCGCGCAATTCCGAAAGGATTTCGGCGATGTCATTGCCGACGGCAAATTCCTGCGCTCGGATGCGGCTGATGCCGTGGTGACCTTCCTTTCCCTGCAGGTGGGCCGCCGTGGCAGCGGACCGATCCGCATCAGGGACGAGAACGGCGAGTGGATAACGGCGACCCGGCTTGGGTCGGTACCGCGCAATGCAGATAGCGTCTACGTACCGCCGGCAGGGGGACCGCCTGCGCGCGGCGATGAACCGAACCTGACGCACAAGTCGCACAAGCTGGTGCGCGATCCCGATACCGGCGAGGCCTTTGTTTTGCCGTGGATACGGGGCGCTTCGGATGAGCACGTGCCAGGCAGTTTGCCGAAATCCGCGAGCCAACATGGGCCCGACCCCGCAGCAAGCCCAAAGCCGGCGCCAGACGCCAAGGCTCTGAAGCAGATGTCCGGCGAAGACATGGCGACGCTGGCGGAGGCTCAACTGCAAGGAATGGCGCCAGCGCTCTTCGGCCGGCTCAGTGTTGAGCAGGTCGGCGGGTTCACGCCCGAACAGATCGGCTGGCTTTCGGCACAGCAACTGGCGGCGATGAAGCCGAAGCAATTGCGGGCATTGACCCCCGTACAGCTGCAGGCGATCAAACCGGAATTGCTGAATGCCATTCCGGCGGGGCGCATTACGCAGTTCAGCCTCAAGCAGGTTGCAGCGCTTTCACCCGAACAGCTCGCCGCTTTGACGGTCGCCCAGACCAAGAAGCTGACCCCGGCGCAACTCGCCGGGCTGTCGTCCGAACAGTTTAACGCGTTCACTGCCGAACAGTTCAAGGCCCTGAGACCGGCACAGATCGCGGGGCTCAAGCCTGAACAGATCGGCTCGTTGAAGAAAGAACATCTGGAGGCGTTTTCACCAGAACAGTTCGCGGCGCTCACAACCAAACAACTGGCGGCATTGTCCGGGGAACAATTCGCCTTGTTCAAGCCGGAGCTGATCGGCAGCTTGAGCACGGAACAGTTGTCCATACTCACCGCGGACCAGTTCAATTCGCTTACGAAGGAGCAACTTGGCGCTATCAAGCCTGGTCGGCTGGGCAAGGTCAGTACTGACCAACTCGCCGCTTTCAAGCCGGAGACAATCGCGGCATTGTCGCCGGAGACAATCGCGGCATTGTCGCCGGAGACAATCGCCAGCCTGACACCGCAGCAGATCGCGGCGCTGACCGGCAGCCAGCTCGGTGCGCTGACGGTTCAGCAGGTTGGACGGCTGACATCCAGGCAGATCGCGGCGCTGACGCCCGACCAGCTTCGGTCGATGAGCCCAGGCCAGTTACGCAAATTTGCGCCCGATCAGTTGCTGGGAATGACCAGCGAACAGTTGGGTGCCCTGTCGCTCCTTCAACTGACCACGTTCCGGGCCACGCACAAAAAACAGCTGACAGCCGAGCAGGCGGCCGAACTCAAGCAATTGATAAAGACCGCGCGCAAGCAGGAGCTCAAGCAGGTGCTGCTTACGTTTGGCGTTATGGCGGGCGTGTCAACCGCAATGTGGACCACACTGCCGCGTGGTTGGGCCTTGACCATCGGCGGCGTCGCTTTCTCCGTGCGCGGTACGGTGTTCACACTGCAATCGTTCTTCCCGAATGCGACCGGAATGAACACGCGTTTCGGGCGCACGCTCAACACGATTGGAGGACTGACTTTCTCCGCGGCAGCGCCGGGCGCGTTGCTGCCTTCGATGGAAGGCACCAATCTCGGCGTGAACGGCACGTATTCGGTGGGCAACCTCATCTATGGCACGAAGACCTCCCTGCAGGTCGCCACGCAGCGTCCGGTGCTCCGCAACGCTGCCGAGCACGTCGCCGGGCCAGCCTACATTGCGGGGTCGGCGGTCTATATGTGGCAGTCGATCAAGACCGGCGATCCGGTCGATATCACGGCCGGCGCCATGTTTACCTTCGGGTGTGCGGAATTCTGGGTTTCGGCGTTAAGAACCGATTTCCGGAATCGCAAACCGGTGCCGATCACCGATCAGCAAGTCGCTGCCGCTGCAAAATCCGATGCCCGTTGGGCGATGGCGGATCGTGTCACGCTCGGCGTCACATTCGGCATCGGCATGTTCCTGTTTTCATGGTCGGCGCTTCGCTCCGAGCCATGGAACAACGCTGCGCCGGCGAGCGATCCCGATGAAGACATCGATCCGGCCGACACAGTCGCGCCGCCAGTCGACGAAGTTCCAGGGAAGCCGGAACCGGAACCTGAGAAACCCGCCAAGCCGTATCCGCAACTCGTCGTGCTCGCAGACGACGGCTTGAACGTCAGGGCAGGGCCCGGACAACAGGCGGACGTGATAACCGTCCTCGAACCCGGAACGCTCGCTCAGCAGACGGGTGGACCGTCGAATGCAAACGACGGTGCCTGGCTTCCGATTGAGGGGTACGGCGTCGACGAAAAGCTCCATGACGGATGGGTCGCGGCCGAGTATGTCGAGCCACATCCGCAAGGTTCGCGCAATGCACACGGCAGAACGAATCCCGCGCTCGAGGCGCAAGGCTATCGTTGGGTCGATGCCCGGCCTGGCCAGAGCATCGGGCTGATCGCCAGGAGCAGGTCAGCAGATGTGGCGAAGACGGTCGCGTTGAACATGGACCATATTCGTCGCCCCGAGGCGATCTTCGAGGGAGACCGGATCTATCTGCCGGCGTAGTCCCGCAACAATCTGGCGAAACCGTCGGCTGGCGACTTTACGACGGCGTTGTCGTTGCGGGCTGCGTAAGCCTTTGCGGTACGCAAGGCGAGCCCGGCTGCATGTTCAGCCACCGGGTTTGTGGGTTCGGTGGGATAGGATGCGGTGAACAGCAGGTCCGAGGGATGCCAGTCGCAGTCGACGATCACCAGTTTGCCTTCGGCGACATGGTCGCCGACCAGTTCGCGTGGAAGCGAAGCGATCCCGATCCCGTCCAGTGTCATTTTGATGGAGGCAGCAAGCGAGTTTGCCGGGAACACCCGCGGAGGCTCGTCGAATTCGCTGCTGAGCTTGCGGTAGATTTCACTGTAAGGCCGTGTGGTTCGGCCATAGCTGATGATCGGGAACTGCGTCAGTTGGCAAAGCGTCAGTTTGCTCGTGTTCGCCAATTTGAGCTGCGGGGCGCAGACCCAGACCAGCGGAACCGGTGGCATTCCGACGTTTTCGATACGAAATTCCAGAACTGGGCCCATCAACACGGCGAGATCGATTCGTTGCGAGATGAGTTCGTTGCGCAAGTTCGTCGTCGCGTCGACGAGAAGATCCGTCTCGATCAAGGGAAAGTCGACCTGAAACTCTCGCAGGAAATCGGGGAGCCAAGTCTGGACGATTGTCTCCGACACGCCGAGCCGTAGCACGCCGCCTGTCCCGGCATCCGGATGCGCAGCCATCTGCAGCTTGTCGGCCATGCGAAGAACGCGTTTTGCCGCCGGCAGCAACTGGTGCCCTTTCGCGGTCAACCGGACGGCGCTGCTATGGCGCTCGAACAGCTTGACGCCGAGTGCCTCCTCCAGGCCAGCGATGCGGCTGGAGATTGCGGGCTGAGTCGTGTTCAGCCGTTCCGCGGCTTTTCGAAAGCTGCCGAGCGTCGCCACCCAAAGAAACGTTTCTAGCTGTTTGATATTGAACGGGATCATCGGCAACAATCTGTCTGATGGCCTGCAGCGGCAGGCGCGCGAAATGGATCATCAATGCCGGACGATCACCTGGGCTCCGACATCGACGCGTTCGAAGAGGTCGATCACATCCTCATTGGTCATGCGAATGCAACCGGAAGAATTGGCCTGGCCCACAGTCCACGGTTGATTGGTCCCATGGATACGATAGAGGGTGCTGCCGATATAGAGCGCGCGGGCGCCAAGCGGGTTGTTGGGGCCGCCCTCGACATAACGTGGCAGTTCGCGCCCGTTGGCAGCTTCCCTTGCCACCATTTCAGCCGGCGGCCTCCAATCTGGCCATTGACGTTTGCTCGATATCCTGTCGCGGCCCGACCAACTCAACCCCTCCTTGCCAACACCAACCGCATATCTCAACGCTTTCCCATTCCCCATGAGGTAATAAAGGCGGCGTTCGGAGGTGTTGATGACGATCGAACCCTTTGGCTCGGCTTCGCTGGACGCAACGACCTCGCGCGGGATCGGCGCGCGGTCAGGATTGTCAACGTAGCCGGAGTCCGGCTCGGAGTACGACGGCGAAATCAGCATGTTCTGCGCCTCGTCGTAGCTCCATGTCCTGGGATCGTATCCGCTTTGTGCTCGCGCGCCTGCAGGCGCGCAGAAAAGCAAGGCAAGACCTGCAAACAGGCCTATCCAGCCAAGCAACACACAACCGTTGGTGGTTGGGCGTGTCGCGGCAATGGATCCGGTTGTCAGCGGTTCGACAAGAAGGGCGCCCGACACGTGGATTTCTCCTGCTTTGCCTAACTGACATGCGCGCGAGGCATGGCGCGGGACACCATACCCGTTTGGAACGCAAGCGCAACATTTGGCACCGAAAGTCTCCTGACATTCCAAATGGACTTCCTTTTTCAATAGTGGCGCACTACAATGAATAAACGGGTAAACCAGCAACGCTGCCCGCAAGTTTTAGCGATGTTGCACTTTGTCAGGGCACCGATGGTGACGGAACGCGAGACCTGCAGGCCGGATCATCGCCACTGGGCCGTGCGGGGGCTGGCGGCGGCGGTGCTCGTGGCCGGCCAGATGCTGGGCGCCGCTGGTGCGGACGCTGCCGAACCGCACTGGCCGGACGGCACCTACAAATACATCACCATCAACCAGGCGGTCGCTGACGCACTGGTGGAATTCGGGCGCAACATCGGCACTCCGGTGCATGTCAGTCGTTCGGTCAAGGGGCGTCTCAGCGCCGGCATGCCGGTGGGCTCCGCACGGGAGTTCCTGGATTCGGTTTGCAAGCGCTACGGGTTGGTCTGGCACTTCGACGGTTCGGCGATCAACGTCGTGGCGGAAGCCGAAATGCAGACCGAGGTGATCAAGCTGGACGCCAATGCGGCGGCCGGAGCGACCGAACGGTTGGACGCACTGGGCATCAGCGAAGCGCGGTTTCCGATCAAGGTATCCGAAAAGGACGATGTGATCTCCGTGTCGGGCCCGCCATCCTACGTGTCGCTGGTCAGAAAGACTCTCGGGGTTTCCGCGTCACGCGCAGCTCAAAACACTGGTCTCATTCCAGTGCGCGTCTTTCGCGGCAGGCAGGCGGAAGCACAAAACTTTCCGGCCAAACAGCCGGATAATTGAAGGGAAAGGCAAGCTCATGCAGATCGCACCCGTCGGCGCCCTTGAGGTTGTACTCGCCAACATGGCCACCAGCGTGGCCTCGCAACAGCAGGCTGCTGTCGCCGCTACGGCGCAACCGGGCAATCGCATGGTGGGCGCCATGCAGGAAAAACAGGCGGCGTCGAAGCTCAAGGCGCCGGATCGCAGTGCGGACGTATTGCCTGCCGGTGCGCAAGTCGCACA
Organism: Mesorhizobium sp.; assembly: GCF_004962245.1. Lineage (GTDB taxonomy): Bacteria > Pseudomonadota > Alphaproteobacteria > Rhizobiales > Rhizobiaceae > Mesorhizobium. The sequence continues at coordinate 18,963 of NZ_SUHQ01000006.1, read as the reverse complement.
GTCGCAATCAAACAGTGCCTCGGTCAAAACCGCGCAATCCTTGAAAGCCGAGCCGGCCTTGAAGACCGAGCCGGCGAGCCCGCCCGTCGAGCAACAACTCTTCCGTTATCTCACCGAGCTGGAAAGTTCGGGGTTGGCGACGGGAAATGTCGATCCCTCGGCGCTGGCCAGGAAGGGGTTCGATTCGCTCGGCGCCGCGATGGAGCAGTTCCAAAAGGCTTTCGATGCCGCCGGCCGGCCAGCGTCTCCAGGCCCCGAAGCGGGGCCGCCGGCCGGCCCCGAAGAAGGATCTGCCCCTCACAAACCCATCGATGGCGGAGCAGGCAACGGCGATCAAATCGTCGAAAAAATGCTGCAGAACTATATCTCGGTTTCATGGGCGGTGTTTGGTGCGTCGCTGGCCAGCAACAGCGTGACTGCCGCGACTGCGTCCCTCAACACCCTCATCAAACAGCAATAGCGGGGGGATTTTGCAGAACCCAAGGCTCCTTGCGAAATGGCTGCCGACCTTGAAGCGGTGCAGCGTACTATGCCGCTTGGCATTCGTTGTGCTGGGCATCCTGCTTCTGCAGGCCTGCTCGGTCGAACTCTACACCGGCCTCGACCAGCGTCAGGCAAACGAGATCGTTGCTACGCTGATGCGCCACGGCATCCCAGCGCAACGCCAATCGGACAAAAGCGGCACGATGACGGTCTCGGTACAGAAGGGCCGCTTTGCCGACGCGATGGCTATTCTCGACGAAAGCGGGCTCCCCAAACAGGAGTTCGCCACGCTTGGCGAGGTGTTCAAGAGAGACGGCCTCGTATCATCGCCGGTCGAGGAGCGGGCGGCGATGATTTATGGTCTCAGCCAGGAATTGTCGCGTACGATCTCGGACATCGATGGCGTGCTTTCCGCGCGCGTTCATCTGGTGCTGCCGGAGAACGATCCGCTAAGGCAGCGGTTGGTGCCGTCCTCGGCTTCAGTTTTCATTCGGCATCGCGTGTCGACACCGATGAACGACCTGATACCGCAAGTGAAGATGCTTGTGGCCAACGGCATTTCCGGGCTCACCTACGACAATGTCTCGGTGGTGCTCGTTCCGGTCGAGGCGGCGGCACTCAGCCCGGCATCCGGCGACGCTGGTTTCGCGACATTTCTCGGGCTTTGGTTGCATCCCGACAGCCTCGTCGCGGCGATGTGGCTGTTCTACGGATTGTGTGCCGCAGTGATCGCGCTTGCCGGCAGGCTCGTCTACCTCCATTGGAACCGGCCGCGCGGCGTCTATGCACTCGAAACACCGCTGTCCGTGAAGAAAACATGAGCGGATCGATCTCGACTGCGCCGCGCAACAGTATCGAGTGGCGATCATTTCTGGAATGGCCGGCCGACTATGCCGAGCCGCGACGGTTGGCGGAATGCTTCGAGGGTACAATCGGTGAGGATGCTTGCGAGCGCATGCTGCGCACGCAACGGCTAGGCCCCAGACTTTCGGCGCTGCTGCTGGATCATTACCGGCTTGACGCTTCCATGCCGGAGGTCGAGGAGCTTGACGCGACGATAGCGCTGTCATCTGCCGAGCAACTCGAACAGACCGCGCTTCGCGCCGGCGCCATTTATTGGTCGGACAGCTTCGCCGGCAGCATCCTTGGGCACACGACGGCGGCGTTGCACGAACAACTCGGCGAAGCGCTTTGCACTTTCGCGATGAAACACCGCGATCTGGCGGGACCAGCACAGCCGCTCGATCCGTTGGACGGCATTCGCGATCGCGTTTTTGCGGACGGATGGCGATGCATTGGAGCGTGGTGCCACGCCGCGCCGGCATCGATGGGACGCCGCGTGCTTCTAAAGCTGCCACCCGACGATCTGGTTGACAGGCTTCCAGACGCGCCCTTCGCGGATACCGGAACGGCGATCGTCCGGCGGGCAGCCGGTACGGCGTGATGGCAAGCGAAGCCGCAGCGAACCAGGATTTGCCCGTGCGGCCGCGCGGCGTCATTCTGCGTGCGGCCGAAGCCGCAGCGTGGAGTGACGGCTATGCCTTTCTCGAAGCAGCGCGGCGCGAGGCGAATGAGTTGCGCGACGCCGCGCGCAAGGTCTACGCCAGCGAGTATGCCCAGGGCTACGAAGACGGCATGGCCGCAGGCAGCAGCGAAGCTGCGCGCTTGGTCAGTGAGACCGCCGTCAAGGTGGACCGCTACCTCGGAACGTTGGAGCGGGAAGTGATCGACCTGGCTCTCGATGTGGTGCAGCGCATGCTCGGCGAATTCGACGTCACCACGCTCGTCGCCAAAGCGGCTCGTCAAGCCGTCGCGGAGGTCCGTCGGGCGAAATATCTGAAAATATCCGTGCATCCCAATGCGTTGGCCGCCGTGAGGGACGAACTGGACGCCGTCCTGCGCGACAGCGATGTCGGCTTTACGATCGAAATCAACGCGGACAGCAAACTTGCCGAAGGCACCTGCCTCGTCACCACCGATGTAGCTGTCGTCGATGCCAGCATCGATGCCCAACTCGCCGCCATCACGTCAGCAGTGGCTGGAAAGGAGCGGGCATGACGGGCACTTTCGCCGGCAGTATCGACAGCAAGCTTGCCAGGATTGTTCCCAATCTTCGCGAGGGACTGCGCGAGGACACCAGCAGACCTCGAAAAGGGCGTGTGCGGCGCGTAACAGGTGTCGTCATCCACGCGACAGTCGAGGAGGTTCGGCTCGGCGAAATCTGCGAACTCGTCGATCCCAGGACAGGATTGAGGACGAAGGCCGAGGTCGTCGGCCTGCTCGACGAATCCGCCGTCCTGGTTCCGCTCGGGGATCTTGTCGGCCTGTCCAGTCTGACTGAAGTGATTCCGACCGGAAAAAATCTGCAAGTCCCGGTGGGGCCGGGTTTGCTCGGTCGGGTCATCAGCGCGCTTGGAGAGCCGCTCGATGGCCGCGCCCTGTCGCTTGACGGTATTGTTTCCCACTATCCGGTCGATGCCTACCCGCCATCACCGTTGGAGCGCGCGATGATCACCGAGCCGATCCAACTCGGCATTCGTGCGCTCGATGGTTTGCTGACCTGTGCGCGTGGGCAGCGCGTCGGCATCTTCGGCGAACCCGGGGTAGGCAAGTCGATCCTGCTTTCCGATATCGTGAGCGGTACGAATGCCGACGTCGCCGTGGTCGCGCTGGTTGGCGAACGCGGACGCGAGGTGCGCGAATTCGTCGAACGCCATCTTGGGCCTGAGGGCCTGTCGCGCGCCGTTGTTGTCGTGGCGACCTCGGACCGGCCGGCAATCGAGCGTGTGAAAGCGGCGTACGTCGCTACCACGATCGCCGAATACTTCCGGGATCAGGGCAAGCACGTCCTTTTGGCCATGGACAACATCACCCGATTTGCGCGCGCGCAGCGCGAGATAGGCCTGGCTTCGGGCGAGCCGCCGACGCGCCGCGGTTTTCCGCCCTCTCTGTTTGCGGCACTGCCACGGCTGCTCGAACGTTCCGGCCTCGGCAAGGTCGGTTCCATCACCGGCCTCTACAGCGTGCTCATGGAGGGCGACGGCGCCATGGACCCTGTTGCGGAGGAAATCCAGGCGCTCCTCGACGGCCATGTGTTCCTGTCCAACGAACTTGCTCAACGCAATCACTTTCCGGCGATTGACATACCGCGCAGCCGCAGCCGCCTCATGGATAGCGTGGTGTCGCCCCGCCAGCGAGCGCAGGCCGGGCGCCTTCGCGAGCTGATCGCTCGCTACGCCGACATCGAGCTGTTGCTGCGGATCGGCGAATACGAAAAAGGCAGCGATCCGGTCGCCGACGAGGCGGTGGCCAAGATCGACAGGATCAATGCCTTCCTGCGGCAATCGTCGGCCACCCATGAGCCGATGGAAAAGACGCAACAATGGATGCGGGAGATCGTCGATGAAAGAGCATGAGATGATTTCCCGGCTGCGGGATCTGCGTCAGCGGCGCGAGCAACGTTCGCAGAAAATGGTTATTCGAAGTCAGGCCGAAGCCAGACGGGCTGCAAGCCACGTGCAACAAACGGCTGACGCGATTGCGGCGCATCGCCGGCGCGCCGTTGCCGATGAGCAGGCCGCATTCGACGCAATGATCGGCCAACCGGTGACCATGCCGAGCCTTCACCGGTTACAGGGAAAGTTCGAAAAGGCGGCCGCAGAAGCAATGCAGCTTGAGGACAGCCGCAGGGTAGCAGGCGCGGCGGAGGAAAAGTGCAGCGCGGACCTTGCGGAGGTGCGGCGCCGTCACCATTCGCATTTCAAGGCGGTCACCAAACTGGACAGGTTGCTGGAGCAATTAACCCGTCGGGCAGTGGGCCGGCAGACGGCAATCACCGAACTGGGCGAAGAAGACGACCGTGGCGGGATGCCGACCTCGGGCGACCGGTCGTGAGTCGCTGATGCTTCAGTCCATGCCGCCAAAAAAGAGAGCGACTTCCAAGGTATCGGCAACCCGGATGGCTCGCGCGGAGCCGCTTGAGCTGGCACAGGTCCCGGCGATCTATCTCGATGCGTTGAACGCCTTCTATTGCCGCCGTCCGCCGGTCGAGGTGGCCGTGGGTGGCGAATCCATGACGATCGAGGCTGTCTGGCCACTGGTTGTCGGACAGGAACCAAGCAGCAAGATTGCATTCGAGATCGCAGGTTCCAAGGCATCATTGGAGCTGCCGCGGGCGCTGCTCGACAAATGGCTGGTGCGGGCCGACCCTGCCGTAGACCTCGAGCGCATTGCACCAGGGCACGCAGCGCTGCTTCTGGAATCCTTCCTCGCCAGCGAATTGTCCTGGCTGGAGGCAAGGCTCGGGGAAGCGATCACGCTGAATGCGGTGAATGGCACAAACAAGACGGCATCGCCGCCGTTCGCGTTGGTCGTCAACAGCGGCGAAGGGGCGTCTTCCTGCGCTCTCCGCTTCGAGAATGCCGGCCATGCCGCTGCTCTTGCCGAGCTTATCGAGGCCGTTTCGGGCGAAGGCGCATCGCTACCGGAGGAGGTTCCGGTACCCGTCGGTCTTTGGCGTGGGGCGGTCGAGGTCAGCATCGGTGAATTGCACAGCCTTCGGCCGGGCGACGTCGTGCTTCTGGATGGCATCGGATCGACGGCGCTGCTGATGATCGCAGAGCGCCTGGTCGCACCTGTCGAGCTGATCGATGTCGGTCCCCGATTGATGGCTTCGCCCTGTCAACTCAACGGATCAAGATGGGAGTGGATCATGAACCAGAAGACGGCCCCGGATGCCGTGCAAACACTCGATGATGCCGCGTTGGACGACCTGCCGGTGTCGCTGGTTTTCGAACTTGGCCGTACCGTGCTGCCGATCGGTGAGATCCGGCAGCTGGGGGCCGGCACGATCGTGCCGCTCCCCGGGCACGAGCGCGAGACGGTGGACGTCATTGCCAATGGCAAACGTGTTGGACGCGGAGAAATCGTGCGGATCGGCGAAAGTCTCGGCGTGCGTCTCCTCGGCATGTTCGGCAATGCTTGAAAGCTCGCCCAACCTGCTTGGCATTCTGGTCGCGGTGGGCCTTGTCGGCCTGCTGCCGCTCGTCGTGGTCACGATGACGGGTTTCCTCAAGATCTCCGTCGTGCTGTTCCTGATCCGCAACGCCCTTGGCGTTCAGCAAATGCCGCCGAACATGGTGCTCTACGGCATTGCGCTGGTTCTCACCGTCTACGTGACCATGCCGCTGATCAGCGAGATGTCGCGACGCTTCGAAGAGGGACAGATCCAGCTCCAGACGGCCGATGACATCGCGAATGCGGCACAATTGATGCGGGAGCCCCTGAAACAGCACCTGATACGCTTCACTCAGCCGGAGGAGCGGCAGTTCTTCCTCGCAGGCACCAACCGGCTGTGGCCAGAACATGCGCGCGAAAACCTTCGCGATGACGATCTTTCCATTCTCGTACCCGCCTTCGTTGCATCCGAACTTACCCGCGCCTTCGAGATCGGTTTTCTGCTCTACCTGCCGTTCCTCATCGTCGATATGGTTGTCGCAAATATCCTCATGACGCTCGGAATGATCATGGTATCGCCGGTGCTCATTTCCGTTCCTTTGAAGCTGTTCCTCTTCGTCGCGATCGATGGCTGGTCCCGGCTCATGCACGGGCTGATACTGAGCTATGGGTGACGCGGCCGGTTTATTCACGGGGGCCACGCGCCATGGCCGATGACATTCTGCTGGCCAAGGTCCAAGGTACTTTGCTGACCATCCTGTTCGCCTCGGCGCCGGCAATCGTCGCGGCGCTGGTGATCGGCCTTGTGGTCGGCCTTGCCCAGGCGCTTACCCAGATCCAGGATCAGTCGTTGCCCCAAACGATCAAGCTGGTGGTGATCATGGTCGTCATCCTGCTGTTCGGACCGCTGCTCGGCCAGCAGATCGCCGAGCAGGCCTCCACGGCGCTGGACGAATTCCCAGTCATTACACGCTGAAGATGGATCCAATCGTCGCGGTACTGCAGGAATTCCAAGCCTATATTCTTGCTGCCGCTTTCGCGCTAGCCCGGATGGCCGGTCTGATGCTGTTGATGCCGCTGTTCTCGCGTGTGCGGCTGACGGGCGTGCTGCGCAATGGCGTGGCGCTGGCGCTGGCACTTCCGTTGATCCCAATGATCGCCGATGTGCTCGCACGCTCGGACCTGACCTTGACGCTGCTCCTCGCCTTCATGCTGAAGGAAGTCATTGTCGGCGCTACGCTCGGCATCGCGATGGGAATTCCCTTCTGGGCCGCCGAAGCCGCAGGCGAAATACTCGACCTTCAGCGCGGCTCCACAATGGGCTCGCTGATCGACCCGATGATGACCCACGAAACCAGCACCACAGGCACCTTTCTGGCGATCATCATGGTGGCGCTCTATCTCGCCGCCGGCGGACTGGAACTGACTTTGAACAGTTTCTATGACAGCTACAACCTGTGGCCCATCGACCGCCTGTTGCCGGTTTTCAGCCAGGAGGCCGCAACGGTCTTCCTCGGGTTGCTCAATCAGGTGCTGACAATGGCGCTCACGATGGTGTTTCCGCTCATCGTCTGCATGCTGCTTTCCGATCTGGTCCTGGCCTTCCTCGCGCGCGCCTCACCACATCTCAACATTTTCGCGCTGTCGCTTATCGTGAAGACGCTGGTTTTCAGCCTCGTCCTGGTGCTCTACGCTGCCTTCCTGATTGCCTATATGAGCCGCGATCTCGGTTTTCTCAATGATGTCACGCAGAAGATCGAGGCTATTGGATGCCGCGACTGCGTGTGATCTTGATCCATTCGGCTGGCGTTGTTTGTGCCAAAACCAGCAACATAGGACTTATATTAGCGGTATGCGGTAATAAGCTGGATTTATCGACCAGAGAAAATTCTGACGATTTGACAGTCCGCTGGCCGCCGTCGATCCTGCACCACCAATGCGTCCATGACAGGACAAGAATGCGTCCATGACAGGGAGACGCTTGTGGAATCGATCGCTCGCCTGTTGCCGCCGATCTACGAGGACCTGCGCCTTGTCGACGTTGCCCGGTTGCGCCGGATCATCAGGCTGGGGGCCTATGAAGGCCATACCGGAGGTCTGGCTGTCGGCAGATTGCAGGCAAGCCTGGTCGTCGTGCCGCGCAGCTTCGCTTCTGACTTCCACCGGTTCTGCGTCAGCAACCCGAAGGCGTGCCCGCTGGTGGCCGTGGGGCGCGCCGGCAGCCCGTTCATGCCGACGCTCGGCGACGTCGATGTTCGAACCGACATTCCTCAGTACGAGGTCTATCGGTTTGGCGAGCTGATCCGCCAGCAGCCGGATATCCTGGACATCTGGCGGGAAGATTTTGCCGCCTTCGCGCTCGGTTCGTCATCGACATTCGAACATGCCCTGATCGAGCGGGGCGTCGCGCCCAGGAATTTTGTCGTGCACAGGACGGCACCGATGTTCCGCAGTTCGATCAGGACGACGCGGGTCGGGGTGTTTGGAGGCAATATGGTGGTTTCGATGCGCCCGGTTCGCTTGAGTCAGGTCGATATAGTGCGCGCGGTTACCGCGCGTTTTCCGCATGCACACGGAGCGCCAATTCATGTCGGTGATCCCAGGGTGATCGGCATCGAGGATATCGGGGACCCGGATTGGGGCGACCCTGTCGAAGTCCGGGAAGGCGAAGTACCCGTGTTCTGGGCCAGTAGCGCCACCGCTCAAAGCGCGGTGGCCGGCGCCAGGCTCGAAGTCGCGATCGGACAGACCCCGGGGCACATGCTGATCACCGATGTCACGGCGCGGGAGAATATTGGCGCATTCAAGATTTATTAGGTCACCGCAGCTCCGATGCTCTCAGGGCGAGGCTGCATTTCGCACTATTGCCGGCTTTTGCTTTCCGTTTGCAGCTAGTTTGAGACAAGAACGAAAGATCTCCGCACCCACGATCACCAGGAATTGTTCCACTGCGTGCGGAACAGATGGATAAGGATTGTGCGCGGATCAAAGTCGGTTTGCATGAGGGTACGGGGCAGCTGGCCGGTGCAACTGCGCGCGCTGGCGATACTGTCCCTGTGGTGCGGTGCCGCAATGGCGATGGAAGCCGACAATCTGACCGTCGTCACATCCTACCCGCCGTCATTCTTCGAGCCGTTTCAGAAGGCGTTTTCGGCCAGGGAGCCGGACATCCAACTAACCGTCGTCCAGCGCAACACAGCAAGCGCGGTGCGGTTCATCCGGGAAAAGCCGGATGTTCCGGTGGACATATTCTGGGCGTCCGCTGCCGATGCGTTCGAGGTGTTGAAGCAGCAAGGCCAGTTGCGTCGAACCGCGCCGCGGCCGACGGGCGCGCCGGATACGGTTTCCGGCTACCCCGTGAATGACCCGGACGGTTTCTATCTGGGGTTTGCTCTTTCCGGCTACGGCTTTGTCTATAATCCCGCCTATCTTGCGGAGAACCGGCTGCCGGTTCCTAGAACCTGGTCGGACCTGACCTCGCCGATCTATTCCGGCCATATCGGCATCAGCGCGCCTTCCCGCTCCGGCACCACCCACCTCATCGTCGAAGCGATCCTTCAGACATATGGCTGGGATGCCGGCTGGGCGTTGCTGTCAAAGCTCGGTGGCAATCTTTCGACCGTAACGGCACGTAGTTTCGGTGTCGCCTCCGGTGTCGCGCAGCGCCGTTTTGGCGTCGGCATCACGATCGATTTCCTGGGTTCTGCGCCGAATTTCCCCCCCGACAGCACGAAATTCGTGCTGCCGCCCGATACAGTATTCGTGCCGGCCAGCATTGCCATCCTGGCGCGCAGCCGCAACGTGGCCGCCGCCGAGCGTTTCGTGGATTTTGCCCTGTCGGAAGAGGGCCAGGAGCTTTTGCTGAGGCCGGAAATCAATCGTATCCCTGTGCTTCCCCAGGTCGCTGCGAAAGCAGATCGGAACGGCATTGCTCTCCATGCCGGCGTCGGGCTGCTGCGTGGAATGCGCTTCGACGCCAATCTTTCCGCCCGCCGCTACCAGTTGGTCAATTTGGTGTTCGACGAATACATCGTGCGAAAACGCGCTGCCCTCGCAAGGCTGTGGAGGCAGGCTGCCGAACTGGCGGCGATCAACGATCCGGGCAGCGAACTTGCAGGAGCGCTGGCCGAGGCGGTGCAGTATCTCGGCCGGCCGCCCGTCCCGCGCGAACAGGCGACCGGCGACAACGAACTTGCAGACCTGAGCGACGTTCCGACCGGCCTGCCTCTGCCTCCGAAACAGGCGGCGTTCATGGACGCAGTCCGCACGTCGATTGAGCATAATCTCGCCGAAGCCGAGAGGATCATGTCCCAAGCCTCCAGCAAGTATACGCTGCCCGGTTTCAAACCATGGAGGCGGTGATTCCGGCAGGGGCGAAACAATGGGCAGCCGAGCCGGAGGGAAAATGGCGTTTTGGCATTGGCGCGCGGCTCGTCACGGCCTTCGTGGTGATCGTCGGCTTGGCTGTCGGTGCGTGCCTTGTCGGATGGCTGTCCTATGTCCGGCTGGCAGGGGAATTGTCGCAGATTGCCCAAGCGCATATGCCCCAGCTCGCCTTTGCTACACGCCTTTCCAAGGCGGGAGCCGACATCAACGCGGTCATGGCGAGCCTTGCCGGCGCGCAGACACGTGGCGCCTACACCGAAATACGGCAATCCTATTCCGAACGCCTGGAAGCGCTGCAAATTCTGCTGGATGGGGCTGGCAGCAACAGCGTCGGCAACGATCTTCTGCTGCCGCTCGCCGACGCGGTTCACCGCAATCTGGAACAGATCGATCTGGCTGCCGGCAAGCGTTTTACCCTGGTTGAAGAAATGCGCTCCGCTGTCGACGAACTCCGGTGGGTTCAGGCCGACCTGCTGGAGGAGGCCGATCCGCTGGTCGAAGATGTCCGTTTCAACATGGAGACAGAGGCTGACCATACCGGTTTCAACAGTGGGGTCTTGCTCGAGGAGCAGAGGAAGAGTGAGGCTCTGCTGACGGTTGTATCGCAGGCGAACCTGGCTACGGGATTGATCGGCCGTCTGGTAAACATCGGCACGCTTGAAGACCTGCAGGAGACAAATGCTTTCCTGGGAGACAGTGCTGATGATCTTGCGATCCGCATTCGCAGCCTCTCCGACTGGCCGGACAGCATCACGGTCCGGCAGTTGGCGGAACGCGTTCTCAAGCAGTCGGATGTCCACACCGGGATTCCAAACCTCAAGCGCTCGGAGATGGCTGAAGCCAGCAGGCTGGAGACGCTGGCTGCGGAAAACCGGAGGCTGGTGCAGGACCTCGGCGCCCGCATCGAGGCTGAAGTCGTTGCCACCGAGGCAAGTGCTGCTGAAGCTTCCGCTCGTGCTGAGACGGCGATTGCCACCGGCCGCAAACTGCTTGTGGCGATCGGAATACTGGCGGTCACGCTGGCTATCGTGATCGGATATTTCTATGTGCACCGAAACCTTCTGGCGCGAATCCGCTTGCTTGCCGGCGTCGCCGGCAATATCAGCGCCGGCCGTTCCGGCACGGCGATTCCGTCGGGCGGCCGCGACGAGCTTGGCGATCTTGCCCGCGCCCTGAACATATTCCGGCAGACTCGCGACGAACTCATCCAGTCGGCAAAACTGGCAGCACTTGGCCAGATGGCGGCCGGCATCGGCCACGAGCTCAATCAGCCGCTTGCCGCGATCAGATCGCATTCGCACAACGGAATGCTGCTGATCGAGCGTGGGCAGGCAGATCAGGCCTTTCGGAATCTCGACAAGATCAAGTCGTTGGCGACACGCATGGGAGGGCAGATCAGCCATCTCAGGCGTTTTGCCCGCCGGCCGGAGTCGCATCTCGGTCCGGTCGATCTGGGCACTATCGTCAAGGACGCGCTGAGCCTGTTCGACCATCGTTTCGACGAGGAGGGGGTCGAGCTTGATCTGGCCCTGCCGAAGGAATCGAAACTCCACGTGTTGGCCGAGCCGGTGCGGCTCGAACAGGTTGCGGTCAATCTGATCGCCAACGCCCTCGATGCGGTGGCCGGGCGCGAAGTCAGGCGGGTGAGCATCCGGGCGTGGGCGGAGGGTGCGAAAGGATTTCTCTTGGTCGGGGATTCGGGCCGCGGTATCGCACCGGGAGATCTCGACTCCATATTCGACCCTTTCTTCACCACCAAGTCCGCAGGTTCGGGCCTTGGGCTGGGGCTCTCGATTTCCTACAATATTATCAAGGATTTCAACGGAACGATCTCGGTCAAGGACACTGGTCCCACTGGTACGCGGTTTCTCGTTTCGCTGGATGAGGTCCACAGATGAAGATGCATGACGTCATCCTGATCGACGACGATCCAGAGGTGCTGGAGGCCTATTGCCAGACACTTGAGCTGGAAGGGATGACCGTCGCCGCCCATGCCTCCGTGGAGGAGGGGCTTTTCGGCCTTGGTTCCGACAGCGCTTCAATCATCGTTTCAGATGTGCGGATGCCGAACCATGACGGCTTCGATCTGGTCAGCATGACGAAGCAGATCGATGTGGACATACCCGTCATTTTGATCTCCGGTCATGGCGACGTACCGATGGCGCTGCAGGCGATGCGGGCCGGGGCCTGGGATTTGATCGAAAAACCCGCCGATCCGGTCCATCTGGTGGAATCGGTTCGCCGCGCACGCGAGCACCGCCGCGTCGTCCTGGAAAACCGACGACTTCGCCTGGCTTCGCTGCCGGACGGATGGGAGACGCGGGTGATCGGTCATTCACCGACGATGGTTGCCATGCGCAATACGCTGGCACGCATCGCCGGCGCCAAAACGGACGTGCTGATCACCGGGGAGACCGGGACCGGCAAGGAGGTCGCCGCGCGTGCCATTCACGATTTCGGCAGCCATGCGAACGGCCGCTTTGTCGCCGTCAATTGCGGTGCCATTCCAGAAGCCATGCTCGAGTCCGAGCTTTTCGGTCATGAGCCAGGCGCCTTCACCGGCGCCCGCGAACGTCGCATCGGCAAAATCGAGTATGCGCATGGTGGAACGCTGTTCCTGGATGAGATCGAGTCCATGCCGCTCGCCGCGCAGGTGCGGCTGTTAAGAGTGCTCCAGGAGCGCACCATCGAGCGGCTCGGCTCCAACAAGGAACTGCCAGTCGACATGCGCGTCATCTCGGCCACCAAGCACAATCTTCACAAGCTGGCCGCCGAAGGCAAATTCCGTGAAGACCTTGCCTACCGCCTCGACATCGCACGCATTGAAATCCCGCCGCTGCGTGATCGCAGGGGTGACGTCGCATTGCTGTTCCATCATTTTCTCGACCTCGCCGCGAAACGTCAGGGCTGGGTCGCGCCGAAAGTCGACCCGGGCAGGCTGTCGGAGCTCGCCGCCCGTTCCTGGCCCGGCAATGTGCGCGAATTGCGCAATGTTGCGGAGCGTTTCGTGCTCGGACTGGAGGAAGATCTCGCCGACGGCACCGGCGCGCACGTCCCGGCGGATCGAAGCGATACCCTGGAAGCCCAGCTCGACCGCCACGAGCGCCTGGTCATCCTCGACGCACTCTCCGCGCACGACGGCAAAATCGGCGCCACCGCGGATGCCCTGGGCATCTCGCGCAAGACGCTTTATCTGAAAATGCGCAAGTTCGACATCGCCGCGAGAATGGATAGTGCGGCGGAATAAGTGCCCGGGCTGTTACGGTTCTTTCCCAACCGGAGCACCGCCGATGTTACCCTGACGACCCATCGCTTACCGGGAAAACCTGCGTTTGCGGGCTTTTCTAAATTGGCACGGCAGTTGCAGTCCTCTTTCAGCGAGCCGCCCCGTCAAAGGGCGCGGCCCAACGGAGGAGAAAACATGCTCAAGACCATTGCCGTGGCAATGCTGGTTTCGGCTGCCGGATTGATGACCGCCTACGCGCAGGGTGGCGGAAAGGTGACGGTCGTCACCTCGTTTTCCAAGGATGTGACGGATCCTTTGAAGGCTGGCTTCGAGGCTTCCAATCCCCGCTTCACCCTGGATGTGCAGAACAAAAGCACCAGCTCGGGTGTCAAATATCTCGACGAGATCAAAGCCAATAACCAGGTCGATTTGTTCTGGGCGTCGGCGCCCGATGCCTTCGACAGTTTGAAGGGTAAGAACCTGTTGGCGAAATTCACGCCAGCGGTCACCGGATTGCCCGACAAGGTCGGTTCCTACACTGTCAACGACCCGGACGGGTTCTATTTCGGTTTCGCCGCTTCCGGATACGGCATCATGTGGAACGAGCGTTATCTCGAGGCCAACGGCCTGGTGAAACCGGCCGAATGGAGCGATTTGACGAAGCCCGAATATTTCGACCACATCGCGATTGCGGCGCCGTCGCGCTCGGGCACGACGCACCTGACCATCGAGACGATTCTGCAGGGCGAAGGCTGGGACAAGGGCTGGGGCACGCTGAAGGCGATGGGCGGTAATCTGCAACAGGTGACCGAACGCTCCTTTGGCGTTCCAGATGCGGTTAATTCGGGGCAGACCGGCATCGGCGTCGTCATCGACTTCTTCGCTTTTTCCGCCCAAGCCAGCGGCTTCCCGGTCGGCTTCGCCTATCCGTCGGTGACGACGGTGGTCCCGGCCAACGTCGCGATCGTGACCAATGCGCCGAACCGGAAGGGCGCCGAGGCGTTCATCAACTACCTGCTTTCGGAGCCGGGTCAAACGGTGCTTCTGGAACCTTCGATCCGCCGGTTGCCGATCAATCCGGCACTCTATGCCAAGGCGCCGGAGGGCTTCCCGAACCCGTTCAAGGATGCCCGCTTCCAGTCGATGATCGCCTTCGATGCCGACGTCTCGAAGAAGCGCACCGACGTTGTCGATACGCTCTACGATCAACTCATCACCTTTCAGCTCGACAATCTGAAGGCCGCGACGAGGGCCATTCACGACACCGAAATCGCCCTGGCGGCTGGCGAGAATGCCCAGGCGCGGGCTCTGCTCGACGAGGCGCGCGGCATGATTGCTGCAATGCCGATCAGCGCCGATCAGGCAGCGAGCGCCGAGATCGGTGACGCCTTCACCGGCGGCGATCAGAAGACGGCGCGTCAGGCCGAGCTCGAACAGCAGTGGGCAGCCTTTGCGACCGAAAAATACGCTGCTGCCAAGGCCAAGGCGGAAGAAGCGCTGGCGCTCACCCAGTAACAACGCCTGCAATCTGCCTAACGCCACTCGAAGGCTGTCCGGTTTCCGGGCAGTCTCACCGGAGCGGCACAATCGTCATTCACGGCGTCGCCGGGCGATCGCCTTGAACGTCTCACGTCGAGGTCGAACGCGTGACAGCGCGGTCGCCGAGCGGCAGCTTTCATCGGGAGTCAGCATGGCCTACGCCCTTTCCAGCCCCTCGCAGCGCGTATCGTCGAGACCAGGACAAATGGCAGCAGTGCTGCTGATCGCACTCTTCCTGGGAGTGTTCCTCATCGTTCCGGCAGGCACGGTCATCTACACGGCGTTCACGGAAAAAGGCACCGGGACGTTTACCTTCGTCAACTTCTTCGATTTCTTCGGCACCGACCTGTTCGTCCGCTCGTTCTGGAACTCGGTGTACGTATCAGGCATGTCTGTGGTCTGGGCAACGGTTCTCGCGCTGCCGCTTGCCGTGATCACCACGCGTTTCGAATTTCGCGGGGCCATCGTCATACAGACGCTGGGTTTCGTGCCGCTGATCATGCCGCCCTTCGTTGGCGCGGTGGCGATGCAGTTGCTGTTCGGCCGCAACGGAACGGTGAACCTGCTGTTCAACGACTGGTTCGGCTTCAAGCTGCCTTTCATGGACGGCCTGAACGGTGTCATCTTCGTGCAATCGCTGCACTATTTCCCATTCATCCTGATCAATCTGTCGACCAGCCTGCGCAATATAGACCGTGCGATGGAAGAGGCCGCCCAGAATCTTGGCGCGTCCGGATTTCGCCTGTTCAGGCGCATCGTCTTTCCGCTCGCCATGCCTGGCTATCTTGCCGGAGCCTCGCTGGTCTTCGTGAAAGTCTTCGATGACCTCGCCACGCCGCTGCTGCTCAACGTCAAGGACATGCTGGCGCCGCAAGCCTATCTGCGCGTCACCTCGGTCGGCCTCACCGATCCGATGGGATATGTCATCTCGGTCATCCTGATCGCGGTGTCGATCTTTGCCATGTGGGTATCGGCGATCGCCATGCGCGGCAAGGACTATTCGACCGTTCAGCGCGGCGGTGGCGGCCTGTCGCGACGCCAGCTTGGACCTGGAGAAAGCGTCGTTGCCTATGGCGTCGTCCTGCTTATCCTGCTTCTGGTGCTGTCGCCGCATATCGGCCTGCTGCTTCTCTCCTTCGCCACGGTCTGGTCGTTCAGCCCATTGCCGGATGCATTCACCGTGGCGCATTACGGCCGCGTCTTCGGGGAGAGTTCGCTCTACATCAAGAACACGCTGATCTATGCATCGCTCGCTGGCCTGATCGACGTGGTCGTCGGCGGTGCCATCGCGTATCTCGTACTTCGGACCAGGATCGTCGGCCGCCGCTGGCTCGATTGGGCCGCAACCTCGGCGCTCGCCATCCCCGGCGTCGTGCTTGGCATCGGTTATCTCCGTACCTTCTACGGCGTCACGTTGCCCGATGGCACGCCGCTGGCGACGCTCTGGGTCATGGTGGTCGTCGCGCTTGCGATCCGCCGCCTGCCTTATGCGCTACGCGCCTGTTATGCGGCTCTCCAGCAGATTTCGGAATCGCTCGAGGAGGCCGCGGAAAATCTCGGCGCCACTAAATTGCGCACCGTCAGGCGGATCGTGCTGCCGCTGATGATGGGGGGCCTGCTCGCCGGTTTCGTTACCAGCTTCTCCACCGCGGCGGTGGAATTGTCGGCGACGCTGATGTTGATCCAGAGCAATTCAGACGCGCCGATCGCCTACGGGCTCTACGTCTTCATGCAATCGCCTGCCGGCCGCGGCCCAGGTGCCGCGCTCGGTGTCATCGCCGTCGTCATGGTGGCGCTCTGCACCCTGCTGTCCCACTACGTGATCGAACGGCGCCAAAAGGCAAACGGAATGGCCAAGTAAGCCAAGGGAGAAAACAATGGATGCAATGGTCACTGAAACCGGCCTTGCCGGCTCGGCCAAGGAAATCAACATCCGCGATGTCGATCTATTCTACGGCGATCTTCACGTGCTGAAGAACGTCAACCTCAACATCCGGCCAGGTGAATTCTTCGCCTTTCTCGGTCCATCGGGTTGCGGCAAGACCACGCTGCTGAGGCTGATTGCCGGCTTCAACACGGCCCGCAACGGCCAGGTGATGATCGCGGGAAAGGACGTGCTCGGCACGCCTCCGTGGAAACGCGATATCGGCATGGTGTTCCAGTCCTATGCTTTATGGCCGCATCTCACGGTCAGGAAAAATGTCGCGTTCGGCCTTGAGCAACGGCGGCTGCCGCGCGCCGAGATCGACCGCAATGTCAACGCGGCGCTCGACCTCGTCGGGTTGCGGCATCTCGCCGACCGCCGGCCTGCGCAACTTTCCGGCGGCCAGCAGCAACGCGTCGCCGTTGCGCGCACCATTGCTATCGAGCCGAAAGTCCTGCTTCTCGACGAACCTCTTTCCAACCTGGATGCCAAGATGCGGGTCCAGGTACGTCGCGAATTGCGCGATCTCCAGCAGCGGCTTCACCTGACCACGATTTTTGTCACTCACGACCAGGAAGAGGCCAACACAATCTGCGACCGCATAGCGGTGTTCAACGACGGTCAAATACAGCAAGTCGGAACGCCAATGGAACTGTACGAAAAGCCGACCAATCTGTTCGTTGCCAATTTTCTCGGGACAGCCAACATCCTGAATGGAAAAGTCAGTGGCGCCGGCACCGCCAAGACATTCTTGGTGGAGGGTGGTGGCGTCTTGCCGATACCGGAAGGCGCGGGCGTTCCGGAAAATGGCAGACTGGTTTTCCGGCCGCAGTATGCGACGCTCGGCAAAGCAGCCGAAGGCGCGGTCCGCTTGCCTGGGACCATCGTGCATCGAGAGTTTCTCGGGGCCACGGTCCGCTACGGTGTCAAAATCGGTTCATCGGAGGTTCTGGTAGACCAGCCGTTCCATTCCGGCGCGTCGATGCTTGAAACGGGCACTGCGGCCGACGTCGGATTGCAACCGGCATCCGCCCTATGGCTGGCAGCGTGATCGCGTGGAGTATCGACCGGTGCGGCTGATATTGTTGCGTCACGGTGAAACGCTGTGGAACGCCGAGCAGCGTCTTCAGGGGCATGACAACTCCGATCTCTCCGAGCACGGTGTTCGGCAGGCCCTCAACTTCGCCCCATATGCGAGGGCTCTCATGCCGGTGGCAGTGGTGTCCTCGGATCTCGGTCGGGCCCGGCAAACTGCCGCATTGATCGGTTGCGCTACGGCCCCCTCGGACAGGAGGCTGCGTGAAATCGATACGGGCGTATGGACCGGACGCACCAGATCGGAACTGCTCGCCGAGCACCCCGGCGAATATCTCGCGTGGCGGGCAGGAGCCTATACGCCGATCAAGGGCGAGGCCTGGAGCACGTTCAGGGCACGGGTAGCGGCGGGGCTGAGAGACTGGCTGGCATGGACCGCCGGAGACGTGCTCGCAGTGGTTCATGAAGGCGTGGTGCGCGCTGCGTGCCACGAGTTTCTCGATCTGCCACCGGGAAACGCTGTCCCCGTGACCCCGGGAACGGCGACCATCCTCAGTTTCGCTTCCACCGAAGCAACGGCCGCCAAACTCGAAGGCTACAACATCGGCCCGTTCCTGCCGGATTACTTGGCCACGAGCTGAGGGCAGGGGCGCCGCAACGAGCTTTGAACCGCAATTGAGGACTCCGGCAATGGGCGAAAAACTGCGCAAGAAATTTATGGGCGTGGCGCACAGAACTCGACCGCTAGGCATCCTAAGCATGAACAGTTGTACTTCCTATTGGAGGGGTCCTTGCGCTCACTTCGGAGCGACCGGCATAGCAGGTGGTGCCGCTTGGGATCTGGCCAAGAAGGGCGACACAAGAACGACGCTGGCGATCGATGACGACATCCTGGTCGCGACGCCTCACCGACGACTGCGGGCGTCACGCTGCACGACACGGACGTCATCTACGGCGTCTATCGCGAGCGGATGCTCGAGGCGCAGAAGAAGCATCTGCCGGCGTTCCAGGTGACCATGCGGGGCGAATGACAAACCAGACCGGGAGGCTTTGGAAATCTCAAGGCCTCCCGAACCGCTTTGTGCGCTTCTCTCCACCGATGCTGTCGAGGCCGCAGATCATTCGCTCATATTGCGAAGCGCGTCGTGCTTGACGATTTCGATGCTGCGCAGGTTGAGCAGGCGGATGACGCCCTTGTCCTTCAGCCGGGTGAAGACCCGCGATACGGTCTCGATGGTGAGGCCGAGATAGTCGCCGATATCCATGCGCGACATCGGCAGTTCGACCTGCCGCAATCCGCCCTGCCGCTCCGCCATGTCGACCAGGAACGCGGCGATGCGTTCGATGGCGTTCTGGCGGCCGAGCACCAGGAGGTGTTCCTGAGCCCTTGTCAGTCCCTTGAGCGCCAAGGGCA
>NZ_SUHQ01000069.1 GCF_004962245.1 Mesorhizobium sp. | reverse complement strand
CCCATCAGCCGCCTCGGCTTCGATCGGGACAACCTGCTGAGGCACCACAGCTAGACCATGATGCTTCCCGGTTATAATCCTTAGCCATGATAAACATCCTGCGGGCGCCCGACTTCCAGCAAAGCCAGCGGCTGCGCCTCAACACGCTGATCAGGCTGCGCTGGCTTGCCATTGTCGGCCAGAGCCTGACGGTTCTCGTCGTTGCCTATGGGCTGAAGTTCCCGCTGCCCGTCAGCCTCTGCTTCGCGCTGATCGCCTGTTCGGCCTGGATGAACCTGTTGCTGACCTTCCGCTATCCGGCGGCGCATCGGCTGACCCCGCTGCCGGCGTTTGCCATCCTGACCTTCGACAGCCTGCAGCTTGCCGGCCTGCTCTACATGACCGGTGGCCTCACCAATCCGTTTTCGGTGCTGGTGACCGTGCCCGTGGTCATCTCGGCGACGTCGCTGCCGCTGCGCCTGACCGCCATCCTCGGCGCGCTGGTGATGGTGGCGGCGAGCCTGCTGGTCTTCTTCCACCTGCCGCTGCCCTGGTACGAGGGCGCGCCGCTGGAGATGCCGTTCATCTATGTCGCCGGTATGTGGATGGCGGTGTTTTCCTCGATCGCCTTCACCGCGATCTACGCCTTCCGCGTGGCCGAGGAAGCGCGCCTGCTCGCCAACGCGCTGGCCGCCACCGAGCTGGTGCTGCAGCGCGAGCAGCATCTGTCGGCGCTGGACGGTCTCGCCGCGGCCGCCGCGCACGAGCTCGGCACGCCGCTTGCCACCATCACGCTTGTTGCCAAGGAGATGGAGAAAGCGCTCCGCAACGATCCGAAATACGGAGAGGACGTGACGCTGCTGCGCTCGCAGAGCGAGCGTTGCCGCGAAATCCTCAAGCGCCTGACCAGCCTGTCTTCCGAGGGTGAGGCGCATCTCTCCCGTCTGCCGCTGACCTCGCTGGTCGAGGAGGTGACGGCCCCGCACCGCGATTTCGGCATCTCGATCAAGCTTCGGCCCGGCGAGCGCATCGGCCCCGAGCCGGTCGGGCGGCGCAATCCCGGCGTCATCTACGGCCTCGGCAATCTGGTCGAGAACGCCGTCGACTTTGCCCGCAAGGCCGTCACTGTAAGCTGGAGCTGGAACGAGGCCGCCGTCACCTTCTCGATCATCGACGACGGGCCGGGCTTCCCTCCCGAAATCATCGACCGCATCGGCGAGCCCTATATGTCGACGCGCCAGGGCACCGAGGCGGGCGGCGGCCTGGGCCTCGGCCTTTTCATCGCCAAGACCTTGCTGGAACGCTCGGGCGCCACCCTCGATTTCCGCAATTCGAGCGCACCGGGCGAGGGCGCGGTCGTGCAGATATCGTGGCCGCGTGGCGTCTTCCTCAATCCTGAATCGGCTTCGGCCATCATGTTTGACACTGCATAAATTGGACAATAGCGCTCCAAAACTATATCTGCGTAAAAATCGGGCAGCAGGAATTTTAAAGACGATGAGTGGCGACGAAACGATTGGCGCAATGGTTGAAGGCGAGGATACCTCGCTGTTGATCGTCGACGACGACAAGCCGTTCCTCACCCGGCTTGCCCGCGCCATGGAAACCAGGGGTTTCGTGGTCGAGACGGCCGAGAGCGTCGAGGAGGCGGTGGCCAAGGCGCGCGCCAATCCGCCTGCCTATGCGGTGGTCGATATGCGGCTCGCCGACGGCAACGGCCTCGACGTCGTTGCCGCCATCCGCGAGAAGCGCGACGACGCCCGCGCCATCATCCTCACCGGCTACGGCAACATCGCCACCGCGGTAACGGCGGTGAAGCTGGGTGCCATCGACTATCTGTCGAAGCCGGCCGATGCCGACGACATTTTCGCCGCCCTCACCCGCACGGCGGGCGAACGCGCAGCACCCCCCGAAAATCCGATGTCGGCCGATCGCGTGCGCTGGGAGCACATCCAGCGCGTCTACGAAATGTGCGACCGCAACGTCTCCGAGACCGCGCGCCGGCTCAACATGCATCGCCGCACGCTGCAGCGCATACTCGCCAAGCGCGCACCGCGCTAGAGGATTTCCGGCTTGGATAGAAGGGCCTTACGACAGGGTTGCCCCGCCGCTGCCGTTTGATCATCATCGCATGATTTGATGTTGGCCCTGCTGGCTGACGGCCGATAGGACGGAGAGCACATGCAGGACCAGAAGCAGCGACCGGTTTCCATTCTTCGCGAATTCCTCGCCAGCGAGGCGGCAGGCGGCATCGTCCTGATGGCGGCCGCGGCACTGGCTCTGGTCGTCGCCAATTCGCCGCTGTCCGAAGCCTATTTCTCCGCCCTTCACGCCTATCTGGGACCGCTCAGCGTATCGCACTGGATCAATGACGGCCTGATGGCTGTGTTCTTCCTGCTGGTCGGCCTGGAGATCAAGCGCGAGATGCTGGACGGACAGCTCTCGACCTGGCCGCGGCGTGTCCTGCCCGGCGTCGCCGCCGCCGGCGGCATGCTGGTTCCGGCCCTTGTCTACGTCGCCATCAACCGCGACAACCCAGCCGCTCTGTCCGGCTGGGCGATCCCGACCGCCACCGACATCGCGTTTGCGCTCGGCGTGCTGTCGCTGCTCGGCAGTCGCGTGCCGGTGTCGCTGAAGGTATTCCTCACCGCGCTCGCCATCATCGATGATCTCGGCGCCGTCATCATCATCGCGGTGTTCTACACAAGCGGCCTGTCGCTCGCCTATCTCGGCGCCGCCTTCGCCGTCATCGCCCTGCTCGTCGTTCTCAACCGCATGCAGGTGCTGACGCTGCTGCCCTATCTCGTGCTTGGTGTCGTCCTGTGGGTTCTGGTGCTGAAATCGGGCGTCCATGCGACGCTCGCCGGCGTGGCGCTGGCCCTCACCATACCCCTGAAGATCACCCCGGGCATCAGCCATGATCTCGACCATTCGCCGCTGCATCGGCTCGAGCACGGCCTGCACAACGTCGTGCCCTTCGTCATCATCCCGATCTTCGGCTTTGCCAATGCCGGCGTTTCGCTGGCCGGCCTGAGCGCTGCCACCCTGGTCGAGCCGCTGACGCTGGGCGTCGCCGCCGGCCTCGTCGTCGGCAAGCTGGTCGGCGTGTTCGGCTCCTCCGCGCTTGCCATCCGGTTCGGCTTTGCCGATCTGCCGGTCAATGCCGGCTGGCTGCACATGGTCGGCATTTCGCTGCTCTGCGGCATCGGCTTCACCATGAGCCTGTTCATCGGCCTGCTCGCTTTCGCCAGCAACGTCGAGCTGCAGGACGCGGTGAAAGTCGGCATCCTCGCCGGATCCGTCATCGCCGCGATCCTCGGCGCCGCCGTGCTGCTGATGGCGCCGGCCGCGAATGGGGAAGAGGAGGACGAGGAGTAGCCGGCGGCACTTGAGTTCCTCGCCCCCGCGAAGCGGGGGAGAGGTGGCCCGGCGTAGCCGGGACGGAGAGGGGGACGACATTTGCGAAGCCAGAACCCGGTGAGGGACAGGGCGCGTGACGGGCCGTGATACGAAGCCTGTCAGGAGCCCTTGAGACAACGAACTCCCGGACGCCGCGAAGACCCCTCTCCGTCCCGGCTTCGCCGGGCCACCTCTCCCCACGTCGTGGGGCGAGGAACCCAGGTTCTGCGAAGGTAGTCGCAGCCGGATGAGGGGCAGCGCAAACGTCGAAAGTTATTCGCTCTCCCCCTCCAGCGCCGGCACCGGCACGCCGGCGAGTTCCGCCGCCAGCAGCCGCGAGGCGCCGGCCCGCGCGATCCTCAGCATCAGCGCCTTGCGCGTCGCCGCCGCCATGCGGTGCTCGGGCGCGTCGCGCAGGATTTCGGCGCCGTAGCCGTCGGAAAGGATAAACCCGCATTCCTGCGGAAAGATCTCCGAGGGCACGCCGGGATGCGTGGCGAAGAAGAAACGGTCGGAGTGCAGCCGGTAATCAGGCCATTTGCGGTCGACCCTGAAATCCTCGATCGAGGATTTGATCTCGATGATCCAGATGTCGCCCTGGCGGGTCAGCGCGACGAGGTCGGCGCGGCGGCCGGTCGCCAGCGACAGTTCGGGCAGCACATGCGCCCCCATTTCCCTGAGCAGCCGCTGCACGCCACGCCGCACCAGCATCGCGCGCTCCGACTGGCGGCCGTCGATCAGGGGGTTGAGGGGAATCGGCGAGATGATTGGCATGGCGGCACCATGCCAGATTTTGTTCACGGTTTGAACTCTTTTTGTGGTCGATTATATGGTTGACAAACCCAAAGTGGAGAGGTAGAAAGATTCCAACAACTTAGGAACCTTCGCCATGTCCATCCTGTCCCGCCCCGAATTCCACGACGAAGCGAAGGCTTTCGAGCATGTCGAGGCGATCTTGTGGCCGAACGGTCCAGTCTGCCCAAAGTGCGGTTCCGTGGACAAGCACTACAAACTGAAGGGCGTCCGCACCAAGCCTTCCAAGAAGAACCCGAACGGCGTCGAGCGTCATGCTCTTTACAAGTGCGGCGCTTGCCGTAGCCAGTTCACCGTCCGCATGGGTTCGATCTTCGAGGAAAGCCATTTGCCGCTAACCAAGTGGCTACAGGCAATCCACCTTATGTGCGCCTCCAAGAAGGGTATCAGCGCTCACCAGATGCACCGCATACTCGAATGCACCTATGAAGCCGCTTGGTTCCTGTGCCATCGCATTCGCCTTGCAATGGCGTCTGGCGAACTATCCCCGCTCGGTGGCAACGGCAAGACCGTTGACGAGACGTATATCGGACACCTCACGGATAATACCCGGTGAAGCGTGGCGGCGGCGCTCACAAGAACACTGTCGTTACGCTTGTCGAGCGCGGTGGCCCGTCCGTTCCTTCCATGTCGATACCGCCCGCATTGGCACCGTCATGCCAATCGTGCGCGCCAACATCGCCAAGGAGAGCGCGTTGATGTCGGATGAGGCTGGTATCTATCGCCGGGTGGGCCAAGAATTCGCCTCGCATGATTTAGTCACGCATTCCAAGGACGAATACGTTCGCGGCGCCGTCCACACCAACACGGTAGAAGGCTTCTATTCAATCTTCAAACGCGGCATGAAAGGCGTTTACCAGCATGGCGCTGAACACCATCTGCATCGGTACTTGACCGAATTCGACTTCCGCTACAGCAACCGGATTGCCATGGGTGTCGATGACGGCACTCGCGCCTTCATCGCCTTGAAGGGCGCCGCTGGTAAACGCCTCACCTATCGCAGACCTGTCAACGCAACGGCATAAGTGGCCACGTTATCGGCCTCCCTGAATAGCCATACTAGAACACTTGTTCTCCGCCCTGAATTCAGGCTCTTCCCCTTATGGTTAACTTCCTATAATAAGGGGGCATGAAAGAGCTGCGAATCGACCTCGATAAAATTGATGCCCGCCTGCGGGAGATTGACGCCCTTAGGGCGTCTCTCGCCGAAGAGGCGGAAGAATTACAGACCGTGAAGCGCATTGCCGTGAAGTACGGCAACGCGTCGGCAGAGATTGCCGTCCCGGCTGATACATCGGAAGAGCCTCGTCTCGGGCCCCCTCGACCGAAGGGGATTCCGACGCTGTTCCACATGACTTACGAAGTCCTGAGAGAAGCAGAGGGACAGGGCAAGTCGGGCTTGTCAGGCGCGGAGATCGTCGCCGCAATCGGTGAGCGGTACTGGCCGGGACTTCGAAACCAGCAAGTGATGCCATCCGTGTACGGGTTCGTGAAGGACGGAAGGCTCGGGAAGATGCAGGACGGTACTTTCTATACCGTTCGAAAAGATGAAGCGCCCCCCGGGAACCCGGAAGGCGCTTCGCAAGACACCGGCGGGGTGGCGACCCCGTAACGGTGACAAGGATTGATGGAGTCGCGTGGTGCCATCAATCCCAACTTCCGCTGCCACGGCGGCCAGAACCGGCACTGGTAGATGCCGGAGACTGGAGGTTCCATGATCCTCCATCTGAGCCGAGGCGCGGCGGTATTCTGTCCGCGTCTCATAAGATAGAGGCCATGGGGTGGGGATTTCTCCCTACCCCATAGTTTATCATGCTGCGGAGTCGGAGTCTATATTCCTATGCCCAAGCGGGAAGATAAGTCGCAGATCGAGAAATTCCGCGATGCGGCGCGCGAACTGAAAACTGATCAATCCGACGCGGCTTTCGAAGCCGTAGCGCAGAAGATTGCCCATGCGCCGAAATTGACGCAGGAACAGATAAGGGAATTGGTGCGCCGCAAACGCGGCGAGTCCGAACGCTAGAAACAAAAAGCCCCGGATTTCCGGGGCTTGTCGTTAGAGATGGTGGCCAAACGCCGAAATTATGCGGCGAGCTTGACCTCTTTGGAGGCGCGGGTATTGCTCATGAAAAAGGAAGTCTTTTTGAATTGCTCCAATCCGATCTCCTTGATCGCCTGCGTCACCGCCTCCTGAAGCGCATTCCTGATTTCCGTATTCATGGTCATCGACCTTTCCACAGACTCTTCCCTCCCCAAAAATGCTCCGCAACCCGTTAGGGTTCCGTTACTTTCGCGTTATATATAACCATGCTCCACGCGTTTGAATAGACTCAAAAACGTCTCGGTCCTTTAAGCCTCTCCCGAGCATGGCAAAAAATTGTTGGTCCGTCTGACTCCGAAGATGGAATTTCACATGCATGCACGAGAGTACGGGATCCAAATATGCCAAACTTAAGACGTGAGATAAGAGCGAAACCAAAAGATCGCCATACTCGCTCATTGATTTGTCAGTTAGGTCGAATTCGGGCGATAGCGTCATAAAGCGGACACGCAGCACTGGGCTATTGTATTTAGGCAGACCAGCCTTGTTCACCTGGACCATAGCCACTGACCTGCCACCGAATTTTCATCCAGCGGCAATTAGAGCCTCGGCAGGTTGTAC
>NZ_SUHQ01000068.1 GCF_004962245.1 Mesorhizobium sp. | reverse complement strand
GCCCGACTTCCTTCAGCTCTTTATCGATCGTTTGAATCTGCCCGATCAGCGCCACGCCATCGGCGCCGACGACAAGGCCGTATTGCCGCTTTAAATGGTCGTGCGAGACGGAGTCGCCGGAATAGACGTTTTCGTTGATGAAAACCTGGTCGAACACGGCGATCCGTGGTCGCGGTCCGGTCCAGGCAGAGCCGTCGAAGGCGGACTGCTGCCCGTCCACCAGCAGGATGACTTTCTGCCGGCCACCGGTCGCCAGCGTCTCCCGGCCCCGGAGGATGTCAGGCTGGTTGCGGGTGAGCGAGCGCAGTATGTCGGCGAGCGTGGATTTGCCCCACCCGTTCTCGCCAAAGACGAGAGTGACCGGGAAGAATCGGAGGCTGCCCGGCGCATTCAGTTTCTCGAAGCGTCCGACCTTCTGGATATCGATGATCTTCTGGAGTGCCGGCATACGCCCCCCGACCTTCCCTTAGCCCTTCGTGAATTTCTTCCCCGTGAGCACTTCTTCCGATAGTTTATTCATTTCATCAAGAATTGCAGCGCGCGAAGCATCATTCTTCGCGAGATGAGCCTTCTTGCACAAGTCCACGATCTTCTTATGTCGTGCGTCGGCCGCTTTAAAACGCGGGATACTCATGTGTTTGAATATGTTGCTGACTTGAATCTGGATGGTGTGACTTTCTATATATTCCTTCACCATTGCTGAATTGAGCATAGCGCAGACAAAATAGGCAGTATTTTCGTCGTCGAAATCCGCGAAATAAACCTTATGATCCGGTACGAACGGCCTCTCCCCGGCAAGCGGAACGCGCCCGGCCGTGACAACGACAGCCTCGAACGTGGTGGACAATTCCGCCCAGATGACCTTGTACGGCGCAAAGGAATAAGCGCCGACATTGTAGATCGAATAATACGGCGCACTGCTCTGCCGCAGCCGGTATGTGGATCGCTTACCCAGAACGGTCTTAAACGCACGGAAATAGGCAGCGGTGTTCTTCAGCTTCGCCAGACGTTTTTCGGCGGCGGCATATTCGGCCTGCACGATGCCGTGGTTGGGCACGAATACGAACAGTTCTTCCTCGACATGAAGTTCACAAGCCGAGAAATCGCCAGCTCCTTTTATGAGCGGAAACAGCAGATCGGGCTCGACCCAATAGCGTTTTGCAGGGCCGATATCCGTGCGGCCCGCTTCCGGTCTGGTCTCGATCTGAACGAGGCCTTCCTTCTTATTCGTGTCCACGATGCGCACCATATAGATGCCATTGAGGTCGGTTGTGACCCCTTTCCTTCCGGCAAGCCAGTCGCTTGTGCCTTGGATTGCCGCCATCGCTGAAAAGCGGCCTTTCGGCAGTATCGCCCATGGGGAGTTGCCGCCATCGACCGGATTGGCTTCAAGGGTCCTGATGTCCACCCTCTTGAGAACGTCACTCTTAACGCTCGTATCGGGAATAGCGGCAGCGAAACCCGATGCCTTTTCCCACACTCGATAAGGAACGGGATAAGTCGCGTGCTGGGCGGCAGGCACCTTCTTCAACCGCATGATCGCGGTTTTATTCGCGACCTTTGGGAAGGGCTTCAGTTTCTTCAGGTCGTCAATCTCGACAGGGATGAGATTCGCCTGATCGTTGATCCTGAAACTGCGGAATCCTTGCGAGGATGGCGACTGGAAATGCGTCTGCGTAATAAGGAAAACGAGCGTGCCGCCCTGCCTGAGCCACTTGTCGCCGACCGTGTAGGTCAGCATGCCGGAAATATCGAGTTCGTTACCGCCGTGATAGGGCGTTTCAGAGAAAATCGCATACTGCTCGCAGGTCGGCTTGATGCGTTCGCGATACATTTCGGGAAGATTTGACCAGCGGACCCAAGGGGGATTTCCTACGACTACGTCAAACTCACCCGCGACCGCAGACCAGAAGAAATTCCTGACTATGCGAAACCAGATGCCGTTCCAGGACTTCTTGTGAAGTTCCAGAACCTGATCGTAGGTTTCGCTTAGTGCCTCCCGCCAATCCTTTGCCTCCGTAGCGGTGATGATATCGCGCTGAAGCAGCCGCTTCTCGACAACCTTGTACGGATTTTCATCCTCGACGGCTTCCGCCATCGTTGCGAACGCGTCGTCGAGACGCTTGCGGTCATAGGCCAGCGCCCATGGTAGAACGACCCGGAGATCCGACTGCGCGCTGCCGATGCGGTATTCGACGAAGTCTTTATCTTCCTGCGGTGAATGCGCCGGTGAATAAACGGCGTCAGCCAAAAGAACCGGCAGTTCGACTTCAAGCTTGGTCACGCCAACAAGATCGGCGATCGCGATAAGAAAGTTGACGCGGGATGACTGCACGGCCAGCGGGTTGAGATCAAACCCCCAGGTCGTATCCAGGACGTTCTGGAGGACCTTTTCCGGCGGGAGCTTTTCCTTCGCGCCGATTGCTCTTTTTCTTCGGATGGTTTCCAGCAGGAAGGAACCTGAACCGCAAGTCGGGTCGAGGACGCGCGCCTTGTACCAATCGGAAACGTCTGCGCGATCACAGGCCACATCCACCAGCCAGTCCGGTGTATAGAATTCGCCGAGCGCCTTTCTGAGCGTTTCCGGGACAAGCGCTTGATAGAATGCCTTCAATACGTCTTTGGACCGCGCAGCGCTGAGATCGTCCATCCGGTAAAGCGAAAGCTGCGTCAGGAGCGAGCGGATGCCTGCGCATATTTCTGCCCGGCCGTTTGCTGACAGCAATGCGTCGGCGTACCAGGAAAAGACAGCTTCCTCGACGAAGCCCTTGATGCGGGCAGCCTCGAAATAGGCACTCCGCTCGACCTCCACATCAAGCTTTTGCAGAAGGTCGTCATCTTCGTACCCAAGCAAATGTTCGCAAAAATCGGGATGCGCGGTGAGACCATATTCCGCGACAATCTCTGCCGCCAGCATCTTCATGACAAAGGCGTTGTAGGTGTGGATCACGAACAGCAGCGCAGCAACGGCGTCCGCCTTGGGAAGCGCAATCGTTAGCGGTATCTGCCGTTTGATTTCCGCAGCCTGCGCAGCGGATAGGTCCGCCACCTGTCCGAACAGTGTGCGCCATTCTTCGAACAGCATCTTCACTTTGCTGTTGCCGCTGCTTTTAAGCTGCCGTTCGAGTTCGGCTGCCAGGCTGCCCATCATCAGCCGCCCGATTTCCGAACCGTGTCCGAAATCCTCGACAAGATTCTCAGCGGTCACAGCTCGGCGTTTGGAATCGGCACAGGCCTGCGCAACAAGACTGATGGACGCTTCATTGAACGGCAGAAGATTCCTGTGCGCAATAGCACCGTCCTTGTAAAAGGCAAAGCATATGTGGTCGCCATCCGTCGCAATACCGATATAATCCTCCAGCGGAATTCCCTCTGCAAAAGATCTGGCCTTTACATACTTCGCCAGCCGATCGAAAATTGCTTCCTTGAAGGGGGGGCTTTTCGTACTTCCCTTGAAAAGGCCCTTGCCCTTGAACTCGATAATAACCTGATTGTAGGAGGCGTCGTTGCGGCCGCGTTCAGCATGAAACGTGATGCCGAGGTCGTTCTCGATGTGCTTCAGCCAGCTTTTCCGAACCTCTTCTTCATTAGCCCAGTGTGGTCGGGCCTTGGCCAGATCAGTATACAGCGACGACATTACCCCCCCTCATGCTCATTCATAATTCGGCCATTCGGATCTCCGCAATGGCGCGTAATTGCCCTTATCGTCATTTGCGTCGACCGGCTACATCTCGACCCGAACACGGTCCGCACGGACTGGAAGACGCGCGATTTGTTCCCCGGCTTTCTCTTTCGCAACTCGGATGTCGTAGGCGGCCTGAAGGTTAAGCCAAAACTCCGCGCTGTTACCAAACCAGTGACCTAAACGTAGGGCCGTGTCGGCGGTGATGTCGCGTCGGCCGTGAATAATCTGCGTCACGCGGTTAGGCGGGACGTTAATAAGTCGCGACAGTTCGGTCGGGGAAATTCCGATCTGCTTAAGTTCGTCGGCAAGAATTTCACCGGGATGGACGGCAGGCCGGGACATGATTCGCCATCTTTTCTAATAATCTGATTTCTCTCTGATTCTTACGGTTTACGTCAATCGTAAAATACCATTCATCGCCGAAGGAGCTCGTAAGTTCGGTTGTCGGGAGAATCCGTCGCAGCCGCTATCATGATGGTTTCGCAGATCACAGGCCTGGCTCAAAAGGGTGTTGGAAACCAGCATGGTCCATTAGGATTGCTATTTAGATTTTTGAGCCAGGCTCATAAGCTAGGCTTCGTGAAGTATACTCAAAATGGCCAGAGGGGACGATCCGTGACCGACCGCGAATTGCAGCACATCATCACCAAAGCTCGTGACGCCAAGCACGGCGGGTTTGGAGTCCTGTCCACCAGCGAGAAGTTGGCCGCCGCCCTCGTGCTTAATCGGCCCGATTGGCTGGCCGAAATGCATTACACACTCGCCGAAGCCATCGAGCGCGTCGGCCCAGAGTGGTTGGCACTGATTCCCAAGGCGGCGCGGGAATTGGAATACGAAGACGAGCGAGCCGCGGGGAAGGCATGAATAGGCCCGAGCGCCCCGCATTGCGCGTTGCGCGGATCTATCTGCGGGTCAGCACCGAAGAACAGGACCTGGCTCGACAAGAGGCGATCGTCGACGAGGCGAAGTCGACCGGCTATTACATCGCCGGTGTCTACCGCGAAAAGGCTTCGGGTGCTCGCGCCGATCGGCCGGAGCTGCTGCGCCTCATCTCTGACCTCCAGCCGGACGAGGTCGTCATTGCGGAGAAGATCGACCGCATTAGCCGCCTGCCGTTGCCAGAAGCCGAAAAGCTCGTTGCGACGATCCGCGCGAAGGGCGCACGGCTTGCCGTGCCCGGCATTGTCGATCTGAGCGATATCGCGGCCGACGCTGAGGGCGTCGCGAAGATTGTCCTTGAGTCGGTGCAAGAGATGTTGCTGAAACTCGCCCTGCAGGTCGCTCGTGACGATTTCGAGGATCGGCGTGAGCGCCAGCGCCAGGGCATCGATCGAGCCAGGACCAACGGCAAATACGCCGGCAGACAGGCGGATGCGGCGACACACGAAAGAATCGTCGCCCTGAGAACGGGCGGAAACAGCATCGCTCGCACTGCTAGACTCGCAGGATGCAGCGAAAGCCAGGTCAAACGCGTTTGGGCGGAGCATCAACGTTCAAAAGGCGGCTCGCGTGTAACAGTCGGCGGAAATGCAACCTAGACCAAACAAAGTCGAATAGGTCGCCATATTGATCGTTGGCAACAGAATCGCATGAGAAGCGCGCTACAGTGACAAGAAATTACCAAATGTAAGCAGTCGCACGTTTGCCCCTCGTGCATTTGATCGAAATTTTTCAACCACATTCAAGTGACTGAGAGGGAAGAAAGGGCTCTGCCCTCTCTCCCCCACAAGCAGAAAACCGGCTTTCCCCATGCTTCGGCCTACGGCCTGCAGCACCGGCCGGAATCCGCTCGGCGGACTCCGGCCCGCCCTTCGGGTGGGCGATCCCCCTTCCGGTTTTCAGCTTGTCCCCCGTTCTCCCGGTCCTCGCCGGACGGGCAGGGGCAGGACGAGGCCTGCCCTGCCTTCCACTGGAAGGGACAAAGGGTGGCCGCTTGAAAGGGAGCTGATGCGGCAATGGTTGAAGCGAGGAATGAGGGGGCCGGGCTGAGCCTGGCCGAAATTACAGAGCGGCATATGGCGGCGCAAAAGGCCGCGGCTGATGTCGTGCGAGAGTGGGACGATCGTCGTGCTGCCGGCGACGTCAGTAGCGTCGCCTATGCGAGCGCACTGTTGGCCGTGGTGACGGAAGAGGCTACGGCCCGTCGCATTGTCATGGAGTATCGCCCGCTCGATTATCAGGAGTCGATCGACAAACTGGCCTATATCTCGGCGTTCTTGATCGCTGCAGAGGCCCGGCTCGAGGAAAGCGAAATGGCGATGGTGATGGACGCGGCGGCGCCATTCGGGTGATGCCATAGCGATGACGGCTCATTTGGCAGCATATCAACCTCACCGGCGTCACGACACGAAAAGTGATGAATCTGGGGGCGCCCCCTACCGGAACCGACCCCACCTTCGAGAAGGCTGTGGGAAACGGCTAACCACGACCAGGCTGATCGGTATGTCCTACAAGGGGCCGAGCAAATGACCTGAACTGACATAATTCGCAAAACTCAGGCGGCGCGGAGAATTTTGTCCTGGAAGCCGCAAGGGCCTGAATCCTTCCGGGTGTACCAGAGAATTTGCTGGTGAACTGACCGGCCAACGCTAAACTCATGCTCGTCGGGCCGACTTGTCAGCAGGCGACAGAAACCGCTCAACGGCCGCGCCTTAGTAACCGCTTCAAGCTCAAACCGGCCAACAAAATGTAAGGCGGCATGGCGAGCGAATAGTGACCACAGTTTAATTCCAAAATATTTGGCCTAGCCCCGGCGTCCTTCAGCCTCTGCATGAATCTCTCCGATAGCTCTGGCAACACCACTTTGTCTCTCTTAGCCAACACAACCTGAAGATCGAGATCAGGCCGCGCCAAACTATGCGCGTAATTCTCCAAGTTAAGTGGACCCCAGGCCCTTCTGAGATCGGTCAGCTCAATCTCAGGCTCAAGGCTATCGCGTATCGATCGTGTCGCCCGGCCCGTCCAAACCATATCCGCTAGACTCCCCGCCGTCAGAAACAACGAGGCTTTTGACACAGCCAAGTCGTGTGCCGCGACTATGGCCGCAACCCACGAACCTAAGCTCAGTCCGAGAACCGAAATCTCTCGATAGCCTTCGCTTTTCAACCAACGTATGAGTTTTCGCCCATCCAACACTGCCTGCCTTACAGATTGGATCGTTCGACCGAGATTAGGGCTAAGCATATAGTCGGCGTGCACGGAACCGGGACGGCTGCGTTCGAAGTGATAAGGCATAGCAATCTCGACAACCGTGATACCACGCCGCGAGAAAAAGTTGGCAATCTGACGATTCCGGGCGCTTGCATTCCAATGGTGAAAAATCACCATCGCCTGATCGAACGACCCGCTTTCTGTGATTTTCGCCGAGACGACATTGTTTTGTTCGATATCAGTAGAAATGTCCGATGAAAATTTGAGCCACCCATCTAGCCTTTCAAAACCCTGATCACTCACACTCGGCTCATCGAAAAAGGCTGGATCAGCCACGGCTTGGTCCGCAAGGGCACAGAATTCCTCGATACTTGTTATCTTCTTCGCACCTGGAAAGGCGCGTTCCGCGTCAAGGACGAAATCCGCTGGTTTCTTCCCTTCCTCTCCGCGAAGGGCCCGGCGTTCGTCCCAACGATCGAGCCAACTATGAAACACTCTGATTGTTTCCTAACTCGCTCGCTCGCCAGCGGCCTAATCCTGGATCGAACAGGCCGTATAGTGCGACTAGCACTGAAATGGCCAGAAGGGTGGAAAAGCCGGCAAACGTGTCGATCAACAAGTAGCTGACAACAAGTAACGCCACGACCGCCGACATCTTCCACAAAGGCGCATGAAATCGACCTCCGACACCTAATCGGATGGAGCCATACAGAAATACAAAACAGGTCGAAATAACGATAAGAAGGCTGCTGTAATGCGTCGGCATACGATAGCGGAACCCGGTGCTCACATCATCGCGACCTTGGAACATCGAAGACATATCGCCGACCAACCACGCCACAATATTCTCACCACTGGATGCCAGATAAGAGCTTTGGACCTTCATCCATATGGCGACCAGAACCCCCAAAACAGTACATCGAAAAACCCCACGCATCACTGTGAGGCCGGCTTGATTGAGCTCTTGCTGATGATCAACATGCGGCAGCTTCTTCAATCCGTCTCCAATTCTCCAAAGATCATGAACAACCGTATAGAGCAAAATGAGACCTGCGAAGAAAAGATAAAAAACCAGGCACATGTATAGGTAAGCGAGCCCCGTAAAAACGACTGTTTCGGGGACAGATATGACCTCAGGACGCACAAGAGCTATTTTTCCCCAATCCATGGCATAGTTGCCACCGCCCTTCATCAACGGGATCAAGGACACGCCGATCCATTGAAAAAGACCCGCGAACAGCAAGCAAATCAAAAAAACCGACCAATATGTGTACGAGGAAGCGTCAACGTTGCGCAACCAGGCGTCGTCGCTTTCCACCTGATCGCCCTGCGCTGCGAGCTTTCTGCGCCCCTCACTTTTCCAGAAGACCAGCAACTCTATAACGAAGAAGAAAAACAGCGGTAAGAACACCATAAAGTCGAGTGTCCAATTTGCGGCCCAAAGGAATCCAACCTGCTTAACGAGCCCGTCCGCTCGCTCGTAGGTGACGTTGTGGATACCAATGATGTACGACAAAAAGCCGAGGGCGGTCATGCCGGCAAACACCGACGCCGGTAAATTCAGGGGAGATCCGTGACTAAAAAACGCCTCCGATTTCCTCGCCAAACTAAAACGCCGCCTCGGCCCCTTGGCGTCAGTATCCCGTTTTAGCTCTGCCGGAGACGCTGTGTCGTCATCCAAGGTCGCAGCCAGTGCTGTGTCTGGAATCTCCTGTGCAACGCTGCTTCCGGCTCTCTTCCATTCTCGTCTCTTGGCCGATAACCGCGATTGCGCCGCACTAAGCTCCATCTGCCATTCGCTGGTTGCCGCCGGATCATCGCAGCCAAAAACCCTCGCCAGCCAACGAATATTGGCAGTGCTAATTCCCTTCTCGTTCTCTTGAAACCAAAGCTGCACCGTTCGCAGATCGACCCCAATCCGGTTGGAATCGATCTGTGAAATCGCCTCGGCGAGAAGCTCGGGCGTCCATGGGCCTGCAGGAAACCCGTCCTTGCCCAATGGCCTACCAGCACCCGCTGCGGCCAACCGCTTGAATATTTCTTTGAAATCACTTTCGTCTCCCGGCGGAGGGAGAAATATTTTTCCATTCTTAATCAATGGCTTACAGGCGCTGCTTTCGTTTCGTTTCGTATCCTATCGTGCTCTCGTCGTTGATCAAC
The DNA here is from genome assembly GCF_004962245.1 of Mesorhizobium sp. Lineage (GTDB taxonomy): Bacteria > Pseudomonadota > Alphaproteobacteria > Rhizobiales > Rhizobiaceae > Mesorhizobium. Next base: position 250 of record NZ_SUHQ01000068.1, on the reverse strand, counting down.
GTTTTTATCGACGCGATTTTGGCCGGGGTGGCAGGGGCGGAGAGTGCCCGCATGAGGAATGAAGCCATGCTGAGCCTAGGAAAATCTTCAAATGACCTATCCGGAGACAACCATTTCACTCGGCAGAATCGCACGGCGATTAATGCTGAGGCGCGGCTCGGCACCCTGGCCGACATAACCGAACGACATGTCGCAGCTCAAAGAGCGGCCAAAGCGTTGCGAGAGGTTGAGAAGGGGCCCGGGGCTGGCG
>NZ_SUHQ01000067.1 GCF_004962245.1 Mesorhizobium sp. | reverse complement strand
TCTCGACGATGACGACCTCGGCCCTGTGGCGTCCGCCGCGCGCGGCGATCTCGCCGGCGATGTTCCTGATTTCGATCAGGGCATGCGCAGGTTAGGATCGCGGGACAGGGCGTCTAGGTCGACGATGGTCGCATCGGTCACCTCGGCCACAAGATCCGCACGCGCCGCATTGCGGTCGGCGACGAGGATCAGTCTCTCGCCGGGCCGCGACAGGATGAGCGCAGCCAGCCCGCCGATCGGGCGCAAGACCGTTGGCGACGCGCCCATCATTGCGACGTTGGCGGCAGGAAAAGGCTTGACGTTATCTGGTCCGGATGCGTTACTTGATCCGTAACTAAGATATAAATTCCATTAATATGGAATACAGCGAAGGGAACCAAGATGAAGCGCTTCCTGCAAATCGTCGCTTCGCTCGCCGCGCTGATGCTGCCGGCGGCGGGCGCTGCGTGTGCCGAGCCCGCGAAAGGTGGGGTGATCGATGTGGCGACAATTGGAGAACCGCCGACGCTCGATCCGATGGCCTCGACCGCCGACCTGGTTGGCATCGTCACGCAGCACATCTACGAGACGCTCTACACCTTCGACAAGGATTGGGGCATCACATCGCTGCTGGCCGCCGACATGCCGCAGATTTCGCCGGACGGCCTCGCCTACACCATCCCGCTCAGAACCGGTATAAAATTCCAAGACGGCAGCGACATGAACTCGGCCGACGTGGTCGCCTCGTTGCAGCGCTGGATGAAAATTGCCACGCGCGGCAAGCAAGCAGCCGAAGTCATTGCCGCAATCGATCCCGTTGACGACCACACAGTCAAGATCACCCTGAAAAAGCCGTTCGCGCCGCTGTTGTCGCTGCTGTCGCTGAATAATGCTGCCGCGATCATAATTCCCTCGGAAAACGTCGGTCAGGAGCCGCTGACCAGCTTCGTCGGAACTGGCCCCTACACGTTGAAGGACCGCAAGCCCGACCAATACATCCAGCTTGCCCGGTTCGACGGCTACAAATCGCGCGACGGGGAACCCAACGGCTATGGTGGCGCCAGGAAGCAGTATCTCGACGAAATCCGCTTCGTGCCGGTTCCCGATGCGAACACCCGCGTCGAAGGCGCAGTCGCCGGCCAGTTCGCCTATGTTGACTCGCTGCCGGTCGAGTCCTTTGACAAGATCTCGGGTGGCAAGACCCAGCCGGTTATCCTGAAGCCGTTCGGCTGGCCGGTGTTCGTCTTGAACACCAAGCAGGGGTTGAATTCCGACATTCGCATCCGCAAGGCGATACAAGCGGCGCTGGCGCCGAACGACATGCTGCTGGCTGCCTTCGGATCGAAAGACTTCTTCGCTGTCGAAGGCGACATGTATCCGGAAGGTTTTGCCTGGCATACAGACGTCGGTACGGAAGCCTACAAGCCAGATGGCGACACCGGAGCCGCTGCGGCGCTGCTAAAGGAAGCCGGCTATGACGGCAAGCCGTTGCGTATCCTCACGAGCCGCCAGTACGAGTTTCATTACAAGATGGCGCAGGTCGCGGCCGAGTATCTCAAGGCCGCCGGCTTCCAGGTCCAACTCGACGTGGTCGAGTGGGCGACGCTGACCAAGAATCGCACCGACCCGGCGCTGTGGGACATCTACATCACCCACAGCCCGTTCCTGCCCGAGCCGTCGCTGACCGGCATCATGTCGGATGCCTCGCCAGGCTGGTGGGTTTCGGACCGCAAGCACCAGGTGCTTGAGGCCTTCAACGCCGAATCCGATCCGGCCAAGCGCGTCGCGCTGTTCGCAGATGTCCAGAAGGCGATCTACGACGAGGTCCCCGCCTTCAAGGTCGGCGACTTCAACGCCTTGGCCGCCCAGGCGTCGAAGCTGAAAGGCGTGACGCCGGCGCCATGGCCCTATTTCTGGAACGCCTATCTGGAAGGCAACTGAGGCGGCTCCTCCCGCCTGTCGCCTCAGGCGGGGACGTACTGCCGGGTGCCAGCCGACAAGCCGGCGCCCGGCAAACCGATCGATAATTGCTCAGGGATGGTATGAACGCTGATGCTGCGCTCGATCCTCAACAGACTTCTCGGCATGATGGTCGTCATGACACTGGTCGTGACGATTGTGTTCGTCATAGTGCGGGTGACCCCCGGCGATCCGGCGGCGGTCATGCTGGGGCCAGAGGCAACGGCCGCCGATATCGCTGCGCTGCGGTCCAAGCTCGGGCTCGACGGCTCGATCCTCGAACAGTTCGGACGTTATGTTTTCGATATCGCCCAAGGCGATTTCGGCCAGTCGATCTTCCTCGGCGAGCCGGTCACCACCGCGCTTGCCCAGCGCGCCGAACCGACCTTCTTCCTGACCGTCTTCGCCCTGATGATCGCGACGCTCATCGCGCTGCCGGTCGGAATACTGTCGGCCTACAAGCGCGGCTCGATCTTCGACCAAGCAGCGACGACCATCGCTATGTTCGCGGCCAGCGTGCCGAGCTTCTGGCTCGGCCTCTTGTTCATCCAATTCTTCGCCGTGAAGCTCGGTTGGTTCGACACGTCCGGCTATGGCGGACCGGGAGCTTCGTTTGCCGACCGGCTTGACCATCTGGTGCTGCCGGCGCTGGCGCTCGGCCTCGTAAGCTCGGCACTGATCACCCGCTTTACCCGTGCCTCGATGCTCGACGTGCTTAATGACGACTATGTACGGACCGCCCGGTCCAAAGGCATGAGCGAATGGCGCGTTGTCCTCAAGCACGCCTTCAAGAATGCGCTGATCCCCATCATCACCGTGATTGGCCTGACCGCGGCACTGCTGATTTCCGGGGCGGTGGTGACCGAGACCGTATTCGGATTGCCAGGCGTTGGCAGCTTGGTCGTCTCGGCCGTTTTGCGGCGCGACTATCCGGTCATCCAAGGCGCGCTGCTGGTCATCGCCGGGCTTTATGTCTTGGTCAATTTCGCCATCGACATGCTCTATCTGGCCGTCGATCCCAGGGTGCGCTACTGATGACTGCGATCTCGGTGCCGCTTCAGGCAGAGCCTAATATCCTTTCGCGACTGATAACCCGGCCGACGGCGGCGGTGGGTGTCGCCGTGCTGGTGGTTATCGTGCTCGCCGCCATCCTCGCACCAGCCATCGCCCCCTACGCTCCGACCAAGCTCTCCATTGCCAGCCGGCTGCATCCGCCGAGCCTCGATCACCTGTTCGGCACCGACGATCTCGGGCGCGATATCTTGACCCGCATGCTCTACGCCGCGCGCACCTCGCTGAGCGTCGGCTTCGCCGTCGTCATTTTTTCGTCGATTATCGGCATCGTTTTGGGACTGACTTCCGGCTTCTTCAAAAAGCTCGACGCGCCGGTGTCGCGGTTGATCGACGCCATGATGGCCTTTCCCGACATACTGCTCGCAATCGCGCTTGTGGCGGCACTTGGCGCCACCGCCGTCAATGTCGTCGTCGCCCTCGGCATCGTCTACGCGCCGCGGCTTGCCCGCGTCGTGCGCGCTTCGACGCTGGTCATTCGCGAACTCCCCTATGTCGAGGCGGCCCGCGCACTCGGGGTGCCGACGCCGGTTATCCTGGTGCGGCACGTGCTGCGCAACGTCACCTCGCCGCTGCTGGTGCAAGGCACATTCATCTTCGCCAATGCCATCCTTGCCGAGGCCGGCCTCTCTTTCCTCGGCGTCGGCATCTCGCCCGATATCCCGACCTGGGGCACCATGATCGCCACCGGCCGTCAATACATGGATCAGGCCGGCTGGATCATGATGTTTCCGGGCGCGGCCATCGTCATCACCGTGCTGTCGCTGCAGCTTGTCGGCGACGGCCTGCGCGATCTTCTCGATCCTCGTCTGGCAAAGGGCATCTGATGTTCGCCAATCGCTTTTCCAAAACCGAAAGACCACTGCTGATCAAGGGCGCAAAGCCGGTCGGCTTCGGCGGCGGATTTGGCCAGACCATCGACGTCCTGATCGACAGGGACGGCCGCATCGCCGAAACCGGTTCGACGATCACCACCGGTGACGATGTGGAGATAGTCGAGGCGAACGGTGCGTTCCTGTCTCCCGGCTGGACCGACCTCCATGTCCATGTCTGGTATGGCGGGACCGACATTTCGCTGCGGCCGCAGCAATGCGGCGCCGCCCGCGGCGTTACAACGATGGTCGATGCCGGCTCGGCCGGTGAAGCCAATTTCCACGGCTTTCGCGAGTTCATCATGGAGCCGGCGCGGGAGAATATATATGCGTTCCTGAATATTGGCTCGATTGGCCTGGTCGCCTGCAATCGCGTCAGTGAGTTGATCGACATGCGCTCGATCGACATCGACCGCACCATTGCCACCGTCGAGGCCAACCGCGACGTCATCGTCGGACTGAAAGTGCGCGCCAGCCACGTCATTACCGGCGGCTGGGACCTGACACCGGTTCGGCTGGCCAAGAAGCTCTGCCGCATCCTCAAGCTGCCGCTGATGGTGCATGTCGGCGAGCCGCCGCCACTTTATGACGACGTTCTCGGCCTGCTGACCGAAGGCGACATCGTCACCCATTGCTTCAATGGCAAGGCCGGCGGCTCGATCATCGAGGACGACGATCTTTACCGCCTCGCCGAGGATGCAGCGCAGCGCGGCATTGTGCTCGATGTCGGCCATGGCGGCGCCTCCTTCTCCTTCGATGTCGCCAAGGCGGCGCTCGGGCGCGGTCTGCCACCAAAGACGATCTCGACCGATCTGCACAACCGCTCGCTCGATGGCGCAGTGTGGGATATGGCCACAACCATGTCGAAGCTGCTGTCGCTCGGCATGGCATTCGAGGATGTTGTGGCAGCTTCGACGACGGCGCCGCGCCGCGCCATCCAATTGCGCTCGGACGGGCTGCTGGAAAAGGGCAGGCCAGCGGAATTCACTCTCTTCGACCTCGTCGACCACGACCTCACTGTGAAGGATTCGCAAGGGGCGACTAGCACGCTGCACCGGTTGTTCGAGCCGCGCCACGCCATCCTCGGCGCCGAGGCGATCGTTGCCCACCGCCACGTGCCGCCGGAAGGTTCTGCGGGCAGTGTACACGTCTGTCCGCATTGCGGGTGGAAATCATGACCGGCGCGATCGCCAGCGACGTCATCCTGTCGGTCCGGGATTTGCGAACCTGGTTTCAGACCCGCCGCCTTACCGCAAAGGCGGTCGATGGCGTCACCTTCGACTTGAAGCGTGGCGCAACGCTGGCCGTGGTTGGCGAATCCGGTTCCGGCAAATCAGTGACCAGCCTGTCGATCATGGGCCTGCTGTCCCGGCCCGGAAGGATCGCCAGTGGCAGGATCTTGTTCCGCGACCGGCAGCAGCACGTCCATGACCTCGCCGGATTGACCCAGAAGGAATTCCGCAAGATACGCGGCCGGGAAATCGCGATGATCTTCCAGGAGCCGATGACGAGCCTCAACCCGCTCTACACGGTCGGCGACCAGATCGGCGAGATGATCGTGCTGCACGAGCCGGTCAGCCGGCAGGAAGCGCGCAACCGTGCGCTCGCTATGCTCAAGCACGTCGAGATTCCGGACGCCGTCTCGCGGCTCGACGACTATCCGCACCAGATGTCCGGCGGCATGCGCCAGCGCGTGATGATTGCCATGGCACTCGCTTGCAATCCGTCGCTGCTGATCGCCGACGAGCCGACCACGGCGCTCGACGTCACCATCCAGGCGCAGATCCTGGATCTTCTGCGCCGCCTGCAGGTCGAAATGGGCATGTCGATCCTTTTCATTACCCACAATCTCGGTGTCGTCGCCGAGATCGCCCATGAGGTCGTCGTCATGTATGGCGGCCGCGTCGTCGAGCAGGCACCAGTTAACGATCTGTTCGCGCATCAACGCCATCCCTACACGAGGGGGCTGCTGGCCTGCACGCCCAATGCCGCGCGCGACATCGGTGGCGATGGCGAACGCCGGGCGCTCTACTCCATTCCCGGCAGCGTGCCCCCGATCACAGCGCTGCCGCCGGGTTGTGCCTTCGAGCCGCGCTGTGACTTCGCCATTGCGCCTTGTCGCGTGGCGCCGCCGCCCTTGACGCCGGCCGGGCCGCGAGGCGCTTCCCGTTGCATCCGGAGCGCGGAGCTGTGAGCGCCGTGTTGCCCGACAGTGCCAAGGCAGCACCACTGCTCAGCGTGCAGGGTCTGACGAAGCATTTTCCCGCCCGCAATGGCCGCATCGTCCATGCTGTTGAGAATGTCAGCTTCGACGTCAGACGCGGCTCGACCGTTGGGCTGGTCGGTGAGTCTGGCTCCGGCAAGACCACCGCCGGGCGCGCCATCCTCAGACTGGTCGAGCCGACCGGAGGCAAGGCGCTGTTCGACGGCGTTGACATCTTTTCGCTGTCCGCACGCGAGATGCGCAAATACAGGCAAAAGCTGCAGATCGTGTTCCAGGACCCATTCTCAAGTCTCAACCCGCGCATGCGCATTGCCGCCATCATCGGCGAGGCGCTCGATGCACGCGGCTTTCCGCGAGGCAAGCGCCGTGCCGACAGGGTCGCCGAATTGCTAACGCTGGTCGGCCTGTCGCCCGATCACGCCTCGCGCTATCCGCACGAATTCTCCGGCGGTCAGCGCCAGCGCATCGGCATTGCGCGCGCGCTCGCCGTCGAGCCGGAATTCATCGTCGCCGACGAGCCGGTCTCGGCGCTCGACGTGTCGGTCCAGGCGCAGGTGCTCAATCTGCTCGGTGAGTTGCAAAAGCGGCTCGGCCTGACGCTCCTGTTCATCGCGCACGATCTCTCGGTGGTCGAATACCTCTGCGACGAAGTGGTGGTAATGTATCTCGGCCGCGTCATGGAGCGTGGCCCGAGCCGTCTCCTCTACGCCGCGCCGCGACATCCCTACACCAAGGCGTTGCTGGCGACTGCACCGGCGCCCGACCCGACCCGCCGACGCACCCACGTCGCCTTGCACGGCGACATTCCAAGCCCGATAGACCCGCCTTCCGGCTGCGTCTTTCGCACCCGCTGTCCGGAGGCGATTGCCGCCTGCGCAGGGATCATCCCGCCTCTCGACCATGTCGGCGACGGGCATCATGTGGCCTGCATCCGGCACAACGAAAGAACGATTTGACTGGAGTTTGCATATGACTTTTTCCGAACTCAAGACGCGTCCGGAAAGCACGCCCTACGACCGGCTTACTGGGCTTGGAATAACGCTGCCAGAGGCACCGCAGCCGATCGCCAACTTTGTCACACATGTGCAGGAGGGCAAGCTGCTGTTCCTGTCCGGCCAAGGGCCCTACGAGGCCGACGGCCGCTACTACACCGGCAAGGTCGGCGCTGACGTGACGGTCGATCAGGCCTATGCCCATGCGCGGCTGACTGGCATCAACCTCATTGCCGTCATGCACGCAGCGCTCGGCGATCTGCGCCGCGTGCGGCGCGTGGTCAAGCTGTTCGGCATGGTCAACGCCACGCCGGATTTCGCCGATCATCCCGCGGTCATCAACGGCTGCTCGGACCTGCTCATCGATGTTTTCGGCGAACGCGGCACCCACGCCCGCTCTGCGGTCGGCCACGGTTCGCTGCCGGGAAGGATCAGCGTCGAGATCGAAGCCGTCATTGCCATCGATTGATCAGATTACGAACAGCTGGAGCACAAGACCATGCCTGTCGACGATATCCGTAGCCACTTGGGCCTTAGGCCCGTCATCAATGTTTCGGGCACGATGACCTCGCTCGGCGCCTCCATTGTCGTTCCCGCGGCTGTCGAGGCAGTGTCCGGCATTCTCACCGAATTTGTCGAAATCGCCGATCTGCATCGCAAGGCCAGCACCGTGATCGCCGAGTTGACGGGCGCGGAGGCAGGTTTCATCACCGCTTCCTGTTCAGCCGCAATCAGCCTGGCGGTAGCGGCTAGCATGACCGGCCCCGACCTCGCCGCGATCGAACAGCTGCCGGATGCTACCGGCCTCAAAGACGAGGTCGTCATCCAGTCCGGCCACATGGTCAGCTATGGCGCGCCGATCGAACAGGCGATCCGTCTCGCCGGCGCCAAGGTCGTGCCGATCGGCCAGGCAACCAGCGCCTCGGCCTATCAACTCGCCGGCGCCATCACGGCGCACACTGCTGCCGCAGTCTATGTCGTATCGCATCATGTCGTGGAGTACGGGCAAATCCCGCTGAAGATCTTCGTTGAAGGCGCCCACGCACGGGGCGTCCCGGTCATCGTCGACGCGGCGTCCGAATATGACCTGACGGGCCTCCTTGCGAGCGGGGCCGATCTGGTGCTGTATTCGGGTCACAAATTCCTGGGCGGCCCGACATCCGGTATCGTCGCAGGCTCGAAGGCGCGGGTGCGCGACGTCTATTTGCAGAACCGCGGCATCGGGCGCGGCATGAAGGTTGGGAAGGAAGGCATCGTTGGCGCGCTCGCTGCTCTCCAGGCCTGGAAAACGCGGGACCATGACGGCATTCGCAAACGGGAACGCCGAGCACTCGACTGCTGGGTGGAAGCACTCGAGGGGCGGCCCGGCGTTACCGTCGCCATCGTACCCGACCCGACCGGCAATCCGCTCGATCGCTTGAAGGTGTCGGTCGATGCGGCCGAGGCCCGCATCACGGCCTGGGACCTGGCCGACCGGCTGGCCACCGGCAGCCGGCCGGTGATCGTCCGCGATCACGAAGTCGAGCACGGCTATTTCTTCCTCGACCCGTGTAACTTGCATCCCGACCAAGAATTCGTCGTAGCGACTCGGCTTGCCGAGGAACTCGATGGCGCACGCCTGTCGAATGCGATCATCGCCACACCACTGGCCGAGCGTCTCATGGCCCGCGAGGCTGCGATCCTCAACTGGCCGGATTGAGAGGGGCTGTGGCAAATGCCTTTGCTGCCTTACAGTGCACGCGAAAATCAATGCTGGGAATGCCATGCCAACGACAGCGACCGACCTGGACCTGAATCCCGCCGAAGGTGCGCGAGAACCCCGCCGCTCGCGCACCAGCGGTATCGATCGCGCTCTCCAAATACTCGACTATCTGCAAAAGCAGGGGCGGCCAGCCACCGCATATGAGATTGCGCATGACATCGGCGCGCCACTGTCGACCATCTACGTCATCGTCGACGATCTCGTCGAGAAGGAACTGCTGGACCGCAAGGACGGCGGCCTGCTTTGGCTCGGCCCGCGGCTCTACCAGTACGGGCTGACTTATGCTCGCACGCTGGACCTGCTCAACGTCGCCACGCAGGAGATGCACGAGTTGGCGCAGAGTTCAAAAGAGACAATCCAGCTATGCGGACGTGACGGTGACCATATGGTCGTTCTTGCCATGGAAGAGGGCAAAGATCATTTTCAGGTCACCTCTCGCGTCGGTACCCGCACACCCCTGAACTGGACCGCGTCGGGCCGGCTGCTCGTCGGCCACTTGCCGGAAGCCGAACGCCGCGCCATTTTCGCCCGATCTGCGATCGCCTCTCCCACCGGACGCGCCGAGACCGACAAGGATGTGCTCGCACGAGCGGCCGCGGCGGCGCTGGAGCAGGGTTTGTCGATCCAGGCCGGCGAATCGGACTTCTCCGTTGCCTGCATTGCGGCTCCCATTCGTGACAACCAAGGGGCCTGTCGTGCGACGATCTCGATCGTTGTCCCTGACGTGAAGCTGAAGCAGGAGAATCCCGATTTGATTGCGATGGTCAAGACAAGTGCCCGCCGCATCGAGTCGCGACTCGGGTGGCGTGCCGACCGGCCATGACGACCATGCCCAACTCACGATGATCATCTGGTGGATTGTCCACTATGTGTTGCTCATACGGCGGGCGAGGGCGCGTAGCGGCTGCCCAGCGAATAGCGGCTGCCGACATAGGTGAGCTTGTTAACGGTGGCGACAATCGCGCCCGACCAGGTCCGCCGATGCAGGAGCAGGCAGGGGTCGCCGGGCCGGATCATCAAGCGGCGGGCGGCCATTTCGTCGGCGGCGACGGCCGAGATCACGTGCTCCACTTCTGTCAGCGGCGTCGCCCGCTGCAGATAGTCGTAGGTGGTGGTCGCAACGAAATCTT
>NZ_SUHQ01000066.1 GCF_004962245.1 Mesorhizobium sp. | reverse complement strand
CATTCATATTTGTGGTGACGTTCTTGGCGATCGGCTTCACAAACAGGATGTTGCCCTTCTCGGCAGGGGCAACCTGCCAACTCTCCGTATCGCCAAGCGAGATGGTCTCGAAACGTTCATCTTCATCGAAAATGATCATAGTCGAAATGCCGTAAGTTGCGTTGACCGTCACGACGTTGTTGGGCTGATAGACAACACTCGTAACGCGACCGTCGAGGTTGCCCGGGCGTGGAGACTGTGCCGCATGGGCGTGATTCATGATCGCGGCGATGAACGCCGCCGAAAACAGGAGGTGTTTCATCATCCCTCACCTCCTGGGGTCACCGTCTCCTGGTCGCGACGGTAGCTGAAGACCTGGAAGCCGAGGGGATTTTCGAAAAGCCACTGATTTTCAGTGGGGGTGTCGGTGTAGCGGAAACGCACGACCGAAATGTAGTGCCGCGTGATGGAATCCGTGTCGGATTTTTCCGTAGTCGAGAAGCGGACAAGAACCGTCGACGGCGGTTGACTAGGATCGCTCGGCTCAGTGACCGCCACCGATTTGATGTCCACCGAAACCCGCTTGTTTTTTCCGTAGACTTTTGCGGGGTTATTCGAATTGGCGGCGCTATAAAGCTCCTGCAACTCCCGCGCGGCATCGCCGGTCGACAACAAGGCGGCAATGCCGAAGTTTTGTTCGATCTCGTAGGGGTCATAGCCTTCGCGAGCACGGATATAGCGCACGACATTGGCCTGGGTGACCGCTTTTTGTTCGGTGAGGGTGGCAGGCCTAGTCAGACCGCTTTTAACCTCCAGATAGCCGGTATTTTTGTCGACCACGACGACATACGGTTCGAAGCTCTTCAACGGAACCAGCAGCACCAGTGCCGCGAGCGCTAGCAGCGTGATCGCCCCGAAAATGATCGTCACGAACCAGGCGAGTCCCCGCGATCGCTTGGCCCTTTTTACGATCTCATATTCCCAACGATCGCCGTCTTGGAAATAGGTCCGTAGTGCAGTCTCTTTTGAATCTGACATTTTCGATCTAGCCCTTAGTTACTCTCACAAGCACCTCAGCGCGGCATGCTGTTGTTGCTTATTCGGTTCTGCATCGCCGCCCTGGCGTTGGCGTCGCGGATGTTGCTGAGCATGCCGGCATGTGTGCGATCGCGAGCTTGCATGCCGGCAGTGCCGACGAAGCCGGCAGCCCCGCGTGCGACATCGACCGCTTTCATCGGCGCGGTCACTCCGCTGAAGCGTCCAACAGCCCGCGCCACATTGCCAATGCCGGCGGCGACGCCACCGACAATGCCCTGCGCGAGAACCTGAATATTGATGAGGACGAACGCGCCGGCGCAGCACAGCAGCAGGAACGCCGAGATATCGCTGAGCTGAAGCCGGCGTTGGCTGGCCGCGTTGGAGACTTTGGTCAGCTCAGGGTCCATCGCCGCGATCAGGAAAGCGGCCACGACATAGACGAAAAGCGGGATCAGCGCGTAGAGGAGTACCTGTTGGAACCACGAAACTCCGAGATTTCGCGTCTGCTCGAACAGCATGCAGGCGATGAAGATTGGTGCCGTGCCGATCAGCACCCACATCATAACCTTTGCTAGCAGCAGGATCGCCAGTGCGACGGCGATGAAGACGGCGACGCAAAGCATGATCAGGAAGCCGACCATCGACGGCAAGACCGAGAAATAGCCCGACTGTTCCGCAAATGCGGATGCCGCTTCATTGGCGGTCCGCCAGATCATGGAAAGGCCGTTTGTTGGCTCGGTTATGCCGGTGCCTGTGGCGGTCAGAATCGCGCGGCCTACGTCTTCGGGCGTGTCGTTCAGCCAGGAATAGAAGAACGTGTTGAAATGGCTCCACTGGCTGATGAGGATCAGAATCACCATCATGCGAACGATGCGGCCGATGACATCGGCCACGCTGACCCGCGACGTTCCCATGAAGAGTTGGAGGCCGTAAAAGGCGACATAGGCGAGAAACATGATGTTGAGCAGCGGCATGATCTCGCCGCTGACAATGCCGTATGCACTTTCCGAAAAGTTCTTCCCCGACTTCTCTATCCTGTCGAGCAGTTCGCCCAAGAAATCCTGCATTGCGGCACAGCGCCCCTATTCCACTTCCATCGCCTCGATCGCCGCGAAGGCCGGAGATGCATCGCCATTGACATGCATCATCGGTCCGCACTCGAGACGAGGATCCGGCGCATAGGACGTCAGGTTTGCCGGCCGCTTGCAGGGCGCGGTCTTCTCCTTGACCGTGCCGCAGCCGGAAAGAGCGGCCACGACATAGACGAAAAGCGTCAGCACTGTCGCTGCATTTGTCGGCTTAGTTCCCACTGTAGCTGAGCGCCTTCTTCGAGTTGGAGATATCGGTCAGACGCCGCTGATTGTCTGCCTGGAGAGACGAAACCGCGCCGTTCATCACGCCGACGAGTTCGTTGATCGTCAGGCCGGCTTGCACCTGAAGCTGTGTGTTCTGGTCGATCGAGCCCTTGATGTCCTGGGCCTTGCCGATGCTCTGCCCGGCCTGTTCGAACGCGCTCCTGCGCGTTGTCACAGCCTTTTGCGAGCCATTGACCAAGGCGGCGACACCAAGAACGGTAGAAACCAGCTCCTCATATGACTTGTCGCTGGAAAAACCGCTGTTTGCCTTGCCAGACAGGCTTTTGACCAGTTGGAGGCCGTTGATGAAGGTGGAGGCGATTTGAGAAATATCGCCGCCGATCCCGCCAAAATTCGGCACGCCGCCCGACATCAGGCTATCGAAAGACGGCATTGAAGCAACGCTGAAACCATTGCCCACGGCTAGGTTTTGCATCTGGTCGGATTCGCTGCCGCGATCGCCAGTGACCGCCTTCAAGGTATCCGTGACTGTCGTCAGAATGTCCTTGTTGGTGTTCAGGATCTTGTCGGTGGTGACCGACGTCTCCTTGGCGATCTTGAAGTTCGCGTTGTCGATAACCGGCACCTGGGCCGATGCCGCCGATGCAAGGAGCATCGAGCACGCAGTGAGAATGTAGCGCTTCATTGTAGTTCTCCTATTGGGGCTGCAGCTGAAGTTTTACGTTGGCCTCACGTTCACGCTTCTGCACGCAGGCCTCTTCGATCGGGCTCCATTCGAGCCCGGTGCGCGGGTCGCAAATGCCCGTCGTTTCGCGCGGTTTTTCGTCGTCCTTTTTCTTGACGTCGGCGGACTGCGCCGATCCCGACACCTCGCTTGTCTGCGAGGTGTTCCGCGAGTTGAACAGGTCCGCCATGGTCGTTCCGAGTAGAATGACCTGGTTCATCATCTCCAGATTGGCGTTGCGGGCGCCCGAATTGTGGTCCCAACTGTCCTGAATGGTGCCGGCGTTGAGACCGCCCAGCTGTTGCAGCCAGGACGCCACATTGCCGGTGCTCTCCTGCGTGGCCTGACTGGTTGCCATGGCGTTGATCGTCGAATCCCGCATGCCTGTGTAGGCGCTGTCGCCGCCGCCATAGTTCAGCGGAATGTTGGCTCCGTTCGACCCGCCGAATGAAGGCAACCACTGTTGGGTGATCGTTTTGACGTAACCCTGTGTCTCCTTGAACGGAGGGATGCCGCCGTACTTCTGAACATTGCCATGACCGGCGTTATAGGCGGCCAGGGCAAGGTTTGTATTGCCGCCAAACCGCTTGAGCTGCTGTTTCAGATACCGTGCGCCACCGCGCAGGTTCTGTTCGATATTGTAGGGGTTGACGCCGAGATCGCCGGCCGTTCCCGGCATCAGCTGCGACAAGCCTATGGCGCCGGCTCCTGATTTGGCACAGGGGTTGAAACGGCTTTCCTGGTAGACGAGAGACATGAAGAGATTTTCGTCAACGCCCTCTTCGCGCGCCACACGCTTCACCAATCCGGCAATCTCCGGATTGGCATTGGCAGCGGACACCGGATCATCCTTGCGTCCCGGCCGGAACATCGAGCAGGTGACGCTTTTGTTGATCGAATTACGGTCTTTATCGACCTTTTCGATGTCGTTCGTCTTATCCTTCCGGACCGTCTTTTCCGTCAGGTTTGCGCCATCAATGACAGGGACGCCCCCGGCCCATGCAGAAACGGGAGCGGCAAGCGCTGTCATCATCAACCACAGAGCAGGACTTTTCTTCATTGACCCTTCTCCCATCCGCAGAATTCAGCCAGCCAGTTTTCAGGCTCATCGCCGTACTTTTCCCGTAGAGCGGCGCATTCCTCGATTGTCTTCTTGCGGCCCGAGAGCACCTTCACCATGTCGGGCATGGACGACAGATCGAGCCGGGCAATGACCGAGTCATTGCCGTGTTTCACGAGAAATGTGCGCTTCTCGGGCGGGGTGTTCTTGATGAAGTTGAATTCCTTCACCGTCAGGCCAAATCGCTTGATGTAGCTCTCTTCATCGGCGCGAGGGTTCGGGAAGTGGATGTTCGTTGCCGACTGTTCGATCAGCGTGTGCGAGGCCTTGGCCTTCGCAATGTCGGCCGCCGACTGTGTTCCGAAGCCGACAATGCCGTTGAGCTTGCGGATCGTCTTCATCTTGTCGACGATGAAATTGCTGAACGTCTCGTCCTGCAGCAGCTGCCAGCCTTCGTCCATAAAGAACATGACCGGATCACCGTTCAACAGTTCGTCGAGGCGGTGATAGAGATACATCAGTGCCGGCGTCCGCAGCTCCTCGTTGCCGAGGATGCTTGTCATATCGAAGCCGAAAACATTGTGCCCCGAGAATGACAGCACGTCGTGCTGTGCGTTGAACAGCCAGGCCTTTTCGCCGTCGATCCAAGGCCGTAGGCGGGAATGCAGATCGTTGGCGTCAGCACGCGAACGGCCGACGAGCAAGCCGGACAGATTCGGCAGGTTTCGTTCAGCCGCCGGCTCTTGCATCAGGCGCGTAAGCGCCTTCTCAAGCGTGTCTTCGTCCTCCTGGATGAAGTCGCGGCGGTCGCTGGACCGCAGCATGGCTTTCAGGAGCCGCATCAGGAATTCGCGGTTGGGACCGGTGTTTTCGAGCTGGAGCGGGTTGAAACCGGTCGGCGTCTCCGGCGACAGGACTTCATAGGAACCGCCGATCGCGCGTACGAAGATCTCGGCGCCGCGGTCCTTGTCGAAGAATACCGCCTTCGGGGTCGGATTGACGCGCATTGCTTGTGCGAGCAGGAAGGTTAATGCCACCGTCTTGCCCGAACCGGTCGGACCGGTCACCAAGAAGTGGCCGATGTCGCGCTGATGGAAATTGAACCAGTATGGCGTTTGCGACGTGGTTTCGAGGATGGTGATCGGTAGGCCCCAATGGTTGCCGTCGATCTGCCCCGTCGCGAAATTGTGCATGGACGACAGGCCGGAGAAATTGGCGCTCGACAGCATCGCCTTGCGGGCAATGTAGCTGCGATTTCCTGGCAGCTGCGCCCAAAAGCCGGCTTCAAGGTTCACGTCCTCGCGCAGCCAATTAATGTTCATGTCAGTGAGGCAAGCCCCAAGCTCTGACACGGACTTGCTCACGCCCTGCAGATCGCGGGACAGGCACAACAGGGTCAGATGGTGAAAGCCGAATACCGCTTCCTGGTTCATCAGACTGTTCAGGGCGTAGTCGATATCCTTCTCGACCGAACTTCCGGCCTCATCCGACGCCTGGATTTGCCGTTGCAGGCGGGTGATGCGCTCCTGTGCGATGGGCTTGTCCGCGATCGTGAAGGATTGCGTCAGGATGAATTCATGGTTGACCTGCAACAGCCCATCGAGCATGCCCGGCCCGGTGAACGGCGGATATTCCTTCACCGACAGCAAAGCGCCAAAACGGCTGTCTTCGTCGACCGCCGCCTGGGCCTGCATTGTCCGCTTGCTGAAGTGCAGCCGCGATGTCCCGACAAAGTTTCGTATCCCCATGCGCGGCAATCGCATCTTGCGCGGCACGCCACAGGTCAGGATCGTGTTGAAAAACTCACACGGTTCCGAATACGGCTCCTTATCGCGATAGGCGATCCCAAGCGCGCGAGCGCCGTATTTCTGAAGTTCGCGCGTGATGTTGGAGATCAGCTCCTCGAGCTCGGTGACATCCTCGCGTGTTTGCTGGTCCCGCACTTCTCGGTTGGCGCGATCGAGCAGCTTCTTGACCGTATCACCAATACCGAGAGCTCCACGCATCCCCGACCGCACGATGGTTAGGTAGATTTCGTTCGTGAACATGCGCTTCTCGCGCAATTGGTTCATGTAGCGTCTGTTCAGCAGCTCGCAGAACGGTTCGTCGAACGCCCCGCCAATCTCGGTCTCCACCTCACGGCGGATGACGGTTGACCAGAGCGAAAAGCGGCTTGAGCCAAGTGCGCGGATCATCGTGTTTTGCACGACGGACCGCATGTTGAGTTCGGCCTGGTCTTCCGTCTGGAAAAACAGGCCGTCCAACTTGATGACGCTCAGCAAGGAGCCGTTTTCCAGCCCTATCACTGTATCGGACACGTGCCGCAGATACGGGATATGCGTGGACATAGGCCGCTCATTATGAGCGACCTTTCCAAATCCAAGCTCTTCTCTGACGACTTTCAGCATAAGGCTACGGTCCGTAGGAATTGGTGCCCCAAAAGGCTTTGTTCCGGGTGCGGGGCGTCATCCGCGACGCCACCTGCAGCACGTCCAAAATCCGGCTGTCCCAGGCGCAAAGTGAAAAAAGGACGAGATACGCCGCCGGGGCGACCATCAACGCCCACAGTGAGTTCGAAGCCAGCCAGCCAATGATGGTGACGCCGACAATGATGACGACCGCCATGTATGGCACGCCCCAAAGCGTCGGCGATCGGGTCAGGCCGATCACCAACGGGGCCAGGGCTGGCTTTTCGTCCTCGTACTCAGTCATTTTACTGACCGACGGCCGCGATCATTTCGTCGACGATCGTCGGAGCGCCGAACACGAGACCGATACCCACGATCACGGCACCAGCCGTGAACCATGACAGACGGCCCGCGAATGCCAGGAAGCCAAGACCGATCACGGCAATAATCGCCAGCAACCGGCCGAACGGACCGGTAATGAAATCGACGATCATTTGGACGGCAGTTTGGAGCGGTGCAAAAGCTCCGCTTCCACCGCCGCCCTGTGCAAGCGCCAGGTTGGCGCCCGCTAGCTGAATCGCGGCCGCCAGCCCGAGCAAGGCTGCCAGCTTCAGCGCTCTTATCCCCGTACCCTTATTCGCAAAGCACTTCATGCCTTCTCTCCTTCAAAAGTGCATCACACCGCCGACAAACTTGCCGGTTTTCTTCACGGCAATGACGCCGGCGTTGCCGTCATCACCCGCATCAGCGATCGCCGCAGGGGCGGCCGCTCTGGTCTTTGTCCTGACTGTCGGTGTTGCCAGACCGAGCTGGTAATTCACCACCTTGGCGATGTACCCGACCGTCTCCTTGAACGGTGGGATGCCGCCATGCTCATAAATCCGGTGCTCCCCGCTGTTGTAGGCAGCCGCCACCAGCAGAGGATTTTGAAATTCGTCGAGCAGCACGCGCAGGTACTTCATGCCGCCTTCGATGTTCTGCGCAGGATCGCAAACGTCTTCGACACCAAAGCGTGTTGCAGTGCCGGGCATCAGCTGCATTGGGCCGCGCGCGCCCTTGTCCGAATTGCGGGTCTGGTCAAATCCGCTTTCAGCCCAGGCAATGGCAGTGGCGAAAACTTCATCGACCTTATGCCGACGAGCCGTTTCCACGACCAAGCTTTTGATTTCCGCGGGGCTTAAGGGAGACGGCCCACAATCTTGCACGTTTGCCGTGCTTGTGGCTGTCGGCTTGGCAACACCATTATGGGTAATCTCTCCATTCGCTAGCTTACCCATATCGATAACATTATGGGTGTTCTTGTCAGAAGCATAACCAAGGGCAAACGTACCAATAGGGTTATCTTGAACGATCCCCGAGGGTGAGGCCGTTTCGGGTGTGACCACGCCGTCAGAGCCAAGCACGAATTCATCGCTTGCCTTACCCCACCGGTTTGCGAAAATAGCGCTGATCGAAGCGTCATTGACCGGCGCCGCAGCTGGCATGTTCGTAACAAAGTCGGCTTGTTTCTGCGATTCTTGAGCCGCTGACGCTATCGGTCCAGCGGCATTTAAGGCTAAAGCGCCTGCCATTACAGCCAATCGCGAAACACCTTCAATTCTAGCCCTTCTGATCATCGTCCCCCGCCTAACTTGCGGTGTTGAGATTACAACGAAAACCGATTAAGTTCGTAGGTGTATGATACCGATTTGGTGTAGTGATACAAGTTTTTGCACCATACTTAAACCCCCCTCTTGCGGGGAATCCAATGTCACCAGGATGGTTAGGGCTAGAAAATGAAACGTACCATCATCGCCACACTCGCTAGTTGCGCCATGGCAACGCCGGCTTTGTCCGTGGAAGACATCAACAAGGACTACATCAAGTCGCTGGCTGCACCGGGCAAGACAGTGCTGGTCGTCGAGTATTACGACGGGTCCGGCAAGGTCGTGGACCGCAAGGGCTATGCCTCCGAGGCCGGTTACAAAGCCGCCTCCCCGACAGACTTCCGGGTCGATGAAAAGACAACCCTGCATCTATTCGGGCTGGAGCCGTGTCAGGGCGAAATGGTCAACCGGAAGGATGACTTCGCCGGTACGTGCGCCGCATACGCGCAAGACCAGCTTCAGATCATGTTGAAAGGCCCGAAGGTGATCTTCTGCCGTGCTTTCGTTAGCGAGCAGAGCGCCCCGAAGCAGAATGCGACCTGCTACGGATATTACAACTACCCTGGCAGCCTCGATACCGTGGACATGTTCGAGGAGCAGCTGCTGTCGCTCGGAGCGCTTCGCCTGGCGAAGAACCCTGACGGCTCATTCGTCCGTCCGGATCTCGCAAAGGCCGAGGAGATCGGCAAGGCGGGGTCCTACGGCATGTGGGCCGATCCACGGGCAAAATCACAATGAGAAGGCTTCTCGCCATTCTCGGTGTCGCGTTGACTCCGGCGGCAGTATCAGCCGCCCCGCCTGGCTATTTCGACCTTCAGCCAGGCATCACGCTCGAAACTGGCGATACGTGGGTTTCAGACGGACAGAAATACCGCCTCTTCGGCGTCCAATCCTGCTTGCGTGGTACGGCCTACACCGACAAGAAAGGCCAAAAACGCGACTGTGGCGACGCTTCGTTGGCGGTCTTCGCCGCCTACATCAAGGACACGAAACCGGTTTGCGCGCCCGTCGCCAAAACTGCCGACATCTCCTATGTCATCTGTTACGCCACGGTCGGCAAGGACCGGCTCGACCTCGCCACCATGATGATCACGAGTGGCTACGCCTTCGCGTCGCTCAACGCCGAAGGCCTGCCCTTTCATCCTCCCTATGCCGTTGCTGAACAGGACGCCCGCGAAAGGCGGGCCGGACTGTGGCAGTTCGAGGACGTCCAGCATCCGGCCGTCCTTTTGAGCAGATCGGCCAACGAGCGCGCCAAGAAAGCGAAACAATGAAGAAAAACGTCGTCGCCACGGCCATTGTCGTAGCAGCCATCGCGAACCCCACGATCGCAGCCGATATCATCAAGAGCCCGGCTCCAGTTTCTCATGGGCCGCGCACCGTTGCGCCCGCTCCTGTCTATCCCGTCTTCGAAGGCCGCGTCGCCGTTATGGACGGCCGCACGCTGTGGTATCCCCAATTTGCGCAAGAAATTCACCTTGCCGACATCGATGCGTGCGAGCTGCCCCAATGGGCGCTCAATCCAAAATGGGAGGACCGCGAGCGTGTAAAAGCACCGCCTCCGGTCCCTTGCGGCCCATTCGCCAAAGCCTGGCTTAAACGAACCGTCGGCAATAAATCCGTCGAATGCACCGTTCTCGCCTATGGCAATGACGGTGTACCATCCGCCCGTTGCGTCGTAGCGGGTCGTGACCTCGCTCTCGAAATGCTGCGTGTCGGCTGGGCTCGGATCGCATCGCCCTACCCTTACAATGGTCAGTACATGGCCTATCAGCAGCATGCGATGGCGGCCCGTTATGGCATGTGGGCGACTTACGTTCTCGACATGAATGAGTGGAGGAGGAAGGCCGTCGACAAGACGCCAGATCGCCGGCCGATCGCTGATTTCAATCTTCTTGCAGAACGGGAAAGCGAAATTTCGCCCCCCTTTTTCGACGCTCGCAAAAAACCGAAGAGGACAGACCGATAGTTGCTGGAC
>NZ_SUHQ01000065.1 GCF_004962245.1 Mesorhizobium sp. | reverse complement strand
TGCCTGAGAATTCGGTCTGCGGCGCCTCGGCAAAGCCGCCCTTGTGCAGCGGCTCCGACGCGTCGAGGAAATCGGTCAACGGGCTGCGCCGCTTGGGCGGCGAAGCGCGATCGTCACGCGCCGGTGGCGGCGTGTTTTTATCGGGAAGTTTGGCCATGCCCCGAATATGGGAGGTATCGGCCAAAATGGAAAGAGCGGAGTGGCGAGGGGGGCGAGACGAAACCAAGCTGCTGACACAAGGGTGTCAGGAGCGATGTCGAAACACGCCCTCAGTTGAACCACAGCGCAAAGGTCAAAAACCCGGCGCCGCCGAACTCGCGCTGGATCTGGTCGAACTCCTCGCCGGTGAGAATCTTCCCGCTCTCGAGATAAGGCGCGATGGCCGGGCCGGTGATCGACAGCACCAGGTCGAAGGGTTTTGGTTCGTCGAAGAAGCGCTTCATGTTGATGCCTTTGTCGGCGATGCGGAAATGCGGCAGCAAGGTGCGGCCTTCGAGCAGATCCTCGGCCATATCGAGCGCGGCGTGCCAGGCCTGGACCTGCTCTTCACCGACTTCGAGGCCGGTGAGCGGGCTGGCGCCCTTCTGCTGCGGGCCGGGCAGCCATTCACGGTCATTGTCGGTCTCGGCGCGGATCGCCTTCCAGTTCTCGCGGGAAAGCCGGATCATTTCCATGAGATGGCGGCGTGCCGCCTGCCGGCGCTCCGGCTCGACCACAGGCCAGTTGACCAGATGAACCAGCGAGATGAAGTCGGCGATGCGCCATTCGGACGACAACATGCCGCCGCCCATGCCGCCGTCCGGCGGAACGAGCGCGTCCTGCAGCGGCAGCTTGGCGCGCGGGAACAGCATGTGGAACGAGCCGTCGAAGGCGTTCCTGAAGTCATGCGCCAGCCAGAAATCGGCCTGCGCCATCAGGAATTCGGCATAGCCCTGCAGCCAGTAGCCATCGGCGCGGTCGAAGCGGAAGGTGAGGGCGGGTGCGGCCGTGTCTGGCGCACCGCCGCCGCGTGACAAGGACGCCATGATGGCGGCCGCACTTTCGTCCGGCGCGATCTGGCCGTCCTCGTTGAGGTCGATGCCGAGCCGAGTGAGGTCGACCTCAACGCCGATATCGGCATCGGCAGGCACGGACCCAAGTGTGGCGGCGGACTTTTCCAGCCGGTCGCGGAAGGCGACCAGGATGGCGCGGAAGCCATCGTAGGTCAGCGGTTGGGGATCGGGATTTTCCGGCACCGGCAGCCGCATCAGCGGCAGCATGAAGGATTGCGGGCTTTCGAAACCATGGCGGTGCAGACCACCGGCCAGGATCTCCAGCGCAGTGAAGAACTCACCGGCGCCGGCGGCATAGGCTGCAGCGGGATCACCGGGCGCTGCGACTTCCAGCGCGGTAAGCGTGCTGTCGCGGTCCGCTACGGTTTTTGCCTCGAACAGGGCGGCCGGTTGGGCTGCGGCACCGGCGGAAGCAACCGGCAGCAGCAGAAAAAGGGCGGACGCCAGCAGGCTCGAAAATCGCGTCATCTTGGTCCTCCTCCAGTCTTCTACGCCGACCATACATGCATTTCTGCATGGCGCCTGTGGGTTATTTGTGGCCCTGCCATGAGCCCTCGAACGGTTCGATAAGCTAGGGGTAAAGGCGCGCAAAGCCTGTTGTTCATCGCCTTGTGAAGGATAGCGCTGAAGCCTGAAATGAAAAACCCGCCTCGGCGGGCGGGTCGTTGGCGCTAATCGGCACCATGAATAAATTCCTAGCACAACTGCCGTCATCTGTCAAGGTGAACCCACGATTCGCGAGTGCGCCCACCGATCGCGGACTCGCGGGGTAAAACATTTCCATGCGCTCGCACCAGAGCATGCGGGGAGGGTCGATCAACGCAACCGCGATCCGAGTCCGCCGCCATGGCACCTGCCGCGCGGCAAAAGTCTTGGCGTGCGGGCACGCCGCCGACAATTCCTGATCGAGGCGCTTCGCTGCGGCAGGCACATCGTCTACCGTGGCTGCTCATTCCGGTACAGGTTGCGCGTGTCGAACTATCCGCTCTCTTACAAATTTTCCTGGCTGCCACGCTTCCTGAAGCCTTCGCTCGGCGGCGATCAACAGGGCTTTGCGCCGGCAGTCGCAGCGATGATGGAGCCGGCGCCGGCCAGCGCGGTGCGACTGGCCTTTGTCGGCGATATCTCCGCGGTGGCCAATCGCAGAGCGCCGGACTGCGATCCGGCGATCAAGGCGCTGCTCGGCTCCGCCGACCTGGTGATCGGCAATTGCGAAAGCCCGGTGGTGGAACGACCGAGCGCGGCGATGGGCACGAAGCTCGGCACCCATCATGCCATGACAGAGCGGTTTCTCGCCGAGGCACTGGCGGCCGTCGGCATCCCGCATGAGAAACTGGTTCTGTCGCTCGCCAACAACCATGTGCTCGACCAGGGCATCGAAGGTTTCGACGAGACCGTTGCGGCGCTGAAACGGCTCGGCATCCGTACCATCGGCACTGCCGCCGACGGTCCGGTCGAGCGCCTTGCGGTCGGATCGCTGAGAATGGGCTTTGTCGCCTTCACGCTCTGGCGCAATGCCGGCGCGGCTGCGTTCGCGGGCCGCGTGTCGATGCAAGGCGATCCGGCACAATGGCCGCGCGATGCCGCCGACGGTCTCGATCTCATCTGCGCGGTGCCGCATTGGGACTGGGAGTTCCGGCATTTTCCGCGAGGCGAGACGCGGGCACTGGCACGGCGTCTGGCCGCGCAAGGCGTCGGACTGATCGCCGGCCATCATGCCCATGTCGTGCAGCCGATGGAACGGATCGGCAAGGCGCTCGTCGCCTATGGGCTCGGCGATTTCCTTGGCACGGCCTTTTCACACCAGCCATGGCCCGGCCGCATCGGCAGCATCCTGGCCGTCGATGTCAGCGCCGACGCCGGCACGCGCGGCGCCATTGCCGCATACCGGCTGCATGCCTTCATGCGGCTGCCCAAGGGCGGGCATGAGCGACTGGTTCCGGTCGAGGCGCTGGAGGGCCGCATGCGCGGCAAAGTCGAAGACCGGCTGAAGGCGATCTTTCCTTCTCCCCTTGTGGGAGAAGGTGGATCGGCGTGATAGCGCCGAGACGGATGAGGGGTGCTGGAAGAAATGAGGCGTTGGCGTTCCTTGGAACACCCCTCATCCGGCTGCTTCGCGGCCACCTTCTCCCACAAGGGGAGAAGGGATCACCGCCGGCTGGCGACTTTCCCGCAAAAGCAGCTATCATGTCTGACGCGGCCAGGTTTCGACGGTGGGATGGCGATGGAAGCAGCGGATTTCATGCCTGATGAAGCTGAGATCGCCGGCATCAAGAGGGGCCTCGAGGCCTATGAGGCCGGGCGAGCTTCGGCCTACCGGCAAGTCCGCTGGCGGGTGCCGCTGTTCATAGGTCTGGTGCTGGTGTTCGTGGTGCTGGTGGCCTGGCTCTTCAACACGGTCGCCGATCCCAACGAGCAGTGGTTCTCGACGCCGCATGTGTTGCTCTATGTCGTCGGGTTCGTGGCGACGATCCTGCTCTATTTCCAGGCGATCAAGCCGGCGAGCACGTTGCAGCAATCGTTCCGCAAGACGCTGCTGCCGATCGTCTTCGGTTTCATCCAGGACATGCGCTACCAGCATGACATGACGCCGAATTCGTTCGACCGGCTGCCGCGCGAGACGATCGGCACGTTCAACAACAAGCGCTTCGACGATATCGTGTCCGGCCGCTATGAGGGATTTCCATTCGAGCTTTACGAAGCCGATCTCCGGCAAGGCACGGGCAAGAGCGAAACGACAGCATTCAAGGGCGTCATCGTCGCCTTCGAGACCATCGTGCCGTTTCCCGGCATATTGGTGGCGACGCGCCGGACAAATGCGGTCGTCGGCTTTTTCCGCGGCATATTCGCCGGCAAGATGCAGGAACTGTCAAGCGGCGTGCCGGAACTCGATGCCGCCTACGACTTCCGCACCGACAATGCCGAGGCTGCGCAGCCGTTGGTGAGCGGCCGGCTGGCGCAGGCTCTGACATGGCTCAGCGAGACATGGCCCGATGATCCGGCGCGGGTTGCGCTCAATGGCGGCGACGGTTTTCTGCTGTTGCCGCAGACGAAGAATTTCTTCGAGCTGCCGGATACCTCCGTGCCGCTCGACTACGCCAGGCATGTCGCGCCGATGATCGCCGACATGGGCGCGATTCTGGCGACGGCGGCACTGGTGCGCAAGATCGGCGCAAAGGACGAGGCGGCGGGTTAGAGCTGAGGTTCAGTCGTCAGCAGTCGAAGCCGTAATTGCTCCGAAGATAATCCGCGTCTTCCTCCGGCATCTTTTTCAACATCACGCAGACGGTGAAGCTGCCTACCTGGCGGCCGTCTCTGGTGTATCCCCAGTCGGAAATGTCGTCCCGTGTGAATTCGATGTCCTGACCATTCACGACGTTACGCACGGCCTGCGGCTCGTTTGCCAATACTCCTGCAAATCCGGTCGCGGTCCGGCGGAAGGGGATGACCCAGAAGTGCTCGACCGCGTTTCCGTCCCGGATTGCGACCTTCAATTTGAACGTGGCTGTTCCGGAGGCGACGCCTCGGACAGTGTCAGGAATTCGTCGAGGCTGGCGCGGGCCTGTTCGATCGCCGCCGCCATCTCCAGATCGTCCGGAGCCACGGTGAGGACCTTGTCGCTCTGACCAGAGCTTTGCGCGTCGGCCGGTATGGGAGCAAACGCCAACATCAGGCACAGTATGGCACGGGCTGGAAGCTTCATGATGCGGCTGCTTTCGAGCGTCGCCGGAACGGCTGTGACCATCATTCATCGGGCGCGAATTTTGGCAACTGGTTTTTGTCCCCATCCAGCGCTATCGATTGGATAAACGGGGTGCATCGTGATCGAAGAACGCAAGGGGTTTCGCCTGTCGCGGCGGCTGCTGCTGGGCGCTGCGGTGGTCGGCGGCGCGGTGCTGTGGGGCGGCACGACGGTGGCGCGGCTGGCGCGCGGCCCGTCGGGGCAGAAGAATGCCGGCCGTATCGCCGACATAGACGGCATTCCCTTGCCGCTGAAGCCGCTGGAGAATGCGCCGGCCCATGATCCATCGCTGCCATGGTCGGCCAAGGGCGGCGACATCAACGATGCCAGCGGTCTGTCGATGACGCCGGTCTATGGCGTGGTCGAAGTGCGCGAGGAAGACCACATCACCAAGGCACTGGCCTTCGCCCGCGCCAACGGCCTGAAAGTGTCGGTGGCCGCGGTGCGCCATTCGATGGGCGGGCACGCCTTCGACGACAACGCGCTGGTGCTCGACATGCGCGCCTTCAACAAGATGACGGTCGACGCGGCGGCGAAGACGATGACCTTGCGGCCCGGCGCATGCTGGCACGACATCCAGAACCTTTTGCATCCGCGCTTTGCGGTGAAGGCGATGCAGTCGACCGACATATTTTCGGTCGGCGGATCGCTGTCGGTCAACGCGCATGGCATGGACCATCAGTCCGGCTCTGTGGCCGGCTCGATCCGCTCGATGCGGGTGATGCTGGCCGACGGGTCGGTGACGACCTGCTCACTGAGCGAGAACACCGAGCTGTTCCGCCATGTGGTCGGGGGCTACGGCCTGTTCGGCGTGGTGCTGGAGGCGACGCTCGATATCGTCGACAACGCCGTTTACCGGACCTCGCGCGAGATCATCAAATCGGATGATTTCCCGAAATTCTTCGCCGAGGTGCTGGAGCCGAACAGGGATATCGGTCTGTTCTACGGGCACCTGTCGACGGCGCCGGGCAATTTCCTCGAAGACATGATCGTCTACCGCTACGACAAGGTGGCCGACCAGCCGCCGGCCGGCCAGCCGGTGCTCGGCGAACCCGGATCGGTCGGGTTGAAACGGGTGATCATGAACCTCGCCAAACGGGGAGACCTGTTCCAGGAGCTGAAATGGTTCACCGAAAAGACGCTGGAGCCGAAATTCGAGAGCTGCACGGTGGCGCGGACGGCGGCGATGGCCGAAGGCGAGGCCTGCCTGGTCACCCGCAACAATCCGATGCACGATTCGGTGCCGTATCTGTTCAACGATCTCGTGGACGAAACGGACATACTGCACGAGTATTTCATTCCACGCGCAGCCTACACTTCGTTCATCGCGGAAGTCCGGGAGATCCTGCGCAACCAGACGCTGCCGGTGCTGAATGCCTCGGTGCGCATCGTCCACAAAGAAGACGTGGCGCTGAATTATGCGCCGGAACCGTCCTATTCGCTGGTGCTCTACATCAACCAGCCGACTGATGCCGGCGGCAATGCCAGGATGCGCGACTTGACCAGGACTCTGATCGACGTGACGATCAGCCATGGCGGGCGGTTTTTCCTGCCCTACCAACTGCACTATACGGGCAAGGAACTGCTGGCTTGCTATCCGGAATTGCCGGCCTTCCTGGCGAAGAAGAGGCAGTACGACCCGGAGGAGCTGTTTTCGTCGACCTTCTACCGTGCGATCAAGACGCTGAGCGGCATCGCCTGAAGGTCGCTCACAGGCCGTCAGGCATTTTCGCAGCCAGCCAGCTTGCTGACCGCTTGGCCATACCGATCGTTGCGGATGCGGCGCGGCCAAGGTCGGTCTTGACCACGGCGTAACCGTTCTGCGTGCGATCCAGCACCGAGCGTCCGCCATCGACCGCGGCTTCATAGGCGACGGGTCGGGCAGCTTCCGGTTCCGTCGCCATTGTCTGCGATCCGACAGCAACGCTGGGCCGACGACTCAATTCCGAGGGAAGCGAGCCGGTCGTGGCCTGCATCGCCGTCGTCAATTCAGGATCGGTCGCGGCAAGCTGCGACGACTGCGTTTGCGTGGTGCGGCAGATGCCGGAAACCAGCGGGTAGTTGAAATTGCGCTCGTGCAGCATCTGGCTTTTCATCGCCGCTTCGCAATCGGCGATTGTCGACCACTTGGCCGGCGTCTCGCCGATATATTCGCAAAGCCTGGCATCGCAGTCGCAGCCGACGATGGTCATGGCGACAAGGGCGGTCTTGATCACGGTCTTGTCCCTTCGAGCTACAGCGTTCTTCGCGCGACCGAAAAAATGCGCGACGCTGGAGCGTCATCAATCGCCGTGGATCAAGGCGGGATTTGGCCGCGTTTGTGGAATGAGCGTGGCGAACTGTTACGGAGTATTTCAGGAGTTCCGGCTGTGGCCGAAAAGCCTCAGTAATCGTAGACGTGCTCCAGCCTGGCGCCTGCCTTGATCAGCGCCGGCAGAACGGTGTGCAGCTTGCGCACGGCGACGGTCAGGCCGGTGCGGCGCGTGGCTGGCTCCGCCGGGACCTCGTAGCTGAACAAGGCGCGGGCGCCGTCGGGAACGGCGATCTCATCATGGGAGAGCATGGTGACCATGATCTCGTCATTGCCGCCGATCTCGACGAAGGAGACGCCTCTGTCGATCAGCCGCGGGATCATCTGCGTGAACACCTGGTAGCGCCTGGTGACGAAGATCGTGCCGTCGGCACCGTAATCGCGCTCGAGCAAGGTGTCCGGCTCGCCGCGTGTCGCGTCGCCGACGGGGCCTTTGGCCCAGACATGGATGTCGAGCAAGGCCGGGTCGGAGGTGGCGGCCAGCGCCGATTTGATCAGATCGGCATAGCTCTGCTTGATCGTGTCGGCGAGGCCGAAGGCGAGCTTGCGTTCGCTGGTGCGGACGGCGCTGTCGCCCGGTGCCGGCTGCACGGCAAACAGGCCGGCGCGCTTTTCGGCATAGGGGAATTCGTACCACGGCACCTGGTCGAGAAAGCCGGCATATTCGCCCGCCACCTTGGCCTGATAGATGTCGACGGCGGCGCGCTTGCCTGATGTCGCCTCGGTGATGCGGCCGACCGTGTTCTCATAGGCCCACTGGATGGCGTGCTCGATCGTGTGGCTGGTGCCGATGACCGTCAGCATCTGGTGGTTGGCGAGGTTGAATTCGTAGTCGGAAGTGGCGCGCATGACCGTCGCATAGTCCTGCCAGTAGCGGCCGATATACGACCAGTACGGGAAGCCGCTCGGCTGGTTCCTGTCGACGAAACCGGCATAGTCGCGGGCGGCGTAGACGATCGCCCATTCCGGATAGGTGAGCCAGGTCGATTCCTCCGGCCGCTGGTAGCCGGGAATCTCGGCGCGCACCTTGTCGGCCAGCGCCTTCGGCGGGGCATCGTCGGCGATGCCCGGCAAAGGCGCCGTGTCCAGCGACGGCGTGGTCAGGAAGCCATAGGCCAGCCCGGCGATCGGGATGAGCACGACGATGACGACCAGCCAGAGGATCGCCTTGATGATGCGCTTTACCAGGCGGAATACGAACATGGCCGGTCAGGCCGTGGCAAAATGGTCGTGCACGCGCTTCGACAGCCAGAAGCCGACATAGACGGCGAAGCCGCCGATGACGAGATGCGGCAGGTTGGCGAAGAAACGAGCCGGGAATTCGATGTCGTCAAGAGAGCGGAAGCCGTTGATGAAGATGCCGCCGTCCAGGCAGCCGGAACCGGTGACCAGGCCGAGCACGCCGTCGAACAGATAGACCGAGCCGAACAGCTTGAAATAGAACACTGCCTGGCGGTGCGAGGTGAAGGCGGCGGCCAGCGCCCAGACGCCGGAGAAGGCGTGCAGAAGATCGTCATACCACTGCAGCGAAAACAGGCCGAACAGATTGCCGCCGGGGTCGTTGAATGCCGGGACGTAGCCGATGGCGACGACGCCGAAGAACAGCAAGGCATAGGCAACGGCAAGCTTCTGGATCAGCGTCATGAACTGTCCCCCTCCTGCGAGTCCATTCGCTAACGTTACTCTGCCGGCCCCTGACGCGGTTTTCTGCGCTTCCGATGCTCACGGACCAAATGTCCGCTGCGCTTCGGTTCTCGAAACCCACGCCATGCGTCTCGGCAGAGCGCGTTATTAAACGGACTCTGACCACGCGGCGATAGTAGCTGATTTTGGCGTGCGGTGAAGCCGCGCCCACAAGATCGCGGCGACGGCCAGGTTATGGATTCATGACCGAAAAGACAGTCGGCGCCGGGATTTCTCCCAGCGCCTCCCTGTCAGATCAGGACACGGTTGCGGCAGCAACTTCCGTAAAGACGTCGCGCCTTGCCGGCCTTGATGTTGACGGTCCTGCCAGCCACCGCCCAAGGGCAGCGTCCGTTCCAGACCACGCCAGTCTCCACTCTTGCGAGCCTCGTCCAGCGTGCCATCGAAGGTTTTCGCCGTCCTTCATGGCAGCATCGGTCCGCCGTAGGCGTTCGCACGCTTTCCGCGGCCCCGTAGGTCTCGGCATCCTTCCTAAAACAGGCAAGCCTGCTTTCATTCGGGGCCGTACGGGCCTCAGGAAATCCGCCGTTTCGCTTTGCCTTTCGGCTGGCGATCGGTAGCCGCCTGAGATGGGTTGAATATACGCCGGATAAGCTTCCGGCGAAACAGCCGCGGGCCTGTGGATAGCGGGATTATCGGGGACCAAGTTCGGCGGCGGCGCGTTTTTTCGACCAGGCGCCGCCCGTGGGCGCTGACACGGCCCACGCCATTTCTGTGGCGAACCGAGATTGTCAGACAATCGACCTTGCCCCGCCGGCCGGCGCGGGTTTCAATGCCGGCAAAGGTTCCAGGGCGGCGTGGCTTTGGTTTCTTTGAAGCGCGCCGTGTTTTACGGGACGCGCTTCAAGTTTTTTGTTCTATGCATGTCGTTATCCCAAAACCGCTGCGCACTTTTGGGCGACATGCATTACAGCGCCGCGCGTCTTATTGGACGCGCAAAGGACGCTGTAGCACTTTGAGTTTGCGCATGATCCTTTCCGAAAATCGATTCCGATTTTCGGGGTCATGCGCTAGGGGAGGGTGTGCTTGAAGGTCGGGGTGGTTCTCAATCCGATTGCCGGTGGCGGCCGGCTCAAACGACATTGGCCCGAGGTCAGTGCTTCGCTGAAAAAGCATTTTGGCGATTTCGAACTGCGCGAGACGCAAGCCGAGGGCGACGCCGAACGGCTGGCGCTCGACCTCGCCGCCAGCGACTTCGATCTGGTGATCGCGGCGGGCGGCGACGGCACGGCCAGCGAAGTGGCCGACGGGCTGCTGCAAGCGTTTGGAGAAAGCGGCCGGACGGCCGCGCTCGGGCTGCTGCCCTGCGGCACCGGCATCGATTTCGCTCGTGGGCTTGGCTTGTCTGATGAGGTCGACCTGACGTTGAAGCGCATCGCCGGGGCCAAGGCCCGCAAGGTCGATGCCGGGCGCGTCTGCTATATCGACGACCATGGCGCGCTGGCCAGCCGCCATTTCATCAACATCGCCAGCCTCGGTCTTTCAGGCGCCACCGACCGCGCGGTCAATGCCGACAAGCGCAAGGGCAAGGTGTCGGCCAAGGCACTGTTCTACTGGCGCACCGTGTGGGAATTCATCCGCTACCGGTTCCAGGACGTCAGGATCACCGTCGACGACGGTGTTCCGGTCGAGGCGCGCATGGCGCTGGTGGCCGTGGCCAACGGAAAGTTCTTCGGCGGCGGCATGATGATCGCGCCCGACGCCGAACTGGATGATGGCGAATTCGACATCGTCATCCTGCGCGCGGCGGGCAAGCTGAAACTGATCTGGGATATCAGGCTGCTCTATGGCGGGCGGCACCGCAACCATCCGGCAATCACCATTTTGCGCGGCAAGAAAGTGGTTGTCGAACCGCTGGGCGATGTGGAAAAGAACGGCGCGCTGGTCGACATAGACGGTGAGTCGCCGGGGCGCATACCCGCAACCTTCGAGATCCTGCCCGGCGCGCTGACCCTCAGATGTTGAATCAAGGTGTTGAGAGACTGATTCAAGTCCCTTTGGATGTGATTCCGGCGATCCGGCCAATGTGCTGAAATCGCGTGATAATTGCCCGATGTCAGACCTCGAGCTTGGCCGGGAAATCCGGTGCGCTCAGATCGGTGTCGACCGCGTCCTCCAGAAGCCTGACGATGATGGTCGTCCTCGACACAGTGGTTTTGACAGGTCGGAGCCGACCGGCAGCGAACGTCGATCATTCCGTCCAGTGGCAAATCGCTCTAGGATGGGCCGAAGCTTTCTTCCCTTCGTCATCCTGGGGCGGAGCAAGGAGCGAAGCGACGCGGCGCAGACCCTG
>NZ_SUHQ01000064.1 GCF_004962245.1 Mesorhizobium sp. | reverse complement strand
GCCTTCGATGCCTATCTGGACCAATCGGTCCGCGCCCACAGCAAGGCGGCTTAGGGCGGTCCGGCAACCACCGTTCCGGCGTATTGCCCGCTTGATCGCGCTAACCGACCAGTCCGCGATAGATCGCCGGAAGCGCCGCGGGCAGCCTGCCGATGTTGGCGACAATGGCAAAGCCG
This sequence comes from Mesorhizobium sp., assembly GCF_004962245.1. Classification (GTDB taxonomy): domain Bacteria; phylum Pseudomonadota; class Alphaproteobacteria; order Rhizobiales; family Rhizobiaceae; genus Mesorhizobium. Next base: position 11,370 of record NZ_SUHQ01000064.1, on the reverse strand, counting down.
TTCTGGCCGAACATCGCCGGGACATATGATTTCGCGTCGCGGTCCACCGTTACGCCGAACACGCTGAGCCCCTTGCGGCGCGCTTCGATCACCGCATGCCGGCTGTCGGCGAGCGCAAAGCGCCCTTCGTAGTGATCCACGTCGTTTGGTTTGCCGTCCGTCAGGACGAGGAGGAGTTTCTTGCGGTTTGGCTGCTTAGTCAGTTCCGCCGTCGCATGCCGGATGGCGGCGCCGATGCGGGTGTAATAGCCGGGTTTCAACGCCGCAATCCGGCCTTCCACCACAGCACTCATCGGCTCGTCGAAGGCCTTCACAGTCTCGATGCGGACCCAGTCGCGGCGGCGCGAGGTGAATGTGAGGATCGAATGGCTGTCTCCGCACGCAGCGAGGCCGTGCGCCAGGGCCAGCAGCGCTTCCTTCTCGACGTCGAGCACGCGACGGTTGTCGAACCAAGCGTCCGTCGACAGCGAGACGTCGACCAGGATGGTGACGGCGAGGTCGTGAGCCTGTGGCCGGCTCGTCAGGTGGACACGATCGCTGCCCTGGCCGCCCGCGGCAAGGTCGGTGCGGGCGCGCACAACGGCGTCAAGGTCGAGGTCGGCGCCATCGATCTGGGCCTTCAGCAACTCGTGGCGCGGACGCAGTACCTCGAACTGGCGCCGGATGCGGCGGATCAGCCGCCTGGTCGCGGCATCGGGATCAATGCGTTCGTCAAGCGCCGAGGCCGGCGCGGCCAGCACGCGGCAATGGTTCGGCAGAAAGGCGCCTGTACGATAGTCCCACTCCGGATAGGTGCATTCGGCCGTCAGTGGCGTGCGGTCCACGGCCTCCGGCGGTAGGTCGAGATCGAAACGGAAGCGCGCCGCAGGCCGCCCCTTGCGTTCGCCCAGCGTCAGTTCTTCCAGTTCCTGCGCCGCACGTGGATCGTTGTCGTCGCTGTCGTCGGACGGACGGTCGACCTTGACCATCTCGGCCATGGCCAGGATCTTCTCGAAGCGGTTCAAAATGAACGGGCTGCGATCCTTGTCGCGGCTTTGCGGATTTTCGCGCGTCGCGATGTGGCGATCGGTTTCCATGCCTTGCCTGCCGCCCGTCGGTGCCGGTTCGTCTTCCTCGCGTCGCAACGCGGTCTCGTCCCGTCTGAACGGGTCGGGCCAGAGTGGCACCGGGAGCATCGGCAGATAGCGCGGCGGTGCGCGGTGCGGAAAGATCACAGGAAGCGCTTCGTCTCGCTCCCCCGCAGCCCGCCGCAGCATGTTGACGATCCTGTCTTCGACGTAGCGCTCGACGGAGGGGAGCGGGCGGCGCTGCCGCGCAAACGATCATCGCGGCGGCAAGGCGTCGGTATCTTTCCCTCATACCGGGCAAGGCATCGAGAACGTGCGCCGCTGTGCTTTCAGCGCGAGCGAGCGCGGCAAGGTCGCGCCGCAGCGGATCGGCCTGCGCGAACGGTTCAAGCAGCATTGCCGCCATATAGGCGACAAGCCACACATAGAGATCGCGGTTGAGGCCGCCGTCTGGAAACAGGTCGATCTCTGCTGGAAGCATCAGCGTTGCGTCGTCGCGGCCAACCCGCACGAGCCGTTCCTCGCCCAGTCCGATGCGTTGGCGCCAGTTTAGCCGATGCGTTGAGGTCCGCCCCCGCGCCGGCGCGATTTGAACGCCGCTCTGACCGCCGAAGGCGCGAAAGCAGACTCCGAGCACCGGAAGGACATCGGCCAGCCGGACGGCGTGATCGGGATGACGTGGCCAGCTTCCGGTAGCGCCGACGAGGCGATGCCAGGCGCGGCCGACGGTTTCCTCCAATTCAAGGAAGTCGAGCATGTCGTTCCTCAGGGGATAACGGCACGGCTCACTTCGAGCAGCGCACTCTTCACGTCAGGCTCGTCGGTGAGCGGTTCGATCATCGCCGAGAGAACGGCGTCGCGGACCGGCATGCCAACATCGATCAGGCTGGCGCAGTAGACAAGGAGGCGGGTAGAAACGCCCTCCTCCAGATCGTGACCCTTCAGCGCGCGCAGCCGGGTGGCAAGGTCCACCAAGGGCGCCACGCGCTCTTCCGCCAAACCGCTTTCACGCGATACGACCGCGATCTCTTGCGCCCTCGGCAGGAAATCAAATTCGATGGCGACGAAGCGCTGGCGTGTGCTGGGCTTCAGGCTCTTCAGCAGGTTCTGGTAGCCGGGATTGTAAGAGACGACGAGCATGAAATCCGGCGGTGCCTGCAGCAGTTCGCCCGTTCGTTCGAGCGGCAGGATACGCCGGTCGTCGGTCAGCGGATGCAAGACCACCGCGACATCCTTGCGTGCTTCGACGATCTCGTCGAGATAGCAGACACCGCCTTCGCGCACGGAACGCGTCAGAGGTCCATCCATCCAGGCGGTGTCACCGCCCTTCAAGAGGTAGCGGCCGGTCAGGTCGGCCGCTGCGAGGTCGTCATGACAGGAGACGGTGGCGAGTGGAAGTCCGAGCTTCGCCGCCATGTGGCTGACGAAGCGCGTCTTACCGCACCCCGTCGGACCCTTCAGGAGAAGCGGCAGTTGCCGCCTCCAGGCACTCTCGAACAATGCGCACTCGTTGCCTGACGCAGAATAGGCCGGAATCTCTGCCACGGGACGCGATTGGTCACGCAAGACGATGGTCATGATGGCCTCCTGGGAATCGGGCGTTGCGTTGATGGGAAAGACCGGCCTCCAACCGTGCGGGCCGGTCGGTTGTCATTCGGCAGGCTGAGCCAGACCGGCCTGAGCGTGCTTGTGCTCCCTGCCGGGCACCAAAACCGCCCAGATAAACATCAGCACCGAGACCACCACGACGGCGCCCGAGCCGAGCCGTACCCAGTAGAACAGGGCGAGCTGGTCCTGGACGTCCATGAAACCCTCGCCGAGCACGCGCTGCAGGTGGATCTGCACGATGCCGGCGAAGGTGAGCGCAAAGGTCATCACCGACATGGCGGAAACCATCAGCCAGAAGCTTACGATGGATAGCCACTGGTTGTAGGGCGCGCGGCCACGGATCTCGGGGATGGCGTAGGCCATCATCGCCAGATTTAGCATCACATAAGCGCCGAAGAAGGCGAGATGCCCGTGCGCGGCCGTCAGTTGCGTACCGTGCGTGTAGTAGTTCACCGAGGAGAGCGTGTGCAGGAAGCCCCAGACGCCAGCGCCGAAGAAGGCCATCACCGAGCAGCCGACCGACCACAGCAGCGCCGCCCTGTTTGGATGATTGCGGCCGGCTCGCCACGTCATATGGAAGGTGAAGATCACCATCGAGAAGAACGGCGCGATTTCCAGGGTCGAGAATAGCGAGCCGATCCACTGCCAGTAGCCGGGCGCGCCGATCCAGTAATAGTGGTGGCCGGTGCCGAGGATGCCAGAGAAGAGCGCCAGGCCAACGATCACATAAAGCCACTTTTCGACGACTTCGCGGTCGACGCCGTTGAGCTTGATCATTAGGAACGCAAGCACCGACGCCATGACCAGTTCCCACACGCCCTCGACCCATAGGTGAATGACGTACCACCAATACATCTTGTCGAGCGCGAGGTTCGCGGGGTTGTAGAATGCGAAGAGGAAAAAGACCGCCAGGCCCCACAGGCCGAAGAGAAGGATATTGGTGACGGTGGTCTTGCGGCCCTTCAGCACGGTCATGGTGATGTTGAATAGGAACGTCAGCACGACGACGACGATTCCGACTTTTATGATGAAAGGCTGCTCAAGGAACTCGCGCCCCTCGTGGATCCGGAAAAGATAACCAACCACGGCGATCGCGGCCGCCACGAAGAACATCCAGAATTGAATCACCGCCAGCTTGGTGCTGTAGAGTTCGGTTTCGGCTTCCTCGGGCAACAGGTAATAGGTGGAGCCCATGAAGCCCAGCAACAGCCAGACGACCAGCGCGTTGGTGTGGATCATGCGAATGATGTTGAAGGGCAACAGCTCCGACAGCGTATTCGGCAGCACATAGACGAGGCCAGCGAGGGTGCCGAAGCCAACCTGCGCAACGAACAGCGCGAGCGCTCCGTAGAAATAGAGCATCGCGACGCTCTGGGTTTTGTATCTTGTCATGACTCTCTCCGGATATCCGTTCAACCGGCCTCGTTCGGTGGCCAATTCTGCGTCTTGATGCGGCTTGTCCACTCGAGAAAATCGGCGAGATCGTTGAGTTCCTGCTCGTCGAGATGGAACTGGGGCATCTGGCGCCGGCCCTCGACACCGCTGGGTTGTGCGGCCATCCAAGCCTTTAAAGTCTCCCGGGCGCCTTCGGGGTCATCCTCACCGCCGTAGCGCTTCCACACATTGCCGAGCTCCGGCGCGAAATAAGCACCTTCGCCCAGAAGCGTATGGCAGTTGATGCAGGAGTTCTTCTCCCAGACGTGCTTGCCACGAACCACGGCGTCCGAGAGCGTCGCCTCATCCGTGGACGTCGTCCTGATGTAGTAGTGGCTGTGGGCGGTCAGCCCGACAAAAATCGCGAAAAAGAAGATGGAGCCACCGTAGAAAACGTTTCGGGCTCCCGTCTTGGTGAGGCGCTCTGCCATCGCCGGTCCTTTCTAGCCAGATGGCCACGCTGTACATGGCGGACCTGATCCGATCCCTTCCCGTCCAGCACTCGCAGAACATGACTGCTTCGGGATTGCTCCCCGTGTTTAGGCATTTGAGGCAGCCCTTCTTTGCGTTTGGACAAACAAAACGTGAGCGGTATCAGCTCGCGATCATGCCGGTGATCAGCAGCTTCCCGACAGCTGCCAGCGAGAGGGCCAGCGCCCAGGCGACGAGGCCATGCCGCAAAGCAAACGAGGCGTTTCTGAAACCCATGAAGTCGAGGACGATCAGCCGGGATTTGAAAAGTGTCGCGGCGAAGACCGGCACCAACGTGAAAGGGGAACGTCCGGCCAGCAGAACCAGCGCTACCCCCGCAAGCGCGAGCAGCAGCAGAATCGCCCATATCCGATTCATTTGGGCCGACCTGCGATCGATCATGGTTGTCAGACCAGATACACGATCGGGAACATCGACACCCAGATCAGATCGATGACATGCCACAGGGTGGTGATCAGCGTGACATTGGTCGGGCTCGGCTGCCAAGCGACGAGGAGCAGTATGACGGCGCCGAAAACCACGTGAAGGAGATGAAAACCGGTGATGATGAAATAGAGTTCGAAGAAGACACCATAAGTCGCTTCCCCGGCCGCGCCGATCTCGCCGCGATACTCGAAAAGCTTGATTGCGCAGAACAGGAAGCCAAAGAACGCCGCGATAACCAGCGACCTGCGTTGCTCATGGCGCGACGCGTCGGTGCGCCCGGCAAGCGCTGCCTGCCATCCGCTGGTCAAAAGCACTAGCGTGTTCATGCCGGCCAGCAGTGGGTCGAGATGATCTTGGGCCGCCACGAATGCCTGTCGCTGAACGATGCCGGCGACCAGGAATGCGACTAGCAGGATGCCGAATGCCGCGAGCTCACTCCACACGAGCACCCAAAGCACAAAAGCGTCCGCATCCGGCGCCGCGCCGGACTCCGACAGTGTTCGTGCCTCCATGCCGCTTACTCCCACTAGCTCCCACCCGAACGGCCGTGTCATAGGCAGTGCTCGCAGCGAGCGTCTTTGTGATTGCACAAAGAAATGGGACTTCGGGATCGGTAGCTTCGACGACATCAGGAGTTCGCCATGACAGACGCTCAGCTCGGCCTTTCCCTCGCCACCCCAATCATCATCGTCTTCGCCCTTGTGCTCTATCGCATGGGAGTGCTGCAGAAGACTGGTACGATGTCGGCGATTCTGTGCTCGATCGCCATCGCCATCGTTCTTTTCCTAGATCGGTAGATGCGGGCCGAACAGACGCAGCGCGCTTCAGGGGCTAGTGAACATTGATAACCATCATATCCGGTCGCCGGCCCTGCGAATCGCCAGCGCTTCCGCTGCCTCGTACGTCGGCACCAGAGATTGCCGGTGGACGAGCACCAAGCGAGCCGTCTTCGTTCTCGATTTCGAAGGTCGCCTGAGTCCAATGACGCTCGTGCAGACCGTGTGTCTGACGTTCTCGTTCCCAGATCCCATATGCGCGGCGCCGAATGCGTTCGTGTTTGTCGTCTGACATGGTCGTTCCTCCTTGTGGGTTCTCACCGACGAAGGAGCTTCGGAACGATCCGACCATACACGCCGATTTGGACAAAAGAGGGACAGAACCAGGAGGCTTCCGGGGGACCTGTGCAGCGGCCGGCCGATGATCCCGAGTATTTCGTTCTGTGGGCCTGCTTCTTGCGCGATCCGACTTTCCCCCATACGAAAGCAGGATAGCAATAGGAGTTGATGAATGACCGAAGAGAACAATCGCCAGAATGCGGAACTGATGGAATTGACCGCGGATATTGTCGCGGCGTTTGTCCAAAATAACGCAGTACCCGTAGCAGGCCTGCCCGATCTTATTTCTTCGGTGAACTCCGCTCTCGTCAGCTTAGTCAAGCCAGCTGTAGTTGAGCAGCCAACACAGACCCCGGCCGTCAACCCGAGAAAATCGGTGTTTCCCGAACATATCATCTCCTTAGAAAACGGGCGCAAGTTCAAGTCGATGAAGCGGCACTTGGGCTTGCTTGGCATGACGCCTGACGAGTATCGAGCCAAGTGGGGGTTGGCGCGGGACTATCCTATGGTGGCACCAAGCTACGCAGCACAGCGATCGGAGCTAGCAAAAGCTAGTGGGTTGGGTCGTAAGGCGGGCGCAAAAATGCCCACCAAGAAGACGCCAGCCAAGAAGGAACCAGCCAAGCGGGTGAAGGCCTAAGAAGCCCCTGCCTCAGGCAAGCGGACCAATGCGATGACACGTCAATCGATTGCCAAAGAGCTTGAAAGCGCGGCCGATCGCATCGGAGACATGTCACGGGCGGATCTGCAGATCATTCTGCGCCGCGCCGCATTGATGCTCAGGAACGTCTCCGGCGTGCCGCTGGAGCCAGCAACCGAGGACGCTCTCAACTCCATTGCTGCCGAAACGAAAATCGGCCGGGCGGACCTCATCCAGATCGTGCTGCGGGAATGGCTGGAAACGAACGCCTATCTGCCCGTGCGCGAAATCGATGAGGAGAGTGAAACGGACGGGAGCGCGTAAATGCAACCTTCCGCGATCACGCAATGCACGGCGAAGCTGCGACTCAGCTATCGCTAAGGCGCGGCGGACCTGATGGCCCGTCCGGCCGGCGCCTTTCAGGCAACCTCCCACTGAAAGGCGCCGGCCGGTCGTATCCGTCGACGGCCATGGTACGGGCGATAGGAACCATTGGCAGTTCTAGCTTCTTGGCAGTCTGTCGCGCTTTGAGGTCGACGATCTCGTCATCCCGCCTGGCGATGCGGCTTTCTAGATTGGCGATGCGCTCCGTCAAAAAGTAGCGCCCGACCAGGAAGCCGCCGCCTCCAAAAAGGACCGCGAAGGTGGAAAAGGCTATTGGGTTAGCCAGCACCAGGGCCGAGTTGGTTTGTAGAAAATCGATCAGGTTCTGCATCTTTCCATCCTTTCAATTCCTCGGCAGCTTGTGTATCTCCAGCCGAACCGGCCCGCCCCTGTCGCAACTCGTACAGAGCAGCGCCCTCTCGACCGTGCTGAACAGCGCGCCTTTGCCATACCTGCGGATGAGTGCGGCCGACTTTACCTCGGCATGATGCGAGCAATTTCTGCACCAGGCGCGTAACGTGTGCCATTCGCGCAGATCGCCCAGCGATACGTCCAACCCGGCATGTATGCTGCCCTCCACTATGGTCTGCGGCGGCACTGTCAGCTCGCCAGGTGTGATGATCTTCTCCATCACATGCCGGCTGTTGTAGTGGATCAGGAGCATGCCCGGTCGACGCCGGATGGCAGCCTGCCATGCCGCTTGGCTGATAAATGAGTCCGGCGACCGACAAATCGTCTCGACAAGCGCCTTCCCCTCTCGGTCCCAAACCTCAATCCGGAAATTTTCTTCCGCCGTATTTGCCATGGTTAAGGCCGCGCCTTGTGCCAGCCGCGAGAAAAGCCGTTCGAGACTGCTGCCCGCGACAATGCAAGCTCGCGCTCGAGTTCGGCATTCCTGACGAGCACGTTCAGCAGGGCAATCACGGCATCGCCACCTGCCGCAGCTATGGCCTGCTGGGCAACCAGTTCCAATTCAGACATAGCTTCGCCGGCTGGCGCGTTGCGGCGCTTTCCCATAGCCCTTCCTGCTCAGATGCATCTGAATAAGGAACATATTCCTCGCCAGTCAAGACGGTCTTGATAAATTTGTTCTCATTTTGTTCACTTGAGGCGAGATAGCCGCAGGAGGCAGTCATGGACCTGCTTGGGGCTGCATTTGAACTTGAGGGTTGGGATATCGATGGCTTTGCTGAAGACCGCACACCGTCGGACGCCGTGTTCGAAGCCAACTCGGCCGGCTGACAAGAAGCCCGTAGCGGTTGAATTAGAGTTGTTGATCGACCCCGAGGCGCAGCTTGCGGATCGGGATACGGCTTTGGCAAAGCTTCGTGCTATCGTCGAAGCCAAAGATGTCCACAGCGACGCAAGCAACAAACTTCTAATTTTGGTGTACCGGGTTGCTGACGAGCTCGAAAATGCCCGGGATCTCGTTGGAGATGTGACTGTCGCCTATACGAGGCTTGCTCACTCCTGCTTCTACCCTGACGAGCCAATTGAGCGAAGCGGAAAGCTGTACTCAATGCCATCGACGTGCTTGAGAAGGCGACCGAGAAGCCGACCTCGCACTGATGGATGCATAGCCGTGGCCCCTCGCCTGCCAGGATCGATGCGGGATCACGTTCGACCCGAAGCGTGACCGGGAAACGGTCTGGTCCGCGCCGCCTGGCGCCGCACGGGAGAGTACACGAGAATTCTCGATCTCGGGCCGCTGAGCGTTCCTGAGATCCTGCGAAGCGGAGGCAATGGCATGACGCTACACCAGATATCTGCCATGGTCGGAAATCCACCGGGAGGCTGGCATCAGCCGGGCCTTATGACCCAGCCTCATGAGAACGCGGGCCTAGTGATGGCTCGTTGCGCAAGCTTCAATTCCGATCAGGTATGACGGCAAAGTCGCAAGGAATGCAACGACATCGTCACGGCGCAACTTCCGGCGCACAACCGCCGCGTCCTCCGCGTCCACGCCGTGCACCTGAAAGACGTGCTTGGCGACATCCAGACCAACTGTGCTAACCTTCTTCATGGACGGTTCTCCCTCATGTGACTTTCGACAGCCACACCTTGGCACATTGCGATGCCGGGAGCGGGGCCGTCCACCACATCAGGTCACCTACAGTAAGGCTGCTCGCCTTCTCGCCGCGGCACGGGAAGGAATCTGTACGCCGGATGTCGCCTTCATTGCGTTTGAGAAGGCGGCTCGGCAGCAACTGCCGGCACCGGATCGTTGAGTGCCCACCTCCGGCGTTGAAATCCAGCGGCATAGGAACTCGCCGCCGCATGTGTCCATGGCACCGTAACGTGGCTGCGCCAATAGACAAGGGATTCGACAGCTGCATATGCAACCAGATTACCTCTGAAGGGTTCTTGATATGATTTTAGACCCGGGCGGCTTCGATCGCCGAAGGTAGTCACTTTATGGAAGTCTCCATTTCGCGAATTGCGCACGACAAGATTAAGGCAGGCAAGAGCGGCTTGCTGCTCATCCCGGACAATTATGACGCCTTCGCCGTGCGCGTTATCGCGGCAAGGAGTTCCGTTCGCAGTCTAGATCTCATGTACTACCTTTGGCACGATGATCACACTGGCCGCTTGCTGCTACAGGAAATCTTCCGGGCCTCTGAGCGCGGTGTGCGGGTGCGTATGCTCCTTGATGACGCCAATCCGCGCATGAACGATGCCGCATATCTGGCGTTGAGCAGCCATCCAAACATCGAGTTGAAGTTGTTTAATCCGAGCGGCGTCAGGCAACGCAGCGTCATGCGCGGTGTGGAAATTATATTGCGACTTTTTGCGTTGACACGCAGGATGCACAACAAGGCTTGGATCGCCGACGACAACGTCGCTATCGTAGGCGGGCGCAACGTTGGCGATGCCTATTTCGACGCAGCAGAAACCAATTTCCGCGACCTTGACGTGCTGCTCCTCGGTCCTGCCGTGCAGCAAACCGCCGAAATATTTGAGGCATTCTGGGCTTGCGAGGACGCAAAATCAATCAATGTCCTGAGTCCAGCCGCGGAGAACGAGCGTTCCGATTTGTTTTCAGGAAGCGACCTCGAAACCGAGTCTATGCTTTTGAATGGGATCGGTGACCGAGGGTCCATCGCAGAGTACATCGCGGCCAGCAACGACGTGCATTGGGTGGATCGAGTTCGGGTGATTTCCGATCCTCCAGAGAAGGTGAGAGGTTGGAGACGTCGCAGCTGGCTTATGAAGGAGTTGCTTCCCGTCATCCGATCGGCGCGGAACCGTCTGGAAATTGTCTCCCCCTATTTCATCCCCGGCAAAAGGGGCACCGCGGTCCTGTTAGACCTCGTCAGCCACGGGGTTGACGTTTCGGTTTTGACCAATTCCTTGGCCGCTACAGACGTCGCCGCAGTCCATGGGGCTTATGCAAACTATCGCAAGCGATTGCTGCGGAATGGCGTGAGACTTTTCGAGCTCCAGCCCTTCACTCGCCGACAGGCAATCTCGGTGTTTGGCTCCAAGGGTGCCAGTCTGCATACCAAATCCTTCACGGTCGACGATAGGACGGGTTTTGTCGGTTCCTTCAATTTTGATCCACGGTCAGTGTCTTTGAACTCGGAAATGGGCGTGCTCTTTGAGGATAACGAATTAGTCGGTGAACTTCGCCGATTTTTTCAAACAGAGATATCACCAGAAACCAGTTATCGGCTGGAACTAAGAGACAATGTGCTGCACTGGCATGGATACGACAAAGGCAAGCTCCAGGAATACACATACGAACCCGAGGCTGGAATATTTCGCCGGGTTTTGGCGGCCTTGGTCCGCCACCTTCCGATTGAGTCTCAGCTTTAGTAGGCTGACTTACATGGTAGCAAAGGTTCTTGCTTGGCGTCGCGGGCGCGTCTTCCGATGCAGCGTTCCATCGAAATCAGCGCGACCGCCGAAGCTCTTGACGATCGCTGCAGCTAAAGCCATTCCACGGAAGTAAGTCATCGAGCTGCGTGAACGGCATGTGGCCAATGCGGGCTGAGGACATCTGCAAGCCAGGCCCGCGGTCGACGTCCTTTGGCGGTGTTCTTCAGCATCGCCTGCGACTCGATCGGCACCGCAACCGGGCCTGCGAACAGGCAAGCTTTCCCGTCGAGCAAAACACGCGGCGCGTTCAAGAGGTTGTCCGGCCATCGCTAGGTTGAGAACTCATACAATTGACTGATTTTCATTGATATTCTTCGCCCTCAAT
>NZ_SUHQ01000063.1 GCF_004962245.1 Mesorhizobium sp. | reverse complement strand
GACTAGCGGGTGTGCTCCGTTGAGCATGCGGACCTCACAGAAGCCTCCAGATTCCTTAAGAAGCGCTGCCATGGAACGGGATTCTATGGTCGGCGCCGACTTTTCGGTGCGTCGGACTTTTTCAACAATATCGGGTCAAACCGGACATCATGCCGTCGTTGCGGACGTTCTGACGAACATAGTCGGATGGCAAGACTTTAGGCGGCGTTCGTATGTGTGCCAGCCGCCATTTGTCGATGGCGTCGAGGACTGAACGGTCCGCAGTGCGCTGGCCAGCATTAGCCCGTAGGTTACAGTTATTTACGTTCCCTGACGTGAGCCGATCGGCCAAGGTCACTCACAGCGCGTAATATCGCCTCGCCCCGCAAGAGGACAGCAGCCTCTGAGCAATCGAATAGGGCGCCCATAGCCAGAAACAATTTAGCCTGCACACAAAGGGGAATATCAATGCGAAAATTCATGACACTCATCGCGGCAACGTCAGTAGCACTTTCGTCTGCGATGGCAGCCTACGCACAAGATCAAAACCCCCTTCCCAAGGCCAGCGATGTGCTTGTCCGATACGGGGACGACGTCGAGGGCTGGACCGTCTACGCCAATCAAACTCGCGGAGATTGCTTGATCGTGCACTCAGATGGCCCAAGTGCGGTGCAAATGGGTGTTACCGCAAATCGGGAGGTCGGGTATCTTGGCGTGTTCACGAAAGAGGATATCGGCCTTCAGAACGGGACCAAGTCGGACATCTTCGTCTCCATTGACGGCCATCTCTATCGTGGCGTGGCCACTAGCACGAGCGGCGAACTCAAGGGTGGATACTCTGGCGGCTACATCTTGACAGATGACCCGAAGTTCAAGCGCGACGTAGCGAAGAAATATAAAATGACCGTGTTTCCGGAAACCAGGGGGGCCTTTGTCGTCGATCTGAAGGGGACTTACAAGGCAATGGCAATGGGCCACAAGTGCCTCACGCAGTGACCTCGCTCTGACCACTCATTTGCCTTCATGGGTCCGGAACGCGAGGTTGGCGTTTGAAACCACCCGACGCTTAATCGGGCACCGGGCGCGGTGTATTTCTTGGGTGGCGCGGAGCACTATGGTCCGCCGGGCGCGCGGTCGCGGCAAGTGTCTTACTTGAATTAGTCGCGGACTTTTTCAGAAAATATCGAGCCATTCCAAGCATTCGCGCCGGAAAGAGAACGTTGTCGCATGTTTGAGGGCCTTGCTATCCTGGCAGACGGCGCACGATCCGCCTACCTCAATGACAATCTACGCAAAACAGCGTTTCCTTAGCCGGCCGGCATCGCAGCGAAATCACGCGATATGCCACAAGCAGCGTGACGTTGTCCTATTTTCAGGGACCCCTCAATTGCCACCGATTTGTCGGCGGAGTTCGCCCGGAACGCCACGTAGAAGCAGACAACTCCAGACGGCAAGAAGTGCGTGAAATGCAGCCATGGGCCAAAGCATGACGCCGGTCATCTTTAGGACCGCACCCGCGTACACGAGGAGAATTGATACGGCCGTATTGTAAATCAGAATGCCAATAAGCAATCCGAATAGTGAAGGATTTAACTTGTCTTTTCTCGCCATCCAGCTTGCGACACCTATAGCAAGCAGCGTAGCGCCCGCGATGCGGCCGACAAAAATTGCTTCAACCGTGTCGCTTTCCAATCCAAGCAGGAGAGCAAATGGAACGGAAGGCAGCAAAAGAAGAGCGAAACCTGTCGGCGTCTCGATCACCGCAATCACGATGAGGAATAACTTTCGTGCCGCGTTCATTTGTTGACTTTCCCTTCGTTGATCGGGCATCTCGATTGCTTTGTCGTAGGCCTCCTTGGCGATGACGCGGCCTTCAGCCTCGGTTATTTCAGCAGCCTGCGCGCTTTTGGAGCCAAATGCCGGAAGCCCCAGAGCTGGCGCCGAACCTATTTTGAAATAGTGTCGAACTGAGTTTCATCGCGTTGTCTCCCAGTTTTGCCGTCCGGCGACATAGATCTGGGTGCCCTTCAAAGCACTATGTCTAGCACTTCTTCGCGGATGGTCCTGGCAGGGCGCAATTCTTGTTACCAGCACTCGATTTCTGGCTGGTCTCGGACCCCGTCAAGGCACCGATGTGATTGCTCAAATTTTCTCTGCTGTTTTGATCGACCGCTGCAACAGGTGCCGCAATCACCAGTCCTGCCGCGCTGCCCGCCGCTGCCGCCGCACCGGTCGTTGCGTGAATGATCGTATCGCCCAGGCCTATCCTGTTGTCGGTCAACGTCTGGCCGCCGGCCATACGCGTCCCAATCAGTTGCACGATCTGCGGTGACGACGCGAACTTGCCGTGATGCAAACGATCTCCGGATTTGACTTTCGTCAGATCGATGACGGTAATATTGTTGCTCTCGAGTTCTTCCTTGTATGGAGCTTGTTCCGGATCAATCGATCCGAGCCGGGGGATATTGCCCCAGACCCGTCGCGAAACTTTGAGCGCGCGATCGTCCTGCGAGACAAAGAGGGTGAACTGCGGGTGCTGTTTGCCATGTCGGCAATCTGAGTGCGGAACACGTCGACATCGACGTCGGGCGCGGCCAGCATGACGTTTTTGAACTTCGCCGGAAGGCCGCCATTGCGGATGGCCATCTGGCGCAAGCCTTCCAACGCAAGCCAGTTGCCCATCGAATGGGCGAGGATCGAAACTTCCTTGATTTCAGGATCGCGTGCCAGATATTGGAACAGCAGTTCGAGGGCATTTCGCGTGTAGTTGGTGCTTTCACGATCGTAGCCATACGCCAGCGCGCTGCCTCGGGACGGCCATGTGACCAGAATCGGAACGCTGTTTGTGCCCGTATCCTTTGCGATCTGCGCAAAGCGGTAGACCGCGTCTTCGAAACGATTGTTGAACCCATGAATGAAGACGAGGACGCTGCGGTCCGGGCTCTTCCTGACAGAGGCGCTCAGCCACCCCTTCGCGGTTTCCCGTGTTATTTCTTCGGCCTTCACAACCGCGAAATCAGTCGCCGGGTTCGATGGCAGCTTCTTGGGCCATGCGACCTCTCCAACCTTGCGGACCGATGCCGGAGGGATCGACACCGTAATTTCGGCGAACGAGGGAGCCAGTCCGCGCTCGCCCGTATACATTTGTGCCGGATTGGAGGAACGACTGCGGGTCGTTGCGACCAGCATCTCCACCTTGCTGGAGGAAGGGGAGGTATCGGCCACGGGCAGCAGCACATTCGTCGGACGGGACGCGCACCCCCAAAGCAGGCCAACCAACGCCGACGCCAACAAAACGTTGCTGATACGCCTGACCTTGGACAGGCTCACGAAACAGTTCCCCAAACTCTCCTCCTGTTTCGAAGTCGTCCCAAAGCGTCCTCGGATCGCGATGCCGCCCCGCAACTAGGAGCGAAAACGATCAGCACTGTACTGCTAGCGCGAACTTCGCGATGCGATTACTCAGACACGCGGCCATGATCTATTTGACCCCCCGGCTCAGACCCGATCAGAACCGAAATCTGGCGCCGATGATTGGTCCCTGCATTGCTATGTCAAACACGAATCCGTCGTCGTCGTAGTCTACGGCAAGGTAGCGATAGCCCGCTTCCAGCGTGACCGAATCACTGTACCGGTATTGAAGCGTGCCCTGAACTTGCCAATCGATGTCGGCGCCAACACCGAAGCCACCGATATCCGCCTCGCCATGGAGCCCGAATCCGTTGCCGAGAGCAACATCGCCGGCCACGCCAATCAGGGGGTCGACCCACGTCTTACTGCCGCTGGCTTCATTCGTGGCGAGAGGGCCAGTAACGGTCAAATCCGCATCCAGGTACCAGAGCCGTCCGCCGGCCAGAACGTCCAAGGTCGCGGTGCCATTGTCGACGACCCGATAGGAGCCGCCGAAGGTCCACACCACCGTGTTCATGTTCACTTCGGCCGAAAGAGCCAACGGGCCGGCCGACGTGCCATCGGCCTCGAGTCCCAGGTAGATGAAGTCGGTGAAAAGAGCGTAGCGGCCATTGCGCGCCTCGCCGGCAAGCATGACCGGCGGGGGAGACCAATCGATGTGGTCGAAAATCTGGCTGAAATCGACATCGATATCCGCCGGCGACAGGCCCCTGACGCCGACCCTGCCGTTCATGCCTGCCATCCAGAAATAGGGCTCTGCGGTGAAGGTCCAGACCGGCGCGGGCGCGGCTTCAGCAGGCGCGGGTGCGGCTTCAGGAAGTTGCGTCGCAGCGTCCGCGGCGATCGCCGGCACCGCAAACAGCGCTGCCGCTATTCCCGCCGAAGCCAACACGAGAGCTCGGATGATTCCCATATCGAAGTCCCCTCTAATTCCGCCTTTTACTTCATGTCCGATGCGATCATCCTGCACGCCCGCAGTGACAACATATATGTATTCGTGCTGCTCAGCTAATGGATATCGGATTTTGATCGTTTTTCATGTCGACAGCGGTTCATTTGTTCGTGGCTGTCACGGGCAGACAGTTATGGGTCTACTTCGGGAACAGCAGGGCAATTCCCGTGCGGAATCCGAAGCCGTCGGGTCCGCTATCGGGGCTTACCGCCCAATACCGCACACCGGCGAAGAGGCTGATTGGCTGCTTGTCGATCACAACCAGCTTCGAGACCTGGACGTTGATCGGGACCGACCATTGATGCGCTTCCCAATTGTAGACGCTCTCGGTATTGAGCGTGAAGGTCCAGGCATCCTTCGTCGTGTAAGAGACGAAGGGCTGCAGGAAAGTGGAATTTATATCGCTGCGGTCGCTGTCGCCTGCAAATGACCAAATGTGGTTGGCCAGCATGCCGACCGTCCACCCATCGAATTGCTTCAAGACGACGCCGGTCGGTCCCGCTCCCCATTTTTTTCCGCCAAGCAACTCGTCAGTCGCAGTGGGCAACAAAAACACCGGGCCGACACCCCAGATGATCCCGTTCGCCGTGGGTTGGGAAGGCGAGAAGAACAGGCTTTGGGTTATGTCGCCGAGCCCGGACTGGTCGCCGGATGGTCCTGCAATGTCGTGCTGCCAGGCAATCGGCAAGATGGTACGCGATATCAGGTTCCAGTTGTCGTTGAGCGTGATCGGGATGACCGGCTGCACATTGACATAGGCTTTGTCACCGTCGTTCGGTCCATAGCCGCTGTCATAGTTGAACTGGAACGGCACGCTAATCAGCGAGGCGATCGGATTGGATAGCTTCTTGGCGAGATCCTGGGTGTTATCCTGGGCCCACGCGGCCGTGACGACAAGCAGGCCCGGGAGCACGGCTGCCATAGTTTGTAGAGGTCGATTGCCAGACAGAAATTCCAAGCCAGCCTCCGCTTAGTTCCGGCCGCTCACCGTGGCGGCCACGGAATGGCACGCGATTTCCGGGTGGCGTCCGCGTACAGCACGGCTCCGACTTCCCCAACCAACCGATCCACCAGCTCCTGCCATTCGGCTCGTCTAGACTCGCGCGATGCCAGCGGGACGTTGTCGATCCTCGAGAGTGCGAGTTCCGCTTCTGCAAGTTCCTCGCACATATCCCGAAAGCCCTCACTTCGGTTCATCAGCCGATGGATCGCCAGTTCAAACTGCGGGAACCGACGGACTGCCGCCGAGACCGCTCTTTGTCTATCAGCCGGTTCGCCGTCCATCCTCATTGTCGCAAGTTCGTATTTTCCCGAAACCGCCGTAGCCTATCGCATGGAGGCGGCTGCGGAATGTAAGTTACGTGGGCGACAGGGTAATTTCTGAACATCCCGTAGCGAGTTCGGTGGGCACCAAGCCTACAGAATCGCAAATGCAAACTGCGCTGCCGGTGACGTCGCCTATCTGTTGATCGGTTGTCATCTGCCGCTGCATCGCACAAATCGTCGCCTTCATCCGGATGTTATCCGTTCAGACTACTACCAGGAGTATTGCAGGAATTAGCTCGCGCATGTAAAATTGCGCAGCGAGAGGTGACCGGCGAAAAAAAGAAATATAACTGGGAGTAGTCACCCCAGAACGTCAGGCGAGGGAATCAAGGTGATCCGGGCGGAGCCAGCCGCAGGGAGGGGGCATAGGTTGGCCTCAGAGGATTGTCGTGCCCAGCTTGCCCTGATCCTCAACAGCGCGGACTTCGATGCAACCGGTCGCGAACGCCGCTTCCTCAGCCATGTGGTGGAGGAAACGTTGGAGGGGCGCGGTGATCGTATCAAGGCCTATTCGATCGCAGTCGAAGTGTTCGGCCGCGATATGTCTTTCGACCCGCAGACGGATCCGATTGTCCGCATCGAGGCTGGCCACCTCCGGCGCGGGCTCGAGCGCTACTACCTGACTGCCGGACACGACGATCCAATTCTCATCACGATTCCGAAGGGCGGTTACGTTCCAACGTTCTCGGCGCGATCGCCGCCTGAGACCGTTGTGCCGGCCTTGCCGGTTAACTGGGCAGAGAAAGTCCCGACCCCTCCTCGATGGATGAGGGCATCATGGCTGACGGTAGCTCTCGCGGCTACCGTCGCGGCATTGGCTGTTCTGGCGTTGGGATTGGCGAGCGGCGGCGTCCGCCCAACTTCGCCTGAGATTCCGCGACTGCTGGTCGAGACGTTTGACGATCTTTCAGGAACGGAAGCCTCCAGGGCGATTGCGAGCGGATTGACACAGGAAATTGTCGGGCAACTCTCTAAGTTCAAGGATGTCATCGTCGTCCAGTCTTCCGAAAATTCGGTCGCGCCATCGCGCTTTGTTCTTGCGGGAAGCGTCCACCTGTCGGCCGAAGCCTTCCGGCTTCGGATCAGGTTCATAAACCGCGCGGACGGCTCCGTCCTGTGGGCGGACAGTTATGACGGAGAAATGAAAGTCGCGGCGCTTCTCGAGACCGAAGCGAATATCGCACAGAAAGTGGCGACGAGCCTGGCCCAGACATATGGCGTGATCTTTCAGGCCGACGCCTCGCTCCACGTCTCGAATCCTCCCGACGATTGGGCTGCCTATTCCTGCACGCTTTCCTTCTACGCATACCGGGCAAAGCTCGACCAAAAGGAACTTCCAGCGGTGCGCGGTTGCCTGGAGAAGGCCGTTGAACGTTTCCCGGGCTACGCCACGGCCTGGGGTCTGCTGTCGCAGGCCTATATCGACGAGATCCGATTCCTCTATCCTTCCGACGAAGCCGCGACTTCGGCTTCG
Source organism: Mesorhizobium sp. (assembly GCF_004962245.1). Classification (GTDB taxonomy): domain Bacteria; phylum Pseudomonadota; class Alphaproteobacteria; order Rhizobiales; family Rhizobiaceae; genus Mesorhizobium. The sequence goes on along the minus strand of NZ_SUHQ01000063.1, from coordinate 4,432 downwards.
ATCGCTCGCGCTCTTGCCGCGGCCAGGCGGGCCGTGGAACTGGACCCGCTCAACATCCGCGGCCTGCAGGCGGAAATGTTCGCGCTCTATTTCAGCAAAGAGATCGAGGCGGCGCTGTCCGTGGGCAAACGTGCCTTGAACATCAACCCCAACGATACCGAACTGATGGGCGAGTACGGATATCGGCTGGCGCTTTCAGGAGGCTGGGACGACGGCTGCCCGCTCGTCGCGGAAGCTCGCACGCGCAATCCGGGTCCCTTGGCCTATTACGAGACCGCGCTTGCCCTTTGCGCCTATTTTCGCGGCGATTATCCGCAGGCAGCCATGTGGATCAGGAAAGCAACGGTTCCCGGCAATGCCAACTATCACACCATCGCGGCCGCGATTTTTGGCGAGGGCGGATATGAAGCGGACGCCCGGCGCGAACGTGTCTGGCTTGAAGATAACGCGCCAGGCTTGATCAAGAATCTCCGGCAGGAGGTCGCGGTGCGGATCATTCGACCAGAGGATGTCGATTTCTTCCTCGGCTCGCTCAAAAAGGCCGGGCTCGCATTCAAGGACTGAGCCGGGCGGACGTAAACTCTGCCGAACCGCATCCCGTCGTCGCCGAGGTGACGCGCCGTTGGCGGATCGCCAACATCATCGAGGCCAACGAGGCCTTTGCTGTATTGAAGTCCAGGCTTCGCAGGTAGTTGCCGAGGTCGCGGGCCACGCCGACGCACAACCGTCTTCTCGAAGAAGGTTTCATCTACGACGTGACGGATGTGGTTGCGCTCGTAGCCAAGGTTCACGAGGTGGAGCAATAGAAGCTCACCAGCTTGCGGTAATCCATCCGCTGCCTCGGCTGATCAAACAACTCCAGCAACAGTCACCCAAGGGTCTCCTTGTATTTCTCGGCAATCAGCTTTTCGATCAGCCACAGGTGAGATGCAAAATCATCCAGCGAAAAGCTCGTGCCGAGCAGAGTGATAAAGACTCTATCTCGTCGGCTGCAAGGCTCGGCGCCGCGGGATCCTTCGCAAAAGACCACTTCATTTCCTCGATAACGGGGTCAAGGACGGCATGCGGCACCCGCTGGTCCTCTACGTCGGCAATCAGATCAAGGGCCTCATCAACGCGGGCGGTTGTATCCAGCGAATAAACACGGAAGCTCTCAAAGGTCGTTGGCGTCAGCATCTCGCTCATGAGTTGAGCGAACATCAAGATGCCCCGACTGCCGTCTGTATCCGGCCACTTTTTCTTTCGGAAGACGCACGGCTCAATCCCCACCTTGGGGAGAGTATTACCGGACAATATCTGCTTCAAGTATACGAAGTAGTTGGCTCAGCCAGCCAAGCAGTTCGCCAAATGCGAATGCTCCCTTCGACCGCATTGCAGGTGAAACCACGGCGGCTGATCTTCTTGGCTCGGACCACGGTTGGGCTGAAATTGGTGTGGGTTCGTCCAGCTCTGCACAGGCGCGCTCGTCTTCGTCGGCCTTCTCGCCCCGAGCTTCGTTGCCTTGTGCCCGGTCAGCCACAGTTGCTCGGCAATTTATTCGGCTTTGGCTTGAGCTTCGTATCCCGCAAATGAGGCGATCGGGGTCCGAACAACGCAGGCATCCCGCGAGGCGCTGAACAGATGGGTAGAGGCCTTCTGTAACCCGGTAGATGACTGAAACCGCACTGGTCGTCGGGTGCCGGAGGTGCTGTGGTTGACTCAGCTCGGGGAATAGCAATTTTGACGGCAGCACTTCTTTGGTGCCACGATGACTTTAGTATGGCACGGATCCCACGTCTGCTTATGGGATGTGGCGAAACCGGTCGCAACGGCTGAGTTGCAGCGCGTTGCCGCCGTCGCGTCAAAGCGATTTAGAGATGCGACATCGCCAGCAAGTTAGAAATGTGATAGTCAGCTCCCGGCCGGGCTTCGCTGGTTTGGGTTGCACAGCCTGGTCGGAGCGGATAAGTCAAGCTCCCTTGGCTTTAGCTGGTAGCAGCGTGTCACATCGGACACCGATGCGCCACCAAACAGCCACTCTCGTTCGGAAACTATGTCCGGAATTTCAAAGCCCCTGAATGGGCTGTTCAATGCAGCCCTCTCTTATCCATGAAATTCAATGCTGCCTCGTTGAACTCGCCTCGTACCATCGCGTCGAGGTCGAGATTCCCGGCTTCCACCTCCAGTCGCAGTGCGCCGAAATCCTCGAACCATTCTTTGACCAATTGCAGGTTGAGAGACAGGTAGCCCCGCGGACGCGGACAGCCGACCTTGCGCCAGGCGGTGAACAGCAGCTTGAGCAAGTTCCGCTTTGACATACCCTCGTACTGGAACTGCTTGTGAACCCACTCCAACTCCGAAAGCCGCAGACGAGGTGGAATGCCCTTCTCGGCAAGCATTGCCAGAAGCATTGCCGCGCCTGGGTCATCGAACAGCGTTCCGTCCGCCCTGAAACTCGATCGCTGATCAAGTGCGTCCTGCATAATGAGGACCTCGCGCAGTTGTAGTGTCCTCTCCAGTTCCTGCTGCTCGTCTTCATCAAGCGGACCGAGGAATTTTGGCCCAGTTCTCGAGTCTATGACGACATCATCTGGGTGCGGTAGGATTCTTGGTTCTGGTTTACCTCGCTGCTTCGCGTCTGCAGCTCAGCAGTCGTTTGCGTCTTGAACCTTTCCCAGATTTCATCGCGCTGTCGGATTTCTCGCGCGTTGGCCTCGTCAGCGGTTCTGAACAGATCCATAGCAAGGCCCTGAGAGCGGGCGTTACCCTTGAGCGCATTAAGGATCACCGTCTGAACAATCGCTTCCCGAGCAGGAATTTCAGTTGTCTTACCGCCCTCACGCACTGCGATCTTTTTGTTGGCGCCTTTCAGCGCGGCACTCAGCATAGGTTGCTCCGAGAGCGTCAAATCCGCAGCCGCCTTTCTTGGCCTTCCATTTGGGTTGGGCGACGGCATTCCCTTCTGGAAGCGCGTCGCCATGGGTGGTTTGCCATAGCCGGTCCCAAACAGAACCTGCCCCTTAATGTCTTCGTTGCTATCGCCCTCACCCGACATTGGCTTGCCTCCGCCCTGAGATTTGGCCATTGCCGGAATTGGGCCACCCTCTTCGCATTTCCCCGACAGCCTCGAACGGGCTATTTCCATCAGCGAGCATAGCTCCCTTCCCAGTGTAGGTCTGCCAGCGTGTAACGATGGTGTCGCAATAGGCCGGATCATATTCGATGAGCCTGGCCTGTCGTCCGCAGCTCTCCGCGGCGATCAGCGTACTGCCGGATCCGCCAAACAGGTCGAGCACGATCTCGTTGCGGCGTGAGCAGTCCTTGATCGCATCGGCCACCAGCGCGACTGGCTTTACCGTCGGATGCATGGCGAGTTCGTCCATGCGATTGGCACCCAGGCTGCTGATGCCGGCATAGTCCCAGACGTTCGTTCGATATCGACCTGTCTCGCCAAGGCCAAAGCTATTGGTGGTGCCGATCTTGAAAACGAACACCAGCTCATGCTTCGAACGGTAGAAACTGCCCATGCCGCCATTCGACTTGTTCCAGACGCAAAGGTTCTTCAGCTCAGTGAACGCCGCTTCACCAGCATCGAGAAGCTCACCCATATGGCGCCAGTCCATGCAGACAAAAGCGATGGCACCGTCCTTGGCCACACGAGAGGCATTTGAGAGCGTTACCGTCAGAAACTGAGTGAATTCGGTGCGGCTCATCTCGCCCGAAGCGAACGCGAACTCGCGATGCCGGACAGAGCCGAGGCCGCCAACATTGCCGTCAATGGCAACGTTGTAGGGGGGATCTGTGAATATCAGATCTGCCTCTTCCCCATTCATCAGCCGAGCAACATCGTCGGCCGATCGAGCGTCGTCGCAGAGCAGGCGATGGCGGCCGAGCAGCCAAACATCGCCCTGCCTTGAAACAGGTTCGACGGGAGGCTCTGGAATGAGATCTGCTCGATCATCTCCGGCGGCAGCCGATGCCTGACTTGCCTGATCAAGCGTCAGGTCAATCTCGGCGAGAGAAAACCCAGTCAACGTGGCATCGAACTCGATGTCGATGAGCGCCTGAAGCTCGATCGCCAGGATCTCAGTGTCCCATCCCGCGTTCAATGCAAGCTTGTTATCGGCAAGAACGTAGGCACGTCTCTCCTCGGCGCTGAGATGGGAAAGCCGCAGCGTCGGTACGGCGGCAATACCCAGTTCCCTTGCCGCCATCACCCGTCCGTGCCCGGCGATGATCTCGCCGCTGTCGCTCACCAAAACCGGGTTGGTAAAGCCGAAGCGCGAGATGCTTTCGGCGATCTGCCGAACCTGCTTTTTGGAGTGTGTCCGAGCGTTGCTGGCATAGGGTCTGAGAGACGCGACCGGCAGCATTTCGATCGATGGAGAATTCATCTCTATTTCATCCCGCTAAGCTGATTGCACGATAGAAGCGGAAATGGAGACAAGGGGGG
>NZ_SUHQ01000062.1 GCF_004962245.1 Mesorhizobium sp. | reverse complement strand
CGCTCGCGAGCGGCTTCGCTATCGCCGACCTACACCACGCGGTGGGACACGACCTTGTGTAAATAGCACAAAAGCCAATATAAATTGTTCATATAGTTTAATTAGTTCAGTAAGTTTACTGTGTGCATATCGTGCATTATTAAAACTGTGTGCCAGGTATTTTGAAAAAATTGTTAATCTCAGCACGAAAAATAATCGTGCTGTCGCATGGGCGGTTACTCGACAGCAGAGTCTTGACGGTGATTTAGGATGATGAGGTACGGCGCAAGGCAGAGACGACCTCTGTGACCAATTCTTGTCGCAGCAAGGCGACGGGAATCCGGCCGTCAAGACAAGGCGAGGGGTTGTTCAGCCAGAACCATGCTTGCCGTGGGTTGGCAATGTGGGAGAGCACGTCTCTTATGCCAGGAACGGGCCTGCCATCCACGAACTGGGCCAAAGGAAATACATGTTTGCGGCTCCCAGCCCGCAATGCGATGACCGCGTTGTGTCGCCTCCACAGATGGAGTGTCGATCGGGGTATATGAAGCTGTGCTTCCAAATACGTCTGTCCCACTACATGCCCAGCCCAATCTTCGAACGACATCGTGTCAAGGACGTCCCTCTGGTCAGGCAAGCTCTGGAGAATCTGCCTTGGGCCAACTGTGGGTGGGGCGGCTGGGGGATCTGAGGGGCGGCTTCCAATATTCATTTCCAAACGAAACATCGCCTTGGCTGCTAGCGATTGAACGAATTCTGCCGCCAGCCTGGGGAGGTCGTCCTGCATATCCTCAATGGCGCGCAAATGGACGGGCGGAAGAAGCGCCACTGCCGCGGCGACGCCGCCAGCGATCTTGCCGGCTGAGATCGAAGTCTTTCGCGACGGGGCACGCCGAGCCAGGGCACGCTCGACCTCCACCGCAATAAAGGTTTCGAATTCATCGAGATGGTACCTGGGTTCGGAGTTTGGCCACTCAATCATGCAGTGTCATGCCGAAGCTGAATACAGGAGAGGTCTGGGCTACGCGCAAGGCTCACGATGATGCACCTGCGTTTCTGCCCGCCGGACGCGATAGGTGCCGAGGATCCAAAACCGTTGACAAGGCGTGATGGAGGATCGGACAAGTTTACTCCTCTACAGCACGCACACGCCGAGACGGCCTTAGGCACTGCCGGTCGCACGGGTTTGCAAAATGTAACCGGCCGTCCGGACCGTTCGGATTGCGTCGTAACCAGTCAAAGGCCGCAACGCCTGCCTCAATCTCCCGATATGCACGTCGACTGTACGCGGATCGACCGGTCTCCTGCCGCGCCATCCAGCCGCAATGAGTGATGGTCTGCTGTGCACCGTGTTCGGAAACTGGAGAAAGCGCTGCAGCAGCCGGAATCCGATCGGCGCCAGATCCACCGGGCGCCCTCTACATCTGACACTTTGGCTGGCTAGATCCATTTCGATCTCGAGCTGTCGTAGCGTCCGGCCTGATCCCGATTGCCCGAGGTCATCACCCCGTGGACCGCCAACAGCACTGTTCTTTAGAAATTGCAGAAGTCTGGCAGGTGCCAAAGGGCGGACGAGGCTTTCATCGATACCTGCTTCGATCAGGTCGATGTGACGATCACTGTTAGCGCCAACCAGTGCCGCAATGGGAATGCGGCCAGCTCGGTCGCCGCGTCTCAGCCCATCGCATACCGCTTCGAGATTGTCCGCCAAGCAATCAAGAAGGATGGCATGGGTATTGGGATGATCCGCAAGACGGATCACTTGATCAGGCTTGGCAGCCAGACAAACCGCGTATCCCTCGGCTTCGAGGATATATTGGAGAAGAAAGCAGAATTCTGCGTCCTCGGAGCTCAAGACCACAACAGGTTTCATTTGTCGCCTCCCGTCGCGTTCGGCACATCCTTGTCTTCAAATCGTCGTCACTTCGCACCTGGCCTATCCGCTCGCCAGACAGCTTGTGGCACTTACAGCGGCAGGAATTCTCCGCCGTTAACGTCCACGACCGCACCATTGACAAAGCCGGCTTCGCGAGAGATCAGAAATTCAACAACCGCCGCGACATCGTCGGGATGGCCGAGCCTGCCGGCCGGAATGGCAGCAAGGGCTGCCCTGTTGGTGGGAGTGTTCGGTTCTCCCGCCATGTTGGTCAGGATCCGGCCGGGTGCGACCAGGTTTACAGTGATGCCAAAGGCAGCATAGGCGCTGACCAGCGATCTGGTCAGACCCGACAGCGCTGCTTTTGACGCCACGTAACTCGCCCCCGCAATTTTGGGCCTCGCCCGCGCTGCGACAGAGCCGATCAAAACGATACGACCGAACCCGCGCTCCATCATGGCCGGACCGACTGCCTGGCAGCAAAGCATCGCGCCGGTCAAATTGACGGCCAACACTTCGTTCCACTCTGTCAAACGGATCTGGTTGAAGGGCGTGGCGCCGTCGCGTCCCTTAGGGGAAACACCTGCGTTGCAGACCAGTGCCTGCGGTGAACCCCATTTTGCGCCAAGTTCGATGAAAAAGTCTTCAATCTGTGCCGGTACAGCCAGATCAACAGGTCGGGCGAAGACCCGCTCCGTGCCGAACTCCTTGGCCAATTCGTCGCGCGCAGCCTCGACGTTTTCGCGCCGCTGGCTGAACACCGCCACACGGTAATTTCGACAAAGAAGCCGATGCGCGGTCGCGAGCCCTATTCCGCTCGTGCCGCCGGTGATTACCGCGATCTGCAAATGGCTGCGATCAGTCATGCTGCGGCGTCGACCTCCGCAAACAAGGACAAAGGCGGATGAGCTGCTGGGTCGGTCATGACTTCGATGACAAAAGGCGAATTTGCAGCCATGCCGACTCGCAATGCATCAGAAATCTGGTGCGCTGATTCAATTCGAACCGAGTCGCAGCCGCATGCCTTGGCGATCATTGCATGGTCGACCTGACCCAAGTGACACGCGCTCGTGAAGGCACCGAACTTGACCGACTCCGCATCACGCTGAAAGCCGAGAATGCCGTTATTGAGCACAATCACCACTATGGGAAGTCTGCAGCGAACCATGGTTTCTAGCTCGGCCCAACTGTGTGCAAATCCACCGTCGCCGACGATGACGACCACCGGGTGTTCCGGTCGCGCGACCTTGGCCCCAATGGCGAGGGGGACTCCCCACCCAAGCCCAGCCAGACCACGCGGAGTCAAAAACCGCATCCCCGACGAGGACGCGCGCAGCTGGCCGGCGACCCACATCGACGAATAGCTAGCGTCAGCCACGACCGTCGTTTCCGGGGTAATCTGCCGCTGCAGTTCGGCCATGACGCGCTCGGGGCGGATCGCTCCGTTCTGGCTTTCCGAGCGACTTGAACGCTCGTCGTGAAATTGCGTCCAGAAGCCACTTATACGACGAGCAATCTTGCTCCTGGCGGCGCGCCGTCGCGAGAGATCGGATTGGCAAAGCGCACCACGCAACACGCGCAGGGTTTCGGCAGCGTCGCCAACCAGGCGCACCTTTGCCTCGTAGGTGCGGCCAATCTCCGCCGGGTCTACATCGATGTGGATGATCGTTTTGTCACAAGATATCTGGGTCCAGCTGTCCGTACCGTTCTGGTTGGTTCGTGTGCCGACCAGCAAGATGACGTCTGCCTCATTCAAAAGCGCCACCGAATGGCTCCCTAGGGAACACGGTCCGACAAGAGAACCAAGGACCCCCGCCGAGAGCTCATGAAATTCATCAACCGCTCCCTTGCCCATGAAAGTCGTGAATACAGGAAGTGCGCATTCGTCCTGAAGCAAGGAAAGTTCGGCTGACGCCCCGCTCGCATGCACACCGCCGCCGGCTATGATGACCGGCGATAGTGCTGCGCTCAAAAGCCTCGCCGCAGCGACGATATCGCTTTCACAAGGGCGCAGCCTATCGATTGGCCAGTGGCCGAGGTTGGCTGTTCGCTCGAATTGCGCGCCAGTCCAGTTCGCGCGCAAGAGGTCCGCCGGCAAGATGAGCGCGGCGGGGCCCGGCCGGCCCGACCCTGCGATAGCAAACGCAGCGTCAACGTAGTCTTCGATACGCGCCGGCACCACAACCTTGCGCACCCACTTGGTGCAGGATTGAAAGAGCCCCAGATGGTCGAGTTCCTGAAAAGCATTGCGGTCTGCCTGGTCGCGCTCGACATCCTGCACGATCGCCACAACCGGTATGCTGGCCTTGAGCGCCTCTGCCAGGGGAGGAACCAGTAGCGTGGCGGCTGGCCCGTTTTGTGCGGCCACCACCCCGATTTTGCCAGAGCGGCGGGCATATCCATCCGCCATCGCTCCGCCCATGTTTTCCTGTCTGTAAGCGATCTGACGGATTCCCAATGCTTCGGCCGCCAGAATGACCGCAGATGGCAAGCTTTGTGCGAAAATATGAGACACGTCATGGCGTCTAAGGGCCAGCGCGATGCGGCCGGCGACCGTGTTGGAGAGATCTGCTGACATTGGCTCCACTTCAATGCTGGTTTGCGTGGCTGAGAAAATCGTCGAAGCAGTCGACGATCATGGTCGTTTCCGCCAATCCCATGGGCGTTGACAACGAGGCCGCTGCGCCACTCGGCAGGAGGATTCCAGAGGCCAGAAAATGTCGATGCAGTCGCCTCAACATCTCTTCTTCCTCCCCATTACAGAATGTTTGTCTGAATTCGCGCGGCGGGTTCTCCTTCGGATGAATTCGGAAAAGCGACGCTGCGCCAGTTACCGAAAAAGGCGCGCCATGCCGTCTGATGGCAGCTGATAGTCCGGTCCTGACATCGTTGCCCAATCGTTCGAGCCGATCGAATTCGTCCCTGGTCAGCGCCTGCATGGCTATGTGACCGGCAAGCATCGATACTGGGTTGGCCGAAAACGTGCCTCCTTGCGGCAGATACCCCTTGCCTTGCTTTGTGCCGAACACACGCATCACATCCTCCCGACCGCCGATGGCGCCTATCGGAAAGCCGCCACCTATGATCTTGCCCATAGCAACCAGGTCAGGCTCGAGCCCGTATTTGGCGGCCGCACCATGGTAGCCCTGGCGCAGATTGAGCACCTCGTCGGCGATGATGAGAACACCGCTTCTGTGCGCCGATGCCGCCAGAGCCTTCAGATAACCTGGATCTGCTGCGATCAGCCCCGCGCGACTGGGCATCGGGTCGACGAGCACACATGAGAGCCTGTCGGCGACGTCCTCCAATCGCTGCAACCCTTCGAGATCGTTGAAGCGCAAAATCAACACGTCATCTGCCACGCTCGCCGGAGCGCCGCGATAAAGCGGGACGGGCGCCGGAGCTTCTGGTGGTCCCCAGGTCAAAGGTGTCCCTGCCTGGCCGATTTCTGCCCAGTCGTAGGCGCCGTGAAAAGACCCTTCAATACGTGCGATTGCAGGCCTGCCCGTGAATGCACGCGCTGCCTTGATTGCGAACATCACGGCCTCGGTGCCGCTGTTGACGAAGCGAACTCGTTCGACCGGCGGAATGCGATCGATCAGCATTTCGGCAAGGATGATTTCATGCTCGGTCGGGTTCGCAAAGCAGCTGCCACAGGCAAGCTGCGATGAAACGGCCTCTACGATGGGCGCATAAGCGTGACCGTGAATGAGCGTGGTGAAGTTGTTGTTCAGGTCGAGAAAACGGTTGCCATCTACGTCTTGCAGATAAGCGCCCCGACCTGCCTTGGCATAGCGCGGGACCGGATCACGCTCGACCGTGATACGCGTGGTGCCATCGGGAAAAACGCGAAGCCCGCGATCGAAGAGATGATTGGACGCCCCGCGAGACTTAACCGGAGCATCCTGTTGAACGATCATCGTGAGGTCTCCCCGTCGCAACAGCAGTTATGTTGCAACAAAAAACACACAAATCGCGTTGACGCAACATAAAACGTCACACAGATTGCGGTCGAGGTGCATTTCGCTCGCGATTGGCATGTTTCATCCGTCGATAACCGTCACGAATATCGCTTTCAATCGCGGCGCGAACGGTGCTGGCGTCGCGCTCGGCCAACCCTTCGATGGCCGCCATATGGTTATGAACGCCATACTTGGCTTCGGCGAATTCAGGATAGAGATCGTTAAACGAGGCACCAATTCTCAACCACAATGTCTCGATCGTCGCGAGCAGATGAGGCATGCCGCACAGCTTGTAGATCGAAAAATGGAACTCCTTGTTGCTCCAAAGCGCCTCTGCGTATCGCCTTTCGTCGAGGGCGGCGTTGATTCGCAATTGCATCTCCTTAAGTGTCTCGATGTCCTCGTCGGTCACGCGAACGGTGGCTTTCTCAGCAGCCAGACCCTCGAGGGCCAGGCGCATAAGCGTAATCTCTTCAAGGGCTTGTGGCTCTAGAAAGGGCACTATGACTGTCTTTGGTCCGGCGTAGACCAACGCGCCTTCGAGAGCCAGTCGATTGATGGCGTCCCGCGCCGGCGTGGAACTCACTTTAAGATCCTCGGCGAGGCCACGAACCGTCAACTTGTCGCCGGGCTCATAGGCGCCTCGGATCAATTTTTCCTTGATCTGTTGGTAGACCCGGTCTCCGAGACGAGCCGGTTGCCTGTCGTCCTCTGTGACGAACTGGGTGCTGGAGGCCATCAAGAAATCCTGAAGTTGACAGAGTGAAATTTTTGTTGCATCAAAACGGAACTGTGAAGTCGCAATGAAGTTTGTGTGACATCTGCATAACATATTTCCGGTTGCGCGTCCCCTGTTTTGGGACGGCTATGGCTGGAACTGGTGTCAAAGCCGTATGCGGGCTCGCACGGCGGTAAGGACAAAGGTTTCGGATCTCGACCAGCGATGGGTGGTCGCGAGCCAGATTCTTCGCACGGAGGAACACCAGGTTGATCGGCGAAACGCTATCACTCCAGTCTCTCAGCAAGCGTTTTGGGCGGACCAGTGCCGTTGAGGACGTATCGTTCAACATCGCAGCAGGCGAGTTCGTGTCGGTGCTGGGACCATCGGGGTCCGGCAAGACGACATTGCTGACAATGATTGCCGGGTTCGAGGCGCCGAGCTCTGGCCAAATCTCGATTGGTGGCCGCGATATCACCGCAGCGGCGCCCAACCGGCGCAACATCGGCATGGTTTTTCAGAAATACGCGTTGTTTCCGCATATGACCGTCCACCAGAACGTGGCCTTCCCTTTGCGCATGCGCCGGTTGGATCGCGTGGCCATCAAAGATCGTGTGAGGCGAATCCTCGATCTGGTGCAACTGGTCGGGTTCGACGACCGTTATCCAAACCAGCTTTCGGGCGGCCAGCAGCAACGGGTTGCTGTCGCCCGAGCGCTGGTGTGCGAGCCTCCTGTTCTGCTGATGGACGAACCACTCGGCGCCCTCGACAAGAATCTGCGCGAGGCCATGCAGTTCGAGATCAAGCGGATCCAGTCCAAGCTCGGGGCTACTGTCGTCTACGTCACCCACGACCAGGACGAGGCAATGACCTTGTCCGACCGCGTGGCCGTCATGTGTGGCGGCACCCTGGTCCAGCTTGGCACTCCGGCAGATATCTACCATCGACCGCAATCACCCTTTGTGGCGCAGTTCGTCGGCAAAATGAATTTCATCGACGGCGAATGCCAACGTGACGAAGCCGGCACTTGCCACATCCGCATATCGGACAGGATCACCGTCGCCGTTCCATCGCCTTCCTTGGACGGGGCAGCTCGCCTGCAACGGGGGCGAGCCGTCAAACTCGCGGTCCGGCCCGAAAACCTGTCCTTCGCACAACCAGATTCGGCGACCGCCATACCCGGCCATATCGACGCGGAAATCTTCGTCGGTGCGTTTCGCCTCTATCTTGTGCGCCTGGCCACAATCGGTCAGCCGATCGTACAGATCCAGCTGCCTGCTTCCACGTCAATCGGCCCTTTGAGACGGGGCGGACGCGTTGACTTGTATGCCTCCAAGGAAGCCTTCCATGTCTTTGCAGCGCCTGAGGTCTGACCATGGCCGACGTAACTAACAGGCCAAACGAACAGAACTTCAGGCGGCCGGGCGGCTCGGTGAGCCGCTATTCGCCGGCGTTGTCGCTTGCGCTGGTCGCCCCTTTGATGCTGCTGATGTCGGTGGGATTCCTGTATCCGATTGGATCGCTGATCAAGCTGAGCCTGTTTACGCCAGCACTGGACCTTACCTCATACCGCAAGATCATCGAGCAGCCGATCTATCTATCGGTCATGGCGCGAACGTTCAGAATAGCCCTGTTCGTCACGATCACCTCCTTCATGCTTGGCTATCCTGTCGCTCTTGCCATGGCGAGCCTCAAACGGCGTCTGGCGGCGGCGGCGGCGGCCGCGGTATTTATCGCTCTCTGGTCGCCGGTACTCGTACGCTCCTACGCCTGGATCGTGCTTCTGCAGCGAAATGGCGTGGCCAACAATGTCATGACGGAGCTCGGGCTCATCGAAGCGCCCCTCAAGCTCATCTACAATGAAGGGGCGGTCATCATAGCGATGACCCACGTCCTTCTGCCATTCATGGTCTTGCCCATCTTCGCAGCGCTGCGGTCGATCCCGCAAGAGTATGTCTGCGCCGCCCGCAGCCTTGGGGCAGGGGCCTCAACGGCATTCCTGCGCGTCACCCTGCCCCTGAGCCTGCCCGGCGTGTTTGCCGGATGCGTCATGTGTTTCATCCTCGCACTCGGCTTTTACATCACTCCGGCACTGGTGGGTGGACCACGCACCCTGATTGTCGCGACACTGATCGGCCAACAAGCGACCGTCCTTCTCGACTGGCCATTCGCCGCGGCCCTCTCAACGGTCTTGCTGATCACGACGCTGATCATGGTGCTGGTTTTCCGCAAGGCGTTTTCCAGGTCCAAAGGATTTGCAAGTGTCGATTGAAACCGGATCTCCCCGCCTAGCGACTCCTCTAGCCGGCAGTCGCGCCACCGTCTGGCAAAGGCCTTGGGCGGCCGCGGTCACCGTTCTGCTGCAAGGCGCGGTGCTCGCCCTGATCCTGTTCTACCTCGTCCTTCCAACCCTGGTCATTTTGCCGATCTCGCTGGGGAGCGCCGATCACATCGAGTTTCCGCCCCGGCAACTGACCCTGCACTGGTATCGCCAATATCTGTCCGACCCCGACTGGATGGCCGCAACTTGGTTCAGCCTGAAAATCGCGCTCGCAACCAGCCTTGCCGCAACGGTCATCGGCACACTTGCTGCGATCGCCCTGACGCGAGGAGATCTGCCGGGTAAACAGGCCCTTCAGGCGCTTTCGCTCGGGCCTATGGTGGTCCCCCATGTGGTCTTTGGTGTGGCCCTCTATCTGATTTTCGCGCCCCTGCGGCTGACAGGAAATTTCGTGGGTTTCCTTGTCGCCCATACCGTGCTCGCCGTCCCCTACGTCCTGATCACCGTGACGGCTGCGCTGCAACGGTTCGATTTCACGCTGGAACTTGCCGCGCTGAGTTGTGGGGCCAGCCGGACGCGGTCGTTTCTGTTCATCGTGCTCCCTAATATCTCGCCTTCGGTTGCTGTCGCGGCAGTGTTCGCCTTTCTGTCGTCCTTCGACGAAGCGACGGTGGCGTTCTTCATTTCCGACACAGGCGGAAAGACCATCAGCCGCAAGATGTTCGAGGACATCGATTTCAATCTCACGCCGGTGATTGCCGCAGTCTCGACGCTGCTGGCCGCCCTGTCGCTGCTGTTGATGGCAGCCATTAGGACCACCACCCGGCAGCACTAGAGATTAGCTTAACCAACCAGACGCGCGAGGAACTTCGATGTCTCAGACTTTCCAGGAAATAATTGCAACGACAGCTGTATGCTTGGTCGCTCTGGGGCCCAGTGCCGCTGTCGCCGAGCAGATAGTGGTCGCGACAACCGGTGGGGCATACGAAAAGGCCCTGCGGGAAGCCTGGTTCGATCCCTTCACGGCAAAGACGGGCATTGAAGTCGTCACCGTGGCAGCCACCAACGCCGAGATGCGCGCCAAGGCTGCCGCGATGGTCAAGACTGGCAACGTCTCCTGGGACCTTTACCTGCAAGGTGAGATACAGGCGGCTTCCGAGCAACACTTGCTCTACGCCGAGAACCTCTCGGCTTTTTGCAAGGAGTTTTCGACACACGTAGACCTGGATGCCGACGCGTGTAATGCAGCAGGTGTGCGGTTGCTCTCGAATTCGACCCTTCTAGCATACCGGTCCGATGCCTTCGCCGCTGCAGCTCCCAGGACTTGGGCAGACGCGTGGGACGTCCAAAAATTCCCGGGTGGCCGGTCCTTCCCCGATTTCAATGATCCCTGGCGTGTCATGGCGGCGGCCCTGCTTGCCGACGGCGTGAGCCCAGAAAAGCTGTTTCCGCTCGACATCGAGCGGGCCTTGGCAAAGCTCGAACAGATCCGACCGGCAGTGGCGCTATGGTGGAAGACCGGCGACCAAAGCATGCAGGGCTTTCGCAATGGCGAATATGTCGTCGGCCAGATATGGCTGACCCGCGCCAAGGCTCTGAAAAGCGAGGGCCTACCCATCGCGTGGTCACACGCCGCCTCGTTCCTCGTCGGCGACCGGATCGCACTGATCAAGAACGCACCGCATCGCGAGAACGCACTCAAACTTGCTGAATACTGGCTCAACACGCCTGCCGCGCAAGCAAAAGTCTGTGAAGCCTTGTCCTGCAAGCCCCCAAGTGGCGAGGCCGTCAAACTGATGTCGCCAGAAGCGCGCGCCGACATGCCAAGTACGACAGATCCTCAAAGCAGTCCTGTCATTCCAGACGCCAAATGGATCAACGACAACGCCGCTCTCTTGCTTGAGCGATGGAACGCTTGGATCCAGCAGTGAACAAATGGGAGGTTGATCATGAGCAAATCTGCGCCGCGTATCCTGGTCGCACGGATCTGGCACGAGTCGAATGGGTTCAATCCGCAGCCGACTTCAAAAGCTGATTTCCAGATATGTGAAGGCGATGAGTTGCTCGCTGCCGCCGTGACTTCGGGCTCGACCTTGGCCGGTATCATTCAGCAACTCTCCAAGGAGCAGGTGGACATCCTGCCCAGCATTTCGGTGGTCGCGCCTCCGGGCGGACTGGTCGACCATGCCTTCTTCATCGAGGTCAAGGAGCGTCTGATCTCGGACGCTGCCGCTCTCGAACCTGACGCGATTGCGCTCGAGCTGCATGGCGCCATGGCAACCACGCTTCTCGATGACGCTGAAGGAGATCTCCTCGCGGGGGTCCGCGCCGCCGTTGGCGAAACGGTGCCGATCGGTATCGGGCTCGACCTTCATGCGCACGTCACGGTTGCCATGCTCGCTGCCGTCGATCTCTGCATTGCCTGCAAGGAAAATCCGCACTCCGACGTCGTCGAATGCGGTGAGAAGGTGGCTGCATATCTTCTGGCGATGCTCAACGGCTCGCTGCGTCCCGTGACCGCCATGGCCAAGATCCCGATGATCCTGCCAGGCGCTGCAGAAACGGCAGCAGGCCCTTTGCGCGAAATCCACGACCAGGCGCGCCTTGCCACGAAGGATTGTCCGGCAATCTGGGACGTCTCCCTCTTCAACGTATTCCGTTACGCAGACGACGAGGACATCGGCCAAGCGGCCGTCGTGTTGACGAATGACGCCGGCCAAAAAGGCGAGCTGGTCGCGCATTCCCTCGCCCAGGCCTTCTGGGAAAAGCGGGTCCGTTTCGCCGACGAGCTGTTGTCGATTGGTGAGGCACTCAACACGGTTGCCGAAGCGGGTTCTCGCCGGCCTTTCGTCCTCGCCGATATGGGAGACCGTGTGCTTGCCGGCGCGCCCGGAGACAGCACGGCGATCCTAGAAGCTGCATTGGACCGCCAAGACGGTTTGCGAGGGGCAATTCCCATCACGGATCCTCAGGCCGTCGATATCGCCTTCAAAGTTGGACTGGGCAACATCGTTTCCTGCGCGGTGGGTGGGCGGGTCACGCCGGGTTTCAGGCCACTGTCGATCACTGGCAAAGTCATCCACCTGAGCAGCGGCGACTTCACGTTGGCCGGTCCCTTCCAGGGCGGCGAACCTTCAAGCATGGGTCGGACCGCCGTTGTGGAGGTCGATGATCGGCTGCTCATCGTTTTGACGGCCAAGGCAGCATTTAGTCACGACCCAGCCGTTTTCACGAGCCAAGGCATAGAGCTCGCCTCCCGCGATTTTTTCGTCGTCAAGTCTGGATACCATTTCAAGCTTAATTTCGGTGCAGCAGCCACCCCGCTGTTGGTTCGCACGCCAGGGGTCGGATATTATACCAAGGGCTCGCTTAGTTATCGTAGGGCTCGATTCTGGCCCGAACACGATAATGGCGATCCCGCGGTCCATGTGCGCATTTTCGACAGAGCGTCAGCGTATTCTGCGGCCTTTGGCTAGGTGGCTGTCGAAAGAGGCGATGCTCTTCTGGGTCGCCAATCCGTTCCGGCCACTCGCGACCTAGACTTGCTTGATCATGGTGACAGCGAAGACCTTCCAAGCGATCTGTGCGCAGCCTGGCTCCTATGACGGAGTGACGTTGGAAATCGCCAAGGCCGCACGAGCGCGTCTCACCCCAAAGGCACGACGGCAGCGATAAATCAGCGACCGATCGAGATCATGGCGCACACGCCACCTCGGTCACCGTGACCCGGCTCCGGCGTTTCTGAGACAAGCTGGTCCCTCAGCGCCAGTCGACCAACTCCGACGCCCATCCGTCCCACTCACAATCCCCATCCGATGAATGGACACGTGGCTATCCTTGCTGCTTGCATCGTGGCATGAAATCAACCACGACAACAGCGCTTCACCTCCTGACAAACAAGGCGGTCATCACCGGGTGCTAACGGCGAGGCGAGGGTTCGCAGGCTTTGGCGTGTTTGCCGTCCAGCGGGCACCGCGATGGAACGATCGCGGTGCCGTAGTCTACCCGCACACCTAGCAGTTCGCTCCAGTCTGTGGATCGCACGCCTTGTTTTCTTGCTTCTGTGGCTTGGGCTTGGCCGCCCGCTCGGGCTTGGCCTGCGGCTCGGTGGGCTGCTCCTTGACCCTCGGCTTCTCAGGCTTGGCAGCCTGTTCCGGCTCGCCCTGCTGCTGCTCGGCAGCGGGCTGCTTCTTTGCCCTCGGTTTCTGAGGCTTTGCCGCCTGGTCGGGCTCGGCCTGCTGCTGCTCGGCAGCGGGCTGCTTCTTTGCCTTCGGTTTCTGGGGCTTTGCCGCCTGGTCGGGCTCGGCCTGCTGCTGCTCGGCAGCGGGCTGCTTCT
>NZ_SUHQ01000061.1 GCF_004962245.1 Mesorhizobium sp. | reverse complement strand
TGCCGCGCGAGCGCAAGGTGCGCGTCGCCATGAGCAACGCCTTCGCCATGGGCGGCACGAACGCAGTTCTGGCATTCAGGCAGGTGTAGAAGCCATGCAAGACGCCTCATTTGAGGTCACCTGTCGTATCTAGCTGCTTGCCGGACCACTATGTGAAGCGAGCGCTATTGGCTGCCTCTGCGATGCGGGAATTGGCAGCGGACGTCTCACGATCAAACAGGCATCTGCTTGTAGAATTCTTTTAATCGTGAAGCGGCGCGAGTGCGCTATCCGTTGAGGTGAGCAAGGCCGGCGCCCTGGGTGAGCTCTGGTGTCGGGTGGTGGAAAGTACAGGGGGAGCTGTGTGGCCACCTCTTTCTCGGCCTCGACGATGTGCGAAGGAGCCTGTGCGGCGAACGGGCCGACGCCCCAGGCTCAGAACCTGGGCGAACCTAACTCCCGCCAAAGGACAGCCCAGAGCTGGATACACGAAAAAGATACTGAACCCGCGAATCAGATTCTGATCAATCGTCGTGTCTGAGCTCCGCTCGGCTCTTACGGAGATAATCGCGCGGCCCGGCAACGGCCGCGCGTGCCGCGGGCGTGAGCTTTGCGCTTCGTCAGAAGTGCCTCGAGCGTGACGACGATAATTGACCAGCCATATGGAACGCATTCGCCCAGTTATCCAAAGCGTGGATACCTTTCATCTAAACAAAGGATTTTACCGTTTTTGCTGCAGGTCCCATAGAAGCGCTTCAAGTTGGAAAGATAGGTTAGTTCCGATGGTTGCGTTGGATCCGAGGAGCATCATCTGGTGTGCGGGGCGTACAAAGTCAGTCGCATCTGCATTGCGGCTTGGTCTTTCGGCGGTCTCCACAAGTTACGCCCCGTTGGCGCGACGCCAATTATTTAACCAATGCTTGGACATTTATCTCAACCAGACAGCTACAAGGTGAGGTCTTCCATGCGCCCGAATGTCGAGTGGAAGTTGTGCTGGGAAAATGAGTTGCAACTGTCCGACCATGTCGAACTCTCCGACTTTTTTCGAAAGACCTATGGACGGACTGGCGCCTTCAACGCGGAGCCATTCGAAGGCGGCCGCAGTTGGGCCGGCGCGAGGCCGGAATTCCGCGCAATCGGCTACGACGCGCATGGGGTAGCGGCTCACATCGGCATGCTGCGGCGCTTCATCAAAGTTGGCGAGGTCGACTTGATCGTCGCTGAATTGGGCCTGTACGCGGTTCGTCCGGATCTTGAAGGGCTCGGAATCGGTTTTTCGATGCGCGTGGCGTACCCAGTGCTCCATCAGTTGGGTGTTCCATTCGCTTTCGGCACGGTTCGGCACGCGCTGCGAAACCATGTCGAAAGATTCTGCAGAGCCGGCCTCGCGAACATTGTGTCGGGCGTTCGCGTACGGTCGACCCGTCCAGACGTGCATCCCGACCTGCCGCCCACGCGCCTGGAAGACGTACTCGTGTTGGTTTCGCCGATCGGACGCTCGATGGACGAGTGGCCGTCCGGTACCCTGATCGACCGGAACGGTCCGGAACTATGAAGCCTCTGGACTACATATGCGAAGGGCAGAGTGACAATGCCGATGGCATTGCAGAGCGCAGCGTCTATCTGACGTTTGACGACGGTCCCAATTCATTTTTCACACCGCAGATACTCAATGTGCTGGCGCAACATCAGGTGCCGGCGACCTTCTTCGTTGTTGGGGCCTACGCGGCCGACGAGCCGGAACTCGTTCGCCGAATTATTACAGACGGGCACGGTATAGCCAACCACACGATGACTCATCCGGACCTGGCTAAATGCGGGCCCGTCGAAGTCGACCGCCAGATAGTTGAGGCAAACAGAGTCATAGGGATGGCTTGCCCGCAGGCCATGGTTCGGTACTTTCGTGCACCGTATGGCATCTGGACCGAAGAAGTAATCGCTGCATCAGCGGGTGCGGCATTGGCGCCCGTCCATTGGTCCATTGATCCACGCGACTGGTCTCGCCCCGGCGTTGACGCCATCGTCGACAGAGTGCTCGCCGATATCCGGCCGGGCGCAATCGTGCTGTTGCACGACGGGTGCGCTCCCGACGAATTGCAACCAGGCAATCAAGCCAGTCTGCGCGACCAGACGGTGACAGCGTTGTCACGCCTAATTCCAGAATTGCACGGCCGCGGATTTGTAATCCGATCACTTCCTCAACATCCCTGAACAAACAGAGATCCTATGGACCTTCTCACCACAGCCAGTACTGTTGCCGTTTCGTCTTATGCGGTGCTCTCGACTGTTTACAGAGGCATGCAAGCGGTCTACTCCCAACCGGAAAATGTTACGCCGCCGTCGGAAAGCTTGTTCGGGTCCGACCGTTGGCCGAGCGTGGATGTCATCATCCCCTGCTACAATGAGGACCCGCGCACACTCGCGGCGTGTTTAGCTTCCATCGCAATTCAAGATTACGCCGGAACATTTCAGGTCTATCTGGTTGACGACGGTTCTGGAAATCGTAATGCCGTCATCCCGGTACATCACGCCTACGAGGGCGACCCGAGATTCAATTTCATTCTGCTCCGCGAGAATGTTGGCAAACGCAAGGCGCAGATCGCCGCCATCCGCCGCTCATCTGGAGATTTCGTGCTCAGCGTCGACTCTGACACGACACTTGCGTCCGACGTGATCACGAAGCTTGCAGTAAAAATGCGGGATCCCATGGTCGGAGCGGCCATGGGCCAGCTGACGGCATACAACCGCAGCGACACTTGGTTGACCCGATTGATCGATATGGAATACTGGCTGGCTTGCAATGAGGAGCGCGCGGCGCAAGGTCGCTTTGGTGCGGTCATGTGCTGCTGCGGCCCATGTGCAATGTACCGCCGGTCTTGTCTCCTTTCTCTGCTGGATCAATACGAGACGCAGCTGTTCAGGGGGAAACCAAGCGACTTCGGTGAAGACCGTCATCTTACGATCCTCATGCTGAAAGCAGGCTTTCGAACCGAGTACGTTCCAGGTGCCGTCGCGGCGACAGTCGTTCCGGACAAGATGGGACCTTATTTGCGCCAACAACTCCGCTGGGCACGGAGCACTTTCCGGGACACGATGCTTGCGCGAGGTCTACTGCGTGGCCTGGATCGCTATCTAACTTTGGATGTGATGGGAGAGAATCTCGGCCCATTGTTGCTCGGCATCGCGGTAGTAACGGCGCTCGGTGAGCTACTATTTTCACATACAGTAAATTGGTGGACGGTGCTGGCTATTGTCACCATGACCATAATCAGATCTACGGTGTTATCTTTCCGCACTCGGCAGCTTCGATTCATCGGCTATTCAATGCACGCGTTAATCAGGATATTCCTGTTGATCCCCTTGAAGGCTTACGCCCTGTGTACATTGAGCAATAGCGATTGGCTGTCGCGTAAAAGTGTTCCCCTGCCCAACAGAAGCACAAAGGAAATCACAAGCGCGACGCCGCTTGCCGGAGCAAATGCTGCGGGCAATTCTGGAATTGCGGAGTCACTTCATACTGCAGATCTTTCGCTCACAGCTGGTGAAGTCTGATGGCCTTGCAGCGCCGGGTGACCGAGTAAGTTGTGTCAGTCGACACGTGGTGAAGCTTGTCGAGTTACCTATGGTCAGAACCGGAACTATCTGGAAGCGACACGTGGCATCTTGACGTTAATTCTTTGGCGGAAGCGATACACGCGTCGCTCCGGCCGCGACTTTCCAAAGGTGCCATCTCAAGGCGGTGGCCTGCTCTGAACCAGATTCGTAAGTAAGCTGCCGGTGGCCAATCGGACTCATTCCGCTTGAGATAGACGCATGTCCAATGTAGCAATCGACCTTACCGGCGTAACCAAATTATTCGGAAACAAGCTCGTTGTGGACGGGCTGTCCTTCACCGTTGCATCGGGAGAGTGCTTCGGTCTGCTGGGGCCGAACGGCGCAGGCAAGAGCACGATTGCGCGTATGCTCCTCGGTATGACCCGGCCTGACGCGGGTGATATAACAGTCCTCGGTCTACCAGTGCCGGCACGCAGCCGCTTGGCCCGCAAGGGCATAGGCGTGGTCCCGCAGTTCGACAATCTCGACCTGGAATTTACGGTACGTGAGAACCTGTTGGTGTTCGGGCGCTACTTCGGCATGAGAACAAGAGAGATCAACGCCGTCATCCCACGGCTCCTCGAGTTCGCTCGCCTTGAGAGCAAGGCGGATTCACGTGTCGGCCTGCTATCCGGCGGGATGAAGCGGCGCCTGACGCTGGCACGTGCTCTGATCAACGACCCCCAGTTGCTTGTGATGGATGAGCCCACGACCGGCCTCGACCCGCATGCCCGCCATCTGATCTGGGAGCGACTTCGTTTCCTGCTGGCGAGCGGAAAAACGATCATTTTGACCACCCATTTCATGGAAGAGGCTGAGCGGCTTTGTGATCGGCTGTGTGTTCTCGAGCGGGGACGCAAGATCGCCGAGGGCAGTCCTCATGCGCTGATCGACGAGTACATTGGGTGCAACGTGATCGAGATCTTCGGCGGCAATCCACAGGAGCTGATTTCGCTGATCAGGCCGTACGTTCAGCGTATCGAGGTAAGCGGCGAGACGCTCTTTTGCTATGCGCCTGATCCGGAGGATGTGCGCATCCAGCTTCGCGGTCGAGCGGGTCTGCGTATTCTGGAGCGTCCACCCAGTCTGGAGGACGTTTTCTTGCGGCTAACCGGACGTGAGATGGAGAAGTGAGCAATGGGTGAACGTCTTGCGGCCGCTCTACCCGCCAACGCCTGGAACTGGATCGCGGTGTGGCGCCGCAATCATTTGGCATGGAAGAAGGTGGCATTTGCTTCAATGCTCGGCACTCTTGCTGATCCGATGATTTACCTTTTCGGGCTCGGCACTGGCCTTGGACTGTTGGTAGGCCGCATCGAAGGTGCATCCTACATCGCTTTTCTGGCAGCCGGCATGGTTGCGACAAGCGCGATGACAGCATCGACCTTCGAAACAATTTACGCGGTTTTCGGTCGAATGCGCGATCAGGGCACTTGGGAAGCAATCTTGCACACACAACTTACCCTCGGCGACATCGTTCTCGGTGAATTGACCTGGGCAGCCACAAAGGCCTTTCTGGCCGGTACGACAATTGCGATTGTTGCCGCCGCGCTAGGTTATGCCGCGTGGACGTCGGTTCTCTACGTGCTGCCGGTCATCGCTCTCACCGGGTTCGCCTTTGCGAGCCTGGCCATGCTCGTCATCGCGCTCGCGCCCAGTTATCACTATTTTATTTTCTATCAGACGCTTGTCATCACACCTATGCTGTTCCTTTCGGGCGCGGTTTTTCCAGTCGGCCAATTGCCAGGAGTGTTTCAGCAGATTGCGGCCTTCTCGCCGCTGGCGAATTCTATCGATCTAATCCGTCCGGTGATGCTCGGCCGCCTGGGCGACAATGTAGGGCTGCATATAGGCGCACTTTGCATGTTCGCTGTATTGCCTTTTTTTGTGTCGGCTGGACTGTTTCATCGACGACTAATGCGTTGACGCTTACCTACGCCCATCAACGAGAAGGAGGTCCGCAATGCCGGATTGCAAACTGCCCACAGCGGCCCGGAGGCATGCGTGTGCCAGGAATCGCGAGTGGTACAACAACGCCGAAGCCGGGCGCCACCCAGCCGCTGCAGGCACGCGCCCATCTTCGCGACCACACCTCGGAGTACAGGCTGGGTGGTGAGGCGCGGACCCACCCGGAGCGTTCAAGCGATAGCAGCCAAGCTTCTTGTGCGCGTCCCCAGACCGTCGCGGCCATTATTTAGTTGGATACACATGCAATGACCCACAACGAACCAACTCCTGAGCCTTTTGTGATCCTTGCTATGCCAAGGACCGGAACACACTATTTAGAAGAATTGCTAAACGAGCATCCGACCGTTTTGAGTAACGGTGAGTTGCTAAACGAATATGATCCCAATTGGCCCAGCACGGATCGCCTGCTAGGCGCGGATCGCGAGCTTCTTGAGCTTGCCTATGTGCGCTGCCCTATGCGCGACTACAAGAATGTGACGCATCTTGGCTGCAAGATCAATGAACCTCAGTTTCGCGAGCGTCCAGCATTCTTTGCGGAATTAGCTCGTTGGCCAGCACTCAAGGTCATCCTCGTTGTTCGCCGAAACGTATTGGAATCGCTCCGTTCCTTTGTGCAGGCCAGGGAAAGCGGTCAGTGGCTGAAGTTCAGCTCGGACAACGATACCGCTCGGCCACCGAGCGTCAGGTTGTCAATCGCTGACTGTGAGGCTTATTTCAAAGCCGCCGACGATTTTCACGCTCGCGTTATGGACTCCTTCACGTCGACCAACCTGCTTGTAATGGAATACGAGAGCCTTCTTCATGAACCTGCCCAATGCTTGGGAGCGGTTTGGGATTTCCTGGGCGTTCCAGCGCTTGAGCCATCAGATAACGCCATCCTGCAGCGCCAGGAAACGCGACCGCTGGATCAAACGGTGGAGAACTTTGACGAGTTGCGGATTCACTTCGCACGCGGACCTTATTCAAGATTTTTTGACCTCGGAGATTCGATGCGCTCCTACGCTTAATCGCTTGTCCCGCGTGCTCTGATGGGCGTGTAGGATATCCTACAGTTTGCGCGCATTCCGTCGCAAAACTGACCAACCAAAGTCACCAAGACGACAGATATCGGCCGGCATTCGATCTGCGGCGAACATCAAAGGCACGGCCGCAAGGCGACCTGGTCAATTCCCTCTCTGGCGAAGCACTTCTTCACGCGATCTTTGGCGAGCCTTGAGTGCAAATTCCGGCAAAGGTGGAGGGTTCCAGTGCGCAACCCGCACCAATCTCGCTGGACGGGACAGGCCTCCAGTTGGCACGGCGCTTGCTCCGAGATGACAGCAGCGCTCGACCGGAGCGCAGCATGGGAGAAGGAGGAGCCCCCACCCCGATCCGGTCAGGGAGAGAGAAACGGTGTTGGTTCCAAAAGTCCCCCGCGCGATCGCAGCGCCCCGCAAGCGCCATTTTGCCCGGACCTACGTGCAGGTGCTTGCCGCCATAGTCCTGGGTGCCGCAATTGGCTATCTCTATCCGGAAACCGGCCAGAGCCTGAAGCCGCTCGGCGATGCCTTCATCAAAGTCGTCAAGATGATTATCGCACCTGTCATCTTCCTGACAATTGCGACCGGCATTGCCGGCATGAGCGATCTGCAGAAGGTCGGCCGAGTTGCCGCCAAGGCGATGGTTTATTTCCTCACCTTCTCGACGCTTGCACTCGTTGTCGGACTGATTGTCGCGAATATCGTTCAGCCTGGCGCCGGCCTCAACATCGATCCGGCCTCGCTCGATGTCCAAGCCGTTAAGGGCTATGTGGCCACGGCTCACGAGCAGTCCGTGACCAGCTTCCTGATGAACATCATCCCGTCAACGATTGCCAGTGCCTTCGCGGAAGGCGACATCCTGCAAGTCTTGTTCTTCTCGGTCCTGTTCGGCATTGCTTTGGCGATGACCGGAGAGACGAGCAGGCCGGTCGTTACCTTTCTCCAGGCGCTTACCGCCCCCATTTTTAAGCTCGTCGGCATTCTGATGAAGGCTGCACCCATCGGCGCCTTCGGCGCAATGGCCTTTACGATCGGCAAATACGGTATCGGTTCGGTGGCCAACCTCGCGATACTGGTCGCGACGTTCTATCTTACCGCCTTCCTCTTCGTGTTCGGGGTTCTCGGCGCGGTCTGCCGCTACAACGGCTTCTCGATCTTTTCTCTTGTCCGCTACATCAAGGACGAACTGCTGCTTGTCCTGGCAACGTCCTCCTCGGAGGCCGCGCTGCCCTCGCTCATGGAGAAGATGGAGAAGGCCGGCGCCGCGCGTTCGGTCGTAAGTCTCGTCATCCCTACTGGATACTCATTCAATCTGGACGGTACCAATATCTACATGACGATCGCCGCCCTCTTCATCGCGCAGGCGACGAACACAGATTTGTCAATTGCCGATCAGATCCTCCTGCTGCTAATTGCGATGCTTTCCTCGAAGGGTGCGGCAGGCGTCACCGGCGCCGGCTTCATCACATTGGCCGCTACTCTCTCTGTCGTGCCGAGTGTTCCCGTTGCCGGAATGGCTCTAATTCTTGGCGTGGACCGCTTCATGTCGGAATGCCGCGCGCTGACGAATTTAGTCGGTAATGCGGTGGCATCGCTCGTTGTCGCTCGCTGGGAAGGCGAATTGGACCAGTCACGGATGGAAGCCGCTTTCCGCGGTTAGGGTTACATCAAACTGGCTCCCCGCAAGCAAAATCGCAACAGCGCGACGTGTAAGTCGCGGCCTTGCCACAACAGTCGAATTGCCAGCCTCCAAAGAGCGCTGGAAATAGAGTACTAACGCAGTGAGTAATACAACACCATGAAGCCCCTAAGCAAACGAACGGTTCACGGAAACTCATCTGGGTGCGCATGGAGCGCTGTTCGTCGAATGCGCTATCAACCGCCGGGTGTGGGAACTATTTCAGCTTGCCGCCCCAAGCCGTCGCGGGAGCGCACCGGATGATGGAGGACCGGCCGATCAGAATCGCTAGGGGAAAGCGCGTCACAATTGCCGATCTCGCCCGCGAAGCCGGAGTCAGCGTAGCAACAGTCGATCGGGTTCTGAACGTCCGCCTTCCGGTGCGAGAGGAGACCGCCCAGCGGGTCCATGCGGCCGCGCACGCGATCGGCTATCATGCTGCCGGTCTCATCAAACAGCGCTTGCAGCAGCACCTGCCGCACTACAAGCTGGGCTTCATCTTGAGAAAACCTACCCACGATTTCTACCAAGATTTCGCTCGCAAGATCGAAGAGTCGGTCAGTATGGCTAAATCCTTCCACGGCCTTCCGATCATCGAGTTCGCGCAGTCACATTTGCCGCGTGACCTGCTCCCGCTTCTTAAGGACCTTGGGAGCCGCTGCCAGGCGATCGCCATGGTGGCGGCCGATCACCCGAAAATCACAGCATCAGTCGAGGAGCTCAAGGCGAAAGGTATCCCGGTATTTTCGCTGCTATCCGACTTCGCCGATGGCGTGCGCGAGGGCTACATCGGCCTCAACAACAGCAAGGTCGGACGGACTGCCGCTTGGGTGTTTTCCAAGACCGCAAAACGGCCCGGCAAGGTGGCGGTGTTTGTCGGAAGCCATCGCTTCCAGGCGCATGCGACGCGGGAAACGGCCTTTCGTGCGTATTTTCGTGAGAACGCGCCAAAATTCGAGGTGCTTGATGCGCTCGTGAACCTTGATGAACGGCAGCTCACTTACGAAAAATTGCTGGATCTTATGCAGCGGGAACCAGAGCTCGTCGGCTTCTATATGGCCGGCGGGGGGATAGAGGGGGCAATTTCCGCGCTCCGAGAAGAGGGGAGCGGTCAGGATCTCGTCGCGATCGTGAGTGAAATGACGCCGCAGTCACGTGGGGCGCTTGCGGATGACATCTTGACGATGGCGGTCGGCACGCCAATGCGCCGACTTTGCCAGGAGCTGATAATGGCAATGGAGCGGGCCATCAAAGCCGGCGTCGCGGAGAGCCCGGGGCAGACATTTCTGCCGTTCGACATTTATCTTCCGGAAAATATTTGAGCTTGATGGATTTCTATCATGAGCGCCCATTTTCCTTTCACCGATGAAAGGAAAGCTCGATTGACTCGGCCGTCTCTGTCCGATCTGTGAACCGGCGTGGTTCCGTCTTGAAAGAAGCCGGATGCCGAAATGGCAGCCGCGCTTCATGGAAGGAAAGTCAAGCAATGCGCCAGGTATCGCCCCGCTTTGCACTCGATCACATGGCGGCGCCCCGCCTTGACGTCAGTGCGCTTTTCGCGCTTGCCCGTGACCAAGGCCTGACCGACGTCCAAATCCGTTACCCTCATTTCAGCAATCCTGTCGCACGCGGCATTCCGGCTGCGGACGTCCGGTTTGCCGCTACCGAAGCGGGCATCACGATCATCTCTGTCAACGCCTTGCAGCGGTTCAACGACTGGACTCCAACGCGTCAGGCCGAGGCAAGCAACCTCGCCGATTATGCGACGGCGTGCGGGGCGGAGACGCTCGTTTTGGTGCCGGCCAACCGCAGCTCGTGGCCCACCAATAGCGAGCGCCAGGACAATCTTCGTTTCGCTCTAAACGAGATCAAGCCAATCCTCCAGTCGCGGGGTCTGATCGGTCTTATCGAGCCGCTGGGTTTCCGAACCTGCTCGCTTCGATCAAAGAAGGAAGCGGCCGAGGCCGTTGCCGCGGTTGATGGCCAGTCCGTCTTTCGCCTCGTGCACGACACGTTCCACCACACCCTGGCCGGGGAGACATGCCTGTTCTGCGAGCTTACCGGCCTGGTGCACATTTCAAGCGTAAACGACCCGACCTTCTGGATTTACCCCGATCGCTTTCTTGCAGGTTCCGACAATGGCAGCCAGATTCAGGCGCTGCTGGATGGCGGCTACGCGGGACCTTTCTCGTTCGAGCTGGTCGAGGAAGTCCATTCTCTGGACGATCTCGCAGGCGCACTTGCCGCCAGCATCGACTTTATCCGGCGAGGGCTATTGTCGTCAGAGTAGATGGTGACAGGAGTAGTGACTATAGGTGCGCCTGAATTTTCCGTGGGTTCACAGCGGGACAGCCATCCGAGATGCCTCTTGCATCATTATCTCCCGCATCCAGATGCTTGCCGGATCGCTATTGTGGAGGGCCGGCCATTGGAGGGTCTCGGTGAATGTGGGAAATGGCAGCGGAAGTTCGATAACCCGCAGGGGGAACGTGTTTTCGAAATGCCTGACCAGCCGCAAGGGCATGGTCGCTATACGAGCTGTGCCGGACACCATAGGTGGAATCATGCTGAAGCCCTGCACGGCGACCTCGACACGTCTCTTAAGGCCATGCTCAAGCAAAAACCATTCCTCGATAGACGGCTTCATCGTACGCCCGAACCTGACCGCGACGTGCCTCATCGACATGTATCTCTCGAATGTAAGCTGCTGTGGCAGCTGCTTGTTTGTGGGACAGCCTACGCACACGAGCTTCTCGTCAAACAGCGGAACGCTTGAATGCACACTCGACGTGAACATATCCGGTAGAATTAGAAAATCGACGTCACCGCGCCGGAGAAGCTCATCGGGGCTATCGTCGACAGGCAGCAGTTCGAAGCTGACGGCGGGGGCTTCCCGTGCAATACGCTCCACAAGCTTTTCGAAAAACACGAGCGTGACGAAATCGGAAAGAATGATCCTGAAGAGGCGATCGGCTCGAGCTGGGTCAAACGGATCCGAAGAAATAATCGAGCACTGGATGTGCTGGAGAGCGTCGCGAACTGCGGGGGCAAATGCTGCCGCACGCGGGGTTAGAAATCGTTCGCGACCTCTTATCGTAAACAGTTCATCGCGGAAATAATCGCGCAGTCGGGCGACGGCCGCACTCATGGCGGGCTGACTCAGGTTGATCCTGCGTGCCGCCGCCGAGAGATTACGCTCCGTCAGGAGTGCGTCGAGCACAACGAGGAGATTTAGATCAAGTCCTTTGAAACGCATGTCATCAGCCATCCATGGGATGGATGCCTTTAACCGAAACAAACGACTTTAACAATTTAGCATTCTTGCAATCTTTTGTCGCAAAAAGTTTATGATGGATGACGTTAAGGTCCGACATATGAGCCGCGTGATCTGCCGAAGCGAGCAATCGTACGTACTGTGCAGGTCAGAGATTGGCGGTTTGAAATGCCGGGCCGATGGCGCCGGGCTATCAACCAGCGTCTTCGGCGGCCCCGACCTAGCAAGGCGTGGTCCGAGGCGACTGATGGGCGGTTTGATCCTAAGCTGCCGTGAGGCCTGTGTTGTATCGGCGAAGCCAATGCAGCAGTTCGGCAGCGTTTTTGAGAGCTGTTGTAGGCTCGGCCTAAGCCCATTGGCGCAAGCCTGTCTGAACGAAGCGCTTGGCCTTGCTGTTATCCGGTGGTGATCTGTGGTGCCTTTTCGTCCTGCCGTTCTTGTTTTGGAACGCCCTTATGGTGAGCCCATCCGGGACGTGGGGCACCGGGAGCACGAAGGTGCAGGCAGGCCGTCAATAGACCGTGGGCTGAGAGCCCGAGCTCGTTACATCGCCGCCCCTCGCGACTTTCCCGGAGGCGCTGCGAGCGCGGATCAGTAGATGTCGTGTTACCCGCCAGCTCCCGTCTTTGACCGAGCCAAGAAGGAGGAACGGGCATGCGCATCATCGGACTGGATATTCACCGCGCCTTCGCCGAAGCAGTGGCATGGGAGGATGGCAGGCTCAGGCGACTCGGCCGCGTCGACATGCGGCGCGATCTGCTGGCGGCGTTCGCCGCGAAGCTGTCGCCGAACGATGTCGGGGTGATCGAGGCCACCGGCAACGCGACGTCCGCTACGGCTGTGGTTGCGCCGCATGTGAAGAAGGTGGGGATCGGCAACCCGAAACAGGTGCGTATCATTGCCTATGCCAAGATCAAAACGACGATCGAGGCCGACGTTCTTGCGCAGCTCTATGCCAGCGGCTTCTTGCCAGAAGTCTGGATTGCGGACGAGCCGACGCAGGCTCTGCGTCGACAGGTGACACGGCGCAATCAGATTGTCCGACAGAGATCTCGATTGAAGACCGTCATCCAGTCGATCCTTCATAGCCACCTGATCCCGTCCTGCCCGCATGCCGACCTGTGCGGCGCCAAGGGTCGGACCTGGTTAATCGAGCAGGTCGTACCGCAGGACGAGCGCCTCGCGATCGATCGGCATCTGCGCGAGTTCGACCGATTGGGCGAAGACCTCCAGGTCATCGAACGCGATCTTGCCCGCTCGGCTCTCGAGGATGAAGGCGTGAAGCGGCTGATGACCATTCCCGGCGTCGACATCACCGTCGCGCTGGCGATGAAGGCGGCGATCGGCGACGTGTCGCGCTTCGACGATCCGCAGAAGCTCGTGACCTATCTCGGGTTGAACCCAAGCGTCCGACAGTCCGGCCAGGTCCGGCCTACCATGGGCGGATCACCAAGCAGGGCCGTGGTCATGCGCGCGGCATGCTCGTCGAGGCGGCCTGGGCGGCCGCTCGTGCTCCCGGACCGTTGCGAGCCTTCTCCCTGCGGCGTGCGAGCCCGGCGCGGACAGCATGTCGCGGCCGTGGCAACCGCACGCAAACTCTCTGTCGTGATCTGGCATCTGTTGATGAAGGGCGAGAGTTACGCGTGGGCTCGACCCTCCCTGCATGCCAAGAAGCTTGCGCGATGTGGAACTCAAGGCCGGGAGCAAGGCTGTGCGCGGCCAAAAGGGAGCCGCGCACGCCTACAACATAAAGAGCCACCGGGAAGAAGAGCGCCGCTGGGTGGAGCAGGCCGAGGGCGCCTATGCACGCCTCGCCGCCGGTTGGAACCCACGAGGTCCGAAGAGGGTAGGCACGGATGCCGCAAACGAGGCGCGACGATAGAAGCTGCGCGGCAGGGCTCTCATCTCGGACCCTGCTCTTCGCCACGCGGTCGTCCGTGCGCGACAGGAGAATAGCGCAGATTTATCAACAAGGCTCTTGTCGATCACATCAGTGGTCTTGGGCGCTGTACGGCCGGGTGAAGACTTTGCAGGTGGCCCGGAAAGCGTTTGACCTGTAGCGAAGCAATTGTCGTCATTACGCGCTCGACCCGGGCGCCCAGCTTGGCATAAGAGCTACGTGGCCTCAGGAAGCGTCGTCAATGCAGACCATGGACGAATTCCCAGCCGATGCCGAGATGCCGGTCGACCGTGCCTGTCGCCGTCCGGTGATGCGATGCCCCCGAGCGCATGAGTTCGCCCCGGATGCTCCCGGTCACGACGCACGGGTTCGGGTTCCAAGGCGCTCAGTTTGTTCGCGCCTAATCGGTGTAGGGCGCGGCAGAAATACGAGCGTGACGAAATCGGAAAGAATGATCCTGAAGCGGCGATTCGGTAGAGCCGGGTCAAACTATCCGACGAAATAAACGAGCACTGGATGGGCAGGAGAGCGTCGCGAACTGGAGGGCAAGAGCTCCCGGACGCAGCGTTAAGTTTGAATACCTCCGCGGACATGGTCGCGAGCTCATCGCGCAAATAATCGAGCAGCCGAGCGCCGGCCGCACTCATGACCGGCTGGGCTCGGTTAATCTTGCATGCCGCGCCCATGAGGTTGCGCTCTGTCGGGAGTGCGTCGAGCACAACGAGGAGATGTAGTTCACGACCTTTGAAACGCGTGGTCAACTATCCAAAGTGTGGATGCCTTTCATCGAAACAAAC
>NZ_SUHQ01000060.1 GCF_004962245.1 Mesorhizobium sp. | reverse complement strand
GTTTGTTTCGATGAAAGGCATCCACACTTTGGATAGTTGACCACGCGTTTCAAAGATCGTGAACTACATCTCGTCGTTGTGCTCGACGCACTTCCGACAAGTAACCTCACGGGCGCGGCATGCAGGATCCGAGCCCAGCCGGTCATGAGTGCGGCCTTGCCGGGTCGGGCGATAGGCAGTCATGCCCTTCCTGCGGGTCAAGCACTCCGAAAAAACATTTCCCCCATAAATGCTAGATCTTCCGCTGCCTTTTCGCGTCACAGGCCGTCAAACGTCCGGCCGTTCACAACAGTGATCCGGCAAGTGTTTGGCTGCGCGAGACGATGCTGCAGGGAGTCGTCCTGCATGGCACTTCGCTATGATGCTGCGGTGCCGTCTAACGGCGCCTCGTGTTTGAACACACTGAACGGCCACCGCGATCAAAATCGATGGTTCGAGGACCGTTGATCATCACCCCGCCAGCCTCGATCTTGTTTGCCGCCACGAGAGCGACACAGAGACTGCTGGTGAAGATGCCCGCCTGCCCGCTATGTTCCGGATGGTTGACCATCCCGGATGGACCCATCGAGGGTGTCAAGGCGAGCATGAGCACAGGCGCGAACAGTTCACGGGCAGGCGCGACGGTGGCCGCAAAGCAACGTCGCGCCAGCATGCGATCTCAGCAGGATCGGCACCATCCTGTCAGGGAGCAATGCGAGTGGCTGGCTTAGCCGCTGCGACGCTGCCCGGCATCGATGACGAGGACCTGGCGCCGTGCGAGGAGCAAGAGTAGACGGATAGTATGCGCGGGAGTGGCGACCGACCACCTTGTTTCTAAGGCAGACTGAAAGCGGCTCTTACCGGGCGGCTACGCTGTTTCAGAGACTGGGGCGTCGTGCACATCCAGCCGATACTCTTTGTTGCGGATTGCGAACCGATTGCATTGCCGCAGTTACTGGCATCATGTTAACGCGTCGGACGGCGACATTGGCGAGCACGGTTTTGTGGCCGCAGTTGACAAAGCCCATAAGTTCTAGATGCTGCGTGCTAGAATAGATGTTTGAAATCGCAGGGAGTTTCTGATGTCCAACCTTAAGGAAACTGAGGCAACCCAGGCAGCAGGCGAGGTGCCCGTGAAGGAACAGACACCCGATACAAAGGCGCCGAAGACGCGGAAGCGGACCGCGCAGCGCGCAGGTGCTATACGAACCAGAGCCGCCAGCTCGGCTCTTCAGGCGTCTTCATCTAAAGCGATCGCTTCGCCTACAGTCCGGGCAGCGCGGAGAAATTACTCTGAGAACGAGCGTGCCCAGAAGCTCGGCGAGATCGAGAAGCAGATCGGACGGGGAGAGAGTATCAAGGCAGCCGTTCAGAACGCTGGAATATCGGAACAGACGTACTATCACTGGAAAAGGGCTGCTGGGCAGACAACACAGAGCGATGAGCTCAAGGATCTTGTGAAGCTTGAAGAAGAGAACGCCCGTCTGAAGAAGCTCCTCGCTGACCGGCTCCGGAAAGAAAACGCCGAGCTCAGGAAAAAGCTCGGGCTTGCTTGAGCCCTTTGCCGCCATAGGCAAAAAGCCCGAGGGGCGGCTGACCTGAGCTCCAAGGTGACCTTCCTTTCTTCCTGTGACACAGCGAACAGCGTCGCGCCCAGCAGCCGATACTGGCGCAACGAGCTGTTTCGACCTGAGACCGGGCAGCCGGCAACTGAAGACGTTCTTGACGAACGCGCCCAGCCGCTCCCGCCGCCAGTGGTGATCGAGCTGGACGTCGCCGGCAAGGTGCGGCTGCGGATTCCACTGACCACGCCGCCAACACTGGCAGCGGCGATGGTGAAGGCGCGGGGCGTTTCATGATCCCGGTCCCGAGCCAGGTGCGGATCTGGTTGGCGGTGGGCCGGACCGATATGCGTCGCGGAATGCAGCGTCTCGCTCTGCAGGTTCAGGAGACATTGGGCCGGGATCCGCATTTATGCGTCGGGCGAGATTATGTGGCGGAGCCGCCCTGACCCCTTCGGACCGGCCAAACCCAGCTTGCCTCCGCCACATAAACATTCAGATGGAGTTCAGCAGTTGCAGAACGGAGTCATTTGGTCGGAAACGCACGCCGTGATCGCCGGTGACGCCCGCCTTCTCGAGTCCATTGCGCATCATCTCTACATCCGCTGTGGCATAGCGGTGGGTCGTGGCGACCCGTGCATGCCCGAGCCAGGCTTGGATCGTCAAAAGGTCCACGCCGGACTGGAGAAGCTTCATGGCGAGGGAGTGCCGGAAGATGTGCGGCGATATGGGCTTGTCGGCCAAAGCCGGTCTGGTAGGC
The DNA here is from genome assembly GCF_004962245.1 of Mesorhizobium sp. Taxonomy (GTDB): domain Bacteria; phylum Pseudomonadota; class Alphaproteobacteria; order Rhizobiales; family Rhizobiaceae; genus Mesorhizobium. Next base: position 12,251 of record NZ_SUHQ01000060.1, on the reverse strand, counting down.
CCGGCGCTCGTTGCGGGCGCCGAGGAATATCGGTCGCGGCTCGTGATGGGCGATCCCGCGCTCGCTCAACAAGGATGTCAGCGCCCGCAGCCGGGTCCTTAGCAATGGGGACGACGCGGTCTCTACGCCCTTTGCCGCGCAGCAGCACTTGTGGGTGCGGCCGCTCCAACTGAAGGTCGTTTGCGTTGACGCCGGTGGCTTCGGAGGCCCGGGCGCCGGTTCGTGCCAAGAAAGAGCAGAAAGGCTCGGTCGCGCCGACCACGGGGCGTCTTTGGATCTGGCGCCGCGATGAGGGTGTCCACTTCGGCCGTGGTGAGGTGGTACGTCACGTCAATGTGCGTCCGTTTAATGGGAATCGTCAGCACGCGTTGGGCGACGCCGAAGGATGCCGGGTCGGCGGCAGCGACGTGGCGGAAGAAAGATCGGATCGCGGCCAAGCGGGCGTTGCGCGTGGTGACGGAATTGTTCCGCTTCTCCTCGAGTTCGTCGAGAAAAGCGAGAACGAGATCTCGATCAGCTCTTCGAGCGCCAACGCCCCCGGCTTCTTCCGCAATCGGGCGGCGGCAAAGAGGATCAGCATGCGCAAGGCATCGCGATAGCTGGCCACGGTCGCGGGAGTCGCATTGCGCTGCTTCGTCAGGCGCCGGCGGAAATAGGACTCCAGGAGCGGCGCTAGGAGTAGGTGTTAACTCATGCTGCTCCTTGAGCGCGCCGCCATCGAGTGCCACCTCGGCTTGATCAATCAGATCAACGAGGCGTTGACGGTGGTCGAGGCGGATATCGCGGTGGTGCCCACTAGGATCCGACAATCCGTCGCCTGATGACGTTGCCTCCGACGTCACCGTGGGTGCGAACGTTGCCGCGGCAATCGGCAACATTCGGCGCTTCAGCGATCCACAGAGGCTTGTCGCCTACCTTGGCTTCTTCCGAGCGTGCGGCAGTCGGTGAGGGACCGGCCTATCATGGCCGCATCACGAAGCACGTCTCCTGAATCGAAACCTCTATCCGATCGACGAACGCCTCAAGTCTCGCAGGCGAGCAAGGCCGGGCGGGTCCGGGCGGGTCCAGATGTAGTAGGTATCCTAATCATCGCCGAGCGTGTTTAGCTTGGGTCGCGCAGAAAGGTGGATGGCGTGAGCGCGCTGAGATGGATCGCCATTTGGACTAAACGACGGGACGGCTGACTGGTATGCGCGTTCAATTGATCTGGCGCCTTAAATGCAGGAAGGCTTCGCGGCCGGTACGAGGCGCATCCCTCCTCCGAAGCAGCACGCCCAAGTATCATCACAAGCCCCGAGCGCTCGCGTTCGGCGATGTCCAATTTCCGACAATGTCGGAATACAGTCAGATCTGCTGGATTGACTTTAAATGGTTTTCTCATTTGGCACAGCGCATGCTGGTTATCCGCAAACACGTGACCGACCAACAAGAAGTCGCATGATCACCTCACCAAAACATACAGCCGCGGAACAATCACTTGGCCCGAACTTGCTTATCGCCCTCCCCGTCACCACAACCGGAGCCATCCATGTCTGACGGGCTGCCCAGGATACCTACTGCGACCGCGCTTGCCCGGTGACGACCGCTCCGGCTCCGCCCGTTACCGACGAGGCAAAGTGACGGATTTCCTGCTTTTCAACGACATGGAGGTGGTTGTCATTCCCGCTGGGGGACAGACTCGGCCTGTTCAAGGCATTGCGCGAAGGCGGCAAGATGACGGCCACCCGTGCGCGAACTCAAGGAGCGCAGCCTGTATCGTGTATCAGGCAAATAGGCCGTCGGTCAGTGACCTTGACACAGGGGACATGCGCAAGGTCCTGAAGTTTGATGTAGCGATAGAAGGGTGCCAATGACAACAATAGCTTACAGGAACGGAACCATGGCTGGCGACGGCCGAGCCTTGGGTTTTGACTCAGTATCCGTCGGTGAGAAAACGAAGGTGTTTCGCTTATGCGACGGCACACTCATCGGCGTTTCCTCTTCGTCCTTGGGTATTCCAAAGGCCGTTCGAGACTGGGTTGAGAAGGGCATGGATGTTTCTGATATTCCTGTGCCGCGCAACGACGACAATTTTGAATTTGAGGCGCTGATAGTGCGCAAAAATGGGGAAGCCGTATTGTTGGACGGCAATTGGCTGCCAAGTGATCCCGTGAAAGGTGAATATTATGCCATCGGGAGCGGCAAGCAGTATGCTTTGGCCGCGCTGGTTTTGGGCAAGTCAGCTAAGGAAAGCGTCGAAGTTGCCGCGAAACTCGACGTTTGGACTGGTGGCACAGTCACTGCCATAACTCACTAAACCCGCCTTTCGGCGGGAGTGTGACAGTGCGAGCGTGGAAGTAGGGCGCCACCCCGGGGCACGTCGAGCCCTGTCATCTGCTTGCGTTGTTGGACATGTGAGCTGGTCCATAAGCGCGCGAAAGCGTCCAGTTGTGGCCAAAAGCACGATTTGCGACAGAACCGGCCCGCTTCTATGAGTATGGGCCGCTTTTTGCGGCCAGCGTGCTTGCCATCCTGCCGCCAGTGGCCGTCGCCTTCTTCTTCCAAGGTTACCTCGTCATGAAGTAGAGCACCACGATCTTGTCGGAGAAATCGGAAAGGCGGACGGCCCTTCCGTCCGCGTCGGCCAGTTCGAAAGGCGGCGCGGCCTGCTCGTCGATCGCCTGGAAGAACCTCTCCGCGCTGTCCCTCATCTTGTCGAGATCGGCGCCCGGATGGTGGGCCAGCGCGGAGGTCGCGAGGATCAGCGCCAGAAATTGAATCGCAAGCGACGGTTTCGCTTTCATGGACAATGCATTCCGGTTGGGGGCGTTCGAGGGCTCCGCGGCTAGGATTGGTCTCACTGTGTCTGCTCCCGCTCCCGGCGGCTCATCTGCCTGATAGGCGCGTTCCCGCTCGGGCCATGTGCTTTTGATGAAGGCCAGAACGGCCCGGATCTCCTCGTCGGTGAGGACATTCCCGAAGCCCGGCATGTCGCTCTGGTAGCCGCCGCCGACGACCGCGGCCGGTCCCGGCGCCGGCATGCGTCCCGAAGGCAGCGGGCTTTCCAATCGCGCTGACCTTCGCCTGGCTAAAACCGTCTTGCCTAGCGCTATCGCCGCGGCCGGGGCGCCGCCACCGGCCATCCGGTTGGCGAGCCAAGGCAATGTCCAGACCAATCCGAGGCCTGCCGCGGCCACGCATCGATAAGAGGACCGACGCCCTTCTCCTTTGCCGCCGCTGGAGAACAGGTACTTGATCAGCGCGGCCGTCCCGAGGACGAGCACGACGACGACAAGCAGCCACACCAGGCCCATGCCGAACATCATCATGCCGCTCATGCATTCCATCATCGAAGCCTCCTATTCCGTGGCGTAGACGCCGCCGGTCCCGTCAGACTTCCGGATTTCGAGAATCTCGAAGGGCGCTTCCTTCGTGCCACTCATGCCGGGGGAGCCCATCGGCATGCCGGGCAGCGTCATGCCCTTTGATGTCGGGCCGCTCGGTCAAGAGCTTGTTGACCGTGCCGACCGGCACATGGCCGCTCACCACATAGCCGTCGATGAACGAGAGAAGGCAGCCATCGGCTTCCGGCGGAATGCCCTCTTCGCGGCTCATGGCGAAAAGGTCGTGCGTCGGCCTTGACGGTGACAGCGAAGCCGTTTCCTGCAAATAGCCGGCATAACCTTCGCAGCAGCCGCATTGCGGGTTCTTGTAGAGCGTGACGTCCTTTCGCCGGCGAACGCCGGAGCGGCGCCTGACAGGTTCGAGGCGAGGACAAGAGCTATCAGGGTATTGGACATTTTTGCTTCTCCTTCGGCTTGTGGACTGGTCAGGCGACCGGCCGCCTGGTGTTCGAGAACGTGGCAGTGGAACATCCAATTGCCGGGATTGTCGGCGACGAAGGCGATCTCGACCTTCTCGCGCGGCGAAACCAGCGCCGTGTCCTGCCATTCGCGACGTGGGGTGGGCTGGCCGTTGCGGGAAATCACCCGGAAGGAATGGCCGTGCAGATGGATCGGATCATGCCACGCGGTTGCGTTGGTCGTGGCGATGACGTGGCTCTTATTCCGCAAGAGCGTCAGCCCCGGCTTCATGTCGTGATTGGCCTCGTCGGCGGCGACGCCGTTGATGAACCAGGCGGTGCCGGAATTCATCGTCCTGCATCATGCGCCCGGACCCATGCTTTCACCCATGTCCTGCGCCACCATCTCGCCCATCATGCCGCCGGTGAAGACGACTTCGTTGCGGGACGCTGTATCGAGGTCCGGCTCCGGCAGCGGAATGGTCGGCAGGGTCAGCGGCCAATCAGGCACACGTGCCCTAAGCGGAGTGTCGGAATAAACAAGATCGACGAGCTCATATTCCAGCCCCTCGTAGAACTGGTCGAAGATCGAAAGCCGGCTGCCCGGCTTGCCCGTCATGTCGAGGATCAGATCGGTGCGCATTGCGGGACCCAGCACCACCCGCCTCCGGCGCGTGTGGCGTCACCGGCTGGCCGTCGAGCGCGATGACGGCCGGCCTGAAAACCCGTGAAGTCGGGACTGAAGATGCGTGCATTGGCGGCGTTGATCAGCCGCAGCCGGATGCGCTCGCCCTTTCTGACCGCAAAGGTATCCGGCACGCGGCCATTGATGATAACCGTGTTGCCGACGCGGCCATTGTGGTGAATGTCGTGCCGGTTGCCGAAATCCTCGCTGATTGCGCCAGATTTCGTCAGCCCTCAGTCACCGAGCATCCAGGTCACCTCGCGATCGGCCCGCACCGCCTTCGGTTCCTCGATGATCAGCGGACCATAAAGTCCGCGCCCGACCTGTTCGAAGCTCCGCTTGGTGCGGGTGATACCAGCAGATGCCGACGTCGACGGCGTCGAACTCGTAGACGAAGCGCTCGCCCGCTCCAATCGGCTTCTGCGTGAGGTGAGGCACGCCATCCATGGCATGTGGCACACACACGCGATGCCAGTGCACGGTCGTTTTCTCGGCAAGGCCGTTCTCTACCTCGACCCGCACGCGCTCGCCCTGACGGACCCGGATTTCCGGGCCTGGAACGGGCCTTCGGCGCGCAATCGAGCCCGGTTCACCCGGCCCAATGGCGTCCACTTTGGGGGCGCATGCACTGCAGACCCGCTGGACCTGATCCGGGAGAGAATGGGCGCGGCGATTGGAATAGCTATGAAAGCGCATCGGACCGTGGAACTGCGCGCGCAGACTTTCGGAGGAAGGCTCGCTTTTAAGCGTTATCGTGCAACTCTGACCGTTCTTCGCCTTGGCGGGTGCCGCGGAAGAATCCCGGGTTCTGCGAGCGCTCCGAGAACACCTGCGGTCGATCCTGTACCACAATTTCGCGAAGCTCGATGCTCTCTACAAACGATGTCTTGGATTCTCACGCCCTTATTTCAGCACTTCGCTCGCTTGCCCGACTCGGCCGCGGTCAGCCTTCACCGCCAATTTTATTGGCGCAGCGACGTTCCTATCGGGTCAGGCGAAGCTTCTTGAACCTGCCGCTCTCTCGTTGCCCTGGCACGATTAATCGTCCTCTCAGTCTCGTCATTGGCGGAGTCGCTCCTGAGGCGCGCGCCGGCGAGTTCGAGGAGCGCGTGGCTATCTCCTCGGTCCAGCCGGATTCCGCTGCGCGCTCAGCCAATTCCTGGAAGGCCGATTCCAAGGCGAGCTGGCATTGAAGGCCGCGGTCCGGATGGTCGACTGGGCAGCTTGGTTCCACGATCGCAATGCTTGATCGCTTCATTGCAGGCCATGGGCTCTCGCCCTCTCCTTTTGCCACACGAGGCGCCAGCTCACGTGTTGTTGTTGGCGTGCGCCCCGGCAACCGCTTTCACCAGCCGCTCCGGCGATCCCGCGCGCTCCAGCTCCGCAAAGAATGATGCGGCGTGACGCTACCCAGCCGGTGCTTCTCGGCCAATTTGCACACATAGGGATAGTCGACCATGAAATCGGATCGAGGCGAGGCGTTGGACGTTTCAGTCTTGGTCTGAATGCCGCCGCCCACGAGCCGATCGGCCTTCTCGATGATTTGGCGCACCCTCGTTGTCGACAAGCCATGTTCCTGAGCCAGGTCGGCGAAACTCTTGCCCTTCAGAAAGCCGTCGACCAGGGCTATGTTCCTATCGACGGTCGGCTAAATCCCAGCAGGCGCGCAGTTTTCCAGCATCATTCCGTTTGTTCATCCGCTTGTCCGCGCCCCCTGCAAATCCTACCGGGCCAAATCGGTGCTTGGAAGACCCACTCATGTCATGGCCTCGGGAAAGTACCAGGCCGACGGTCATGTGAATACGAAAGATGCTGGCGATCACCATGATCGTTGGTGACCGCTGACCTCCCGAATGTCGGCTTCGACGGCACACCGGGAGCTCTCGGCAATGTTGAATAATTCCGTTTGAAGATGGTTGACTTCGTCGTCGAGGCTCGATCCATCAGGATCGGTATCGACGATTCTATATTTGAGGAACCCAAATTCGTTTGACTCGCGCAATTCGCTGTACGGCGTATCATCGCAAGCGCGGGATTGCGACATCCTGCGAAGTGCCCGCGTTGCTGGAATCGATTTTGCGGAAGTAAAAAGGCCCCGGCGCTGGGTCGGCGCGCAGGGCCTTCAGGCATGTACGAGCTACCAGCATGTCCAGTTATGATCGTGCGCTATCATAATGAACAAACGGTGAATGATCGCTATCCGAGGTGCAGGGCGGGCGAGATGGTGGGGCGGTGGGGGACCTGTACCGCTGCAGCGGGGCCACGAGCAGCGACTCGAGCCATGCGCCACGCTGCAGGACCTCGATTTCGGGCCAAGCCTCGAGCCCGCAACTCGCCTTGCTTCTCGGAAATCATAAGGCTTTGTGGGGCGGTTAAGCAGCGCGATATGGCCGCGGCGATACGAAGTTTTCATCTTTACCCTGTTCAGACGGTCAGGCTGCCTTCGCCGCCGGCTTGGCTGCCTTGACACGGGTTATACTGCGGCGACCGTCGACGCCGATCGGAACGTCACCGTCAACCGTAGCGCGACGCACAACCCGGTGCTGGTCGCCATAGTCGTTGACCGCATAATGCTGGGTAGCACGGTTGTCCCAGATAGCGACGTCGCTTACTTGCCAGCGCCACCGCACGGTATTTTCCGGGGCAGTGACGTAGGACTGGAACACCTCGTAGAGTTTGGCGGAATCGCTCTTGGAAAGGCCGACGAGGCGCTGCACGAAATTGCCGAGCAGCAGCGACTTCTCCCCGGTTTTGGGATGGACGCGCACGACCGGATGCTCGGTCTCGTAGATCGTCGATGTGAAGACTTCCTCGAAGTGCCTCTTCTCTTCGGCTGTGGCGCGCGGGCGCACGGCTGCGTAGTCGTAGGCATTGCTATGAATAGCCCACAGATTGTCCGCCAATATTTTGAGCGGCGCCGGCAGATTCTCGTACGCGGCGTGCGTGTTGGACCAGATCGTGTCGCCCCCCGCCGCCGGAATGACGACGCCACGTAGGACCGAGAATTTCGGATAGGCATCGACGAAAGTCACATCGGTATGCCACTGGTCTGCCCTGCCACCGCCACGGCCGGAATCGAGATTGAGGATTGAGGCCGTGCCGGCTGCCGGCCCCTGCGTGGGATGAGGTACAAGGTTACCCAGACGCCGCGCGAACAATTCCTGCTCCGCATCGTCGAGGTGCTCCTGGCCGCGGAAGAAGATCACCTTGTGTTTTAGAAGAAGCTGGTTGATGGCTGCTATCGCTGCGTCCGAAAGGTCTCCGCCAAGGCGAACGCCTCTGATTTCAGCTCCGACACGGCTGGTCAGCGGTACAACGTCGGAGTCAAGAATGGTCCGGTTGACAAGGACTGGATTGCTCATGGGTTCTCCTGTTTGATCTTGAAAGGGATAGCAAGTCACATCCGGCCAGCGGATGTCCGCGCTGCGTTGAAAAGTCTCATCGCTAGTCGACAGAGCTATCGAACAGGATAATTGACGTAAACTATAGAAAGAATGTTCTAATTTAAACTGGCTCGACGAAAGAGCAGTCTCCGTTGCTCCGGTCTCGGTGTTGAGTTCTCTAAGGCTGCGCCACACCTTGGTCCCCACGCCGGCATATGATCTCATTGTGCAGCCCCGTGCTCGCACGCCCCGTACTGGCGAAACTAATTGCAAGCTGCTGCAACACGCCCCCCTGGCGGCCTGCACCGAAACGACGACAGGGGTGCATCTGATTAGCCGTGAACCCAGGTCTCAAAAACCATCCGGCGTGACGAGCGGACGCACCGCACGTGTGACACCCGCCTTGTGGGGCAGGGTTGCCTTTCTCAATCCCGGCGTTGGTCGACGTCCCAATGAGCAGCAAGCTATTATCGGCCGCCGAATCTTAGTGGCTTCGTCGAGAGCCTCAATCAACCAAGCGGCGAAAGCCTCGCTAGAGTCTCGCCCGCCTGTCGCTATGAAGCAGTTGCAGGCAGCGCTGCTTCAGGCGCATGAACTCGCCCGATGCAATGATTTCCGTTGCCCTGGGTCTTTCGAAGGGCACTGTTTCGATTCCCTTCTTCTTCGGCGCGCTGCTTGATGCCGACATACGGTTTCTTGACCTGCCGCCTGAACGGCTGCCGAAGCGGGTCCCCCGCCAGCGACCCCGACAATCCACTGTTCCGCAACTGCTGAAGAGCCGACTGCGCTCGCATCCCGATGCTGCGCAACGGCACTATGCCGACATTCTGGAGACCGCAGCCGCATGAGCCTCGAGATGTTCCGCCGACCGTCGACAAAGGCGTCCTCTCGCCTGCGTCCGCCATTTGCGTCAGTGCTCGATCTGATTGGGGAGACGCCGGTCGTCGAACTGAAGAGCTTCGATACCGGCAGGTGTCGTCTCTTCGTCAAGCTCGAAAGCCAGAATCCCGGCGGATCGATCAAGGATCGCATTGCGTTGTCGATGATCGTTAATGCCGAACAGCGTGGCCAGCTCGCGCGGGGCGGTACAATCATCGAAGCGACCGCTGGCAACACAGGGCTCGGCCTGACCTTCTGGCGGCACGAAGCGCGTGATCGCGTGTCCAAAAGCTGACAGCGTCAGACAAATGTCAGGTTCATTACAACCAACATCTGGGCACTGTCGAGGTTTTTCGAAGCAATGGGCGCTAACTGCGCGCTGAGCGCGTTGGCATGGTTTTTGAGACTGAGTGACTGTGACTGCACTCAATGGGGCAAGACGAGCGATCCGCTCCTCCCTGAACCCGTGTGCCGTCTCTGAGAGGAAACCAGCTCGTGCAGAAACCTTTGGAAATAGCTTTGGACCGCAACGTGGTATTGCAGATGGAATCCCCGGCTCCTTCGATTAAAGTCGAGAACTGGCTGCGTGGCGAGCCCCTCACCAGCTTTGAGCCTGGCAAAGTGTGCATAGTCGAATTTTGGGCAACTTGGTGCGGCCCATGTGTGGACGGGATGCCCCATCTGATCCAGCTGCAGGAGAAATACAAGGACAACGGCGTTGAGATCGTCGGAGTCGCGGCTTCTGAAGACGCTCCAACGGCCGACGAGGCCCGAAGCACGTTGGACGCTTGGTTGACCGAAAAATTCCCGAATCTGAACTATCGGATCGCATTCGACTCCACAGGCGAAATGGACAAGCTTTGGATGGAGCCCAGCTTTTCTTACGGGGTCCCGACCTCGTTCGTGGTCGACCGAGACGGCCACATCGCCTTTATCGGTCATCCGACGCAACTCGATGAGGTTTTGCCGAAGGTGCTTAACGGCAGCTGGCGCATCAGCGATCAGGCAAAATCCGCCGATACGGAGCGGATTGCGGAAGGCGAAACCATAGCGCGCGAACAAGCGCTGACCAAGCCCATATACGACAAACTTCGGCCGGCAATGGAGGCCGAGGATTGGAAGACGGCGCTCTCGGCGATTGAAGAAGGCCTCGCATTGATACCGGACAAACTCAACTTCCGCGTGAGTCATGTCAATCTGTTGCTTCACAGAATGCGCGACATGCAGGCCGGCTTGCCCGTAATGCGCCAATTCGTTCGCGACGCGATCGACAGAAAGTCCGAGGGATGGATGTATTGGGCGCTATACCAACTCTTCGCGCCGGGCTTTGATTATTCCGGCTTTCCGTCTGCTGAGCGCTTCGCGATGGGCGAAGAGCTGTCCAAACACATCGTGGCACTGCCGCAAGGCGGCGGCTCTAAGTTCCTGTCTTATCCGGTGGTCGCTCAGTACTATCATGAGAGCGGCAACAAAGATCGCGCCATCGAGTTGGTCGAGCAGACACTGAAAGCGCTGGAGGGTCCGGAGCCTATCTCGGACGACCTGAAACAGCACCTTCTACCCGAGTTGCTGCAGGCTCTGGCCAACTACAAGGGTGAGAAGGTTTGTTACGGCGCTCTCTGTGTGGCTCCGCAAGAGGATTCTCCCAAAAGGTGAAAGGGGCGGCCAAGGAGGAAACCAAAGAGGGGCGAATGGCTTACTGGCCAATTCGTCCATTTCCCTGACGTGGATGTACAAATAGGTCGGCCCAGGCGTCCAGCCCAGCCTCGCCGTTATCCGCAAACACGTGACCGAGCAAGGAGAAGACGTGCCTGATCAACTCACCAAAACATACTGCCGCTAAGGGTCTCCCGGACCCGTCGAAGATGGCACTGGAGTAAGGCTGGCAACATGAAGAAGGTTACTCAGCCAGCTCGGCGCTGCCCACCGATCCACCTGCGCCCACAGGCGGGGAAGACGGGGGACGCAGCCGACCGCCTGTCTCTGCGCCAGGCAAGAACGGAGGACAGGACGATGACGGAAGTGACGCCATCTGCGACGAACGGCCCGGCCGCGCAGACGAAAGCGCCAGCCGTCAAAAATCCGTCCATCGCCACTGGCCTGACCAGGATCGGGCGGACCCCTACCGGGTTCGCCGCCCACGGCCTCTACGATCCGCGCAACGAGCACGATGCCTGCGGCGTCGGCTTCATCGTCAATATGAAGGGCGTGAAGTCGCATCAAATCGTCACGGACGGCCTGGCGGTGCTCGAAAATCTGACGCATCGCGGCGCCGTCGGCGCCGACCCGCTGATGGGCGACGGCGCGGGCGTGCTGGTGCAGCTTCCCGACCGCTTCTTCCGCGAGGAGATGGCCAGCCAGGGCGTCGAACTGCCCAAGCCCGGCCATTACGCCGTCGGCCATGTGTTCATGCCGCGCGATCCTGAGCTTCAGGCGCATATCGAAGGCATCATCGCCGAGGTCGCGCAGCTCGAAGGCCAGCCGCTGCTCGGCTTTCGCGACGTGCCGGTCGACAATTCATCGCTGTCAAAGGCGCCTGATATCGCTGCTTCAGAACCGGTCCAGCGGCAGGTGTTTTTGGGTCGTGGCGCCGAGATCGAGAGCGACGACGATTACGAACGGCGGCTCTACATCCTGCGCAAGGTCATTTCCGGTCGTATCCACGAAGAGACCAAGGGCGTCGACAATGGCTTCTACGTCGTGTCGATGTCATCGCGGACCATCGTCTACAAGGGCATGTTCCTGGCCTATCAGGTCGGCGCCTATTACAAGGATCTGACCGATCCGCGTTTCGAGACGGCGCTGATCCTCGTCCACCAGCGTTTCTCGACCAACACCTTCCCGTCGTGGAAGCTGGCGCATCCCTATCGCATGGTCGCCCACAATGGCGAGATCAACACGCTGCGCGGCAACGTCAACTGGATGGCGGCGCGGCAGGCCTCGGTCGATTCCGAACTGTTCGGCAACGACATCTCCAAGCTGTGGCCGATCTCCTATGAGGGGCAGTCGGACACCGCCTGTTTCGACAATGCGCTCGAATTCCTGACGCAGGGCGGCTACTCGCTCGCTCACGCAATGATGATGCTGATCCCTGAGGCCTGGGCCGGCAACAAGCTGATGGATCAAGATCGCAAGGCCTTTTATGAATACCACGCCGCCCTGATGGAGCCGTGGGACGGGCCGGCGGCGGTGGCCTTCACCGACGGCCGCCAGATCGGCGCCACGCTCGACCGCAACGGGCTGCGCCCGGCGCGCTACATCGTCACCGACGACGATCGCGTCATCATGGCCTCGGAAGCCGGCGTGCTGCCGGTGCCGGAGGAAAGGATCGTCAAGAAGTGGCGGCTGCAGCCCGGCCGCATGCTGCTGATCGACCTGGAGAAGGGTCGCATCGTTTCCGACGAGGAGATCAAGTCGGAGATCGCGACCAGGCATCCCTACAAGAGCTGGCTCGCCAACACCCAGCTCATCCTCGAAGACCTGAAGCCGGTCGAACCGCGCGCGCTGCGCAAGGATGTCAGCC